>NZ_NFLU01000027.1 GCF_002161085.1 Flavonifractor sp. An112 | reverse complement strand
CTATCGTTTGTGCAGTTGGCAGACCGCACTTTCATTATAGCAAAGGGAGTTTCTTTATCACTTTCATCGCCATAGGCTTTTTGGAACCACTCGCCTAGCGAGTGGTTTTCTTTATACAAAAAGACAGGCTCGGCTTACAGCCGAGCCTGTCTTTTTATCCGCCTGTGATCCAGTGCTGGAAGCCCTCCCACAGCTCAATGGCCTTGAACTTCACCACATACCCCTCGTCCTCTCCGGTGATGAGGGACACCTGGTCCTGGGTAAAGCCGTCGCTGAGGGCGGTCTGGGCCGCCGTCTCACTGACCGAACCCAGGCACAAGGGGGGAAAGACCACGCACCACCAGTTCTGACCGGCGCCTTCGCCGATCACCACCCGCAGGGCGGTATACTCTCCGGCGGGCAGGGCAAAATCTGTGTACTGCTTGGTGGGAAACCAGTAGTTGTCCTCCAGGGAGACCGTCACCGGATACTGATACCCCTCCTCCGCCACCTGATCTGCTCCGGCAGCTGCTATGTCGGCCAAATGTTCTGTCAGAACCTCTCTGGTCTCTTCCAAGGTGGCCCCAGGCACAAAGTAATCCGACGCCGCGCCTAGTACCCGGTCCCGCACCTTCAGCTTCAGGGCCTGGTCAGCCTCCGAGTCGGAGTTAGCCAGCACATGGAGCCGGATCACCTGATCGGACAGGGCCGCCTGACTCCGATCCAGCCAGACCCCTGCCAGAGCCGCAATGGCCACACCCAGCAAAAGAGCCAATTCCCAGCGCCGCAGGGTCTTGCTCTGTTTCATAAAAAATCACCGTCCACATTGGTTTGTCTCCATTGTGGACGGTGATTTTTGATTTTATACCTGTTCCAGCAGATTTTCCACGGTCTGGGCCAAAAATGTCTCTTGGTACTGCTCCTTCAGCGCGTCAAAAGCACTTTTAGCCCGTTCCTCGTGGTCAAAAAGTCCAAATACAGTGGGACCGGTGCCGCTCATGGAGGCGCCAAGGGCGCCGTGCTGGATCATCACATTTTTAATGGCGTCAATTTCCTGGGCACGGCGGCTGGGCAGAGCGTCCTCAAAGACGTTATACATCCGCCGGGCCACCCCGGGCAGATCACCGCTCTTCAGCGCCGCAATCAACCCGGCCGTATCGGGCCGCCGGCGAATCCGGCAGCCGTCCAGCGTACGGAACAGCTCCGGCGTGGACACTGAGAAAGCGGGCTTGCACAGCACCACCAGACAGGACGGCAGAGGGGGCAGATCGGTGAGTATCTCCCCCCTGCCCTCAGCTAGGGCGGTGGTTCCCCGGACGCAGTAGGGCACATCAGAGCCCACCAGGGCTCCGATCTCCTCCAGCCGCTCCCAGGACAGGCCCAGGCCCAGCAGCTTGTTCAGCCCCCGGAGCACAGCAGCGGCGTCGGCACTGCCGCCCGCCAGGCCGGCACACACCGGGATGGTCTTGTCCAGCCGGATGGACAGCCCGCCGTGGTCCACCCCCGCCGCTTCGCACAGCCGCAGGGCGGCGGCGGCAGCCAGATTGTGTTCGTTGGCAGGCAAAAAGCCCAGATTGCTCTCCATCCGCAGGGGCTGCCCGGTGCCGGTCTCCAGGCGCAGGGTATCGGTCACCCCCACCGTCTGCATCACCATCCGCATATCGTGGTAGCCGTCAGGCCGCTTTCCCAGCACATCCAGGGACAGATTCAGTTTGGCGTAGGCCTTGACCTCCAGGACTGCCATGAGACTCCTCCTTATCGGATCTTGCGCGCCTCCAGATAAAAGCGCTTGTCATGGGCCTCGCCCATAGAGAAGGTCTTGCGGGGCAGGGCCCCGTCGTGGATCACAGTGGGGAACAGCTGGTCCTTCCCCATGGCAGGCAGCAGGAAGGCCAGGTTGCCCGGCCGGGCCGCCAGGGTACGGGCCACATCAGCCCCGTGGATGTAGTCGATCCGTCCGCCCTGTTCCTTCACATAGGTATCCAGGAAGGGCTGAAGGGTGCCCACCTCCATCTGCGCGGTGGGGTTGGGCACGGTGACTGCGCCCTGCCCGCCTGCGTGGACATAGCGGAGGACATGGCCCTCCCCCTCACCCCGGAAAGCGCCGGGGAAGTTCTTTACCAGTGCATCCACCACCTGCTCCGGCTCTACGCCGAAGAGCACCCGGTGGATGGCCTCAAATTCCAGGGCTGGATCGTGGAGGTTCACCAGTTCGCACAGGGCGAAGCGGGCAGGCAGACGGCTCCACTGCTCTTTGGGAGTCAGTCGTTTCTGACGCTCATAGCACTCCTTGGCCGTGGCCAGGGAGTGGTTGCCGTCTCCCACGGCAAAGGCCATGACCTCCTCTGTGCCGTATTTGGCCCGGAAGGCGGCGGGATCAGCCAGGGCCGACAGTGCGTCGGCCACCAGGGCCATACTCTCTTCATCCAGCAGCCAGCCGGTGATGTGTCCCCCACGCTCCATCAGGTCAAAGTCATACACCTTCTGCATTCTGTCTTTCCGCTGGGCCAGAGGTTCAATGACCGTTTTCTGGGGATCGTCGGTCAGCAGCATAACGTGGGGTAGCTCCAGGGGGGCGTTCTTCCGCACCGCCACCCGGGGCGGAATACGGGACATGACGGTGCCCTCGGTAGCCCGGACGGCGGCGCCGGAGCCGGGCTCATAGTCGTACTGCTCCAGATCCACCATGCCCACCAGGCCCCGGCGCACCTTCAGGTTATCCAGCCGCCGCTCCACATAGATGAGGGCGTTGGGGAACTCCTGAAAGCGCTCCTCCCGCAGGTAGCGGGTCATGGTATTGTTGACTTCCATAATATCGGTCTCTACATTGGGACCGTCCAGGCAGCTCTCCGGCAGGATGAGCCGCAGGGCGGAGGGGGCGGAGCCCACATACTCCTCCACCCGCTGCCAGTAGTCCGGCTGGGAGGTATACTGATCGCAGGCCACCACCGACCACTTGCAGTATTCGCAGTCCCGGGGCAGCAGGATGTCGGCCGGTCGGAAGGCCAGTCCCTCAAATTGCCGCAGCATATTGCTCACTCACTTCCAGACATGAAGTTTGGGTGGTACTCAGTCCATCGCGTTCCGGATGGCGGCCAGCAGATCGGGGAATTCCTCGTAGGCGGGCAGCTCCGGATGATCGGCCTTGATCTGGTCGGTGCTCTTGAAGAGGAAGCCCGCCTTGCTGGCCTGGATCATGCCCAGGTCGTTGAAACTGTCCCCAGCGGCGATAGTGTCGTAGCCAATGGACTGGAGGGCCTTCACCGTGGTCAGCTTGGACTGGGGGCAGCGCATCTGGAAGCCGGTGATGGTTCCGTCAGCGGCCACCTCCAGCGTGTTGCACATCAGGGTGGGCCAGCCCAGCTTCTTCATCAGGGGCTGTGCAAACTGTTCAAAGGTATCGCTGAGGATGATCACCTGGCTGAAGGAGCGCAGCTCATCCATAAATTCCTTGGCCCCGGGCAGGGGATCAATGGTGGCAATGGTGTCCTGGATCTCCTTCAGGCCCAGTCCATGCTCTTTCAGAATATTCAGACGGAACTGCATCAGCTTGTTGTAGTCAGGTTCGTCCCGGGTGGTGCGGCGCAGCTCCGGGATACCAGTGGCCTCGGAAAAGGCGATCCAGATCTCAGGGACCAGAACGCCCTCCATATCCAGACAGGTGATGTACATATCCTCTCCTCCTTTTCTTATTCCTGCTCTCTGGCCTGCTTTTTCTTCAGGTTGGTCAGGAAGTTGTCCATACGCGTCAGGGCCTCGGCAATATCCTTCATGGAGGTGGCGTAGCAGCAGCGGACGAAGCCCTCGCCGCCGGGGCCGAAGGCGGAACCGGCGATAACGGCCACCTTCTCCTCCATCAGGAAGCGCTCACAGAACTCATCGGAGCTCAGACCGGTGCCCCGGATGTCGGGGAACACATAGAAGGCCCCTCTGGGCTCAAAGCAGGGCAGGCCAATGCGGCGCAGACCCTCCACCAGATAGCGGCGGCGGCCGTCGTACTCGTCCCGCATATGCTCGATGTCGCCGTCGCCGTTGCGCATGGCCTCAATGGCGGCGTACTGGCTGACGGTGGGGGCGGACATGATGCCGAACTGGTGGAGTTTCAGCATCTGCTTGATAACCGGGGCGGGCCCGCAGACGTAGCCCATTCGCCAGCCGGTCATGGCATGGCTCTTGGAGAAGCCGTTGACCACGATGGTGCGGTCGTACATATCAGGCAAGTTGGCCATGGAGACATGGTGCTGGCCATAGGTCAGCTCGGCGTAGATCTCGTCGGAGAGCACCATGATGTTGGTGCCCCGCAGCACCTCGGCAATGGCCTCCAGGTCCTCCCGGCCCATAATGCCGCCGGTGGGGTTGGATGGGAAGGGCAGCACCAGCACTTTGGTGCGGGGGGTAATGGCGGCCTTCAGCTGCTCGGGGGTGAGGCGGAACTCGTTCTCTGCCTTCAGCTCCACATACACCGGGGTACCGCCGGCCATGGAGGCCAGGGGCCCGTAGCACACGAAAGAGGGCACAGGCACGATGACCTCATCGCCGGGGTTAAGCAGGCATCGCAGAGTCAGGTCAATGGCCTCGCTGCCGCCTACGGTAACCACGATCTGGTCGGCAAAATTGTAGTGCAGGTCGAACCGGCGGGCCAGATAGGCAGCAATCTCCCGCCGCAGCTCCGCCATACCGGCGTTGCCGGTATACTTGGTAAATCCCTTCTCCAGGGAGTAGATGCCGGCGTCCCGGATGTGCCAGGGGGTAACGAAATCTGGCTCACCGATACCCAGGGAGATGGCGTCCTTCATCTCCTCCAGAATGTCAAAAAAGCGCCGGATGCCGGAGGGCTTCACATCCTGGATGCGCTTACACAGTATCTCGTCGTAGTTCATGAGAAAATCCACTCCTTCGGCTGCTTCTCCTGCTTTTCAAAGATCAGGTGCTTTTCCTTGTATTTATGCAGGATAAAGTGAGTGGCGGTGCCGGTCACGTCCTCCAGGGTGGACAGGCGCTCCCCCACGAACTGGGCCACTTCCTTCAGGGTGCGGCCGGAGATGATGACGGTCAGGTCAAAGGCGCCGCTCATCAGGTAGACGCTCTCCACCTCATCGTACTGGTAGATCCGTTCGGCCACCCGGTCAAAACCCTCGCCCCGCTGAGGGGTCACCTTGACCTCGATGAGGGCTGTGACTGCCTCCCGGTTGGTACGGTCCCAGTCCACGATGGCCTTGTAGCCCAAAATGATTTTTTCCTCCTCGTACCGCTTGATCTCCGCCTTCACGTCCTCCACGGACATATTGGCCATAGATGCCAGCTGCTCGGGGGTCAGAGTGCAGTCTTGTTCCAAAAGCTGGAGCAATTTCATGGCTGTGCTCCCTCCTTCTTAAAATCAGCAATTCATACAGGTCTGTAAAAGGCCTATTATATGATATTATATACGGACGGTTCTGGAAATACAAGAGCACAGATGGAAACTTCGCGGGCCGTCTGTCTTCCATTTCCATGCAAAAAGACAGCCCCGGGGCAAAAAGCCCCGGGGCCTTATGCGCTTGTTACAGCACTCCCTTGCGGACGTTGACCACAAAGTCCTGCACGTTGGTGACGATGGTACGGACCGACAGACTGCCCCGGTCCCGCAGCTTGTTCACCGCGAACTCGGAGATGTCCACCGAGTAGAAATACACCGGGCGCACCACCCCGTCCACCACCCGGTAGGAGGGAGTCATGTTGCCGGTGGCCACCGTATGGAGGGTGGAGGCCATACAGATCACGGTGGTGGCGTTTCTTACCAGAGCCCGCATGGCGTCCTGGCCCTCATACACATTGCCGTACACCTCGGGCAGGGGGCCGTCGTCCCGGACGGAGCCCACCAGTACGAAGGGCACGTTGTGGTTGACGCACTCGTAGATGATGCCGTCTCTCACCTTGCCGGAATGGACGAAGGCGGCGGTGGACCCCGCCAGCCGGACAGCGTTGATGGTGTCAATGTGGTTGTAGTGGCCGTTGGGCATACTCTTCTGGGTGTAAATGTCCTGGCCCAGGGCAGTGCGGAGATAGCCCGCCTCCAGATCGTGGGTAGCCAGGGCGTTGCCCGCCAGCAGGCCGTGGACATAGCCACCCCGCACCAGAGCGGCAAAGGCGTCCCGGGCGTCGTGGTCAAAGGCACAGGCGGGGCCCATGACCCACAGGATACGCCCGTGGTCCTTCTCATGGCGGAGCAGTTCATAGATGGAGTCGTAATCCATGGAGTAGGCGGTCTCCCTGGAGCGGCCCTGACGGAAGGAGAAGGTCTCCTGCTCCCCTTTTTCCGTCTCAAAGCCATCGGCGTAGATATAGATGCCCTCCGAGGCATCCTCCGTCCGGCCTACTACCACCGGCTCGCCCTCTTTCAGGTTGCGGAACTCTACCACGGCAATCTTGCCATCCCGCAGGACGGCCACGCAGTCCATGCGGCTCTCCTCGGCCAGCAGCCAGTCTCCGTTGACTTTGAAGTATTCCGGGAAAATACTGGTGGCGTGGTAGCCTTCGGGCGCCACACCGTCCCGGGGGGCGGGGTGGAAGGTTACGCTGGGGGCGTTCTGGAACATAGGCTGGGTAAAATCAGGGGCATGATACTCAGGCAGTACAAAGCTCATGGGAATCAGAACTCCTTTCCGTCGTTTTGTCACCTCCATTGTATCATGACGGCCCCAAATCCGCAATCTGTTCTTCAGAGATCCTTTTTCATCCGGTTTATTGCACTTTTTTCCAATCTGGACACCTGTGCCTGGGAGATACCCACCTCGGCGGACACCTCCATCTGGGTCTTGCCCTCAAAAAAGCGCATCCGCAGAATCCGCTTCTCCCGGTCGGTGAGCCGCTCCATGGCCTCCTTCAGGGCGATGTGCTCCAGCCAGCTCTCATCGGTGTTTTTGGAGTCCTTGACCTGGTCCATAACACAGATGGTATCTCCCCCGTGCTCGTACACCGGCTCGTAGAGGGACACCGGGTCCACGATGGCGTCCAGGGCAAAGACCACGTCCTCCCGCTTCAGCTCCAGCATCTTGGCGATCTCCTCCATGCTGGGCTCCCGCTGGTGCTCGTTCATGAACTTCTCTTTGGCCTGGAGTACCCGGTAGGCGGTGTCCCGCATGGACCGGGACACCCGGAGAGAGGAGTTGTCCCGGAGGTAGCGGCGGATTTCCCCAACAATCATCGGCACGATACTACCGTTAGGGAAAATCGTCTATGACTCCGCTCCGTGCTGCAAAAAGGTGTAGTAGATCTCCACTTTGGGCCCCTCCACCACGATGCGCTCCACGCAGTCCCGGATCACCGCCTGCCGCTCCTCCGGGGTGAGATTTGGCCAGCTGTCCTTGATGCCCGCCGCCTGCTCCCGCAGGTCCTCCAGCCGGGCGGCCCGGCGGCAGGTGGCCTGCTCGGTCTCATAGTCCTGCCGCAGAATCTCCAGTTGCCGGCGCACCTCCCGCACCTCGTCCAGTAGCACCGGGTCCTCCCCCTCAGCAAAGAGCTGATAGAGCCGCCTCAGCTTGCTCTCCAGCTTGTCCATCTCCCCCTCCAGTTGAGTCAGGGGATCGGGGACGGAGTCAACCTCCTCCCCCAGCCGGGCGGACACCTGGAACAGATCGTGAAGCACCTGCTCCTCCAGTTCCTCCGCCCACACCGCCTCAGCCTGGCAGTTGTCGCCCTTTTTCATGTGGGGCTTGGAGGGGTCCCGGCCATAGCAGCGCAGCTTATAGCCGTTCTTACCCCAGCGGATGTACCGCATCCGGGCCCCGCAGGCGCCGCAGTACACCAGTCCGGTGAGCAGGTGACCCCCTCCGGCGGCCCGGTGCTTGGTAGCCCGCTCCTTCATCCGGTCCTGAACCAGATAAAATAGTTCCTCGGGCACGATAGGTTGGTGAAGGCCCTGGTACTCCTCCCCCTTGTAGGAGATGAGGCCGATGTTGCTCTTGCGGGTGAGGATCTGGGTCACCAGCTTGTCGTATTTCAGCCCCATTCTATTTGCGATCCGCTGGGCGGACCACCCCTTCAGATAGAGCTCGTACATCTGCCGCACCCGGGGGGCGTCAGCGTTGGGTACCAGGATGCCGGTGCTCCGGTCGTAGTCGTAGCCAAAAGGCACCCCGCCGCCCCCCATCCAGTAACCTTGCCGCACCCGCTCCACCATGCCCATCCGGGTACGCAGGTAGATGTTTTCCCTCTCCAGCTGGGCAAAGGCGGACAGAATACCGATCATGGCCCGCCCGTATGGGGTGGAGGTGTCAATGCTCTCATTGAGAGAGATAAAATCCACCCCATGGGGAAGAAATACGTCCTCAATGAGGTAGAGGGTATCTTTCTGGCTTCTGGACAGCCGGTCCAGCTTGAACACCACCACCGTGGCCACCTGCCCGCCCCGAGCGTCGGCGATGAGCCTGGTCATCTCCGGCCGGTCCAGATTGCTGCCGCTGTAGCCGCCGTCGGTGTAACAGCGGTAGTTGTCCCACCCCATGGCCTTGCAGTAGGCCTCCAGCCGCTCGGTCTGGGCCTGGATGGAGTAGCCCTCCTCCGCCTGGGCCTCGGTGGACACCCGGATATAGAGGGCCCGCAGGGGCTGGTTTTCCATCAATTCCGTCATGTTTCTCTCCTGATGCTGTGTCATGGGGTCCATTGTACCGGATCGTCCCTATCCGCCGCAATTCCTTTTTCTGCCATTACCGTTTTCGTCCTCTGGCCCGGGCCTGCCGCAGCAGACGGACCAGCACCGGATTTTCCACCTGCTGGGGCGGCAAATCCTTGCCGGACACCGGCTTTCCGTTGATATAGCGCCGTATCTCCATGAAATCGCCTCCGCTCTCAGTGTGCCCGGTTTTGCCCGAAGGCAGACAAAAGGACCTTCCGTTTTCACAGCAGGTCCTTCCATCAATATCTTCCGCAGACGGGGCAGCCCGTGCCCCGCTCCACCGGCACACGGTCCAGCTCCAGCCGCCTGCCGTCGTAGAGCAACATTTCTCCCGGGATGGGATTGTGCCCCAGCAGCATCTGGAGGGCAACGGTAGCCATCAGGGAGGCCACCGCTCCGGTAACTGCCCCCAGGGCCTGACCACCCTCCTCCGGCGTAGTCCCGGCATAGCAGCAGGCCAGGCAGGGAGTTTTCCCAAACTCCACCGCCATCACCGAGCCGTACCAGCCCTCTACCCCGCCGTTGACCAACGGAATGTTCTTCTGAGCGCAGGCGGCATTGAGGGCAAGCCGGGCGGGCAGGTTGTCCACCGCCGCCACTGCCAGTTGGCAGTCTGCCAGCAGCTCCATTCCAGTTTTCTCGTCCAGCCAGGCCTCCACCCCCTCCACCCGCAGGTCCGGGTTGAAGGCGGACAGCCGCCGGGCGGCCACTGCCGCCTTGGGGCGGCCCAGATCGGCCTGGTCAAAGAGGAACTGCCGGTTCAGGTTGCTGAGGGAGACGGTGTCCCCGTCCACCACCACCAGCCGGCCCACGCCGGCACCGGCCAGGGCATAGAGCAGCGGGCCCCCCAGCCCCCCGGCTCCCACCACCAGCACCGAGGAGGCGGCCAGCTTGTGCTGGCCCTCTTCCCCGATCTCCGGGATGGCCAGCTGCCGTCGGTATCGCTCCAGTTCCACAGCACCCTCCTAACCGCCCCCGCACACGGGGATAAACTCCACCACGCTATCCGGCCTCGTGGGGGTGCGGAAGCCCTTCTCCGCCCCGGCGGAGCGTTTGTCCACAATGATGTGGCTCCGCTTGGCCAGCCAGTAAGCCTCAACCCCGCGGCGCTTCTTGATCTGATCCAGCAGCCGGGACACATTGGTCCCGTCCATTGGTTCCTCCCGGCAGCCGGTGAGGTCGGCCAACCGGCCGTGATAGCGCACCAACGCCATATTATCCCCCCTCCGGCAGGGGGATGCCCAGGTGTTTCAGCCGCTTGGCGGTGGGCACACCGTGGGAATCCCAGCCCCGGACCCTGTAGTACACCGGCAGCATCTTATCCAGAGGCACCACCGTGTCCGGCCGGTCCGGGTCCTGGGGCGTTTTAGTGAGCCGTCCGGGCAGGGCGTCGTCCGCCGCCGTCAGACCCTCCCGCAGGTTGTACAGCCGCTCCACATTGTAGCTGCGCTCCCCTACAGTAAAGAATTTTCCGATGGTCATGGGCAGGCCGGTGACCAGAGAGATGGACTTGCTGTGGGGCACCAGCATACAGTTGATGGGCATGATCCAGGGCATGAACTTCCAGATTTGCCCCAGCAGGGGCCGGGCGGACAGCATCACCTTGCCCGCCGCCCGACAGGCAAAGCTGGCAGGTCCAAATTTGAACAGGATACCGGGGATCATGGCCTGCATGGTAAACAGGCAGAACCCGGCGGCGGAGGCCGCCTCCATACCGTTCTGGAAGAACACCGTCAGCTCCGGCTTGCCCTTGGGGGTCTGGGCGTCCATGCTGATAACACCCACCGACTCCAGAAGGGCCAGATAGCCGCCGTTCAGGTGGCAGCCGCCCCGGTTGGCGGTGGCGTAGCCCAGACCCATACCCACGCTTTTCCGGGGTTCATAGGCGGCCAGCTCCAGCCCCTTGGCGTGGATGGCAAAGTCGGCGCCGCCGTACTTCTCGCTCAAGGCCTTGCTGCCGATGGACAGTTCTCCGGCGGGACCCCGGCGGTAGGCCACGTCCTCCACCACCCGGGGCAAGTCCTCGGGCTGGCCCGGCTTCAGGCCGAAGTCTCCCATCCCCTTCTCCTGGAGCTCCATGGCAAAGGCGATGGTGCCCGCCAGGGAGATGGTGTCCATGCCCAGCAGGTCGCACTTATAGTTCAGCTCATTGATGAGATCCAGGTCCCGGTTCTCCAGGTTGGGTCCAAAGAGGCCCAGGGTCTCGTACTCCGGCCCCTTGACCTCCTTGCCTTTTACCTTCACCCGCCGCTCGCAGCGGATGGGGCAGCTGACGCAGCTGCTGTTGCGGGTGAGCTTGGTATCCGCCAGGGTCTCGCCGCTGACCTCCTCGTAGTGCTCGTACCGGCCCCGGGTAAAGTTGTGGGTGGGCAACACACTGGAGGCGTTGGCCTTGCTCACCAGACCCGCCGAGCCGTATCGAGGCAGACTGTCCCCCGTCATGGGGTGCTTTTTCAGCAGCTTGACCCACTTGCGGGTGTGGGCCTCGAAGCCCTCGGGATTGGCCTTCACCACCTCACGGGTGCCGTAAGCAATGACCGCTTTCAGATTCTTGCTGCCCATGACCGCCCCGGCCCCGCAGCGCCCGGCCACTCGCTCGCCGCTGGCGGCGCAGGCAAAGCGTACCCCGTTCTCTCCGGCTGGGCCGATGACCAGCTTGCCGTACCGCTCCGGCAGTTCTTCCTGGGTGCGCTCAGTGTCCAGGCCCTGGAGTTGGGGGCAGGTCTCAATGCGGATCTTGCCGTCCTCCACCACCACCATGCTCAGCTCCGGGGCCTTTCCGCACAGAATGAGTCCGTCAAAGCCCGCCTTCTTCAGCAGCATCCCAAAGGGTCCGCCGCAGTTGGAGGAGGCGATACCGCCGGTGAGAACGTTTTTAAAGGTCATGTTGAACCGGCTGGAGCTGGGGGCGCCGGTGTCGTTCATGGGTCCGGTGTTGACGATGAGCACCGCCTCCGGGCTGAGGGGGTCCAACCCCGCCGGGGTCAGATCGGTGAGCAGCCGGGCCCCCAGGGCCTTGCCACCCAGATATTGCTCAAACAGCCTGGCAGAGATGGTACACTTCCGCCACCGGCCGTTTGTCAGGTCCACTTGGGCATAGACCGGAAGGATCATGCTCCCACCCCTTCCTTCATGGTGATGGCCCCAATGCCGCAGGCCCGGGCACACAGACCGCAGCCCACGCATTTGTCCGGAGCGCTCAGCTGGGCGAATACCTCCAGATCCCCCTTCTGCCGGGGCAGGCTGATGGACAGGCAGGAGAAGCCGCAGGCAAGCACACACATGGAGCAGGCGGTACACAGCTTGGTGTCGATGACCGGTCTGGGCCACTTTTCTTTGGGTACTTTATGGCTGTAGAGGCCGGGCAGGGGCCCCTCGATGGCCCCTCTCGGGCACACCCGGCCGCACACCCCGCACTGGGTACAGCGGACGGGATCGATGGTATGTACCTGCTTGACCGCTCCGGTGATGGCCCCCACCGGGCAGTTTTTGGCGCACAGAGTACAGCCCACACAGTTTTCTGTGATCTGGTACGGCATCCAGACCCCTCCTTCACGCATCATAGAAAAGCCCGCCCCGCAGCCGGGGCGGGCTTGACTGCCTGAACTCAGGCCTCTTCCTTGGCGCACACCGCCTCCATCAGCTTGCGGGCGTGCTCCCGGGTGAAGTACCGGGGCACCGGATAGGTGCCGTGGCACTCCTGGAAGGCCATGTCGATAACCTCCTCGATGGCGGAGGCGGGGAACTTTTCAAACCGGGTGGGAATGCCCATCTGCCGGTTGAGCTTGTAGAGCAGCTTTACGAAGCGGGTGGCTTTGATCTGGTCGCTGTCTCCCGGCATCCCCAGCTTGAGCATCCGTCCCAGCTCGGCAAAGCGCTTATAACACACCGGCAGGTAATAGCGCATGATATGGGGCAGCAGCACCGCATTGGCCAGGCCGTGGGGCACGCCGAACTTGCCGCCGATGGTGTGGGCAAAGGCATGGACGTAGCCCACATAGGTACGGGTAAAGGCCATACCTGCGAAGAAGGAGGCGGTGAGCAGGGCCTCCCGGCCCTCCAGATCGGTCGGGTCCTCCTGCACCTTGGGCAGGTACTGGAAGATGAGCCGGACGGCAATACGGGCCTGGCGGTCAGTTTCCTCGTCGGCGTAGCCCGCCACATAGGCCTCCAGGGCGTGGGTCAGGGCATCCAGAGCGGTGTGGGCGGTGGTGTGCTTAGGCAGGCCCACCGTCAGCTCCGGGTCCAGAATGGCGAACATGGGCACCAGCTTGGGGTCCAGCAGCTGCTTTTTGCTGTGGGTGGCGGAGTCCGAGATGATGGCAGCCACGGTGGTCTCGCTGCCGGTACCGGCGGTGGTGGGCACCGCGATGAGGGGCAGGGGCCGGCGGCGCACCTTCAGCATCCCGGCCAGGGCCTCGGCACTGGTATGGTTGGCCACGGCGGCAGCCACCGCCTTGGCAGTGTCCATCACCGATCCGCCGCCTACTGCCACCACGGCGTCGCAACCGGAGCTGGCCTTTTTGGCCTCAGCCACAATGGCAAAGGTGGGATCGGGCTGAACCCCGTCATACACAACATGGTCTACGCCCGCGCTCCGGATGCTCTCTTCGATCCCATCCAGCAGGCCGGACTGGTGGAGGAAGGAATCAGTGATCACCAGGGTCTTCTTGGCGCCTAGCATTTTCAGCAGGCGGCCTGCCTCTTTGGCACGGCCCGGCCCAATGTAGGTCACAGGGGTAGGTTTGCTGACGATTTTGATGACCGGTTTACGCACGGCCACGCTCAGCTTTGACATGGTGGTATTCATAAGATCCTCTCCTCCTGACCGCCCGCGGTCCGCGGTTTGTTTTCTTTATTTTACCACCAACCTACTCAAGAATCAAGATTCTGAAACCTGGAGTTTGAATTCAAGTATTTCTATTTCCCCAAAATGCCTATCATCGGCACGCCATAGGTGGAAAAACGCACGTCCAGATCGATGTTGAAATTATCAATGGCTTTAATGAGGCCAATGCACCCTACCTGAAACAGATCGTCGGCGTTCTCACCCCGGCCGGAAAACTTCTGAATCACCGACAGCACCAGCCGCAGGTTGCCTGCGATAAGCTGTTCCCGGGCCTCCATGTCCCCCTGCTTCACCCGCCGGAGCAGTTCCATGGTCTCCTCGTTTTTCAGTACCTTCAGCTTTGCCGTGTTGACGCCGCAGATCTCAACCTTTCCCTGCATGGCCCCTGCCTCCTTCTCTGTGTCTGTGTTCAGTATGTCCCCGGCGGTCCCTTTCATACGGCGACCCCTGCGGCAATCTTTTTTATCGTGGGACCGCTTTCGATGGACTTCGGTGACTCTTGTACTCTGACCTTATTTCCGCTATACTGAATAAAAAGAAGGATCAGGTCAGACAGGAGGATCTCTATGCTCACACCCATTTTGGACAGCAGTGCTTCCATGCCCTTATACGAACAGCTCTACCGCCACATTCGGGGGGAGATCGAGGCCGGGCGCTTGGCTGCCGGGGAGCGGCTGCCCTCCAAGCGGGCCCTGGCCGCCCACCTGAAAATCAGCGTGGTAACGGTGGAGGGAGCCTATAATCAGCTGCTGGCGGAGGGTTACCTCCGCTCCCAGCCCAAGCGGGGGTTCTTTGTGCAAGCAGCGGAGGCGGCCCCCGCCAGAACCTCCCCCGGCCCTCTGC
>NZ_NFLU01000026.1 GCF_002161085.1 Flavonifractor sp. An112 | reverse complement strand
CTGCCATCCTCAGCTGAAGGGCTGCTGCTCCTGACCTTTGCCCCACCCCTCCGTACCAGCCCCGGCCAGCAAGCCGGGTCCGGGATGGTTTTGCCTCCATTGTCTGGATGAACTGGAGGGAGGAGAGCCATCATGATGGAGGCTCATATTCCGGTATTCTGACGCTGCACAAACACCCCCTGACCTGCCCGTTGAACTGGGGCAGGTCAGGGGGTGTTTTATTGATTGGGCTTTTGTGGATATCAGCGATCCTCCCGGTTCTCCTGCTCTGGTGGAAGGGGATGCCACGCCGGCGGCTCCTTTTTCCGGTGAAACAGCCGCCTGATCCGCTCCAGAATGGCTTCCACAAAGTGAAACCACAAATTTCCCAAAATAACGATAACCAAAAGCACCAATACAACGGCGCCAATCTCCATCAGGGGCATGGGACGCCTCACTTGGTGGCAAAGCGGTTAAGGAAGAAGTCGGTAAAGGCCTTCAGTTCCTCCTCCTGGGTCACATAGACGTACAGGCTTTCATCCTCCAGCCAGTCGTAGGCGTTGATCCCGATGTAGCTTCTCTTGTCCGGATAGATGATAAAGGCGTCGGTGGGATACTTGTTCCGGTAGGCCTTCAGGATCTCAGCGCGGCGGTAATAGGTGGGGTCCCCGCAGCCGGACAGATCAGGTACGGTAGGCACCACTACGATGGTCTGACTAGCCTCGTTCCAGCCCACGATCAGATTTCCGATTTTGGTCTTGCTGCCGTGGACAAAGCCATAATTGAACCGGCTCACATCCTCGGTATAGCCGAAAATCAATTTGTATTCATCTCCGTTTTCCACCACCTGATTAAACAACACCCGCATCTTTTTTGCGTTGGCGTTGCTCTTCTCCATATCTACCTCAGGTCCCTTGAACAATTTGCTGAACAATCCCATAGCTGTTTCCTCCTGCACATTTTATTTTGAGACGGCTCCGCCGTCAGCCTGACAGAATAAAGATATTTTTATATTTTTGTGTTTATTAAGCTTATAAAACAGTCCGTCTGAACAGAAGGCCAAATGGTTCCGCTCAGACGGACAGGTGTTACACACCGTCTGCCGGCGCTTCGTGCTTGAATTGCTCCAGGCAGTCCACAATGGCATTGATCTGAAACGCAATGGTCTGCTGGGCCGCTTCCGGGGCAAAGAGGGGCAGCGTTTCCGGTATGGCCCGGCAAATGATCATGGCAGACAGACTCAGGTTGGTAAAAAGCCCTATTCTGGCCGGGTCTGCTTTGACCCCGAAACACTCCAACAGGCTGCCGAACAGCGCCCTCTGCTTGTCCCGAAAGGTCCGATAGCTTTCTTCCGACAGTCTCCGGAAAATCAGCCGCTGCTCCTCCACAGACAACACCGCGATGCCGTTTTTTTCACCATAGCAGCAGGTGTATAAGAACTGCCGGACACCCTCCCGCCAGCTCAGCCCAGGATCGTCCATCAGACTTTGGGCATAGGCAATGAGCTTTGGCTGCTGGAGATAGAGCATCTCCACAATCAGATCCTCCTTGGTGGGGAAAAAGGAATAGAAAAAGGTCCTGGAAATCCCCACCGCCGTATAGATCTGCTCCACTGTCGTGTGCTGGATTCCCTGCCTCGTCATCAGCTCCAGCCCCGTGGTGACCAGTGCCTGACGAATCTGCTTTCGTTCCTCCTCAGAGTAGGCGACTTTCGGCATTCCGCACCTCCCAGATAAAAACAACTTTTTATCTTTATCTTTATTTTATCATATCCCAACTGGATGTACAAGAAAAAACGAATCCACCGCCCCGGCTTACAAATTTGCCAGCACATATTTCAGCGCAAAGATCACTGCGATACCGTAGGTAAAGGCGGAAACCTCTCTTCCCTTTCTACGCAGCAGCTTGATGAGGCAATAGCTGATCAGGCCAAAGGCAATCCCGTCAGAAATGGAATAGGCAAAGGGCATAACCGCGATGGTGAGAAAGGCCGGAACAGCGCATTCCAGATCGTCCCATGGAATAGATGCAGCGCTGCGCATGGTAAGCACGCCTACGATGATCAGGGCAGGGGCCGTGGCTGCCGCAGGGATGATCCCAGCCACCGGCGCCAGAAACACCGAGCACAGGAACAGGACTCCTACCACTATGGAGCTCAGACCGGTGCGTGCGCCTTCCGCAATGCCTGCCGCCGACTCGGCAAAGGTGGTAACTGTGGAGGTACCCACACAGGCCCCGCAGCAGGTAGCCAGAGCGTCGGCAACCAGAGCCCGCTCGCTCCGCTTTTCCGTTCCTTCCTTCAGCCCTACATTGGCAGACAGGCCCACCAGCGCCCCCAGGGTATCAAAGCAGTCCACAATCGCGAAGCTGATGACCGCCGTCAGCAGCGGCAGAAGCCCTTTCTCCAGCACACCGCCCAGATCCATCTGGAACAGGACCGGCGCCAAAGTAATGTGTTCCATGGTCACTGTCTCGGGAATCTGAGTCACACCCAATGGCAGGCCGACCAGAGTGGTGATTACAATCCCCAGCACCACCGCGCCCTTGACCCGGAAGGCCATCAGCACAGCGGTAAGCAGCAGCCCTGCCAGCGCCAGCAGCCCCTGTACATTCCACACCCGCTGTCCGTCTACCAGGGTGGACAGCTGCAGTGCGGGCACCGTGCCGCTGAGGGTGATCACCTTTACATTGAGTAGTCCGATCAGCGCGATAAACAATCCGATTCCCGCCGAAATGGCGTGCTTCATAAAGTCGGGGATGGCACGAATCAGCTTTCCCCGCAGCGGCGAAAGGGTAAAGGCCAGGAAGAGCAGTCCGCTGAGCAGTACAATGGCCAGTCCCTCCTGCCAGGTATAGCCCATTCCCAGACATCCAGACATACCGTATAGGTAAAAAAGGCGTTCAGGCCCATCCCCGGCGCCTGCGCAAAAGGCAAATTGGCCAGCAGTCCGGTCAGAAAGCAGCCGATGGCCGCCGATACACAGGTGGCCACCAGCACCGGTCCCCAGAGGGACTCCGGCATGGCCGGGAAAAAGGGCTGGGCCTGAGTACCCACGTTGGCACACAGCGTATTGGGATTGACAAAAATAATGTAGGCCATGGCAAAAAAGGTGGTAATGCCTCCGACGATCTCCCGCCGCACCGTACTGCCCCGGGCCGTAATCTGAAACCTTCTGTCCATTTGTTCCTCCCCCTCATCACACAATGCTCCGCAGGAAAGGCAGGCCCTCTCCGCCTGCCTTTTCCACACACTTTCTTATCATACACCAGCCGTTCCTCTGCTACAACCCTTAATGCTCCGCTCATACTCCGACCAGAAGCTAGCCAACCACTGTCGCCGATGCTGTCCGCCATTTTACTTAAATTTTGTATGCACGATTTACCTAGTTCCTTGACACATCATGATTCCAAGAGATATAATTATTGTCGAATTTTGGGTTTTCATGCGGAATTTTGGAGAGAAATGCAAAACCCTTTGCTATGTGTGTGATATAGGGCTGAACATAAGAGGAGGACACGTCCATGGGGAAAACTGCGCGCTTTTATCCCAAAGCCTGGGTCCAACGAATCTTATCCGGGCTGCTGGCAATGATTCTTCTGCTTTCTGCCGCAGTGGGAACGGCAGGAGCGTCCGGCTCGGCCAAAAACTCCGTCTCCCGCGCCATCGCCATTGTATTTGACAACTCCGGCTCCATGTACATGAGCGGAAACAAGGCCTGGTGCCGGGCCACCTATGCCATTGAAGTTTTTGCCTCCATGATGAATCAGGGGGATACGCTCCAGGTGTTCCCCATGTATGAGGTCACCGCCAACGGGAAGAGCTACACCAGCCAGTCCCCGGTAACGGTATCCGGCGGCAGCGATATCTCCGCCATCCGGGATATGTACACCCCCCATGCGGGAGATACCCCGATTGAGACCATCGGAGACGCCTATCAGGCACTGCAGCGCAGCAGTGCTGATGAAAAGTGGCTCATTGTGCTCACCGACGGCGCGGAGTTCTATGAAAATGGCGCCGGTCTGGGGTCCGCTACCTCTGCCCGCCTGTCCGAAGTGCTCACCGAGTACAATAAATCGGCCAATGTGCTCTATCTGGGAATTGACTCCGTTGCAGTCATGCCCACAGTGACCAGCAACGGCCAGTATCAGTATTATGCGGACAAGGCTGCCAACAGCGCCGACGTACTGGGCAAGCTGACCAATATGTGCAACATGATCTTTGGCCGGGACAAGCTGACCGCCTCCGGCAATCAGATCAGCTTTGATGTATCCATGAACAAGCTCATTCTGTTCGTTCAGGGGAGCAACATCAGCGGCGTGACTTTAAAGGATGCCTCCGGGGCATCGGTAGGCAGCCCCAGCCTGGAATACAGCCCCCGCTACAGCGAGAAGGGCGCCGGCAGCGGTATCGGCTCCGGCTCCTTCGGCATCGACAAAAGCCTGAGCGGTTATATCGCCATCTATGACACGCCTCTGGAGGCCGGAACCTATTCTTTGAGTTACTCCGGCGACGTAAGCAACGTCAGCGTATACTACGAGCCCGATGTGGATCTGGTGGCCCAGCTCACCGATGAGAGCGGCGCGGTCATCACCTCTTCCTCCGAGCTCTACCCCGGCACTTATTACATCAACTACGGTCTGGTGGACAAAACCGGCAACATGACCACCTCTGCCCTTCTGGGTACCACCAACTACGAGGTAACCTACACCATCAACGGCAAGGAGCAGACCGTCACCAGCGACAAGAGCGGCCAGGTGGCTCTGGAACTG
This sequence comes from Flavonifractor sp. An112, assembly GCF_002161085.1. Classification (GTDB taxonomy): domain Bacteria; phylum Bacillota; class Clostridia; order Oscillospirales; family Oscillospiraceae; genus Flavonifractor; species Flavonifractor avicola. The sequence goes on along the minus strand of NZ_NFLU01000026.1, from coordinate 10,103 downwards.
AAAGAGGGAGACGTGCTGGACGGCAAGATCCACGTCTCGTACCTCAGCGGCTACTCCATTACTAAGGACAGCAGCCAGTTGGGCTGGCCCTCCGGTGGCTTCCAGGTCACCCCCCGCCCCGCCGGTTCTCTGGAACTCAAGGTGTCCGGCAAGCAGGACAGCTACGCGCTCTCCACTCTGGAGGATACCCCCTGTCAGGTTCAGGTCTACTATGAAGGAGCACAGCTTACCGGGGCTGCTCTGGAGCAGGTGAAATTCAACGCCGCGCTGGAAGGCGGCAACGCCGGGTACGAGCTGATCCGGGATGGCGACAACTGCGCCCTCTACCTGCGCTATGCCGGTTCGGCGGAGGCCACCGACTGCGGTGATTACCACATGACGTTGTCCGCCAGCTATACCGATGAATTCGGCGTCACGGCCCAGAGCAATGAGGCCGCCTGGGACTTCACCCTGGAAGATGACAGCTATCAGCTGGCCATGGAATTTCAGGGCCCCGGCTATTTTGTCATCGCCGACCTGGAGAACAGCGATCCCATTCTGGTGAAACTGTCCCTCAGCGGGCAGCCCATGACAGACGAGCAGCTGGCCGCCACCACCCTCATCGTGGAGGCAGACGGGCTGACCGTAACCCAGGAACCCCTGCCGGGAGAGTCGGCCTATGCCCTGCATATTGCAGGAGATGAACACGCCGTCTCCGGCAAGTACGGTCTCCGGGTCCGCGCCGTCACCAACGACCAGATCGGCCGGGAGATCTCGGCAGAGGGCACCAAGCAGGTGGAGCTGAGCACTTATCCCCTGTGGCTGCGCTACCTGATCATCGCCCTGATCATTCTGCTGATCATCGCCCTGATCCTCTTCTACCTCAGCCGCAAGATCCTGCCCAAGAAAATCACCGTCAACAGCGCCCAAACCGTATTCACCGTAGACGGCGAAATGGTTCAGGGCGCAGCCAAATGCAACTACTCCGGCGGCGGAAAAAAGCGGGGTTCCATTCAGGTTTCCACCCCGGCCTACTCCGGCTCACCGCTGGTAAAGGGCGGCTTTGCCCTTCAGCTGCAGGCCGTCACCCCCCGGCGGGTCAAATCCAACCGCCGCCGGGCGCTGGTCACGACTATCTCCCCTTCCAATACCGCCGCCCTTACCTCCCTTTCCATCGGCACCCATACTCTGGTCAAGTCGGAGGAAGGTAACGAGATCATCTGGGTGCTGGACGGCAAGCAGATCCCCAGCCCGTCGGCTGCCACAAACTTCGAGATCGGCGGCAAACCTACCTGCACCTTCATCGGTGAGACCATCACCGGCGAATCCTTTACCCTGTCGGTCCAGCTCCAGTTCAAATGAGCACCCATCTCATCGTAAAACATCCATTCCAGCAGCGAGGAGTATGATACCAGATCATCAGGAGGGAATGACATGAGCAAAGAGATCATCAAGGAAAACGTCGTAGCTGCGCCCACCTTGTTTATCGGTGTTGGCGGCACCGGCTGCAACATCGTCAAACGGGTGGCCGAGATGTGCCGCCCCGGCGAGAAGGAAAACATCAATTTTGTCTGTCTGGACACCAACGTCAACGACCTGTCCGACATTGCCAAAAGCAGCGCCCATATCTACTATGTCCAGACCTCCAACACCCAGACCGTGGGTGACTACCTGGACTACGATCAGGACGCTCTGAAAAACTGGTTCCCCAAGAACGCCGTCATGTACGACAAGACGGTTTCCGAGGGCGCCGGTCAGGTGCGTGCCATCTCCCGTCTGGCCCTCAACGCCACCATCAAGACCGGCAAGCTGAAACCGCTGTATGACGCCATTGACGACCTGTTCCGCAAGGACGGCAAGGCCCTCAAGCAGGCCATGCGTATTGTCATTGCCTCCACCGCCTCCGGCGGCACTGGCTCGGGCATCATCCTGCCGCTGTCCATGATCGTCCGGGATTATGTCAACACCAAATATCCCAACACCTCGCTAATCGTGCGCTCTGTGATCCTGCTGCCCGAGACTCTGGACAGCGTCATCGACTCCACCGCCGAGCGGGAGAGCCAGCGCCGCAACGCCTACGCCACCATCAAGGAGATCAACGCCTTCATGATGAAGGGCTCCGGCTTTATGGACGTGGGCGACAGCGATCTCAGCCGCTATAAGGATCTGCACATTGATTTTGCCAATCCCGGCACCAATGAGCTCAAGCGCCTGTCCCTGCTGCCCTTCGACTTCTGCTTCCTGATGGACGGCCAGAACGCCGAGGATACCACCATGGCAAACCTGGAGCAGTATAAGGCCCAGGCCGCCCAGGCCCTCTATGAGCAGAACATCGGCCCCATGCAGGCCAACGCCTTTTCCGTGGAGGACAATATCATCAAGGAGATGTCCAACCCCGGCAACCTGGGCCGCAACCGCTTCGGCGGCATCGGCGCCGGCGTGATCCGTTACCCCTATGAGGATATTGCCGACTACATCGCCTACGGCTGGGCCATGGACAGCATCGGCGGCGAAGGCGACGTGGCCAAGTGGTCCAAGTATGACCACGCCTATGATGTGGCCAAGCAGGACGCCATCAAGAAGGGCCTGTCCCAGAGCGAGATTCCCACCCGCGGCGAGGTATATACCGGCAAGCTGCGTACCGCCACCGACAATTTCTCCAAGGATCTGAACGCCCGTTTCCTCAGCGATGCGGACAAGCGGATCAAAAACTTCTTTAAGGCCGTGGATGAGGAGATGATCGCCTCCCTGTCCACCGACTCCGCCATCCGGGCCACCCGGGACGCCGCCAATGCCCTGGCCACCGAGATCGACTATGAAGACGAAAATAACCGGGGCCACGCGGTGGAGAACAAGGACAAGCTGCGCAACTATGAGGCCATGCTGCGCTCCCGGGCCAAGAAGGTGGCCGCCAACGCCGCCGAGGCCCTGTTCATGAACGAGAACAAGACCATCAACGAAAAGCGCCCCTGCACTCTGGAGTTCCTGCTGAAGAACGCCTTCGGCGAAGTGTGTCACCCCAACGCCGCCCGCTATATGCTCTACCAGGCCAAGATTGAGATGGACAAGCGGGTGCGCACCACCACCTCCACCCTGCACAATGTGATTCTGCCCCGGCTGGAGCTGTACGCCCCCGACGCCTACGACACCGGTATGTTCGATCACGAAAAGACCAAGCGGGTGGAGGCCAACCTGGACGATCTGTGCTCGGCGGAGCAGGACCCCGACAAGCGCAAGGCCATCCCCCTGTTCTCCGGCGGAGACAACAAGTTCTATGAGAAACTCAACGAGCTCTTCCCCGACTATCACAAGCACATCCGGGAATTCGGCGAGTGCACCGCCAAGCTGGAGGCCTATACCTTCGGTTCGGAGTACCTGGACGACCTGTGCAAGATGTATGAGAGCTTCTTCTTCTCCTTCGGCGATAAGGTGCAGGCCCTGGAGCGCAAGCAGGACGATATGGTGGATGCTCTGAAATTCCGCAAGGGCGACTCCACCTACAACGTGTGCGCCACCCGTGACCTGCTCAATGAGCTGGTACGCTCCACCGCCCACCAGAGCGAGGAGGGCTCCATGCTGGAGTCCGAGCTCAACGCCCAGATCTTCGACGCCGTCAAGTCCAACGTGTCCTTTGAGCGGGAGATCCGCAACGCCGACATCGTGGAGAACGACCGGAGCATCGATATTTTTGACGACATCCTGCTGGGCTACTTCAAGAAGGATGTACGCCGCCGGTGCGACGCCATCGACGTGAACATCATCGAGGCCATCGCTCTGGAGAACCGGCTTCTGTCCCGCCTGAAAATGCGTGAGGAGATGCAGGACAGCAGCAAAAAGCTCATCGACAAGGTAACCAACGAGGACAACGTCCGCCATATCTGCGAGGTCATCGCCATGGGCGAGCGTCTGGCAGCCCCCAGCATCCAGCGTCTGCGCAACGAGGAGGCCCGCGAGGTCAAGCTCAGCGCCTACAACAAGTCCCTGCTGGATATGCGGGCCTACCGCATCACCGACCTGCTGCCCAAGGGCTCGGCGGTGGACACCATCTCCCGCTATGAGCTGCACTTCTTCAACGCCCTGTACAACCTGACCCCCGATAAGCTGAGCAAGTTCTCCTGCTACAGCGAGTCGGAGACCGGCGTGAAGAACGCGGGACTGTACCACAACGCCTATGTGACCTATTCCCGGAATATCGGCCCCGACTCCACCAAGAACTCCCTCATCTCCACCCACATCGACAAGCGTTGGGACTCCCTGTCCGCCATGCCCGAGCTGGACTTTGGCTTCCAGGAGCGGCAGATGATGAAGATCCACCAGGCGCTGATCTATGGTCTGATCCACAAAGTCATCACCTATCGCTTCATCTCCACCGCCGCCGGCGGCAAGAAGGTTTACAAGTACGAAAACTCCGACGAGCGCTATGTGGATATGATCGTCTCCAACGGCACCCTGTGCGATGAGTTCTACGAGATCCTGGACTCTCTGTACATCAGCCCCGCTGTGGTGGAGGATATGGAGAAGATCAAGGAGAAGAAGCGGGCCCGGGACAAGGTGCGCAACTCCAACTACGCCGGCACCACCTTTGCCAAGGACCTGGCGGAGTTCCATCTGGACATTCTCCACGATGGGGAGACCAGCCTCTTTGAGATCCCCATCGCCTACTACAACTCCCTGCCCAGCAGCCTGCGCTTTGTCAATGAGATCTCCGGCTTGGTCAATGCGGTCATCCAGACCTTCAAGGACGAGCTGGCTCAGTGGGAGAACCCCAACGACGCCAAGTTCCTGCTCTGCGACCTGCTGAAGAAGCAGTTCATGCTCATGGTAAACAACTTTGAGCAGTATGAGACCCTGAACCGGGGCGGCAAGGTGTCGGAGAATCCGGTGATCGACATCATCTACCGTCGGGTGCGGGCCAGCTTCTCCACCGCTCCCGAGCCCGACGACTATGAGCAGGCTCTGGAAGAAATGAGAGCCCGCCTCCGTTGACAGCTTTTGCGTGACACCGACTGAACAAAAGCTTGGTAAACGGAGGTGAGAGGATTTGTTCACAGTCGTGATCGCGGAACAGGAGCACATCGACAACATCAAAAAGTGCCGTGTATTCCTCCAGCCGTTTATCGACGAGACGCGTCTGTCGCTCTGTCCCTGGTTTCCGGAAGAGACCACGCTGGCCGACTCCGTTCCCAAACTGGCCCAGTGTGTGGCCGGACATCAGGAGTGGCGCGCCGTTGTGGTGTGTGACGAGCAGGGGTTGGACCATAAAAACCCCTTTGATATCGTTCCCTTCCAGATGCCCCCCTACGACCCCGGCGGGCCGGAGGAGGACGCGCCGCAGCACACCTATCTGGATCGGCTCCGTCAGGCCAAATTCCAGGCCTTTGAACAGGCCGCCCGGCAGCCGCTGACCCGTCTTATGACCCACCTGTGCGAAAGTCCCCTGGTGACCCGGGGAAAAAACAACGCCTCCGACGACCCTGAATTTGCCGAGTATCTCGCCGAGAGCATCCGCAAGCAGGAACTGCGCCAGCAGATCATCGGAGAGGAAAAGCTGAATTTTTCCCGGCCACAGGAAGTAATCTGTATCGCAAAACGCACCTACTGTCCTCAGGAAAGCGATATCACCACCGCCTGGACGCCCAACGAGGACATCCAGTATTCCAGGTTCTACGACTGGAACCTGTACTTTGACAAAATGCGCTACCTGTTCTTTGACATTCTGCCCAAGGAGCACCGGGATTACGGGTTTGAGTACATCAAGTTCCTGTACGTCCTGCTGATCTTCTCCTGCAATGAGACCCCCTCCGGTGCCCTCAAGCCCAATCGGGTCTTTCGCCTGGGCTGTGAAAACAACGAACAGGCCCTTCGGATGCTGCTGGCTCAGTACGATGCCAAGCTGGCCAACACCAGCGATCTGCTGACCCAGCACATCCAGCAGATCCAGTCCACGGAAAAGGCCCGGCTCAGTGACCGGGACGCCAAGCAGATCTTCTGCGCCAACATCAACGTGCCGGTGCTGTTCTCCCAGGAGATCGACCGCACCGACCTCTATTCCAAGCCGGAGGAGCTGGGCCTGGCCACTGACTGCCCGGAGGACGAGGACAGCAAATGGACCGGCACCTATATGACCTCCCGGCGCACCCTGCAGCGGCTGCTCAAGCAGCCCCGGCGGGCCCTGAAGAGCGCGGTGACCGACCTGCGCAGGCTCAACCAGGTGGATCTGGACCGGGCCTGGAACCTGAATGAATTTCAGGTGGAAGATGTTCAGGAATACACCCACGAAGAGGAACTGAACATGGTGACCACCGACACCCCTGATTTTTTCCACATGGACAAATATGAGGGGGAGATGGAGGAACACAGCAAGGCCATCCACCGCAAGATCGAGACCCGTATGACCAAGGGAACCACCGTTGCGCTGGGTCTGACTGTGCTGGTCCTATATCTGCTGGGCTTTCTGCCCCTGCTGCTGTCCAATTTCTCTGAGGATGAGAGCCGCTTCTGGACCCTCATCCTCATGGGCGGCGCCGCCGCTGCCCTGGTGGTGGTGGGCGTGATCTGCCTGTTCTGCCTGCGGAGCGCACTCCGGAAGCGTTTTCGGGACTACAACGATCTGATGGGCCGGATCTCTATGGATCTGGACCACTCCACGGCCCAGTACTCCCACTATCTCAGCCACGCCTGCAACATGATGCGGGGCTTCCAGGTCCTGAATTTCCGCAACCAAAGCGGCGATCCGGACAGTCAGAAGGTCCGTGTCCTGAAAAAGCACATGACGGACATCCGGCGGATCCGGGAGGAGCTGCGGGAAGTGTTCGGCGTATACGTGGACAGCTGGACCGTCGGCGAGGCGGAGCAGGTGGGCGCATATACCTATGACTTTACCCGGACGGTGGATTTCTCCTATCCCGTGCCCTACACCGAGGGTATGCGCCGTCAGATCGAGTTCCTCCAGCCCGGCAGCACCATCCAGGTGCCGGTGGACTTTATCAATCGCATCACCATCAGAAGGGAGGAGCTGTATGATTGAGACCATCATTCGGCTGGCATGGCTTCTGCTGGTACTGCTTCCCTTCCTCCTGCTGGCCCTTCTGAATAAAAAGGCCAACCTGAAACGGGCTGTCCGGGACCGGCAGTTCCCCATGCCGGTAGTGACATTGGTATATTGCGTCCTGCTTATCATCTTCCTGGGGTGGATTAGCCAATGGATCCTGACACTGATGGAACTGCTGGCCGGATTCCTGACCAGCGCCGGCACGGAGCTTACCCAGGCCATGGACGGCGCCTTAAGTTGGCTGGGCGAACTGCTGCAAAATATGGGTGCGGCCCTGGCCCACCTGCTGGACACGGTGGACCCCGCCTATATTCTGCTCTTTGTGGGCAATACCCTGATCCTGTTGGTCCACATCCTGCTGAAACGGATTCTGATCTCCATCTTCCAGGTGGTCTTCAAATCCGGCGGTAGTCTCCACGACCTGTGCGCGGAGTTCTTCTACGAGCAAGACGAGGAGAGTTCCTTCTGGTATGTCCGCAGCCACTTCGGCCAGGCCCGCACCTATCTGAAAACCATGTACTATGCCGCCATGGCCCTGTCCGCCGCACTGGTGCTCTTCTCCTGCGAGCTCTATCGCAACGACCTGCTCTCTGTCCCCTTCTATCCCGTGTTCGGCCTGCTGATTGTGGGCGAGATCTACTTCTTCGCGGATGGACTGGACCGCCAGGAGCTGACCAGCTATCTCACCGGTGAGGCGGACCATGCCAACAGCGTCACCAACTATGTCCTGCTCCGGAAGGTGCTCTCCAAGCTGTTTGGAGACAAGCTGGGGGCGGAAAATACCACGGTGGACTCCGGTCTGCTGGCAGCCCGGACCAACGACGCCCTGCTCCAGCAGCTGGAGCAGAGCGATGATCCCAAGGTGGAGGCCTACGGCCGCTTTATGCGGAAGAAGATGCACAGCGGCCTTCAGCTGGACCACAACTACCTGGCCTCCGGTCTGGAGCTGCTGCAGGAGCACAGTATTCTGTTCAACAATCCCTTCTACTACGATCTTATCCCCTATGTGTTCTACCCCATGAACCGGGTCATGCTCCGCCGCAAGAAGGTGCTCATTATTTTGGGCCGCCACTCTGTGGAGGACGACATCATTGCCTGGTGCCAGGAAGGTTTGGCCTCCATCTCCAACATTCCGGGTATGTGGAACATCGGCGTGCTCTCCGACGCCCCCCAGGCGCTGGATGTGGGCATCATCAGCCGCTCCAGCGTCCACGACCTGGCTCTCCATGAGGCCAACGACGCCTTCTTCCAGGACGTGGAGTTCGTGGTGGTGGTGGAACCCTCCAAGCTGGTGACCACTGCCCAGATCGGTCTGAACTCCATCATGCGCCGCTGCCGCCAGGACGGAAAGCAGATCACCTTCTGCTCCACCGATAAAAACTGCGACGGCCTGGTAGATGCCCTGTCCCATATCCTGCTGTCCAGCTTCACCGAGGTGTCCGCCACAGAGCACCACAAGGGGGTCTCCTCCTATATGTGCTGGGACGGAGACGGCGACCACTTGCAGCACCGCCTGCTGCCCAACCTCTCCCGCTATCTGGGCGTAGGCACCGAGCTGTCCTTCGCCGCGCTGAAAAACCAGGTGCCTGTAACCGAGTGGTATGGCGGCGACAGCTTCCCGGTGGTGGATATCCACTGGATCGCCAAGCAGTACTACTATGATCTGCTGCACTATGCGGAGCTGCCCACCTCCCAGGAGGCCATGGACGAATACTTCCAGACCACCCCCAACCTGTGGAACGCCCGGATCCGGGAGAACCACTTCCTCACCGTAGAGGATGAGGGGAACAATATGTTCGAGATGAAGCGGCTCTTCTCCACCCGGGCCCGCAACCAGGGCTTTGTCAACATCATCTCGCCGGAGTATTTGCTCAAGGACTATATGCTGGAGAACGACGGCATTTTCAACGCCGATCCCAAGGCCATCCCCTATATGGTGGCCGACTATGCCTCCACCCAGCGCAATATCATCCTGCGGCTCTGCCTGCGGATGAGCACCGGGCCGGTTAAAGAGGCGGACATCCAGCAGGAGCTGATGCTGGGAGACATGGACCAGGGAGAACTGCCCGGCAGCCTGTGGCATAACATCTGCCTGTACTGCGGCAGCCGCGGTATCAGCCGCACTGACAAAGCTGGCAACGAATGTCTGGTCTTCTCCCACGGAGAGGCTGAAACCGTCTTTGGGATCGATACCCTGCAGGTCAAAAAGAAATACTCCCTGGAGCAGGGCCGGATGGAATTGCTGTACTCCATCACAGATCCCAAGTTTATCTCCATCGTGCTGGGCGATCTCCGCAACGCCGGCTACATCGCCGAGGACGAAAAGGGCGAGAAGCACTACCTGGGCGCGGAGCTGCGGGGCCATGTGTTCCAAAAGTACCTGCCCGGCCAGTTCTTCACCTTCGGCGGTAAGTATTATGAAATGCTCCGGGTCACCAGCGCCGGTCAGGTGCTGGTACGCCGCGCCGCCGACCACATCACCGGCCGTCCCGCTTACCGCCAGATCCGGAATTACTACCTCTCCAACGTGGTGGATTCCGAGGCCATGGGCGACCAGATGGACATTGCCGGGATGCACATCGTCCGGCAGTACGCTGACATTCGGGTGGAAACCCCGGCCTACTGGAAGCTGGATCAATACAACAACTTCGCCGGGGGAAGCGTGGTCTCTATCAACGGCGTGCCCAACCGGGTCTATCAGGCCAAGCAGCTGCTGCGGATTACCCTGCCGGACCGGGATGGTATGCTGACCAAGGAGATCTGCGGCACGGTGGCGCTCCTCTTCAACGAGATCTTCCGCACCCTCTTCGCGGAAAATCAGCCCTACATCGCTGCAGTCATGCCCGGTGAAGCTGCCGCTCCCACCACCTACAGCCTTCAGGGTGAAAACGGGACGGAGCTGGAGGACGGGTGCATCTACATCATTGAGGACAGTCAGCTGGACCTGGGCCTTCTGGTCACGGTACAGCGCAGCCTCAACCGTATCTTCTCCATACTCTGCGATTATCTGGACTGGCACATGGAGGCAATGGAACTGAGTATGAATCCCCCTCCCGCCCAGGAGCCCCCCGAC
>NZ_NFLU01000025.1 GCF_002161085.1 Flavonifractor sp. An112 | reverse complement strand
GGGTGCAGGGGGAGGAAGGGGGTACAAGGAATGTGTTTTGGAATGTGTCAAAATGCTGGGACAGATGACGAAAATAAAATGGAAGGGAACAAGTAAGAGAGATTGCAGGGGGGCGCGGCAGATGCGCCCCCCTTTCGTTTAAAAGACATTTTTTAAGGTGAGCTGCTCCGCCTCACTGAGCAGTTCGATCTGGGTGACCAGCCGGGCGTTGGCGGCGGCGTATTCGCCGTATTCCTGGCTCTCCAGCAGGGCCAGGGTCTCCTGGAAGCCGGCGTAGATCTGGTCGGTGTCGGCGTGGCGGAGCAGGACGTGGAGATACACATCCCGCTCCCGCCAGGTTTGCAGGGCCTCTTCCGTCAGGGAACGGGCTTCCTCCCAGCGGTCGGCCCGGGCCAGGGTCTGAGCTTCATCCAGAGCGTCGGACAGACCCTGGGTAAAGCCCCGCAGGGACCAGGTATGGAGCAGGGTGCCGCACAGCAGGGCAGCCAGCAGTGCCAGGGCGATCCACAGCCGCTTCACCGGACCGCCTCCTTTTCAATGACGCAGACCTTGTTGGTCTCATCCACCGTCAGCAGAAACACGTCCTGGGTCCGTTTCACATGGTGCTGCTGAAGTTGCTTGTCCAGCCACACCTCGTCCAGGCCCCGGCTATGGAGATTGCGGGTGATGACCCGTCCGTCGTTGATCATGACCACCGGCAGCCCCGGTTCCGGCAGGTGCAGATCCAGGTCCTGAGTGGTGGGCGGCTTCTGGGCGGCGAAGGGGAGAACGGACAGCTGGCCGTTGGTCTCCAGAATGGCATACTTGACGGTGGAAAGGTCGGTAACCCCCTTCATCCGCAGTTCCTCCATCAGTTCATCCAAAGTGAAGCGGTTGCGCTTCATCTCGCCCTGGCGCAGTTTCCCGTTTTCCACGATGATGCTGGGACGGCCGCAGAGCACCGCCCGGAATTTGATGCTCTTCATGGTGAGCACCGACAGGGCCATGGTGATGCACAGCAGGGTGAGGATGGGGATGAGGCCGGTGAGCAGAGGAATGCCGAAGTCCTGCATGGGGACGGCGGCCAGATCGGCGATGAGCAGGGCCAACACCAGCTCGGAGGGCTCCAGCTCACCCACCTGCCGCTTGCCCATCAGCCGGATACCGGCAATAATAAAGGCATAAAGAATGATTGTGCGTAAAAAGGCAATGACCATGAAACGACCTCCCGGAGATCACGATACTCTCAGTATGGCCGGGATGGCGGCAGATATACAAAAGGAGGGAACCGATGAAAAAAAGGACAGCGGCCCTGCTGGCAGCGGGAGGGACGGCGGCCGGTATCCTGCTGGCGGCAGCTCTGGACGTGCGCCTTGCGGTGCGGTACTATACGGTGGAGAGCGACCAGGTGGACAGTCCCATCCGGCTGGCGGTGCTCACCGACCTTCACGCCTGCCGATACGGGAAAAACCAGGAGCAGCTGGTGGCGGCAGTGGCCGCCCAGAACCCGGATCTGGTGCTGATGTGCGGGGATATTGTGGACGATGAGCCCCGGATGGAGGAGTGGCGCGCCCTGCTCACGGTGAAAAAGCTGGCCGACCGCTGGCCGGTGTACTACGCCGCGGGCAACCACGAGTACCGCACCGGCCGGCTGGCGGAGATCAAAAAGCTGCTGACCGCCTGCGGGGCGGTGGTGTTGGACGGCAAGTGTGTCCGGGTGGCCGCCGGGGGCCAGATGGTGCAGATCGGCGGCGTCGACGACCCGGAGACGGGGGAGGAGAACTGGGAGGCCCAACTGTCCGCGGCCGGCAGCGGCCTGGACGGCAGCCACTTCTCCGTTCTGCTCACCCACCGGCCCGAGCGGGTGAGCGACTATGCCGACAGCGGATTTGATCTGGTGCTGGCCGGTCACGCCCATGGGGGTCAATGGCGGCTGCCCGGCCTCATCAACGGCGTACTGGCTCCCAATCAGGGAATGTTCCCCACCTATGCCGGCGGGCGCTATGAGATCGGCGGTGCCACCCTCATTGTCAGCCGGGGACTGGCCCGGGAGAGCACCCGGGTGCCCCGTCTGTTCAACCGGCCGGAGCTGGTGGTGGTGGACATAGAACCACCAAAATAATTATGAGGGCATCTATAGTTTTTTGAGACATTCGGGGCGCATTGACCGTGAAAAACGGGGGATGCGCTCCGACTTTTTGTCCAAAATTACGATTTTGAAAAAGAAGGGAAAAAGGGAGTTGCCGGAGGCGGATATTTAGAGTACAATCGAACAAATATCATGGAAAGAAAGGCGTGATGCAGGAGATGAAGGCGACCTTGATTCTGGAGAACGGCGCCATGTTCCAGGGCGTCAGCATGGGCTCCCCCGCAGACCGGGTGTGCGAAATGGTGTTCAACACCTCCATGACCGGCTACCAGGAGATCCTGACCGATCCCTCCTATGCGGGACAGGGAATCGTGATGAGCTATCCCCTCATTGGCAATTACGGCGTAAACCACGAGGATAATGAGTCCTCCCGGCCCTGGGCTGAGGCATTTATTGTGCGGCATCTGGCCCGGCGGGGCAGCAATTTCCGCTGCGAGGGTGAGCTGGACGCCTATCTGAAACAATATGACATTACCGGGATCGAGGGCGTGGATACCCGGGCTTTAACCAGAATACTCCGCAGTCAGGGGACCATGAATGGCATGATCACCTGTGCGGAGCATTTTCATGTTGAGGAGTGCCTGGAGAAGATCCATGCCTACCGGGTGGAGGGTACCGTGGAAAAGGTAACCCGGAAGGCGCCCCAGCTCTATCCCGCTCTGGGCGAGCAGAAGCTGCGGGTGGCCCTGATGGACTACGGCGTGAAGGAGAACATGATCCGCTGCCTTCAGAAGCGGGGCTGCCAGGTCACCGTCTATCCTGCCCATACCCCGGCGGAGACCATCCTCACCGGCGGCTATGACGGCGTCATGCTCTCCAACGGCCCCGGCGACCCGGCGGACAATGTGGACATTATTAAAGAGGTACGCAAACTCTACGACTCCAGCCTGCCCCTCTTTGCCGTCTGCCTGGGTCACCAGCTGCTGGCTCTGGCCACCGGCGCCGAGACCCGGAAGATGCGCTTCGGCCACCGGGGGGGCAACCACCCGGTGAAGGATCTGGCCGCCGGACGGGCCTTTATTACCAGCCAGAACCACGGCTATGTGGTCACCGCCGAGAGCGTGGACCCCGCTGTGGCGGAGATCTCTCACGTCAACGTCAACGAGGGCAGTGTGGAGGGCCTGCGCTATAAGCGGCCCAACTGCTTCACCGTCCAGTTCCACCCCGAGGCCTCCCCCGGCCCCATGGACACCGAATATCTCTTTGACCGCTTTGTGGACAGCATGAAGGGAGGCGACCGGTAATGCCCAAGAATCCGAATATTAAGAAGGTACTGGTGCTGGGCTCCGGCCCCATCGTCATCGGCCAGGCCGCCGAGTTTGACTACGCAGGTACCCAGGCCTGCCGCGCCCTGAAGGAAGAGGGCGTGGAGGTGGTGCTGGTCAACTCCAACCCCGCCACCATCATGACCGACAAGGACATTGCTGATCATGTGTATATTGAACCCCTGAACATCGCCAGCGTGGAGCAGGTGATCCAGAAGGAGCGCCCCGACTCCATCCTGCCCACTCTGGGTGGCCAGACCGGCCTGAACCTGGCTATGAACCTCCACGAGCAGGGCATCCTGCAGCAGTACGGCGTCAAGCTGCTGGGCACCAGCCCTGAGTCCATCCGCAAGGCGGAGGACCGCCAGGGCTTTAAGGACGCTATGGAGGCCATCGGCCAGCCCTGCGTCACCTCCGACGTGGTGGAGAGCGTGGAGGACGCCGTAGCCTTCGCCAGCAGCATTGGCTACCCCGTCATTGTCCGCCCCGCCTATACCCTGGGCGGCACCGGCGGCGGCATTGCCTACGACGAGATGTCCCTGCGGGAGATTGCCGACCGCGGCATCCATCTCAGCCGCGTGGGCCAGGTGCTCATCGAACGCTGCATCTCCGGCTGGAAGGAGATCGAGTTCGAGGTCATGCGTGACTCCGCCGGCAACGTGATCCAGATCTGTTCCATGGAGAACGTAGACCCGGTGGGCGTCCACACCGGCGACTCCATCGTGGTGGCCCCTACCCAGACCCTGGCCAACCGGGAATTCCAGATGCTGCGTAAGGCCTCCCTGGACATCATCTCCGCCCTGGAGATCGAGGGTGGCTGTAACGTGCAGCTGGCTCTGAATCCCGATTCCTTCGAGTACGCGGTCATTGAGGTCAACCCCCGCGTGAGCCGCTCCTCCGCCCTGGCCTCCAAGGCCACCGGCTACCCCATCGCCAAGGTGGCCGCCAAGATCGCCCTGGGCTATACCCTGGACGAGATCCCCAATGCGGTGACCGGCAAGACCACCGCCTGCTTTGAGCCCACCCTGGACTACTGTGTGCTGAAGATTCCCCGCCTGCCCTTTGATAAGTTCACCACCGCCAGCCGCACTTTGGGCACCCAGATGAAGGCCACCGGCGAGGTCATGGCCATCGGCAACTCCTTTGAGGGTGCCCTGATGAAGGCCATCCGTTCTCTGGAACTGCCTGTGAAGTCCCTGCGCCTGCCTGGCCTGGATCAGCTGTACACCGAAGAGATCGAGGAGCGGCTGGTAAATATCGACGACCAGCGCCTCTTCGTGGTGGCCGAGGCCCTGCGCCGGGGCTTCTCCCCCGAGAAGATCAACAAGATCACCAAGTACGACCTGTGGTTCCTGGACCGGCTCCAGAACATCGTGGACATGGAGGACAAACTGGACCACGGCCATCTGGATGCCGATACCCTGCGCATGGCCAAGGAGATGGGCTTCTCCGACGCCTGGATTGCCGCCCTGTCCGGCAAGAAGCGGGGAGAGATCAAGACCCTGCGTGAGTCCTATGGCATCCGCCCCGCCTTCAAGATGGTGGACACCTGCGCCGCCGAGTTTGAGGCTCAGACCCCCTACTACTACTCCACCTACGATGAGGAGAACGAGGCCGCCGAGGAGCTTCATCTGCCCCAGGTGGGCGAGCTGGCTCCCCATATCCCGGAGGCTCCCTGGCTGGCTGCTGCTACGCCTGAGGCCCACCGGCCCGGTCAGGACAAGAAGAAGGTGCTGGTGCTGGGCTCCGGCCCCATCCGCATCGGCCAGGGCATCGAGTTCGACTACTGCTCCGTCCATTCCGTCTGGGCTTTTAAGCGCCTGGGTTATGAGACCATTATCATCAACAACAACCCCGAGACTGTGTCCACCGACTTCGACGTGGCCGACAAGCTGTACTTTGAGCCTCTGACCCCCGAGGACGTGGAGGCCGTGGTGGAGTTGGAGAAGCCCTGGGGCGCCGTGGTGCAGTTCGGCGGCCAGACCGCCATCAAGCTGGCTCAGGCCCTCACCAACATGGGTGTGCCCATCCTGGGCACCTCCGCCGACGGCGTGGACGCCGCCGAGGACCGGGAGCGCTTTGACGAGATCCTCAACCAGTGCAAGATTCCCCGCGCCGCCGGTAAGACAGTGTTTACCACCGAGCAGGCTCTGGAGGCGGCCCACGAGGTGGGCTACCCCGTGCTGGTGCGCCCCTCCTATGTGCTGGGCGGCCAGGGCATGGAGATTGCCTACAACGACCGCAACATCACCGAGTTCATGCGCATCATCAATCAGGTGGAGCAGGAGCATCCCATCCTGGTGGATAAGTATCTGATGGGCCGTGAGGTGGAAGTGGACGGCGTGTTTGACGGGGAGGATCTGCTCATCCCCGGCATCATGGAGCACATCGAGCGGGCCGGCGTCCACTCCGGCGACTCCATCTCCGTCTATCCTCCCATCCATATCGAGGAGAAGCACAAGGAGACCATCTACCGCTATACCTACGACCTGTCCAAGGCTCTGGGTGTGGTGGGCCTGGTGAACATCCAGTTTGTCATCTATGACGACACAGTGTATGTCATCGAGGTCAACCCCCGCTCCTCCCGTACCATCCCCTATATCTCCAAGGTCACCGGCGTGCCCATCATCGACTTGGCCACTAAGGTTATGCTGGGGCAGAAGCTGAAAGACCTGGGCTACGGTACCGGCATCTACAAAGAGGCCGACTACTACGCTGTGAAAATGCCGGTGTTCTCCTTCGAGAAGCTCACCGACGTGGACACCGGCCTGGGCCCCGAGATGAAGTCCACCGGCGAGTGCCTGGGTCTGGCCGAGTCCTTCCCCCAGGCCCTGCTGAAGGCCTTTAAGGGCGCCAACATGAAGGCTCCCAAGAAGGGCGGGCGCATCATCATCACCGTCAAGGACGAGGACAAGGGCGAGATCATCGGTATCGCCCAGGGCTTTGCCGACATGGGCATTGAGATCCTGGCCACCAGCGGCACCTGCGACGCCCTCAACGCCGTGGGCATCCCCGCTCGCAAGGTGGCTCGGGTCTCCGAGGCTCACCC
This sequence comes from Flavonifractor sp. An112, assembly GCF_002161085.1. Classification (GTDB taxonomy): domain Bacteria; phylum Bacillota; class Clostridia; order Oscillospirales; family Oscillospiraceae; genus Flavonifractor; species Flavonifractor avicola. The sequence continues at coordinate 9,668 of NZ_NFLU01000025.1, read as the reverse complement.
CAACATCCTGGACATGATCGCTTCCGGCACCGTGGATCTGGTCATCAATACCCCCACCCGGGGCCGCCGCCACGATACTGACGGCTTCAAGATCCGCCGCTCCACCGTGGAGCACTCCGTGGCCTGCATCACCGCTATTGACACCGCCCGGGCCATGCTCACCATCCGAACCCAGGGCCGGCCCTCCGACCTGCGGCCCATTGATATTACTCAGATTTAAATAAAATGGGAACTTCCCCCTTCCGGATTCGTCTGATAAAAAGGACCTAAGAATCTGGAAGGGGGAGTTTTTATGCGTAAACTGGTTCCTTTAACCCTGGCGGCCTGCCTGCTGGCCGTCTCGCTGACCGGATGCAGTGCTCCGGACAGAGGCCCTGCGGCTGAAAAACCGGTGATCTACCTCTACCCGGAGGAAGAAACCAAGGTCTCCGTTACCCTGGACTTTGATGGGAAACTGACCGCCACCTATCCCGCCTATGGGGACGGCTGGACGGTGGACGCTTCTCCCGACGGCACCCTCACGGACCCGACCACCGGACGGCAGTACTACTGCCTGTTCTGGGAGGGGATCAGCCAAACCGAATATGACTTTTCCACCGGGTTTTGCGTGGCTGGGGAAAACACCGCCGCATTTCTGGAGGACGCCCTGGCCCAGTTGGGCCTGACGGAGCAGGAGGCCAACGAGTTTATCATCTACTGGCTGCCCAAGATGGAGCACAACCCCTATAACCTGATCTCCTTCCAACAGGAGGCCTACACCGACAGCGCCAAGCTGACCATTGACCCGGCCCCGGATACCCTGATCCGGGTATTCATGGCCTGGCAGGAGTTGGACCAGCCGGTGGAGGTGGAGCCCCAGACGCTTGCTGCTCCGGAGCGCACTGGCTTTACCGTTGTAGAGTGGGGCGGCGCGGAGATAGGTGCCTGAATAAAAGGCCGCTGAGCTGTCAGAACTCGGCGGCCTTTTTGCTGCTATTGCGGGAGGGAAGAAAACATGATATTCTAAGCGGGCATAGGCTGTCGTGGAAAGAAGGCGGGCCGGACGTGAAAACAAGGGAATATCAGTATGATAATCTGCGCCTTTTGCTCATTGCCCTGGTGGTGCTGGGGCACCTGCTGGAGATTGCGGGGGAATTTCCCCACAAAGAGACGCTGTATGCTGTAATCTACTCCTTTCATATGCCTGCCTTTTTGTTTCTCAGCGGAATGTTTGCCAGGTTTGATCGGAGCAAGTGGATCTTTGGCATGGCGCTGCCCTATCTGGTCCTCCAGTGGTTGTACACCGCCTTTGTGGAAAAGTTGGGGGACCCCTGGGTTCATGTGCAGTTTTCCAGGCCCTACTGGATCTTGTGGTACCTCTTTGTGCTGGCCATTTACACCCTCTTGCTACCGGTGTACGACGCGCCGTCCGCCACGGGGCGGTGGCTGATGGTTGCCGCGTCGGTAGCTTTGGCGCTGCTGGTGGGCTGTGACAAGAGCATCGACTACCAGTGGAGCGCCTCCCGGATTATCGCCTTCCAGCCTTGGTTTCTGTTGGGCTACTACTTCAGACGGGCGGACGGCCTGCGAGCCCGCTGGAACGGGGGAGGACGGACCCTCAGAGGGATTGTGCTGGGCCTTGCGGTCGCCTGCTGCGTGCTTTTAGAGTGGCTGCTGCTGCGGCAGGGTGTGACCGCAAAAATGATGCTGGGCGCCTACGGCTATGAGGATCTGGGCTATAGCTGGCAGATGCGGGGACTTATCATGTGCTGCGCGGCCAGTGTGATTTTTCTCCTGTTTGCAGGCCTGGCCCCTCACCTTAAGCGCAGAATCCCGGTGATAACTGTTTTGGGGCAGAATACCCTGCCCATCTATCTGTTCCACGGCTTTTTCTTCCATCTGCTCCGGCTGAAATTCCCCTATTTGCTGGCCCAATCGTGGCAGGTGCTACTGGTATGGGTGGGGCTGCTGCTTCTGTTGGGCAATCCGGCGACAGGGCGTGTCACCAGCTTCCTGTTCGGCGGGGGATGGTATCACCTGCTTCAAACGCGGCGCGGACGTGGGAGAAGTATTGCGCCTGGGGAAAAAATATGATATTCTAAGCTATAATTGTTACGCAAATTTTCGGAAACCTATAGACTCCATAGAAAGAAGGAACTTGAATGTCCCATCAGACCGTGATCGTTCTGGACTTCGGCGGCCAGTACAATCAGCTCATTGCCCGTCGGGTCCGTGAGTGCGGCGTGTACTGCGAGGTCAAGCCCTATACCACTCCGCTGGAGCAGCTGAAGGCCATGAAGCCCATCGGCTTCATCTTTACCGGCGGCCCCAACAGCGTGTACGACGAGAAGGCCCCCCATGTGGACCCCGCCATTTTTGAGCTGGGGGTGCCTGTGCTGGGCATCTGCTACGGCTGCCAGCTGATGGCCCATACGTTGGGCGGTCAGGTCACCGCCGCCCAGGAGGATACCGCCCGAGAGTACGGCAAGACCGAGACCTATTACGACACCACTTGCAAGCTCTTCAAGGGCCTGCCGGAGCAGGGCATCTCCTGGATGAGCCACGGCGACTATATGGCCAAGGTGCCCGAGGGCTTTGCCCTCACCGCCCGTACCGACGCCTGCCCCAATGTGGCCATTGCCGATGAGAAGCGGGGCTTCTACGGCGTGCAGTACCACCCCGAGGTGAACCACACTCAGCATGGTGTGGACATGATCCGCAACTTCCTCTATGAGGTGTGCGGCGCCACCGGCGACTGGACCATGGAAGATTACAAGAATACCGCCATCCGGGACATCCGGGAGAAGGTGGGCGACGGCAAGGTTCTGCTGGCCCTGTCCGGCGGTGTGGACTCCTCTGTGGCGGCCGCACTGCTGGCCGAGGCAGTGGGCAAGCAGCTCACCTGCGTATTCGTGGACCATGGCCTCATGCGCAAGAATGAGGGCGACGAGGTGGAGGCTGCCTTTGCCCGCTGGGATATTAACTTTGTCCGGGTGGATGCTGAGACCCGTTTCCTGCTGAAGCTGGCCGGTGAGGCTGAGCCTGAGCGCAAGCGTAAGATCATTGGCGAGGAGTTCATCCGTGTCTTTGAGGAAGAGGCCAAGAAGATCGGCCGGGTGGATTACCTGGTCCAGGGTACTATCTACCCCGACGTCATTGAATCCGGTGCCGGCGATGCCGCCGTCATCAAGAGCCACCACAACGTAGGCGGTCTGCCCGACTATGTGGACTTCAAGGAGATCATCGAGCCCCTGCGGCTGCTGTTTAAGGATGAGGTGCGTCAGCTGGGCCGCGAGCTGGGCCTGCCCGAGTACCTGGTCATGCGCCAGCCCTTCCCCGGCCCCGGCCTGGCCATCCGTGTGATCGGCGACCTGACCAAGGAGAAGCTGGATACCCTCAGGGACGCCGACGCCATCTACCGGGAGGAGATCGCCGCCGCCGGTGAGGACAAGAACATCAACCAGTATTTCGCCGTACTCACCAACACCCGCTCCGTGGGCGTTATGGGCGACGGCCGCACCTACGATTATACGCTGGCCCTCCGCGCTGTTACTACCAGCGACTTTATGACTGCTGACTGGGCCCGTATCCCCTATGACGTACTGGACCGTATTTCCACCCGTATCGTCAACGAGGTCAAGGGTATCAACCGTATCGTCTACGATATTACCAGTAAGCCCCCGGCAACCATTGAGTGGGAATAAGAAAAAACTGTATTTTTGAGCCCGCAAAGCCTTGGAAATGCAGGTTTTTTCAAAATTCTCACGGTGTATTGATTGCAAAATGATTGCACCGCATGTTGCCAGGTTATTCTGACGGTTATTGGACGCCGGTGGAATATATGTGACAGGCTGCGACAAAATTCCCAATTCTGACAGAAGCCAAACGGCTCTGCTGACTGTGTGTTTACAGTCGGCAGAGCCGTTTTTTATTCCTTCGAATCAGCCATATTCTGGCGCAGGGCATCCAGTCTGTCACGGGTCTCCCGTGCCTTTACTTCCGGGAAGGTGTACCGCCAACGGTCATACTCCTCTTTGGAGATCTCTCCCAACTGATACCGGCGCAGTACCGTATACCAGGCATTGAAGTCGTCCCGGAACTTTAACCGGGCATCAATGCTGTTGAAATGCAGGCAAAGCTCCCCGTCCAATTTTCCAATCTGCAGGCCATAGAGATCTTCAATGGCAAAGAGCGTGTGCATGAACCCCTGATAGGTATCGATATCCGGCACATTCAAGGCATCAGGAGATACTTGGAGGAGATGCGCCAGATGCTCCGTCAAATCCGCTTTGGGCGTACGGAGACCCTTCTCGTACTGGGACATACGAACCTCGGCAGTACGTGGAGAAAAGCCGACCGCTGTTCCCAGTACCTTCAATGTCATCCCACGCAGATTGCGAAAGAACCGAATCCGCTCACCGATTGCCATATTCGATCTCCTCACTCCATTTTGTTTATATCAGTATAACAGAGTAAACGCAATACCGTCAATGACTAAAATAAAAAAGTTTTAGAATCGACAAGAAATGCATTGACTAAAGCAAATTAGTATTATATTATAAGCACAACTCAACTGAAAACAGTTGTGAAATAAGAAAGGAATGATTGTATGAAATCGGAACAGATCTATATGCGTGCCCAGGAGGTAGCAGATGAACTTGGTGTGTCTGTGGCCTATGCCTACAAGGTGATCCGCACCTTGAACAAGGAGTTGGAAGAGAGGGGATTCATCGTTCTCCAGGGACGGGTGGACCGCAGATTCTTCCATGAGAAGATGTACGCCACCAAGGATGAGGGGAGAGACGGAAGCTATGCCGGCGTATAAGGATAAAAAGAACGGCAGTTGGTATTTGCAGTTTCGTTATACTGACTGGACAGGGGAACGCAGACCCAAGGTAAAGCGTGGTTTTGCTACCAAGCGGGAGGCCCTGGAGTGGGAGCGGCAGTTCCTGATGCAGCGGAAGGCTGACAACAATATGACCTTTGAGAGTTTTGTGGAGTTGTATGAGCGTGATATGAAGCCCAAGGTGCGTCTGAACACTTGGAAAACCAAAGCAAGTGTGATCCAGAGTAAAATCATGCCCTATTTTGCGAAAAAGCGGCTTTGTGAGATTACCGCCAGGGATGTACTGGAATGGCAAAACACAATGCGCCAGCTCTGTGATAAGCAGGGAGACACCTATACAGATACCTATCTGCGTAATATTCACAATCAACTCACGGCCATTTTCAACCATGCAGTCAAATTTTATGATCTGCAGGTCAATCCGGCAACCAAGGCGGGCAGCATGGGACAGAAAGAGCGGCGGGAAATGGAGTTCTGGACCAAAGAAGAATACCTCCGGTTTGCAGATGCCATGATGGACAAGCCCATGTCTTTCTATGCCTTTGAAGTGCTGTACTGGACAGGTGTCCGCCTGGGGGAGCTGCTGGCCCTGACAAAACGGGATTTTGACTTTGAAAAGCGGACCATGACCATCAATAAGTCCTACCAGAGAATTGACAAGCAGGACCTCATTACAGAACCCAAAACGCCCAAGAGCAATCGAACGATCCAGCTTCCCAAGTTTCTGTGTGAGGAATTGCAGGACTACTTCCGACAGATTTATGGTGCGGATAAAACCAGCAGAATTTTTCCTGTAACAAAGCACTATTTGCGCCATGAAATGATCCGTGGGTGCCAAGAAACCGGCGTAAAAGAGATTCGTCTGCACGATTTGAGACACAGCCATGTGAGCCTGCTGATCGATATGGGGTTTTCAGCCCTGGCCATTGCTGACCGGGTGGGCCATGAGACCATTGATATTACATACCGCTATGCACACCTGTTTCCATCCAAACAGCGGCAGATGGCAGATCAACTGGATTTTGAAAGGGGTGGGGAATATGTCACAGAAATGCCTTGATCGAAGGGGACGCTGGCGGAATAAGGTGGTGTCCTTTCGGATCTCGCCGGAAGAAGATCTGGAATTGGAACGGGCGGTGCGCTTGTCCGGACTGACCAAGCAGGAATACATTACCAGGCGCATTCTTTGCCGGGATGTGATTGTTCAGGGCAATCCCCGAGTTTACAAGGCATTGAGAAATGAGCTAAATGGAGTCGTAGAAGAGTTAAAGCGACTAGAACCTGGAATGGTAGCGGACCCAGACATGGTGGAGATTCTGCGGTTGATGGCCGAACTTCTCACAGGAATGAAGGAGGGAAGCGACCATGCCAGAAGATAAAAAAACAGCTGCCCTGAACCCATCTGGGCCAACAGATGGAGGGCAACTGCGTCAAAAGAACGCAATTATTATAACAGAAAACCTGGCAGAAGGCAATCCATACCCGGAAAATCCCACAGAGGACATTGAAAAACGTCTGCGTGAGTGGGAGCAGATGCAAAGCCCTGACTATCTCCACATGGTCGGGATGGAGGAACTAATGGATCAGACCTTCCCGGTCAAGGAGCCGGTCATCGATGGTTTACTATACAAAGGAGTGTACCTCTTTGCCGGAGCGCCCAAGATCGGCAAATCCTTTCTGGTGCTCCAGATAGCCTATGCCGTCAGTACAGGACAAGCCATCTGGGACTATCAAGTACATCGTGGAGCGGTGCTCTATCTGGCCCTGGAGGATCAGTACCGGCGACTCCAGGAGCGCATGGCCCGGATGTTTGGGGTAGATGGCCACGGGGATTTAATGTTGGCAGTGGCTGCCAAACAACTCGGACAGGGATTGGAGAAGCAGATGGAGTATTTTCTCAGACGATTCCCCCAAGCCCAGATGATTGTCATTGACACCCTGCAAAAGATACGGGAGACGGCAGGAGATCGTTATAGCTATGCCAGCGACTATGAGATTATTGGCCAACTGAAAACCTTTGCCGATTACCACAATATCTGTATCTTGATTGTTCACCACACCAGAAAGCAACCGTCAGAGGATAGCTTTGAAATGATTTCCGGTACCACCGGCCTGCTGGGATGTGCCGACGGAGCTTTTCTGCTGCACAAGGAGAAGCGTACCGACCACCGGGCTATCCTGGACATTGTAGGCCGTGACCAGCCCGACCAACGGCTCCGCCTGCTCCGCAACGAAGAAAATCTGACTTGGGCGCTGGAGGGGGCGGACTGTGAGCTGTGGAAGGAACCACCTGATCCGCTGTTGGAGCAGGTAGCCCAACTGGTGACACCAGAGCAGCCGGTGTGGCAGGGAAGCGGTGCGGAAATGCTGGAGAGATTGGGGCTGAAAACCACGGCCAGCAGCCTGACCAGGCGGCTCAATGTGCGAGCTGGGCAGTTATATGCTACTTATGGAATTTCCTACAAGAACATAAGAGATAGAGCTGGCAGCCATATCACTTTGAGGCTAGAAACCGAGCCTGTGTGACGCAAGTGACGCTTGTGACGCTAAAAGTGGGTACTGTTTTTTGCGTCACTTGCGTCACAAGCGTCACAGAACCCCAAATAATGGAAAGAGTGATGAGGATATGGAACTGACCTATACAAAAATCGGGGACTATCACTACCCCGACCTTTACCTATCCCAGACAGACGATAACCGCCCCCTGGGCAAGTACGGGCTGCTGCGGAAAACCTATCTGAAGCAGCACCGGCCCATGATGTATGACCGGCTGCTGCTGGTCGGGAAACTGGATGCACACCTCCAGGAAATTGACGCTCTGGCTGCGGAGCAGGTAGACCGGATCGTTGCCGACCTGGCCGCAAAAGAGGGGGTGGACGAGCAGCTGAAAGCCGCCGCTCAGCTGCGCTGGGTGGGACTGATGAACAGCTTCAGAGCTGCCGCAGAGGAGCAGATTCTGCGGGAAATTGTGTATGCCTGACCGGGAAAGTGCCGGGGGACACGGGACACCCCAAAAGGGTGTCCTGGAGTGTAGCGAGCATAGGCTTTGTAGCCACAAAGCCTGGGGCGGCGGAGCCGAAAGGGGCTCCGCCCCTGTAACCCCGGAGGAAGGAGGAACCCTTGAAAAACCGAACCTGTGACATCCACATTCGAGTGACAGAACAGGAGAAACGGAGGATGGAGGCCAGGGCCAGACGAGCCGGAATTGGCCTGTCGGCCTACCTGCGCCGGGTAGGTGTTGGGGAGGATCTGGCCCAGCCAAACCCGGCAGAGTTGTTTGATAATCTGGAAGAAGGTGTGGCCCATGGGTGTCACGAAGATCTGGGCCATCAAGGATAGCCTGAGCCGGGTAGTGGGCTATGCGGAGAACGCAGAAAAGACGGAGTTCTCTGATATACAGCAGGTACTCCACTATGCTCAGAACGACCAGAAGGTCACCAGCGACCCTGAAAAGACCATGTACGTTACCACACTCCACTGCCGCCGTGACCATGCCTGCGAGGATATGCAGTACGTCAAGCGGCACTTCAATAAGACAGGCGGCAATCTGGCTTACCACTGTGTCCAGAGCTTTAAGACCGGCGAGGTATCCCCGGAGCTGTGCCACCAGCTGGGGGTGGAGCTGGCCAGGCGGATGTGGGGCGACCAGTTTCAGGTGCTGATTGCCACCCACTTCAATACCGGTACTTACCATAACCATCTGGTCATTAACTCGGTCAGCTACAAGGACGGCCAGAAGTTCAACTGTGACAAACGGGCTTTTTACCGGATGCGGGAGATCTCCGACGAGCTGTGCCGGGAGCACAATCTGACGGTGATTGAGCATCCCAAGGGAAAAACGCCACGGAGCATCTACTTTGCCGAAAAGATGGGGGCAAATACCCGCTTTCAGTTAATGCGCAAAGCCATTGATTACGCCATCTGTATGTCTGGCGATATGGAGCGGTTTGGTAAAATCCTGCTGGATCTGGGTTATGTGCTGCGGTACGATGAGAAGCTGAAATACCCCACAATCCGATTCATAGACAGCAAAAAGGCGATACGGTTGTGGCGTCTGGGTGAGGACTATGAGATTCAACGTATCCGGCAGCGGATTTATGAACGGCCATTGGCGGCACAATACCAATGCCAGTTCTGGTATAAGGAGGACCGGCAGAAATGGAGGGCCAAGTATCCGGTACCACGCCAACAACAAAGCATCATGCAGCTGATTTTGACCCAGAACAACCTCTACCGGCTCTATCTTCACTACTGCTACCTGCTGGGAGCGATTCCAAAACGCAAAACCCCACGCAAGCCCTTCTCTCCGGCCCTGCGGCTGGAGTTGCAGCGGTTGGATGCTATCACAGCCCAAACCCGTCTGCTGGGCCGTGAGGGACTGGAAACAGCGGAACAGGTGGCGCAGTTTCTTACCAGAACCCAGGAGCAGATCCAGGCAGCAGAGAAACAGCGCAGCGGTATTTATAACAGGCTTCGGCGGTGTAGTGATCCACAGGAGAAGAAACTGCTCAAGTCCCAGCGGGACAGCTGTACCCGACAGCTTACCCAACTTCGCAAGGATAGAAAGAACGCCCGGGAGATTCTTGACAGGATGCCTGAGCGATGCCGGTACATGGAGTGCGAGCTGACGCTGCGGCAGGGACTTGAGCCAAGGGAAAAGATAAAACGACGGTATATGGAACGGTAAAGTACAGGAGGGCAGCCCAACCGGGTTGCCCTCCTTGTTGTATAAAGAAAACCACTCGCTAGGCGAGTGGTTCCAAAAAGCCTATGGCGATGAAAGTGATAAAGAAACTCCCTTTGCTATAATGAAAGTGCGGTCTGCCAACTGCACAAACGATAG
>NZ_NFLU01000024.1 GCF_002161085.1 Flavonifractor sp. An112 | reverse complement strand
TTGCGAGCCAGTGCGCACACTGGCGTGGCAATCCGTTTCCCCGGCAAAAGGGGCGGATTCCCACGAAAAACGGCCGCCCACCGGGCGGCCGTTTTTCTCGGAATGACGGGTCTTTGTACCGGCTGCGCAGTTTGCAGCAGGTCCCCATTTTGTCATCCTGAGCGTCAGGGTCGGATCTTTTCTGCCAGTTTGTCTGCCACAGGAAGATTCTTCGCCCCGCTGGGGCTCAGAATGACAGCTGTATTCTATTTTGCAGCAGGCCTTTTTTGTGCTTCACCCTGTAGGGGCGGCCTTTATGGCCGCCCGCCATATCCCCCATCCACGCAAAAAGGCCGGCGCTAACGCGCCGGCCTTTTACCGTATGGACTTACTTGTTCTGCTGGGTCTTGCGCCACTCGTTGAGGACGGCGCAGAACACCAGGGACAGGAAGCTCTCCTCCGCCTTGGCAGAGCGGGAGGTCAGAGCGATGGGCACCTTGGCGCCCACCACGGCGCCGCAGGTGGTGGCGTGGGCGTGGATGAGCCAGCTCTTCACCAGGATGTTGCCGGCGATCAGGTCCTGAGCGATGATGCCGTCGAAGCCGCCGCCGGACCAGGGGCAGTCGTAGTTCTTCAGGCGGCAGGCCTCCTTGGAGATAATGAGGTCGTAGGAGATGGGGCCCCACAGCTCGCAGTCGGCGAAGGGGTGCTGCTTCTGCTCGCTCACCAGGCGCTGGGCCTCGATGGTATCGGGCATATGGAAGTTGACGTTCTCCACCAGGGCCATCAGAGCCAGCTTGGGGTTCTCATAGCCGAAGGCCTTCAGGGCATCGGCGGTGTTCTTGATGATGGCCTTCTTCTGGGTGGGGTTGGGGCTGACGATGATGGTCATGTCGGACAGAGCCAGCAGCTTGGGATACTCGGGGATGGAGGCCAGAGACACATGGCTCATGAGGCGCTCGGTCCGCAGGCCGTTCTTCTTGTCCAGCACGGGCATCAGGAAGTCGCGGGTGGGCATATTGCCACGCATGAGGATGTCGCCCTCGCCGCAGTGGATCACGTCGATGGCGGCCTGGGTCACATTGTGGCCGGGAGCGGTGTCCACCATGGTGTAGGGCTCCTTGTCCAGGCCCAGCTTCTCCAGCTGCACCATGGTACGGGCCCGGTCGCCCACCAGCACGGGCTGCACAAAGCCCTCCTTCTGAGCCTGGAACAGGCCGCGGAGCATATTCTCGCCGTCAGAACCGGCCAGGACCACGCGCAGAGGAACATTCAGCTTGGGAACACGGCTGATGATATTGTCAAAATTCTTCAATTCCATGGGATGATCCCTCACCTTTCCATTGATGCCGCGCAGCGGCGTTTGTTCTATTATTATACCGGATAGTTTCGGAGAATACAAGGTATTTCCATAGGAATCGGAACAATATTTCCCCTTATAGCGGGGCAATCCCCCCTTCTTTCTCCTGTGTTTCCGTGCCGTGCACAAAAAGACCGCCGCGGGAGGATTTCCCGCGGCGGTCCGGATAGTATTGCTTCTTACTTTGCCACGTTCTCGCAGAAGCGCATAAGGATGGTGGCAACCTCAGCGCGGGTGGCGGTGCCGGTGGGATCCAGCTTGCCGCCGTCCTTGCCGGTGATGAGCTGGGCGCCAACCGCCCAGGTCATGCCGTCGGCCGCCCAGGTGGACACGGTGCTGCCGTCGGCGAAGGTGGTCAGGTCGCCCTTGGCGGACACGTCGTACTCCTTGTACCCGGCATAGCGGTACAGGATGGTGGCCAGCTGCTCACGGGTCACGGTATCATCGGGGGCAAACACGGTGTCGCTGTAGCCCTTGACGATGCCCTCGGCAGCCGCCCAGCGGACCGCCTCGGTGTACCACACGCCGCTCTCCACATCGCTGAAGTTCATGGCGTAGTTGACCACAGGGCTGCCCTCCAGCCGCCACAGGATGGTGACGATCATGGCCCGGTTGGTGGTCATGAGGGGGGCAAAGGTGGTGGAGGAAGTGCCGTCCATCAGCTTGTTGTCGTAGGCGTACTTGACGGCCTCATAGAACCAGTCGCCGGCCTTCACATCGGTGAAGGGCAGGCCGGTCTCCACGGGGGCGTCATCCTTGGCAAAGGAGGCCTTCACGGTGACAGCAGAAGCGGGCATGGTGAAGGTATACTTGCCGTCGCCCTTGTCGGTGAGCTTGATCTCGTTGCCGTTCTTGCCGGTAACGGTGAGGGTGTCCAGAGCGTAGCCCTCGTCAGCCTTCACGGTCAGAGTGACAGTGAGGCCCTTGTTGGCGCGGGTCCGGCTGGCGGTCACAGTGCCGTTGTCGCTGCTTTCCACGGTGATGGCGTAGGAGGTGCCGGAGGAGATCACACTCCACTGGGCGGTGAGGGTGGCGGTGTCGGTGACTCTATACACAGCGCCCGCGTTATAGGTATTGGTGCCGTCGCTCCAGCCCTGGAAGCGGTAGCCGTCCCGGGTGGGCGTGGGCAGGGGAACCTCGGTGTTCTCCGCCACCGTATACACAGAATCCGCGGTGGCGTTGTCGTTGTACTTCAAGGTCAGGGTGTACGTGGTGGTGGTCGCCTTCAGATCGGTGATGCTGTCGCCCTGCTGGGCAGCCGCCAGAGCAGCTTCCATGGACGTGTAGTAGCTGTGGGTATCACCGCTCTGCACCTTGGCGGCGGCTTGATCTGTGCTGTCAATAAATTGATCCACGCTGGCACCAAAGGAGCCGCCGTTGATGGTGATATTGGTCTTCAGGGATTCCACGACCTGCTGCAGCTCATCATCAGAGCTGGTCTGCTTCCCGATGATCAAATCTCCGGTGATGGTACCGCCGTTGACGGTTAGAACACTCTGATTCCCCTCATATGCATCCTGATCCCAAAGTCCCAGTTCCACATTGCCCTGAATGGTCGCGCCCTCGTCTACCGTCACACGGGCACCATTCTGATAGTACTTTGCCCAGCAGACGTCCATGGCGATCTCATCATCTGCACGGGGGATAATCGTTGTCCCGGTGTTCAGGATGATTTCACCGTTGTTGTTGGACAGGGTGTAGTTGAGGCCGGTATAATCCGTCATACCGGTGCCATCCAGCGTAACATTTTCCAGGGTGAGGTTGGAATAGTTCTGGATCAGGATCTTGACTTGCTGTCCCTCCGCAGGATCCGCGGCAATGGTCCCGTTCTTAAAGGTAATGTTGTTATCTTTGATCAGCTGGAACCCGTTGGTCTCAGTACCGGAAGAACCTACGCCGCTGGTGATTGTATAGGTATGTCCGCCCAGGTCAAAAGTAAGATTTCTCTGCACGGTGCCATTCACGACTACGCCGGCGCCGGCAGTATCTTTCAGCAGAGTAATCGTCGCAGGCTCAGTTGTACTCACCGCGTTAACGGCATCCTGGAGGGAAGCATAACCGGTGGTGCCGATGCGAGCGACATAGTCATCGTTGATGGTTCCCTTGCCATCGACAGTACCGTTCACAGTACCGAGCTGCCCAAAAGTTGCGCCGGAAGCCACCGTCAGGCTGGACGTGCTGTCCATGTCGATGGTGCCCACATTGGTGAGGGTGCTGTCTGCGGTTACAGTAGCGTTTACGCCCTTGAGCGTCAGGGTGCTGCCCTCAGGAACCGCAAACGTACGTTGTGTCAGAGTATCATTTTTCTCATCTGCAACAAAGTCGGTAATTTTCAGTTCAAGAGGATCTCCCGCCTTTTGGACGGTCAGATTTTCATAGGTATTGGTGTAAGAACCATTGTTCTTCATCACCAGCGGGGTAAGCTGGGCATCCTCTACCGTGGTGTCCGCATCAATGTCCCACACGCAGCTGCCGGTAACGCCGCTGCCGTCCACTCCGCCGGAGTCGCTGCTGAAGCAGCCGTTGGCCGCGCCGGTATTCAGCTTGGTAATCGTGCAGTCATTCAGGTCGACATTACCCGTGCCCACAAAGCCGCGGTTGGTGGCGGAAAAATCTGCAATGGTGCAACCGGTGGCCACGATGGAGGATTCCACCACTTCGCCGTTGATGCCGCCAAGATAGAGGTAGCTCAGCTCACAATTATTCAGCGTCACGCTGCTGGAACGCACCTTGGTGCTGCCGCTGCCGCCGCCGCCGAGCAGGTAGAACTTGCTGTCCTTGGCCGTAATGATAACCTTGTTTGCCACAGCCTCGGTCTCCATGGCACCGTCCGCAATATTGCGTGTCCCTTCATTTCCATTTCCCCAGGATCCGCCGTTGACATAGAGCTGGCTGCTGGGATCAGAGAGGTCAACACCGTCAAACTCCATGGTTATGGTGCCGTTTACACAGGTATTGCGGGCGCCCGCTCCGTGAAGAAGGTTCTTCACCACGGCATTGCCGGAAAGAGAAATGTTTACATCTCCCTTTACAACGGAGCAGAAATTTGTATTAGCGTTCTCTTCCCCGTAGTTGCCGCCGAATACGTTCCACACATTACCGCCGGTCATGGTGATGCTGGTACTTTCCACCGACACCGCCTCCGTCCTGCCGTCAGCGCCGCCATAGACGGAAGTGTTGCTGCTCACACCCACATATTTGGTCGTGCCATTGTCATCCCAACTGATGTAGGCGTCTGTGCCCGTGGCGGTAAAGTTTGTCCCAAAGTTCTCAACTTTTTCGCCTTCCGGCGCCGCGGCCGTGATAGTGATGGGCGTACCATTGGCAAAGAAGTATGTGCCGCTGGCCGTGGGGAGCCCATCCTTAGCCGTGGGATCCGCCGCCAACGCGGTCACCGGCAGCAATGATAAAATCATTGCCAGAGCCATCAGCATGGATAGCATCTTTCTTTTCATTTGTCTCACGCTCCTTACCTGTTTTGAAAAATGATTTTTATCAGGTTTCTCACATTGGGCCTGACTAACTTTAGTTTAGTCTTTCTATGCCGTAAAATCAAGCCCATCCCGGTAAATGTATCCATTTCGTAAGAAATAACCCATTTTTGCCCATATAGTTCGATTTATTTCGACAAGCAACCGGGCCAGCCGCCAATTTCTTGCAGCTGGCCCGTCCGGTCAAATCCCTTTATTTTGAGGAATGTCAGGCAGGGAGTCAAAGCCCTTTTGCAGATCCTCGTCGGTGGGAATATAGTCGGTCATCTTGCCGGTGAGGTAGTTCTCATAGGCGGTCATATCGAAGTAGCCGGTGCCCGTGAGGCCGAAAAGGATGGTCTTGGCCTCGCCGCTCTCCTTACACTTGAGGGCCTCGTCGATGGCTCCCTTGATGGCGTGGGCCGACTCGGGAGCAGGCAGGATGGTCTCCTGCTTGGCAAAGAGCACCGCCGCCTCAAAGACCTTGGTCTGCTCGTAGGCCACCGCCTCCATGTGCCCATCGTGGTACAGCTTGGAGAGGACGGGGCTCATGCCGTGGTAGCGCAGGCCGCCGGCGTGATTGGCGGAGGGGATGAAGCCGCAGCCCAGGGTGTACATCCGGGCCAGAGGGGTCACCCTGCCGGTGTCGCAGAAATCGTAGGCGTACTTGCCCCGGGTGAGGGAGGGGCAGGAGGCGGGTTCCACCGCCACGATGCGGGGGTTCTTCACACCCTTCAGCTTGTCGGCCATAAAGGGGGCGATAAGGCCGCCCAGGTTGGAGCCGCCGCCGGCGCAGCCCACCACCACGTCGGGGTACTCCCCCAGCTGCTCCATGGCGATCTTGGACTCCAGGCCGATGATGGACTGGTGCAGCAGCACCTGGTTGAGCACGCTGCCCAGCACATAGCGCTTCTTGCCTTCACTGTTGAGGGCGGCCTCCACCGCCTCGGAGATGGCGCAGCCCAGGCTGCCGGTGGTGCCCGGATTCTCCGCCAGGATCTTGCGGCCCACCTGGGTGAGGTTGGAGGGGGACGGAGTCACGTCGGCGTCAAACACCCCCATCACCGCCTTGCGGAAGGGCTTCTGCTCGTAGGAGCACTTCACCATAAACACGTCGCAGGTCAGCCCGAAGTAGGAACAGGCCTCGCTGAGGGCGGTGCCCCACTGACCGGCTCCCGTCTCGGTGGTGACACCGGTGAGGCCCTGCTGCTTGGCGTAGTAGGCCTGGGCCACGGCGGAGTTGAGCTTGTGGGAGCCGGAGGTGTTGTTGCCCTCAAACTTGTAATAGATTTTGGCCGGGGTGCCCAGGGCCTTCTCCAGGTTGTAGGCCCGGATCAGAGGCGAGGGCCGGTACATCTTGTAGACCTCCTGGATCTCCTCCGGGATGTCGATGAACTCGTTGACGGCGTCCAGCTCCTGTCTTGCCAGTTCGGTGCAGAAGATGGGGGACAGATCGTCCACCCCCAGGGGCTGGAGGGTGCCGGGGTGGAGCATGGGATCGGGCTGCTCCGCCATGGCGGAGCGCAGGTTGAACCAACGCTGAGGCATCTGGTCTTCGGTGAGGTACAGGCGGTGAGGGATCTTGGTCATGTTCATGCACTCCTTCAAAATTGGTTTTGCGGGAGAGGGCATGAAAAAACGCCCCCGTCCCAAAGATTCTCTGGGACAAAGGCGTAATAAAAACCTCTGCGGTGCCACCCGGATTGACGCATATAAACAATGCGCCCGCTCACTTTCGCGTGCCTGCCAGCACACGCTCCCCTGATAACGGGTGGAGTCCCCGTCGCGCTACTCGGTTTCCCTTTCGCAAAGCCCTCAAAAGTCCATTCACCCGGACGCCGCCTGCCGCGATCCCACCACCCGCGACTCTCTGTGAGGCCTTGATACCGGACTACTCCTCTTTCTCATCGGTTTGACGATTTAGTTTGGCATAGTATACCGCCCCGTTTTGTCTTTGTCAAGGGGTAATTTTGATTTTTCTTTCCACCGGCGCTGGCTTCCCCCCTGTGGGGGGAAGCTGGCAGCCGCAGGCTGACTGATGAGGGGTTCCCCCGTCATCCGCTCCCGACCGCTATCCCCGACTGGCCGCCTTGGCAGCGCTCACCCGCTTGCCCGGCTTATGGCTGCGGCGGAAGGCCTTGGCCGCCTCGCACACCACCACCGGGGTCACCGCCAGACCGGCCACCACCCCCCAGGCCCGTGGGGACAGGGACACGGTAGAGAATACCGTTTGCAGCGGGGGCACCAGCAGCACCGCCAACTGCATAGCAAGGCCGATGAGGAAGGCGCGGTTCATGGCCGGGTTGGAGGTGATCCCCAGCTTGAAGATGGAGGCCTCCTCGCTGCGCACGTCAAAGGCGTGGAAAAGCTGACACAGGGTGAGCGTAGCGAAGGCCATGGTGTTGCCCGCCGCCAGGGAGCAGCCCGGCAGCACCCAGGCCCCCAGCACATAGGCCGCCAGGGTGAGGGCCCCCACCATCACCCCCTGCCAGGCCAGCCGGAAGGCAAAGCCGTGGGCAAAGAGGGACTCCCCCGCCTGCCGGGGCGGCCGGTCCATCACCCCCGGCTCCACCGGCTCCACCCCCAGGGCCAGAGCGGGCAGAGAGTCGGTGACCAGATTGAGCCACAGCAGCTGGACCGGGGCCAGGGGCATCTCCGGAAACCGCAGCAGGGTGGCCAGGGCGATGGTCAGAATCTCGCCGATATTGCAGGAGAGCAGGTAGTGGATGGCCTTTTTGATGTTGGCGTAGATCCCTCTCCCCTCCTCCACCGCCGAGACGATGGTAGCGAAGTTGTCGTCGGTGAGGATCATGTCCGCCGCCCCACGGGCCACGTCGGTGCCTCCCTTGCCCATGGCGCAGCCGATGTCGGCGGCCTTGAGGGCGGGGGCGTCATTAGTGCCGTCTCCGGTCATGGCCACCACCTTCCCCCTGGCCTGCCAGGCCTGGACGATACGCAGCTTGTGCTCCGGCGACACCCGAGCGTACACGGCAAATTTGTCCACTTCCTCCTCCAGAGCAGGCTGGGGCAGAAAGTCCAGGTCCTCCCCGGTGAGGGCCCGGTCCCCATCCCGGCAGATGCCCAGCTCCTTGGCCACCGCCACGGCGGTGAGCTTGTGGTCGCCGGTGATCATCACCGGCCGTACCCCCGCCTTGTAGCACTGGTCCACCGCCCGGCGTACCTCCGGCCGGGGCGGGTCCATCATGCCCAGCAGTCCCACAAAGGTGAGGCCCTGCTCCACGCTGTCGCTGTCCAGGCTGCGGGGCTGCGCCTCCACATCCTTGTAGGCCACCCCCAGCACCCGCAAAGCCTTGCCCGCCATGGCCTCGTTGCGGGTGGTGATCCGCCGCAGGGCGCTCTCGGTCAACCGGCACCGCCGGGCCAGCACGTCGGGGGCGCCTTTCACCATCACCCGGTATCCCCCGCCCGGCCTGCTATGTACGGTGGTCATGAGTTTTCGTTCCGAATCAAAGGGAATCTCCCCTTTTCTGGGCCATTCCTCCCCCAATTTATTCTTATCCAGTCCGGCCCGTGCTGCCGCCTCCACCAGGGCGGCCTCGGTGGGATCGCCGGTACACACCGGGCTCTTCCCCTTCCAATTCAGCTCGGCATCGCCGCACAGGGCCCCAATGGTGAGGGCCAGATCCCGCTCCCCCTGGGAGGGCGTCCAGATGTCCACCACCGTCATTTTGTTCTGGGTCAGGGTGCCCGTTTTGTCGGAGCAGATCACCCCGGCGCACCCCAAAGTTTCCACCGCAGGCAGCTTTTTGACGATGGCCCGCCGCTTGGCCATACGGCTTACCCCCAGGGCCAGCACAATGGAAATGATGGCGGGCAGGCCCTCAGGGATGGCGGCCACCGCCAGAGATACGGCGGTGAGGAACATTTCCAGCAGATTCCGCCCCTGGAGCAGCCCCACCCCGAACATCACCGCGCACACGCACAGGCACAGGAAGGACAGGGTCTTGGAAATCTCCCCCATCTTCTTCTGTAAAGGTGTTTCGCTTTCCCCCTTATCCATCAAGAGACCGGCGATATGACCCACCTCCGTATCCATTCCGGTGGCGGCTACCAGACAGGTGGCCCGGCCCCGGGTGACCACCGTGGCGGAGAGGAGCATATTGCGCCGCTCTGCCAGGGGGGTGTCGGCGGGCAGGGGTCCCAGGGCTCCCTTGTTTACCGGGGCGGACTCGCCGGTCATGGCGGATTCGTCGGCCTGGAGTCCTGCCGCCTCCAGGATGCGGCAGTCGGCAGGCACCAGGTCCCCCGCCTCCAGACGGATCACGTCGCCGGGCACCAGCTTGTCCGCCTCCACCCGGGTCAGCACCCCGTCCCGCAGGGCGTGGGCCGCCGGGGCGGACATCTGGCTCAGGGCCTCCAGCGCCTTGCGGGCGCTGTCCTCCTGGGACAGGGAGATAATGGCGTTCACCGCCACGATGCCCAGAATGATGGCGGCGTCCAGCCAGTCCTCTCCCCCGCTGGCCCACAGGGACAGGGCCGCTGCCGCCAGCAGCACCAGGATCATGGGGTCCTTCAGCTGGCCCAGCAGCCGGGCCAGGAAGGACTTGTCCTTCTTGTGGGCCAGTTTGTTGGGCCCGTGGGCCACCAGCCGCCGGGCGGCCTCCGCCCCGGTCAGTCCGCCCTGATTGCTTCTCAATTCCTCCAGCGCCTGCTTGGCGCTGTACGCATACCACTGTGTCATGGTGACCGCTCCTCGCCTGTTTGTTTTCCAGCTTTTGGATACAGTATAGCAGGCCTGTCCCCCGGAATTGGGGGAAACCTGGCGGGGCGGACACGCAAAAAGCGGCCCCCGCGTGATGCGGGGGCCGCTGGATTCATTGTGCGATCTCCCAATAGGCAAACTGGAAGAACAGATTCTGTTGGGTGGGCGTCATATTGGAGACGGCGTTCCACTGGGAGAGCACGGACCAGTTTTTGAAGCAGATCACTGCGAAGGGTGGCTCCTCCGCCAGCCGGGCGTAGAGCTGACGGGCGCTCAGGTCCCGGCTCTGGCCGTTGGTAGCCCGATAGGTCTGGAGCAGCTGGGCGGCCTGAGTGTCGCTGTAACCTCCGTAGTTGAGGGAGCCTCCGGCGGTAATGAGGGCGGTGAGATCAAAGTCGGCGGTAAGCCGCACCTCCCCCAGGTAGAGGTCAAAGTTGCCGCTCTGAAGGGCGGAGACATAGGCATCCCAGTCCAGCTTGGTGAGGGTGGCCCGGATGCCCAGATCGTTGAGGCCGTTGACCAGATGCTGAGCTGCCGCCACCCGGTCCTGATTTTCGGCGGACACTACCAGCTCCAGGCTGAGGGTCTGCCGTCCGTTGACCCAGCCGCTGTCGGTGGCAGTCCAGCCCGCGGCGGTGATGGCCTCGGCCACCGCCTGGGAGGAGTAACTGAGGGCGGGGGCCTGATCCTCATGGTAGAGGGCGCTGCCGGGGTGGACCGGCAGGGCGGCAGGCTGGGCGTGGCGGGAGAAGATGGCGGTGGATACCGACTCCCGGTCAAAGGCCCGCAGCAGGGCCTTCCGCACCCCCGCGTCGGCGCAGGGGCCGCTGACGGTGTTGAAGCCCACATACACCATGGTGGAGGTGGGATAATCCAGGGTATCAAAGGAGCCGGAGAAGCCCAGGGCATTGGTGGCGGTCAGGTCGGTGGACACCAGGGAGATCTCCTTGGTGTCGAAGGCGTGGATCAAATCGTCTGCCTCCTGAATGGCCTGGAGGGGAATGGTGTCCACCGGCAGCTTCTCCCCCTGCCACCAGCTTCCGTTGGCGGTGAGGGACAGGTCGTTGCCGCTGCCGGTGAGCACATAGGGCCCGGTGCCCAGCGGGGTGCCGCCGGTCTCCTTGACGATGGGGATGTCCAGCAGGGCTGGCAGGGACCCGTTGGCCCGGGTGAGGGTCACTGTCACCGCCCCCTCCCCCGCCGTAATGGCGCCAATGTCGGCAAACCGGGCGGAATAGAGGGTACTGGTGCGGGCGGCCTCCAGGGAGGACACCACCTCCGCCGAGGTGAGGGGACTGCCGTCGGAGAAGGTGACACCGGAGCGCAGGGTGAAGGTCCAGGTCAGCCCATCCTCCGAGGCGGTATAACCGGAACACAGCACCTGACTGACCTCAAACTGCTGATCCAGGGCAAACAGGCCCTCATACATCAGCCCACCCAGAGACAGGTTGGTGCGGTTACCGCCGGTAATGGGATGGAATCCGGCCTGAGGGTAGCAGGCCAGGGTAAATTCCGCCGTCTCAGAGGTTGGGGCGGCGGAGACGGTGGGTTCCGGCGTGGGGGTAACCTCCGGCTCCGGCCCGCCGGTACAGCCCGCCAGGACCATGCAGAGGGCCGCCCCCAGAGCCGCAAGACGCAGTCGTATTCGTTTGTTCAAGGGCAGCCCCTCCTTGTCTTTTTCCTGGATAAAAAAATGTCTTTCCGGGAATTCGCTTCCCGGAAAGACTCCCCGACCCGCGCCACGAGCGCGAAACCGGGGGTATCGAGCCAAGTCGCCGGCGTTTCGTCGGCACGCAGGCTCGTATCTAGGGGGTCGGAGGCGCCGGGGGCGCCTCCGATGGAAATCCAGCGGAGCCACATCCCGCTTTTGGATACCCCCTAGATGATTGCGATCATTGCCGCCTGACTGCCCCGTTCTCCGTGGGTCACACGGTGGGACCAGTATTTCTCCGGCAGACAGGCGGTGCAGTCGCCGGACACGGCGATGTGCTCGGGGTCCAGCCCGGCGCTCTCCAGCCGCCGGGCGTTGAGGGCCTTCAGATCCACATGGAACTTGCCGGTGGGCAGCACCTGGATGCAGTGGAGGGCGGAGGCCCCCATGGCCTCGGTCATAGCGTTGGGCACGTCCTCGTGGGTCTCAAAGCAGCACTTGGAGATGCCGGGGCCGATGGCGGCCAGAATGTCCAGCCGGTCGCAGCCATAGCAGTCCACCATCCGCTCCACCGCCTTGGCGGCGATGCCCAGAGCGGTGCCCCGCCAACCGGCGTGGACCGCCCCCACCACCCGGCGCACCGGGTCGTAGAGCAGAATGGGCAGGCAGTCGGCGGTAAAGACGGTGAGCACCACGCCGGGGATGTCGGTGACCAGGCCGTCGGCCTGCCAGGGCTCCGGCTGGTCCAGGGGGATACCCATATCGGCGGAGGTGACGGAGCGCACCGTGTCCCCGTGGACCTGGCTGGCGCACACCACACCCTTCACATCGGCGCCGATGGCGGCGCAGAAGCGGCGGTAATTCTCCGCCACTTTGTCCGGCTCGTCTCCCCGGTTCATGCTCAGGTTGAGGGAGGCAAACTTCCCCTCCGACACCCCGCCCAGCCGGGTGGAAAAGCCGTGGGCCACTCCGCCGGCGGCCTCAAAGCCGTCGCAGGACAGATAGAGCAGGCCATTTTTGTTGTGTTCGATGATGTTCATGGAGTCCTCCATCCGGAAATCGAAATCCGTTTTTCCGGAAATTCATTTTTCGGAAAAACACCACGACCCGCGCCGCGGGGCGCGAAACCGGGGGTATCAAAACCGTTGTGCCGCAAGGCGGCGCGGCGGTTTTGTATCCAGGGGGTCGGAGGCGCCGGGGGCGCCTCCGATAGAAGTCCAGCGCAGCCACACTTCACTTTTGGGATACCCCCTGGACGGTCCTCAGTCCTCTTCGTGCATCCCGCAGCACTTCTTGTACTTCTTGCCGCTGCCGCAGGGGCAGGGATCGTTGCGGCCGGGCTTCTTGCCCTTCTTGACGGGCTGCTTTTTCACGGTGCCGTCGGCGCCGGCGCTCTCGCCGGTGACCTTGGCCACCCGCTCACGCTTGACGGTGGAGCCCACCTGCACCCGGGCCAGGAAGATCCGGCGGAGGGTCTCCTCCTGGATGGCGGCGATCATGCGCTCGAACATCTCGTAGCCTTCCCGCTTGTACTCCACCACAGGGTCGTTCTGGCCGTAAGCCCGCAGGCCGATGCCCTGACGCAGCTCCTGCATGGCGTCGATGTTGTCCATCCAGTACTCGTCCACCACCCGGAGCATCATCACCCGCTCCAGCTCACGCATGAGGGGCTCGCCCAGCTCAGCTTCCTTCTTGCTGTAGACCCCGGCGGCCTTGTCCAGCAGCAGCTCCTCCAGCTGGGAGGCGTCGTACTTCTGCAGCTCCTCGTCGTCGAACTTGTAGTCCTCGGGGGTGAGGAACAGCCCTCTGAACTGGGCGCACACCTCCCGCCAGTTCTCGGCGTCCATGTGCTTCTGCTCGCCCATGTGGGCCGCCACCTCGTTGGAGATGACGGTGGAGAGCATGGTCTGGACAGCCTCCTTCAGGTTCTCGCCGTCCAGCACCTTGCGGCGCTGCTCATAGATGACCTTACGCTGGGTGTTCATTACGTCGTCGTACTCCAGCACCGTCTTACGGGTCTGGAAGTTCCGGGACTCCACCTGCTTCTGGGCGTTCTCAATGACGTTGGACAGCATCTTGGAGTCCAGGGGGGTGTCCTCGTCCACACCCAGCCGGTCCATCATGCCCATGACCCGCTCGGAGCCGAACAGACGCATGATGTCGTCCTGGAGGGAGAGGAAGAACCGGCTCTCGCCGGGGTCGCCCTGACGGCCGGCACGGCCCCGCAGCTGGTTGTCGATCCGGCGGGACTCGTGGCGCTCGGTGCCCAGAATGAACAGGCCGCCGGCGGCACGGACCTTCTCGGCCTCCTCCTTGATCTCGTCCTTATACTTGGCCTCCGCCTCGGTAAACATCCGGCGGGCCTCCAGGATCTCCTGGTTGTCGGTGTCGGCAAAGCCGGTGGACTCGGCGATGAGCTCGTCGGACAGTCCGGCCTTCCGCAGTTCGGCCTTGGCCAGGAACTCGGCGTTGCCGCCCAGCAGAATATCGGTACCACGGCCAGCCATGTTGGTGGCCACGGTGACGGCGCCCAGCTTACCGGCCTGAGCCACGATCTCGGCTTCCTTCTCGTGGAACTTGGCGTTCAGCACATTGTGCTTGATGCCCTTGCGCTTGAGCATCTCGGAGATCTGCTCCGACTTCTCGATGGAGATGGTGCCCACCAGCACAGGCTGGCCCTTGGCGTGGCACTCCTCGATCTGCTTGACAATGGCCTTGTACTTGCCGGCCTCGGTCTTGTACACCACGTCGGGGTGGTCGATGCGGGCCAGAGGCTTGTTGGTGGGGATCTCCACGATGTCCAGGGAGTAGATGGTACCGAACTCCTCCTCCTCGGTCATGGCGGTACCGGTCATACCGGACAGCTTGTTGTACAGGCGGAAGTAGTTCTGGAAAGTGATGGTGGCCAGAGTCTTGGACTCACGGGCCACGGTGACCCCCTCCTTGGCCTCGATGGCCTGATGGAGGCCCTCGTTATAGCGGCGGCCGTACATGAGGCGGCCGGTGAACTCGTCCACGATGATGACCTCGCCGTCCTTCACCACATAGTCGATGTCCCGCTTCATCAGGCCCCGGGCCTTAATGGCCTGGTTGATGTGGTGGGACAGGGTGGTGTTCTCGGGATCGGCCAGGTTCTCGATCTGGAACTGCTGCTCAGCCTTGGCAATACCACGGGCGGTGAGGGTGACGGTGCGGGCCTTCTCATCCACGATGTAGTCGGCGTCCACGTCCGGGTCCTCTTCCTCCTTGGTGTCCACCTTGGCCACCCGCTGGCCCTTCAGGCGGGCCACGAAGGCGTCCACAATGGTGTACAGCTGGGTGGACTTGTCACCCTGGCCGGAAATGATGAGGGGGGTACGGGCCTCGTCGATGAGGATGGAGTCCACCTCGTCCACGATGGCAAAGGCGTGGCCCCGCTGCACCATTTCGGTGGCGTAGATGCACATATTGTCCCGCAGGTAGTCGAAGCCGAACTCGTTGTTGGTGCCGTAGGTGATGTCGGCGGCATAGGAGGCCTTGCGGTCCTTGGGCTGGATGTCGTGGATCACCAGACCCACGGTGAGGCCCATAAAGCGGTAGACTTTACCCATCCACTCGGAGTCACGCTTGGCCAGGTAGTCGTTGACGGTGACGATGTGGACACCCTCGCCGGCCAGGGCGTTGAGGTAGGCGGGCAGGGTGGCCACCAGGGTCTTGCCTTCGCCGGTCTTCATCTCGGCGATACGGCCCTGATGGAGGATGATGCCGCCGATGAGCTGCACCCGGTAGGGCTTCATACCCAGCACACGCCAGGCCGCCTCCCGGCAGGCGGCAAAGGCCTCGGGCAGGATATCGTCCAGGGTCTCGCCATTGGCCAGACGCTCTTTAAATTCAGGAGTCTTGGCCTTGAGCTGCTCATCGGTGAGCTTGGAGTACTCCTCGTCCAGGGCCTCGATCTTGTCCACGATGGGTTTGATGGCCTTGAGCTCCTTGGCGGAGCTGGTGCCGAACAGCTTTTTCAACAGTCCCATGTGATTGTTTCACCTTTCTGATCTTCCACAGCGCAAAACGCGGCTGTTGACATTGATTCAGTTTCCTAGTATAGCATAACCCCTGAAAAGAAAAAAGAGTAAATTGTGAACAAATTGCATGATCTACCCTTTTCTGTTCCAGATCGCGGATCTTATTCTCTTTATGCAAAAAGTGTGCAATTCTGCACACCTGCCGGTGGAGAAACTATGATACACTCTTTCCAAGTCCCCGACCGGGTAGTATAATGGATGACAGTTACCTTTTTGTAAATTGTTTCTATTCCATAAAGAAAGGAGAGGCGCTGTGAAAACCACGGATGAACTGCGCAATGCCATCCGCTCGTCCTCGGATCCCGCCATGCTGGCGGGGGGCGCTTTTACGCCGCCGGACTTCACTTTTTATCTGTGCAACCTGCTGGAGCGGCGGGGCTGGCTGGTGAAGGACGCCATCCGGGCCTGCTATCTGGAGCGGTCCTACGGCTACCAGCTCTTTAACGGCACCCGTCCTCCCACCCGCACCTTTTTGCTTCGGCTGGCTCTGGCCCTGGACCTGGGGGAGGAGGAGACCCAGAAGCTGCTCACCCGCTGCGGCAGGGCCTCCCTCTATCCCCGCAGCCGGTTTGACGCGGCGGTGCTCTACGGCCTGACCCACCACCTGACCCTGGAGGAGACCGACGAGCTGCTCCTCTCTCTGGGAGAAGGGGGGCTTCTGTGAGCCGCGCCGAGGAATTCCGCAATCATTACCGGCAGGTGGTGGACAGTCTGGCCCTGCCTGACCGCATCGCCCTGGTGTACCGGCCGGAGGCCTGTCTGGCGGAGCGGGAAAGCCGCAGCGTGTGGCTCCTCCGCCGCCGGTGCGACGAGGCTCCCTATGTGCTCAAGATTGCCCGGGAGGGGGGCGAGGACCTGGAGGAGGAGTTCCGGCTGCTCACCCAGCTCTACCCCGCTCTGGCGGGCCGTGTGCCTTTGGCCGCCGACTGCTTCCGGCAGGAAGAGACCGTCTATCTGGTCCGCAGCTACCTGCCCGGGCAGTCTCTCACCCGTTATCTGGACCGCACCGGCCCCTGTGACGAGGCAAGCTGCCGTCAGATGGGACTGAAGCTTCTGTCCCTGCTGGACCAGCTCCACCGGATGGACCCGCCCATCATCCACCGGGACATCAAACCGGACAACATCATCATAGGACCCGACGGAGATGTGGGGCTCATTGACTTCGGCATCGCCCGACAGTACAAGCCTCACCGGGACAGCGACACCCGCATTATGGGCAGCTCGGTCACCGCCGCCCCCGAGCAATACGGCTTTGCCCAGACCGACGAGCGCACCGACCTGTACGCCCTGGGTGCCACCCTGATCTGGACCCTCACCGGCTCCTATGACCGGGACAGCCTGGAGGCGGCTCCGGTATCCCGGCAGCTGAAGGGGGTCCTGCGCAAATGCACTGCCTTCAGTCCCGAAGACCGCTACCCCACCGCCGCAGCACTGAAGGACGGGCTGGGCGGCAAGGCCCGCGGGAGGCAGCGCAAACTCTTAGCGGCGGTCTGTGCCCTGGCCCTGTGTCTGGGGGCCGCCGGAGCTGTGGCTCTTCCCCGAATGCAGGGGTCCCAGCCGGTGGAATTTTCCTCCTACTGCCTGGAGCTGGCGGTGCGGGAGGAGCTGGACCGGCCTCTGGGAGAGATCACCTACAGCGATCTGGAGCAGGTGGAGCGGCTGGCACTGCTGGGCAATGAGGTGCTGGAGGACCCCTCGTCCTACTCCTATTATATGAATGATATGACCGGCGACACCTCCTACGGCGATGTGTCCGACCTGTCCCTGCTGGCCAGTATGCCCAACCTGAAGGAAGTATGGCTGTGCCGGCAGCAGATCTCCGACCTGTCCCCCCTGGAGGGGCTGCCCATCACCACCCTGGTGCTGTGCGACAACTCCATTGAGGACCTGTCCCCCCTCTCCTCCCTCACCGGCCTGAGCACCCTGTGGCTGGGGGGCAACACCCCCTCCGACCTGACCCCGCTGGCGGGGCTCACCAGGCTGCGGGACCTGAATCTGGACGGGGTGGGCGACAGCGACCAGCTCACCCCCCTGGACAGTCTGACCCCTCTGGCCGATCTGCCTCTGGTCCGTCTGTCCCTGGGCTGGCGGACGGTGTCCGACGGAGACTGGTCGGTACTGGGTACCCTGCCCCTGCTGGAGGAGCTCTCCCTGTGGGGGCCGCCGGAGGAGGCGGTGGCCGCCCTGGTGGAGCGGGACCAGCTGCCCATTCTCAACGTGGGCCTGCTGCCCTGTGAGGACCTGTCCATTCTGGCGGGCTGCCCGGTGGTGGACCTGCGTCTCCACGCCGGACAGAACTCCCTGGAAGGCGCGGGAGACCTGCCCCGGCTGCGCAATCTGGGGCTGTTCAGCTCCAACGTCACCGACCTCTCCCCCCTGGCAGAAGCCGAACTGCTGGAGACCTTCTGCTTCAACGGCCCCGCCCTCCCCGACTTT
>NZ_NFLU01000023.1 GCF_002161085.1 Flavonifractor sp. An112 | reverse complement strand
CCGTCGGAGTCTCCGGCTGTGGAGCCCACGCCCACCGCCACCCCCGTGCCCTCTCCCGCGGCCGTCTTTGACTTCACCCAGCCGGTGCCCGAGTCCGAGCCGGTGGAGATGGACTACTTCTCCGACGCCCTGTTCATCGGCGACTCCCGCACCGACGGCCTGCAGATCTACAGCGGCATCAAAGGCGCCACCTTCTACTGCTACAAGGGTCTGAACATTTTCGACATGAGCAAGCGCCAGGTGGTGGAGATGAACGGCGGCAAGTACACCGTGGTGGAGGCTCTGGAGAAGGGCCCCCAGTACAAGAAGATCTACATCTCCCTGGGTGTCAACGAGCTGGGCTATCCCGGCACCGACAGCTTCTACAAGGCCTTCAAGTCCTTCCTGGAGGAGGTCAAGTCCGCCCAGCCCGACGCCATCATCTACCTGCAGAATCTGGTGCCCGTCAACCCGGAGATCTGCGCCCAGAAGAACCAGCCCTCCTATGTGAACAACGACCGGGTGGCCGACTTTAACAGCGTGTTCCCCAAGCTGGCGGAGGAGTGCCAGGTAGCCCTGGTGGATGTCAAGACCGCCCTCAGTGACGAAAACGGCATTCTGCCCGCCGAGGCCACCGTGGACGGGGTCCATTTCACCAAGGCCTGGTATCAGAAGTGGCTGGAATATCTGATGTGCCACACCGTTACCCCGGAGGCCTATCAAGCGGGCCAGACAGCGGCCCAATAAAAGGAGCGTACCCCGGCATTGGACAACAACATCCGGCAGCAGCTGAACGAGTATATTATCGCCCACCAGGAGGATTTCTACCGCCTGGCGTTCAGCTATGTCAAAAATCGGGACGCTGCCCTGGATGTGGTCCAGGAGAGCATCGTCCGGGCCCTGTCCAAGTCGGATTCCCTCCGGCAGCCGGAGTACCTGAAAACCTGGTTTTACCGCATCCTGCTCAACGAGAGCATGAACCACTATCGCCGCAGCAAGCGGCTGGTCCCTCTGGAGGAGTCGGTGGCCGACGGGCCCGCCCCCGCCAGCGATCCGGCGGAGCGGCTGGACCTGTACGCCGCCATCGACCGGCTGGACCCCAAGGAGCAGGCCATCATCAAACTGCGCTTTTTTGAGGACATGAAGCTGGAAGAGATCGCACACATCACCGGCACCAACCTGAACACCGTCAAATCCCGCCTGTACAAAAGCCTGCGCAAGCTGCGGGATCTCACCGGAGAGGAGGTAACCACATGAAGGATCTGTGGGAAGAAGCCAGGCAGCAGTACCGGAACACCGATACACCCCCGGAACTGGAATTCGCCGTTGCCTCCGCCCTGCGGGCGGGGGAGAAGAAGCGGCGGCAGCACCGTGGCCTGCGGCGGAGCCTGTCCGCCGGACTGGCCGCCTGCGCCTGCTTCGTGCTGCTGGTCAACGTCAACCCTACCTTTGCCCAGGCCGTAGCCGACGTACCGGTACTGGGCGATCTGGCCCGGGTATTCACCGTCACCCAGTACACCGTGGAGGACCGGGACCATCTCATTGACGTGCGCCTGCCCGCCCTGGATCTGGCCGGCGATACCGATCTGGAGCAGCGGGTCAATACCGAGATCTCCACCCGCATCGATCAGGTCCTCCAGGAGGCGGAGGACCGGGCCAGGGACACCAGGGAGGCCTATGTGGCCACCGGCGGCGACCCCGACGACTTTATGCCCATCATCATCAGTGTGGACTACGAGATCAAGTGCCAGAACGACCGCTACCTCTCCTTTGTCATCACCAAAACCGAGACTCTGGCCAGCGCCTACACCGAGTATTACACCTACAACATCGACCTCCAGGCCGGGCGGGAGATCACCCTCCGGGATCTGCTGGGCCCCGACTACAAGGAGATTGCCAATTCCGTGATTTCCGCCGAGATCGACCGCCGCAGTCAGGACCCGGATAACCTCTACTTCCTCCAGGGGGAGGGAGGCTTTGAATCCATCGCCGACGATCAGTCCTTCTATCTGGACGCCGACGGCACCCCGGTGGTATTCTTCGAGAAATATGAAATCGCCCCCGGCTATATGGGGACCCAGGAGTTCCGCATCCCTCTGCCTGAAACCAAGTGAAGAACAAAGGGCCTGCTGCAAAATGTGCAGCTCGTACAAAGACCCGTCATTCCGAGAAAAACGGCCGCCCACCGGGCGGCCGTTTTTCGTGGGAATCCGCCCCTTTTGCCGGGGAAACGGATTGCCACGCCAGTGTGCGCACTGGCTCGCAATGACAGGTTTGTGCAAAACAGCTATTTTGCAACAGGCCCTTTGTTGTGCAAAGAAACACCGGGTGCGCTGCATGGCAGCGCGCCCGGTTTTTGGTCTGTATGGATGGATTAGAACATGGAGCCGAAGAGGCTGCTGGTCAGACCGGAGCTGGAACCGGCCAGAGCGGGGAGCAGGCCGTTGCCCACGATGAGCAGAGTCAGGATGATGGTGATTGCCACCACAGCCAGATAGATCAGCCAGGACTTGCCGGACTCCATCTCAGGAGCGATCATCTGGAAGGAGGACACGCCCAGGGCCACCCACAGGATCATGGTGATGATGAACAGCCAGGCGCCCAGCTCCAGGGAGATCAGGAAGCACAGGAAAGTGATGACCATCAGGATGGTGATGAAAATGGAGTGACAGCCGCAGGCCATCAGCGCATCCTGGAAGGTGCAGCCGGACTTGAGGATCTTGGCGCCGCCAAAGAGCAGAGCCACAAAGATGATAACGGCAATGGCATCGCCCAGCAGGCCGCCGAAGAACCAGAACTGGAAGGGCACTTCCAGGTAGCCGTAGGACATCATCTGCAGCTTCAGGCAGAAGCCCAGGAGCATCAGGATGCAGGCGATGAGCTGCGCGCCCATCAGGATCAGGGGAGTTGCCAGGTCACGCTTGGCCAGGGTATCCCGGGTGGCCTGAACAGGGGAAGCAAAATAGCCCTTCAGGAAGCCGCCCAGGCCGCTGAAGGCTGCACCCGCCGCAGAGGGCTTGGCAGCGCCGCTGGGGCCGCCCATGGTGTTCACATTGGTGCCGCAGGAAGAACAAAATGCGGAACCGTCAGGGATCTCCTTCCCGCACTTGGGACAGAACATTACACAACACTCCTTCTCAGTGGCGGCAAAACGGGTTCTGCCGCACAATCTGTCGCTCCGCTTCCCTAGGACGGAGCATACCGGTTCTCTTGAACATGGAACCGGATTGTCGAGATTATAACACAGCTGAAGAAAAAAGTAAATCGATGGAAGAGAAATTGTTGACTTTCCCCCGGTTTTCTCTGTCGGTTTGCCTATTGCCGCAGGCCGGTCCCCCGTGCTATAGTTATGTCAGAGACATTCCCGGCAGACCAGAAAAAGGCGCTGACCGGGCCATTTGCGCGCCGTCCGTTGCACAGGCGGCACCCGCGGGGCAGGATGGAGTCTCTCCATCCGCGGGAAGTTTTAAGGGAGGTACATATGGGGAAGGTATTTCGCTGTTATGTGGAAAAAAAGCCGGGCTTTGACGTGGAGGCCGGCCATCTGCTGGGAGAGCTGAAGGGCACCCTGGGGCTCAGCGGCCTCACCGGCGTGCGGGTCATCCGCCGCTACGACGTGGAGGGCGTGGAGCAGGGTGCCTATGAGGCCGCCCGCACCACCATCCTGTCCGAGCCGCAGGTGGACCAGCTGTGGGACGAAACCATGCCGGAGACCGAGGGCGCTCTGCTGGCGGTGGAGGCCCTGCCGGGCCAGTACGACCAGCGGGCCGACTCCTGCGCCCAGTGCATTCAGATGCTCACCGGCGGCGAGCGGCCCACCGTCCGGGCTGCCACCGTCTATGTACTGGCCGGTGATCTCTCCGAGGCCGATCTGGCCCGCGCCAAGGGTTATCTCATCAACCCGGTGGAGAGCCGGGAGGCTGCCCTGGACAAGCCTGAGACTCTGATCCAGCAGTATCCCGAGCCCGCTGATGTACCGGTGCTGGAGGGCTTTTGTACCTTGGATCAGGCCGGCCTGGAGGCCCTGCTCAACCAGTACGGCCTGGCCATGGACCTGGCCGACCTGACCTTCCTCCAGACCTATTTTAAGGACGAGGAGAAGCGGGATCCCACTCTCACCGAGGTGCGGGTGGTGGACACCTACTGGTCCGACCACTGCCGCCACACCACCTTCTCCACCCACCTGGACGCTGTGAACATCACCGATCCCGCCGTCAAGGCGGCCTATGACCGCTATCTGGCCGCCCGTGTGGAGGTGTACGGCGAGGAGAAGGCGGCCAAGCGCCCACAGACCCTGATGGACATTGCCACCATCGGCGCCAAGACCCTGAAGAAGCGGGGCCTGCTGCCCGAGCTGGACCAGAGCGAGGAGATCAACGCCTGCTCCATCCACGTCCCCGCTCAGGTGGACGGCAAGGAGCAGGACTGGCTGCTGATGTTCAAGAACGAGACCCACAACCACCCCACCGAGATCGAGCCTTTCGGCGGCGCCGCCACCTGTATCGGCGGCTGCATCCGGGACCCCCTGTCCGGCCGCGTGTATGTCCACCAGGCCATGCGCCTCACCGGCTGCGGCGATCCTACCGTACCGGTGAGCGAGACTCTGGAGGGTAAGCTGCCCCAGCGCAAGATCGCCCAGACCGCCGCCGCCGGCTATTCCTCCTACGGCAACCAGATCGGCCTGGCCACCGGCCACGTAGCCGAGCTGTACCACGAGGGCTACATCGCCAAGCATCTGGAGTGCGGCGCGGTGGTGGGCGCAGCTCCCGCCGACCATGTCCGCCGTGAGACCCCCGCCCCCGGCGACGTGGTCATCCTGCTGGGCGGCCGCACCGGCCGGGACGGCATCGGCGGCGCCACCGGCTCCTCCAAGAGCCACAACCTGTCCTCCCTGGACACCATGGCCTCCGAGGTCCAGAAGGGCAACGCCCCCGAGGAGCGCAAGCTCCAGCGGCTCTTCCGCAATCCCAATGTGACCCGCCTCATCAAGCGGTGCAACGACTTCGGCGCCGGCGGCGTGTCCGTGGCCATTGGCGAGCTGGCCGACGGCCTTGCCATCGACCTGGACGCCGTCCGCAAGAAGTACGACGGCCTGGACGGCACCGAGCTGGCCATCTCCGAGTCTCAGGAGCGCATGGCCGTGGTGGTTGCCCCTGAGGATGCCCAGACCCTGATGAACTTTGCCGCCTCCGAAAACCTGGAAGCCTACCAGGTGGCCACCGTCACTGAGTCCCCCCGGATGGTCATGACCTGGCGGGGCCAGACCGTGGCCAACCTGTCCCGCGCCTTCCTCAACACCAACGGCGCGGTGAAGCACGCCTCCGTTCAGGTGGATGAAAAGGCCGCCGCCTCCCAGAGTGAGAAGAAGTTCCGCACCCTGCGGGAGATGGCCGCCAGCCTGAAGTCCGCCTCCTGCCGTGGCCTCACCGAGCGGTTCGATGGCTCCATCGGCGCGGGCAGCGTGCTCATGCCCTTCGGCGGCAAGAGCCAGCGCACCCCCGCCCAGGCCATGGCCGCCCTCTTCCCCGTGGAGCCCAACCAGGAGACCGATCAGGCCAGCGTGATGGCCTGGGGCTGCGACCCCGACCAGCTGTCCGCCAATCCCTACGCCGGCGCTCACAGCGCGGTGTATACCTCCGTGGCCAAGCTGGTAGCGGCGGGCGCCAACTATGAGAAGGCCTATCTGACCCTCCAGGAGTTCTTTGAGAAGCTGCGCACCGAGCCTCAGCGGTGGGGCAAGCCCTTTGCCGCTCTGCTGGGCGCGCTGGACGCCCAGCTGGAGCTGGGCTGCGCTGCCATCGGCGGCAAGGACTCCATGTCCGGCTCCTTCCTGGACCTGGACGTGCCCCCCACCCTCATCTCCTTCGCCATTGCCCCGGTGAAGGCCCAGGACGTGCTCTCCCCCGAGTTCAAGACGGCAGGCAAGCCGGTGTACCTCTTTGCCTCTGAGGACAGCAAGTCCGCCTGGAGCGCCTTCCACGCCCTCCATCAGGCGGGCAAGGTGGAGGCGGCCTGGGCGGTGGAGAACGGTCTGGGCGAAGCCGTCATGAACATGGCCTTCGGCAATTCCATCGGCTTCACCTCCGTGGACACCGATCTGGACTGGGACGCCCCGATGCCCGGCGCCATCGTGGCCCAGCTCACTGAGGAGTGCGAGGTTGGCCTGCTGATTGGCCACACCACTGCCGACGCTGTGGTCAGCGTCAACGGCGATTCCGCCCCCATTGACGAGCTGCTCTCCCTCAACGAGAGCGTGCTGGAGGACGTGTACCCCACCCGGGCGGGCAAGGCCGCTCCGGTGGAGGCCATTTCCTGGGACAAGCGCTCCCCCGCCGTGTGCAAGTCCAAAATCGCCCGGCCCCGGGTGGTCATTCCCGTATTCCCCGGCACCAACTGCGAGTATGACTCCGTCCGGGCCTGCCTGCGTGCGGGGATGGACGCCGAGACAGTGAACATCCGCAACCTGACCGCCGACGACCTGCTCCAGTCCACCGCGGCTCTGGAGAGCGCCATCCGCAAGGCCCAGATCGTCTTTATCCCCGGCGGCTTCTCCGGCGGCGATGAGCCCGACGGTTCCGCCAAGTTCATCTGCTCCTTCTTCCGCAATCCCGCCATCACCGACGCGGTCCACGACCTGCTGAAGAACCGGGACGGCCTGATGCTGGGCATCTGCAACGGCTTCCAGGCCCTGGTCAAGCTGGGCCTGGTGCCCTACGGCGAGATCCGGGACATGGACGAGAACTGCCCCACCCTGACCTACAACCTGATCGGCCGCCACCAGAGCCGGTACGTCACCACCCGGGTGGCCTCCGTCAACTCCCCCTGGATGCTCAAGTCCAACGTGGGCGACCTCCACGCCATCCCCATCTCCCACGGCGAGGGCCGCTTCGTGGCACCCCAGAATGTGCTGGACCAGCTCATCGCCAACGGCCAGGTGGCCACCCAGTACGTGGATCAGAGCGGCGTGCCCTCCATGGACATCGACGTGAACCCCAACGGCTCCCTGTGTGCCATCGAGGGCATCTTCTCCCCCGACGGCCGGGTGTTCGGCAAGATGGGCCACTCCGAGCGGTACGGTACTTTCGTGGGCAAGAATATCCCCGGCGACAAGCACCAGCCCCTGCTGGAGAGCGGTGCGGAGTACTTCAAGTAAGCAACAAAACAAATCAGCCCCCCGCCAGCGGCGGGGGGCTGATTTTGTATCTTGCGGCTTACAGGGGCTGCGCGGTCAGATCCTTTCCGCTGCCGGTGACGGCGTAGAAGGCGTACTCCCCCTCTTTCAGGGTGGAGGCGGCCAGAGCGGATTTTACCCCCTCCAGGTCCTCCGGCCGGAACCGGACGGCGATGCCGCAGCCCAGGGAGATCTCCCGCAGCACCGGCATGACCTGGACAGGAGCCACCTCTTTCAGCACTTTTTGGGCATAAATGGCCCCGTAGGTGGAGGTAAAGGTGATGACGCCGTAATCCATCACAGGGAGATCACCTTGACCGCCTTCTGCATCCGGGTGACGATGTCATACATATTGCTGACGGTGCCCACCTTCAGCTGATCGGTGAGGCCGTAGAAGTTGAGGCAGGTGCCGCACACCAGAATTTCCGTGCCGCTGTCGCTGAGGGCCTTCAGGTGGTCCGCTACCTGCTCGTCCAGGGTGGGCAGCTTGACCCCGGCATTCATAAAGAGCACCGCACCCGGCTTGTCCTCCCCCTGGGCCAGGGTGTAGAAGAACATCCGCATCAGGTTGGTGCCCAGCTCCCGGTCCCCGTCGCCGATGATGTCCCGGCCCACGAACACCGCCCAGTCCCCTCCGGCGGCAGGCAGGGGGGAGTTGACGGCCTTCTCACAGGCGGAGCATCCCTCTCCCTTGGTAAAGTCCAAAGCGAAGGTGTCCCCTTCCTCCCGGACTTGCACAGCAAAGCCCTGGTTGTCCGCCAGGCGCTTCAAATTCTCCACGGCGGTGGGGTTGTCCACCAGGACGGTAAAGGCAGTATGCCCCTGGGCCATGGCCCCCTTGGCCAGGATCACCGGGGTGGGGCATGGCTTGCCCTTGGCGTCTACAATGTGTGCCATGTTGTTGTCCTCCTGCGTTTTTTCTTCATTATACCCCCGTATCTTCCCCGCTGCAAGTGGTGGAAAACCGGTAGAAAATGTGAAAAATTCTTTAAAATCCACCGCCGGACGGCCCTTGTGCTTTTTCGGCGGGGGAAGTTGTGCTATACTGTAGGGGCCCGGAGACTTTGCCGGGCACTGAAATTATCCAACGCGAAAGGAGGTGGGCGGTATGGAGCTTCTCACCGGCTGGCTGACGGAAAACCAGGTGCTGTGCGCCTGGTTTACTTCCATCGTGCGCTTTGTCTTTCCCGTGCTGGCCCTGCTCATCCTCATCCGCACCATCCGCTCCCTGCTGACGGTGCCCTGCCTGCCCGAGGTGTGGGCCTATCTCACCCTGCCCAACGGGGCCAACCAGCCCCTCACCCACTGGGAGAATATCCTGGGCCGGGGGAGCAGCTGCGACGTGGTGCTCAACTACCCGGTGGTATCCCGGCAGCACGCCGCCCTCATCCGCAACGAAAACGACACCTGGACCGCCTACGACTTAAACTCCAAGGGCGGGGTCACCGTCAACGGCAAGCCGGTCCATGACGCTACACCCGTTCAGTACGGCGATGTGCTGGCGGTGGGCGGGGTGGAGACGGTACTGCTCCCCCTCTCCCCTGAGGAGAAGGCCAAGCGGCGCAGCAGCCGCCGCCGGTCCCGCCCTGTTTCCCCCTGGCTGGGCCTGGTGCTGCTGACGGTATTCCAGGTGCTCACCGCCATCCAGCTCATCATCAGCGAAGGCCCCGACGCCTCCCCCATGATCCCCATCACCTTCCTGTGCTTTACCGGGGTCATGTGGCTCTACTTCCTGGTGCTGCGGGCCATGCGGCGGGTGGGCTTTGAGATGGAGACCATCGCCTTCTTCCTGTCCACCCTGTCTCTTTCGGTCACCTGCTCCTCCAACACAGGGGCCCTGTTCAAGCAGTTCCTCTGCGTGGTGCTGGGGCTGGTCCTCTTCCTCATCCTGGGCGTCTTTCTCCGGGACCTGGACCGGGCCAAGAAGATCCGCTGGCTCATGGCCGGGGCGGCCATCGGTTTACTCAGCCTGACGGTGGTGCTCTACAAGCTGGGCCTGGCCGATCCCAAGTACGGCGCGGCCAACTGGATCTCCATCGGCGGCATCAGCGTGCAGCCCTCGGAGATTGCCAAGATCTGCTATATCTTTGCCGGAGCCGCCACCCTGGAGCGGCTCTTCCGCAAGCGGAACCTGGGCCTGTTCATCGTACTCACCGGCGTGTCCCTGGCCTGTCTGGCCTATATGAGCGACTTCGGCACCGCCGCCATCTTTTTCGTCACCTTCCTGGTCATCGCCTACCTCCGCTCCGGCGACTGGGCCACCCTGGCCCTCATCTGCGGCGGCGGCGTGTTCGCCGTGCTTACCATGCTGTCGGTGAAGCCCTACATCATGAGCCGTTTTGCCACCTGGGGCCACGCCTGGGAGAACGCCTCGGTGGGCAGCGGCTACCAGCAGACCCGCACCATGTCGGCCGCCGCCTCCGGCGGTCTGGTGGGGGTGGGCCCCGGCGAGGGCTGGCTCCACAATGTGGGCGCGGGCGACACCGACCTGGTGTTCGGAATGCTGTGCGAGGAGTGGGGCCTTATCATCGCCATTCTGGCCATCCTGTCCATCGTCACCCTGGCGGTGTTTGCCGTCCGGGCCTGCCGGGCGGGCCGGTCCTCCTTCTATATCATCGCCGCCTGCGCCGCCACCTCCATGATGGTGTTCCAGACCTGCCTCAACGTGTTCGGCGCGGTGGACATCCTGCCCCTCACTGGCGTCACCTTCCCCTTTGTGTCCAACGGCGGCACCGCCATGATCGCCTCCTGGGGGCTGCTGGCCTATCTGAAGGCCACCGACACCCGTCAGAACGCCAGCTTCGCCATCCGTCTGCCCTCCCGGAAGGAGGACCGGCGGAACGCCCA
The DNA here is from genome assembly GCF_002161085.1 of Flavonifractor sp. An112. Classification (GTDB taxonomy): domain Bacteria; phylum Bacillota; class Clostridia; order Oscillospirales; family Oscillospiraceae; genus Flavonifractor; species Flavonifractor avicola. Next base: position 12,329 of record NZ_NFLU01000023.1, on the reverse strand, counting down.
GCTGTCCATGAAACGCACCGAGCAGTGGGAGGGCCGCTATGAAGAAGATTGAAAAACGGGCCTTTCTCTGCCTGATCCTGGCCGCCGCCCTGATCCTGGGGCTGGGCTTCTATGTGGTGCGCTATGTGCTCTACGGCAGCCGCTGGGCCTCCTTTGCCGCCAACCGCCACCTGTACAACAGCCAGGGCCAGCTGTCGGTGGGCCGGGTGCTGGACCGGGACGGGGACGTGCTGTCCTGGGCCGACGAGGAGGGAACCCGGCACTACTACGAAAACGCCACCGTCCGCAAGGCCACCCTCCACGCCGTGGGTGACGCCCAGGGCAAGATCGGCACCGGCGCACTCACCGCCTTTGCCAGCCAGCTGTCCGGCTACAACCTGATCACCGGGGCCTACTCCCCTCTGGGCAACGGCAACGATCTGTACCTCACTCTGGACGCCCGGCTCAACTACATCGCCTATCAGGCCCTGGGAGGCCGCAAGGGCGCGGTGGGTGTGTACAACTATGAGACGGGAGAAATTCTGTGCATGGTGTCCTCCCCCACCTACGACCCTCTGGACCCGCCGGAGGATGTGGAGGACAATCCCGCCTATGACGGCGTGTATTTAAACCGCTTCCTCTCCGGCACCTTCCCGCCGGGCTCGGTGTTCAAGACGGTGACTCTGGCCGCCGCCATTGAGAACATCCCCGACCTCTTTGACCGGAGATGGACCTGTACCGGCTCCACGGTGGTGGGGGGCGAGACCATCACCTGCCCCCGGGTCCACGGGGAAATGGACATCTATGACGCCCTGGCCAACTCCTGCAACGGGGTGTTCGGCCAGCTGGCCGCCGAGCTGGGACCGGAGGTTATGGCCAAGTATACCCAAAAGGCGGGGCTCACCTCCTCCTATAAAGTCAGCGGCCTCACCTCCGCCGCCGGGCGGTTTGACTTCACCGGCACCACCGGCCAGCTGGCCTGGGCCGGCGTGGGCCAGTACAACGACCTGGCCAACCCCTGCGCCATTATGACCTACATGGGTGCCATCGCCAACGGCGGCAAGGCCGCCGTGCCCCGGCTCATCCTCAAGGTGGAAAATCCCCTGGGCCTGCCCTCTCTGCCCCAGTGGACCAGCAAGACGGGCACCCTCATTGAGTCCTCCACCGCCGCCACCCTGGCGGACATCATGTCCCGCAACGTCATCGACGCCTACGGCTCCGGCCGGTTCCCCAATATGGACATCTGCGCCAAGAGCGGCACCGCCGAGGTGGGAGGCGGCAACTCCCCCCACGCCTGGTTTGCCGGATTCCTCCGCAATGAGGACGCCCCCTACGCCTTTGTGGTGCTGGTGGAGAACGGCGGCTCGGGCGCCGACGTGGCCGGTTCCGTGGCCGCTCAGGTGCTGGACGCCCTGGTCAACGGCTATTGAGCAGCAGCACCTCCAGCCCCTGCCGCCGGGCGCAGTTGACCGTATAAGCGGTGCCGCCGGTATCCCGGGTGCACCAGGCCACGCACACCCCGCTGTGATCCACCAGATGCCGGTTGCGTTTGTGCATACATCCCGGCGTGTACCGGTCGGCGGTATACACCACCTTGTGGGCAGCGGCCTTGATGCGCTCATACTCCGCCACGTCCGCCTCCCGCCAGCCTCTGGTCTGGTCGGGGCAGGGCAGCACCAGAATGAGCTTGATGTGGGGAAACTCCCTCAAAAGCCCCAGCACGGTCTGAGCCGCCAGGGTATCAAACCCCAGAGCCCCTCCCGCACCAAAGTACCGAATCCCCCGGCCAATGAGCTGCCGCACCGTTTCCTCCAGGTTTTCCACCAGCGCCCGCCGCTGTGTGGATGGAATGTCCCGGTGGCCGGTGAAGCAGCAGGTCTGTTCCCGCATGGTCATACCCAGTCCCCCCTTTTTCCCCAGTATAGGCCGGGGCAAAGGACGAATTTTGTCGCATTCAGGGCGCTGCCTAACGGCAGCGCCCTGAACTTTTCCACACCGTATGTGAATAATGTGTAAAACCTTGGGGAATCCTCTTGACTTTGAGGCTCAAAACTCTATTATTTATTTAGCATAGAAAATATTATTCGTATTTCGGAGGATTTCAGTATGCACGAGGTCAAGGATGACGGGAAAACCCCGCGCCCACCCAAAAAACCGCTGATTTTCTACTATGCCCTGGCCCTGGTGGCCCTGATGCTTCTCAACGCCTTCTTCTTCCCCTCGGTGCTGGAGCGGCAGGTCATCGAGGTGCCCTACAGCCAGTTCCTCACCATGGTGGACGACCATCAGGTCACGGAGGTGGCTCTGGACGAGGACAGCCGTCAGATCGTCTTTATCGCCGCCGACGAGACAGGACGGACCGGCTACTACAAGACCGGCATCTGGCCGGACGACGGCCAGCGGCTGCTGAACCAGCTGCGGGAGGACCCGGATATCGTGTTCAGCGCCGAGATCCCCACCCAGGCCAATCCCCTTCTGGCCTTCCTGGTCAGCTGGATTCTGCCCATTTTCTTCTTTATTCTCATCGGGCAGCTGCTCTCCCGCTTCATGATGAAGCGGATGGGAGGCAACCTGCCCGGCGGCATGGGCAATGCCATGACCTTCGGCAAGGCCAACGCCAAGGTCTATGTGGAGGAGGCCTCCACCGGCGTGTCCTTCGCCGATGTGGCGGGCCAGGACGAGGCCAAGGAGGCCCTGATGGAGGTGGTGGACTTCCTCCACGAGCCGGACAAGTACGCCGAGATCGGCGCCAAGCTGCCCAAGGGTGTGCTGCTGGTGGGCCCTCCCGGTACCGGCAAGACCCTGCTGGCCAAGGCCGTGGCAGGGGAGGCCAAGGTGCCCTTCTTCTCCATCTCCGGCTCGGAGTTTGTGGAGATGTTCGTGGGCATGGGCGCCGCCAAGGTGCGGGACCTGTTCAAGCAGGCGGGGGAGAAGGCCCCCTGCATCGTATTCATCGACGAGATTGACGCCATCGGCAAGAAGCGTGACACCGGCGGTTACGGCGGCAATGATGAACGGGAGCAGACCCTGAACCAGCTGCTGGCCGAGATGGACGGCTTTGACTCCAGCAAGGGCGTGGTGCTGCTGGCCGCCACCAACCGCCCCGAGAGCTTGGACCCCGCCCTCATGCGGCCCGGCCGGTTTGACCGGCGGGTGCCGGTGGAGCTGCCCGACCTCCAGGGCCGTGAGGCCATCCTGAAGGTCCACGGCAGGCACGTCCACATCGATGCCGACGTGGACTGGAGCGCCATTGCCCGGGCCACCGCCGGGGCCTCCGGCGCGGAGCTGGCCAACATCGTCAACGAGGCTGCCCTCCGGGCGGTGCGCCAGGGCCGCAGGACGGTGACCCAGGCCGACCTGGAGGAGAGCGTGGAGACCGTCATCGCCGGGGCCCAGCGGAAGAATGCCGTCATCTCTCCCCAGGAGAAGCAGCTGGTGTCCTTCCACGAGGTGGGCCACGCCCTGGTGGCCGCCCTCCAGACCCACTCCGCCCCGGTGACCAAGATCACCATTATACCCCGCACCTCGGGGGCCCTGGGCTACACCATGCAGGTGGACGAAGGGGAGCGCAACCTGATGAGCCGGGCGGAGCTGACCAACAAGATCGCCACCCTCACCGGCGGCCGGGCCGCCGAGGAGCTGATCTTCGGCGCGGACAACATCACCACCGGCGCATCCAACGACATCGAGCAGGCCACCAAGCTGGCCCGGGCCATGATCACCCGGTACGGTATGACGGACCAGTTCGACATGGTGGCCCTGGAGACGGTACAGAACCAGTACCTGGGAGGCGACACCTCCCTGGCCTGCTCCGCTGAGACGGCGGCTGAGATCGACCGGCAGGTGGTGGCCACCGTGAAGGCGGCTCACCAGAAGGCCCTGGCCCTGCTGAAGGACCACGAGGACCAGCTGCGGAAGCTGGCGGGCTACCTGCTGGAGAAGGAGACTATCACCGGCGATGAGTTCATGGACCTGCTGAAGCAGGGATAAGCCTCTGCCACCAAACCCACAAAATTCAAACAAAAAATCCCCGCTGCCACATTGGCAGCGGGGATTTTATCATATCCGGATTTACTTAATGGGCTCACCGGCGGCCTTCTTGGCCTTGATCTCCTTGAGGGCGTCGCGGTAGGACAGGTTGACACGGCCCTTCTCGTCGATATCGGTGACCTTGACCCAGATCATATCGCCGATGTTGACCACGTCCTCCACCTTCTCCACACGGTGATCGGCCAGCTTGGAGATGTGGACCATGCCGTCCTTGCCGGGGGCCAGCTCCACGAAAGCGCCGAACTGCAGGATGCGGACCACCTTGCCGTAGTACAGCTGGCCCACCTCGGGCACAAACACGATGGTCTCGATGGTCTTCTTGGCGGCGTCGCAGGAGGCCTTGTCGGTACCGGCAATGTAGATGGTGCCGTCGTCCTCGATGTCGATCTTGGCGCCGGTGTCGGCACAGATCTTCTGAATCACCTTGCCGCCGGAGCCGATGACCTCGCGGATCTTGTCCACGTCGATCTTCATCTTCACCATCTTAGGGGCGGTGTCGGCCACGTCCTCACGGGGCTTGGAGATGCAGGGCAGCATGATCTCGTCCAGGATGGCGTAACGGGCGTCCTTGGTGATCTCCAGCGCTTCCTTGATGATCTCATGGGACAGGCCGTCGTTCTTGATGTCCATCTGGATGGCGGTGATACCGGCCTTGGTGCCGGCCACCTTGAAGTCCATCTCGCCGTGGAAGTCCTCCACGCCCTGGATGTCGATGAAGGTGGTGAAGCCGCCGTCGTCGTCCTGGATCAGGCCGCAGGAGATGCCGGCCACGGGGGCGGAAATGGGCACGCCGGCGTCCATCAGAGCCAGGGTGGAGCCGCAGATGGAGCCCTGAGAGGTGGAGCCGTTGGAGCTCAGCACCTCGGACACCACGCGGATGGCGTAGGGGAAGTCCTCCACGGAGGGAATGACGGGCTCCAGAGCCCGCTCGGCCAGAGCGCCGTGGCCCTTCTCACGCCGGTTGGTGGAGCGGGCGGCACGGGCCTCGCCGGTGGAGTAGGCGGGGAAGTTGTAGTGGTGCATATACCGCTTCTCCTCTTCCTCCCAGATGGTATCCAGCTTCTGGGCGGCGGAGAGGGTGTTCAGGGTGCAGATGGACAGAACCTGGGTCTGACCGCGGGTGAACAGGCCGGAGCCGTGAACACGGGGCAGCACGCCAACCTCGGCGGCCAGGGGACGGATCTCGTTCTTGGCGCGGCCGTCCACGCGGTGGCCCTCCAGCAGCCAGGCCTTGACGATCTTCTTCTGGAACTTGTAGGTGATCTCCTCCAGGTACTTGTCCATCTCGGGATAGTCCTCCAGGAAGAGCTCATGCCAGTGCTCGATGAGGGCGTTCCACCGCTCCTCACGGACGTTCTTGTCGTCGGTGTCCATGGCGGCCTTGGCCTCGTCCATGGTGGCCTCCACGATCTTGTCGAACAGCTCCTGATCGAAGTCGGCGTGATCGTAGGTCATCTTCTCCTTGCCGATCTCAGCCACGATCTGGTTGATAAAGGCCACCTGGGCGCGGATCTCCTCGTGGGCCTTGACGATGGCATCATACATGATGTCGTCGGGCAGCTCCTTGGCGCCGGCCTCGATCATGATGACCTTCTTGTCGGTGGCGGCCACGGTCAGGTCCAGCTGGGAGTTGTGCTTCTGCTCGTTGGTGGGGTTCATGACGATCTGGCCGTCCACATAGCCCACCTCCAGGCAGCCGATGGGGCCGGCCCAGGGAATGGGGGAGAAGGCCAGGCAGGCGGACACGCCGATCATGGCGGTAACCTCGGGAGAGCAGTCCCGGTCCACGCTCATGACGGTGGCGGTGACCACCACGTCGTTGCGGAAGTCGTAGGGGAACAGGGGCCGGATGGACCGGTCGATGACGCGGGAAGCCAGCACGGCGGGCAGGGAGGGCTGACCCTCACGGCGCATGAAGGAGCCGGGGATACGGCCCACAGCGTACAGCTTCTCCTCGAAGTCCACGCTCAGGGGGAAGAAGTCCACGCCGTCCCGGGGACGGGGGGATACGGTAACGGCCACCAGCACGGTGGTCTCGCCATAGGTGACCATGGCGGACGCGGTAGCCAGCTCGGCCACCTTGCCCACGTCGATGGTCAGGGGACGGCCCGCCACCTCAGTCTTGTACACATGACGGTTGGTGAATTCCTTGTGCTTGATCACGGTTGACATGGGGAAAATCCTCCTTTTCATTGGTGTTTCCCCACCCGTCAGAGCCTGACTCTTTTAGCACTTGAATCCGGGTCCGCAGGCCGTCAGGCCCAGATTCAACTGCTAAAAGTATGCTCTGAGGAGTGGGAAGAAGGGGTGGCACGGAGGTCCGCGCCACCCCTATTCAATACATAATTACTTACGGATGCCCAGCTTGGCAATGATGGCACGATAGCGCTCGATGTCCTTGGCCATCAGGTAGTCCAGCATCTTGCGGCGCTTACCGACCATCTTCAGCAGGCCGCGGCGGCTGTGGTTGTCGTGCTTGTGGATCTTCAGGTGCTCGGTCAGCTCCTGGATGCGGGCGGTCAGAATGGCGATCTGCACCTCGGGAGAGCCGGTGTCAGTGGGATGAGTGCGGTTGGCTTCGATAACAGCAGTCTTTTCGTCCTTACGGATCATGGTTAGGTTCCACCTTTCAATCAATGTGCCCGCGGGCTGCGTGACCGGCCGGTGTAAGCCGGGAGACGAAGTCCGGGGTAAATACCGTCTGTTCACAGACTTAGATAGTTTATCATAGTCTGGCCCCATTGTAAAGGATTCATTCGGAAAATTTGGGGTCTTTTTTTGCTTTTTCAGCGGTACAAAGCCGCCTCCGGCTCCTTCAGCCACTTGCCGAATTTATAATAGATCAGCAGGGCCACCGAGGTGGTGAGCCAGGTGATGGGGTAGCTGGCCTCCACCATGACGATGGTATGGTACCGGGGCACCACCAGGAAGAGCCACAGCAGCCGCAGGCCGCACACGCCGAACACCGAGATGAGCATGGGCACCAGGGACTTGCCCGCTCCCCGGATGGCGCCGGGCAGCAGCTCCACCAGAATATAGGTGACATAGCAGGGAGCCAGGAAGACTACCATCTCCACGCCGATCTCCAGCACGTCGGGGTCGGGGGTAAAGATGGACAGGATGGGCCGGGCCAGCAGCACCAGGAAGGCGCTCATGGCGATGGTGATGATGGCGCTCATGCCCACCGAGATTTTTACGCTCTTTTTCAGCCGGTCGTATTTGCCCGCCCCGTAGTTCTGCCCGGCGAAGGTGGTGAGGGCCTGGGACAGGGCGGTAATGGTCATCCAGAACAGGATGTCCATCTTGCCGTAGGCCGTCCATGCGGCCACCGCGTCGGTGTCAAAGGAATTGATACAGGCCTGAATGACGATGTTGGAGGCGGAGTACATCACCGACTGGAGCGCGGTGGGCACGCCTACCTTCATAATGGCGGACATGGGCTGCCGGTGGAGCTTGAGCTGGCTGGGGAAGAGCTGGAAGGGGGCGCCCTGGGAGCGCATGAGGGAGATCACCACCAGCACCGCCGACAGCACCTGGGAAGCCACGGTGGCAATGGCCACACCCAGCACCCCCAGAGGAACGACCACCACCAGCAGCAGATCCAGCACGATGTTGCACAATGAGGCGGCGATGAGGAAGTACAGGGGCCGGCGGGAATCCCCCACCGCCCGGAGCACGCCGGTGCCCATGTTGTAGATCACGTTGGGGATCATGCCCAGGAAATAGATCCGCTGATAGAGGATGGCCCCAGGCAGGGCGTCGGCGGTGGTTTCCATGGCCCGGAGGGCCCAGGGCGTCAGCACAAAGCCCACCACGGTAAAGACCGCCCCAATAATGACCGACAGAAGCATGGCGGTGTGGACGCTCCTGTGGACCTCCTCCCCCTGGCGGGCGCCGTATCGCTGGGCGATGACCACCACCGCGCCGGCGGCCAGACCGGTGAAGATACCCACCGTCAGGTTGACGATGACGCCGGTGGAGCCCACGGCCGCCAGGGCCACCTTGCCCACGAACCGGCCCACCACCACCGTGTCCACCGTATTGTACAGCTGCTGGAAGAAGGTGCCGAACCACAGGGGAAAGAATAGGGCTAATAGTTGTTTCCAGATCACGCCCTGGGTGATATCGCCCACGGGACGGGCCAGACGCATGACAGATCCCTCCAGAAAAAGTAAACTGACGCGGCCAGAGCCGCAAGAGGATTGTACACGGTTTGCTGGCAAAAGGCAAGGGGGGACGGCAACTGGCGCAAACAGGAAAAAAGGACGGGTCTGCCTGCGGCAAATACCCGTCCTTCTTTCTGCACGATTATATTTTTTGGTACACCCGGTAAATGAGGAGGATACTCTGCTCCACCGTACAGGCAGCCTGGGGGGAAGCCGTTGTGGAGGACGAACCCTTCATGATGTCGTTGGCGGCCAGCTTACCCACAGCCTCCGCCGCCCAGCCGGAAATGCCGGCTTTATCCGTAAACAGATCAATGCTGCCGGGATTGGGGGTCAGATCCTTCCCAGTCTGCTCTGCCAGATACTGCACGGCGCGGTAGATCATAGTTGCGATCTGTTCCCGGTTGGTGGTAGTCTTAGGCGCAAATTTGTCTCCGCCCACGCCGGTAATGATCCCGGCCTCATAGGCCTTCAGCACCGCCGTGTTGGACGTGTCGGTAAATGTGTCAGAAGGCGCCGCCTCAATTTCCTTGTCCAGCGCCTTTTCCACCAGGTTTACAATCAGTTCTGCAAACTGCTCTCTGGTGATGCTGCCGGTAAAGGCAGGCTGGTCTGTGAGCGGGGGTACCAGGCCCAGGGAGCTGGCAATGTCAACCTCTTCTTTGGCCCAGTCGGAGACACGCTCCTGTTCAATCACCTCGGGCGCAAACAGATCCTCCACCGGGACCTGCTCAAAGGTAAACGCCATAGCCTGCGTACTAAGCAGCGCCGTCAGCAGTACTGCGCTCAAAATTCGTTTCATCATTTCAATCTCCCCATTTTACAAGCCAAAATTCTGCTGCATCCATGCTGCGGCACGGCCGCTGTCCACAATGCGGTTTTCACCCTCGGCCTGCGCCTGATCCTCGGCAAAAGGCACCGCCCCGCGGAAAGACTCCATTTCCTGCTTACTGTCAAACTTGACCCACAGGAACGAATATTCGCCGCGGGTCAGCCCCCAGAAAGCCGAGCTGAACGCATACTGCTTGCTTTCATGCGCCTGGAGATCCATCTCAAAGAAGAAAATCTGGGTTCCCGCTTTGGATTCATTCGCCTCGTAGGAGACCAGTGCATAGCATTCGTGCAGCGGCTCATCGGTATTGTTGGTGGCCTGTACCGCATACGCCGCGCCATTTTGAAACACATAATTACCATCACCCAGCGGGTCACCTGCGCCGATGCCCGTATAATTAACAATCTGCAGCGTCAGCGGCTCCTCCACTACGGGGATCTCCACCGCGTCGGGCATATAGCCGCTGTCACTGATCAGATACAGTCCCGCCAGATCATCGGTGTTCCAGGTGCGGGCATTGCTCTTGGCGCCGCTTTTGCTGATCTCGGCCACCTGCGCGCCCTTGACCGTGAAGCCGCCGTACTCAGTTTCCGCAAAATTGCCGTCCGTAAATACGGTCGCTTTGCCGTCGTGGAAATAGCCCACATATATGCTGCCCATCGAGTCATAGGCGCTGAACTGGCAGGGAATGACCAGCTTACCGGTGGTGTCGATGTAGCCCACCTTCATGGTGTCCTTGTCTATGACCGCCGCCAGGCCCTCGAAAAAGTCAAACACATACAGAAAGCGTCCGCGGTTGAGGTCCACCACCTGGCCCTGCTCGTTGATATAGTTCCACTGCTCGTTGATCAGATAGCCGTCCGCATCCACCGTGCCCGCCAGCACAGGCATCAGCCCTTCCCGGAACGGACGCTCCCCATATTGGGAAATGCCCTGGGATAACAGTTTATCTCTGTTTTCCTGCCAGAACTGGTCGGCGTTTACCGCATAAACCGTCGGGGCATGCGCCTGATCGGCAGGGAAAATCCCATCTGCTGCAAATGCAGATACCGTCAGGCAGGATGCCGTGAGTGCTGCGGCAAGAATACTGCTCAGCCACTTTTTCATTGTGTGCACACACTCTCTTTCCGTTTGTCGTTCTATCGGCGCTTCCGCTGTTGGACAGCGCCGATTTTCTCCCTCAGTATACCCGAACATTCAGACATATTCAAGCCTGAGTTCTCACCGGTGATTGAGGTAAAGGTCACATCAACATGGTCTCAGGCGTTTTTTGACCAATCGGGCCACCGTCTCCACATGGACCGTGCGGGGAAAGAGGTCCACGGCGGTGGCGGTATCCAGGGTATAGCCCAGGGCGGCGAACCGCTTCACGTCCCGGCCCAGGGTGGCCGGGTCGCAGGACACATAGACCACCCGCTGTGGGGCCATCTGGGCAATGGTGGCCACCACGTCCTCCGCCAGCCCCTTTCGGGGCGGGTCCACACAGATCACGTCGGGGCGCACCCCCTCCCGGGCCAGCTGCCGGGCGGCTTCGCCGGCGTCGGCGCACAGGAACCGGGCGTTTTCAATGCCGCTGCGGCGGGCGTTCTGAATGGCGTCGTCCACCGCCTGAGGCACCACCTCGGCCCCCCACACCCTGCCCGCCTGCCGGGCCATCACCAGGGAAATGGTGCCGATGCCGCAGTACAGGTCCAGCACGGTCTCGGTGCCGGTGAGCTGAGCCAGCTCCACCGCCTTGCCGTAGAGCACCTCGGTCTGGTCGGGATTGACCTGATAGAAGGAGGGGACGGACAGGCGGAAGTCGGAGCCGCACAGGGTGTCGGACAGGAAGTCCTGTCCCCAAAGTGTGCGGTAAGAGTCCCCCAAAATCACGTTGGTATGGCTCTTGTTGACCCCCAGCACGATGCCCACCAGGCCGGGCTCAGCCGTCCGGAGAGCGCGCACCAGCTCGCTCTCCCGGGGGACCCCTACGCCGTTGACCAGCAGGCAGCACAGGCTCTCCCCCCGGCGGTTGGTGCGGACATACACATGGCGCACCAGGCCGGAGCGGGCCTTCTCATTGTAGGCCGGGATGGAATACTCCATCATCCAGTCTTTCACCGCCCCCCGCAGGCGGGCGGCCGCCTCGCTCTGGAGCAGGCAGTCTTTCACGTCCACCACCTTGTGGGTGCGGGACTGGTAGAATCCGATGCGGGGGCCGGGGGCAACGGGGAACTGGGCCTTGTTGCGGTAGCGGTCAGGCCGGGCGGCCCCCAGAATTTCCGTCACATGGATATCCGCGCCCCCCAGACGGCGGAGGCAGTCCTCCACCCGGGTGCGCTTGGCCTCCAGCTCCTCGGCGTAGGTGATGTGCCGGAAGGCGCAGCCGCCGCAGCGGTCATAATAGGGACAGTCGGGGGTGATCCGGGCAGGGGAGGATTCGGTGACCTCCCGCACCACGCCCCACAGGGCGGAGCGGCCCACATGGGTGAGCCGCACCTGGCACAGCTCGCCCCGGACGCCCCCCTGGACAAACACCACCATGCCGTCCAGCCGGGCCACACCGGCGCCGTCGCTGCTGTAGCCCTCGATGCGCAGGGGATAGGTATGGCCTTCCAGAGGCTTATTGGGCTGCATACATACTCACGTCCTTCAGCGTATCATAGGGAATGGTGACCTCCACCGGGGAGTGGATGCCGGTCAGGGTGTTGCCCTGAATCCAGAACACATAGCCGTCGGAGGTGAGGCAGAACTGCTCCGGCTGGTAGGCCGCCGTCACAGCCGCCTGGGTGAACTCCCCGGCGGACAGCTCCGGGCTGGCCAGGAAGGCCTTCACCACCCGGTCCTGCACGGCCTGGGCGTCGGTAAAGAAGTCGGTAAAGGTCAGCTTGATGCCGGTCTGGGGATCAAAGTTCTCCCCCAGCTCAAACACGGTGGGGTAAGCCGCCCCGCTGTTGATGTACCAGGTGCGGCGGATGCTGATGACCTGATCGGTGGAGAGCACCACCTCATAGCTCATCTCCTCGGTGACCGGCGTAAAGGAGAAGCCGGCGGCCTTGGACACGTCGTAGTCCGCCACCACCTGCTCATAGTTGGCCTCGGCGCTCTCCATGCGGCTGGCGCCGTCGGCCTTGTACCAGTCGTTGATGACCTCCCCGGCGGGGCAGGTGTCGGTATTCTGCACCATGGGCAGGGTATAGCGCACCGTCATGACCTGGGTGCCGTCCCCGGCGGTATAGGTCTGGGTAAAGACCTGCTCCCCCCACTGGGGCGGTTCGGGGGTGGGGGGGGGGGGGGGGGTTCCGGCGTAGGCGTGGGAGTAG
>NZ_NFLU01000022.1 GCF_002161085.1 Flavonifractor sp. An112 | reverse complement strand
CCTCTGCCCCCGCCGGAAGAACCCGCCCGGCCCACCTTCCGCTACAACTTCTCCACCAGCGCCGTGGACACCGCCCTGTTTCCCTTTGCCACCTGGGCCAAGCTGATGCGGGAGGTGCTGTCTCAGCAGGAGGACACCCTGCTCAATACCCCCCATCCCCAGGGGGTGCCCGAGCTGCGGGAGGCCATTGCCGCCCACCTCTACCGCTTCCGGGGCATCCGGGCGGACCCTGCCCAGATCGTGGTGGGCGCCGGGTCGGAGGTACTCACCAGCTTGCTGGTCCAGTTGCTGGGCCGGGAGGGACGCTACGGGGTGGAGAACCCCGGCTACACCAAGACTCACCGCATTCTGGGCAGCTGCGGGGCCCAGGTGGAACCCATCCCCCTGGACGACCAGGGCCTGGTGGTGGAGGAGCTGGACCGGCACAAGGTACAGGTGGTCCACGTCACCCCCTCCCACCATTTTCCTCTGGGCATCATCATGCCGGTGACCCGGCGTCAAGCCCTGCTGCGCTGGGCCGCCCAGCAGCCGGGGCGCTATATTCTGGAGGACGACTACGACAGCGAGTTCCGCTTCTCCGGCCGGCCCATTCCGGCCCTGCAAAGTCTGGACAACGGGGAGCGGGTCATCTACCTCAATACCTTTGCCAAGAGTCTGGCTCCCTCCCTGCGCATCAGTTATATGGTGCTGCCCCCCCACTTGCTGGAGCGGTGGCGGCGGGAGTTCTGGTTCTACTCCTCCACCGTCCCCTCTTTTGAGCAGTACGCCCTGGCCCGGTTCATGGACCGGGGCCACTTTGAGCGTCACCTGAACCGCACCCGCACCCGATACAAAGCCCGGCGGGAGGCCCTGCTGGCCGCCGCCCGGGACACCGGCCTGACCCAGGTGGGCTCCTTTGAAGGGGGCGACGCCGGCCTCCACCTGCTGCTGTGGATGGACCGGCGATGGAATGAACAGGAGCTGGCCGCCCGGGCGGCGGAGGTGGGTGTTGGAGTGTCTCCCCTGTCCATCTGCGACCTGACTCCGCCCCCCATAGACCGGCCGCCAGCCCTCATCATGGGCTATACCCGGGTGGCTGCTGAGGACATGGCCCCCGCCCTGTCCCTGCTGAAATCCGCTTGGGGCTTTTGAACAAAAAAGGACGCATTGCCTGTGCAATGCGTCCTTTTTTCGTTAAAATCCGGTGAGTGGAGCGGAACCGTCGTCCTCTCCCTTCTCAATGGCCAATACCTTAGCATCATAGCCGTAGTTGTCGTTGACCTGGATGTGGAAAGTCTCCCCCACCTTGCGGCCCAGCAGGGCCTTGCCCATGGGCGACTCCTTGCTGATGAGCCCGTGGAGGGCGTCCTGCCGCATGGTGGTGACGATCTGGTAGGTCTCGGTGTCCCCCTCGTCCTCCAGAAACACGGTCACCTTATCATAGAGTCCCACCCCATCGGTCACCGGCTCGTCCGGCAGCACCTTGGCGGTGCGGATCATATTCTCCAGGTAGCGGATGCGGCCCTCGTTCCGGTTTTTCTCCTGCTTGGCGGCCTTGTACTCAAAGTTCTCGCTGAGGTCACCGAAGGCCCGAGCCTCCTTCACCGCCTCCAGCAGCTGGGGGCGCAGCTGGATACGGCGGTAATCCAGCTCCTCCCGCATCATCTGAATATCCTTTTTGGTCAGTTCGTTGTGCACGTCAGTTCCCCTCTTCCCCAGATGTCTGCCCAGCGTGGGCTCCCTGGCCCTGGGCAATGGCCTGCCGTTCCTTGACCAGCTCACCGTGGAGGGCCACCGAGTTCCAGGTCCGGTTGGTGGGGGTCAGCACTGCCTTGAGATAGACCGCCGGGATCTTGTTCCGCCGGAAGCCCTGGAGGAACCGGTCCAACAGGGGGCCGGTGCAGTTGACCAGCACCAGCATCTCGTCCCCAAAGGTCTCTCCGGTCCAGGGCGTCTCCGGCGCGGCGCCGTCCACCAGATCACCCAGAGGCAGGCCATACTCCTCCGGTGTCACAAGCCGGGTCCGCAGACCCAGAGGCAGGCACATCCGTCGGATCTTGGCCCCCTTGGGGGTATCCAAATTATAAAGCAGAATGAGAGGCATATTCATACGGTTCTTCCCCTTTCGTTCCTTTCATTGTATCCACATCCGCCTCCGCCGTCAACCCGCATCTCCCGCCGCCATACATTGGAGAGAAGGGAGATGAGGCCTGTGTACACACCGCCTTCCGGAGAAACCCTGCTTGCTGCCGCCGCGCTGGCCGCCGCCCGGCTGGCTCACAATCGTTCCGCCGAGGAGCTTGCTGTTCTGTCCGCTTTTTTCTGTACCCTGGGGGACGGCCTGGCTCTGGTGGCCGCCCGCCGGACCATGGATGAGGCTTGTAAATCTTCTGTAAATCCCATTGATAATGCTACGGAAATCGCGTAAACTAGACTTCTAAAGAGAGGTGTATCATCACATGAAATGCGGGATCGTGGATGTGGGTTCCAACACCATCCGCCTGTCCATCTATCATTGGGAGGGGCAGAAGTTCAAGCTCCTCATGAATAAAAAGGAGATGGCCGGCCTGGCCGGCTACATCAAAAACGGCCTGCTCTCCGACAGCGGCATTCTGGTGGCCTGCCGGGTGCTGGCAGGCTTCAAGGCCCTGCTACGCAATTTTGACATTGCCGACCTCTATGTATTCGGCACTGCCTCCCTGCGCAACATCGTCAATACCGAGGAGGCCCTGGAGACCATTGAGGCGGTGACCGGGATCAAGGTAGAGGTGCTGTCAGGAGCCGACGAGGCCGCCTTCTCCTTCCTGGGAGCCACCGTAGGCGGCGGCGCGCCGGGCTCCGGTATGCTGGCCGATGTGGGCGGCGGCTCCACCGAACTGGTGGCCTACCGGGACGGGGCCATCACGTCGGGCTGCTCTCTGCCCATGGGCTCCCTGTCCCTCTTTACCAAACACGTCTCCGGCCTCTTCCCCACCAGGGAGGAGCGGAAAGCCATCCGCTCCGACGTAAAGGAGGAGCTGCAAAAGGCCAAAACCGCCGGCCTGCAGTGCAGCCACCTGACCGGCGTGGGCGGCACATTCCGGGCCGCCGCCAAGCTGTGCAACGACCTGTCCGGCGCCGATCCGGACAACCGGATCATCCCCGCTGGGGAGATCCATGCCCTGTACAAGGGGCTGAAAAAGGGCGATCAGGATACCCTGCGGCAGATCCTGCGCTCGGTACCCGACCGGGTCCACACCATTCTGCCCGGTTTGGCCATCCTCACCGCCATTCTGGACGCCTATGAGGTATCCACCGTATCGGTCAGCGCCTGCGGCGTCCGGGAGGGCTATCTGCTCCGCCGCGTGATGGAGGGAACAAGCCATGATGCATAAAGAGATCGACACACGCTATACCCAGGAGCGGGAACTGTCCTGGCTGCGTTTCAACGAGCGGGTGCTGGAGGAAGCCAAGGACGAGAGCGTCCCTCTCTTCGAACGGCTGAAATTTGCCGCTATTTTCACCAGCAACCTGGACGAGTTCTTCATGATCCGGGTGGGCTCCATCTACGACATGACCCTGTCCAAGCAGACCCATGTGGACAGCAAGAGCGGCCTCACCCCCACTGAACAGCTTCAGGCTATCTTCAAGGCGGTACCCGGCCTGTACAAGCAGAAGGACAAGATCGTCTCTCAGCTGGAGAAGCGGCTTCGGACCTGTAACATCTGCAACCTGACCCCCGGGGAGCTGGATGGCAAGGAGCGCAAGCAGGTGGAGCGGTGGTTCCGGGACTATGTGCAGCCCATCCTGTCCCCCATGGTGGTAGACAGCCACCACCCCTTCCCTCACCTGCCCTCCAACAGCCTGACCATCGCCCTCACCCTGCGGCTGGGCAACACCCGCTGCTTCGGCCTGGTACCCATTCCCAAGGCCCTTCCTCCCTACTTCCAGCTGGAGGAACAGGGCCTGCGTTACCTGCTCACCGAACAGGTGGTCCTTCACTTTGCCGATCAGCTCTTTGAGACCTACCAGGTGGAGGAGAAGTGCGTTATTTCGGTCACCCGCAACGCCGACATCAGCCCCGAGGACGAGGACTACGATGTGGGTGAGGACTTCCGGGCCCATATGCAGAAGGTGCTGAAGAAGCGGGCCCGACTGGCCCCCGTGCGGCTGGAGATCCAGGGAGAGGCCTCCGCCGAGCTGCAGCAGTTCCTCTGCCAGCGGCTCAATCTGACCGCCGAGCAGGTGTTCCGGTCCAAAAGCCCCCTCATTATGGGCTATGTCTACTCCCTGGAAGGCAAGCTGCCCGAGGAGAGCGCCGCCGCCCTGTGTTATCCTCCCTATACCCCCCAGTGGCCCGCCGGTCTGGTCAAGGGCGAAAAGCTGATCCCCCAGATTTTACGGCGGGATATGCTGCTCTTCTATCCCTTCCACTCCATGGAGCCCTTCCTCCAGCTGGTGCGGGAGGCCGCCAACGATCCGGCGGTGCTGTCCATCAAGATCACCATCTACCGGCTGGCCTCCACCGCCAAGCTGGTGGAATATCTGGCGGCGGCGGCGGAAAACGGCAAGGACGTGACCGTGCTCATGGAGCTGCGGGCCCGGTTCGACGAGCAGAACAACATTGCCTGGGCCCAGCGGCTGGAGGAGGCGGGCTGTACCATCCTCTACGGCTTTGAGCACTACAAGGTCCACTCCAAGATCTGCCTCATCACCCGCCGGGACAAGGGCCGCATCCAGTACATCACCCAGATCGGCACCGGCAACTACAACGAAAAGACGGCCAAGCTTTATACCGACTTCTGCCTTATGACCGCCAGCCCCGCCATCGGCGGCGATGGCGCGGCGTTCTTTCAGAATATGGCCACCTCCAACCTCCACGGTGAGTATCACCAGCTGCTGGTGGCCCCCCACAGTTTGAAAAACCGCATTCTGGCCCTGATGGACCGGGAAATCGAAAAGGCTCGCCAGGGCCAGCCCGCCCGTATTTTCTTCAAGGTTAACTCGGTCACCGACCGGGAGCTCATCGACAAGCTGGCCGAGGCCAGTCAGGCGGGGGTGCCGGTGACCCTCAACGTGCGGGGCATCTGCTGTCTGCGGCCCGGCGTGCCCGGCCTCACCGACCGTATCCGGGTCTTTTCCATTGTGGGCCGCTATCTGGAACA
Organism: Flavonifractor sp. An112; assembly: GCF_002161085.1. Lineage (GTDB taxonomy): Bacteria > Bacillota > Clostridia > Oscillospirales > Oscillospiraceae > Flavonifractor > Flavonifractor avicola. The sequence continues at coordinate 23,390 of NZ_NFLU01000022.1, read as the reverse complement.
CCCCCGGATCTACGCCTTCGGCGTAGGAGAGGGTACCCGCCTCTACATCGGCTCCGCCGACCTGATGACCCGCAACACCGAGCGCCGGGTGGAGATCGCCTGCCCGGTAGTAGACCCGGACGTGCGCCGTCAGATCCGGCAGTATGTGGAGCTGTTCTGCTCCGATAACGTGAAGGCCCGCAACATGGGTCCCGACGGCAGCTACACGCCGGTGCCCCGTCAGGAGGGCGCCCCCGCTGTCAACGCCCAGGCGGCGCTGATGGAGCAAGCTGTGCGGGAGGCCCGGGCCGTTGCCAATGCCCCGGCTCCCCAGGAGAAGCGAGGGGGATTTTTCCACCGTCTTTTCCACCGGGAGTCCCGCTGAATAGCCTGATTTTTACGCAAGAAAGGCCGCCCTGCCGGGCGGCCTTTCTTGCTATTTGAATTCAGGTATGGAACCGGCGGCGTACCTCTTCCCGGACAGCGGGAATACGCCGGATAATCACCAGGGGGATCACAGTACACACACATATAGTAAGTACTACCAACGACCAGGAGGGGTCCCACCGGCCAGTAAGCCAGCGGTCGATGAAAAATTCCACACCCAGGAGAAATACCCCCAGGCTGCCGATGAGAATGGCAACAGTACTGATGACCGAGCGGTGGTACACCCGCAGCATCAGGGAGAGCAGCAGCCATACCGCGCCTCCCCACAGGATAATGGGCACCGCCAGCCCCAGATACCAGTCCCGGCCATTCAGGTCCACCGACATCAGGTAGACATACAGGGCCACCGCCGCCACATTGATGACGCTGCGGACCAGCAGAGGCAGTCGTCTGAAGAGGAGGGGCAGCACAATCCACAGCCACAGCATGATGGTGGCCCCAATCACATAGAGAGACCAGGCCCGCCCCGGTTTCAGAAACAGGTTGAGCAGACCGCATCCCACCGCCACACAGGCCAGCATAGCGGTAATGGCCGCCGCCACCGCCCCCTTAGGGATGGGCGGCACCTCTCCCCGCTCAGTGGGAAAGGGCTTGGGAGAGGTGGTGTCGGGCGGACGGCCCGGGTCTATCACCTTTGTCTGGCACAGCGGGCAGAACGTGGCAGTGGCGTCCAGTTCCACTCCACAATGAACACAATAGGACATGGTGCTTCCTCCTTATTGGGTACGGTTGCTCTCCACTTTGACATGGACGCCGTCCCGCACCAAAAAGCGGAAAAACTCCCGCTCCGTATCCGTCTCCTTCTGGGTCCCGGCAAAGGTAATTTCCATCTCGTCCCCGTAACTGATGGAGGCACAGTGGACCCGGGGCATGGTAGCCTGCCCTAGAATCACCTCCATCCGACGGATATGGGACTTCATCTCCTCCGGCACCTGGAAGGGCCCGGGGTTGGTATAGGTACCGGAATAGGGCCGCACTCCTGCCATCCAGTACCCGAAAGCGATACCCGGCTTCTTCAGTGCAATGGGTATGATCTGAATGAATTTGTTCCTGGCAAACTTCACATTGCCCGCCAGCTCTGCCTGCATCTGCTGCCGGTTGATGTTCAGCCGCAGATAGTGATGGACCTGGCTGACAATCTCCTCAAAGGTATACTCCCCCAGGCTGGGATCGATGCAGGGCCGGACGGTGAGGATGAAGTTCCGCAGGCTCTCCGTGGGAAACCAGGGCCGCAGGTTGATGGGGATGGCCAGGGCCACCGGCAATTCCTTTTTGGGCCCCTCCCGGTGCTGCTTGTCCACCAGAACCTTCAGCAGCACTGCCGTCAGGTATTCCGTGATAGAGGCCCCGTGCTCCTTGGCCTTCTCTTTCAGCTGCCGCACCGAGCAAAAGCCCATGGTTACATTGAGGGTATAGAAGGGCTCCGGCGTGCCAGCGTTGGCATAGGCCTTTTTCAGCGTGGTAAAGCTTCTGGCCTTTACGGTAGCGTACCGGGCGTAGGCGTCCTCCAATTCCTCCGGCCTGGGGGGCTGCTCCACATCCAGCACCCCGCAGGTATTGGGGATCTGGTAGCCCAGCTCCCGCAGGTAGACCGCCAGCAAGGTTCGCAGCAGGGTCATAGCGCCTCCGCCGTCGCTGATGGCGTGGAAGACTTCCAGGGAAATACGCCGCTCATAGTAGAAAAAGCGCACCAGCCATCCGTCCCCCTGATCAAAGCGTATGGGTTGGCACGGATTGGAGATATCCTTCTGTACAAAGGGGCCGGGAGCGTCGTTGAATTCCGAGTAGTACCAGAAGATCCCCGGCTTGATCCGCACCCGGAAGCCGGGGAAGCGGGGCATGGTCTTGTCCACCGCCCGCTGAAGGGCCTCCGGGTCCACTGGCTGGTCCATCACGGCAGAAAAGCGATAAACAGCGGAATACCGTTCCTTTTGGATGGCGGAGTAGACCACCGCCGCATTGTCCAGCCGGTACCACTCTTTGTGCTTCTTTTCTCCGCGTTCAGACTGAGCTGCCGCCATGGCTCACCCCCCTTTCCTGAAAAAAGGATACCACATTCCTCTGTCGCTCACAAGGGAAAGTGAATCTCTCCACAAAAAAGAGGCCCCGCCCGCCTCTTTTCTTTCATTCTCCCCTGTGGTATAATTCAGTTTACCGAATTACCATGAAATAAGGAGAGACGGCATTATGAGCCACCACAGCAAGCGTCAGGAGCTGGCCGGACAGCGGGCAGAAAAGCAGCGTCTGGCCCCTTTCATGCGCGCACTGAAGGCGATCCACAGCGCCGCCACCCCCGAGGTCATGAACGTGGAAGATCTGGCCCGCCAGCGAAAAAGCCAGGAGCTGCTGGGCCGGCTGGTGGCTCCTATGGGCGGTATGAGCTGGGAACCCTTTTCCCTGGGTGAGATGAACTGCGCCTGGATCAGGCCTCACCGGAGCTATGACCGCAGGAAGGCCATTCTCTATTGCCACGGCGGCGGCTATACCAGCGGCACCCTGGGCTACTCCCGCATTCTGGGGTCCAAGCTGTCCCTGGTCACAGGATTGCAGGTGATGAGCTTTGAGTACCGCCTGGCCCCTGAACACCCCTACCCCGCCGCTGTGGAGGACGCACTCCAGGCCTGGGACCACCTGATGTATCTGGGCTACGGCGCCCGGGACATCATTGTGGCGGGCGATTCTGCAGGGGGCAACCTGGCACTGGTGCTTACCCACAAGCTGAAAGAGGCGGGCCGTTTGCTTCCCCGGGCACTGCTCCTCTTCTCTCCCTGGACCGATATGACGGCCAGCGGCAAGTCCTATCAGGAGCGGGCCGACATCGACCCCGTGCTCACCCTCAACTATATCTACGCCACCCGGGACGCCTATGCCCGGGGAGAGGACTTGACCGATCCCTGTCTGTCCCCTCTGTTTGCCGATCTCACCGGGTTCCCCCCTACCCTGATCCAGGCTGGCACCAACGAGCTGCTGCTCTCCGACTCGGTGCGTCTGCGCAACCGGATGCTCAAGGCCTCCGTGCCCTGCAAGCTGGAGGTGTGGGACAAGATGTGGCACGTCTTTCAGACCTTCCCTATGAAGAAGGCCAACGAGGCCATGGAACACGCCGCCAGTTTCTTAATGGGCGGACTATAATGAAAAACAGGCGCTGCCGCTGGCAGCGCCTGTTTCTGTTATCTGGCTTGTTCCGCAGCCTGGAGCACATGGGCCGCCAGCACCGAGGTGGTCACGGCCCCCACGCCGCCGGGCACCGGCGTCACTGCGCCTACGATCTCGTCGGCAGCAGCAAAATCCACGTCGCCCACCAAATTGCCGTTCTCATCCACATTGATGCCCACGTCCAGCACCAGCTGTCCGGGGGCCAGGTGGTCCCGGCCTATCATATTGGCCCGTCCGGCGGCGGCGATGAGCACCTCCGCCCGACGGCACTCGGCGGCCAGGCCGGCGGTACGGGTATGGCAGAGGGTGACGGTGGCGTTTTTCCCCAGCAGCAGCATAGACAGAGGCTTGCCCACCACCAGGCTTCGGCCCACCACCACCGCCCGCTTACCGGTGAGGTCACAGCCATAGTAGTCCAAAATCTCCATGCAGGCCTGGGCGGTACAGGGCGGATAGCCCGCGCCGCTGCCGGTGAACACCGCCGCCAGCGAACCGGCGGTAATACCGTCCACGTCCTTGGCCGGGTCCAGGGCAGCACAGATGGCCGCCTCATCAATCTGCGGCGGCAAGGGACGGAACAGCAGGCAGCCGTGGATCTCCCGGTCCGCGTTGATCTGCTCAATGACCGCCAGCAGGTCCCCGTGGCTGGATTCCTCTGGCAAGGTAAACTGCCTGACACGGATGCCCACTTTTTCGCACCGCTTCAGGGCTCCTCGCTCGTAGGACAGGTCCTCAGGGCGCTCCCCTACCCGCACGATGGCCAGGGTGGGAACGATGCCCTGGACCTTCAGCTGGTTGGCCTTGACGATCAGCCGCTCTGTCAGAGCCTGGGCCACAGGGGCCCCCTTCCAATGTTCCGCCATCAGGCAAACCTCCCCAGAACTGCTTCATAAACGCTTTCTGCGATCTTCCAATACCGCTCCACCAGACTGTCCACTTCTTCATTCATAGCCTGAGCATAGGCCCGGTCAGCCATACTCTTGGTGTTGACCTTCACGTTGAGGGCAGCGCCGTACAGAGCACTCCAGCAGAAAACCACCCCGGTGCCTACATCGGAGAGCATCATCACACTCCCCTTCTCCAGCATCTCACTGTGAAGGTCAATGGCCTCACAGCTCAGGCGCAGGATCTCCATGGGTGTGGCAGCGGCATTCCGGAGGCATTCTTCCATCACCTGCTCCCGGTCGGGGGCATCCTTGGGAATGGCGTAGGCCTTGGACAGGGGCTCGAAGGCCGCAGCGTCAGCGTCCACCAGAGCCAGCAGGCGAGCACGCAGGTCCTCTGCTTTGGCCATCAGGGCCTTCACGTCCTCCTCCACCTCGGCATACTTCTTCTTGCCTACGGTGTAGTTGCCCACCATGGTACACAGGGCCGCTCCCAGAGCGCCCACCAGGGCGGAGGCGCCGCCGCCGCCAGGAACAGGCGCTTTGGAGGCAAGGGCGTCCAGAAAATCGCCGCAGGTCTGGTTGGCGGTATTCATCGCAATCAACTCCTCATTACAGCGGGCGGGTGTTACCACCCGCCCGCGTTTTCTTTTAGAACAAGCCGGAGATCTTGCCGTTCTCATCCACGTCCACCTTCTCGGCGGCAGGCACTTTTGGCAGTCCGGGCATGGTCATGATGTCGCCGGTGAGGGCCACCAGGAAGCCGGCGCCGGCGGACACCTTGATATTGCGCACCGTGACGGTAAAGCCCTCGGGAGCACCCAACAGATTCTGGTCGTCAGAGAAGGAATACTGGGTCTTGGCCATGCAGATGGGTAGGCCGCCGAAGCCCAGGGCGGTAAGCTCCGCCGCTTGCTTCTTAGCCGCGGGGGTGAGGGCCACGCCGTCGCCGTGGTACACCTTCTTCACGATATCGGCCAGCTTGGCCTCAATGGGCTGATCCAGCTCATAGGCGAAGGAGAAGTGGTTGGGCTCTTCGCACAGGCGGATGACCTCCTGGGCCAGAGCGATGCCGCCCTCGCCGCCCTTGGCCCACACCTCGCTGAGGGCCACGTTGACGCCCAGCTCCTTGCACTTGTCCTCCACCAGCTTGAGCTCGGCCTCGGTGTCGGTAGGGAACCGGTTGATGGCCACCACGCAGGGCAGGCCGTACACAGTGGTGATGTTCTCCACATGGCGCAGCAGGTTGGGCAGTCCCTTCTCCAGCGCCTCCAGGTTCTCGTTGTTCAGGTCGGCCTTGGCCACGCCGCCGTGATGCTTCAGGGCGCGGACAGTGGCCACCACCACCACAGCGGAGGGCTTCAGCCCGGCCAGACGGCACTTGATGTCCAGGAACTTCTCCGCACCCAGGTCGGCGCCGAAGCCGGCCTCGGTGATGGCGTAATCTCCCATCTTGAGGGCCACCCGGGTGGCCATGACGGAGTTGCAGCCGTGGGCGATGTTGGCGAAGGGACCGCCGTGGATGAAGGCGGGAGTACCCTCCAGAGTCTGGACCAGGTTGGGCTTGATGGCGTCCTTCAGCAGGGCGGCCATGGCCCCCTCGGCCTTCAGATCGTGGGCGGTGACGGGCGCGCCGGAGCGGGTATAGGCCACCACCATCCGGCCCAGCCGGGCCTTCAGGTCCATGAGACCGTTGGACAGGCAGAGCACCGCCATGATCTCGCTGGCTACGGTGATGTCAAAGCCGTCCTCCCGGGGCACGCCCTGCATCCGGCCCCCCAGGCCGTCGATGACGTTGCGCAGCTGGCGGTCGTTCATGTCCACGCACCGCTTCCAGGTGATGTGCTTCACGTCGATGTCCAGGGCGTTGCCCTGCTGAATGTGGTTGTCCAGCATGGCGGCCAGCAGGTTATTGGCCGCGCCGATGGCATGGAAATCGCCGGTAAAGTGGAGGTTGATATCCTCCATGGGCACCACCTGGGCATAACCGCCGCCGGCAGCGCCGCCCTTGACGCCAAACACAGGACCCAGGGAGGGCTCCCGCAGGGCCACCACGGTGTTCTTGCCCAGCCGCCGCATACCGTCGGCCAGACCCACAGTGGTGGTGGTTTTGCCCTCGCCCGCGGGGGTAGGGTTGATAGCGGTGACCAGCACCAGCTTGCCGTCGGGCCTGCCTTCCCGATCAGACAGCAGCTTCAGGTCGATCTTGGCCTTGTACTTGCCGTAGTACTCCAGGTACTCCTCGTCCACCCCGGCCAGGGCGGCGATGTCCCGGATGTGCTTCATTTCACAGGCCTGAGCGATCTCGATATCCGTTTTCATGGACCTTCACTCCTTCATCCTTCCGCTTAGCAACGAAAACGCGCCGGCTCAGCCATCCTTGGCAAACCGGCGTTTCAGTTCATTTCCGCTGTTTCATCTTATAAAATGTACCATTCTTTCCCCGGCTTGTCAACGGAAATGAAAAAAGCAGACCGACAGGTTCTGTCGGTCTGCTTTGTGTGGCTTTATATCCTTACGATCAAGCGGCCACCACGTTGACAGCGCGCAGCTTGTCAGCGTTCTTGGGATCGGGCTCCACGTCGTAGGTCACCTTCTGACCCTCCTGAAGGGTCTTGAAGCCGTCGCACACGATGGCGGAGAAGTGCACGAACACGTCGTCGCCGCCCTCGTCGTTGGAGATGAAGCCGAAGCCCTTGGTCTCGTTGAACCACTTGACAGTACCGTGATACATAATAATGGTACCTCCTGCAAAAAATTTCGCGCTAAATGACAAGAAAACTCACATTTTCGGACATCGTCTGAAGAAGCGACGATGACTACAAAAATGTGAGTTCAGGCCGTACATTTAGACTACCAGAATACTATAACACCGAACTGGGTCCCCGTCAAGAAAAATCCATACCGTTTGGTGCGGAATGGCCCTGCCGTGGCGAAACAACACCACGGCAGGGCCGTCAACAGCAATTTGAATCAGTTTTCAGGGTTCATCAGCAGGTACATGACCGCCTTCTGGGCGTGGAGGCGGTTCTCCGCCTCGTCAAAGATCTCACCGGCGTGGGCCTCAAAGACCTCAGCGGTGATCTCCTCCCCCCGGTGGGCGGGCAGGCAGTGCTGCACCATGCAGCCGGGATTGGCCACTGCCATCAGCTCGTCATTGATCTGGTAGATGCCCTCAAAGACAGCCCGGCGCTTCTGGGCCTCGCCCTCCTGGCCCATGGATGCCCACACGTCGGTGAACAGGGCGTCGGCTCCGGCAGCCGCCTCCTTGGGGTCCCGGCATAGGGTGAACTTGCCGCCGCAGTTCTGGGCAAATTCCAGCACCTGGGGATCGGGATCATAGCCCTCGGGGCAGGCCACGGACACCTCCATGCCCACCTTCAGGCCGCCCACAATGAGGGAGTTGGCCATGTTGTTGCCGTCGCCGATGTAGCACAGCTTCAGGCCCTCCAGCCGGGACTTGTGCTCACGGATGGTCATCAGGTCGGCCAGCACCTGGCAGGGGTGGGCGAAGTCGGTGAGGCCGTTGATCACGGGGATAGAGGAATACTTGGCCAGAGTCTCCACCTCGGCCTGGCCGAAGGTGCGGATCATGATGCCGTCGCAGTAGCGGCTGAGCACCCGGGCGGTGTCCTCGATGGGCTCGCCCCGGCCAATCTGGCTCTCCTTGCCGGAGAGGAAGAGGGCGTGGCCGCCCAGCTGGAACATACCGGTCTCAAAGGACACACGGGTACGGGTGGAGTTCTTCTCAAAGATCATGGCCAGGGTCTTGCCCTCCAGATAGTGGTGGGTCAGGCCATGCTTCTGGTTGTATTTCATCTGGTCGGCAGTATCCAGAATCTTCACGATATCGGCCTTGGTCAGGTCCAGCAGCTTGAGCAGGTCTTTTTTCATCGTATTCACCTCATTGTTTCGGTTTGCTTACAGCAGGGTCTCCTTCATAATGGCAAGGCCCTTGTCGATCTCCGCCATGGAGATGGTCAGCGGGGGCAGCAGCCGCAGGGCGGAGCCGGCGGTAAGCACCAGCAGGCCGTTGCGGATCAGCCGGGCGGCCAGCACCTTGTTGCTCTCCTCCCCCTTCACCTCCACGCCAATCATCATGCCCAGGCCACGGGTCTCTCCCAGGCTGGACAGGCCCATATGCTCGATACGGGTGCGGATGTAGTGGCCCTTCTCCTTCACCTGGGCCAGAGCGTCCTCGTCCAGGGTATCCAGCACCACCTGAGCGGCGGCGGCACAGATGGGGTTGCCGCCGAAGGTGGAGGCATGGGTGCCGGGACCCAGCACATCCCGGCAGCGCTCGTTGGTCAGGAAGCCGCCCATAGGCAGGCCGCCGGCGATGCCCTTGGCGAAGGACACCGCGTCGGGAATGATGCCGTACTGCTGGAAGGCAAACAGGGTGCCGGTGCGGCCCACGCCGGTCTGCACCTCATCCACCAGCAGCAGCCAGTCCCGCTCGGCGCACAGCACAGCCAGGTCGTGGACATACTCCGGGTCCATGGGGAGCACGCCGCCTTCGCCCTGTACCAGCTCCAGCATGACGGCGCACACGTCGTGGCCCGCCACCTCCTGGAGGGAATCCATATCACCCGCCAGGGCATACCGGAAGCCGTCGTTGAAGGGGAAGAAATACTGGTGGAATACATCCTGGCCGGTGGCGGTCAGGGTGGTGATGGTACGGCCGTGGAAGGAGTTCTTCAGGGTGATGATGGTGCCCCGTCCCTTGCCGTACTTGTCAAAAGAATATTTCCGGGCCAGCTTGATCATGCCCTCGTTGGCCTCGGCGCCCGAGTTGCCAAAGAAGGCGGCCGCCATTCCGGAGCGCTCACACAGCTGCTGGGCCAGCTTGGCGTAGGGCTGGGAGTAAAACAGATTGGAGATATGACCCAGCTTCATGGCCTGGTTGGTGATGGCCTCCACCCACTTGGGATTGGCGTAACCAATGGAGTTGACGCCGATACCGGAGGAGAAGTCGATGTACTCCTTCCCCGCCAGGTCGTACAGGGTAGCCCCCTGGCCGTGGTCGATATCCACGTCAAATCGGCCGTAGGTCTGCATCATATACTGGTGGTCCAGTTCCACCAATTCTTTATGGTCCATACTATCACCTCACATCAGCATGGTGCCGATGCCCTCATCGGACAGCAGCTCAATGAGGATGGAGTGGGGGATGCGGCCATCCAAAATGACAGCGTTCTCCACGCCGGAGCGCACCGCCTCCACGCAGCACTCCACCTTGGGGATCATGCCGCCTTTGATGACGCCGTCCTGCACCAGGCCGGGGACCTGGGACAGCCGCACCACCGGCAGCAGGGTGTTGTCGTTTTTGGGGTCCATCATCAGGCCCCGCACATCGGTGAGCAGGATCAGCTTCTCCGCCTTCAGGGCGGTGGCCAGCTTGGCTGCGGCGGTGTCGGCGTTGATGTTATAGGAGTTCTCGCCGTCAATGCCCTGAGCCACGGTGGACACCACCGGGATATAGCCGTCCTTCAGGGCGTCCTCCACCATCTGGGGCTCCACGGCGGTGATCTCACCCACCAGGCCGTATTTCTCGTCCAGCTTTTTGGCCTGGAACATCCCGGCGTCCATGCCGCACAGGCCCACAGCCTTGCCGCCCATCCGGTTCAGGGTGGCCACCAGGTTCTTGTTCACCTTGCCGCACAGCACCTGCTGGACCACTTCCATGGTCTCCTCATCGGTGTAGCGCAGGCCGTCCACAAACTTGGACTCTTTGCCGATCTTGTTCAGCATCTCGGTGATCTCCGGACCGCCGCCGTGGACTACCACCACTCGGATGCCCACCAGGTGGAGCAGGATGATGTCGGAAATGACGGCCTGGCGCAGCTCGTCGGAAATCATGGCGTTGCCGCCGTATTTCACCACCACGGTCTTGCCGTAGTATTTCTGAATGTAGGGCAGGGCCTCGGCCAGTACCTTGGCCCGGTCCACCTCGCTGAATGACATGGGAATCGCCTCCATATTGCCTTTGATCAGGTGCGATAGTCGCCGTTGATCTTGACGTAGTCGTAGGTCAGATCGCAGCCCCAGCAGGTGGCCTCATGCTCCCCCTCGTGGAGGTCCACATGGATCACCACCTCGTCCTGGGACAGGATGCTCTTGGCGGCCTCCTCGTCGAAGTCCACCCCGGCGCCCTTCTCACACACCAGGATCTCCCCCACGGCTGAGGAGAATTTCACGTCCACAAACTCAGGGCGGAAGGGGGCCTTGGAGTAGCCCATGGCGCACAGCACCCGGCCCCAGTTGGCGTCGGAGCCGAACATGGCGGCCTTCACCAGGGAGGAGCCCACCACCGCCTTGCTCAGGCGCTCGGCGCTCTCCTCGCTGCGGGCATTGGCCACGGTGCAGGTGATCAGCTTGCTGGCACCCTCGCCGTCGGCGGCGATGCTCCGGGCCAGCTGCTCAAACACATAGTAGAGGGTCTTATAAAAGACGGTATAGTTATCGTCCTTCCATTCCACCAGCTCGTTGCCCGCCATGCCGTTGGCCAGCACCACGCACATATCGTTGGTGGAGGTGTCCCCGTCCACCGTCACCCGGTTGAAGGTGCGGGGGACGATCTCGTGAAGGGCGTCGGTGAGCATCTCATGGGTGATGGCGCAGTCGGTGGTGACAAAACACAGCATGGTGCCCATGTTGGGGTGGATCATGCCGGAGCCCTTGGCGATGGCGCCGATGGTCACCGTCTTGCCGCCGATGGAGCAGGTGACAGACAGCTCCTTCTTCACGGTGTCGGTGGTCATAATGGCGTTGGCCGCGGCGTCGGAGCCGTCCTTGGACAGGGCAGCGGCGGCAGCGGGCATTCCCTTGGCAATGGCATCGATGTTCAGCTCCTGACCGATGACGCCGGTGGAAGCCACCACAAAGTCGGAGGCCTTCAGGCCGGTGGCCTGGGCGGCCAGCTGGCACATGGTTTCGGCGTGCTCGTGGCTGTTGGGAGCGCAGGCGTTGGCGTTGCCGGAGTTAGCCACGATAGCCTGGGCCTCGCCGTTCTCCAGGTGGTCCATGGTGACATAGAGGGGAGCGGCCTTCACCCGGTTCATGGTGTACACAGCAGCTGCCACACAGGGCTGCTCAGACACGATGAGGGCCAGGTCCTTCTTGCCCTCCAGCACCTCAGGCATCTTGCTCATGGGGGGCTGATTGCCGTCCCCCTTGCCCTTCTTCACGCCGCAGTGGACACCGGACGCGGTAAAACCCTTGGGGGCGGTCACGCCGCCGGGGATCTGTTTCATATCGTTCACTCCTCAAATTGGAATCGCGGGCCGATGTGGGCATCGGCCCCTACAGGAGGGCGAGGGCTTGCCCCCGCCGTTGCGTTTCTCACAGCGCCAGGCCGGCTGTCATATCGAAGCCCAGCATCAGGTTCATGTTCTGCACTGCCGCGCCTGAAGCGCCCTTGCCCAGGTTGTCGAACCGTGCTGTAACGATGGACTGTCCCTCGTGGCCGCTGACGGTGAGCTCCAGCTTGTCGGTGCCCGCCAGGGTATTGGCCGCCAGATAGGCCGGCTCCTCAGAATAGGGGGCCACCGTCACCAGGGGCTGGCCGGCATAGTAGGCCATCAGGATCAGGCTCAGCTCCTTGGCGGTGGGCTGGCCCACCAGGTAGCGGTTGTGGAGGAAGATGGTAGTGGCCATGCCCTTGTAGTAATCGTCCACTACAGGGGTAAACACCGGCGGGGTATCCAGGCCGGAGATCTTCTGCATTTCGGGCAGATGCTTGTGCCGAAGGGTGGTTCCATACACTCTTGGACTGTAAAGTTCTTCCCCTTTCTCCCTCTCCTCATACTGGGCGATCATCCTCTTGCCGCCGCCGGAGTATCCGGTGAGGGAAAAGCAGGTCATAGGGTAGTCCTTGGGCAGGATACGCATGGAGACCAGTGGAGCTGCCGAAGCCAGGAAGCCGGTGGCATGGCAACCCGGATTGGCCACGAATCGGGCATTTCCGATGATTTCCCGGGGATTTTTGTACAATTCCGGGAATCCATATACCCAGCCGGGAGCTGTGCGGTGAGCGGTGGATGCATCGATAACCCGGGTGTGGGAGTTCTCAATGAGACCCACCGCCTCCACTGCCGCGGCGTCAGGCAGGCAGAGGAAAACCAGGTCCGCCTCATTGATCAGGCGCTTTCTTTCTGTCAAGTTTTTTCGCTTGTCAGCATCGATCACCAGCAGTTCGATGTCATCCCGGTCTGCCAGCCGCTGATGGATCTGGAGACCGGTGGTACCCTCCTGGCCGTCGATAAATACCTTGGGCTTACTCATGGGTTCTCTCCTCCACAAAGGCCTTGATGTTGGCGATCTGCTGCTCCACAGCCTCCTTGGCGGGGCCGCCGTAGACCTTGCGGCCATTGACGCAGGTCTTGAGCTCCAGGGCCTGATACACGTCGGCGTCAAACAGGTTGGAGATGGAGCGGAAGTCTTTGAGCGGCAGGGTGTCCAGGGTCTCGCCGGCCTTGATGCACAGGTTGACCAGCCGGCCCACGATCATGTAGGCCTCACGGAAGGGCATTCCCTTCTTGGTCAGATAGTCGGCGCAGTCGGTGGCGTTGATGAAGCCGCCGGAGGCCGCGTTTCTCATGTTCTTGGGCAGGACGGTGAGGGTGTCCAGCATGGCGGTAAAGACGGGCAGACACATCTCCACGGTGTCGATGGCGTCGAACACCGGCTCCTTATCCTCCTGCATATCCTTGTTGTAAGCCAGGGGCAGGCCCTTCATGACGGTGAGCAGGGTGATGAGGGAGCCGTACACCCGGCCGGTCTTGCCCCGGACCAGCTCGGCCACGTCGGGGTTCTTCTTCTGGGGCATGATGGAGGAGCCGGTGGAGTAGGCGTCGTCCAGCTCCACATACTTGAACTCCCAGGAGCACCACAGGATGATCTCCTCGGAGAACCGGGACAGGTGCATCATCAGAATGGAACAGGCAGACAAAAACTCAATGGCGAAGTCACGGTCGGACACGGAATCCATGGAGTTGTCGGTGGGCTTCTGGAAGCCCAGGGCGGCGGCGGTCTGGAACCGGTCCACCGGATAGGTGGAGGTGGCCAGGGCGCCCGCCCCCAGGGGGCACTCGTCCATCCGCTCCAGGCAGTCCTCCAGCCGGGTCACATCCCGGCGGAGCATATTGGCATAGGCCATCATGTAGTGGGCGAAGGTGGTGGGCTGGGCCCGCTGCATATGGGTGTAGCCCGGCATGACGGTCTCCAGGTTGGCCTCCGCCTTCTTGATGAGCACCTGCTCCAGGTCCAGCACCATGTTGATGATCTTGGGGATCTCCTGCTTGACATACAGCCGGAAATCCACCGCCACCTGGTCGTTGCGGGACCGGCCGGTGTGCAGCCGCTTGCCGGTGTCCCCGATGCGCTGGGTAAGCATGGTCTCGATGTTCATGTGGATATCTTCGTTCTCCAGGGAAAACTCCACCTGTCCGGCGTCGATGTCCGCCAGGATGACCTTCAGACCCTCGATGATCTTTTCCGCCTCGTGCTCCTCAATGATGCCCTGCTTGCCCAGCATGGTGGCGTGGGCGATGGAGCCGGCGATATCCTCTTTGTACATCCGGGCGTCGAAGGTGATGGAAGAGTTGAAGTCGTTGACCAGTGTGTCGGTCTCTTTCTGGAACCGTCCAGCCCAAAGTTTCATGGTAAGTTAACCACCTTTTTACTTTTACTAAGTTAGGAGTGTGAAGATAGGAGATAGGAGATAAGAGTTTTATAGACCGGCGGTCTATCTCCTATCTCCTATCTGCTATCTGCTATCTTACTTGTTCAGCTTGCCCTGATCCCGGAGCGCCAGCACGGTGTCCGGCAGGCCCCACAGGTTGATGAAGCCGGTGGCGTCGTTCTGGTTGTAGTCGCTCTCCTGGAAGGTAACGATGTCCTCAGAGTAGAGGGTCTCGGGAGAGGTAACGCCGGAGGTGATGATGTTGCCCTTGTACAGCTTCAGCTTCACCTGGCCGGTAACGTGCTTCTGGGTCTCGGTAGCAAAGGCGGACAGGGCCTCCCGCAGGGGGGTGAACCACTTGCCGTTGTATACCAGATCGGCGAAGTCCACCGCCAGCTTGCTCTTCATGTGGGCAGTGTCCTTGTCGATGGTGATCATCTCCAGCACCTCGTGGGCCCGGTACAGGATGGCGCCGCCGGGGGTTTCGTACACGCCGCGGTCCTTCATGCCGGTCATCCGGTTCTCCACGATGTCTAGCAGGCCGATGCCGTTCTCGCCGCCCAGCTTGTTCAGCTTGCGGATGATGTCGGAGGCCTTCATCTTCTCGCCGTCCACGGCCACAGGCCAGCCCTTCTCAAAGTCGATGGTCACATAGGTGGGGGCGTCGGGGGCCTTCACGGGGGACACGCCCATCTCCAGGAAGCCGGGCTTGTCGTACTGAGGCTCGCTGGCGGGATCCTCCAGATCCAGGCCCTCGTGGGACAGGTGCCACAGGTTCTTATCCTTGGAGTAGCTGGTCTCCCGGCTGATCTTCAGAGGCACGTTGTGGGCCTCGGCGTAGTCGATCTCCTCGTTCCGGCTCTTGATGTCCCACTCACGCCAGGGGGCGATGATCTTCATCTCAGGAGCGAAACGCTTGATGGCCAGCTCGAAGCGGATCTGGTCGTTACCCTTGCCGGTGCAGCCGTGGGCGATGGCGTCGGCCCCTTCCTTCTTGGCAATGTCCACCAGGCCCTTGGCGATGACGGGCCGGGCAAAGGCGGTGCCCAGCAGATAGTCCTCGTACTTGGCGCCCATCTGCATGGAGGGGATGATGACGTCGTCCACCATCTCGTCCACCAGGTCCATCACGTACAGCTTGGAAGCGCCGGTCTTGATGGCCTTCTCCTCCAGGCCCTCCAGCTCGTCGTTCTGGCCCACGTCGCCGGCCACGGCGATGATCTCGGGATTACCGTAGTTCTCCTTCAGCCAGGGGATGATGATGGATGTATCCAGACCGCCGGAATAGGCGAGTACCACTTTCTTGATGTCAGCCATGGTAAAAACCTCCGTTTGTTTATGTTGGACACAGTGTACCACAGCCTAAATAAAATTGCAAGTGTTATATCGCATAAATATGCGTATTTTTCCCTTGCTCCTTGGGTATTATTTTGGGTATTGTGTATAATATTCATTTATTTACGAATATTTGTATGATTCCATGCAATATAGCTGTCCGGAATAGGGCGGCAGGCATACCGTCAGCACACCGCCGGTAGGCTTCAGCTGTTCTTCCTCCGGCGTAGAACCGCCGAAGCGCTGCCAATCGGTATGGAGAAGCAGCTTTACTCCTGCCGTAGCGGGCAGTTGGTACTGCCGGGCCTGGTCACTCAAGTTAAAGAGGGCAACCAGCCGCTCCCCGTCTCCCTGACGCTGGATGGCAAAAACACAGGGGTCCTCCCGGCCGCAGTCCAGCCAGGCAAAGCCCTCAGGCCGATAGTCCCACCGGGACAGGGCGGGGTAGTCCAGATAGATGTGGTTCAGTTTGGCCATGTAGTGGTAGAAGGCGTCGTGAATGGGAAAGTCCCGCAGCAGCCAGTCCTGCTCCCGCTTTTCGTCCCACTCCCGGAAATGGCCGATCTCGTTGCCCATGAAGTTAAGCTTCTTTCCCGGATGGACCATCATATAAAGGTATAGCGCCCTGGCCTGGGGGAACTTGCCGTCATAATCACCATACATCTTCTGCAAAATGGTGGCCTTGCCGTGGACCACCTCGTCGTGGGACAGGGGGAGCAGGTAGCGCTCCTGGGGAAAATAGTGCATGGAAAAAGTAAGCTGGTGGCGCCGGGCAGGCCGTTGATCGGGCGGCGTCTGGAAATAGGACAAGGTGTCATGCATCCACCCCATGTCCCACTTGTAGTCGAAGCCCAGTCCCCCCTGCTCCGCCGGAGCGGTGACCTTGGGGAAGTTGGTGGAGTCCTCCGCCGCCAGAATGCAGCCGGGACACAGGCGCTTCAGCCCCTGGTTCATGGTACGCAGGAAGGCTACGCCGTCCCCGTTTACTCCACGGGCCTCATCCCCCTGCCAGTATAGAATCCGGCTGATGGCGTCCATCCGCAGGCCGTCAAAGTGGAACTCCTCCAGCCAGTACCGGGCGCAGGACTGGAGGAAGGAGCGCACCTCCCCCCGGGAGTGCATGAAATTGTGGCTCCCCCACTCGCTGACCTCCACATCCCGGTGGGGGTACTCATAGAGGGCGGTACCATCGTACTTGGCCAGGCCGTAGTCGTCCACCGCGAAATGGGCGGGTACAAAGTCCAAAATGACCCCGATCCCGGCCTGGTGGAGCCGATCAATGAGCATCATCAGCTCTCTGGCGGTACCATACCGGCTGGTGGGGGCGTAAAAGCCGGTGATCTGGTAGCCCCAGCTCTCATCGCAGGGATGCTCGCTGAGAGGAAGGAACTCCACATAGTTATAGCCGCACTCCCTCACATAGTCGATGAGAGGCTGGGCTAATTCGTCATAGCGGTACCAGCTCCCGTCCGGTTTCCGCCGCCAGGAGCCCAGGTGAAGCTCGTAGATATTCAGCGGGTCCTCCCGACGGTCGGTCCGTCCCGCCATCCAGGCCCCGTCCTCAAAGGTATACGCCCCCAGATCCCGCACCACCGAGCAATGGTCCGGCCGCAGCTCCATGCCGTAACCGTAGGGGTCGCAGTGGTCGGTATAACCCCCATCCCGGCGGTAGATGCGGTACTGATAACAGTCCCCCGGCTGGACGCCCTCCGCCCGCACCTCATAAAAATTGCCGTCGTGGATTCGCTCCATGGGCAGCTCCCGGCCTCCATGAAGGAGCACCACCCCCGCAGCGGAGGGTGCAAAGGTGCGGAACACCCACTCCTCTCCCGACCGATGGGCCCCCAGATAGCGGTATGCGTCAAAGCACTGTCCGGTATAAAACGCGTAATAATCCATCCTGTGGACTCCTTTTCCTTTGGATGTACTCCGACAAGTTCCTCAAAAACCGCCGGTGCCTGTTACTTCCATCATATCACACCCGGCATTAACTTAACAGAGTAATTTTAACGCTGTTATGTTTCTTTTTTGAAATCGTCCATAAAGATTTTATTTTACACCGGCAGAAAAAAGCGATATAATAAGATGTTATGATAAAACTACTCAACTGTAAGGGGAACCACATGAAAAAACTGCTTGCGCCCCTGTGCGCTTTTGGCCTGCTGCTCTCCGCCTGCGGACAGCCCGCCGCCTCCCAGCCCCAGGATGAAAACATCCTCCATATCGTGGCCACCACCTACCCGGTCTACCTCTTCACCACCGCAGTGACGGAGGGCGCGGAGGGTGTAGAAGTGAGCCTGCTGGTAAACCAGCAGACCTCCTGCCTCCACGACTACACCCTCACCGTGGCCGACATGAAGGCCATTGAGGGGGCCGACGTCATCGTCATGAACGGCGCCGGACTGGAAAATTTTATGGACGACGCCCTGTCCACCTCCTCCGCTCAGGTCATCGACTGCTCAGAGGGGATGGATCTGCTGCCTGCCCAGGGCCATGAGGGCCATGACCACGACGCCGAATACGATCCCCATATCTGGATGGACGCCACCTATGCCAGTCTCATGTTGAGTCAGATCTCCCAGTCTCTGACCGAGCTGGACAGCGCCAATGGCGACCTTTACACTCAGAACGAGAGCGCCGCCCAGACCGCGCTGACGGAGGCGGACCTCAGCTGGCGGGAGGCGCTGGCGCCCTACAAGGGCCGCTCCATTGTCACCTTCCACGACGGCTTCCAATACTTTGCCAACGCCATGGGCCTGACCATCTTTAAGGCCATTGAAGAAGAGGAAGGTTCTACCGCCTCCGCTCAGGAGCTGGCCGAGATCGTGGACGCCATCAAGCTTGCCCAGAAATACGACCTGGGGACCATGCCCATCTTTACCGAGGTCAATGGTTCTACCGCCTCCGCCGACACCATCGCCCGGGAGGTGGGCTGTCAGGTCTATCAGCTGGATATGATCATGAGCGGCAAAGGCACGGGCATCCAGCCCTATTTGGATGCCATGCAGAAGAACATTGATACCATTGTGGAGGCGTTTGGATGAGCGTACACAAACACGGAACTTCCGGCCCCGGCTGCGCCGGCTCCTGCTGCCTGAAGGTGGCCGACCTGGGGGTCAATTTCGGCAATGAAGAGGTCCTCCACGACGTATCTTTCCACCTCCACTGCGGGGAGATCGTGGCCCTCATCGGCCCTAACGGAGCAGGTAAGAGTTCCCTGTTCCGCACCATTCTGGGCCAAGTCCCCCACACCGGAGTCATTGAGTTTCAGCGGGCGGGAGGCGACAAGACCCGGCCCCTCATCGGCTATGTGCCCCAGTCCCCCAGCTTCGACCGTGGGGACCCGGTGAGCGTATTTGATTTCTTCTCCGCCGCCATCTCCAAGTGGCCGGTATTCCTGCCCTCCCCCAAAAAGCTGCGGGAGCGGGTATCCCAGTGTCTGGCACGGGTCCACGGCGAAGGGCTGCTGGACCGGCGGATGGGCGCCCTGTCCGGCGGTGAGCTTCAGCGGGTACTGCTGGCTCTGGCGCTGGAGCCCCTGCCCCATATCCTGATCCTGGACGAGCCACTCTCCGGTGTGGACGTGGACGGCGAGAAGCAGCTGCTGGATATGCTGGACGAGATCCGTACCCGGTTTGACCTGTCCATTCTGCTGTCCACCCACGACTTTGCCACTCTGGACCAGTACGCCGACAAGGTGATCCTACTGAAAAGCCAGGTGCTCAAAGTGGGACCGCCCGACGAGGTTCTGTCCTCTCCCGAATTTCAGGAGGTCTTTCATCTTGCCCTAGGGAAAGGGGGACGCAACTGATGGAACTGTGGTATTCCCTGGTGGAGCTGCTCCCCTTCGAGTGGGCAGCCCCCGGCACTATGTACTTCATGAAAAATGCCCTGCTGGCGGTGCTGGTGATCTCTCCCCTGTTCGGCCTGCTGTCCACCATGGTGGTCACCAACCGAATGAGCTTCTTCTCTGACGCTCTGGGCCACTCCGCCTTTACCGGCATTGCCATCGGTACTCTGTGCGGTATGGCCGACCCCATGTGGGCCGCCATTCTGCTGGCCGCCGCCTTTGCCCTGCTCTTTACCTACGTTCAGCGCAAGTCCAACATGGCCAGCGATACGGTGATTGGTGTGTTCTCCTCCACCGCCGTGGCTCTCGGCATCTTTATCGCCACCTTTGACAGCGGTAGCTTTACTAAGTTCAACAGTCTGCTCATTGGTGATATCCTCAGTGTGGAACCGGGAAAGATTGCCCTGCTGGCGGTCATCCTGCTGGTCGTGGTGGTACTGTGGCTGTGCTCCTTCAACGGCCTGATGCTCTCCTCCATCCACCCCACCCTGGCCGACAGCCGGGGCGTCAAGGTGTTCTGGCAGGAGGCCATCTTCTCCATGGCCATTGCCGTGGTGGTCACCGTGTCCATGACCTGGGTGGGCCTGCTGGTCATCAACTCTCTGCTGGTCCTGCCTGCCGCCGCCGCCCGCAATCTGGCCCGCAATATGCGCCAGTTCCATCTGATCTCCATTCTGGCTGCGGTGGTGGCCGGGATCGCTGGACTCATGACCTCCTATGAGCTCAGCTCCTCCGCAGGCGCCTCCATCACCCTGTACCTGGCCCTGTGGTTTGCCATCACCTTCCTGCTGCGGAAAAAGCGGATGTAACGGTTTTGGGCTCCGGAGAGGCCCCCCTCTCCGGAGCTTTTGACCAAATCCATCCCCAAACTTGATTAAAGCTTTACCTCCCTCCTCTTGTTCTTTACCAGACTTGCGCGTATACTGAGCACAGATCAAACAACAGGCCGGGAGGTGAAGCAATATTATGTACAATGATGTGGATGAGCTGATTTTTGGCAGCAATGAGCAGATTGTCTCCAGCGAGCGATAAGTCCTTTCCACCAACGGACAAGAACCACACCTTCGGGTGTGGATTTTTGCGTTTTGCGGGAAAATTTAAGAAATTTTAATGACAGTCTGCCGTAACATATGGTAGCCTATAGAACAGAACACAGAAAGACGAGGCGACGCGCTTTGAAGAATTCCCAAAAATGGCTTCCGGCCCTGCTGCTGGCCATCCTCCTGCTGGGCGGCAGCGGACTGCTACTCTGGAAAACCGGCTTTTTCTCCTCGCTGGGCTCGCTGGACGCCATGCGGGCCTATATCGCCCGTTTTGCACCTTTTTCTCATCTGTTCTATTTTGTGATCCAGCTGCTGGGTGTGGTAGTGGCTCCCATCCCCAGCAATATTACCGCTCTGGCCGGCGCCCTGCTCTTTGGCACCTGGCCCGCTTTCCTGCTCACTTGGGCCGCTGTTGTTGTGGGCTCTGTTCTGGTATTCTGGCTGGCCCGAGTGCTGGGGCAGCGGTTTGTGGACCGCTTGGTCAGCCAGAAGGTATCGGAAAAATATCTGGACATCATCCGCCGCAAGCGGGATGTATTCCTCTTTCTGGCCTTTCTCTTCCCCTTCTTCCCCGACGATCTGCTGTGCATCCTGGCCGGTCTCACCGATATCCCCCTGAAACGTTTCTGCGTTCTGGTACTGGTGGCCCGGCCCTGGGGCCTGATGGTGTCCTGTCTGGTGGGCGGCTCAGTGCTGGCCATCCCCTATTGGGCCATGGCTCTGCTGGGAGCTGCGGGCCTGGCCATCTTCCTGATCTGTATGAAATATGGCGACCGCTGGGAACAAAAGCTGCTGGAGCGCTTTAAGAAATGAAGCGTATACTGTGGTTTCCGCTTCTGGAGGGCTGCCTCTATCTGGCCTTCCTCAGTCTGGACCTGTTCCTGCCGGGCAGTGGATGGGACATTTCCTTGAAGTATCTCTCCATCCTGCTGTGCTTTTGTTTTGTCCTCGGGAACGGAGAGGGCCGGGACAGCCTGCTGATGAAAACAGCCCTGGGCTTTACCCTGCTGGCCGACCTGTTCCTGCTGGTACTGGACCGTTGGTATCTGATAGGGGTAGCCTGCTTCTGCGTCGTGCAGCTGCTCTATTTGACCCGCATCGCCAAACTGCGACCGGAAAAGCTGCCTCTGCGGCTAGCCCTGCGGGGCTTGCTGGTCGTCGCCGCCCTGATAACAGCCTGGCGGCTGGGAGCGCTGGACGGCTTAACTGCCCTTTCCCTTTTCTACTTCTCTCAACTTATCTGTAATGCCCTGGAAAGTCTCAGTCTGGGTATCCCCTTCCGGGGCTTTTCCCTGGGGCTGTTTCTCTTTTTAGGGTGCGATCTCTGCGTGGGTCTGCAAAATCTGTCCGCCTGGTTCCCGGCGGCAAGCGGTCCCCTGGTGGAGTTTGCCCGTGTGGGGATGTGGCTGTTCTATCTGCCCTCCCAGGTTTTGATCTCTCTGTCTGTCAAAAGGAAGTGATCCCATGCGGCTGCCCAAAGCAGTTACCGCTCTGGCCGCTCTGCTGCTGGCCCTGCTGATTCTCAGTTTTTCCATCGCGGTCCCCATTCTGTTCCGTCCGTTCTACTACATCCAGATCGATATGCTGGATCTGCCTGAACGTACCGGCTGGTCGGAGGAAACCATCCGTGAGGCCTATGATGAGGTACTGGATTTCTGCGTTTTTGGCAAGCCCTTCGGCACCGGTCAGCTGGCCTGGTCCCAATCCGGCTACAGTCATTTTGCCGATGTACGGGAGCTGTTCCTGCTAGACTTCTGGGTACTGGGCATCAGCGCCGCCGCCTGCCTGCTCCTTTTGATTCTCCGGCTTGGAAAACAATGGGTCTACAAACCGCTGCTGGGGCACGGACCCGGCTTTTGGGCCGGCGTAACCGCCGGTGGGCTGGTGCTGATACTGGCCGGACTGGCTGCTCTGGATTTTAACCGGGCCTTTGTGATCTTCCACGCTATTTTCTTCCCCGGCAAGGACAACTGGATCTTCGATTCCGCCACCGACCAGATCATCCTGGTTATGCCGGAGGAGTTTTTCTGCAACTGCGCCATCCTTATTGGGGTGGTACTCCTGACCTGCTGTACCGTCCTGATCCTCACCGACCTTCTGCGCAGGAAAAAATAAAGTACAGTCCCGCCGTATGTAAACGGCGGGACTTTTGCTCCGCACCAACCGGCCGGGCAAACATAGAATGGAGCGGAAGGGAACTATCCCTCCAATATCTGCTAGGAGGTATTGCAATGCCCGACAAGATGATGCCCGGTCCGGTCCAGGATGCGGCCTGCATCCGGGAGGCCGTATGCATACACACGAAAAAGATCTACGATTCCTGCAAGGATAAGGATTGTATCGAAGATCTGCGTTTCTATCCCACCCAGAGTTCCCAGGCGGCCATTGAGCGCGCCGTCAGCATCAAGGCCGGCAAGGCCGAGCTGCTCTATGTGTACATCGATGTGGAGCCGGTTGGATTCAACCGGGGCTTCTACACCGTTGACGTGCGCTACTTCTACCGGGTCACCGCCGACGCCTTTGTGGGCGCTGCCCGGCCTGTGGAGGTCAGCGGCCTGTGCGTCTTTGACAAGCGGGTGATCCTGTTCGGCAGCGAAGGCACCGCCAAGATCTTCTCCTCTCAGACCTCGCTGGAGGGTCTGGATGAGCAGATGCTCCGCCAGAGCAACCTGCCTACCGCCGTGGTGGAGGTGGTGGACCCCATCGTCCTCAACATGAAGCTGGTAGATGTGTGCGAGTGCCACCCCTGTGACTGCGAGCTGTCCGACGTGCCCCCCTGTATCTGTGGCTGCTTCAACAGCGAGCTGTGCTGCGGCAGCCAGGGCAAGCGGATTTATGTCACCCTGGGCCAGTTCTCCATCATCCGGCTGGAGCGGGATTCCCAGCTGCTTATGCCGGTGTACGACTACTGTATGCCCGAGAAGGAGTGCGCCTGCGGCGGCGGCGAGGAGGACCCCTGCGAGATCTTCCGCCATGTGAAGTTCCCCGTCAACGAGTTCTTCCCCCCCAGCAGC
>NZ_NFLU01000021.1 GCF_002161085.1 Flavonifractor sp. An112 | reverse complement strand
TCCTGATCGGCTTCCTGCTCGACAACCGTATAGGTTATATCCACCGGCAGGCCGGAAGCGGTCTTGCTTTCCCCATGTTTCAGTGCAAAGGAGGCAACACCATTTTCAAAGGTCATGTCACCGTAGGTGTCGGAGATGAAAGTGTCACCCAGCGTTACCGTGAAATGGAACTCCTTTGTGGTATCTCCGTTGTTACCGGCCACCGTTTTGGAAACCGTCAGGCTCCCCGTTTCCGGTTTGGGATCTGGCCCCGGCTCCGGGTCGTCCTCTTTCGTGAAGGTGTTAATCACCTGAATGTCCGCCGCGTTTGTGTCCGCTGCAAAATTTTCTCCTTTGTCATCTGCCGCAGCTGTGTTATCGTCCTTATAAGAGACCGTATACCCATTCGTCGGCGTTTCGCTGACCTTTATGTTGATCCCCTTCGGCAAGAACAGGCGAATCACCTGCCCGCTCTTGATTGTAAGGTACGCGGTTCCAGATTGGTCAAAGGTCACTGTATCGCTTGTGGGATTATGACCTTCGCTGTTGTACACCTCACAGAAAAATGTTCCGGTCAATGGAACATCGTCATCACGAGCATCTTTCAGCTCTAGCGTAAACTCAGTATCTTTTGCGTTTTCAGGCAGTTCTTCCCCCTCTGCCGCTTGCACGGTTTTGGAGATGGTCAGCTCTCCCAGCGGGTTTTCCAGCCCCAGGCGGCCGTTGTTGCCCAGGTAGGCAAGAAATTCGCCGAGATTCCCCGCTTTTTCCGTCGCATAGTAGGAGTAATCCGCCGTTTTGCTGGGATTCGTTTCGTCGGTTTTCTCAGTGCGGGCATCCTTCATGCTAACCTTTTTCAGGATACTGCGGCTGAGGACGAGCTGTTGGCTTCCATCTTCCAACGTTTTAACTTTCGTATCGGCCTTCTCCAAATCGTTGCGCCCCAGCCAGCCGGGTACACAGATGGAAACCCCGTTCTCATCTTTACAGTAATAATCCTGCTTGACGTAGTAAGCTGTTTTTTCTTGATACTCCGTGGCCACTGTGCCTTTTTGATCGGTATACAGCACCGTTCCCGCAGGCGCATAGTAAAAGGGGTTGGTATCCCCAGCGGTGAACTCTGCGGTGACGTTTCCGGCGGTCTTCCCTCCGCTGATTTCCTGTTTGTCGTAAGCATTGCAGTAAAACAGGACGGTTCCATCATCGGCTGTATTTGCCGCAATATATTCCGGGCTGACGCCGGCCAGGGTCTCCCGGTCCACCTCGTCCATCAACCCCACGGAGTAGACGATGCGCATGGGGGCATCGTCCTTTGTCTCGTGGATCGCAATTTCGTTCTCCGAATTCAGCCGGATCGTATTGCTGCGCATCGGCATGACGCTGGCAGGGATCTTGATGGTCACGGTCTGGTGGGGGCCGTCCTCCTGCTCCACCTGAATTACAATGTCTGACAGGGATTTTTCACCATAGACGGGGCTGTCTACTTCTCCTGTAAACACATATGTAGTGCAATTTCCTGATGTACTCGTACTCTTCTCTTTAAAAACTTGGTTTTGGAAAATGATACACTTGACGTCCTTCACTTCCATATACTCCCCCAGAGGGGCAGTATAGGTGACGTAGCCGCTCTTTGTAGGGTCACCGCCCTCCGGAACATCGGTAGGCGGCTGCGCTTCGGCAAGGATGATTTCCTTGGTGATGGTTCGGAAGGCGTCCGCCAGCTCGTCTGCGTTGCTGGTGTCAAAGAACGCATCGACATAATCGTAGCTCTTAGGGACGATGCTACCATTGGCATCTTTAGCGGCCTCGAAAGTGATGCCGCTGATGACAGGGGAAGAGCTCCCTGTTTGATATATGCTCCACAAGTTCTTTGTTAACGTTACAGTATCATTTGGGTGCTCTTCCATGTATTTCGACGGGTTCAAAAGCAACTGCATGAGCTCTGTAGTAGACAGGCCCACGGTGTACATGGAGCAGCTTTCATATCTCTGCTCAGCTTCATATTTTAGATAGGCCGCGGTCAAAAGAGTGGCAAAGGCAAGATTTCCGCCATTTGCCTGATTGTATTCGCCCTCATTCGTCGTCATATTCTTGTACCACGGCGTATTCTCAATTTGCTTTGCCAAGGTGTTGGAATCGCCGTCCGTGATCACGATCACGTTGGCCCGCCGGCTTTTCAAATTTTGCCCAGTGCCATCCTGCCAACCTTCTCGAAACATCTTCAGGGCCTCGTAAAGCCCAGCCTGCATACTGGTCCAGTCGCTGAGCATATTGACCTCGCCACCCTCAATATTGCACCGCACCCAGTTTCTATTATTTGCACCAGGTATCGATTTACTGACAGAGAAAAAGCGATTCTCCGTTTTGTAGATTACTGGTTTGTCCCCCTGATAACCTGTAACAGGGATCTCGGCATTTGCCTCATCTTCATCAACCGCTGTGATATCGCCTAGTCTTGTCAATGGCAGGAGCACATCGCTTAATCCACAAAAGGTGACGATCCCCACCCGATTGTCTGCATTGGCCTGTTTCAGGGTTGTAATGGTCTCGTCCATGGCGTCCAGCATGGCCTTGGTACGGGTCGTACTAAACTCCTTATCTGTTACATACTCTCCGTTCATATCCCGATTCATCGTCATGGAGAAATCCAGCACGAAGATCGTGTCCGAAGGGGTGGTGTCAGGCAGGATCGACACCTCCGAGGTGCTAGACAGGGCGGAATAAGTGACCAGGAAGTCCTCGCCGTCTTCTCGTGTAATTTGTTCACTACCAACCCCATCAAAGGTCAGTGGATCTGCCGTCGAAACGGTGTGGTCCACCCACATCCGCCCGGCGTTTTGAGTGGAGGTGGCATCTTTACCCAAAACATTTTTATAACCGTAACGGGTGTCCCCGTCGGCCACTGCCGAGGCCGCCGGTTCCGCCGGGCCATCCTCCTGGAAGGCAGAGACCGGCAGCGTAGTCCATAAGATACAGGCCGCCATCAGGCCGGCCAACATTCGCTTTTTCATCTCATTCGCTCTCCTCTTCGATTTTCCAGGTACCCACGAAGTTGATGTACCGGTGTCGCCGCTGCAGGCGAACTTTATCTAAATCAAGTAAGTCTGCGCTGGGGGTATTTCTGCCGGCTTGGTTTCCCTACACATTCCACCCCACCAGCAGCTGCTCCTGCTCCAGCAGGCGCTCGTGGCTCTGCTCCAGCAGGATTCTCACGCTGGCCTCCAGCTGGGCCACCGTGGACAGGTACAGCTTCCGCAGACAGCGGGGGTTGCACTTCTCCGGCGCCACCCGGGCGGTCGGGGCCAGATTTTGGACGCAGGCCGTGACTGCGGTGCGGTTGATAGGCTTTCCCGTCCGGGTCACGAAGATGGGGCCGGAGGTGGTGCGCTCCTGCCGGGCGTAGTCCAACAGCTCCTTCTGCAGACAGGATGGGATCACCGCCGGGCACTGTGCCCTTCCGGGTTGGGCCGGAATCCGGCCCTCCCGTATCGCCTCCACCGTCAGGCAGGGCAGCTCCTGTACGTTCAGGCCCAGGACAGTGAAGGTCTTGACCAGCAGATAGGTCCGCTCCTTGCCCAGATGCCGGGCGGCAGACAGCAGGCGCAGGTACTCGTTGCGGGTGAGCTCCGGCTGCACGTCGTCCACCTCCAGCTGGCCGGTCAGTTGAAGCTCTCTCCGCCCCAGCCACGACAGGAAGCTGTTTGCAACGGAGACAGACGCGTTGACCGTGCGGGGGGCATAGCCCTGCTCCAGAAGATCGGCGCGCCAGTCCTTTAAGGTACTTTCGGTAATCTGTTTTCCCTCTGGCAGGAACTGATAAAATCTCAGCAGATCGTGCTTGTACTTTTTAACCGAGCCCGGAACGCATCCCCGCTCCGGCAAAGCAGATATGTATTCCGTGATCTGCTCTCGGGTCATCACCAGACTGGGCTGTCCCTCTGTCTGCCAGGAAACCGCGCTCTGATGCGCCTGGTCTGTCTCCAGAGGGTTCCAGGTTCTGGCATCCTGATGTGTATGCGCCTTCATACGCTCTCACCCTCTTTCCATTTTTCAAAATCATCATTTTGACCTATAGTTGAGGAAAACACACGCCCTTCGACTACATCATAACGAATTTAGCATATCATATCATCCCTGGAAAAACAAGACATTTCGGGGCTCAGGGCACACAAATCCAGACCGAAAAAGAGGAAAATTTTGCGGCCTGCTCTTTTCATGTCCATTATCCCGTTTCTTTGGAGCTTTATTCTGTTTTCATGGCCCGTCGGTCTCTCTCGGGCGCACGCATACCCTTTCGACAGGTCAAAATGATGATTCAGACTAAGATACCAGTCCTAACCGGTCCAGCAGCCTAGTGTGTTCCGCACCGGTGGTCATGAGATAGATGCGCGTGGTGTCGATGGAGCTGTGGCCCAGCACGTCGGCCAGACGCACAATATCCTTGCACACTCTGTAAAAGGTGGTGGCGAATAGGTGCCGCAAATTGTGGGGGAACACCTTGGTGGGGGCCACCCCCGCCTCTTTGCACAGGCGCTTCATCTCCGCCCAAATCTGCCGGCGGCCCAGGCCCGTTCCGTTTCTGGTGAGAAAGATCTCGCCGGAGACGGTTTTTTGCGTTTTGGCGTACTTTAACAGCTTTCGGCACAGCTTCCCAGGCAGGAGGATGGTGCGGATCTTGCCCTTCAGCCGCACCTCCGCCCGGCCCGCTCTGGCGGCCTCCACGGTGAGATATCTCACCTCGCTCACCCGCACTCCGGTGGAGCAGATGGCCTCCATCAGCAGGGCCAGCCGGTTCTCCCCCCGCCTCCGGGCCGCCGCCAACAGGCGGTCGTACTCCGGCCGGGTGAGCTCCCGGCCCTCCTCCCGAAATGTGCGCCTCTGGATTTTCAGGAATTTCACCCGGCACTCCTCCCACCCCAGGAACCGAAACAGGTGGTTCACGGCGGAGAGCATGGAGTTCACCGTCACCGGGGCGTACCCCTGGGCGGTCAGGTGCTCCCGCCAGGCGGCGGCGAGCTCCGACGTCACGGAGCGGCCCTCCAGCCAGCGGGCAAACCGTTCCGCGTCCCGCAGGTACTTCTCTGCGGTTCCCGCCGACTTCTCCTCCCGGCGGAGCTGAGCCGCAAAGGCGGACAGCTGCGTCTGCGTCAATATATGCTCGTGCATGATACATCCCTCCTGCAAAGTAAGATACATCTATTTTAACGGAATAACCTGCCGCCTGGAGAAAAGCGCAGCTTTCGCGCCTCTGAACGGCAAAAAAGAACTCACGGTGAGACTGGATTCCGACAGGATTCGCGTCTCACCGTGAGATTTATTTTTTAGTTCCCATAGTAGTGGGGCCGCCCGATGGAGGTAAATCCCTCCAGCCCAGTGATGACCACATTGTTGGCGCTGAAGGCACAGTGAATAATGAGCAGGTCGCCGCTCTCGCCCCGGCCGCCCACAATGCCCACATGGGAGTCCTCCGGGTAAAACACCAGGTCGCCGGGCAGGGCCTCGTCCCAGAAGATGGGGTCGCAATAGGTATGCTGGGCGTGGGCCCCTCCGCTGTGGCCGATGATGTACTCGCCGCCGGACACATTGTAAAATACCCAGTCCACCAGGCCGGAGCAGTCCATCCCGTAGGGGCGGTAGGTGCCGGTGGTGGAGCTGCCCGCCGCCGTCACCTGGCGGAGCGTGCCCCAGGCGTCATTCCAGCCGATGGTCAGGGATTTTCCGCCCCAAAAATAATTGACTTTCCCCACCAGCTTGCAGGCGGTCTCCACCACGGCCCGGCGCTCCGGATCCAGGCCGGCGGGGAGATCCCGCAGCAGTTCCACAGCGTCGGCCTGGGTGATAGCCAGGTCACCCAGCAGAGCGACCAAGGAATCGCCCTCGGCCAGCAGGTCGGTGAGGGACTGGTTCTGAAATTCCGTGAAAGCGTAGGCCGTCCGCATTTCCTCCGCGGTTTTGGGGGTGATGGTGATGACCAGCACTTTCTCCGTCCAGGCGTCCCTGTCTCCGCTGGCCGGATGTTCTATGGTCTCCACCGTGGAAGATATGGCACACATATCCCAAAAGACATTCTTCAAAAGCTCCACCTTGTCCGGGGTGAGGGCGGCCACGTCGATCCCGTCCTCGGCTCTGGCGGTCTTGGCGGCAAAGACGGCGGCCACCTCGCTCCAGTCCGGGGGCTGGCCCTGAACATCCACCCGGTCATATCCGTTTCCGTCCTGGAGGTCGGTCAGTTTGTCCGCCAGCTCCACATTGATCTGGGCGACGGCGGCGCTGAGGGGTACGGCATCCCTAGACGGTTCGTTGGCAAAGAGGATGCCGAAGGGGGAGGCGAGCAGGGCGCCGATCAGCAGCACCACCGCCAGGGCCAGCACCAGCACCGCGCCGCCCACCAGGGACACCAGAGCGCTGACCATGGCGGCCACCGCCTTGGTCACACCCACCGCTGCCTTCCTGGAGAGGCCAGCGGCGGTCTTGGCGGCCTGTTTTGCCCGCTGTGCCATGCTCTTTTGGGCAGCGGACTGGGCCCTGCGGCGGGCGCGCTCCGCGATCCGTTTCGCGGCGGGCTTTCCCGTTTCCTGGAGTGTGGCTTTCCCGGCGGCGGCCCCTTTCCGCGCCGCCTGTTCCACCCTCTGGCGGGTCTTGGGGGTAAAGACCCCGCCGGGGGGCTTCTCCCTAGGGGCGGCGGAGCGCCGGGGGCGCTCCTTGATGGATGGGCGGTTGGAGGATGGATTTGATGGATAGATGGATTGATTTGCGGGAGGGAAGTGATTTTTAGGAGAAACTGCCTCCGGCGGGCGGCCGCCGTAGTAAGGTGAGGCCGGGGGCGCTTCGCGCCCCTGGGGGAAATCCCCGGTATGTCTGGCGCGCTCCAACTCCTTTGCCGCCTGCTGTTTCATCCGCTCCTGGGGTGTGGGCGGCGGCGTGTCTGTTTCTCCGGGGATGGAACTGGAAACTGGGCCGGTCTCCACCGTCCCGGTCTTTGCCCCGGACGGGCGGGCGGCGTTCTGCCCAGGAGCCGCGCCGCCCTGCCTTTGGCCTACGTTGTGCCCGGCCTGGCCGGAGCTGCCAGTGGGCCGGCGTTCCTGGGGGCGGCCTCCATCCCCCTTGA
Organism: Flavonifractor sp. An112; assembly: GCF_002161085.1. Lineage (GTDB taxonomy): Bacteria > Bacillota > Clostridia > Oscillospirales > Oscillospiraceae > Flavonifractor > Flavonifractor avicola. Next base: position 24,540 of record NZ_NFLU01000021.1, on the reverse strand, counting down.
CGGCCTCCGTCCGCTCCTTGGGGCGGTGATCCGGGTGGATGGCCCGGTCAATAAGGCGTTCCGCCTCCCGACTCACCTTGTCAAAGGCCGCCGCGCCGGTCTGCTCCACCTGATCCGCCGCCTGGACGTCGGCCGCAGGCTCCTGCCCGGCCCGTTTCTGTTCCACCAGCTCCTTGCGGAGCTTGGCGGTCATCTGGCGGCGGACGTCCCGCGCAGGCCGTCCGTTGCTTTTGCCTTTAGTCTTGATTTTATCGCTGGGGTCCCGTTCCCGTGGTTTTGGCATGGGTCACACCTCCGATTCGCGTCTCACGGCGAGATTTATTTTTCGACATGGTTCAGCGCCTCCGCGATCCCGGCCATAATGTAGTCGGCGCAGGGCAGGGCGATGGCGTTGCCCAGGGCCCGGTATCGGTGTACGGGGCGGATGGGTTCTCCATCCGCCCCGTACTGCGTCCACCCCTCCGGGAGCCCCATCATCCGCTCACATTCCCGCTCTGTGGGAAAGCGGATGCAGCCGCCCAGGGGATCATCCTCATACCAGAAGGCAAAGGGGGCCACTTCACTGGCTAAAAGGGTGGAAAAAGGGTCAGTTGGGAATCCAAAGCTGTCCCGGAAGCGGATGTGCTCCTGATTTTTGGCGGCCCCGCGCATACGGAATAGCTGAAAGGGGCGGACGACGGGTACACGCCCCCCTGTTTCAAGAAAAGGGCCTCGATCTCCCTGGGGGGCGGACAGCCCGCCCGCTGTGCCAGGCGCAGAAAGCGGGAGCATTGGGCGGGGCTTAAACAGTATTTCTCCAGCACGCTGCCCTCCAAAATCCGCCACGAGGAAGATGCGCTGCCGCCGTGCCAGGCGGGGGCTTGCCCAGTATTGGGCGTCCATGATCCTCCATGCCAGATCGGGGCGTCCCCCTCCCACCATTCCGGCGTATCCCCATCGTCCAGAGGCAGGCATTGGAATTTCGGCGTCCGGCCGGAAAGACTGGAGGACGGCAAGAAAATCCAGCCGGTCATTTGATAGCATCGCTCCGGCAACGTTCTCCCAAACAGCGATAATTGGAAACTGATCTCCAGTGGCATCCCTCATTTCTCGGATAATTCGGATGGCCTGATAGAACAGGCTGGACTTGGCCCCTGCCAGGCCGGTTCGATCTCCTATTCTGGAGAGGTTCTGGCAGGGTGAGCCAAAGGTGATGATGTGGACGGCGGGGATGGCCCCGCCGTCCAGCTTGGTAATGTCCCCCAGGTGTTCCATGCGGGGGAAGTGGCGCTTGGTGATGGAGATGGGAGCTTTCTCGATCTCACTGGCCCAGCAAGGGATGATCCCGTGTCGGCTGGCGGCCAGTGGAAACACGCCGATGCCGTCAAAGAGGCTCCCCAGGGTCAAGGGGCCCTCCATTTGCGTCTCACGGTGAGATTTATTTTTCGACGGCATTTTTACTTTTCCCCCGGCGTGGTGGACAGGAGCCGGTAGAGCTCGGTGTCCCTGGGAATGGTGTTGGAGAAAGGCACCAGGGAGCCGCCGATACGGAGCAGGCCGTGTCCGGGCTCGGCGTTGGTGATGTAGCCCAGCTGGGTGTCGGAGATGTGGAGGAGCTTGGCCAGCTCCGCCCGGTCGGTGGCGGCCTGGTTGAATAGCAGGAGAAATTCGGAGTTTGCCAGCATGAGGCGGGCCGTCTCAGAGCGCAGGCACTCCTCCACATTCTGGGTAGCGGCGGTCATAATGCCGGCGTATTTGCGGAACCGTTTCCAGGCCCGGTAGAGAAATTCCCCGGAGTAGTAGAACTTGAAAAACAAATATGCCTCGTCAATAAACACCCAGGTATACTTGCCCTTTTTGCGGTTCTCCATCACCCGGTTTTGGATGGCCTCCAGCGTGACCACCAGGGCGGTGGGCCGGAGCTGCTCCCCCATCTCGTACAGGTCAATGACGGTGAGCCGGTTGTTCATGTCCACATTCCCAGGGTGGGCAAAGACGTTCAGGCTGCCCTCGGTAATCAGCTCGGCGGCCAGGGCGATCTCCCGCGCCTCCGGGTCCACCTGTTTGAGCACCTCATTCCGCCAGTCGGTGAGCAGGGGCGCGGGGGCTTTCCCGTGGCTGTGGAAGTAGCTGTGGTAGACATTGGCGGTACAGCGGTCGATGATAGATTTGTGGCTGCCCGTCACCCGGCCCGCCCCCATCTGCTGTTCCAGAATGGTGGTGATTAACTCGGACTTGACGGCGATGGGGCTCTCCCCGTCCTCGTAGCCGTCTCCCAGCTCCAGAGGGTTGATGTGGTGGGGGCTGTGGGGGGAAATCTCGATGACAGTACCCAGTAGGGCGCGGGCCAGGTCGTCGTACTCTCGCTCGGCGTCGATGATGATAATGTCATCATCCGTCGCCATAGCCACATTTTCAATGGTGGACTTCATGGCGACGGATTTGCCGGAGCCAGACACGCCCAGATAAAAGGCGTGGGGGGAAATGAGCCGCTTGCGGTCGCAGATCAGCAGGTTCTTGGAAATGGCGTTGACTCCGTAGGACAGGCCGCCGGGGTCCTGAATTTCCTGCACCCGGAATGGCATGAGGACGGCGGCGCTCTCGGTGGTGAGGGTACGCAGGGCCTTTACCCGGCGCAGGCCATAGGGCAGGACGGTGTTCAGGCCGTCCTCCTGCTGGTAGCGCAGGATAGAGAACTGGCACAGGTGCTCCCGTCCGATGGACATAAGGGTTTCCGTGTCGGCGTCCAGCTGCTCCATGCTGTCCGCGATGTGGACCAGAGTGACCACGGCAAAAATCATGCGCTGATCGCGTTCGGTGAGGTCGGCCAGAAACTCCTTGGTCTCTCCCCGGAGCTGCTCCAGCTCGTAGGGCACGGAGGCGGTGAAGTTGTTCTTGTCGTTCTGCCGCTGCTGCCATCTGGTGATGTCCGTCTCGATGCCCAGGATTTGATTCTGCACGTCCCGTACTGCCTCGTCGGTGGGGATGGGCAGAATGTCGATGGACAGCATGAGGCTCCGGGAGAAGTCAGACAGGTCGGAGATCATGCTGTCCTTGATGTAGCTGGCGTAGTCTTTCAGGAATAGGACGCGGCCCACCTTGTCCCCCATCTCGAAGTGGCCGGATTTGAACGAAATTCCATCTGGGCAGATCAGGTCCCGGAAGTCCATGCCCCGCCGGATGCAGGCGCTCTGGTCAAAGGTGAAGTACGCTTCCTCTCCGGGGCGGAAGAAGTCATGGAGGATGCGGAGCCGGTCATGGTTGGAGAGGGCCCGCGCCCCGGAGTCCAGGCGGCCAAAGCTCTTGGACAGATTGCCATCCACCCGGCGGAAGTAGGAGCGCGTCTCCTCAATTTTCCGCTGGGCGATAGAGAGGGTGATGTACTTCTCCTGGACCAGATTGTTGCTCTCCGCCGCCCGTTGGGTCAAAATCTGGTTGGCCTCCCGGCGGTATCTGTCCAGGCCGTCCCCCTTTTCTTTCATCAGGATATTGCGGCGGAAGTCCACCGGATCCAGGTGGCGGTTGATGATGGTGATTTTCGCGGCGGCGTCGGTGGGCAGGGAGTTCAGGACGCCGCCGTAGGAGAGAAAGATGGCGCGCTGCTCGTCCTCGGAGGCGGCGGCGTAGTTGACGTCGGCAAAGCGCCACGTCCGGCTGTGTTTCCGGCCTACCTGCCAAATTCCGTCCCCATACATCCGCCGGATGGGGATGGACTGCTGAACGCTCCGGGGAATGAAAAAGCTGTCGCGCTCGCTCTTATTGGCGGCCAGGAGGGATTTAATCAAAGTCCTGGCCCCCTTTCCGCCGCAGGAGGTTGTAGTAGAAGTTTTCGGAGGCAAAGGGCCGGCCCCCGGCAAATAAAAGCTCCGACTTGACCACCGCCCACAAGAACTGCTCCAGGGTCAGGCCGTTGTAGTGGAAAAAGCCGGCCAGGGCGACCGGGGCGGCGGCCAGGATGCACACCCAGCTGGCCGTCTCTTTTCCGATGACCGGCCCCAGGCCCAGGTAAATGCCGGCGGCCGCTCCCACGGCGATCACAGCGCAAAAAAACTGCCGAGCGGTCAGGCCGAAAAAGATGGTCTCCTTGTGCTTGCGGACTTCCTTGGGAATTTTGATCTCGATAAAAAATCACCTCATATTCTTGCGAAAATTTGACAAGGTTTTTGAAACGCGGGATAATATTGGTAGGAAAAGTTGAGGAATTTCCAGAAAAACACTTGACAAGGAGGGCTTTTGTATGTTGGAGCTGCTGATCCTGCTGGCGCAATTCTGGTGCGCCCTGTTCGTGGTGGGTCTGGCCGGGATGCTCCTGGCGAAGATCCACCTGCTCCCGGCGGTGCTGTATGTGATGATCGTCAAGACGGTGGCGCCGGCCTGGGTAGAGGTGGAGCACACCAAATACCTGCTCATTCTGGCGGCGCTGATTTTGTACGCCGTCCTGCGGTGGGCGCTGAGGATCATCCGCTGGCGTCAGGAGGAACGGGCGGCGCGGGGCTATCTGCTGGCTACCGCCCGGCCCATGTACGAGATCACGGAGGATGGGCAGTACATTCCCATCCACTATGATGATTGAGCAGGAAACACAGAGGGGGCGGGCCTGCGGGCCCGTCCCCTCCTGCATTTATAAGCTGAACATCTCCTTGATAATGCGGTCAGAGCCGCGCACCAGGCCGGTGAGGATCAGCATATTGAATACCATCTGGCCGACATACTGCCAGACCATGGTGGCGGCGTCCAGGGTGGCGTCCGTCGCCGGGGTGCTGCTGGAGAGAAACGCGGAGTAGATAATGCAGGCCAGCACCACCACCGCCCCCTCCATGCACACACCGATATAGGATTTGATAAACTGCTTGCCGCTGGCGGACGTGCCTTCTCCGGCAAAGGAGGCCAGGGGCAGGGGTGCCAGGGCGGTGAACAGGTACATACGGAAAAACCGCCCATAGACAGTCAAAAGCAGGACGAAAGACAAAACCGTGATGACCAGAGAACCCAGGAAAGACACCAGCCACAGGGGAATACTCTCCAGCAGGCCCAGGCTCTCGATGGCGGTCACGATCTCCGTGGGCAGGGTGGTTGCGGTGGAGATGGAGGAACCCATGCCGCCCATGACGGTATTGATGATCCCGCCGCAGATATTGAAAATGGCGGTCATCAGCTCCATGCAGCTCCCCACGGCTACCTTTGCGATGATAAAGCGGATAAAATGGCGCAGGGCAAACTCCGGGCGCTGGAAGTCCCGGAAACTGGCGGCGCTCTGAAAGATGCCGATGGCAAAGAACAGCACTAACAGGCCGTAGCCGACGCCCACCAGGGCATTGTTGACGCCGGTGATGACGCGCCATATATCCCCGCCCTTGAACGTCTCTGGGGTCTGAGTGAGCAGGGCCCATATCTCGGCCAGCTTGCTGTTCCAGCCGGACAAGGCGTTTTCCAGTAGTCCCACGATCCAGTTGTCACTGATAGAAAATCACCTCCTCGTCGGAGCGAAATCCATTCCGCTCCGTTTCCGCTTGACAGCGAAAACTGCGCTTCATTTCTTTGCTCCTCCTCTCCCACTCAAAACCGCTTCGCTGGGTTTTGAGCGGGGGCCCAAAAGGGGATTTGCGTCTCATGGTGAGACACAAATCCCCCTCTTTTCGTTATCGCTTGTGCCGGCGGGGGCGAGGCGGTGGCCGGTTCACAATAGCGTCATCCCGGGGCCGCTCTGTCCTTGCCCTCCGCATGGCCTCGGTCTTGCTGTACCCGACGTAGAGCCGGTTGAACAGAGCCCCGTTGGGCGTCTCAAAGCATACGCTCCACCCGTTGGGCGTCAAGTCACACCAGAGGATGCGGTTGTATTTCCGCTCCGTCATACCACACCGATGGCGGTCAAAATCTCCTTGGCAAAGGCGATCATCAGTCCGCCGAACAGACACAGAAAGCCCTGGGTGCGCTGGCTGGCGTCGTGTGACTGGATAGACATACCCACCTGCACCACACCCCAGCCCAGGATGATGATGCCCAGGGCCCGGATGATGGAGAAGATAAAGTCGCTGAGGTTGTTTACGATGGTCAGCGGGTCGCTCCCGCCGCCGCTTCCGCTGGGGGCGGCCAGGGCCGGGACGGTGAGCATGGAGAGGGCGATCACCAGCGCCGTCCACAGGCGCATGGCGCTCCGCCCCCGTTTCTGGTCAAATACGGGTCTTTTCATGTTCCAAATTCCTCCTTACAATTCGTCGATGATCTCCACATCGTCTAAAGATGTAAAGGTGAAGTCCAGGTCGTCGGCGCTGTAAAGGCAGCGGCTGGCGTGGACGTAGGGGGCGGCCCCGCCGTCCCCGGTCAGTTTGATGTTGGGGTGGCGCATGAGGTCATATTTCTCGTCGATGACCGGGGCCTCGCCACGCACCAGGACAAGGGCGTAGCGGTTGTCCAGCATCCGCACCTCGTCCGGCGTCATTAGCTCCCGGCCCGCCTGCTGGAAATTTTGGGAGTAGGAGCCGTTGCGCCCCCTGCTCTGGCTGGAGGTGCGCGTCTCGATGGTCTCCTTACCCAGCAGCTCGGACACATACTTGTGGGTGCTCTGTTCGTTGCCGCCCAGGTAGATGAAGGCGTCCGCGTTCCCGATGATGCCCTCCCAGGAATCCTTGAAAAGCTCTTTGAGCTGGGAGATATTTTGCAGAATGATAGTTGCCATCACATTCCGGGAGCGCATAGTGGCCTGGAGCCGGACGTATCCATCTGGCAGGGCGACATTTGCGAACTCGTCGAACATGAGCCGGACAGGGACGGGCAGACTTCCGCCATGCACCTTGTCCGCCTGATAGTAAAGCTCTTGAAATGCCTGGGTGTAGAGCATCCCCACCAGGAAATTGAGCGAGACGTCGTTGCTGTCCGGGATGATGCAGAAGATGGCCTGCTTGCGTTCCCCCAGCTTCTCCAGCTCCATGTTGTCCGTTGCGGTGATCCGCTGGACCTCTGGCAAAGTGAACGGGGCCAGGCGGACGGAGGCGGTAATAAGGATGCTCATGGCCGTCTCGCTGGGGGCCTGTTTGAATACCCGGTACTGCCGCAGGGCGATGTGGTTGGGGTCCTCCTCGGCCAACCCCTCGAACAGTAGGTCCAGGGGGGATTGGTAGTCCCCGTCCCCCTCCTTGGCCGCGCCGTACTCCAGCATGGTGAGCATCATTTCCATGGTCTGCTCCTCCGGGGGCGCCTCATGGAGCAGGTACAGCATGAGGGCGCAGTCCAGGGCTGTCTCACTTTTCTCCCAAAACGGGTCGTTGGAGTGGGCGTTCTTGGGGGTGGTGTTGCGGATAAAGTTGCTGATGAGCTTCAGCACGTCGGCGTCGCTGCGGATATAGCGGAATGGGTTGTAGCAATCGGAGCGTTCCAGATCCACCAGGTCAAACACTTTGACCACATATCCCTTGCGGAGTAGCAGGGGGATGGTGTTCCGGGCCAGTTCTCCTTTAGGATCGGTGCAGACATAGGAGGCGTTGGCGAGGTAGACGTTGGGCTTGACCACATACCGGGTCTTGCCGGAGCCGCTGCCGCCCACCACGATCTGCAAGAGGTTCCGCTGGTGTTTCCGGCTGTTCAGGCTCATGCGGATATGCTGGGTGAGGATGACGTTGTTCTCCGGGTTTTTGTCCTGGTATTTGCGGCAAAGCTGCTTGGCGTCGCCCCAGCGGGCGGAGCCGTGTTCCTCACCGGGCCGCCGGTTCTGCCGGGTGGATTGGAACAGCACCACGGAAAAGGCATAGAGCACCAGGGCCCCCAGCAGAAATTTGGGGGTATGAGGCGTCCAGCGGATGGCAAAGGGGCGTTCCAGCAGAGTGCTGAAACGCCCCATGAGGTCAAACACCGTCATGCCGTCCTCATAACCGGAGGCCAGGAGCGCCGCCAGATAGAGGACGGGGACGGCCAGCAGCACCCAGGGGAGAACGCCGCTGGTGTGAGGTCGTGGTTTCATTGGCCGGTCTCACCTGCTGTCGAAATGCGTCTCACGGTGAGATTTAATAACCCGTCCGGGGCAGGGGCTCCGGCTTGGCATACACGGAAGTCACCCAGCGGGACACCCCCATGATCCACTGGCCGTTGTAGAGCCCGCCCACGTCGGCTACATTGACGAAACTGGAATTGTTGGCAAGTCCCTGGGCGACGGTTCCATGGACATAGGGCGTCTCCACCTGGGCAAAGCCCGCCTTGACCTGGCCGAACACCACCATGAACTCCGTCACCTTTTCGTTGGCGGCAAGGCCTAGGGCGGTGGGTGAGGCGTCCAGCACATAGTTCTGTGTGGTGGAGAGGTTGTCGGCCAGGGTTAGATATGTGTCGCCGGAGAGATTGGTCTTATAGACGATCTTGTAGGCGAGCTGCTGGTTGTAGGTGCCGGTGACGATCCGGGTCAAAGTCACCTGGGCAGGCAGCGCGTCCCTCCAGTAGTACGAGGTAAGGGGAACAGTGGAAGTATTGCCAATGCCGGTGAGGGTGTACTGGATGGGCTGGCCGGAGACAACCTGGGTGGGGCCGGTCTTTTTGATATTGACGCCGGTGGAAACGCTGTCGTTCTCCACCTCAAAGGTGACGATCTGCCCCTCATACTCCAGGTAGGCGTTCATCACGGCGGGGTTGATAGCGTAATAATCCGGCGATACGGTCTCCCGGACGGTATAGCGGCCCAGGGGGAGCAGCTTGGACACGGCCCGGCCCCGGCTGTCAGAGCGGATGGTGTCTACCACGTTCCCGGCCTTGTCGTAGATTTCAAACGTAGCTCCCTCCAGGAGAGTCCCGGCAGACAGGCCGTTGATGGGGTTGTCGTTGGCGGATTTCTTGATGATCTGGATTTGTCCCAGGATGGGAGTATTCTGCCATTCGATCTCGGTGGTCTCCCCGGACTTCACATAGACGGTCTTTTTCTCTGTGTCCAGGACATAGCCCTCATTCTCCAGCTCCCGCAGATAGTAGCGGCCGGCGGGCAAATCCTCGATCCATACATATCCCTCGTTGTCCGAAGTGTACTGCCCGATGGGGGTATTGGTGCTGTCGTAAAGCAGGAACGTCACGCCATAGATGCCCTCGCCGGTGGCGCTGGAGGTCTTGTGGATTAGAATGCCGCTGACGGCCTCGTTTTCCACCCGGAGGGAGGTGGTTTTACCGTTCTCCACCGTGAAATATACGGGGGTGTCATCCAGCTTGAAGCCCTCCGCGCTCTCGATCTCCACGGCGTAGTAGGCCCCGTCCTCCAGAGGCAGGAACACCCTGCCGTTTCGGTCTGTGGTCACGGTGTCCACCAGAGCGCCGTCCATCTCCCGGATTTCAAAGGTCACATTGGGGATGCGCTGGGTCTTGTCGGCGGAATTGACCTTGACCAGCTCCACGCCGCCGATGGGGTCGTTATACACCGTAATGGTCTGGGTGTCGTTGGGGTTGATGACCACCGTTTGGGTGCGGGTCTCCTCATGGATGGTGTAGCCCTCGATGGTCTTGGTCTCCGTGATGATAAATGTCCCCACCAAACCGTCCAGGATGATCTGGCCGTTTTCGTCGGTGCGGTAGAGGCCCATGCTGGAGGTCATGCCGCCGTTATCGTCCACCACCGTACCGTCCGCCTCGGTGATGGTAAACTCCACCCCCTCCAGGGGCTCGTGGGTGACGGAATCCAGCTTGTTGATGACAAGGCCGCCCTTGGGCTGGTTGAACACCTCTAGGGTGTAGGTCTGGTGGTCTTTCACGGTGATGGTCTTGGGAGTATCGTCCAGCAGGTAGCCGCTCTTGGCCTGCACCTCCTGGACGATATATGTCCCCGGCTCCAGGTCAGGGATGGAGATATAGCCGTTGCTGTCGGTACGGTACTCCCCGTTGGAGGTCCCTACCACCGCACCGTCCGCGGTTGTCACCTTGAAGGTCACATCGGATAGGGGCTCCTTGGTCACGCTGTCCATCTTCTTAATGAGCAGGCCGCCCTTGGGGGTATTGGTGATGACCACCGTTTGGGTGTCTCCGCCCTCCCCGATGACTACATTGGTGGAGGGGTTGTCGATGGTGTACCCCTCCGGGGCCTGGAGCTCCGTCAGGACATAGGCGCCGGGGGTCAGGTTGGAAATGCGGATTTCGCCGTTGGCGTCCGTCTCGAAAATCCCGGCTTGAGTCAGAGTGCTGTCGCCAATCACCCCATCCAGGCCCACTTCACACCCGGATGCCGTGGTGACGCGGAACTGGGCGCCGGCCAAAGGCTGGCCGGTCACACTATCCCGTTTCTGGATAATCAGGGCCCCGCGGGGCTCATTTTTGAAGGTAAGGGAGACGGTACGGCCCGCCTGGATCTGGATGGTCTGGGATTGGGTGTCGATCTCGTAGCCGTCCGGGGCCCGTGTCTCCGTGACAATGACGCTTTTGCCCGGCTCCAGGCCGCCAATGCGGATTTCTCCATTTTCATCGGTGACATAGATGCCGTTGCTGTCCCCGATCACGGTGCCGTCCGCGTAGGTGATTTTGAACTCGGCGTCAGGCAGGGTCACGCTGGGGTTGACAGAGCACACTTTTCGGACTAGCAGATTGCCGTCCGGGAGGTTTTCAAAGTGGGCGGTGATGACGCTTTGCTCCCCATTGTCCGCAAGGTAGACCGTCTCGGAGCTCTGGAGGATGCTGTACCCGTCCGCCGGGTCAATTTCCTCCACGATGTATGCCCCCGGCTCCAGGCCCGTCCAGAGGGCCATGCCGTTGGCGCCGGTGGTACGCTGCCCGATGACGGTGCCGCCGGTGCCGGAGGAGCCGCCCAGGTAGCGGAGCTGGAACGTAGCCCCGGCCAGGGCCTCGCCGGTGACGCTGTCCGTTTTGTGCACCACGATAGCGTTGAGGGGGACATTCTCAAAGGTCAAAGATTTGCTTTCCCCGCCCTCAATGTAGACCTCCTGGGTGGCGGGCTCCTTGATGATGAAACCGTGGGCAGGTTCCAGCTCCGTCACCTTGTACCAGCCGTCCCGCAGGCCCTCCAGCACAATCTCGCCGCGCTCGTCGGTGAAATAGGTCCCCAGGTCGTTCAGTTCCCCGGTAGTGGTGCTGTTGGAGCCGTACCACACCTGGAACTTGGCCCCCTCAATGGGATTGCCTGTGATGCTGTCTACCTTGTGGATGGTGAGGGTGGGTTTCTTATGGTTCTCAAAGAAAATATCGGAGTCCCGGTTGGGGTATAGGGTGATAAGCTGGCTGGGGGCGTCCAGCAGGTAGGGCTCCGGCACGCTCTTTTCCGTTACCTCGTAGACAATGGGCAACAGGTTTTCCAGGGTGGCTGTGCCGTCCGGCCCGGTTGTCACCTCGTTGATGGTGCTGCCGTCTGCCGCCTTGACGGTGAACACGGCCCCAGCCACGGGCGCGCCGGTGTCGGCGTCGCTCTTGTGGATGGTGAGGCTGGGCCGTTTCTGATTCTCCAGGATGATGGTGGAGGTCTTTCCGGCGAACAGCTCCACATGATGCTCCACCGGGTCAATGAGGTGGTCCGCCACGGTGGAAGTCTCTTTGACCGAATACACGCCCGGCTCCAGGTCGGAGATCAGGATTTCCCCCTGTTCATTGGTGGTGCGATCCAGGTAGTGGGTTCCGTCCTCGATTTTGGCGATGCGGAAGGTCACGCCGGCCAGGGGGGAGCCGTCCGCGCTCAGCTTGACCAGATGGAGGGAGGGTTTGATGGTGTTGGTAAAGACAAACTCCGCCGTCTGGTTGGCCTCCAGCTGAATGATGCGCTGGGCTTGGTCGATGATATAGCCAGGGCACTCCAGCTCGGTGACTACATAGGCCCCAGGGTTCAGCTCGGACAGGTCAATTTCGCCGTTTTGGTCGGTGGTGAACTCCGCCGGGCCAAAGCTGCCGTCCACGGCCTCAATGCTGAACTTAGCGTTAGGGATCACCTTGGACGGATCGGCGCTGTCCACCTTGACCAGATAGATGCCGGGCTTGCGGTCATTAAAGAAGTAAAGGGGCTTGACACCATCCCCAGCGGAGAGTTCGATTTCCTGGGGCGTGGAGTCCACCAGGTGGCCGCTGTCCCCAGTGTCTACCTCCTGGACCAGATAGGTGCCCGGCGCGCAGTTGGTCAGAGTGATCTCTCCCAGGGCGTCCGTCTCGTAATCCCCCAGCAGTTCCCCGTCCCGCCAGATTTGGAACGTGACGCCGGACATGGTTTCATGGCTCTCCCGGTCGTACTTGATGATTTTCAAGCCGGGCAGGGCCTCATTCTTGATGGTGTATTCCACACAGTCCCCGGTGACAACGGTGGTGGTATAGGTCTGGGGATCACGCTCCCAGCCCTCCGGGGCGGTGAGCTCCACGATTTCGTATGCCCCCGGCTTCAGCTCCGTGAATGTATAGGAGCCGCCGGTGTCGGTGGTGCCGGTATAGGTCGCGCCGCTCTCAATATGTTTGATTTGGATGCGGGCCCCGTACAGCTCATCGCCGGTGTCCGCGTCTACCTTGACCACCCGCAGCTCACCATAGGGCTCGTTCCAGAATGTGACCTCGGCTGTCTCGCCGTAGCGGACGGTCACTTGCTGGGTGTCCTCCTCCGGGAGCAGGTGATACCGGCTGGGGATTTCCTCCGTCACAGTATAGAGGCCGCTAATGGTTAGGGGGATCAGGATTTCCCCCTCGGCGTTGGTGGAGAAAGAGCCGATGGGCTCCCCGTCCGGGCCGGTCACCGAGAAGATAGCGCCCTCCAGGGGGGTCTCCGTCCCCGCCTCCAGCTTGATAATTTTCAGGCCGGTATCGGGGGGATCGTCCTCCGGGCTGTCCGCGTAATTGCTGATGGCGGCCACGTCCAGCTGCACATTGTTGTCCAGGTCGCAGATATAATTTTGCAAATTGCCATATTGGTCTTTCTCCTGGCAGACGGCGTACATGGCCGCGTATTGGGCCACGGGCGCGGAGAGGGAGAGCTGGACGCTCCCGGTCTGGCCCGCCACGCTCTCCAGGGGATAGAGGATTTTGAACTGGCCTGAGTAGCCGTCGCCGGTGGGCTCGGTAGTGACGGCGGTGATTTCGTTGTTGTCCATATCCACGATTTTCGTGCCTTCCGGCACCTGGGAGGGATCGGAAAAGGCTACGGACACGTCGTAGTCATATACCCAGGTCTCGCTCCAAACGGTAAAGACCTGCTGTTTGTACTCCTCGCCGTCGATGGTCACGGGGTAGGCGGTGGACTTGTCCGCCGTAACGGTCATGCGGGGGTCCAGCATGTAGTTGTAGGTGGTGCCCCGCTGGTAGATGTCCTTGGCAGCGGCCAGGATGCGGTTGCCAATGTCCAGCTCGCTCCCCGTCAGGCCGGGGGCGACCTTGAGGTTATTGATGGACCAGTTGGGGAGCAGATAGCACCAGAGGGCCATCTTGGTGGCGTAATATGCCTGATACTTGTTGTCCAGGCCCAGTTCCCCCAGGCTGCGGTGGGGGTAGCCATTGGAAATGATGCCCACCACCTTGGGATCGCTGGACTTTTCCTCGGCCAGATATTTGATGCTCTCACCGGGGCCCACGGTCTGGGGCACGCCGTACTGATTTGGATTCACACAGTACGCCGGCGCCTCCTTGGTAGTCCCGTCGTTGGCCTCGTAAAGAAAGTAGGTATAAATTTGCTTGCGGACCGTGCCGTTGATGGAGAGATACCCCAGCTCGTAGTCGCCGTTATAGATGTTGACCTCGCCCAGCGCGGCCTCCACGCTGTCGGCGGCAAAAGCCCCGGTGGGCAGCAGGCCCAGGGCGATGATAAAAGCCAGGAACATGGATAGCAGTTTTTTCATGGCGCCTCCTTAAAAATGGGCAGAAAGAGGCGCTGTATTCTGTTTTTTACATCACCTCCATCTGCCAAAGATCAATCAGAATAGACTGTTACAAAAATTCAGAGTGAAAAAATAAATCCCACCGTGAGATTTATTTGACTTCAACCGCCTGCACCTGCCAGCGGTATTCCCGCTGATCCCGGACGCAGGTGTAGAGCGTCATGCGGTTGTCTGTGGTGGACGCGGTGCCGCTGTCATCGGTCTCCAGCACTTTCTGGACGCTGACTACCTCATAGGTACGGGTGCCCAGCTTGGTGATCCAGGTGACGGTATCCCCCAGCTCCAGGGTGTGGAGGTCTCCAAAGTCATCCCGGACACCCCGGTTATGGCCGGCGATACAACAGTTGCCATCCCAGATTGAGGTATCCGGGAAGTGCCCCGCGCCTTTGGCAAGGGTGGCGCTGCCTGTGCCCTGGTAGACTTTGACGGACAGGCCGATGGCAGGAATTTTCAGCGTTCCCAGGTAGCCGCCGAAATAATAGAGGTCATCCGTGACCTCCGTGTACTGGGTGACGGCAAAGGACGAGCCGCCGGAGCTGACTGCTCCGCCGGACAGGGCGGGGGGCATGACCACGGCCCCCGTGCCGTTGCCCGACACTGTGACCTGGGCTGCCCAGTCCTGGTCCACCAGATTGGGCGTCAGCAGCGTCCCGCTGTTCAGGGTATAGGATGTGGGGCTCCCAAAGGCGGGCGGGATCACCGCCGCCGTCTTGCTCCGGTCGATGTTCACCGGCTCGTCCCTGGTGATATACTGGGTATCGTCCGAAGTGGGCGTGCCAAACAGTCCGGCCTCCGGCGCGTCCACGGTGTAGTCCAGGGCTGAGGCGGGCGTGGCAAGCGCCGCCAGCAGACAGCAGGCGGCACACAGAGAATAGATGGTTTTCTTCATTACTTTACATACCCCCGTTTCTTATCCCGCAGGTACTTGACCAGCTTCCAGCCGCCAAAGCCGGCCCCGCCCAGGGCAATCACACCCAGGGGGATCAGGGCCAGGCGCGGGTCGATGCTGCCCGCTGGCTCTGCCTCCGTCTCCGTCCCGTTTTGCGTCTCACCGTGAGACGCGAAGATCGCGGTATAGGTCACGGTGTCGCAGCTGGTCTTGGTGACATCCCCCTTGTAGTCCGCCGTGACCGTGTAGCCGGTGGCGTATTTGCTGGTGGCGGTGCCGGTGTAGGTGGCCGTGGCGGTGTAGCGGATTGCCAGGTCGTAGCCGTCCAGATAGTCGGTGGCCGCCTCCTGCCAGTCCACGTCCGCCAGGGTCAGGGTGCGCCCACCCTCCTCCGTGGTCTTGGGAATGAGGGAGACGTCTGCGCTGGACAGGTTGGGATAGGTACGGGTGGCGGAGACGGTGCGGGAGGACGTGCCGTAGCCGGACGCCTCCACCTGGATACTGAGATAGTCCGGGGTAAGCACGCCGGTGTAGCCGTCCTCCGTGGTGATCTCCAGCTCCGGCTCCAGGAGCTGGAGGATCTCGGCCATGTCGTTGGTGTCCGTCTCCAGAGTGATGACCTCAATGTGCTCCTTGGTATCGATCTCCGTCTGGTCCTCCTTGATAATGTCCAGCAGGGTGTAAATGCGGCCGGACCGCTCGAAATCTTCTGTTGGTATGAGTGCCGGGTCGTCTGTGGGGGACAGCTCATAAGTTTTGCTGATACGTGGCTCGTCCAGGTCTCCCGCCGTGTACTCCAAAACCTCCGCGGGGTAGAGTGCGGGAGGCTCTGTCTGGGCGGGGGCTGTGGCCGTTTCCGTGTTTTTCGCCGCCTCGTCCCCGGCGGCCAAAGCGGAGCAGGGGCAGAGGGAGAGGGCCAGCAGCAGGGCGGCCATGGCGGGGAATATTCGGCGTCTGTACTTCATACTCCAAAAAACCTCCGATAAAAATGAAACTCACCGGGAGAGGAAAAACCTCCCACGATGGCAAAAGCCGGCTCCTGCCGGCTTTTGGGGTGTGCTCCCCCTTGGTGACTGAGAACGCCGCCGGGCTCCGCCTGTCAAGGTCCGGCCAGTCCACAGACTGGCCGGCTCGCGCAAAATTGCGCCAGCAATTTTGCGGCCTTGACGGGCGGGGGCAGGTGGCGTATCTTCCCCCCAGGGGGGCACGCCCCCGGTTATCTGATTCCCTGATGGCGGCGGCCCCGTTCCTGCTGGCGGGGCTGGATACTCCGTTCAATGCCGTCCCCCATATTCCGGGCTGCTTTCCGCAGGGCCTCCAGCGCCTCGCCCCGGTCGGTGGGCTCGTAGCCCTCATAGAGCCGGGCGACTTCCCCGGTCTGGGGCGCTTTGCAGTCCACTCCGAACCGGCGGCACAGCATGTAGCCGATGCTCTCCGCGTCCAGCTGGTAGTCCCGGCGATCAAAGTCCATGTTCCGTCCCTTGTCGTGGCCCCTGGCGTAACCGATCTCGGTAGCCAGGGCAGAGAACACCTCCGCCTCCCCATAGCTGGGGTCGATGGTGATACAAAGATTCCGCTCATCATAGCGGGCGGGGGCGCCCAGTTCCTGCCCCTCGGTGATGGGCACGGGGGAATAGTTCATCAGGGCGCCCAGGGCCGATTCCATCCGGGCGGTGTTCTCCGCCAGGGGTACAGGCTCTTTCATCGGTTTGCCGGTGGTCTGGCTGACGTCGTAGTAGTCCCCCACGAGGTAGCCCCTGCGCTGGCTGTTCCGGGCGGGGACAAATACCTTGGCCCCGTCCTTCATGGATTCCTCCCGGACATAGCGCCCCTGCTCGTGCCAAAAGCTGATGGTTCCAATTTTGGTGGCCCCGTCCATCTGGAACATGGTCAGGGCCACATTCCCGGCGCTGCATGAGATGTTGTCCGCCTGCAAGTCCAGAAACTTCTGGTACAGCTCCGGCCGGGTGGTGATTTCCTCCAGAGCCGCGTCCCGTAGGTCGGACAGGTTGTTGCGCTCGGCCCGCAGAGATTCCACGCGGGCTTGGTCGCTGACAGATTTGCTCTTAATTAGATCGCTGATACTCAAATCAATTCCTCCTTTTACCGTGCTTTTTCCTTGATTTTCTCCGGCCCGGAGCGTGTCTGCTCCGACACGGATTTCAGATATTCCAGGCGCTTGCGGACAGAGGGCTTTTGTTCAGCAGTCTCCGTCTGAGAGGGAGTCGAGCCAGTCCCGCGCTCTTTCGAGGACTTCTCTTGTGGAGCGCGGGTGCTCGCTTTTTTTGGCGTTTCTTCCTCCTTCACCTGAACCTGCTGGGGGATGGAGTAGCCCATGGTTTCCATGACGGCGTTGAGCTGGGCGGCGTAGTTCTGGGTAGACACCACATTGACATAGCCGCTCTCGTTCCCTTTCTTCTGGGCGAAGAAGAACAGTACGCCAAACTCTTTCGCCAGTTTCTGGAATTGTCCCATATCCTCCTTTTTGATGCGGATGACCTCCGCCGGGGCGGGGTCGCGGGCCAGGCGCTTGGAATTGGTCTTGCCCACCACCTTATAATTATCCTTGGCAATGGCAAGCAGCAGAGCGGCCACATTCTTCACGCCGCTCCCCAGCAGTTTGGCGGCGCTCTCTGTCGCCTGAAGGCTTTCCTTGACCACCAGATCGGCGGTCTCGGCGCTGACGTCCATCATTCATCACCTGCTTTCTCGCAAAATTTTGATAAAATCGAATGTACTGCCGATTTGAACATGGGTGCGGTAGTGCTTGACCACCCGGCGCACATGGGGCGCGGCCTCCCGCCGGGTGCGGGCGGCAAACCGCTCCGCGTCCTGGGCGGAGGCGGCGTAGTCCAGCACGGTAACGCACCCAAAGGGATGCCCGTGGACGGCGCGGGAGACATGGAGATACAGCGCGTCCACATGGGGGCCGGGAAAGCCCAGGTAGGCCGTCCAGCAGAGGTTAGCGTAGCTCTCCGCCAGATAGACGTCCTCCACAGGGAACAGATAGCTCTTTTCCCGGCGGGCCAGGAATAAATAGTCCTTGTCCTCCTGCCGCTCCAGTTTCCGAATATCCAGCGCAAGGCTGTCCGGGTCAAGCTGGGGGCGGTAGTCAGCGAACAGGGCCAAAATGCCGGTCAGGTCGGCTTTCACGATTTGCAGCAAGGTTCTTTTCCCGATCCTCCTTTTCCCGGCGGGCCTGGGTGTGGCAGGTTTCCGCCTGGGCCCGGATGCGGGGAATATCCGCCGCGATCTGGCCGCAGGTTTTCAGCTGGCCCCGGAGCCGCCGTAATTCCTGATTGATACTCTCGATCTCGCTTGTCACATCTTCCCCCGCCCGCTTTTGCTGATAGAGCTCCTTCCTCTGCTCGGTCAGGGCGTCGATGTTGGCCTGAAATGCCGATTCCAGCATGGTAAGCTGCTGGCTGGTGTCGATGCGGTAGGTCTGCAATAGTTTCATCTGCCGCTGGTAGCGGTGGAGCTTGGTCACTTCCGCCCGGATGGGAAAGGGGTATTGCCGTTTCCCCCTGGGGCGGCGGATACCCAGAAGATATAGGTAGGACACATAGAGCGCCCGGAAACCGTGTAATTTTTGTGGGTGGCGCTCCGGGAGGCGTCCTCCCTGGACGGTATAGCGCCGTTGCCTTCTGGGTATGGGCCTTTGCACCGGCTGGGGCTGTTCCTGGGCCTCGCCCCAGCGGATGGCACCCAGTCTGGCCCGGATGTCCGCCTCTGTATAGCCGTCCCCCAGGCTGTCCAGGCGGAAAAACCGCTGGGCTCCCGGTGGGCGGACGGCGGTGTGCTTCACGTCGGCCCCATACTTCACCGCATATCCCTGCCGCCGAAGGGCGGCCAGGAAGGTATCAAAAATAAAGCCCTCTTGGATGGCGGCGTCTATGTCCTGGCGGATCAGGCCGGTGACGGTGGCCCCGCCCCGGTGCTCCGCGTCCCATTGAGCGTAGTGTTTTCCCTGTCCCTGGGGCTGAATGACGGACAGGCCATAGTCCCGGCTCACGGCGTTGGAGGTTCCCCGCACCTGGCCGAAGTAGCTCTCAAAGTCGCTCCGATACTTCTTTCCGTCCACAAAGGAGACGGAGTTGAATACGATGTGACAGTGATAGTGCTCCCGATCCAGGTGGGTGGACACCACGGCCTCATAGCGGTCCCCCAGCAGGCGGCGGGCAAACTCCACCCCGGCGGCGTGGGCCTGCTCCGGCGTCACCTCGCCGGGGGCGTAGGAGTGGATGATGTGGTAGCCCAGGATGCCGCCCTTTTTGTCCCAGCGACGCTTGGTGGCCTGCATTTCCTGAAACGCGGTGCGGGCCTGACAGTTGACGCCGGTGACGAGCTGGTGGGATTTCTCTGGATTTTCCGCATAGGCAAGGGCGTAAGACAGACTGTTCTTTGCCTCATTGAGTACATAGTCCAGACAGTGATCCAGGCGGGCGCGCAGGGGGATGATTTTGTCGTAGGCCATTTAGAACTGCTCCTTGACCAGACGGGCCGCCTCATAGACCAGGGCCGCCGCCTGCCGTAGCTCCGGCTCGGCGGCGCTCTTTTGGGCGTTGGCCCAGTACGCGATTTGATTGGCGTTGTTGCCGATGGCGTGGAGCTCCCGCACCAGGGCGGCCACCTCGTCGGGCGGCCGGGGGCGGAGCTGGATGCCGGCCACCAGATTGCGGATAAAGGGGTCGATTCCCAGGCCGGCTTTCTTCGCCTGGGCTTTCAGGTGTTGGTATTCCTGCTCGTTCATCCACACGCTGACATGGCGGTTTCGTCTCCGCATGGCGAACTACCGGCCCGGCCCAGAACGGGCGGGTTTCCTGGGTGGCCTGGACCGTGCCCGTTCCCGCGCCTGCCAGTAGGCGGGATTGTACTGCTGGATATTGCGGTCAATATCCCGTTCAAATGCGTCCGGGTCTTTGACATGGCTGGGCGGGCTCCACAGTTTCTTGTCCATCAGTTCCCGGAGGACAACGGGTTCCTGGCAGTCCTCCTCGAACCATAGATAGCCGCCCTCCCGGAAACCGCATTTTCTGGCCGCCGGGGATAGGAGCATCGCCGCCTCCCGCGTGACCTGAATACCGCCATGTCTGGCTGTGGTGACAAGTTCCATGCCGGGGATCAGGGTCTCACTATACTGGATTTGCCCCCAGGGGGAAAAATCTTCCTGCATTTCATTCCTCCAGTTCAAGCAGATTTTGTGTCTCACGGTGGGATTTATTTCGGGATGAGGCGGCCGGGTGGCCGCCGCTGTTTCACGTCTCACCGTGAGACGCGATTTCGTGGGGTATTAGGGGGCCATGCCCCCTAACAAGGGTCATTTGTGCTACCAAATGACATACTTGCTAAGACAGCGCCGCCACGGGCGGCGCTGTGCGCGGCGGGGGAGATCGTCAACGTCCTGGATGTGGGCGGTGCTTGGCCGGAGGCTTTTTCACTTTTCCAGTTTGCCAGCGGTGTTCCTCCATAATGACGCGGGCCAGCTCCGCCTCGTTTTCCGGCGCGTAGCGGATGCGGCGGATGCCGCCGTGTCCCGGCAAGGCCGTAGCAATTTTCTTTGGCGGCTCCAGGTAAGGGAGCGTGACCGTATGGCCGCTTTCGTACTGGATCGTCAATGTGACGGCGGGCAGGGCTTGACTCTGCACCCGACGCACCTGCTCCCGGTAGTCCAGCGGGACCATGCTCCCCATGATCCGGCCATCCTCCCGACCCATGACGGTGACGCGGTATGCTTTGATCTCCTCCGGCTGGTCCGCGTAGTAGGTCCAGATGGTGTGGGCGCTGGTGCCGCGGAGAAATACCTCCCGTTCCTTGACGCACCAGGTTCCGGCTGGCCGGCTCATCCAGTAGAACACGCGTTCCTCCATGTTGGGCTCCTGGACAGCTTTGGTCAGCTGTTCCACATCGTAGGAGAAGTCAGAGCGGTAGGACCTGGTGTTTCCCTCCATTACGCGGGCCAGAAATGGGATCAGGTCAACTGCGTTTCCCATGGCGGTCTGTCTGAGGGCCATAGCCCGGGGACAGGTACTTTTCCTCAAACTCGGCGGGGGTGTAACTCCCGGCTTCAATGTCCAGGAACAGGTCGCCCGGCTCGATCTCCCGCTGACCGTCCGCCGTCAGGTGGATTTTCACCGGGGAGAGCACCGTACCCAAAAACTTCTCCCCGGCGTCCGTGGTGAGGTGCCGGGGACTGTCTGGGAATGTGGGGCTGGACATGAGCTCGTAGTGGTGGAGGCCGGGGTAGATGTCGCCGGGGGCCACGCGGTTGGGGCTGAACAGGGCCGGGATGCCAAAAATCTCAATCTCCCGCATACGTTCCTGATTGGTGTTATGTTCCATAGTTTCAGTCACTCCTTTATCGTGTCGGGCCCGTTTTGGGCTTGCGTTTGGGCTGGATTTTCATTGGGTCGGAGCCGTCCGAAGGCTGGAGGGCCTTGATCCGGCTGGCGGAATAGATGGCGTTATCGGTGAGCTGGCGCTGCCATGCACCCTCGCTCCGGGCCCAGTGAAAACCACGGCTTTTCAACTCCTGGCGCAATTCTGGGCTGGGGATCTCGTCAAAGAAAATTTGCAGGCGGTTGTTTTCCGCGTTGGCGACGACCTTGCCGCCCTCAAATTCCCATCCCTGATAACCCAGCTCCCGCGCCTCGGTGAGCTGCTTGATCCGCCCCTGCAGCCGGCGGATTTCCTGATTGTTGTTGGAGAGGGCATAGGGGGGATAGGGACTTTTCTCCCAGGAGTAGCCGTTCCGTACCCGGTCATCCAGCTTCTCCGCCTGGTCATCGGACAGGCCGTGGAAACCCTGGCAGGTGCCATGCTTCCGATAGTAGGCATTGATTTGCTTCATCCGGGTTTGGGCCACTTGTAGGTGCTCCAGTTTCTCCGTCAACTTGGTTAGGGCCTCTGGGTCGTCCGAAAAGATTGCGGTATTGCGCTCCGCAGCTTCCGCTTTGCGCTCATAGTAGTCCGCCTTTTCCGATGCGGCGATGGCCTTTTCCATCTTCTTATCTGACTGTTTCAGCAGGTTTCGGTGTCCCCGCTCTGAGTGATGTCCAACCAGGATAGGTTGACCGGGCGGGATGTGCTCCAGCATGGAGATAGATTCATGGGAAAACCGCTGGCTCTCCTGGCGTGCTTTCTCCGCCCGTTCCCGGTAGCGGTCAATCCGGGCCTGTTTCCGTTCCTCATAGTCGCTCAAAGGCAGTCCTCCTTTTATAAGAAATGTGTGTTACTTGTGATTTTCCGACATATATCCGGGGCCATGGTTCACCGCTTGAGACCTTTCCGCTGCGGGGGCTCCGGCCCCCGCTTAGTCTGTGGTTCTACCTTGATCGTCACCGGCTCGTTGCCCCGTGCGCCCAGCAGGATTTCCGCATGATGATATTTCGCCTTATACCGGGCCATCTGCTCCGGCGTCAGGGAACAGAAACTATCCCCGCTCAGCCCGCACACAAAGAACGGGCCGCAGATGCCGCCGTAGCCACCCTCCACGCTCCTGTTAAAAGGCATACCCAGAAAAATGCTTTCATCGTTGCTCACCAGGGCAACGGGTTCCGCAAAGGGGTAACTGGCGGTGATCAGGCCGCCTACCGCCGCCTGCATTTCCTCCAGGCCGTTGATCTCCTTTTCATAGGGGGCCATCCCAGGCTCCACCATGAGAACACGCATAGTACATCCGCTCCTTTCTGAAAATGGATGCAAAAAAAGCGCCCTGCGGCGCTTATCTGTTTCTCCAATTTCTTTTCTTCTTCCGTTCAGGGGGTATCCGAATGCCGTTTTGCTCCTCATAAGCAAACCGTCGTTCCAGTGCCTCTACCGTCCAGTCCTTTTTAAACTGTCCCAAGGGGGTATGTCCGAATTGTGAAAGTGCACGGCTGTCCATCTCCCGCAGATGGGCCCATAACTGGGGGTGATGCCGCCGCAGGGTACGCAGCTCACCGATCCGCTGGAATGGACAGCACCAGCAGGAGCAGCGCCCATAAAGCTCATACAGGCCGCTCCAGTCAAATCCGTGTGCATAGCAGATTTGCAGAGCTTGCTGCTCCGTAATGCCCCATTCCACAAGAGGGTATTGATCCTGCCTGATACGGTCTGGTTCGTCAGCGGCGATGCCCACATAGTGGAGGGCATGGTATTCTCCCTTGAGCCGGTTGACCTCCTTCCGGAGCAGATGGGTTTTGAGCTGACCGGTACACCAGCGGACTTTTACCCCCGGCCACCCGTTCCCGTATGGCGGCACTCCCAGCATAGCTCGGTTCTCCAGGCTGGATAACTTAGTTTTCGGCTCGTCGAACATAAGCCATTCAAAGCCCTTTGGGTGCCGGAGAATGGTCAATTTTAGACCGCATTTCTGAAACAGGTATTGCTCCACCCGATCCCAATGTCGGTACATCTCCGGGAACTCCATGCCGGTGTCCGCCGTCAGCACCAGGTCGATAGGCAGACCGCGCTCAATCATCAGCAGGAGCATAGCGGTACTGTCCTTGCCCCCGGAAAAGGAGACGGCGTGAAACTGGTGGTCATGTTGTAGGAAGTAAGGTGAGGCGTTGCAACTATCATCGGGTTGGGCCGCTTTTCTTGAAAATATCTTTTTTCTGTTCCTTTTTCTCCAAACGCTGGCGGCGCTCCTCCAGAGCGTCGTAAATGCTCTCTTCGATTTCACGGGGGGTCATGGTCACATCGGGGAAATACTTCCGTAGCCGGTCCCCGGCCAGGATGACCTTGGTGTATTCAGGCCGATCCTGTGCTCCCTTTTGCTCGGCTGTCTCCTTGGCAGGGTGCTGATCCGGCTGTTTACCTGGCTCCGCCGGAGCCGGTGCGGGAGTTGGCGGAGCGGCCCGCTCCTGGGGGGAAGGCTTTGGCTGCTCCGGCTGGGGTTTCAGATCAGGAGAGGGCGGCAGGGGCGGCTCCTCCGGGGCAACGGGGTTCACTCCAGGCTGGCTTTGGGTGGGCGCCTCCGGTGCAGCCTGAGGCATGGGGATGACTTTTGGTGGGTCAAGCACATTTTCTCCGTTCAAAATGCGGCGAATTTTCTTCTCGTCTAGTCCTTCTTTTTTCTCTACCTTTTTCAGATACTCCACTCGCTCCGTGGAAATCTTAAATCCCAGGTCACTGAGGTACAGCACTTCGTCCTGATTCTGCGGTTTCAGGAATGAGATGGCCGACGCGACGGACAGAGCCAGGCTACCATTATCCACCCGGTCGCACACATCCTTGGTGGCCTCGGACAGACGGATGATACGGTTAAGTTTGCTGACCGACATTCCCATCTCCTGGGCCAGCTTCTCGTCGCTGTTCAGCTCCTCGGCAGTGGGGGCTCCCTTCTTCTTCCGCCCGGCTTTCTGTTTCATGCCCTCCATCTTGCCGCGCAGGGCGCGGGCGAGGTCATAGGTGGAAATATGGGGGCGGTGCAGGTTGCCGTCATTGACCAGAATTTTTACATCCGCGTCGTCGAGCTTCTGGATGATAGCAGGGACAGGGTAGTTCAGCTCCTTGGCGATCATGTGGCGGCGCTGACCGGACACGATCTCCAGACCGCCGCCCTCCGGGTTGATCCGGGTCAAAACCGGGTCTTTGATGCCGTTGAGCTCGATGGATTTTTTCAGTTCCCGGTAGTCCTCGCTGTTTCGGTCTACCGTGATCGTATTGTATTTGGACTTCTCCAGATAGCCGGGATGGAGGACGATAAAGTAGGATTCTCCCTCCTTGGGGCTGGGCAGGTCGTTCAGTGCCTTTTCATCCGGGGGCGCCAGTCTGTCCTCGAATACCTGGGTGATCTGTGTCCCAGCGGGGCCTTTGGCGGTGGGTCCGGCCACGATGGGCCTGGCCTCTGCTGTGCTCTCTGTGGGCGCTTTGGGTGTG
>NZ_NFLU01000020.1 GCF_002161085.1 Flavonifractor sp. An112 | reverse complement strand
TCCTCCCCCTGCACCCCCTCCATCCCCCGGGGCCATGCACCAGCCATGGAACAGAATTTGCGACGATTCTGTGCTATTACGGCTGAACAACGCCGAAACCGGGCCAAAATCTGAACCATTTTCGGAAACAGCTTTGCGGCATCAGGGGATGAAAAAAGCGAGGGTGCGTCGGATTTTTTCCAACGCACTCTCGCTCATGTTTGGGGTCAAACTTGGCGGACAAGCCGCCGTTTTTCAGGGGATTAGGTCACAATTACTTCTCCGCCAGAAGCTTGTTCAGTTCCTCCATAAAGGTGCTGATATCCTTGAACTGACGGTAGACGGAAGCGAAACGGACATAGGCCACCTCGTCCACCTTTTTCAGCCGTTCCATCACCAATTCGCCAATACGGGCGGAGGGAATCTCCCGGTCCATGTCGTTTTGCAGGACCTGTTCGATCTCATTGGCCATATCTTCCAGGGTGGCAAAGGCCACCGGCCGTTTTTCACAGGCCCGAATCATGCCGTTGAGCAGCTTGGTCTTGTCAAAGGTCTGACGGCTGCCGTCCTTTTTGATTACCATCAGGGGCAGACTCTCCATGGTCTCATAAGTGGTAAAACGCTTATGGCAGGCCAGACATTCCCGGCGGCGGCGGATGCTGGACCCTTCGTCGGACGGACGGGAGTCCACGACCTTGCTCTCCGGGTGAGAACAAAACGGACATCTCACAGCAGCAGCCCTCCTTTGAAACAAAGCTCCAGGCCAGGCCCAGGCAAAATATAGCAGCTTCTGTCGTATTATTATACCATACTTTGTTCTTAGTTGGTATCCCTGAAATGAGAAAGTTTTTGTATAAATCAGGAAACACCGGGGCAAGCTAGGAACGGTGAAAGCGAGGTGAGCACCATGCAGAACCAGCATAACGAGCAGAAGAAGTCCAGAAACCAGAATCCCGCTCCTCAGGACTGCAAGCATCCCCAGAGCAAGAAGCAGGAGCAGCCCCAGGATAAGACCGGTGATCCCAACCGTCATTGACCCCTTTTTCGTGGGCCGGAATGTCCGGCCCACAATTTTTTTATTTTTTTCATTTTCCTCTTGACATTTCTCTGTAGTTTGCTATAATAACACCTGCGCTCACGAGAGCGGCAAACAAATAGCGGGATTGTGTAAGGGTAGCACAGCAGACTCTGACTCTGTATGTGAGGGTTCGAATCCTTCTCCCGCTGCCAAAGCGAGACAACTTCGGTTGTCTCGCTTTTTTCTTTTTCGGTACCTCCCGTCCCCACCCTGCGTATACTGGGCTGTGGGGGGCAAAGGCCCGTCACGATTTTGATTGGGGGTACTTCATCATGTGTTGTAACAACCGGAATCGCTGCTGCCGCTGCTGCTGCGGCGCCTCTGAGAACAACAGGACCACTTCCAGTGACCTGTTCTCCGGCCTGACCCTGTCCGACCTGTCCGGCACAGCCGGCGGCCGTCAGGTCTATCTCACCATCCCGGCTTTCCTGTGGGCTGCCGATCAGGAGGAGGACACCTCCTGCGGCTGCTGTCGCTGCTGCTGAGCCCCACGCCGCCCCCTCCAGGGCGGCTACTTACCCCCAATCCCCGCCCTGCGATCCAATGGCAGGGCGCTTTTTTTGCGCTTTTTTCGTGAATTTGAACAGTTCTGAAGATTATCCTCTGGAGTTTCCAAAAAAAGTCTTGACAAATCACTTCCGCCTGCTAAAATATGCTTAAATTATTTTATTTAAAAATTTTTAAGTAAAATGATTTAACTAAAATTTTTGAATTGTTTTGTGAGGAGCATTACCATGGATTTCGAGAAGATTAAGGATATCATTGTGGAGACCCTGAGCTGCGACGCCGACAAGGTGACCCCCGACGCCCGCCTGGCCGAGGACCTGGAGGCCGATTCCCTGGCTGCCGTGGAGCTGTCCATGGCTCTGGAGGAGGCCTTCGGCGTGACCATCGCCGACGAGGACCTGCCCAACATGAAGACCGTGGGCGACCTGATGAAGTACATCGAGGATCACGCTGAGTAAGAGGAAGAAAACGGGCATCGGTGCAAACCGATGCCTTTTTTCCGAAAGGAGCCGCTATGACCAACCAAGAGATTTTTGAGCTGATGGCCCGCTTTGACCAGAGCGGCATCACCACCTTCAAGCTGAATACCAAGGACTTTACCCTGGAGCTGGGCAAAGGCGGCAGCGCTGCCGTTCCCGCCGCTCCCGTGGGCGCACCCGCACCTGCCGCTGCTGCGCTCGCCCCGGCGGCTCAGCCCGATGGTCCCTGCATCACCGCCCCCCTGGTGGGCACCTTCTATGCCGCCTCCGCTCCCGACGCCGAGCCCTTCGTCAAGGTGGGCGACAAGGTGAAGAAGGGCCAGACCGTCTGCCTCATGGAGGCCATGAAGATGATGAATGAGGTCCACGCCCCCTGCGACTGCACCATCGAGGCCATTCTTCAGGAGGACGGGGCTCTGGTGTCCTTTGGGGACCCCCTCATTCGTTACCGGGAAGGGTGATTCCATGTTCAAGCGTATTTTGATCGCCAACCGGGGCGAGATCGCCGTCCGGGTGTTCCGGGCCTGCCGGGAGCTGAACATCGAGCCTGTGGTGGTCTACTCCCAGGCCGATTCGGAGGCTCTTCATGTCCAGCTGGCGGAGCGGGCCTACTGCATCGGCCCCGCCCGCTCGGCGGACAGCTACTTAAATGTGGACGCCATCCTCACCGTGGCTCAGGCCACCGGGTGCGACGCCATCCACCCCGGCTACGGCTTCCTGTCGGAAAACGCCGATTTCGCCGACGCCTGTGCCCAGGCGGGCATTGCCTTTATCGGCCCCTCCGGCGACGTGATCCGGGCCATGGGCAACAAGGCCGCCGCCCGCAAGCTGATGGTGGAGGCCGGGGTGCCGGTGGTCCCCGGCTCCGACGGGGCGGTGGACACCGCCCAGGAGGCCAAGGCACTGGCCGATTCCATCGGCTACCCGGTGCTCATCAAGGCTGCTGCCGGCGGCGGCGGCCGGGGAATGCGCCGAGTGTTTGAGCCCGACCAGCTGATCCCCCTCTTTGAGGAGGCCCGCAGCGAATCGGTAGCCTGCTTCGGCAGCGGAGAGATGTACCTGGAGAAGCTGATCCTCAACCCCCGGCACATCGAGTTCCAGATCCTGGCCGATTCCCAAGGCCATGTGATCCAGCTGGGGGACCGGGACTGTTCCATCCAGCGGCGCAACCAGAAGCTGCTGGAGGAGTCCCCCTCCAAGGCCCTCACCCCCGAGCTGCGGGAGCGTATGGGAGCCGCCGCCGTGGCCGCCGCCAGAGCCGCCCACTATGAGAACGCCGGCACCATCGAGTTTGTGCTGGACCCGGAGGGCAACTTCTACTTTATTGAGATGAACACCCGCATCCAGGTGGAGCACCCGGTCACCGAGCTGGTCACCGGCATGGACCTGGTGCGGGAGCAGATCCGCATTGCCGCCGGCCTCCCCCTGTCCCGCACTCAGGAGGAAGTCACCCTCAACGGCCACGCCATCGAGTGCCGCATCAACGCCGAGGACCCGTCCAACGACTTCCGCCCCTGCCCGGGTAAGATCGACTTTGTACACCTGCCCGGCGGCTGCGGGGTGCGGGTGGACACCGGCCTGTACACCGGCTATACCCTGCCCCCCTACTACGACTCCCTGATGGCAAAGCTCATTGTTCACGCCCCCACCCGGCTGGATGCCATCCGCCGGATGCGCCGTGCCTTGGAGGAACTGATCATCGAGGGGCCCGCCAACAACACCGATCTGCTCCATCAGATCATGCACCACCCCGACTTCATCCGGGGCAACTATAACACCGGCTACCTGGAGGCCAATATGGACACCCTGCTGGCCTGGAGCCGCAGCGGAGAGGAGGAACCTAAGGCATGAGCAATGTCTTTGCCCAGCGGCGTCAGAAGCTGCTCTCCCTGAAGGCTCTCCGGGGCAGCTCCCCCGCCCCCGCCCATACCGAAGAGACCTGTCCCGCCTGCAGCGGCACCTTCCGCCGCAAGGATCTGGTGACTGCCCGGTACGTCTGCCCCCTGTGCGGCCACCACTATCCTATCGGGGCCTATTATCGCCTCAGCCTGGTGCTGGACAAGGGTACCTTCCGGGAGTTGGACGCCGCCCTGTCCTCCAGCGACCCCCTGTCCTTCCCCGGCTACTCCGCCAAGCTGGAGGGCGCCCGCCGCCGCACCGGCATGAACGAGGGCGTGGTGGCCGCCACCGGCCGCATCAACGGCCAGAAGGTGGCCATCGGCGCTCTGGACAGCCGGTTCTTCATGGGCAGCATGAGCGCCGCCCTGGGCGAGAAGGTCACCCGGCTGGTGGAGTATGCCGAAAAATATAAGCTGCCCCTCATCCTCTTCTCCGCCAGCGGCGGAGCCCGGATGCAGGAGGGCATTTTGTCCCTGATGCAGATGGCCAAGACCTCCGCCGCCCTGGAGCGGTTCTCCCGCAAGGGCGGGCTGTACATCTCCGTGCTCACCCACCCCACCACCGGCGGCGTCACCGCCAGCTTTGCCAGCCTGGGCGACATCATGCTGGCCGAGCCCGGCGCCCTCATCGGCTTTGCCGGCCCCCGGGTCATTGAGCAGACCATCGGCGAGAAGCTGCCCGAGGGTTTCCAGAGCGCCGAGTACCTGCTGGAACACGGCTTTCTGGACGCCATCGTCCCCCGGACCCAGCTGCGGGACACCCTGATTCAGCTGCTGAAACTGCACGGGAAAGGAGGGAGCGACCGTGGCAAATAACCTGACTCCCGCTCAGCGGGTGGCCCTGGCCCGCCATCAGGACCGGCCGGGTACCGCCGACTTCATCGCCGCCCTCTTCACTGACTTCTTTGAGCAGCGGGGAGACCGGCTCTGTTCCGACGACGGCAGTATCCTGGGCGGCGTGGCCCTCTTCCACGGCCAGCCGGTCACCGTGATCGGCCACCGGAAGGGCCGCACCCTGGAGGAACACCTGGCCTATCACTTCGGTATGCCCTCCCCCGAGGGCTACCGCAAGGCCCAGCGGCTGATGGAGCAGGCGGAGAAGTTCCGCCGTCCCGTCATCACCTTCATCGACACCCCCGGCGCCTACCCCGGCCTGGAGGCCGAGGCCAGAGGCCAGGGAGAGGCCATCGCCCGCACCCTGGCTCTCTCCTCCGCCCTCACCGTCCCGGTGATCTCGGTGGTCACCGGCGAGGGGGGCAGCGGCGGCGCATTGGCTCTGGGTGTGGGCAACAAGGTACTCATGCTGGAAAATGCCGTCTACTCCGTCCTCTCCCCCGAGGGCTTTGCCGCCATCCTGTGGAAAGATTCCTCCCGCAGCGACGAGGCCTGCGACGTGATGAAGCTCACCGCCGCCGACCTGCTGGAGCTGGGCGTCATCGACGCCGTGATCCCCGAGCCCACCCAGGGAGCCCATACCGACCTCCATGCCGTCTGCCGCTCCCTGGACGCCGTCCTGGCCAAGGAGCTGGCGGCACTGAACAAGCTGAACGGTCAGGCTCTGGCCACCCAGCGCTACAAAAAATTCCGCTTAATGGGCAGCAAGGCCCTGAGAAAGGAGCGCCCATGAACGGAATCAAACTGCTGAGCACCGGCTCCGCCCTGCCCCGCCGGGCGGTGACCAACGACGATATGTCCAAGATCGTGGACACCAACGACGAGTGGATCGCCACCCGCACCGGTATCCGCAGCCGCTACCACTGCACCGAAGGCGAGAGCCACACCACCCTATGTCTGGCCGCCGCCAAACAGGCTCTGGAGCGCTCCGGTATCGGTCCGGAGCAGATCGGGGTGTGCATCGTGGCTACCCTGTCCCAGGATTTTCTCACCCCTGCCGCCGCCTGCATCCTCCAGCGGGATCTGGGCTTTCCGGAGGACACGGTGTGCTTCGACCTGAACGCCGCCTGCTCCGGCTTTGTGTACGGTCTCCATACAGCGGAATGCCTGTTGGCCGCCGCAGAACGGAAGTACGGCCTCATTGTGGGCGTGGAGGCCCTGAGCCGCATCACCGACTTCACCGACCGCTCCACCTGCGTCCTCTTCGGAGACGGCGCGGGAGCCGCCGTGGTGGAGTGGCGGGCGGACTATCCTTCCCTCTGCGGAGTGCTGGGCTGCCGGGGCAATCAGGAAGCCCTGTACGTCCCCGGAGCCAACAGCGCCGATCCCTCCTACATCCATATGGACGGCAAGGCGGTGTTCCGCTTCGCGGTAGAGGCCCTGCCCCGCTGCGCCAAAGAGGTGCTCAAAAAGGCTGGCCTCACCCTGGAGGACGTGGACCGCTTCGTGTTCCACCAGGCCAACCAGCGCATCATTGACTTTGCGGTGAAGAAGCTGGGAGTGAATCCGGCCAAGTGTACCGGCAACATCGCCCGCACCGGCAACACCTCCGCCGCCAGCGTACCCCTGCTGCTGGATGAGCTGGTCACCTCCGGTCAGCTGACTTCCGGCCAGAAGGCCCTGTGCGTGGGCTTCGGCGGGGGCCTGACCTGGGCGGGAGCACTGCTGGAACTGGCGTAAAAAAACGGGCGACCACAAGGGTTGCCCCTACGCAAAGTCGCTACCCCGTAGGGGCGGCCTTTATGGCCGTCCGCCATCATACATACCGCTTCCCTCATCCGTCTGGCCTTCGGCCAGCCACCTTCCCCCAGGGGAAGGCTCATAAGGAGTATATTATGAAATTGAATGAACTTCTGGGGATCGAATTCCCCATTATCCAGGGCGGCATGGCCAACGTGGCCACTGGTGCTTTTGCCGCCGCCGTGTCCAATGCCGGCGCGTTGGGCCTCATCGGCTCCGGCGGCATGGACGCCGACGCCCTGCGTTGTGAGATCCAGGCCGCCCGTGCTGCCACCAATAAGCCCTTCGGCGTCAATCTGATGCTGATGAATCCCCACATCGAGGACCTGGCCCGCGTGGTGGTGGAGGAGGGCGTCCAGGTGGTGACCACCGGCGCCGGCAACCCCGGCAAGTACGTCCCCGCCTGGAAGGCCGCGGGCATCAAGGTGTTCCCCGTGGTAGCCGCCCCCATCCTGGCCAAGCGTCTGGAGCGCTACGGCATTGACGGCATCATCGCCGAGGGCACCGAGAGCGGCGGCCATGTGGGCGAGATGACCACCATGGCCCTGGTGCCCCAGGTGGTGGACGCGGTGAGCGTGCCCGTCATTGCCGCCGGCGGCATTGCCGACGGCCGCCAAATGGCCGCCGCCTTCGCCCTGGGCGCCTGCGGCGTGCAGATCGGCACCTGCCTGCTGGCCAGTGAGGAATGCCCCATCCACGACAACTACAAACAGGCCGTGGTGAAGGCCGGGGCCAACGACACCACCGTCACCGGTCGCACCGGCGGCGCTCCCGTCCGGGTGCTCAAGAACAAGATGGCTCGGGAGTACCTGCGCATGGAGAAGCAGAACCTGCCTCTGGAGGAGATGGAGAAGCTGACCCTGGGCTCCCTCCGCCGGGCGGTGTTCGACGGCGATCTGGACACCGGCAGCTTTATGGCCGGTCAGGTGGCCGGTATGGTAAAGGAGGTCCGTCCCCTGCGGACCATCTTTGAGGAAATGATGAGCGGCTGCCAGGCCGTTGTGAAAGGACTGAACGTATGAGCCTCGCGTTTCTGTACGCCGGACAGGGCAGCCAGCACCCCGGCATGGGGGCCGACCTCTATGAGGCCTACCCCGTGTTCAAAGAGGTGCTGGACAGCGCCGACGTGGACTTTGACCTGAAGACCGTCTCCTTCACCGACCCCGACGGGGTACTGAACCAGACGGAGTACACCCAGCCCTGCATGGTGGCTTTCGCCGCCGGCATGACCGCCATCCTGTATGACATGGGCATCCGGCCCGATTACGCCGCCGGCCTCAGCCTGGGCGAGTATTCCGCCCTCCAGGCCGCCGGGGTGTTCACCCCTGCCCAGGCCATCTCCCTGGCCGCCTTCCGGGGCCGCGCCATGGCCTCCGCCTGCGCCGGTATGGCCTGCGGCATGACCGCCGTACTGGGTCTGGACCGTGAGAAGCTGCAGCAGGCCTGCGATCAGGCCGCCGACGCCGGTGTGGTGGAGATCGCCAACTACAACTGCCCCGGCCAACTGGTCATCGGCGGCGCCCAGGAGGCGGTGAACAAGGCCGCTTCCATTGCCAAGGAGCTGGGCGCCAAGCGCTGCCTCCCTCTGAAGGTCAGCGGCCCCTTCCACACCTCCCTGCTCCGCCCCGCCGGCGACGCCCTGCGGGAGAAGTTCCAGAGCGTCACCTTTGGAGAGATGGCCTTCCCGGTGCTCTTCAACTGCCTGGGCCATGAGATGGGCGAGAATGACACTATCCCCGCCCTGCTGGAGCGCCAGGTCCAGTCCTCCGTCTACATGGAGGACACCATCCGCCGCCTGGAGGCGCTGGGTGTGGACACCATCGTGGAGATCGGTCCGGGCAAGGCCCTCAGCGGCTTTGTAAAGAAGACCGCCCCCTCCATCAAGACCTACGCCGTGGAGACCTGCGCCGACATTGAGGCCCTCTCCGCCGCTTTGAAAGGATAACAGTATGAGCATGAATGGAAAAATCGCCGTGGTCACCGGCGGCAGCCGGGGCATCGGCAGGGCCATCTGCCTGGAGCTGGCCCGCCGGGGCGCCAACGTGGTGTTCTCCTACGCCGGCAACACTGCCGCTGCCGAGGAGACCCTGGCCGCCATCAAGGAGCTGGGGGTGGAGGCCCGGGCTGTCCAGGGCAGCGTGACCGACCCCACCGCCGTGAAAACCCTCATCGACACCGCCTTAAAGGAGCTGAGCGGCCTCCATATCCTGGTGAACAACGCCGGCATCACCCGGGACAACCTGGCTATGATGCTGAAGGAGGAGGACTTCGACGCGGTCATTGAGACCAACCTGAAGGGCACCTTCCTGTGCATGAAGGCCGCCGCCCGGCCCATGATGAAGGCCAAATACGGCCGCATCATCAACCTCAGTTCCGTGGTGGCCCTGCGGGGCAACCCGGGCCAGATCAACTACTGCGCCAGCAAGGCGGGCGTCATCGGCATGACCAAGTCCCTGGCCAAGGAACTGGGGGGCCGGGGGATCACCGTCAACGCCGTAGCCCCCGGCTACATCGCCACCGACATGACCGCCGCCCTGCCGGAAGCCGCCCGGGAGGCCATGCTGTCCACCATCCCCGCAGGCCGGGCCGGCACCCCCGAGGACGTAGCCGCTGCCGTGGCCTTCCTGGCCTCTGATGAGGCCGCCTACATCACCGGACAGGTCCTTTCCGTCGACGGCGGCATGGGTATGTGAGGAGGAACAAGATCAACTATGGAAAAACGCAGAGTCGTCATTACCGGCATGGGGACCGTGAATCCCCTGGGCCACAACGTGGCCGACACCTGGCAGGCCGTCCGCAACGGCGTGTGCGGCATCGCCCCCATCACCCAGTACGACGCCGCCCCTCAGAAGGTCCATCTGGCCGCCGAGGTAAAGGACTGGGACCCCACTTCCGTGCTGGATAAGAAGGAAGTACGCCACATGGCCCGCTACTCCCAGCTGGCTATGGCCTCCGCCAAGGAGGCGGTGGCCGACAGCGGTCTGGATCTGGAGTCCATCGACCGCACCCGCTGCGGCGTCATCGTCTCCAGCGGCATCGGCGGCATCGGCAACACCGAGGCCGAGCAGATGCGCTGCTCCGAGAAGGGCTTTGACCGGGCCTCCCCCTTCTACATCCCCTCCACCATTGCTAACATGGGCGCCGGTCTCATCGCCATCGCCTTCGGCTTCCAGGGTATGTGTACCTGCCCTGTCACTGCCTGCGCCGGCGGCTCCAACGCCGTGGGCGACGCCTTCCGCCACATCCGGGACGGCTATGCCGAGGTGATGCTGTGCGGCGGCGCCGAGTCCGCCATCACCCCCCTGTCCATCGGCGGCTTCACCACCATGCGGGCCCTCCATGTGGGCGACGACCCCAACCGGGCCTCCATCCCCTTTGACGCCCAGCGCTCCGGCTTCGTTATGGGCGAGGGCGCCGGTATCCTGGTGCTGGAGGAGTATGAGCACGCCAAGGCCCGGGGGGCCAAGGTGTACGCCGAGGTGGTGGGCTACGGCGCCACCTGCGACGCCTACCACATGACCGCCCCCGCTCCCCACGGGGAGGGCGGCGCCCGGGCCATGGCCCAGGCTCTGTCCGACGGCGGCGTGGCCCCGGAGCAGGTGGGCTACATCAACGCCCACGGCACCTCCACCCCCCTGAACGACTCCGGCGAGACCGACGCCATCAAGACGGTGTTCGGCGACCACGCCTACAAACTGGCAGTCAGCTCCACCAAGTCCATGACCGGCCATATGCTGGGCGCTGCCGGTGCGGTGGAGGCCATCTTCTCCGCCCTCACCCTGAAGGACGGATATCTGCCCGCCACCATCAACTACCAGGAGGCCGATCCGGCCTGCGACCTGGACTATGTACCCAACCAGGGCCGGAATGCCGACGTCCAGTACGCCCTGTCCAACTCCCTGGGCTTCGGCGGTCACAACGCCTGTGTGCTGTTCAAGAAGTGGGAGGGTTAAACGCTATGGAACTCAACTCCAATCAGATTGCTGAGATTCTGCCCCACCGCTACCCCTTCGCCCTGGTGGACCGCATCGTGGACGGTGAGGCGGGTAAGTGGGCCAAGGGCATCAAGTGCGTCAGCGTCAACGAGCCCTTCTTCCAGGGCCACTTCCCCCAGTACCACGTCATGCCCGGCGTCCTCATTCTGGAGGCCCTGGCCCAGGTAGGTGCGGTGGCCCTGCTGTCCCTGCCGGAGAACCGGGGCAAGATCGCCTTCTTCGGCGGTATCAAGAACGCCCGGTTCCGCCGCCAGGTGACCCCCGGCGACGTGCTGGAGCTGGAATGCACCCTCACCAAGCAGAAAGGGCCGGTGGGCATCGGGGAGGCCAAGGCCACCGTCAACGGACAGGTGGCGGCCACGGCGGAGCTCACTTTTGCCCTGGGTAAGGATTCCTGATTGCCCTCCCCTCCGCCGTTTGTTATAATAAGAATAAGATCAAAAATGCGGAGGCACGGGTATGCTGGAAGAGAAATTTGAGATAGTGTATACGAAATTTAAACTTCACTTTTATCAGGAGATCTTCGAGCGGTTCCAGAACCGGGAGGCCAGCCTGACCACGGTGGAGACCTTCGCTATGGAGACCATCCAGGCCCTTGGGTCCCCCACCATCAACGAGTTTGCCTCCTTTATGCGTATTTCCCCGCCCAATGCGGCTTATAAGATCAACAGTCTCATCCGCAAGGGCTATGTCCAGAAGATCCAGTCGGAGCATGACAAGCGAGAGTACCACCTGCAGGTAACCCAAAAGTACAAGGAGTATTACAACATCAGCAACGACTATGTACACGTAGTTACCGAGCGGATGCGGGAGCGGTTCACCCCCGCTGAATGTGCCAAACTGGAGGAGATGCTCTCCATCATCAGCAAAGAGCTGATGCCGGAAATCCGTCTGGGCTCCGCCGAGGCCTGAACCAATCAAAAAAAGACGTGCTGCCGTGGCAGCACGTCTTTTTTCATTGGATATCCAGTTCCGGCGGCACATCTATCTCATCGGATACATATTTGCCGTTCTTTTTCCGCTGCCGGACGCACTCGGTGAGCAGATACTCGATCTGTCCGTTCACCGAGCGGAAGTCGTCCTCTGCCCAGGCCGCAATGGCGGCATACAGCTTGGGGGACAGGCGCAGGGGCACCTGCTTCTTACCATCGCCCGCCATATCAGTACAGGCTGCCGGAGTTGACCACCGGCTGGGCGTCCCGGTTGCCGCAAAGTACCACCAGCAGGTTGGACACCATGGCGGCCTTCCGCTCCTCGTCCAGTTCCACCACCTGCTTCTCGCTGAGCCGCTCCAGAGCCATCTCCACCATGCCCACGGCCCCGTCCACGATCATCTTGCGGGCGTCGATAATGGCAGAGGCCTGCTGCCGCTGGAGCATCACCGCGGCGATCTCGGGGGCATAAGCCAGGTAGGTAATGCGGGCCTCAATGATCTCCAGCCCGGCCTGAGCCACCTTGCTCTGGATCTCATCCTTGATACGCCCGGCCACCACCTCACTGGAGCCCCGCAGGCTGCCCTCGTCAGCGATGCCGTCGCCGGTGGTGTCCACGTTGGGGGCCACGTCGTAGGGGTAGATACGCACAATGTTCCGCAGGGCGCTGTCACACTGGAGGGACAGGTATTCCTTGTAGTTGTCCACGTCGAATACCGCCTTGGCAGTGTCCACCACCCGCCACATGACGGCGATACCGATCTCCACCGGGTTGCCCAGGCAGTCGTTGATTTTCTGGCGGTTGTTGTTCAGGGTCATGATCTTGAGGGAGATCTTCTTGCCGCCCGCCTGGGCCTCTGCCTTCTTCTCCGCCTTGCTGCCGCCATCCACATCACCGCTCTGGTTCAGCCTGGTCTGGGCCGCCGGATTGACCCCGGAGCAGAAGGGGTTGACGTAGTAGAAACCCTCCCCCTTCAGGGTGCCGATGTACTTGCCGAACAGGGTGAGCACCAGGGCCTCCTGGGGCTTGAGTACCTTCAGACCGCAAAGAAGAATCCAGCCCAAGGACGCCCAGACAATGCTCACAGCCAGAATGACCACCGTGACTGTATCCATGTCTCCTGCTCCGTCCTGGACGGCGGCCCACACGATGCCGATGACCGCCAGCACATACAGGGCCAGAATGAGCAGCAGCATAGGCATACCTTTTTTCTTGCCGGTTAAAATCTTCTCTTCCATAAGAGCACCTCCCGCTCTCTATTTGATATCAAAATAATATCATCAAAATATCAGATTGTCAAGAGGAGGACAAAAAGAGCGCGCCGCTTTCGGCACGCTCTTTTCCTGTTATTCAGCTGCGACCACCCGAACCACGGCGTCCACCCCCAGGGTGCCGCTGTAGTACACGGCAAAGGTATCGCTGTAGGCCCGGGCCTGGGACAGGGTGACCCACTGCTCGGTATCGCTGTTATAGCCCTCGGCGGTGTCGCTGATGGGCACCCGCACCCCGTCGATCACCACCGCGTCCAGGCCGTCAAAGGCGCTCTGGCTCACATCCTCCGCCTGGCTGAGGGTGACAAGGGACACCGCCTTCCCCTCGGAGGATACCGCGATGCCCCCCATGGTGCCGGTACGCCCGGACTGGCCGGTGATATACTCCTGGGTGGTACCGCCTCCGTTCTCCACCGAAACGGTGCGGTTGGTGTAGGTCATGCCGCCGCTGCCCTCCGTCCTGCTGCCCATGGTGAGCAGACCATAGGTATAGGCACTCCCCGTCACGTCATCCAGCAGCAGCACACTGACAAGGCCATTGCTGTCGGTGACGTAGAAATCAATGTCAGAAGCCTTCACAGTGGCACTCTGAATGTCCTCCAGGTCGATCTCCGTGACCACGCTGGTCCCCGCCCGCTCGTAGATCCGCACGTTGTCTGCCAGAGGGATGGAGCCCAGGGTCCCCTCCGACACATTGAGATCCAAACTGCTGCCGCCGGACACCTGGGACACAGAGAGCTTACCCACACCGCTGGAAGTGACCTTCACCAGGTCCCCCGCACCGGCGGAACCGCTGATCGTCCCTCTGGCGGTGAGGCCGCAGGTCAGTTCCACCTGCCCCTCTCCCAGGACCCCGTACAGGGTAGTCTGCCCACCCGCGGCAGCGGAGATCACCGCACCGTCCCCGTTCAGGGTAACGGTAATCTTATCCCCAACCGAACAGCCGCTCAGGCTGTCCACGGCGCTCTCCTCCACCTCCAGCTCCATGCCCAGCAGGGTGATGGTGTCGGGGGCGGCGGTGTTGGGGCTGGCCGACTCATAGTAGCCCGTGAGGGTGACCCCCGCATAGGCGGTCCTCTCCGTGGCCGCCACCAGCTCCAGATTGCCCGACTGGTTGTAGTAGAGGGTCAGTTGGGAACAGCTCTCCAGATCATACCAGCAGTTCTCAAAGGTGGTCAGGGTATCCCCCACCACCACCGGCGTGGTGCTGCTGACGGCATAACTGCTGTTGATCCGGTTGGCGGTGACGCTCTCGGGGATAAGGGTGTACCGTACCGTGTCGTCGGGCAGGAAGCCGCTCACCCGTCCGCTCTGGTCCAGCAGCAGGGTGCCCCGGCTGCCCGCCAGGCCCTCCAGCTCCGCCGCCGGCTCATACCAAGACAGGTTCTGGTTGGCGTACACCTCCACCATGCCCTCGGTTCCGTCGCCGCTCTCAGCGTCGGCATCCAGCAGGACGGCGTTTTCCACCTTGGAGGCGCACAGGTTGTCGATGTAGTCCCTGCCTGCGCTGTCGCTCTGGCCCAGCAGGGCGTAGAGCAGCAGGGCCGCCTCACCCCGGGTCAGGGCGTGGTCCGGGTCACCGGACACCCCCTCCAGCAGCCCCAGCTGCTCTCCCAGGGCCATGTAGTCCTCTGGCCAGAAGGGTCCCACCTGGTCGGTGGTATAGCCCAGCAGGCGCAGCACCACCGTCACCGCCTGGCCCACCGTCACCGGGTCGTCGGGGCCGAAGGTGCCGTTGCCGTAGCCGGATACCAGGCCCTCCTCACAGGCCAGATTGATGTAAGGAGCCGCCCAGTGGCTTCCCGCCACGTCGGAAAAGAGGGTGCGGTAGGCGCTGCCGCTTACCTGATCCCCGTGGCCCCCGGCCAGCACCGCCAGCTTGCAGAACTGAGCCCGGGTCAGTCCCTGATCCGGGTAGTAGTTGCCGTCGGAGCCGCCGGAGACGATCCCCAGACCGGACAGCACCTCCACTGCCAGGGCGGTGTCGGCATCGCTCACGTCGGGAAATGAGGCCGCCCCGGCGTAGCCGGTCAGCCCCAGACACAGCCCCGCCGCGGTCAGCAGGGACAAGAGTTTGCGTTTCATTGGAATCTCCTCCTTCTGTTCAATCCGCCCGGAGGGCGTCCACCGGCTGGAGGTTGGAGGCCTTCACCGCCGGGTAGATGCCGAACACAATGCCGATGATCACCGAGAAGCCAAAGGCCCCCGCCGTCACCAGGCTGTCCGGGAAGAGGATCAGGTCGTACATGGCCTTGCCCAGGATCAGGCTCAGGCCGTAGCCCAGCAAAATGCCGATGACGCCGCCCATGCCGCTGAGGATGGCGGCCTCCACCAGGAACTGGCCGATGATCTCCCCCCGGGGCGCGCCGATGGACTTTTTAATGCCGATCTCCCGGGTGCGCTCGGTGACGGTGACCAGCATGATGTTCATGATGCCGATGCCGCCCACCAGCAGGGCGATACCGGCGATGCCGCCCAGCACCACGCTCATGGAGGTCATCTCTTCGGTGGACTCAGTCATGGCGGCGTTGCCGTTTTCCAGATCATATTCTCCCACTGTGGAGGAGATGGTGTCGGCCAGAAAGACCTCCAAATCCGCCATGACGGCGTCCATGTTATCCGATTTATCCACTTTCACTGTAAAGGAGGTGAGGTAGTCGATCTGGAGGATGGCCCGATCCAGGGAGTAAGGGATCACCGCCATATCGTCCATGGACCCCTCGGTGCCCCCGTCCTTCTGGTAGTAAGTACCCACCACGGTAAAGGGCTCGCCCCCCAGATACACCGTCTCCCCAATGGGGTCGGCATACTGGAACAGGCTGTCCGCCACGTAGGACCCCAGCACGCACACCCGGTTGCGCTGTTCAATGTCAAAGGCATTGATGTCCCGACCGCTCTCCAGGGTGTAGTTGTTGCACACAGCATATTCGTCGCTGCCCAGATATACGGTACTACTGTCCAGGGTGGTGGTACGGTATTTCATAGGCAATGCGGTGGGCAGGTCGGGGCTCACCCCTTCTACCGTGTCGCTCAGTTCCTCATCGCAGTAGTCATACAGGGCGCTCATCACATCCACGCTGCGGCTGGTGTCGTACCAGGTCACAGTGACATTGACCTTGTTGACGCCCAGCTTCTCATAGTAGGCGGTGATGTCGGCGTTGTAGCCAGACACCAGAGCCACCAGCACCAGCACGGCGGTGACGCCGATGATAATGCCCAGCATGGTGAGGAAGGAGCGCCCTTTCTTCTCCCGGATGGACTCCAGGGCCATACCCAGTGCGTTCACGGCGCCACCCGCCTTGCCGGCACGTCCAGATCCACCAGCACCCCGTCCCACAGGCTGTCGTGGACGATCTTCCCGTCCTTCACCCGCACCGTGCGGTCGGCCTGGGCTGCAATGCCGTTGTCGTGGGTAATGAGGATCACGGTGGTGCCCGTCCGGTTCATTTCCCGCATGAGGGCCAGCACCTGGGCGCCGGTCTTGGAGTCCAGGGCGCCGGTGGGCTCGTCGGCCATCAGCACGGGAGACTGGGCCGCAATGGCCCGGGCAATGGCCACCCGCTGCTGCTGGCCGCCGGAGAGCTGGCCGGGCCGGTAGTCCGCCTTGGCCGCGATCTCCACACGCTCCAGGGCCTCCATAGCCCGCGCCTTCCTCTGGGCCAGGGGCACCTTCTGGTAGAGCATAGGCAGAGCTACATTCTGCCACACGCTGAGGGAGGGGATCAGGTTGTAGCCCTGAAAGATGAAGGCGATCTTCCGGGAGCGGATGAGCTCCAGCTCCCGCCGCCCACGCTGGCTGATGGGGATGCCGTCCAGATAGTACTCCCCCCGGGTGGGTACATCCAGGCAGCCCAGAATGTTCATCATGGTGGACTTGCCCGAGCCGGAGGTACCAATGATGGCCACAAATTCTCCCTGGTTGATCTCCAGCGTCACGCCGTCCAGGGCGTTGACCTGGTTTTCCCTGCCCTCGCCGTAGATCTTATACACGTTGTCCAGTCGGATCAAACTCATTTCGCCACCTCCTAGCCCATGGGGCCGCCGCTCATGCCGCCGCCCATATTACCGCCGGGCATCATGCCGCCGCCCTGCTCCATACCACCGGGCCGGCCGCCGGAGAAGTCACCCATGCCCTCAAAGCCCTGTTCCTCACCGCTCTGGCTGGTGGTATCGCCGCCGGAGGGGGCCGTCTGCTGATAACGGGTGAATACCTCCACCCCCTCCTCCACGCCGGAGAGGATGCGGACATACTGGCTGTTGGACACCCCGGTCTCCACCGGCACGGCATAGAATCCGTCTGGCACCACGCCGTCCTCCAGATCCACCGCGTTGTCCGGCCGGGTATCCGCCTTCACAAAGAGGCAGGTGCCCTCGCTGGTGCTCTTCAACGCCGCGATGGGGGCAAGCACACCCTCCGACTCGTCACCCACGGTGATGGTGTAGGACACGTTGACGCCGGCGGACAGGGCCCCTTCACTGGGAATGGTGATGGTGATGGGGAAGTAGGCCACGCCGTTGGTGTTGGTGGCCTCATAGCTGATGGCGGTCACCGTGCCGGTATAGTGGGTGTCGCTCTCCGCCCCGGACTGGGTGATGTCCACCTCCATGCCCATGGTGATGCTGTCAATGTCCAGCTCGTCAATGTTGGCGGTAATGGTCATGGAGTCCAGGTTGTAGAGGGTCACTGCGGTCTGCCCCGCCTGCCGGGGAGCCTCCCCCTCCTGTATCCCAACCATGATGATCTTCCCGTCGATCTCCGCTGTCACCTGGTAGTCGGAGCGCTTTTCCTCCGCTTCGGTGATCTTCTCCTGGGTCTGGGTGATTTTTTCCTGGGTCTGGGTAATGCTCCGCTGGGTGGTCTCCACCTGGTCCTCCAGATCGGAGCCGTCAATGATAAAGAGGGCAGCCCCGGCGGTCACCGTCTCATAATCATCCACGTTGACTGCCGTCAGCTTGCCACTCTCGGTGGCGGTGATGTCCTCGCTGGCATAGGGTTCCAGCGTGCCCTCCACAGCGGGATAGAGTTTCTCCCCACTGCCGGTCAGCAGGTAGCCCGCGCCGGTCATACCCTCGCTGAGGGCCCCCGGATTATCCACCGTCACCGTCACCGCAAAGCAGCGGGTGCCCTCGGCGGTGACCCGGTCCACTTTCTTGATCTCCGTCACGGTGCCATCCAGGGTGGTCATGAGGCTGGCGATGGACACCCCCGCCTTCATGCCCACATAGATCTGGTCCTCGTAGGCATAGCTGAAATACTGGGTGAGGGTCATCTTGCTGTCGTCCACCAGGGTAGCCAGCTTGGTACCCGATCCCACACTGTCCCCCGCCCGGACGGTCACATCGGTGATCCTGCCGGAGAAGGGTGCGGTCACAGTCAGGTCAGCCAGCCGCTCATTCAATTCAGACAGCTGATCGGAGGCATCGGACAGGGTATTCTCCAGCTCGGTCAGTTCGTCCTGATAGCCTTCGATCTCCTCATCCAGCTCAGAGTCGTCCTGGGTATAGAGCAGGTCTCCCGCCGCCACTGTATCACCGGCGGACACATAGACCCCGGTGATCTCCGCCGCGGAGGCTGTGGTATAAGTAACGCTATCCGCTGGCATGGTGGTACCTGTTCCTTCAATGACCGTAGACAGGCTGCCATAGGTGGTGGTTTCGGTCAGGGCCGTCTGAGTCTCATTCTGAAAGAAAAGGGTCTTGATGCCAAAACCGCCGCCTACGACAACAGCTGCCGCCACAACCAGGGCCACGGCCCGCTTGATGGGAAACTTACGCCGGGCTTTCTTTGGGATCTGTGGGGTCTCCTGGGGCATGATTTCTGCACATTCCATGGTGGGTCCTCCCGTCTGTTCCGGATTCTGGGTCAGTATAATTTGTCAATCTGAAATTACCCTGAAAAATCCAGCGCTGGAATTGTTAACACTCTGTAAATCCTTTTTTCTTTCCATTTTTCTATCATATTTTCAGATAAATTTCAGGATGGAACGGTATCCTTTGCTCAGCAAATACGCATACCAAACAGGAAAGGATCTTACCTATGAGAGTTTTAATCGTAGAAGATGAGCGCCGGCTGG
The DNA here is from genome assembly GCF_002161085.1 of Flavonifractor sp. An112. GTDB lineage: Bacteria > Bacillota > Clostridia > Oscillospirales > Oscillospiraceae > Flavonifractor > Flavonifractor avicola. The sequence continues at coordinate 21,050 of NZ_NFLU01000020.1, read as the reverse complement.
CGGAGGCCCTGGGCCAAATCATGGCGGAGCAGCGCTATCAGACGGATGTGGTATATGACGGGGCCGACGGGCTGGACTATGCCCTGACGGAGCAATACGACGTGATCGTGCTGGACGTGATGCTGCCCAAGCTGGACGGCTTTGAGGTAGCCAGCCGCCTGCGTCACGCCCATGTGTCCACCCCCATCCTCATGCTCACCGCCCGGGATGAGATGCCGGACAAGATCGCCGGTCTGGACCACGGCGCCGACGACTACATGACCAAGCCCTTTGACATCGGGGAGCTGCTGGCTCGTGTGCGGGCCCTCACCCGGCGGCAGGGGGAGGTCATCGGCGAGCAGCTCACCGCCGGGGACCTGATCCTGGACTTATCCACCCGCTGTCTGCGGCAGGGGGACAAATCGGTGCGTCTGGGCTTTAAGGAGTTTGATGTACTGCGGCAGCTGATGGTCCATCCCCGGGCCGTGGTACCCAAGGAGGATATCATCGCCCGGGTCTGGGGGCTGGATTCCGATGCGGAGGACAACAATGTGGAGGTATATATCTCCTTTCTGCGCAAAAAGCTCACATTTCTGGAATCCAATGTGAGTATCGGTACCGTCCGGAAGGTGGGCTATTATCTGGAGGTGCCCGTCTCATGATCCGACGGCTGCGGTGGAAGTTTATCCTCATCAACCTGCTGCTGGTGGGACTGGTTTTAACGGTGGTCTTTGCCCTGCTGCTCTCCTCCAACGCCCGGAGGCTGGCTGATCAGGGAACCGCCGCCCTCCATATGGCGCTGAATCGGGGAGATGACGAGCTGCCGCCCCGGTTTGAGATCGGCTCTCCGCCGGAGCAGGACGGCATGGACCGGGACCGCAATGCCTCCATGGTGCCCGTTTTTTCCGTTACTATGGAGGATGGACAGGTCACCTCCATCAACGACGGCGGCCATGTGGATGTGTCGGAGGAGACCGCCGCCCAGGCCGCTCAGGAGGCCATGGACTCGGAACAGGACAGTGGCGTGCTGGCCGATCTGGGCCTGCGCTTTTTGATGGAGGAGAAGCCTGACGGCACCATCCGTATCGCCTTCGCCGACCTGTCCTGGGAACGCAGTACCCTGCGCAACCTCTTTCTCACCTGCCTGCTGATCTGGCTGCTGGCCATGGCCGCCTTTTTCTTTGTCAGTCTGTTTCTGGCCTCCCTGGCCCTCCGGCCGGTGGAAAAGGCCTGGAAACAGCAGAGGCAATTTGTGGCCGACGCCTCCCATGAGCTGAAAACACCGCTGACCGTAATTCTGGCCAATACCGGGATCGTTCTGGCCCATCCGTCGGACACGGTGGAAAGCCAGTCCAAGTGGCTCAGCTACACCCAGGAGGAGGCCCGCCAGATGAAGGGGCTGGTGGAGGACCTGCTCTTTTTGGCCAAATCGGACAGCGCCCGGCTGCCTACCCATCCCACCCAGGTGGATCTGAGCCAGCTGGTCCAGGGCTGCCTGCTCCCCTTTGAACCGGTGGCCTTTGAGGCGGGGGTGGCCCTGGAGTCCCACATCGATCCAGAGCTGACACTCACCGGGGATGAGGGGCAGCTGCGGCGGCTGGTACGTATTTTGCTGGACAATGCGGTGAAATACGCCGGTCCACCCAACCCGGAGGTCCGGATTACGCTGACCCGCCAGCAGGACAAGCTGCGCCTCAGCGTCCACAACACCGGCGCTCCCATTCCGGCGGAACACCTGCCTCACCTATTCGAGCGGTTCTACCGGGCGGATGCCGCCCGGGACCGGGCTCAGGGGGGCTATGGTCTGGGGCTGGCCATCGCCAAGAGCATTACCGAAACCCACCGGGGCAGGATTTCCGTGACCAGCACCCCGGACAGCGGCACCACTTTCGCTGTCCGGCTGCCCCGGCGGTAGGCTTGTATTTTCATTCTGTTTCCCGTATACTGATGTCAATACGTGTGCGAGGTGGATTATGGATCTCTGCAACAGCAATGACATCAAGGCCCTGTTGGGCCGCCACGGCTTTCGTTTTTCCAAAAGCATGGGCCAGAATTTTCTCATTCAGGGCTGGGTGCCCCAGGACATTGCCGACGCCTCTGGCGCCGACGAGACCTGCGGCGCTCTGGAGATCGGACCGGGCATCGGTCCTCTCACCGTTCAGCTGGCCCGCCGGGCAGGCAGGGTAGCTGCCATTGAGCTGGATCGGGACTTGCTGCCCATTCTGGCGGAGACCCTCTCTCCCTTTGACAATGTGACTGTCATCCCCGGGGACGCCATGAAGCTGGATCTGGCCGCCCTGGCCGCGGAACAGTTTCCCGGCCTCACCCCGGTGGCCTGTGCCAACCTGCCCTACAACATTACCACCCCCGTCATTACCGCCCTCATTGAGGCAGGCTGCTTTGCCTCCATCACGGTAATGATCCAGCGGGAAGTGGCCAAACGGATCTGCGCCGATCCCGGTACGGCGGATTACGGCGCTTTCTCCCTGTTCTGCCAGTACTACACCCAGCCGGAGTATCTCTTTGAAGTGCCTCCGGAGTGCTTTCTGCCTGCCCCCAAGGTGACCTCGGCGGTAATCCGCATGGTGCCCCGGTCTGAGCCGGTACAGACCCTGGTGGAGGACGACTTCTTCTTCCGGGTCGTGCGCGCCTCCTTTGCCCAGCGCCGCAAGACCCTGCTCAACGGTCTGTCCGCCGCTTTCGGCGACCGGTTGAGCAAGGATCAGCTGCGGCAGGCCATTGCCGACGCCGGACTGCCTGAGGGGGTCCGCGGCGAGCGGCTGGGCATCCAAGAGTTTGCCCTTCTGGCCCGTGCGCTTCGGGCGCTTGGAGCTTGAAGTTCCTGGTACTTCAAAAGGCAGATTGAAACTGCCGGGAAAGAAAATTGCAAAATCGCCTGGCACAGGGGAATTGACATTATGCCTAAATCTGTGTATGATTATCCCATGGGATTTGTAACTTCCGGGGCTTGTCCGCCCCGCCAGAGCCCCAGAGAGATCAATACGGGAAAGAGGTCATGCATTATGGCAAACATTGATTTGAATCAATACGGCATCACCGGCGTCACCGAGATCCTCCACAACCCCTCCTATGAGGTCCTGTTCCAGGAAGAGACCAGGCCTGAGCTGGAGGGCTATGATAAGGGCCAGGTCACGGATCTGGGCGCCGTTAACGTCATGACCGGCATCTATACCGGCCGTTCCCCTAAAGATAAGTTCATCGTTATGGACGACACCTCCAGAGACACCGTGTGGTGGACCTCCGATGAATTCAAGAACGACAACAAGCCCGCTTCCCAGCAGGCTTGGGATACCTGCAAGCAGTTGGCCATTCAGGAGCTGTCCAATAAGAGGCTGTACGTCATGGACGTGTTCTGCGGCGCCAACGCTGATACCCGTATGGCCATCCGCTTCATCATGGAAGTGGCCTGGCAGGCTCACTTTGTGAAAAATATGTTCATCCAGCCCACCGAGGAGGAGCTGGAACACTTCCAGCCCGACTTTATCTCCTACAATGCCTCCAAAGCCAAGGTGGAAAACTATAAGGAACTGGGGCTCAACTCCGAGACTGCCGCCATCTTCAATCTCACCTCCCGAGAGCAGGTTATTCTGAATACCTGGTACGGCGGCGAGATGAAGAAGGGTATGTTCTCCATGATGAACTACTTCCTGCCCCTGAAGGGTATGGCCTCCATGCACTGCTCCGCCAACACCGACATGAATGGCGAGAACACCGCCCTGTTCTTCGGCCTGTCCGGCACCGGCAAGACCACCCTGTCCACCGATCCCAAGCGCCTGCTCATCGGCGACGACGAGCATGGCTGGGATGATAACGGCATTTTCAACTTCGAGGGCGGCTGCTACGCCAAGGTCATCAACCTGGATAAGGAGTCCGAGCCCGATATCTACAATGCCATTAAGCGCAACGCTCTGCTGGAGAACGTCACCGTGGACGAGAACGGCCACTGTGACTTCAATGACGACTCCGTCACCGAGAACACCCGTGTCTCCTATCCCATTGACCACATTGAGAAGATCGTCCGGCCCGTATCCGCCGGTCCCGACGCCAAGAACGTGATCTTCCTGTCCGCCGACGCCTTCGGCGTGCTGCCTCCTGTGTCCATCCTGACCCCGGAGCAGACCGAGTACTACTTCCTGTCCGGCTTCACCTCCAAGCTGGCCGGCACCGAGCGCGGCATCACCGAGCCCACCCCCACCTTCTCCGCCTGCTTCGGCCAGGCCTTCCTGGAGCTCCATCCCACCAAGTACGGCGAGGAGCTGGTGAAGAAGATGGCCAAGTCGGGCGCCAAGGCCTACCTGGTGAACACCGGCTGGAACGGCACCGGCAAGCGGATCTCCATCAAGGATACCCGTGGTATCATTGACGCCATCCTGGACGGCTCCATTCTGAAGGCGGAGACCAAGACCATCCCCTACTTCAATCTGGCTGTCCCCACCGCCCTGCCCGGCGTGGATACCAACATTCTGGACCCCCGCAACACCTACGCCGATCCCACTGAGTGGGACACCAAGGCCAAGGATCTGGCCGCCCGCTTCGTGAAGAACTTCGCCAAGTACACCACCAACGACGCCGGCAAGGCTCTGGTAGCCGCCGGTCCTAAGGTGGACTGAGTTATTTACATACATCCTTTCGCCGTCCCCGGTGCGTTTTACGCACCGGGGACTGTTTCTGGTGCGCAGCCCCCCCTTCTCCCGCATAGCATGGGGAAAAGGAGGTTATTTTTATGCCCATTATCTACCTCTCCCCCTCCACCCAGGAGAACAACCTGTACGTCAACGGCGGTACGGAAGAGGAGTGGATGAATCGTCTGGCTGACGCTATGGAGCCCTACCTCACCGCTGCCGGCATCCGTTTTTCCCGCAACACCCCGGACATGACCGCCCTGTCCTCTATCCGGGCCTCCAACGCCGGGAACTACGATCTCCACCTGGCTCTCCACTCCAACGCCGCACCGGAAGAGCAATACGGTCAGGCCCGGGGTATCGTGGTCTTCTATTATCCCAGCTCCACAGAGGGTAAGCGGGCCGCCCAGCTCATTGCCAATGGTCTGAAAACCATCTATCCCCTGCCTAATAAGGTTCGGGCCGAGTCTACCACCTCCATCGGCGAGGTACGGCGAGTACGTGCCCCCTCGGTGTTCCTGGAGCTGGGCTATCACGATAACCCGGACGATGCCGCCTGGGTGCAGAACAACCTGGACGCCATTGCCCGCAATATCGTCCTCTCCCTGACGGAGTATTTTGGTCTACCCTTCCTGGAGCCTCAGTCCCCCCGTCCCGCCGTTGTGGACGTCTCCTGGGGCTATCTGAACATCCGCGATAAACCCTCCACCACCGCCGCTGTGCTGGCCAGGGCCTACGACGGTACCCGCCTTACCATCCTCAACCAATGGGAGGACTGGTATGTGGTCCGTCTGGACGGCATGGTGGGCTGGGCCAACAGCCAATTTATCACACTGCTGTAACATACTCATGCGTTCATAATTCGTTCACAATAAGTTCCGAAACGGTTCACCACTTCGGTGCGGAATCTGGTATCATAGAGACTGTCAGGATACCAGAGATAACAATGACATTACTCCTCCTCTCTTCTCTCTCTTTTCAACGCACTACCCACTGTCCCACCGCAGGGCGGCAATCGCTCCCTGCGGTGGGGACAGACCAAAATTTCCGCGTCTCTGTTTCGGAGGCGCGTTTTTTGATGCCCGCTGTATCCTTTTTTCTCCTGCCGGCTATACTAGCTATGCAGACTAACCGGCAGGAGGTGATAGAATGGCGTATATTGATCCGGCAATCCGGCCCCAGTTTGACTCCATGCCGCCCCACCTTCGGGAGCATATTCTCAACATGGGGGTGCGGCTGGAAACCATGGCAGATCTGATGGGCTGTCTGGAGCGCATTATCGCGGAAGAGGGGCATAAATAGGCCCTCTGAAATTTTTTGAAAATTTTTTAAAAAAGGTCTTGCATTCTGTCTAAAGCTGTGCTAATATAATTAAGCTGCCAGCGAGAGAGAGAAACACCTCAGTTGATATGCGGCTGTAGCTCAGTTGGATAGAGTGTTTGGCTACGAACCAAAAGGTCGGGGGTTCGAATCCCTTCAGCCGTACCAAAAGAGACACACAAAAGCGTGTCTCTTTTGTTTTTTTGCTTTTTATCCAGCAGTCAATTTTTTCTCTTTATTTTTTAAATCAGGGGTTGACATACCATCCCCTCTGTGGTATTCTATTTAGGCACTCAGAAAACGCGAGACTGGAGCCCTCCACGCCGGAGTGGCGGAATTGGCAGACGCCCGGGACTTAAAATCCCGTGGGAGTAATCCCGTGCCGGTTCGACCCCGGTCTCCGGCACCATATCGCGGGGTAGAGCAGTTTGGTAGCTCGTCGGGCTCATAACCCGGAGGTCGGAGGTTCAAATCCTCCCCCCGCAACCAGAAAAAAACACCTGATTCCACGAGAATCAGGTGTTTTTTATTACTTTTCTGCCATTTTCAAAAATAAGGCGTGTCGAGAAATTCCATTTTCTCAGTTAAAATTTCTATACCCCTTGAAAACACTGGTGTTTCCAGCGTTTTCGTCACCTTGGTTTGGCCCTTTTCCCTCATTTTTTCCCTTGCGAGAAGAAATGAGGGAAACTTTTTTCAGGCCGTTCCTACAACCTTATCCAGCAGTCTTGCGGAAGTTCGCTTAGCCTCTCTGGTGGCGTGGGCGTAAATGTTCATCGTGGTACTTACATCAGAATGTCCCAGCAGCTCCTGCACATCCTTGGGTGCTGCCCCGTGGGAGAGAAGATTGGTCGTATATGTATGCCTCAACAGATGGAAGTAAAAATCATCCATATCCCCGATCTTCTTTCGGGAGTATCGGCATACGTTGCTGACCGTTGCAGGAGCTTCATAGGCTCCATCAGGCCGCAGGCAGACGAAGGAAACCTGGGTGTAATCTTCCGGCGGTGTCTCTGTCCGGGGCAAGGAATAGACCTCGTAGTAGGTGCGATTTTTTCCTTGACGATGCGATAGTAGTTTTGAGAGTACAACGGCCCGTATTTGATGCTGTTCAGCATTTGCTCTTTTTTGGCTTCCCGCAGGATAGCCGCCAGGGTGTCGCAGAAATCCACAGTACGGATTTTTTTGCGCTTGGTGGGGCCGATCTGCGTTTTCTTCCTTACGGAGTCATACCGCATACTCCGGCGAATGGTGAGGCACTGTTCTTTCAAGTCGATGTCCTGCCAGGTCAGCCCGCACACCTCGCCGATACGAAGTCCGGCGAAATAGGCGATCTGGATAGGCAATAACGCGGGATTGTGCTTTTTCTTCAAAAGCTCATTCAGCGCCAAATACTGCTCATGGGAGATTGTCGGCGTTTCAACGGGAAGGTCGCCTGTACCATCTTCGGTGAACAGCTCATATTCATCATCTTTGACCCGTTTCACCACATACTGCATCGGATTGAAGGTAATCAGCCTTTTGGGGAAAACCGCAAAGCGGAAGGAATTTTGAAGCACTGCCGAATACTGGCCCAGCGAGCCTTTGCTCAACGCCTCAACGGTTTTTCCATCGGGGCTTGTCCCTCCGAAGCTCAACAAATCCATATAGCTTTGCAGATGGTCGGAAGTTACCGTCTTGAGCTTGCGTTTACCAATGGGGTGCTTCTTGATGCGGGAAACAGTGTTGATGTAGGCTGTCACCGTCCCATCACTCAACGAGCCGGGTTTCAGTTCTTCCTCCACCCACATATCCAGCATATCTCCCAAAGTGATGTTCTTGGCCTGTGCCAGAAACATCTTGGTTTCATAGTCCTCCATCGCCTTGCGGAGCAGAGACTCGGTTTCACTCTTGCTTTCCGTTCCCGGAAATTCCTTCTGGACACGGCTGCCGCTGGCATCCTCTACATAAAAGCGATAGTACCACTTCTTTCCTTTCTTTCTTACAGATCCTTTTGCCATAGCAAACTCCTTTCTATGCTGGCAAACGGAACCGTAGTGATGTGTCACCCTGATTATAGCAAAGGGTGGCCAATCTATCAAACATACCGCTTGCTAAATTTCAAGGTTTCAATATTTACTTCACTGCAAGGACCTGATTGCGGTCCAGAAGGTCACGGCCCTCGTTGATCTGCATGAAACAGCAAATCACATCCACGCGGACAATAGACTTGCGCCCAATCCGCAGGACCGGGATTTTCCCCCAATCCACAAGGCGGCGGAGGGTATTGCGTCCAATGCCGGTATAGTCGGCAGCTTCTTCAATCGTCATGCCGATCTTACCAACGCCCGCAGGCTGAACAGCGGAGTATCTTTCTGTATGAGTACGCCCGGAAGTCCCGGACGGAATATTCGCATAACAAACAGGCGAATTTGAAGTCATAATTGTTCGCCTCCTTCGAGAACAAAAAAGCAACCGCGCCGATCTGGTTGGAGCCGTTGTAACATACGGCGCACTTCGGCGCGGCTGCCTTGACTTTTCAGTAACTTCAAGCCCGCTGTATTTGCCACGCATCCCCAGCGGTGGGGATATTACAGGCCGCCCCTGGCAGGGCTGTCATAACTCCGCAGCATCGTTCAAAGCGTGTGCCGCAGGGTTCCCCCTCAAGTCTGTGGGAGGTCGTGAGAAAGTATCTTTAACCCCCGCGCTGTCATCGCGCCCGGAGTGCCTGTCCGGGTCTAAGGTATGCGTTGATCGCTCGGATAGCTTGTCCCATCACCTCCTTGAAGCTACCCAAAGACATTGTGGTAGAGCAGGCCTATGAGATCCAACGGCTTGGCATGGAGAATCAGTTGCTGCGGGATTTTCTGCGCTTCACAGGAAGGAAGTGAGGTCGACGGTAAAATATCATATCATCTATCGTCACAAAACAGAGTATCCCGTGGCAGTCATGTGCAAATTCTTTGGAGTATCCAGAAGCGGCTACTATGCTTTTGTCCATCGCCTTGGCAGTCCGGAGAAGGATGCAGCCCTTGCGGAACTGATTGCTCAGCAACGTGAACGTTGCTTTTGTACATACGGATACCGAAGGATGTGGAGGTGGCTGAAAAGTCAAAAGATTTACCGCGACCCCAAGACTGTACTGCGGATCATGCAGAAGTACGATTTGCTGTCTGAAATCCGCCGCCGCAGGAAATGGCAGCAGATGGGGCACGGACATCTCCTACATCCACACCAGGCAGGGCGTACTGTACCTATCCATGATCCGAGACCTCTATGACAACAGCATCGTGGACCTTTGCTGAAGCAAACGAAATGATTGACCGTTATATTTACTTCTACAATCATGAGCGCATCCAGTTAAAGACTGGGGAGACGCCGCTCCGCCTAAAGTTTAATATTTCCTGCCAGGGGCTCTTTTTTGTACTGTCCACACAACTTGGGGCAGTTCAAGTGTGAGATCAAGAAAACTTAATAGCGAGCGACAGTCACATTATTATTCCACTTAATTCCTTTTGATACTCTTTCTCCCTGCCTAATTTGTGCGGTTTTAACAAATTTTTTGGAATAAATACCTTTTTTATGACGCATTATAATCCGATGTCCAGATGTTGACACCGGGAGAATAGGTGTCGCTTTACATCGTGTATAAAGCAGCTATAATAAAAACAAAGGAACGCCCTCGCCGGCCTGAGGTGACCATTACATCAAAGCTATTGGCAGCTCTTTGTGATGCCGCTTTTTTGTGGTGTCTTCTGTATGGGCTGCCCGCAATGCATTGCTAAAAAGGCGAAAATTGTATCACTAAAGCCTGCACCTTGACAAATAAGCAGTGAATATGCCTTATAAAATACCTCAGCACTTGGCAGCTGTGAAAAGCGGGCTGGGATTCTGAGGCTTTATGGGCAAATATGTTCCCCGTATACAGCTGATCGTATCAGAGACACGGGGAGCGTTTCAGGCTTTTTTGATATTGATTCAGCCATAAACAGGTCGATTTCCAGCATAATGACCTCAACATCATAAGAGATGAGAATAAGGAGGGCGCAATTTTTATGTCTAAAAACGGATATAGCTGAACATATTATAGAGGTTCGGCTTTCCTGTAATAATTCAGACAGACGCAGCTTATTCTCGATACAAATGTCGATCTTCTTAATTACTTCGTTTAGGTAGGACACGATTTTGTCTTGTGTCGATAATGGAGGCTTAGGCAATCCGAGCGTACCGAGTTTAGTTCTGCTAATTCGCTGCATAGTAGTTCCTGCAGCCAGTAATTTCGCTTCTTCTGCATACAGCAGATCATCGCCGACCGAGCATCCAAAAAGATGGAGTACGACGATACCATCGTCCACCAAATGATTGAGTGTGTGAAGGTGTATCCCGACGGGAGACTGGACATTATCTTCGGAGGAGGGTACCTTATCGAAGAACGCCTGGAAAAAGAAAGTTAATAACTTCAAATATAATTGACATAATTGCCGAAATAATATAGTATAATTTATGTTAGGAGGCGATTGTGCATGGCAAAAAAAGCTGCGGTCATCATGCCGCAAACACGGGAGATCCTGGCACAGATGGGTGAGCAGATCCGCCTGGCCCGCCTGCGCAGGAAGTTGAGCCTGGAATTGGTAGCAGAGCGTGCCGGGATCAGCCGAGCCACTCTGATATCCATTGAGAAAGGCACCCCTACGGTATCCATCGGCTCCTATGCCGCTGTGCTGCACGCATTAAACAATATGGACAGCGACCTGCTGCTTATTGCAAAAGATGATGAATTCGGCAGGAAGCTACAAGATCTGGCGCTGCCCACCAGACGGCGGGCACCCAAGAAAGGAGAGTAGCCCATGGCGCAGGACGAAAAGACCATCTATGTATATGAAAATTGGCGTGGAGAGGCACCCACTCTGCTGGGGCGGCTGCGCTGCGGCTTCGTCCGTGGACAGGAAACCTTTTCCTTTGAGTATGATCCAGCCTGGCTGTCATCCGCCGAGAGTTCCTTCTCTCTGGACCCGGATCTGGCTCTTTACCGCGGGCGGTAGTATGTGCCGCTGAACAAGCAGCTCTTTGGCCTGTTTTCCGACTCCTGTCCGGATCGCTGGGGGCGTCTGCTGATGAAGCGCAAGGAGGCCATCGACGCCCGCAAAGAGGACCGCAAGCCCCGTAAGCTCACCGAGAGCGACTTCCTGTTGGGGGTCTACGATGAATCCCGTATGGGTGCGCTGCGGTTCAGCTTGGAGGAAGGGGGCGAATTTCTTTCGAACGATAAAGCGTTTGCGACGCCTCCATGGGTAAACCTTCGGACGCTGGAAAACGCCTCTATCGCTTTCGAGAACGATGAGAGCGGCCTGAATGAAAAATGGCTGCGTGAGCTTCTGGCCCCTGGCTCCTCCTTGGGCGGTGCAAGACCCAAAGCTACGGTGCAGGCCACAGATGGCGCCTTGTGGATCGCCAAGTTCCCCTCCAAGCATGATGAATATAACAGTGGCGCGTGGGAGAAGGTCGTCCATGACCTGGCACGGCTCTGTGGGCTGGATGTTCCGGAATCCAAATTGGAGACATTCTCCAAGACCGGCAGCACCTTTCTCGTCAAGCGATTTGACCGAAATGGCAGCCGCCGCATCCACTTCGCCTCCGCCATGACCCTGCTGGGCAAGATCGATGAAGCCTCTGCAGCGGACGGAAGCAGCTATCTGGATCTGGCGGCGTTCATCCGGGCCAACGGGGCATCACCCCGGCAGGATCTGGCCGAGCTGTGGAAGTGGATCGTGTTCAGCATGGCGGTATCTAATACTGACGACCACCTGCGCAACCATGGTTTTCTTCTGACACCCACCGGCTGGCGGCTGGCCCCTCTCTATGATGTGAACCCAGTCCCCTCGGGGGACCGGCTTTCCCTCAATGTGAGTGAGTATGATAACACCATTGACTTGGAACTGGCTCTGGAAGTAGCCGATTATTTCGGCCTTGCCCCGCAGGAAGCGGAACAGGCTGCAGAGGAGGTCTGCAAAACAGTATCCGGACACTGGGAACAGTTGGCCGGGCAGTATGGTCTCAGCCGAGGAGCGATAGAGTATATGCGCCCGGCCTTTTCCCTTCCATGATAAGATCACAAACGGACGATTCCTGGTGGAACCGTCCGTTTGCTTATTCTTTGGCGACTCCCTCAAAAGAGTCCCCGCCCTCATCCTCGTCCATATCCGTATCAATGTCCAGTCCTTCATTGTTCCCCACATTCTTCTCGTAGAGCCTGGTCCATTTGAGCGGATATTTGCATTTGCGGTTATAGGCCAGAAGCATCGCCTCAGCATAGCCCATAGAACCGGGGCGTCGTTCCTTGGCTGTTCTCGAAAGCAACTTGACCGACATTTCCCCCACTTTTTCCTTAAAGGTCTCATCTTTCAGGGCATCGCCGAACGTGTAGACCAATCTGGCGATTCCGTTGAGCATATTGGCAGACAGCGAATTCATATCGCCCTCCCAGGTGCCTACGCAGAGTCTGAGTGTTCGATCAAGTACGTGGTAACCAAACCGCTCATATATATTTTCGAGCGTGGAGACAGCACAGACAACGCCATAGTTTCTGACCTGGCCAATGGAAAGAGAATAAGACTCTACCAGATCTTTGATCATAAGCTGTTCCTGATTCCCGGCTTCCACATTTGCCATAAACACTTCATAGGGACGGAGCGGTTTGACAAACTTCATCTGGTTGGCGAAGATATCTGCCTCGTGCTCGTAGTTCAGATCATCGTATATCATGCACCAGACTGGCGTTTCACGAGAGCCAGAGGCCAGGGCGACGATCTCCACCGTGTGCTGGCCATTGAAGACATAGTTGACCCCATTTCGACGGCTCACCTTCACAGGGTTGATCTGATACAGATCAAAGTGTGCCGCAGCATTCAGCACATGCTGTTCGGAAATATTCCTCTGGTACTCCTGATTGGATACGAGGTTCTTGATGGGAATCTGTTCGAAGTGAACATTGGGAACAAACATACTATAATCTTCCATTAGGATTCCCCCTCAATTGCATTGAGCATTTCCTGGATTTTTCCTTCTAATTCAGTCAACGCCGCCAAGAGGTTTTGTCTGGCAGCAGGTGAGATCGCTTCCAAATGTGCCATGGACTTTGTCCGGTCGATGGAGCTCATCCAGGAGGGGATCGTAAGAGTAAGTCCAGCAACTTCCGCATCCGGGTCATAGGCGGGCATCGTCTTGATTGCCGGCTGCTCTGCCGCCGCTGTGCCGGGCTTGGCAGAAGCATCGGAATAAAGGCATCGTCTCGATTCACTGTAACGAGCGAAAGCATAGGGATTTTTTCCGATTTTTTTACTAAGTGCTTTCAATTCTTCGGGTTCCATTTCTGATAGAGCAACGATATTTTCGAAAGAAATCTTATATGCCCCGGAAAGAATGTGCGGAACAAGCTCAGGAGCATTTTGTTCAATGGTATCTAATGCTGCACTGTATTTCGCATATTTCTGTACGGTTGCGCCGGACACATGATACTTCCTTCCCAGCCGGGCTGCTGTTCGCCGGCCGCTCTCTTCATCTATTGGGCGGCCTCTCCCCACAGCAATGTTGGGGTTCGGACGGTACTGATTATAGCCATTCCTATTTCGCTGTACTTTCTTTTCCACTTCATATTGTTTCCCAATCAGATATTTCCTGGTTTCTTCTGAGATGTTGCGTCGTCCGAGTTGGTTCGCACAGATCCAGGCGATGGCAGCATCTCTGCTTGGAAAATCCAGCTCCTTGACTCCATAAGGAATGCGCATTTTATTGCATATTTCATAGCGATTATGACCGTCGATGATGGTATCATTCCATGCGATGATATCTTCCCGGCATCCTTCCACGACCAGATTCAGCTCCAGCTGCCGGTATTCCTCCCGGCGAAGTGGACGAATCAAGTTTTTGAATTCCGGATCGATGTTAAGCTGCCTAAATGCTTTCTCTGTCATGTAGCCTCCTGCGTTCCAGCTGTTTGACGGTTTTGAGGGAAAAATATGCGACCCGGTTGACTTGATCGATCTCACCGGTCAGCTGGTAATTAAATCTCAGGTCAAAGCCACCCAGCAGTTCGGAAAAGTTTTTGATAAGGATCGTACTATAGAATTCTATAGACTGCTGGGATGTACTTGACATCCGAACCTTGTTTGCGGTCCCGCCTGAAATAGGTTTGTCCGATCCGAGAACGGCGATATACAGTTCTTCAGGGTTTACCAGGAATTGCACATACGCAGGATTCTTCAAGAGACGAATCGTTTGCCGGTGGATTCGAATCCGGTTTCGCGCAGGGTCCAGCGTTAAGTAAGCCTGCAATTGATTTTCATGATTCATGTCCTTGTCCTCCCAAAACGGACTTACTACCAGTATCAGAGGCAGCCTCGTCTGACTGCTCTGATGCAGCAGGAGCGATGTTATCGCGCAACCCATATACAGCATATCCTTCAAAAATGTCTACCTGCATAGATTTCTGGTGTTCCCGGAACGGGAGTCCAAACTGCGTCTTCCAGCCCTCCGGAAACACGGGAGTTCGAGAAGACTTGGGCTTCTGGCCGTCTTTTTGCACCCGCTGATACACTTCGGTCGCTGTGAGATCAAATGCGATGAGCCACTCATCCCTGGCATGGATTATCCGCCCGAGGAGCTTATATCGATAGTCCAGATTCCAGCCCATCAGTGAAAACACTTTGGCGAAAAAAATCTTGCAGGTGATCTGTTTCGGTTTGCGTCTGCCGGAGCCGTTGGTGCACCAGGCGCAGGCATCCCGATCTTCCGCCCGACAGGGACGGATCGCCAAGATCCTGCTCTCCTGATTGACCAGTACCTGCACATAATCAACTTGTGGGAAGCGGTTCAGGCAGGCGGTATTTACATAAAATTTGTAATTGTTGAAAGTTACAGACGGCTCATTAATATGGGCGAAGAACTCACGGCGTACCACCTGGTAGCCATCGTAGTTAAAGTCACCGGCCATCTCCAGAACCTCATCACTACTGCTGTTTGCGGGAGAAGCTGCCGGTTCCGCTTTTTCTAATTCAGCAGACGGAACAATATCCAAATGCCCGTCCTCCAGGGAACGAAGCATTCCGGCGATTACGCTGCCGGTATTTTCCCGACTTTCTTCAAACATTTAGGATTCCTCCTTCCCGCGCTGACCGAGTTCCTGACAGATATAGTCACGCAGCACGTCAAATCCTGTCACGCGGAGTTTCTGTCCGGTTTCATACAACTGGCCCTCCATGCGAATTTTCCAGTCTTCCTCACTCTGATCGCAGACGGGCGGGAAAGACTGTTGGTGGAGGTAATATTGCTTGCCAAAAGAGCCGATCCACTCCTCCGGGACTGCCCGCACCCGTTTGCCGGAGACAGAAAGGGGCTGTACAGGCTCCTTTGCCTGTTCCGTGCTTTTTGAACCGGAAAGCAGGTACGATTTAATAAACGCTTCCGCATCATTGACATCAAAAATATACGCAGATTCAGTTTCGGTTTGAAACAGCGCTCCGGCGATCCGGTATTTTAAATCCGGACTCCAGCCGAATAACTGAAAAAGCGTTTCTACATAGGCCGCACCGGCGATATCCCTGGGCTGATACTTTCCGTCTGACAGCTTGGAAAACACGACTGCGTTGCGGCTGCTTTTCGCCGCTGTACGGACGGCGAACTTCATCTCCACAGGGTTGACCAGCAGCTCCACATGGTTGTCTTTCCCAAAAGACCGAACACATGTGGTGCTGAACTTGATCCTCTTATCTTGAAACAGTACATAGGGACGGTGATAATTATCAAAGAATTCACTGCGGGCGATTTCAAAGCCTCTCATATCAAAATCTCCCGGAACCAATGTGATGCTCGAGGGCAGGGATGCATCCGCCTGCTGCTCATCGGGTGGATGGATACTGGCGGACGCTTGGTAATAATCCGCCGGCTTAAATCCAGCCCAGCGGGGATTGATGGTCACGAACCCCCTGAGCAGGCCGCTGTCGATCACCCGCAGCTCCGGGAGGATGGAACGGTTGCCATACTTGGAGTTGTTCAGAAGATGCTGAACCGCAATGAAATCATCTCTGGAAACGATGCCCTCGTGGTGGTTCCGGTAAAGGCTCTGGGGTCTGTCCCCCCGATTTTTTCTGGCCTTGTGGTTCAGATAGTTGGGGGTGAAGGTCTTCCGGGTCAGTACATCCCCGCAATGCCGCTCATTGCGAAGGACCTGGACAATGGAGTTGGATGTCCACTTGACATTCCCCAGATAAGTTTTTCGGCCCAGCTCGGTGAGCGCCGCCGCAATGTCGGAGGTGGAATATCCGTACAGATACATATAGAAGATGAGTTTTACCGTGGGGGCTTCATCCGGGTTGACGACCAGGTTTCCATCTGCGTCGTGAGAATACCCCAGCAGTTTGGGCGTCAATGGCAGACCTCCGTCCAGCCGCATCCGCAAGGAGGTTTCCATGCTCCGGCTGCGGATGTGAGACTCCTCCTGAGCCATGGTGGCCTGAAACGAAAGCGCCATCTGGGAATCGTCTTTGAGGGAGAAGATACATTCGCTCTCAAAGAACACCCCGACAGGACTGGGCAGCTCCGCAAGCATTCGCACCATGCTGATACAGTCCACCACATTCCGGGCAAAGCGAGACACGCTTTTGGTAATGATCATATCGATTTTCCCGCTACGGCAATCGGCGATCATGCTGTTGAACTCGTCCCGATGAGCCAGAGAAGTCCCGCTGATGCCCTCATCCGCATAGATTTTGACCAATGTCCAGTTGGGATGATGCACAACAAAATCTTCATAGTATTTCTTTTGCAGCTCATAGGAGGAAGTCTGCTGGACATTGTCTGTGGAGACACGGGCATACACGGCGATCCGCTGCCTTATATCATTGTCGTAATAGTCGATGGGCTTTTTGGCCGGAATGAATTCATAGTTCTCCGGGTCAACTTTTGTGTTGATACGCCGGCGGACCCGTTCTTTCCGTTCCGCAAGCTGTTTGCGTGTGGACTTGTCAATCATGCAGCATTTCCCTCCGGGGTTTGTCATCAGGAAGTATCTTCCAACCGGGATCTGGCAAAAAGTAGGGGTCGTGTAGATCCTCTTGGTAATAGGAAGCCAGCGTATAAATATCCTCCGAAACGAAGTAAACGCCCACTGGCTTTGAGAGTGCTGCCAAAAGGCGCGTACAGAAAGAAAGCTCGGAGAGCTTCTTCGAGATATTGCTTGCTTTCTGGGTAACGATCAGATCGACCTTTTCCTCGTAGCAGTCTTGAAGGAGCCTTGACCACTCCGGGGCGTTCTCCATATTGGGCGCAGTGCTGCCCTCGTCCACATAGAAACCGACAAACTTCCAGTTTGGGCAGAGAGCCAGTGTATCAAGAAATTGCTTTTTATGAGCTGAGAGATAGTCCTCATAGCGGGTCTGGTTGAAGTAGCGGATGTATACCGCCACACGGTAATGTGTTTTGGGAAGCGGGCGTTCCCGCTTGATTTCCTTTAACCAGGCACGATGTTCCGCTAAAAGGGTGTTTCGTTCCGTTTCCCTCTCCAGCAGGAAATCAAATGAGGGCATAACCTCCTGCTCTGACTCTCTATTTTGAACGGTCAGATCTGACATATTTGCTCCCCCTGTGTTATTTCTCTTCCAGGCCATTATATAATCTGCAGACTAATAACAAAATCGACCAGAAGTCAACACCTTGACTTCTGGTCGATAGATGAGAAAAAAAGAAGCGAGCCGGCAATTCCAGCTCGCAAATTTTCAGGTATTGTCATCCCGTCTGGCCATAGTGGATTTCAACTCACGAACAATCTTCAGGATGGAATCCAGCTCCTTGGGAGAGCAGTCGGCCAGCAGCTCGTCAAACTCGCTCTGGTATAGACTTCTCACCTCCGGCACATCGGGCCGAAGAAGGGAATCAGCAGACACTTGCAGGGCTTCGATGATTCGGATAAAGGTTTCCAACTTCATGCTCGTCTTGCCTTTTTCGATATTGCTGATATGCGGCAGCGAGATATTGGCCTTCGCAGCAAGATCGGCCTGGCTCATCCGGCGATTGATCCGCGCATCTCGAATACGGGAGCCGATCAGCTGGCTCTCGGTCAAATCATGTTCCGTCATCGGCTTCCCCCCTCAAATATATTCTCCAGATTATCTATTTCTAAGAGTATATCAACCTGAGGTGAAATTGATATAAGGCCGAGTTGATGATATAATCTAAACACTATAATAAGACTGCAAAATTTTTTTGGAGGTCTTATTATGAGCCTGAACTACAAAGTCATTGGAAAACACATCCGTGAAGTCCGCCAGCGCAACCACCTTTCGCAAGCGATGCTCTCTGAACTGGTAGATAAAACGCCATCTTACATCAGCTACATAGAGAGCGGGATCAAGAGCATGAGCCTTGACACCTTTGTGCTTATCACCAATGCCTTGGGAGTATCTCCCGACCGGCTTTTGATGGAGCAAGTCACCAGCACTGAACGGTGCGCCAGCGAAGAAATCTCCCTGCTCCTTTCGGATTGCAGTACCTATGAGATGCTGATTCTCTTGGATGTTATAAAATCGTTGAAAGCTTCCTTGAAAGAGCATCAAGGCAGATACGGTAAACCAGATAACTCTGATTTTACCGTCTGAACCTGAGAAAGCAATCAACCGGAAGTCACGAGCATTGACTGCCGGTCGATCTATGCCAGTAAAGCTGGATATATTTTGGGAATGGTGGATATGTTTTTGGAAAGTCCCGGATATGGGCCTTCCGAGTTGGTATAATGAAAAAAGAAAGGTGGAATGACCAATTATCTATTACACGGGTGATATCCACGGAGACCCCTATGAGGTCATACAGTTTTGCGACAGCAAGAAGCTGACAGAGCAGGATACTCTGGTTCTGCTTGGAGATGCAGGAGCGAACTACTACCGAAACCGGCGAGACACAGAGATGAAGAAAGTTCTTACCGCCGTAAAGCCGACGATGCTCTGCATCCACGGCAACCATGAGATCCGACCGGCCAGTATCCCTTCCTATCGGACGAAGCAGTGGAACGGCGGGACAGTCTGGGTAGAGGAAGCCTTTCCCCGCCTGCTGTTTGCTATGGATGGTGAGATCTTTGATCTGGAAGGTCTCCGACACTTGGTCATCGGCGGAGCTTACAGCGTGGACAAATTCTACCGGCTGGCCAGAGGGTACGGCTGGTGGCCGGACGAACAGCCTTCCCAGGAGATCAAGGACAAGGTTATCCAGACGCTGGACGCCTGCGGGTGGCAGGTAGATACCGTCCTCTCCCACACCTGTCCCTATCCGTATGAGCCGCGCGAGGTCTTTCTTCCGATGATCGACCAGAGTACCGTGGACGACTCTACCGAGAAATGGTTGGAGGAGATCGAGCGGAAACTCAAATACGACCACTGGTTCTGTGGACACTGGCATATTGACAAGCATATCGACCGGATGCACTTCCTCTTCCACAGCGTGGAGGCTGCGCCGCAGCTCTTGACGGGAGGGGACACATTATGACAGAGGAAGAAAGACCGGAGGCCAAGGAGCAGGAGGCGTGCTTTGCCGCAATCCGTGAGATCGTCCAGAAGATTTTCCACCTAATGGACGCCGCATATCAGCAATACAGCCGTTTGGTAGAACAGGTGTTGAACGGCAGGATCACCGAGGAGCGGGAGATCGAGCGAATCATGGACGGGCTTGTGGACTTCGGAGATGATCCGAGGCTCCTTGAACTGTACAAAACCCTCTGCCGCCATGTCTATTACAAATACCCCGCTCTTGTGGGAGAGCACACTGCCCTCTTCCGGCTCCAGTTTGAGGAAACGGAGGATGGGGATACGGATACTGAGGAGGTGAAAACATGAAAGCGCCGGAGATCAAGCACTACATCAACTGGCTGGGTCGGGTGGAATACCGAAACATCAACTGCTCCTTCACCTATGACGAGACATCCTATGCGGCCATCGACCGGATCTTCCGCCTTCTCCACCGGCTGGAGCCAGGCCCGGAGAACACAAGCTGGGAACTATGGCTCCGTGCGGAGCGAGGTACCATTGAAGACTTCGGCAGCTTTGAGAAGCTGCGGGCGGACGGCCAGGTGGAGAGCTTTGAGGAGTTTGAAACCTGGTGGCATTCCGAGTTCCCGGAGGAGGCAGCGTGGTTCCACTTTGCCGCCGGCGAGGATCAGGAGATCGGATACCGGGCGGTATTCCTGGGCCATCGCCATGTGCTGGAGGTGGACAGCCGCAAAGAGCGCGCCTTCCCCTATGGGGCTGACGCCAGAAATGCTGATTGTGAAGTTCTTTGAGTTCTGCGCCGATCCCGCGACCCAGGAACTGGCCATCTCCTTGCTTCTGAAATGGAAAGCCGAACAGGAAGCGGAGAGGGGAAAACCGGGAGGGGGACTTTGATGCTATCCAGGGAAACCTTCTGCGAAGCCCTGCGAAAGATCCAAGCGCAAAAGGATCGAGACGAACAGTTCAGTAAGGCACTCGCCATGATGGGAGATGGACATTTCGTCTTTGAGGGCGGAGCGCTGCTTCTTGCCGCCTTGCTGGATGTGCTGAAGGAAGCGGTCAACGACCAGTACGACTACGGCTATTGCTTTGAAAGCCTGCCAGGAGGGGCGGCGTGTCCGTTTCTTTACTGCGGCTGAGTTGGCAAACATACTGCTGGAAAAGAACACCAAGGGAACCTTGAACAATTACCTGGGTACGCTGAAAAAGGTAGAGCTTGTTGTGATTGACGAGATTGGTTTCGTCCCTCTGCACAAGGACGCCGCTGAACTGCTGTTCCAAGTGATTTCCGATTGCTACGAGCGCAAGAGCCTGATTATTACTTCAAACCTGGAGTTCTCTCAGTGGAACACTGTCTTTGGGGACAACCGCCTGACTGCGGCGCTCGTTGACCGGCTTATCCACCACAGCCATATTGTGATTTTCTCTGGGGAAAGCTACCGGCTTACCCAGTCCCTGAACCGCCAGAGAGCATACACTTAGGGTACTCAAAATTAGTGCAAAAGGGCTTTGGGCACCGATGTGAGCACTTGGCCCCTATTGGCACCGATGCGAGCGTTTGGCCTCCGGGGGACCGATGTGAGCATTAGGCCCCCAGGGCACT
>NZ_NFLU01000002.1 GCF_002161085.1 Flavonifractor sp. An112 | reverse complement strand
GCACGTCGTAGACTATGACGTTGATAGGTCGGAGGTGGAAGCGCGGTAACGCGTGCAGCTGACCGATACTAATAAGCCGAGGGCTTGACCTTAACATGATGATTGCAGGCGCTTGCCTGGTACTGAGACTGCATTGTTCGGTTTTGAGGGTGCTGACAAAGCGACGCGTAAATGTGGCCCGTTGGTCAAGCGGTTAAGACGGCGGCCTCTCACGCCGCAAACGTGGGTTCGATTCCCGCACGGGTCACCAAACCTGCGCCTTTAGCTCAGCTGGTAGAGCAACTGACTCTTAATCAGTGGGTCCCCGGTTCGAATCCGTGAAGGCGCACCATTCTCTATGGAGCGTCTGAGGGCGCTCCATAGAGAGCCCTTAAAAATTGAGTGCTTATCGTTGAGAAGAACGGTAAGGAGAAGAAAGTTATTAAAGTTTCTTTTGCTTACTTTTCTTTTCAAAGAAAAGTAAGTTGGTGTTGCTTGCGGTGAGGGTCCACCCGTTCCCATCCCGAACACGGAAGTTAAGCTCACCTGCGCCGAAAATACTTGTCTGGAGACGGACCGGGAAGATAGGTAACGCCAACACAGAGAGCGGACAGCTTTGGCTGTCCGCTTTTTGCTTTACAAAAATCAGCAGCCGTCATAGACAGCTGCTGATATAGGTACTGACATCAAAGAAATCTAGGCTGCTGTCCTTCCGCAGGTACAGGGGATGGTGGGGATGGCCCTTCTTGGAACGGGCACCGGCGGAATACCAACAGGCGCCCAAATCGTTCCCAATCTCCACCATGTCCCGCAGGCAGTCGGCCAGATAGCTGCGCTTCTCAATGATCGCGCCCCAGGCGGCCCAGACGGCAGGTGTGCCGGTTTTAGTCTGCTCCAGGGCCCAGCGGAAGGCCGCCATATTTTCCTGGTGCAGGGCGGGATTGCACACCTTCTCCATATCATCAGGGCGTGTAGCCCGCTGGGCGTATACATTGAACATGATAAAGCTGTCATAGCCATTGCCCAAAGCGATGCGCTCCACCGATTTCAGGGTGTTGTCCAGGTCGTTAGGTGCGGCGGTGGAGGGATTGATGCCCACGCAGATTAGCGGACGGCTGCCCCGGGTGCCCAGGATGTAACGGTAGTCGCAGTAGCGGTTGGGGACGTAGAGCCAGCGGTCCACGTCATAATCGGCCTGAGGCAGCAGAGCCTCCTCCAAGGCCAGGGAAAAGGACTGAATGTCCTGCTGGGCGGTGTCGCAGGTGGGAATATGCATATCAAAACCTCCTGAGGAAGAACGGCTTGTGAGGCGCGTCGCTCCATGGTATACTCACCCTATCAGGATACAGGCAGGAGAAACAGAATGCAATACCGAAGTGTGAAAAAGGGAATCTTCCAGGCCAGGCCCAACCGCTTTATCGCCCATGTGGAGGTGGACGGCAGGCTGGAGGTAGTCCATGTGAAAAATACTGGCCGCTGCCGGGAACTGCTGGTGCCTGGCGCCACGGTCTATCTGGAGGAGAGCGATAACCCTGCCCGCAAGACCAGGTATGATTTGATCGCCGTGGAGAAGGGCCGGCTGCTGGTCAATATGGATGCTCAGGCCCCCAATAAGGTGTTTCAGGAGTGGGCGGAGGGAGGCGGCTTTCTGCCCGGACTGACTCTCCTGCGGCCGGAGACCACCTGGGGCAGCTCCCGGTTCGACTTCTACTGGGAGGCGGGAGAGCGCCGGGGCTTTGTGGAGGTCAAAGGGGTCACTTTGGAGAAGGACGGCCACGCCCGCTTTCCCGACGCCCCTACGGAGCGTGGGGTCAAGCACCTGGAGGAGCTAATCCGCTGCCAGGCAGAGGGCTACGAGGCGGCTGTCTGCTTTGTGATCCAGATGGCGGGAATGAAGGATTTTGCCCCCAATGATGTGACCCATCCGGCCTTCGGCGCGGCGCTGCGCAAGGCCGCCGGGGCAGGTGTCCAGGTGCTGGCCCGGGGATGCAGGGTCACGCTGGATACGCTGACCATCGCGGAACCAGTAAAGGTATGCCTCTAAAATGAAAGTATTATATTGAAAACTTGCGAAAATAAATATTGTAAGCAGGAAAATTTCTGAATTATTTCCAAATATGCAAGGACGATCTTGACGGATGCAGAAAAAGAGCATACACTGCATCCATCAAGCAGAGACGCTCGTTTCGCCGAGGAAGGCGAAGCGAGCGTTTTTGTTTTCAGGGAGGAATGAATGTATGTATTCGTCAGTGAACACGATCTGGGTGCTGTTGGGCGCCGCGCTGGTCTTTTTCATGCAGGCCGGCTTTGCCATGTGTGAGGCGGGATTTACCCGGGCAAAAAACACGGGCAATATTCTGATGAAGAACCTGATGGACTTCTGCATCGGCACGCCCATCTTCTGGCTGCTGGGCTTCGGGTTGATGTTCGGAAGCGCGGGGGCGCTGATAGGCGGCTTTGATCCCTTCGTACGGGGCGACTATTCCGCCATCCTGCCGGAGGGGGTTCCCTTCTTCGCCTTCTTCATTTTCCAGACGGTGTTTTGCGCCACCGCCGCTACCATTGTATCGGGCGCTATGGCAGAGCGCACCAAGTTTATTTCCTACTGCATCTATTCTCTGTTGATTTCCGCTGTGGTCTATCCCATCTCCGGCCACTGGATCTGGGGCGGTGGCTGGCTGTCCCAGCTGGGCTTCCATGACTTTGCCGGTTCCACCGCGGTGCATATGGTGGGCGGCGTGGCCTCCCTCATCGGCGCCAAGATCCTGGGGCCCCGCATCGGCAAGTATGACAGGGACGGCAAGCCCCGGGCCATTCTGGGCCACAACCTCTCCATCGCCGCGCTGGGCGTGTTTGTGCTGTGGTTCTGCTGGTTTGGGTTCAACGGCTGCTCCACCGTCTCCATGACCGGGGACGACACCCTGGTGGCTGCCGGCAGCATCTTCGTCACCACCAATATGTCGGCTGCTGTGGCCTGCGTGACCACCATGCTCTTTACCTGAATTCGCTTCAAGAAGCCGGACGTCTCCATGACCTTCAACGCAGCGCTGGGCGGATTGGTGGCCATTACCGCCGGCTGTGACATGGTATCTGTGGAGGGTGCAGCCATCATCGGTATCTGTGCCGGCATCGTGCTTCCCCTGGCGGTGGAATTCTTTGATAAGATAGCCAAGATCGACGATCCTGTGGGCGCCATTTCGGTCCACGGTGTGTGCGGCGCTATGGGTACCCTGCTCACCGGCCTGCTGGCGGTGGACGGTGGCCTGTTCTACGGCGGCGGTCCCAAGTTCTTCCTCACCCAGTGCCTGGGCGTGGTCAGCGTCATTGCCTGGGTAGCGGTGACTATGGTGATCATCTTTACCGTTATCAAGCACACGGTGGGTCTGCGGACCTCTGCCATTGAGGAGCTGGAGGGCCTGGACATCCATGAGCACGGCCTGCCTACCGCTTATGCCGACTTCAGTCAGTCCACCAGCATGACGGCGGTGGCCAAGCCGGACGCCTATCCGGAGCCCTATGTGGCTGGTGAGAGCCCGGTGCCCGTGCAGGTCTCTGAGCGTGCTCAGCCTGCGGAGCGCACCAAGTCGGCAGCCAAGCTGACCAATGTGACCATCATCTGCAACCAGTCCAGGTTTGAGGAGCTGAAGAGCGCCATGAACGGCATCGGCGTAACGGGTATGACGGTAACTCAGGTGCTGGGCTGCGGCATCCAGAAGGGCAAGACGGAGTATTACCGCGGCGTGCCCATGACCATGAATCTGCTGCCCAAGGTACAGGTGGAGATTGTGGTATCCAAGGTGCCGGTGGCACAGGTGGTGGATACCGCCAAGCAGGTGCTCCATACCGGTGGGATCGGCGACGGCAAGATCTTCGTCTATGATGTGGAGGATGTGGTCAAGGTCCGTACCGGCGAACACGGATATGACGCCCTTCAGGGCGAGGAGTAATGAGACAGCCCCCCGGACTTGTCAAGTCCGGGGGGCTGTGGTATAGTGGTAGCAATCATCACTGGGGGGAATGGACATGGAGTCGGCCTATCAAATCTTTGCCGCAGAAATCACGGCCAAAGGGAAGGGCTATCTGGTCATCCAGCACTGCCGGACCGGAGAGCTGGACGAACTGCTGTGCCGGGGCCGACAGGAGCTGTTGAGCCTGGGTGCAACGGAACTGCTTGTGACCTCCCGGGACCCCGGCGCGCCCCTGGAGGAGGGCTGGCAGGGGGATTGCCGGCTGGAGTTTGTCCGCGATCTGCTGGAGCTGCAGCGAGATCTGTCCCAGCTGCCCGGCCAGCCCCAGCGCCTCAGCCTGGAGCCCCTGACCCGGGAGCGGGGCGGGGCCTGGCTGGCCCTGCACAACGGATGCTTTTTTGAAATGCCCAATTCTGCTACTTACGGACCCCGGGATCTGGACCGGGCCCTGGATGAGGGTCACCGCTGCGGATTTGCGGTGGTCAACGGGGTGCCAGTCGGGGTGTATGAGCTGGACCTGACCCAGGAGGTGCCGGAGATCGAGGGCATCGCGCTGCAAAAGGATGTCCGTGGACAGGGCCTGGGGCGGGAACTGCTCTGGGGGACTATGGCTCTGTTGGCGGAGGCCGGATTTGACCGGTGTAAGCTGCTGGTGGCCAGCGACAATGAGAGCGCCTTTTCCCTGTACCGCCGGACGAGCTTCAAAGCGGCGGGTATCCGGAGCAAGTGGTTTCGGATGCTGCCCAACTGAATGGCAAAAGCGGTCGCCGTGCATAGCACGGCGGCCGCTTTTGTGATGTCAGCAGTTTGCGGAAATCACCTGATTCCACTGTTCGACCGTCAGAGGCTGGGAGAGGCGCAAAGAGTAACTATAGCTGCCGTCGGTCCACAGAGCCAGTACATAGGACTGGTCTGCCTCTCCTTTCAGGGTGACGCTCAGGCCATCCAGGTCGTAGGAGGTCTGAGCGGCATAGGCGGTGTAATCGCCGGAGTTGTCTTCGGTCCCGGCGGATTTGCGGAAGAGAGCCCACTGGGAGTCACCCTCACAGCGAATTTGAGCCAGGGTATCACCGTATGCGGTATAGGTACTCTGCTCCACCAGGAAGGGCAGCGCCTTCAGGTCGGATACGGAGAATCCAACCAAAGCCGAGAGGGCTTGGGCGGAGGACACTTCCTGGAGATTTGGGACCACAGTGATTGGGCCGGATGGGGTCTCCACAGGCTGGGGCGAGGTAATCCGGGGCAGGATCGAGATCCCTGCCAGCACTACGGCCAGACAGGCGGCGGTAGCAAGCGTACGCCGCAGAAGAAGCGGGGGGCGGGAGGAGGGGATAGGCTGTCCGGCTGATTCCAGCTGCTCCAGAATGCGGGACCGCATGGCATCGGTCACTACAAGGTGGGACATGATCTCGTCATATTTCCGGGCCAAAGTCATACGCCTCCTTCAAGATCTCTTTCAGCTGAATGCGGCCTCTGCGCAGATCGGAACGGATGGTGGACTCTTTCCGGCCCAGGATGGACGCGATCTGGGCGGTGGAGCAGCCCTCATGATAGAAAAGGTGGATGGCAGCCCGGGAATGTTGGGGAAGAGCCTTGACGGCCTCCCATACAAAGGAGAGGTCCTCCCGCTGTTCCGCGGCCAGCGTGTCCCGCAGCTCATCGGCGGAGCGAAGGCGGTTGTACTTCAACCGGTTTTTGCTCAGGTTGGCGGCCACCCGCAGCAGCCAGGCCTTTTTGTGCTGGGGGCTCTCCAGCACAGGAGCGGTACGCAGAAATTGCAGCAGGGTGTCCTGGAGTACCTCCTCGGCGTCACTTTGATTGTGAAGGTAGGAATAGGCCAGACGTAGAATACTGTTGCCATAGGCGTCCAGCATCCGGGCAGCCTGAGCGTTGGCGGTTTGCCGGACGGCCTCCTCCTCCGGCTTCCGGGCAAAGAGCAGTAGAAGGGCGTGTAGGATATGGGTGCGCAGGCCGGGCCGTCTCAGGCGGCAAACAGCGGTCATTCCCATCGACTCCTCCCTCTTCTGTAGTAATGGAACGCTGGCGTCATGCCACGGATGCCACCAGTGTGAGCATAGCGTCCCGGCTCAGGCCGGCGGCGCTCTGAATGGCATAAGTATAGCCCTCCGTAGTCCAAACCGCAACCTTAACCGTGTCTCCGTCCCCCTTCAGGGTAACCTCTGTTCCGTGAGAGGAAAGGGTGTCCACCTGAGGATAGGCGGTATAGTCGCCGCTGATATCCTCCTGCCCCACCGCCTTACGGATAGTGAGGTTATCTTCACAGAGGACCTGGATCATCTGATCAGGCAGCACAGAGATGTGCTCCGGGGTGCAGCCATCAGGCAGGTTCAGAGAGAAACCAGCCTGATCCTGGGCCTCCGCCAGCGTGCCGCATTCCACAAAGGGATTGGGGATCTGAGTGGAGGAATCAGTCTGGATGGAGATGGTGCCGCTGTCGCCGGTGATGGCGTCCTCCTGGTTGCCCAGCAGGGCGTCAAAGAGGGCCAGGGGTACATAGGTAGTACCATTCACCGCATAGGGAGGGCAGCCCAGAGAGAAGGGGGCGCTCATACCCACCATATCTTCCAGACTGGTGGTAATCACATAGCGGTCCACCTCAAGGGTCACATCAGTGTGTACCTTGCCGGTGTCCACCCGGATCTGCTCTCCAGACCAAGTCACGGTGAAACCCAGTTCTTCCGCCAGAGCACGGAGGGGAACCATTACGCTGCCCCGAATTTCGGTATCGGCGCCGTTGACCTGGATGGCATAGCCAGAGGGAGAGGCGGTCTCGTCCACAGCAACGGGAGCGGCCAGAACAGGCAGACAGAGGGAGCCGGCCAGGGCCAGGGACAGCAGAGTGGGAACAAGCTTTTTCATAGAAATCTTCCTTTCCGGTGAATTGCGGGAGAGGTTTTGCTCTCTCGTTGTGACACCTTAGATACAACTGGGCGAAAGGAAATGTTGCATGAAACGAAAAAATGTCCGCTGCGATAGGCAGCGGACATTTTGGAATATCAGAGTGTGAGCCGGATCTCCTCGCCATCTTGGGTGTGGATATCCACCAGAGAGACGCCACGGCACTGTCGCCGCAGCCGGCGCGTCAGGCGGAATACCTCCGCGCGCCGGTGAGGGGGAAGCGTCACATAGCGGCGGCAGGCCCACAGGGCAATGGTGAGCCCTGGTTTGCTCAGGACAAGCCAGGTGGGCAGAAGCAGGTGGAGGCGAAAGTCCTTGGTTTTGATGTGCAGACGCATTTATTCCACCACGACTTCCACCAGATCGCCGTTGCTGTTCTCTACCTCTACCAGCTTTCCCAGTGCGCCGCCCTCTATGAGGGTGAGAAGGGCGTTCAGGTCCAGCTGACGGAGCCATTCGCTGCCCCGGAACTGAGGCAGTTCCAAATCGAGCTGGGCGGCAATGCGGACCAACGCCAGGGGCAGATTGACATTGATTTTATCCCCTTCCCCTGTGCGGACCCGGACACGGAGGAACAGCTCCTCTGCGCTTTTCCGAGCCTCCGGGGGAACATACTGCACGTCGGTGCGCTGCCCTCGGATCAGCTCGTCCAGAGACAGGTGGAAGTAGTCGGACAGGGCGGTAAGGACGGAGAGATCGGGGACGCTCAGGTCATTTTCCCACTTGCTCACCGCCTGGGGAGAGACTCCCATCTGAGCGGCCAGTTCCTCCTGAGTCAGGCCGTCCCGCTTCCGAAGGGCGCTGATGCGCCCACCGATGGTCTGGTTCATAGGTATCCTCTTTTCTGCGTGTGGTTTTCACAGGATGTATTATAGAGTATTTCCGCAGAAAAGGGAAGGTAACGGCGGTTGGAACTTGCAACCAGCGGTAGAACAGAAGTACAACGAACGGTTGAGAACGGTTAGGGTGTCTGCTCCCACCGGCAGCCACGGGCCTGCCCTGTGATGGTGCCCAGGCAGTCCAGGTGATCTTCCTCCGACACCTGAAGATCAGGATAAGCCAGACTGGGGGCCAGCAGCCGGGTGACGCCCCTGCGGCGGCAGAGCCGCCGGAGCAGGACTTCCTGATTATAGAGGTATATACCATATTCCTGCGCGGTAGGGGGGCGTTGGGCACACAACAGAACGGCGCCGGAGGGATAGACCGGTTCCATGCTGCCATCGCTGAGAAGCACGGCAAAGTCCGCCTCCCGAGCGGCGGCGTCAACCTCCGGGATCAGAATGGCCCGGACCGGCGGGGCATCGGTGGAGCCGGTGGTGTAGCAGAAGGTACGCTTCACCGATACGGTCCCGATGGATTTGACGCAGGCCGCACTCATCAGGGCCAACATGACCCCAGCAGTCCGCCGCCGTTGGGGCTCCAGCCGCCGCAGCGCCAGCAGCAGGCGGAGCTCCTCCGGGGAGAGCAGGACCACGCCGTCCTGGCTGTTGGCGGTGACGCAGCATTCCGGGGGCAGCTCGTCATCCAGCAGATATCGGATGGGTACCCGCAGTACACGGGTGATCCGATCCATAGGCCCTATCGCCGGATTTTTTGTCTGTCCCGACAGAATTTTATTCAGCGTACCAAGAGGCACGCCGGACAGACGGGAGATATCCTCCGACGTCAAGTGGCGCAGTTTTTTTACATAGGCCAGCTTTTCCACCATCAGAGACATGGGCGCACCTCCAGAGAACCCCCAACCGAATGCGGTCAAAACCTCCCGGTCAGTGGACAAAATAGTCTGTTGGCATTGACAATTTATGCAGAATACATTATATAGAGTATGCAGAGGGACGAAAATACAAGATATAGACACAGAGGGGAGCGGATGTGGAAAATTACCGTAACAAACAGTATAATACCTTTTGATAGGGAAAAAGAGCGAAATATGTCGTGAAACCATGAAATTATAACCAAAAGCAGAGAAAATGAGGAGAGAGGAAACCATGAGTAATTGCCGTATAAAGTACCATGTATATCTGGACAGGGCTTCCCGCCCTCAGATGTATGGGATCCGGAGCCACAACGGAATCTGTGTCGGACGCATTTCCACCGACTTTCAGGAGGTCAACCGGCTGGCAGAATGCTGCAATAGTGCGGGGCTGTCTCCGGTCCATCTTGCTGATGTTGTGGAAGATTTTCGGCGCTCCTGAATGGGAGAAAATAGGTCCAGATACTTGACCGCCGCACTGGAATCAGGTAAACTGAGACCGGCAAACGGCAATCGAGTGAAGCAGAGTAAAAAGCCACCCGCCAGGGTGGCTTTTTCGTCGTGTTCAAAGGGGGAAAAGAAGCATGGAGCAAACACAGAAAAAATGCGCCCTGTTCCGCTTCTGGAAGCGGGAGCCGGTGCTGTGTATCGCCGCGGTGTGCGCGGCGGCCTCCATTTTACTCAATCCGCCGTCGGCGGACTATCTCAATTTCATTGACTGGCGGGTGCTCAGCCTGCTGTTCTGTCTGATGGCGGTGGTGGCTGGCTTGCAGGAGTGCGGCGTGTTCGCGGTACTGGCTCAGCGACTGCTGGCCGGCGAACGGAGAATGCGGTTTGTGACCCTGGCACTGGTGCTGCTGCCCTTCTTTGTGTCCATGCTGGTGACCAACGATGTGGCCCTCATTACATTTGTGCCCTTTGCGGTGCTGGTGCTTGGACTGATTGGCAGAACGGAGCGGCTGATTTATATTGTGGTGCTCCAGACCATTGCCGCCAATCTGGGCAGCATGGCCACCCCGGTGGGTAACCCTCAGAATCTGTATATCTATGCCAACTATGAGCTGACCGCCGGTCAGTTCTTTGCCACCATGGTGCCCCTTACCCTGATCAGTTTGGTGGGGCTGGTGATTGCGGCCCTGTGCGTCAAGCCGGAGGGGATCCGAGTCACCTTTTCGGAAAAGGCCTCCATTCGCAGTCCTGGACGGTTGGGATTGATGGCAGGATTGTTTGTGCTGTGCCTGCTGTCGGTGTTCCGGGTGCTGCCCTATCCGGCCCTGCTGGCCGTGGTGGCGGCGGGTATGCTGATCTTTGACCGGCCTCTGTTCCGCAAGGTGGACTACGGCCTGCTGGCCACCTTCTTCTGCTTCTTCCTTTTTGCAGGCAATGTGGGAGCCTGCGCTCCCGTACGGGAGGCGCTGACGGCGGTAATGGCGCAGAACACAGCTCTGGCCTCCGGCATTACCAGTCAGGTCATCAGCAACGTGCCGGCGGCGGTACTGCTGTCCAGCTTTACCACCGACTGGCACGGGCTGCTCATTGGCACCAACATTGGCGGCCTTGGAACACCCATCGCATCTCTGGCCAGCCTGATCTCCATGAAGGCCTATCTCAGGTCCCCCGGCGCTCGGGCCGGTCGTTACCTGCTGGTGTTTACCCTGGCCAATGTGGCAGCCCTTGCCATTTTGACGGGCAGCGTGGTGCTGATGGGGCTGATTTTCCCCGGATAAGCGGATTTTGAACCCAATATAAGCGGATTATAGCTTGTATTTGATCAAAGAACATAGTATAATAATATACTGCTTCTTTTGCGTATTGCGGCGGGCCGGGGATCACCGGCAGCCTTGTTGGCCGGATCACCGGACCCGGCCCATATTCGATTAGAGAGGGTTCGGCATGACATGAATCGTACGTTGGAACATATCCTTCCCCGGGTGCAGAAGCCTGCACGCTATACCGGCGGCGAGTATAACGCGGTGGTGAAGGACCGGCGCCAAGTGGATGTGCGCTATGCGCTCTGCTTCCCGGATACCTATGAGATCGGAATGTCCAATCTGGGTATGCGTATCCTTTATGGAGTTATGAACCAGATGGACGGCGTTTGGTGCGAGCGGGTGTTCGCACCCTGGGGCGATATGGAGGAGGAGATGCGCCGGGAGGGCATCCTGCTCTATGGCCTGGAGAGCGGCGACTCCATCGCAGACTTTGACCTGATTGGGTTCTCCCTGGGCTATGAGATGGCATATACCAATGTGCTTAATATGCTGGATCTGGCCGGACTGCCCCTGCGCTCCGAGGAGCGCTACGGACTGTCTCCCATTGTGATCGCCGGCGGTACCTGCGCCTACAATCCGGAGCCCCTGGCCCCCTTCGTGGACATCTTTGTGCTGGGCGAGGGCGAGGACGTGAGCGTAGAGATTATTCAGCTCTACCGCAAGGCCCGGGAGGAGTGCTGGAGCAAGGATGAATTCCTGGCTGCCGCTGCTCAGATCCCCGGCCTGTATGTGCCCTCCCTGTATGAGGTGTCCTACCGTCCTGACGGCACTCTGGAGCAGGTTGTTTCCCATGAGGGCGCCCCTGCGGTGGTGACCAAGCGGATCGTCCAGGATTTTGACAAGAGTTACTTCCCGGTGAAGACCATTGTGCCCTCCACCGAGATCGTCCATGACCGGGTGATGCTGGAGCTGTTCCGGGGCTGTATCCGGGGCTGCCGGTTCTGTCAGGCGGGCTATGCCTACCGGCCGGTCCGGTCCCGTGACCCGGAGATCCTGCTGAAGCAGGGCATTGAGGCTTGTAAGGACTCCGGCTATCAGGAGATGACGTTGTCCTCCCTGTCTACCAGCGATTACCGGCCTCTGGAGCACCTGTGCGACGGGCTGCTGGACTGGTGTGAGCCCAACCGGGTGTCCCTGTCCCTGCCCTCCCTGCGGGCGGATAACTTCTCTCTGGGACTGATGGAGCGGGTGCAGCACGTCCGTAAGTCGGGCCTTACCTTTGCCCCTGAGGCGGGCACCCAGCGCCTGCGGGACGCCATCAACAAGAACGTCACTGAGGAGGACCTGCTTCGGTCCTGCCGCACTGCCTTCTCCGGCGGCTGGTCCAGCGTAAAGCTCTATTTCATGCTGGGTCTGCCCACCGAAACTGACGAGGATGTGCTGGGTATTGCCGACCTGGCGGAGAAGGTCTACAAGACCTGGAAGGAGGTCACCCCCAACCCCAAGCGGGGTGTGACCATCACAGTGTCTACTGCCTGGTTTGTGCCCAAGCCCCACACCGCCTTCCAGTGGGAACCTCAGATCACCATGGAGGAGTATCAGCGGCGGGTCAAGCTGCTGCGGGAGCATATGCGGGGCCGGTCCATCAAGTACAACTGGCACGACTCCCAGACCAGCTTCCTGGAGGCGGTCTTTGCCCGGGGCGACCGGAAGGTGGCTGACGTCATTGAGACCGCCTGGCGGCAGGGCGCCAAGTTTGACGCCTGGAGCGAGTATTTTGACTTTGACCGCTGGCTGGCCGCCTTTGAGGCCTGCGGCGTGGACCCCGCTTTCTATGCCAACCGTACCCGTGAGAAGGGCGAGCTGCTGCCCTGGGATGTGACCAGCGTGGGCGTGACCAAGAACTTCCTGTGGCGGGAGCGGGAGCGGGCCTATGAGGCTGTCATCACCCCCGACTGCCGGGTCCAGTGCACCGGCTGCGGTGCCAATAAGCTCTATCCGGGAGGAAAATGTGATGCATAGACTGGCATTTACCAAGGCGGACACCGCCAAATTCATTTCCCACCTGGATCTGATGCGTACCTTCCAGCGGTCCTTCTTGCGGGCGGGTATCCATATCAAGCATACCGAGGGCTTCAATCCCCACGCATTCGTTTCCATCCCCCTGCCCCTGTCGGTGGGCTACTCCAGCAGCTGTGAGGTGCTGGAATGTCAGGTGCTGGACACGCCTCTGGAGGAAGTTCCCCAGCGTATGAACGCCGCCCTGCCTGCCGGTATTACCGTCCAGCGGTGCTATGAGGGTGTGCGCCCGGTGAAGGAGCTGTACTACGTCAACTATATCGTCACCCTGGAATATGAGGCCGGGGCTCCCTTTGGGGCGGAATCCGCCATCCGGGGTCTGCTCAGCCGGGACAGCCTGGTGATGGAGAAAAAGAGCAAGAAGGCTAAGACCGGCAAGGTAGAGGTGGATCTGATCCCCCTCATTGCCAAGGCCACCGTGGAGGAACGGCGGGATACCATTGCTCTGGACCTGATCCTGAAGGCCCAGAATCCGGGCCTGAATCCCGAACTCATCGTGTCGGCCATCCGCACCTACTGTCCCGACGCCGCCCCCGATTATGCGGTGTTTCACCGCCGGGCGGTGCTGGATGAGCAGTTCCAGAGCTGGGAGTAATTTCATTAAAAGGGAAACGGACCTTTCGCATTTGGGCGGAAGGTCCGTTTTTGATGGAAAATAACTGCTTATTTTTGAATGATCTATAATTGACAAGGGAAGAGGGCCGGACTACAATGAGGCCTGTTGTACCGGCAAGATTGTGCCGGTGTGGAAATCCCTGAAGCGAGGCGAAGATAGAAATGAAAATACTGTGCCAATTCGGTGTGATCTTCGGGGTATGCTGGGTGAGCCAGATCCTGGAGCGCCTGCTGCCCTTTCCCTTTCCGGCCAGTGTGATCGGTATGGTGCTGCTCTTTGTGCTGCTGGCCACCGGTGTGCTCAAGCTGGAGCACGTTCGCGAAAAGGCCGACTTTCTGTTGGCCAACATGGCCTTCTTTTTCCTGCCTGCCGGCGTCAGCGTTATGAACTACTTTGACGTGTTGAGCAGCGCGCTGGTGCCTCTGCTGGTGATCTGTCTGGTGACCACGGTGCTGATATTCGGCGCCACCGCCCTGAGTATCAAACTGACCCTGCGGTTGATGGGAAGGGGGGAAAACCATGGTTGAGTGGACCAATTCTCCCTTCTTTGGGGTGGCGCTTAGCGTGCTGGCCTTTTGGATCGGCGTCAAGATCCAGAAAAAGACGGGACTGGTGGTGTGCAATCCACTGCTGATCGGGGTGATACTGGTGATCGGACTGCTGCTGGCTCTGGGGATTCCCTACGAGAATTACGACCAGGGAGGCAGCCTCATCAATCTGTTTCTCTCTCCTGCCACTGCCTGTCTGGCGGTGGCTATCTACAGCAAAGTTCAGCTGCTGAAGGAGAATTGGCTGCCCATTCTGGTGGGCTGCGTGGTGGGCTCCCTGGTGTCCATGGGGAGCATCCTGGGGCTGTGCCGCCTCTTTGGGCTGGATGATGCTATGACGGCCTCTCTGCTGCCCAAGTCGGTGACCACCCCCATTGCGGTCAGCGTGGCCCAGGCTCACGGAGGCATTCCCTCTATTACTGTGGTGGCGGTGATCCTCACCGGTATCCTGGGCAGCATCCTGGCCCCCCTGCTGATCCGTCTGTTCCGAGTGAAGGACCCCATTGCGGCTGGGCTTTCCATCGGGGCCTGCTCCCATGCGGTGGGTACTTCCAAGGCTCTGGAACTGGGCGAGACCGAAGGTGCCATGAGCGGTCTGGCCATCGGCGTGTGCGGCCTGGTGACGGTGCTCTTTTCTCTGATTCTGCTATAAAAAAAGATCGGGCGCATTGCGCCCGATCTTTTTTTACAGATCGATGGGGTCCACATCCACGGGATGGGTCTTGCGGTACTCCTTGGTCCACTGGGACAGCTGGAAGATGGTCCACAGATCAGAGACGCCGGCATACAGCAGTACGATGCCGATGACCCGGAAGAGGGCGGCCTCAGCCAGCAGGGGGTGGAACACCACAAAGATGCCCAGGCCGGCGGAAACCAGAGAGAGGATCAGGTTGATGTTCCAATGGGAGTAATCCATCCGCTGCAGCTCCAGGGTACGCTTGACGCTGAGCAGAGCGTCAATGGCGATATACAGGCCCAGGATCACAGGAATAACGCCCTGAATCAGCGGGGGATAGATGACCATGACAGCGCCGATGGCGGCAGCCACGATGCCCAGGAACAGTCCCAGGAAAGCGCTTCCCTTCCGGTCCTCGCTGCGGTAGAAGCCCACAATGGCAAAGATACCGTAGAGCAGCAAAATGGCGCCGAAGGCATAGCAGATGATATCCATGACAATGGTGGGCCACAGGATGAGTACGACGCCCAGGATCAGATAGAGAATGGAG
Source organism: Flavonifractor sp. An112 (assembly GCF_002161085.1). Taxonomy (GTDB): domain Bacteria; phylum Bacillota; class Clostridia; order Oscillospirales; family Oscillospiraceae; genus Flavonifractor; species Flavonifractor avicola. The sequence goes on along the minus strand of NZ_NFLU01000002.1, from coordinate 282,386 downwards.
AGAAAGACAAAGCTGACCGTCATATTTTTCAGACGTTCTTTCATAATAAGACCACCTTTCTCCAGTGTTACAGGCTTGGGGCCTGCCAGCCCTTGCATACATCGATCCAGCCGACGCTGTTGGACAGCTGGGCCAGCTCGTCACAGTTGAGCCTGACGGCGGAGGCTGCGTTGCCGGCGGCGGGGTAGATGGTGTCAAAGCGCTGAAGGGAGATGTCCAGATAGGTGACGGTGTTGGGGTGGGTGATGCCAAAGGGACACACGCCGCCGATCTGATGGCCGGTAAAGGTCTCCACCTGCTCCGGAGTCAGCATGGTGGCCTTGTGGTGGAACTGGGCCTTGAATTTGGCGTTGTCGATCTTGGCGTCACCGGCGCAGACGATGAGTACGGCACCGGCCTCATGAACAAAGGAAAGGGTCTTGGCAATGCGGGCGGGCTCGCAGCCTACGGCCTGGGCGGCCAGCTCCACAGTGGCGCTGGATACGTCAAACTCCCGGATACGGTCCTCGTAGCCCCGCTGGCGCAGATAAGTGCGGCACACTTCAATGGACATTTTACTTGCCTTCTTTCTTGGCCTCAGCCTTGGCCAGGAACCGGTCAGCCTGAATGATGAAGCGCTGATGCTCTCCCTTGCCGATGGGACCGGCCTCGTCAAAGGCGGCCACGGTATAGGTGAGCTTGCGGCCCTCCACAGCGGTGACCTCCGCCTCGGCCCACACCTTCATACCCACAGGGGTGGCGGCGTCATGGCTGACGTTGAGCAGGGTGCCTACGGTACCCTGCCCCTCTTCCAGCTGGGCCTGCACCGCATTGACGGCAGCGTTCTCCATCAGGGCGATCATGCAGGGGGTGGCAAACACGGGGACCAGACCGCTGCCCACGGCGGCAGCTGTATTTTCAGGGGCGACCACAGTTTCGGCCCGGCCCTTCATACCTACAGTAATGGACATATGCGCGACTCCTTTTTTCTAAAATCAATTCGTGCGTGTACTATTTTACATCAATCCCCAGCATAAGGCAAGCAGAAAGCCGCACATTGCTGTGCGGCTTTCCAGAGATGGGATTTAGTTGGAGGCCAGCATGAGACGGGTCCACTCAGAGTCGTAGAGGGCCAGGGTCTCGGCGGGCAGGTTCTTGAAGCTCTCGCACTGGTCCAGAATGCTCTGGTCGGGATAGGCATAGGGATCGCCGGAAACCTCGGGGTCCAGCTCCTCCCGGACGGAGAGCAGGGGGGAGGAGTACCAGATCTCCTCACAGTTCTTCAGACCGGCGGCGGTGGAGCACATATAGTTGATGAAGATCTCGGCGTTCTCCTTGTTCTCGGCGTTCTTGGGGATGCACATGGCGTCCACATACAGGTTGGTGCCCTCCTCAGGCAGGCAGAAGGCCAGATCGGGGTTGATCTCCTTCATGGTCAGGAAGTCGCCGTAGTAGTAAGCGCCGATGGCGGCAGAGCCGCCCTGCATCTTCTCAAAGATCTCGTCCATGACGTAGGACTGGACCAGGGGCTTCTGCTGGATGAGCAGGTCCACGGCCTCCTTGATCTGAGCCTCGTCGGTGGTGTTGTAGGAGTAGCCCAGGTACTTCAGAGCCACGCCGATGGCGTCGCGGGAGTTGTTGAACATGAGGATCTGACCGGCATACTGCTCGTCAAACATGGCGGACCAGCTGGTGGGGGCCTCCTCCACCATGGTGGTGTTGTAGATGATGCCCAGCAGACCCCACATATAGGGCACGCTGTACAGATTCTCCGGGTCATAGTCAGGGTTCTTGAGGGCAGGATCAATGTCCTCAAAATTGGGAATGTTGTCGAAGTTCAAAGGCTCCAGCATATCCTCTTCGATCATACGGGAGAGCATATAGTCGGAAGGGATGACCACGTCGTAGCTGGCACCGTCGTTTTTGAGCATACCGTACATGGACTCGTTGCTCTCGAAGGTGTCGTACACGACCTCAATACCGGTCTCGGCGGTGAAGTCCTCCAGCACGGACTCGTCAATATAGACGCCCCAGTTGTAGACGTTGACGACGCCCTTGTCGGCGGCGCCAGGTTCGTTGGCATCACCGGAGTTGGTGCCGCCGCAGCCGGCCAGAACCAGACTGAGGGAGAGTGCGGAGGCGGTCAGAAGTGCGAGAGACTTTTTCAATTTCTTTCTTTATCCCCTTTCGGAAATGATGATTATAACAGCCCGGAGGGCGTGTTACCAGACAGCGGGCTTACCGGCCCGGGTTGAGCTTGGCCTTCCGGCGGGCGGCAGCGTTCTCCTGGCGCACCTGTCGGATGTTGACGGTCAACAGCAATGCAAACACACAGATAAACATGAGGGTGGACAGGGCGTTGATCTCGGGAGTCACCGGCTTTTTCACCGCGGTGTAGATCTCCACCGCCAGAGTGGTGACGCCGGAGCCCTTGGTGAAGTAGCTGATCACAAAGTCGTCAATGGACATGGTAAAGGCGATGATCAGGCCGTTGAGGATTCCGGGCATGATCTCAGGCAGGATGACTTTGCGGAAGGCGTAGAAGCCGGAGGCGCCCAAGTCCTGGGCCGCCTCATATACGTTGGGGTCCAGCTGCCGCAGCCGGGGCATCACCGACAAGATCACATAGGGTGCGTTGAAGGTGATGTGGGCCAGAAGCAGGGTGCCGAAGCCGGTGCGCCAGCGGACACCCAGCCACTGGCTGAGGAAGCTGTCGTTAAACACACCGATGGCGAACACGAAGAGCAGCATCATGGACACGCCGGTGATGATGTCCGCGTTGGTCAGGGGAATGTTGTTGATGGACATACACACGCTGCGGGAGCGGCGGCGCATACTGTAGAAACCGATGGCGGCTGCGGTGCCCAGAATGGTGGCGATAAAGGCAGCCAGCACCGACAGGATGATGGTGGTCCGCAGGGCCCCCAGCAGGCGGGTGTTATGGAACAGCTCTACATACCAGTCCAGGGAGAAGCCGCCCCAGACCCGGTTGCTCTTGGTGGCGTTGAAGGAAAAGATGATGAGCAGGATGATGGGGGCGTACAGGAAAACATACACCAGCAGGGTAAATACCCGGGAGGGAATCCGATGCTTTCTCACAGCACAGCCACCCCCTCTTCACCTTCGCCGAAGCGGTTCATAATGGCCATCAGGATCAGCACGATCACCATCATCACCAGGGCGATGGCGGAGCCCAGGTGGGGGTTGTAGGCGTTGCCCAAAAACTGCATTTCGATCAGGTCGCCCAGCAGCAGGGTCTTGCCGCCGCCCAGCAGGCGGGACAGGGCAAAGGTGGACACCGAGGGGATGAACACCATGGTTACTCCGGACAGCACGCCGGGGAGAGACAGGGGGAAGATGACCTTCCGGAACACCATGGAGCTGCTGGCGCCCAGGTCCTGGGCGGCCTCGATGACCTTGGGGTCGATCTTGTCGATGACCGAGAAGATGGGCAGCACCATAAAGGGCAGGAAGTTGTACACCATGCCCAGCACAATGGCGCCCTGGGTATTGATCATGTGGAAACAGGTCAGATTGGTGCCGAAGATGGCGTTCCACAGATCGAAAAAGCCGATGGCGGACAGGAACTGATTGATGAGGCCGTTGTCGTCCAGGATGGACATCCAGGCGTAGGTCCGCAGCAGGAAATTCATCCACATGGGCAGCATGATAAGCATCATGGCTACCTTGCGTACCATCAGCTTTTCCCGGGACAGGAAGTAGGCCAGGGGGTAGCCGATGAGGATGCAGATGGCGGTAGCCACAAAGGCCAGGACAAAGGAGTTGCGGAAGGCGGGGACGTAGGTCCCCATGTTGCTGAAGTTGTCCAGGGTAATGCTGCCGTCCTGACCGGTAAAGGCAAACACCACCACCAGAATGAGGGGAGCCACCACGAAGATGGCCATCCATACCACATAGGGCGCGGCCAGCCACTTATTCTTCATCGTCGCTGTCCTCCTCCAGCCGGTCCTCGTTGAGCTCGTCATACTCGGAGGAGTAGGAGCTGTAGTCGCCGAAGGTGCCGGAGTATTGGCTCTTCTTCATGATATGGAAGCCGTCGGGGTCGATCTTCACCCCAATCTTTGCCCCCACGGGGGAGTAGTCGGTGGTCTGGATGAGCCACTTGAAGCCCCGGAAATCCACGATGATGTCGTAGTGGATGCCTTTGAAGGTGACCTCGGTGACGGTACCGGTGAGCTGGCCCTCGGCCTCGGGCACGATGTCGATGTCCTCGGGGCGGATGACCACGTCCACCGCCTCGCCGGGGGCAAAGCCCTTGTCCAGGCATTTGAACTTCCGGCCGTACATTCCAACCACATAGTCCTCGTGCATGATGCCGTCAATGATGTTGGACTCGCCGATGAAGTCAGCCACAAAGGCGTTCTTGGGCTCGTTATAGATGTCCTCGGGGGTGCCGATCTGTTGGATCTTGCCCTCGTTCATCACCACGATGGTGTCCGACATGGTGAGGGCCTCTTCCTGATCGTGGGTGACGTAGATAAAGGTAATGCCCACCTGCTGCTGGATGCGCTTGAGCTCGATCTGCATATCCTTACGCAGCTTCAGGTCCAGGGCGCCCAGAGGTTCGTCCAGCAGTAGAACCTGGGGGCGGTTGACGATGGCCCGGGCGATGGCGACACGCTGCTGCTGGCCGCCGGAGAGAGAGTTCACCGACCGCTTGCCGTAGCCGGCCAGGTTGACCAGGGCCAGAGCCTCCTCCACCCGCTCCTTGATCTCGGACTCCGGGACCTTGATCATCTTTTTGGGGTCCTTGGGATCGGGCACTTTGTTGACCCGCAGACCAAAGGCCACGTTTTCAAAGATGTTCATGTGGGTGAACAGGGCGTATTTCTGAAAGACGGTGTTGACCTTCCGCTTGTGAGGGGGAACGTCATTAATCCTCACGCCGTCAAAATACACGTCGCCGGAGGTAGGCTTCTGAAAGCCGCCAATGATACGAAGCGTCGTGGTTTTGCCGCACCCGGAGGGACCGAGCAGCGTGAGGAACTCCTTGTCATTGATATAAAGGTTGATGTGGTCCAAAATGACGTCGTCGTCAAATTTCATGAAGCAATCCGACAGGCGGATCAGTTCCTTGGACATTTATCCTCCCCCATTTCTAAACGGTAGTAAAGGGCGTACCCAAACCGGCGGTTGGGTACGCCCTTATGACGAAACAAATATATATGGAATTGCGAAAAATGTCAATAATAAAACCGCTTTTTTTTCAGGGATTTTACGGCCGCTAACTTTGATGCCGAGTATGGTGGCAACAAAGTTATCAGAGGATTATCATATGAGGTGAATAAAAGGGACATAGGCAGCTCTTTTGCTGTTAAAACAGATTGAACGGCCTGGGACAAACAGGTATAATAGAAGCTGAAAAAAGCTTTCTTATGTGGCTGGAGCGGCAAAGATCCGGGGGATGGTAACCGTGAAAGAATGCTATCATGATAAAAAACGGATTATTGCCTGTTTTGCCAGTGTGATGTGCGGAATACTCATCCTGACCGGCGTATGGTGGGGGAGCCACGCCCGGGCATTCCGGGTCTTGCTGGAGCAGCTGCCGACGGCCGACGGCTGCGGAATGCAGTTTTATGTGAGCGATGAGGACGGAAAACGGGAGCGGAGGACCATTGACGATCCGCAGGACCGCGCGGCGGTACTGGCCGAGGTGGAACGGTTGGATTTTTCCAGGCCCAGGCTGTCAGACGATCTGTGGGACGCGGCGGAATATTATAGCTGCTTCTGGATAGAGATCTATGGGACGTCGTACCTTCTGGAGCTTCAGATCCCATTGGACGATCCGCAGCAGGCCCTTATCCGGGCCGACGGAAAGGCGTTCCATGTGGAGGGCGGCGAGGCGTTTTTGACGGCCCTGGAAGGCTGGTTGTACGAGTAGAGAGATGGAAACAAACAGTCTGCGGCGCCCTGACCGGGCGCCGCAGACGATTTTCTATTCTTATTCCCCAAAATATTCCTCCACAAAGTCCACGTGTTCCACCGTGAACACCTTACCTCTTAAATACTCCAGAAGCCCCGCATCGGTGGGGAAGGTAAACTCCAGCTTGTAGGAGTACAGGGCCTGGAAGGAGCGGCCGTACTGCTTGTTGTCCCGCTCCCGGCCGTACTTGCCGTCCCCCAGCAGAGGGTGACCGGCGGCGGCGAACTGGGCGCGAATCTGGTGGGTGCGTCCGGTCAAAAGCTCGCACTCCACCAGAGACAGCCCCCGGTTGACCTTTAAGGTCTTATATAAGGTAGCGGCGCTCTTGCCGCCGGGCACCGGCTTGTGGAACACCTTCACCTGGGCGCGGCTCTCATCCTTCAGCAGAAAGCCCTCCAGCTTGCCCTGAGGCGGGGCCATGCGCCCGTGGATGATGGCCAGGTAGAACTTGGCGATCTCCCGATCCTTGATCTTCTGGTTGAGGATCCGCAGGGTCTCGGCGTTCTTGGCCGCCATAACGATGCCGCCGGTGTTCCGGTCGATGCGGTTGCACAGGGCGGGGGTGAAGGAGTGCTCGTCCCGGGGATTCCACTCCTTCTTTTGATAAAGGTAGGCCTGGATGTGGGTAATGAGGGTGTTGACCTTCTCGTGCTCGTCGGCGTGGCACAGCAGGCCGGGCCGCTTGTTGAGGAGCATCAGGTTCTCATCCTCATATACGATGTCCAGCTTGGGCTTGAACACCGCCAGGAAAGCATTATCTTCCCGGGGCTGGTCAAAGAACTCATCGTTGATATATAATTGTAATAGGTCTCCCACCTGGAGCCGCACATCACGGGCGGAGCCCTTGCCGTTGACCTTCACTCGCTTGAGGCGAATGTATTTCTGAGCCAGGGGAGCGGGGAGGAGAGGCAAGGTCTTGCCCAGCCACCGGTCCAGCCGCTGCCCGGCGTCATTTTTTCCAATGGTAAATTCCCTCATAGTGACCTCCAGTACGTCAGAGACGTATCTTTTAAGCAGTCCCTATTATACTGAACAGGCTGCCCCAGCGCAAGTGGGGCGGGGATTTGGACTGAAAAAAGTGGTAGAAAAAAGTTGAAAAAAAGATTTGACAACCGGAAGTATTTTCGCTATAATATTCCGCGTACCGTTATGAGGAGGGTATTATGCGCTTTCATCTGAAGGAGATACTTCACGTACCGGGCGCGTCTCTGCCCTTTGAGTCCCAGTTGGACCTGTCGGACTTGGATTTCTATGGGGAGCGGCCCTTTGCCCATCCCATTGTGATCCATGGGACGGTACGCAATATGGCGGGTGCGCTTATGCTGGAAGGAAGCGCGGACACCACCCTGGAACTGGTGTGTGACCGCTGCCTGAAGCCCTTCCGTCAGGAGTTGCGTCTGCCCGTCAGCACTCTGCTGGCAGAGACCCTGGAGGATGAGGAGAACGACGAGATCGTGCTTCTGGAAGACGGCGCCGTGGATCTGGACGAGGTGTTCACCACGGCTTTGGTGCTGTCTATGGACTCCAAGCACGTCTGCGACCAGGACTGCAAAGGCCTGTGTGCCACTTGCGGCGCCAACCTGAACGAGGGCCCCTGCGGATGCAGAAAAGAGATCGATCCACGTTTGGCTGCACTTGCGCAGCTGTTGGATAAAGATGAGTAAGATTTGCCCGGCCAGGGCATGAACCTAAGGAGGTGTCATAGATGGCAGTCCCTAAGAGTAAAGTGTCCAAGCAGCGCCGGAATAAGCGCCGCAGCTCCGTGTGGAAGCTGGAGACTCCCGGCGTCACCACCTGCCCCAAGTGCGGTGCGTTCCGTCTGCCCCACCGGATGTGCAAGAGCTGCATGAGCTACAATGGCCATGAGCTGGGCAAGGTGGAAACCGCTGAGGCGAAGTAAATAGCCGAAAAAGAACGAGGGGAGACAAGCCCCTCTTTCTTTTTGCCCGGAAATCGGGTAAAATGAAATGAAATGCCCTATATACCATAGGATCCCGGGAAGGAGCGTGCCCATGAGCCTGACAAAAATTGCATCGGTGGACCCCCACAGTCCGGCCCGAAAGGCGGGGGTGCGCCCGGGGGAAACCCTGACCCACATCAACGGCCATCCCATTGTGGATGTGCTGGACTATAAGTTCTACGCCTACGACCCCAAGCTGGAGCTGACCCTGACAGAGCCGGAGGGAGGCAGCCGTACGCTCCGCATCCGCAAGGCGGAGGGAGAGGATTTGGGGCTGAATTTTGAGACCTACCTCATGGACCGGGCCCGTTCCTGCGCCAATAAGTGCATCTTCTGCTTTGTGGATCAGATGCCCCCCGGAATGCGGGATACCCTTTATTTTAAGGATGACGACGCCCGACTGTCCTTTTTGATGGGCAACTATATGACCCTCACCAACCTGTCCAAGCGGGAAATTCAGCGGATCATCGATCTGCGGATCAGCCCCATCAATATCTCGGTCCACGCCACCGATCCCGAACTGCGCACCGCCATGCTGAAAAACCCCCGGGCGGGGGAGTGCCTGGACATCATGTCCCGGTTTGCCCAGGCAGGGATCGAGATGAACTGCCAGGTGGTGGCCTGCCCTGGCATCAATGACGGCTCCGCTCTGGCCCGTACCATGGAGGACCTGGGCCGGCTCTATCCTGCGGTGACCAGCGTGGCGGTGGTGCCGGTAGGTGTGACCAAGTTCCGGGAGGGACTGTGCAGCATCGAGCCCTATACCAAGGAACAGGCTGCTGCGCTGATCGACCAGGTGGAGGATTTTGCTGCCCGCTTTATGGAGAAAAAGGGTACCAATCTGGTGTGGTGCTCCGATGAGTTTTACCTCATTGCCGGACGGGCGCTGCCGGGGAAGGCTTATTATGAGGATATGGACCAGCTGGAAAACGGTGTGGGAATGCTGCGGCTGCTCCTCCATCAGGCCTCCATGGCCCTGGAGGAGGAAGAGCCGGAAGAGACGGAGCCCTTTTCCATTGCCACCGGCCTGTCCGCCGCCCCCTTTGTGCAGGAAATTGTTGACAACGCCCGGAATCAGTGTGGTAATATAAAAGGAACGGTCTATCCTATTATCAATCGTTTCTTTGGGGAGACCATCACGGTCTCCGGCCTGATCACCGGAACCGACCTGATCGAGCAGCTCAACGGCAAGGATTTGGGCAAGCGGCTGCTCATCCCGGATAATATGCTCCGGGCAGGAGAGCAGGTATTTCTGGACGACGTGACCGTGGAGCAGGTGGAGCAGGCTCTGGGCGTGACTGTGGTTCCGGTGCCTGCCGACAGCGGCTTTGACTTGGCGGATGCCATCCTGGGCCGGGAAGTAACAGCCCAATGCCCCGTTCTCCCACCGGAGGCGGAGTATTATCGATATAACCCGTAAAGGGAGGGAAAACTACCATGAAACCCTTAATTGCCATCGTGGGACGGCCCAACGTGGGCAAGTCCATGCTCTTTAATAAGCTGGTGGGCCAGCGGCTGTCCATTGTGGAGGACACCCCCGGCGTCACCCGGGACCGGCTGTATGCCGAGGCCGAGTGGCTCAACCGGAAGTTTGACCTGGTGGATACCGGCGGTATCGAGCCGGGCACCGACAGCGAGATTCTGGCCTTCATGCGCCAGCAGGCGGAGATCGCCATCCAGAACGCCACCGTTATTATCTTCCTGTGCGACGTCAAGACCGGCCTCACCGCCTCTGACCAGGAAGTGGCCAATATGCTGCTGCGCTCCGGCAAGCCGGTGGTGCTGGCGGTAAACAAGATGGACCAGGTGGGCCACACCAATCCGGACATCTACGAATTCTACAACCTGGGCCTGGGCGATCCCATCGCCGTGTCCGCCGTTCACGGCCACGGTACCGGCGACCTGCTGGACGAGTGCTTCAAATACTTCCCCCCGGAGGACGAGGAGGAAGAGGACGACGACGTCATCAAGGTAGCCATCATCGGCAAGCCCAACGTGGGCAAGTCCTCCCTGGTCAACCGGATTTTGGGGGAGAAGCGGGTCATCGTCAGCGACATGGCAGGCACCACCCGGGACGCGGTGGACAGCTACTTTGAGAACCAGAAGGGCAAGTACCTGCTCATCGACACCGCCGGAATGCGGAAGAAGTCCAAGGTGGACGACCCCATCGAAAAGTTCTCCGTGCTCCGAGCTACCATGGCCATCGAGCGGGCCGACGTGTGTCTGATCCTGATCGACGCCAACGAGGGTGTGACTGAACAGGATACCAAGGTGGCCGGTCTGGCCCATGAGGCGGGCAAGGCCTGTATCATCGTGGTCAACAAGTGGGACTCCATTGAGAAGGACGACAAGACCATGGACCGGATGCGCCAGGATGTGCGCCGGGACCTGTCCTATATGACCTACGCTCCCATCGTCTTTATCTCCGCCCTGACGGGTCAGCGGGTGGACCGGCTCTTTGACCTCATCAACTATGTCAACGACCAGGCCTCCCTGCGCATCACCACCGGTATGCTCAACTCGGTGCTGGCCGACGCCACCGCCCGGGTGCAGCCCCCCACGGACAAGGGCCGTCGACTGAAGATCTACTATATGACCCAGATCGGCATCAAGCCCCCTCATTTCGTCTGCTTCTGCAACGACGCCAAGCTGTTCCACTTCTCTTACCAGCGCTATCTGGAAAATCAGATCCGCTCTACCTTCGGCCTGGAGGGTACGCCGGTGCGGCTCACCATCCGGCAGAAGAGCGACAAGGAGGGGTAAGTCCATGCCGGCAGCTTCGATGGAAATGATCCTTTTGGTGGTGGCTGCAGTGGCGGTCATTGCCTACTTCTTCGGCTGTTTCAATGGGGCGGTCATTGTCTCCAAGTATATCCTGCGCAACGACGTGCGCAAGCATGGCAGCGGCAATGCGGGCCTGACCAACTTCTACCGTACCTTCGGCGGCCCCCTGACCCTGGTAGTCATCCTGACCGACGTGCTGAAGGCGGTAATCGCCATCCTGCTGGGTCAGTGGCTCTTCAGCATGGTTACTCCGCCCCAGGACTGGCAGGCCATCTGGCCGGTACTGGGTAAATACTGGGCCGGTACCTTCTGCCTGCTGGGCCATATGTTCCCCTGTATGTTTGGTTTCAAGGGCGGCAAGGGGATTCTGTCCGGCGGTACCATCGCCATTATGATGGACTGGCGTATCGCGCTGGTGGTGTGGGGCGGGTTTATTATCCTGGCCGCCATTACCAAGTGGGTCTCTCTGGGTTCCATCTGGGCGGGGGCCTCTTTCCCCTTTGCCAGTTGGTTTGTCTATCAAAATCTGGTGATTCTGGGGATCGCCATTTTGATCGGTGGACTTGTGGTGTGGAAGCACCGGGGTAATCTGGTGCGTATTCTGAAGGGCACCGAGTCCAAATTCAGCCTGCATCATAAATTGAACGGGGGTACTTCGAAGTGAAGATCGCGGTACTGGGAAGCGGCGGCTGGGGCACGGCCCTGGCGCTTGTGTTGCTGGAAAATGGTCATGATGTGACCTTGTGGTCCTATACGGAGGAGGAGTCCGCCGTACTGCGTCAGACGGGAGAGAACCCCATGCTGAAGGGTGTAGCTCTGCCCAAGGAGCTGAAGCTGACCTCTGATCTGGCCTGTGTGAAGGGCTGCGGCGCGGTGGTGCTGGCCACCCCGTCCTTTGCCGTACGTACTACGGCTAAGTCCGCGGCGTCTCTGCTGGAGCCCGGTGCGGTGTTGGTATCGGTGTCCAAGGGCATTGAGAAGGATACCTCTCTCACCCTCACCGACGCCATTGAGCAGGAGGTGGGCGATGCCCATCCCATCGTAGCCCTCTCCGGTCCCTCCCATGCGGAGGAGGTGGGACGGCATATCCCCACCGTGGTGGTGTCCGCCTCCAAGGATCGCTCCGCCGCGGAGCAGGTCCAGGACCTCTTTATGAATGAGCGCTTCCGTGTGTATGCCTCCGACGACGTGGTAGGCGTGGAGCTGGGCGCAGCGCTGAAGAATGTCATCGCTCTGTGTGCCGGTATCAGCGACGGTATGGGCTACGGTGACAACACCAAGGCGGCCCTGATGACCCGGGGCCTTACCGAGATCGCCCGGCTGGGCGTGGCCATGGGCGGCCGCCGGGAGACCTTTGCCGGCCTGTCCGGTGTGGGTGACCTGATTGTTACCTGTACCTCCATGCACTCCCGTAACCGCCGCTGCGGTATTCTGATTGGTAAGGGCACTCCCACGCAGCAGGCGGTCAAGGAGATCGGTGCTGTGGTGGAGGGCTACTATGCCGCCGCCAATGCCCGTACCCTGGCCCGGAAGGTGGGTGTGGAGATGCCCATCACTGAGGCGGCCTATCAGGTGCTCTACGAAGGTAAGGACCCCCGCCAGGTGATCGTGGATCTGATGACCCGGGAGCGGAAGCACGAGCTGGAGGATAGCTGGGTTTAAGGCCTCCTAAAAAAATTTCAAAAAAATCGAAAAAAGTACTTGCATTCCTCTAAGAGGTGTGGTAATATAATCAAGCCGTCTGAAACACGGCGGCGATCTCCGGGTGTGGCGAAGTTTGGTATCGCGCTTGAATGGGGTTCAAGAGGCCGCTGGTTCGAATCCAGTCACTCGGACCATCTAATGGTAATCCGAATTACATTATCCAAGTGGGTAATGTAATTCGGATTTATCATTTTTGTTGAAAATATGTTTTGGAGAAGCGATAGGGAATATTCCCTATCGCTTTCTATTTTATCACATATGTGTTATTCTTAATGAAACTGATATGTTTATAACTTAGAGGGGGGGAGTAACATGAGAAAGCACATGAAAAAGATCCTGATTGCTTTGCTGGCCTTAATCGTCCTTTGTGCTTGTGTGTGGCGTTTGCGGCCGCATTCTTTAGCGGATATCATCTCTGTAGATGAAAGTGCAATTATTAGTCTTACCTGTACTGCAAATATCAGTGGAGTTAGCGAGGATGGAACGCCATTTATTGATAACTATGAATTGCAAGCGCTAACAGGCGATAGCAAGGATTTTATGGCAGTCGTCGATCTATTAAATCAATCTGGATACCAGCAGAGCTTTCAAAATTTACTCCCTTGGGCAATCACATCTGTCAGTTCAAATGGCAGTTCTATGAATGCAAACATTTTCCTTGCATGGGGAAACACAGAAAAGGAAACGTGTTTTTTGACGGTTTACGACGATGGAAAAGTAGTTGTTAGTTTGGGAGAGAATAATGGATTTTTAGTTTATCATGCAACGGATCGTTCTATGTTGGATCAGCTTGTGAACTATGTGCAAGAACATGGGACAAAAACTGATAAATGATATGATTAAGGCGGGAACATCGCTTCAGATGTTCCCGCCTCTTGTTGTTCCTGTTTTATCTGATTCCGTTCCTGGGATACGAAAGAGATCGATCACAGGAAAAGGCTGTTGCAGCCCTGAACCGCCAGGAACAGGACCCCGGCAGAGAGCAGGGGTGCGATCTTGCTTGCCGGACTGGAGGCCAGACGCTGACAGATGGCGGTAAACAGGAAGGTCAGCACCATAAACGCAGCCCAGCTCACCAGGGCAAACCGGAGCAGCTCCTGACCGGACATGAGACCTGCCGCCAGAGGCAGCAGAACGAAGGTCAGCGCGCTGAGCAGTGCTGTCACAGGCCAGCTGCGACGCTCTACCGGTTTCCCGGAATAATGCTCGAGAATCAGGGCCACCAGGGAGATCCCGCTGACCAGCATCAGATCCAGCGGTGGCAGGATGGCGGCAGGAGCAAAGGCGTGCTCTGCCAGATAGCCCAGAAATACCAGACCCGCTACCGCAGCCAGGAAGGTATTCAGATGATAGGTATTTTTCATCACATCAACCTCCCCATTCGGTGGCGCTGGAGCCAATATCCGCGCCGGTTACAAAGGCACTGGCTGAGGTAACAGCCTTGGCCACCGCCTTGGAGGTAACGGTGGCGCCGGTGAGGGCGTCCACATTTTCGCCTACGGTAAAGGTGGTGCCATTCCAGAGGAACTGAGACAGGAAGGATACATCGGAGAGGGCCTCCATGCCAAGCCCGTAGGTCTCCTGCATATCCCGCACCACCAGACTGGCAATGGTGCCGTCCAGATTGACGCCTACCAGCATGGTGATATCGCCGGCATATCCGGCGGTGACCGTTTCAATCACATAGCCGTTATCTGCCTTGTAGACCGCGGAGATAGCCTCGTCCTCGCCGGTGTACTCCTCCTGGACAAAGGATTCTGCGCCGGGCAGAAGGCTGGAGAGGATGGACTGCAGTTCCTGCTCCTTGTTTTCCTGAGCAATGGGGGAGAGCACGGTGGTGCCCAGGAACAAAACCAGGGCGGCGATAAGAAGGGCAGCCACAGGCTGGATCAACTGTTTTACGTTCACTGTACGCCGCCTCCTTTCACAGTACCAAAGCGTTTGGGGGGGGTGAGCCGGTCCAGGCTCCAGGCACAGGCGTTCATCAGCAGGATGGCATAGGTGACCCCTTCCGGGAAAAGTCCGTAGTAGCGGAAACAGACGGTCAGTACACCGCATCCCACGCCGTAGATCAGCTGGCCCATGGGGGTAACAGGGGAGGTGGCATAGTCGGTGGCCATAAAGAAGGCGCCCAGCAGCACGCCTCCGCCCATCAGGCTGTAGAGCATCCACAGGACGGGGTCCTGGCCTTTGGAGAAGATCAGGGTAAGCAGTGCCACAGAGCCCAGGTAGGCCACCGGAATGCGCCAGGAGATCACCTTGCGGAGCAGCAGGTATCCGCCGCCCAGCAGCAGGGCCAGGGCGGATACCTCGCCGATACAGCCGCCCATATTCCCCAGAAATACATCCAGCAGGGACTCCGTAGGCAGCGCAGGCATCTGCATATGGTGCAGAGGGGTGGCGTAGGATACGATGTCCACTGAGACCGACAGCGGGTCCAGGGAGGTACCAGGCGCCGCATAGCGGACCATCCAGCTGGGCCAGAACAGGACCAGGAAAGCCCGGGCAGCCAGGGCAGGGTTAAAGATGTTCTGTCCCAGACCGCCGATCAGCCCCTTGACCACCACAATGGCAAAGACACCGCCCACAGCCGCCAGCCAGTAGGGGGCGGAGGCGGGGAGGGTCATAGCCAGCAGAACGCCGGTCACCGCTGCGGACAGGTCCGGCAGGGTGTTGCTCTGCCGGGTGACCATGCGGTAGAGCCACTCAGAGAGCAGGCAGGCCAGCACGGTGACCGCGGTCAGGACCAGGGCTCTGATACCAAAGAACCACACACCGGCCGCAAGGGCGGGAATCAGCGCGATCAGCACCGATCCCATCAGACGGCTGGTGCGGGACCCGCTGTGAATGTGCGGAGAGGATGTTACAAGCAGTTTCATGCTTTCTTTGCCTCCTTCAGCTGCTGTTTGCCCGCACGGAACCGCTCCACCAGCGGGAGCTGTGCCGGGCAGGTGTAGCTGCAGCTTCCGCACTCGATACAGTCCGTCAAATGCAGCTTCTCAAGTTCCTTCCAGTTCCCGGCCTGTTCAAAACGGTACAGGTACAGAGGCTGCAGGTGCATGGGACAGACGGACACGCACTTGGCGCAGCGGATACAGGTCTGGGTTTTGGACTGGGGAACTGTGGCTTTCAGGCACAGAATGGCGTTGGTGCCCTTCAGCACCGGCACGGCCAGGTCCTTTTGGGCAAGGCCCATCATGGGGCCGCCGGACAGCACTTTTTGGGTGTCCTCCGCCATGCCGCCGGCAGCGTCAATGGCCTGACCGAAGGAGGTACCGATGCGGAAAATCATATTCTTGGGCGCCGCAGCGCCGTCGCCGGTGACCGTCACGATGCGGCGGGTGACCGGTTTTCCCTCGTATACCGCCTGATAGACGGCGGCAGCGGTGGCTGCGTTGAATACGGCGCAGCCCACGGCGGCGGGCAGCTTGCCCGGAGGGACCTGCCGGTTGGTCACGGCCTGGATCAGCTGCTTCTCCGCGCCCTGGGGGTAGCGGGTGGGCAGTACCCGCAATTCGATGGATGAGTCCTTGGGCAGGGCGTCCTTCAGGATGCGGATGGCCTCCTGCTTGTTGTCCTCAATGGCGATCACCGTATGCTTGGGTGCGAGGGTATGGATCAGGGTCTCCGTTCCCCGGATCACCTGCTCCGGATAAGTACAGATGAGGGTATCGTCCGCCGTAATATACGGCTCGCACTCACAGGCGTTGATGATGACATAGTCCACCTGGCCCAGTGCGGAGAAGGCCTTCACGTCTGTGGGGAATGCGGCGCCGCCCATACCCACGATACCTGCATCCCGGATGATGCGGAGGATCTCGTCTCCAGAGAGATCCTGGTGGGTCAGATGGGGCTTTAAGGTGTCGTCCGGTGTGTCTGTATAGTCATTCTCGATCACCACGGACAGTGCTTCGCTGCCGCCGGGGTGGGGACGGGGCTCCACAGCCACCACTTTACCGGAGACAGAGGCATGGATGGGGGCGCAGATTCCTTCGCCATCGCCGATCTTTTGTCCCATTTTGACCTGATCGCCCACCTTGACCACGGGGGTGCAGGCTGCGCCGATATGCTGGATCATGGGCAGGACGACCTGCGCCGGCAGGGGTGCGGGAATGGGGGCCGCGCCCCGGGAGAGAGCTTTATGTCCCTCTGGGTGGATACCACCCCAAAACAATTTTCTCATTCTTTCCACCTCGATGATATGAGCGCTTTGGCTATATGCGGATATACGCCTGAAATCCGGGGCTGTACAGGATGGTTCCGTCCTGACGCACCCACATGGCCTCTGCCTGGAAGGCGTCCAGCAGGGCCTGTCCCTCCTCCTGGGGCAGGGTAAAAAGGGCGGTAGAGAGGGCGTCCGCCACACCGGAATCCCGGCACAGAATGGTGACCGAGCGCCAGTAGCCGGCAGGATAGTTGGTGTCAGGATCTATGATATGGTGGTATGGAACGCCGTCCACGGTAAAATACCGCTGATAATCTCCGCTGGTGACCACAGAGACATCTTCCACATAAATGGTATGGAGATATTGCTCCGGATCTTCCGGGTCCTGAATGCCCACCACCCAGGGCTGACCGCTTTCCGGCTTTGGGCCGGTGGGACAGACATTTCCGCCCACGCTGATCAGCAATCCGGAGGGGGTGTTCCGGCAGACCTGCTCCACCGCATAGCCTTTGGCAATGGCGCCAACATCCAGTTTGACCTCCGGGTCAGACAGGAAAACGGTGCTTTCTTCCACGTCAATCTGGATGCTGTCGATATCCGTGTGGGCTGCGGCCTGTTCCAGGGCGGCCTGGTCCGGCAGTGCCGCCCGGCTGGGGTCGGCTATGCCGGTTTCCCGGGCGTCATGCCACAGGCGGAGTACGCTGCCCATGGCGATGTTGACCCTGCCTTCTGTCTGGGTATACAGCTCCTTGCTGAACAACAGCAGGTCAATGATCCGCTGATCCACCTTGATGGGGTGTTCCCAGCCGTGATCGTTGATGGTCTTGATGTTGTTGATTCCCTCGTACTCGTTGTAAATGTCGTAGAGCTGATGATATTCCAGCAGTTCATCATGGAAGGCCTGGGCCGTGTCGGTAAAGGCCTCCTCGGTTTCGGCATATCCCACGATGGTGGTGACGGTGTCAAACAGAGTCAGAAATGTAGCCTCATAGCGGTTCAGCCCAGTGTCATTAGACTTTGCGGGGGCTGCTGTGCACCCGCAGAGCAGAACCAGCAGGAGGATCAAAGTGGCCGTTCGCTTCATATAACCTCTACTTTCCAAATGACAGGCGTATCAAGCTGCTGCCTGAAGAAAACTCAGGCGGCGGCTTTTGCGATCAGGGCCTGGAACTCCCCGATGGCAATGGTGACCGAGGCGGCCAGGTCTGCGTCGGCGGCAGCGCCCTTTTCGGTCACGGCGATCCCCGCCACCTGGTCCAGGGTCTTGCCGGTCACATACGCGCAGAAGGCAGCCACCTGCTCGTTCCATTCCTTGCCGATGGGGCTGATCTGGCCCATGCCGTAGTTGTCGCCCAGCTCATTTTTAGTGGGCGGTACCGCGGTCAGGTCGGTGGTGATAACGCCGGCAGCGTCAAAGTCCACGTTGGCCTGCACAGCGTCGATGTAGCAGCTGGTGATCACGTCGCCGTTCAGGGTAATGGCAGCCACAGTGGCGGAGGTCTGGACCTGGCCGGGCTCCTCAGCGGTGGCGCTCTTGCTGTTGGCAATGTTGGTGGAGGTGGTCAGAACCAGACGATCCCCCTGCATGGCGCCAAGATGAGTGGCGTTGGAAACCGCCTGCTCGATGGCATCCAGATAGCCGGCGATGGAGACGGTGACGGAAGCAGCCAGATCCGCATCGGCGGCCTTGCCCTCCTCGGTCACGGCGATGCCCTTGATCTCCTCCACCGTCTTGCCCTCTACGTAATCGGCCAGAGCCTGAACCTGTTCATTCCACTCCTTGCCGATGGAACTGACCTGGCTCATACCGTAATTGCTGCCCAGCTCGTTTTTGGAGAGCACCTGGGCGGTCAGGTCGGCAGTCAGGGTTCCGGTTGCGTCAAAGGTGGCTTTTGCCTGGATGGAGTCGATCACGCAGGAGTCGATGACCCCTTCGTCGGTCACAGTGACCGCCACCAGTTCAATATTGGCCTGGCTGTATCCATCCTCGCCGTCCGCGGCATTTTTGCTGCTGGACAAGCTGGTGCCCAGATAGAGACCGGTTTTGACCGCGGCATCCGATGTACCTTGAGTGTGTTCCGGAACCGGTTGGGTGACGGCGGGCGCAGATTCCTCAGGCTGAGGGACAGCCACCACTGCCGTGCTGCCGCAGGCGGACAGTGCGCCCATAGTCAGCGTACCGGACAGGATCAGTGCAAGCAGTTTCTTCATGTGTGATACCTCCTGAATTATGATTCGGTGTGATGTATCTGCTTCATTTCAAAGTGAATGAGAAATGATAACAGCGCACGCAAAAGGATGACCGCCCCCAATACCATCAGCTCATTGAGCTCATGCACCAGGACGGTTTTCAAAATCTCAGCGGCCATTTTGAATTCCAGACTGATGGCCAGCCCGTTGGCCAGAGCAAATTTGACGTCTGATCCGGAGTGGGTGACAAGCCCTTTCAGGTAACGGATAAATGCGCCGGTGGCCGAGACGACCACCACGAAGATGCCCATGATCTCCAGAATTGCGATGATGGTGGGCAGGGCAGTTTCAATCAAATTCTCCAGCATAGGAAACCTCCATGTTTGATGCAAAGGGCAGCTGTGCCGCGATCATGGCCCGGAAACAGGCGGCGGAGACTGCGCCGGTCAAAAAACCTGTGACAATGGAAATCAGCAGCAGCGCCGGAAGATATCCAGCCACATAGACAGAGCGTAGCAAGAGCACCGCCATCAGGACCTGACCGGTCTGGTGGGCGGCCGCACCGCAGATGCTCACCCCATAGATGGACAGAAAGGGGAGGCGGCGGGTCAAAGCCATGGTAGCCATGGCCAGTACCCCGCCGGTGATGGAAAAGAAAAAGGCGGTAAGGCCGCCGCCAAACATGGCACCAAGGGCGCACCGTATGACAAGGATCTGAACGGCGCTTTTGCCGCCCAAAAAGTACAGGGCAAACAGGGTGACAATATTGGCCAGCCCCAGCTTTACCCCCGGCAGCGGGATCAGCAGCTGTAGGGGAAGAAAGCGCTCCATATAGGATAACCCCAATGCAAGTGCAATCAGCATAGCGCTTAGCGCAAGAGATCTTGTTTTTCCCATGTCAGCCTCCTATCTGGTTACACCGTCCACCTGGGGTTCCCCTTCGGTACCTACCAGACGAAGCTCCAGGCGGTTGGGCAGGCAAACGATGCTCTGTCTGGCATCTTCGTGCCAACCGCTTTTGACGCAGTCCTGGCCCGGACAGTTGGAATCAATGATGGCAGCCCGGCCATTTTGGATTTTGACCGTGTTCTGATAGCTGCCGCTGATCTGGATCTCCTGATCCTGCATCAGGTCATACTCGCCTTTCCAAATGCCGTCCTGCCAGATCTGGACAGAAGCGGCCTTTCCGCCTGAGCCCATACTCCAGCCGGCAATCAGAGCGGCCGCGGCCATAAGGACCAGGCATACCGCCAGAAAATCGCCCCGGCACAGAGTCAGCCGAACAGGTTTGCATTTTTCTCTCATTTCACTATCCTCTGCGTTTACGCATAACATTCAGCGCCACAAACTGACCCAGCAATTCCACGGTACCGGCCGCTCCCAAAAGACTGCTGTTTACAGTCAGATCGTACCGGTCCAGATTGGCCCATTTTTCTCCGGTATAGAATCCATACAGCCGGGCCCTCTCCCGGTCCTGGTAGAGGGCCTCGCGCTGGGCCTGTTCTCTGGAAAGGTGATGCTCCGCCATGATCCGCTGGAGACGATGCTCCATATCACAGTGGATGAAGATGCGCATGAGGCCTTCCCGCCCGGCCAGCACATGATCGGCACAGAAGCCCACCATGACGCAAGGCCCGGCATCGGCCAGCCGGAGAATCTCTTCCTGCCAGTCCTCGGCTTGAGGGTGGGGCAGGGCGTCCACATTGTAATAGGGAATATCCAGATGTTTGGCCAGCCTCTGGCCGATCTCCCGGCCGCCGCTGCCATATTTCCGTGCAATCGTTATAATCATCTGTCTGCTCCACTTCGTGACAAGAATGAATTTGTCAAAATTATAACAATCTCTGCTTAATGGGAAATTACTGTGCCCTTAATATTTGTTAAGAAAAGAGGATGGATGCCTCCCGACGGGAAAACATCCATCCTCTTTTTTATGATATACTGTTGTCGTTGGGGCCATCCTCCTGGGCGGGGAGTGGCAGACGGACGATGAATGTGGTCCCCTGTCCCAATTCGCTGTGGACGCAGACCGTACCGTGGTGCTCCTTGACCACCTGCTGCACGATGGCCAGTCCCAGCCCGGTACCTTTGCCCCGCTCCTTGGTGGTAAAGAAGGGTTCAAAGATGGTTTCCAGCAGCGCGGGGTCGATTCCCGGCCCTGTGTCGGATACATGGAGGCAGATCCAGTCATCCTCCGGTTCGGTCGTGACGGTAAGGGTCCCGCCTTCTGTCTCCATGGCCTGGTAGGCGTTCAAAACCAGGTTGAGCAGCATCTGGGACAGCTGGATCTCGTTGCCGTGTACCCAGAGGTGCCGGCACTGAAGCTTGTGGCTGACCTCTACCTTGGGCGGTTTCGCCGGTGCGGCGATCTCCAGAACGCGGACCACCAGATCGTCCGGCGAGACATACTGGAAAGTGAGGGGGGTATTTTTGCGGGAGAGGTCCGAGAGGCGGGAGATAATGGTTTTTGCCTTTCTGGAGGCCTCGTAAATTTCCAGCACATTGTCATAGGTCTCTTCGGCGTCCGGCGGCAGTTTTTCCAGAACCAGAATGGAGTAACCCATAATGGGGGTGAGAAGGTTGTTGAATTCATGGGCAATGCTGGAGGTCAAGGTGCCGATGATCTCCAGCCGCTGATGGTGGGCCAGAGCCTGAGACTTCTTAGTAACCGCCTCCAGGGCAAGATTTTGTTCCCGAAGCATGAGCACTTCCTGCTGGGCCCGCGCGTTGCGCCGGGCCACCAGCAGGATGGAGCCAGCCAACAGCAAAATTCCAATCACGATCATACTGCTGTAGGCGGCAAGCCGTATGGCGGACATATGGATGGGCCGTTTGATGGTTTCATAATTGAGGGAGGCCCCCACTGCAAACACACCATTGTTTCCGATGGCTGGGATGGCTGCCATACGCGCCGTATAGGCTTTTCCATCTTCGCTGGCCTGAGCCTGGTAGAAAAGAGATACATTCTCGCCCTGGCTTTGGCAGTTCAGCAGCGCATTCAATTCGTCCTGATTGATTGTGCCGCCTGTATCACCCTGGACCAGGGTCGCCACAGCGCCTTCATCTGTTTGATACAGCAGGGTTCGCCCACCTGCGTCCAGAAGCAGAATGCGGTCTTGGGTGCCGGCAATCAGATTTCCCGCCACAGCCTCATAAAATTCCGTAAGCTCGATCAGTACGGCGTATTGCAGCTCTCCTTCCATGCCTTTCTGGAACGAAAGATAGATGGTGCCGGAGGCATCCACGCAGGGCCTGATGTCAACGTCTCCCTCCAGGCCGGCATTGGGCGGAAACACATAGTCTGTTTTTCCGCGGGAGGAGTATAAAATACTTCCATTGTCGATACAAAGAATGTCGTATGTCAGAGGATGTTCTGATAGGATGGTCCCCTCCACCTGAAGGGCAAGTGCTTCCGTGTTTCCGGTGCTTCGGTAAGCAGTCTCAGCCTCGTCCAGGTCGTTCCTCTGCAATGTGTGCTTCAGCTCCCGGGAAAATTGCTGAATATAGCTGGTGATACTACGATCCACCGAGCGGGACAGCCCCAGAAGCTGCTTGTCCTCATTTAGGATGATAATAGTTTCGTATTGTTGGAAAACCCGAAATACCATAAAAATTCCGGCAAATATGAGGGCGAAGGCAAGCAATATAATAATCAGAAATTTGCGCTCCAATTTGATGGGCGGCTTCAAGTAAATTCCCCCCTTGTCAAACATATACTCGTCTTTTATACTGGATATCATACTGGAAGAAGCAAGCCGTGTAAAGGGGGATGCACCTTGGCTGATCTTGTACTCATTGTTGATGACGACAAAGCCGTTCTTACCATGCTGTATAAAGTGATCAGCAGCAATGGCATTCAGGCAGATACCGCCGATTCCGGCGAACAGTGCCTTGAGATGCTGACAAAGAAAACATACGATCTGCTTTTGCTGGATATCAATCTGTCCGGCATGGATGGGTTTCAGGTGATTCAGCATATCCGGCGAAACGGCAGCAAGATCCCCATTATGATCGTCAGCGGACGCAAAGAGGATTATGATACCCTCTATGGCCTGGACATCGGTGCAGACGACTATATTACCAAACCCCTCAACCCTGTTACCCTTGCGGCAAAGGTAAAAGCCCTGATCCGCCGCAGCCGGGGGAATTTGCCCGGAGCGGATCAGATCATCACAGCCGGTCCCTTTCAGTACAATACCAGCACTCTGCGGTTCTATAAAAATGGGGAAGAGGTGGTTCTCTCCTCCAAGGAAAACGCCATTATCAAGCTGTTTATGGACAATGTGAATCATATTTTTTCCAAGGATATGATCTACGACCTGATATGGGGATCGGCTATCATTGACGAAAATGCCATTATGGTTTATATCAACCGAATCCGGGCAAAAATCGAAGAAAACCCATCCAAGCCCCAATATATCCAGACGGTCCGTGGATTGGGCTACCGCTTTGTAATTCCATAAGGAGCGGAAGGATATGGGGCGGCCTTCCGTGGCGCGTGGATGAGACTTCCAGCAAAGTATTTTAGAGGAGGCATTTTGTCTGAATCTGGATTTCTTTGTGGAAGAAAAGGCGGAGCGGCGGGAGTGCAGGCTTGCAATTCCGTGGGAAATAGCATATAATAAGGGATAGCCCAACGGCTGGCAGTACCAGTCAGCCAGTTTTTAGGGGAAACAGATTATGTCATAAGGGAGTGATATGCGCCGTGAGCGGTGACCCTCTGAGTCGAGAATGCAACACAACTGGCACGGCGTATTGGATCGGCGTTTGACCGGTATAACCGGGAGCGCCCGCACGCCTGTGCCCTTTTTCGGTCCGCTGGTATAAGCGGAACGAATCAGCGAGACAATAGGTGTGCGGGGATTTTTATGCCTTTTTGGTCCCTGCGCCCAGAAAGGCGTGAGTGAATTGCTTTCCATCCATAAGACCATCAATGGGAAAATGACCAAGCTGGATGCCGTACGGGACGGCTGCTGGGTCAACCTGACTTATCCCAGCGAGGATGAATTGAACACAGTGGCGGTGACCCTGGGCGTGGAGCCCACCTTCCTGCGGGCCGCGCTGGATGAAGAAGAGACCTCCCGTATCGACACGGAAGAGGGACAGACCCTCATCATCATTGACGCTCCTTCGGTGGAGAAGGATGACGCGGTGGTGTATTCCACCCTGCCTCTGGGCATTATCGTCACGGAAAAGCACATTATTACAGTCTGCCTGAAAGAGACTTCCATTCTGAAGGATTTCCAGGATGGGCTGGTGCGTAACGCAGACACCCAGAAGCGGACCCAGTTTATTCTCTATATGCTGCTCCAGGTGGCTAAGCGCTTCCTGCAATACCTGAAGCAAATCGACAAGATCTACAACTACATGGAGCGGCAGCTCTACAAATCCCAGCGGAACAAGGAGCTTATCCAGCTGCTGGACCTGGAGAAATCGCTGGTTTACTTTAATACCTCCCTAAAGGCTAATGAGGTCACGTTGGAGAAGATCCTCCGGGGACGCATCATCACCCTTTATGAGGAGGACCACGATCTGCTGGAGGACGTGCTCATCGAGGTGCGCCAGGCTATTGAGATGGCCAACATCTATTCCTCCATCATTTCCGGCATGATGGACGCCTTTGCCTCCGTAATCTCCAACAACCTGAACGTGATCATGAAGGTGCTGACCTCCATCACCATCCTGCTCACCATCCCCAATATTTTCTTCAGCTTCTACGGCATGAACGTAGCCAATCTGCCCCTGGACCATTTCTGGTGGTTCCCACTGGTGCTGTCCCTGGGCGTGATTCTGGTGACAGGCATCATCCTGAAGAAGAAAGATCTGTTCTAAATTTCGACCCGCTGTCCGGCGCTGCCGCAGCGGGTCTTTCTTTTATAAGCTGACAAATATTTCAAAGAAAAAATAAAGTGCGATTCATACTGTGGTAACATTTTCATGGCATAATAGTTAGCAATGAACTAATTGGCAAAGGGGTTATCCCCTGGGTATGTGAAGAGAATGGAGGTTTTTCATGGCAAGCAATCCGAATTACTGTAATATTACGCCTGAAATCGAGAGCCTGGCGACTATGGCAAAAGAAAATAGCCGCATCGATCCAGGCGATTTTGTAAAGTATGATGTGAAGCGGGGCCTGCGTGATCTGAACGGTAAGGGTGTGCTTGCCGGACTGACCGAGATCTCCGATATTGTGGCCAAGAAGATCGTGGACGGACAGGAGGTTCCCTGTGAGGGCAAGCTGTATTACCGCGGCGTGGACGTGGAGCAGCTGGTGGCAGGCGCTCTGAAGGAGGGGCGCTTTGGCTTTGAGGAGACCGCCTATCTGCTTTTGCTGGGCAAACTGCCCACCAAGGAGGAACTGGACGGCTTTACCAAGCAGCTGTCTTACTATCGTTCCCTCCCCAACAATTTTGTGCGGGACGTAATTTTGAAGGCGCCCAGCCATGACATTATGAACTCCCTGGCCCGCAGTGTCCTCAACCTGGCCTCCTACGATGACCGGGCCGACGACATCTCTCTGCCCAATGTCATGCGCCAGTGCGTCCAGCTTATTGCCCTGTTCCCCATGCTCAGCGTCTACGGCTATCAGGCCTATAACTATAAGAGCGGCAGCAGCCTGTACATCCACGCGCCCCGGCCGGAACTGTCGGCGGCGGAGAACATCCTCTCCCTGCTGCGGGCGGATTCCTCCTATTCCTTCTGGGAGGCCCATGTGCTGGACATCTGTCTGACCCTCCATGCCGAGCACGGCGGCGGTAACAACTCCACCTTCACCACCCATGTGGTTACCTCCTCCGGCACCGATACCTACTCCTGTATGGCGGCGGCCTTGGCCTCTCTGAAGGGTCCCAAGCACGGCGGTGCCAATATCAAGGTGGTGCAGATGTTTGAGGACATGAAGGAGCACGTAAGGGACTGGAAGGATGAGGACGAGGTGCGGCAGTATCTCCAGGATCTGCTGGACAAGAAGGCCTTTGACAAAGCGGGCCTGATCTACGGTATGGGCCATGCCGTTTACTCTCTGTCCGACCCCCGCGCCAACATCTTCAAAACATTTGTGGAAAAGCTGTCCCGGGAGAAAGGCCGCAACGAGGAGTACGAACTCTACTCCATGGTGGCCCGTCTGGGCCCCGAGGTCATTGCCGGGGAGCGGAAGATGTACAAGGGTGTGTCCGCCAATGTGGACTTCTACTCCGGATTTGTGTACCATATGCTGGATCTGCCTCTGGAGTTGTATACGCCCATCTTTGCTATGGCCCGTGTGGCAGGCTGGTCCGCCCACCGCATCGAGGAGCTTATCAATATGGGTAAAATTATCCGTCCTGCCTATAAGTATGTGGGCAGCCATGCGGATTATGTGCCTATGGATCAGCGCTGAACAACAACAAAAGAGCCGCCCTTTAGGGCGGCTCTTTTTTGCTCAATTGGCTCTGCGGACCTCCAGGTAGTAGTGTTCGGTCGACGGATCCAGAGAGACAGTTTTGATCCCCTTTTTCAGGTCGAAGCCGAAATTCTGACGGGCGATCTGAATCAAACCCCGGTCCTCCAAAGTGGCGGTCTGCTGCGTACAGGTCAGGTTGGAACCCAGCTGAGTCAGAAGATCATAGCCGTAGATTCCGCGGTTCTCCGTGTGGGCGCACACGAAGTCGTAGCTGCCTTCCTTGGTAAAGGAGGCCTCTATCGTGACACGCTCCCCGGCGGGGATGGTGAGGGCGGCCTCCCCGTAAAAAATGCGTTCCTGGATGTTGCACCATTCGAATACCATCTCCAGCATCGTCATGTTGGACGGGATGGAGGTTCCGAAGCTCTTGCAGAGGGTGTCAAAGAATACTGCTCGGGAAAGTGCAAGAACACCCATTGGTTTTCCGTACTTTTGATCCAGGGTGTCTGGAGCCTGGCAGAGAGAATCCAGTACGTCACCCAGAGTGGACTGGTACTGGGTGACGTGGGCCGAGACGCCTGCCAGCTCCTCTCCGGGGGTACAGCCGCCGTCCTGGTAACCCTGAATGGTGTATTCCTCCAACGGATCTCCCACTACGATGAGTAGTCGGGGATCCTCGGCATGGGGCGAGTTGGAATCGGGCAGAGAGAACTGGCGTTGGGCCCAGCCTGCCTCCTCGTCAATCCCGCTGCCGTCGAAGCCGTAGGTCAATACGGCGGGGGCGTCCTCCGACCAGGGGTAGGTCACCGCCAGGGTAGGGGCGGTGGCATCGCTTTCCGGAAGGACAAAGTCGGAAAAAGAATAGACCGTCACCGGAGTGTCCAGGGTGGGAGCCTCCTGGTGGGCGGCTGCCAGATCTCCGCCCTTGATGATGGCCGCGTATTCCTCCCAGGACTCCACGCTTTGGTTCCCGCCCACGCCGGGGTAAATGGTGGTCTCCAACTCCGTGCCGTCTGCCGTCAAGGTAACGGGATAGAGTTCATAGAAACTCCCGGCAAAGGGATAGACCAGGGTGACGGTCAGGTCGGTGTCGGTGGGATTGGTGAGTACATAGGAGTCTTTGATCTGGATTTTGGTGCTGTTTCCGTCTTGCCATGGGGCAAAGTCCAGGGTGATGTGCCGCTCAGCAGTCAGATTGACGTCCTCCAGTGTGGTCAGAGGAAAGACCGGCCCGGCGTAGGACATGAAGGTGGAGGCCTCGTCGTGACCAGCACCGGCGCCGCCGCTGCTGCCTCCGATCCGGGGCAGCAGCCAGAAACCGCCCAGTACCACCACGGCCAGACCAGCGCATACCCCCATCCAGGGCTTGAATCGCCGGGACTGCCTGCGGGCGGCGGGAAGGGCGGTGATCCGCTCCCGCAGCTGCTGAGAGGCGTGGAGGTTCTCAACTTGGGCCAGATAATCCGTCTTATTCATCCTCAAAGCCTCCGATCATCCGTTCCCGCAGGGCCTGCCGCCCCCGGGCCAGCCAGGACAGTACCGTGTTCCGCTTGGCCCCTAAGATCACCCCGATCTCAGCAGCGGTGTACCCCTCAAAATAGTGCAGGTAGATGGTGCTGCGGTAGGGCTCCGGTAGGGCCCGCACCTCGTCCAGTACCGAGCCGTCCGCCCCCGGAGGAGCGGGGAAGTGTTCGGACAGCGGCACTTCGCCGCTGCGCTTGGCCCGGCGGAGATTTTTGCACTTGTTGATGGTCACCCGCAGCAGCCAGGCCTTCAGATGTTCCCCGTCGTGAAAGCCCTTGCCGCTGCGCAGCAGGGCCTCAAAGACCTCCTGGGTTACATCCTCCGCGTCCTGTAAGGTGGGGGCGTTGTGGCAGGCCGCCCGGTATACGGTGTCCAGATGGTGTTCCATTGCGTAGGAGAAGGGGGCATCCCCCTGGAGCTGCATGGCCATGGCGCTCTCTCCTTTCTGCCCATAACACACCTGAGCGAGGCAAATGATTGCATCGGAAGTAAAAAAGTTCGCCGCCGCAGCAATGTGCCGGCGAACTTTACTTTAGGGTTGTGCGGCTAACGCTTCGGCCACTCGAATGCCGTCCACGGCGGCGGAGGTGATCCCACCCGCATACCCGGCCCCCTCGCCGCAGGGATAGAGGCCCCGGACGGTGGACTGGTAGGCCTCCCCCCGGAGGATGCGGACAGGGGAGGAGGAGCGGCTCTCCACACCGGTGAGCAGGCTGTCCGGCGCGGCAAAACCGTGGAGCTTCCGGTCAAAGACCGGCAGGGCGCCCCGCAGGGTGTCGGTGACATAGTCGGGCAGGCAGCGGTCAAGGTCGGTGGGGGTGACGCCGGGACGGTAAGTGGGTTCCACAGTGCCCAGAGTTTTGGAGGCTTGCCGGGCCAGGAAATCCTTTACGGTCTGGGCAGGGGCATGATAATTTCTGCCGCCCAGTTGGAAGGCAGCCTCCTCCCAGTGTCGCTGGAAAGCAACTCCGGCCAGAGGGTGGTCGGAGCCGAAGTCGGCGGGACCCACCCCCACCAAAAAGCCGCCGTTGATATTTTTGCCGTCTCTGGCCCGATGGCTCATGCCGTTGGTTACCAGCCGCCCCTCCTCCGAGGCGGCGGCTACCACCTGGCCGCCGGGACAGACGCAGAAGGTAAAGGCGGAGCGGCCGTTAGGCAGGTGGCAGGCCAGCTTGTAGTCGGCGGCGGGCAGTTTCTCCCAGGCGGGGCCAAACTGAGCCAGAGAGACCGCGCTCTGGGGGTGCTCGATGCGCACGCCGATGGCAAAGGGCTTCTGTTCCATGGGAACGCCGGCCTCCAGCAGCATCTGGAAGGTGTCCCGGGCGGAGTGGCCGGGGGAGAGGACCAGTGTGTCACAAGGCAGATCATAGCTTCCCTGAGGGCCTTCTACAGTCAGTCCGGCTACCGCCCCATCCCGGAGGATGAGACCGGTGAGCTGATGGCCGAAGCGCACGTCGCAGCCCAGGCGGATCAGTTCCTGTCGAATATTTTTGACCACGTCCCGCAGCACATCGGTACCGATGTGGGGCTTGTGCTGGTAAAGGATGTCCGCAGGAGCTCCCGCCTCCACCAGGGTGCGGAACACGGTGGAGATCCGGGGATCGTGGGTGCCGGTGGTCAGCTTACCGTCGGAGAAGGTACCTGCCCCTCCCTCACCAAACTGGACGTTGGAGGATGGGTTCAGTACGCCGGTAGTCCAGAAGCGTTCCACATCGGCAGTTCGTTCCTCCACCGGGCGGCCCCGCTCCAGCACGATGGGGGCCAGACCGTTGCGGGCCAGGAACAGGGCGGCAAACAGACCGGCGGGGCCCATACCGACCACCACCGGCGGCAGGGAAGAGGTCCGCCGCACGGTTGGGAAAACATAGGGGGCGCTCTGGTGCAGGGAGACGTTTCTGTCCCGGCACCGGGCCATGACTCTGCCCTCGTCGGCCACGGTTACATCCACAGTGCAGACGTAGTGGACGTCGTTCTTTTTCCGGGCGTCGATGGATTGTCGGGCCAAAGACAGCCCGGTGATGACCTCCGGTTTCACGCCCAGAATGCGGGCGGCCTTTTTTTTCAGCTGCCCTTGGCTGCCGTCAAGGGGCAGGGAGATGTTTTGGATGCGGAGCATAGAGTAATCCTCGTATTTCTCAGAATGCTGGTATTATATCATAAATAAAGAAAAATGGCATCCATCCGTTGTAAAGGATGGATGCCATTTTTGTTTAAAGATTAGTAGGAAACGCCCTGCCAGATCATGGCGTCGGCCAGCCCCAACCTGCGGAGCAGGTTGGGGACCCCCGTGATTGAATCTGCTCGGGCGGAATGAATCCGCCCGGCATCAAGGTTTTGCCTGTGGGCAAAACGCTTGTACGGCGCTTGCGCGCCGCCCCATCTGCAATGGGGCCCGGTGGCCGACACGAAAGGAGGGATACGGCATGATGCCGCATCCCTCCTCAATAGGCTGGTTTATTATTTTGGCGTCAGCTTAGTAAGAAACGCCCTGCCAGATCATGGCGTCGGCCACCTTCATGAAGCCGGCGATGTTGGCGCCCGCCACCAGGTTGCCGGGCATACCGTACTCCTCGGCGGCCTTAGCGGCATTGTGGTAGATGTTGGTCATGATGTCGTGGAGCTTCTGGTCCACTTCCTCGAAGGTCCAGCTCAGACGCATGGAGTTCTGGCTCATCTCCAGACCGGAGGTGGCTACGCCGCCGGCATTGGAAGCCTTAGCGGGAGCAAACAGCACACCGTGCTGCTGGAACCAAGCAACCGCCTCGGGGGTGGAGGGCATATTGGCACCCTCGGCCACGGCGAAGCAGCCGTGCTCCACCAGAGCCTTGGCGCCCTCCAGGGGCAGCTCGTTCTGGGTGGCGCAGGGGAGGGCAATGCCGCAGGGAACGGTCCAGATGCCCTGGCAGCCCTCGTAATACTTGGCGGTGGGGACATAATCCAGGTAGGTCTTAATGCGGTCCCGCTTGACCTCCTTGATCTCCTTGATGACCTTGTAGTCGATGCCGTTCTCGTCCACGATGTAGCCGTTGGAGTCGCTCATGGCGATGACCTTGCCGCCCAGCTGGGTAGCCTTCTGGTTGGCGTAGATGGCCACGTTGCCGGAGCCGGAGATCACCACGCTCTGGCCCTGGAAGGACTTGCCGGCGGCCTTGAGCATCTCGTTGGTGAAGTAGCACAGGCCGTAGCCGGTGGCCTCAGTGCGGGCCAGGGAGCCGCCGTAGGTCAGGCCCTTGCCGGTCAGCACGCCGTTAAACTCGTTGCGGATCCGCTTATACTGGCCAAACAGGTAGCCGATCTCACGGGCGCCCACGCCGATGTCGCCGGCGGGCACGTCGGTGTCAGGGCCAATGTGGCGCTGCAGCTCAGTCATGAAGGACTGGCAGAAACGCATGACCTCGTTGCTGCTCTTGCCCTTGGGATCAAAGTCGGAACCGCCCTTGCCGCCGCCCATGGGCAGACCGGTCAGAGAGTTCTTGAATACCTGCTCAAAGCCCAGGAACTTGATGATGGACAGGTTGACGGAGGGATGGAACCGCAGGCCGCCCTTGGAGGGGCCGATGGCGGTGGAGAACTGCACCCGGTAGCCGCGGTTCACCTGGACCTGGCCATGGTCGTCCACCCAGGACACGCGGAACAGCAGGCTGCGCTCAGGCTCCACCATACGGTCCATAATGCCCATCTTGGCCAGCTCGGGCTTCTGATTGTACACGGGCTGGAGGGATTCCATAACCTCGCCTACAGCCTGGAGGAACTCGGGCTCATGGGCGTTCTTCTTGCAGACGCCTTCGTACACGTTCTGGAGGTAAGAATTGGTGATCGTAAATGCCATAATGCCAAACCCCTTTGCTTGGCGGCCCTAGGGGGACCGACCGAAATTTGATTGTGTTCAGCTGTTCAGAGGAACACTTTGCTGTGTTGAAGTTATTATAATTCATAGCGCCATGAAATGCAAGAGAAAAAAGAAGAATTGCATATTTGACGAAAAACACCCGATCCGACCGGTAGGAAGTGCACCAGTTTGACTGCCGGGTTGCAAAGAAGAACGGGCGGTCGCATTGGCGACCGCCCGTGGCATATGTAATACCTTAGTTTTTCTTTTTGCCGACCACGCACAGGATGATGCCGACCACCAGCAGGATCACGCCGATGACGATGAACATGGTGCCGGGGTTAGCGGTACCGCTGCTCATGATGCTGGTGAACTGGGCCTCCAGGCTGTTGTTCTGCATAAAACCGTAACCGGCGCAGCCGATACCGGCGATGATCAGAATGATACCCAGGATAAACATATGGACACTCCTTTCTCTTTGTACTCTCTTTTTCAGTTCCCATTGAGGCGGGAAAAGATCATCTGGGCGCAGGGTCCAGATGGCAATTATTATACTCAAGTTCGACGGAAAGTCAATCGAAAGCCGTAATAAATTTTGCGTGTTAACATAGGATAATAAATATAAGGTATGAAAAACTCTTTGACGGAAGGTGGAAAAAGCATTATACTAAAATCAGGATAGGAGGTGTCCTTATGAAGCATATCGTCATCACCATCGGCCGTGAATATGGCTCCGGCGGACGGCTCATTGCCAAGCAGTTGTCCGAGGAGATGGGCATCACGTTCTACGACAAGCAGCTGATCTCCGATGTGGCCAAAAAGACCGGCTTTTCCGAGCACTTTATCCGCAACGCCGAGCATCAGCGCCCCACCAACAGTTTTCTCTATGACCTCTATACCAGCGTACAGACGCCGTCGGTACCCGACCAGGTGTTTATCGCTCAGGCCAAGGTCATTAAGGAGGCTGCTGCCAGAGAGTCCTGCGTCATTGTAGGCCGCTGTGCCGACTATATTCTCCGGGATCAGCCCCGCTGCCTGAAGGTGTTTGTCAATGCGCCTCTGGATCAGCGAATCCGCCGCGCCCGGGAGGAGTACGGTGTACAGGAGAACAATCTGGAGAGCTATGTGATCCGGCAGGATAAAGCCAGGGCCTCCTATTATAACTATTTTGCCACCGGCCGCTGGGGACAGAGCCGGGAATACGATTTGTGCGTCAACAGCCGCATTGGTATCGACGCCTGTGTGGCTGTGATTCGTGCCGCAGCCCAAGCGATTGCCGACAGCTGATTTTTTGAAAAAGCCGGGACCCGTTGCAGTGCAACGGGTCCCGGCTTTTTTGCGGGGGAAATCGCATAAATTGTGAACAATATTGATTGATTGTGTGAACATTAGCACTCTCCTATTGACAATGCTAATTCTGGTGTTATAATAAGGCTGTGCTTAGGAAAGAGGACCGAAAGGGAATCGGACCAAGGTACGGTTACAAGAAAACAAAGCAGGTAACAAAAGCTCGCCACCGAGAGGTCCCACTCCCCAGCTACGAGCCGCAGAAGACGAATGGAGGTATGACTTATGTTACCTAGCATTTTTGGTGAGAATTTGTTTGATGAGTTTTTCCAGGACCCCTTTGACCGGATGTCGGTTTTTTCCGATCACAACCCGCTCTATGGTAAGCACGGCAAGAATCTGATGAAGACCGATGTGCGGGAGACTGAGAATACCTATGAGCTGGATGTGGATCTGCCGGGCTTTAAGAAGGATGAGGTCCAGCTGGAACTGAAGGATGGTTGTCTGACGATCAGCGCGGCCAAGGGCCTGGACAAGGATGAGGAGGAAAAGAACGGCCGTTATCTGCGCCGGGAGCGCTATGCGGGCCAGTGCAGCCGCAGCTTCTATGTGGGCGATCATGTGGAAGCCAAGGATGTCTCCGCTAAGTTTGAGGACGGCATTCTGAAGATCACCCTGCCCAAGATGGCTCAGCAGCTGCCTGTGAACCACACCATTGCCATCGAGTAAGCAAGTATTAAAAACGGGCGCGCTGCAATATGCAGCGCGCCCGTTTTTTGACATACGGGATCTTTACCAAGGAGCCCTTGAATCTGTTCTGCCGGCTATGGTATGATGATTTCGCTTGAAAAGCCCTTTGGCAACCAGCGGTTGCGGAAGTTCAAGCCAAACTTTATGGCGAAAAACCGGATGGTTTGATAGGCTGAACCTGTCCGGTAAGGCCGGAAGAAAGGATGGCGAGAAAGAATGACCTTGGGAGAGCGGATTCTGAATTACCGCAAGTGCGCAGGCTTGTCTCAGGAGAGACTGGCCGAACTGCTGGGAGTGTCCCGCCAGGCGGTGAGCAAGTGGGAAGGTGATGCCGCCCAGCCGGAACTGGATAAGATTGTGGCACTGGCCAGGTTGTTTGGGATTACCACGGACCAGCTGCTGCTGGGAGAGAGGCCCAATCCGGGCCCGCCCACAGAGGCGGCGCCTGAGAAGAGAGAACCCAGATGGTATCTGCTGGGGATTTTGCCGCTGGCAGTGGGTGCGTATTTGCTGATCCGGGGAGTGCTGCAGCTTTCCGCGGTGAGTGGCTTGTGGGAGTTTATGAAGTTACCCGAATTCCTGTCATAGGGGGATAAGAGTATGGATCTTGATCTTTATAATAGTAGTATGGACCATGTGATGTCTTTTATGTATGGTCCTATCATTACTCAGATCGTACTGGGCGGAATCCTGGTAGCGGTAGGGGTGTTAATCCTGGTCCTGGGACACCGCCGTTATCGACGGAAATATGGAAAGTAAGAGGAAGTAAAAAAAGTTTTTTGAATTTGAAAAAAACACTTGACGGCAGAGTTAAGTTGTGCTATCTTAATATCAGAAATGATAATCATTACTGATTAGCACTTCCGGCTAACCCGAAATGAAATAAAATGAATGACAAATTAGGAGGAAAATCACATGAAAAAGTGGGTCTGCTCTGTTTGCGGTTATGTTCACGAAGGGGATTCCGCCCCTGATTTCTGCCCCATCTGCAAGGCTCCCAAGGAGAAGTTTGTGCTCCAGGGCGGCGACAAGACCTGGGCTTCTGAGCACGTGGTAGGCGTGGCCAAGGGCGCTCCCGAGGAGATCATCCAGGGCCTGCGCGAAAACTTCCAGGGCGAGTGCTCTGAGGTTGGTATGTACCTGGCTATGGCCCGTGTGGCTCACCGCGAGGGCTATCCCGAGATCGGCCTGTACTGGGAGAAGGCTGCCTACGAAGAGGCTGAGCACGCCGCTAAGTTTGCTGAGCTGCTGGGCGAGGTCGTGACCGACTCCACCAAGAAGAACCTGGAGATGCGTGTGGACGCCGAGAACGGCGCTACCCAGGGCAAGACTGACCTGGCTAAGCTGGCCAAGCAGCACAACCTGGACGCCATCCACGACACCGTGCACGAGATGGCTCGCGACGAGGCCCGTCACGGCAAGGCTTTCGAGGGCCTGCTGAAGCGTTACTTCGGCTAATCCAAATCGGATAATCAAGTACTTTTTGAGAGGGAATCGGGAAACCGGTTCCCTCTCTTTTTTGCTCCCGCTCCAGATGGAGTGGATAAAACAGTGGATACAACCGCCGCCTGCTTCCTCCCAAATTGCCAAAAGTGGATATTAGAAAAGTGGATATTGGTATTATACACGCTCAGATGTTCAGGAAACAAGATGTTGGGACTTTATTGAACATCTTTGAGCGTGTTTTTTTGTCTTTCAACACGCCTATACATCATCATGCATCTTGCTTCAATTCCAAAAGGAAAAAGAATTTAAAGCAAGGCGATATTCTTTTAAACCTATCCCATTATATTGGATAGGTTAGATATTATAATACAGTCAGAAAGTGAGAGATGAAACAAGACCTCATAAACAAAATAATGGTGGCGACCTAAGAAATACGCAGGATGCCAAAAGCATCAGAAAGGATTTACCATGAAGAACCTGTTTACTGTCGATTTTGCGAACAACACCATCATTGCTTCCAAGACTACTCTGAAAAAGGCCGGTGTCCCCAACTCCGTCGAATACAAGGCTTTGATGAATCTGATGAAGCAGAACCCCACCTTCCAGATTGCCGAGAAGGAAATCAAGAAGGCTGAAAGCAAAAAGACCTACGGGGGACTGACCAAGGCATTACGATAACCTTCGCATTGCTGGAGGCGGGATCAAAGAGCTGAATTGCCTTGGTAAAGGCGTCTGCATGATTGGTAGTGCCCGAGGCGGTCAGGCTGTCCACTGCGCTTTTCAGTGTGTCCACCGAGGTGATAAGCTGCGTGTTTGCCACAGCGGTATTGGAGAAGCTGACGATGCCGATCCGGCTGCCGGAACCGATTTGACCGTCTTGCGTGTTATCGGTGGCCTCATCGATGATGTCGATGAATGTCTTTGCACCCAGCTTCATATTGGTCAGTGGTATGCCTGCCATACTGCCGGAGCGATCCAGAATCAGCACGATATCGGTTGGATTGGTGATAATATCCGGCGCGGCAGTCAGTGTCAGACTCACACGCAGCGACCCGTCGCAGGCAATGCGGTCGGTATTGATTACCTTGTTGGAATTTGTAACACCCATTCGTGTTACCACCTTCTGGGAAATGATCCCACAACATATTATGCGCGAAAGAGATCGGTGGCACAGACTGAGGAGTGCGGAGAGCACAGCGAAATAATCCGGGCTTTTTGCAAAGCAAAAAGGTGGCAGGCACTTTTGTGCCTGCCACCTTTTCTTGTTTTTCTAAAAAGATAGAGGTGAATTACACGGTGGGTGTGCCGCAGTCGGGACAGAATTTGCCCGCCACCATTTTACGGCAGTTGGGGCAGAAACGGTCGCCGGCCGGCTGAGGCTGGCCCATGGGCTTGCCGCACTGAGGACAGAATTTGACCTGGGTGGGGCTGGCATAGCCACAGGAGGCACAGACACAGGCGGCCTGCTGAGGCTGGGCGGCCTGGGGCTGTGTCATCTGTCCCATCTGACCCATCATCTGGGCGGCCATCTGCATTCCCATGGCCATTCCCATACCAGAGGCGGCGGCCGAACCAGCGCTGCCGGGGGTGGACATACTGTCGGCCATACTGACGGAGGTATATTTGCCCATGTCGGTAACGAAGGACTGGGCGGCCACCTTCTCCGCCATCTTTTGGACCTCAGGCGGATAGTTAAAGGCCAGGATATTGACGTCCGCCACGCCCAGACCAAAGTCGCTGAGCTCTTTGTCCAGCTCCTCCTGAATGGCTTTTCCCAGCTTCCGGCTGTTCTGCTGAAGCCCCACCAGCGCGTTGAGCCCCATCTGCTGCTGTCCGCCCAGGATGGCCTCGGCTACCACCGGGTTGAGCTCGCCCATGATCCGGTCGGCCACATCCTCCAGAGAATAGGTGGCTTTGACTCCGGCCACCTTGTTGATAAAGGTCTGGTAGTCCCGGAACTCAATGACCAGATTGCCGTTGCATCCAACGGGGATACCGCTGGGTACCTCGGGCGTGGGGATCATGATCCGCTGCCGGGTGCCCCAGGGCAGAGTCAGTTCCTTCGCGTTGACAAAGTAGACTTCCGCACGCAGGCCGGAGTCCCCCCGCAGGGACAGCCAGCCCTTCAGGGTGGAGAAGAAGGGCACAATATCGGTGTAGATATCAAAATTGCCCTGATTTTCAAAGACTGCGCCTACAATACCGTCGGAGTAGAAAATGGCCTTCTGTCCCGGCCGCACAATAAGGTGGGAGCCCCGCTTGATCTCCTTGGCGGGCCACTTGTAAAAGAGTACGTCGTCCCGGAATTCTTCCCATTCAATGGTATCTTTTCCTTGACCAAACCATGCCATGGCTGTTTCCGTCCTTTCTATATCTCAGAGATTGTCCTCCCAGGCCGTCCAGGGAGAATCCTCCTGGATGACAACAGCCTGAGGCTGTGCGTTTTCCTTCGCCTGAAGAGCGGGCGGAGCGGCTGCGCCGGTAAGCAGAATTACCGCGGCGGTGATGGCTGCCGCTGCCGCGGCTACCGCCGCTACAATTTTGGGAATACTGTAGGGCCGCTGGCCGCCTACTTTGCCGCTCTCACCGTTGATGATGTACATATACTGCTTGCCATTATAGGCAAAGGCCGAGGACCAGGCGGGCAGCAGCACGTGTTTATAGGTGATCTTGTGATATTCAATGTTGATATTGCTGACCCGGGCATGGGTAAAGCCCCGGGACCGGATGTCGTTTTCTGCCTGCTCGATCTGATTGGCGCGGACCTGTTCCTTGGCGGTATCCACCGCCTGGGTGGCGGGGATGGCATAGTGCTCCGCCAGAAAACCGGACAGATAGCTGGGGGAGAAAGGAAGGGTGTTGTCGCAGGTATTGTAGGGCAGGACCTTTTCCACCACCTGGCTGGCTGAATTCATGGTTGCGCATACCTGCAAATCGTCATAAAAGCCGCCCACAGTACCGCTTACCGGCCGCCAGTGAATTTCCGTGCGGGTGTTGCCCTTGCTGTCCCGAACAGTATGGGTGTTACCGCCTTGTCCCCAGTATGTACTGGTTACCTGGGCGTCAAAGGTCCAGAAGGGAAGGTAAATGCCCTGGAGTTTGCCTGCCTGATAGGCCTGTTTCAGACGGTTGGGGGCAAACCAGCGGCTTTTGACCCACTTGGCAAAATTCTGCTGGGCGGTTTCCCGATCCACCCGGAAGGGAATTACACCGTCGGGGGGAACGCCGGCCTCCTGGCGGCTTTCCAAAAGCTGGGTGGAGCCGCACATGGGACAGACCGTGGCAGTGCAGTGCTCGTCCACAGCGATCTGTGCGCCGCAGGTACCGCAGGCGATAATGGCGGTGTCAGGGAAGGACACTCTTTGACCCTCCCGCTGGACATATCCCTCAAAATCATGCTCCTCCACCCGTTGAACGGTAGTCTCCGCTATGTAGGGAGTCCGGCAGGCGGAGCACTCCAGACGCTGCTTGGCGATGTTCCATTTGATGGTTCCGCCGCAGTTGGCACATACCTGGCGGTCCACTTTTTCCTGATGTTCTGTCTGCATACCGTGACCCTCTTTCGTAACTGGATACCGGACAGGGCCGGCGTTGGTGAAGCGTATAGCTGATTATACCTTGTATCTGACTCGGATTTCAACTCTTTCATTGTGAAATGCCAAACAGGCTGATAACTGGCGAAATCTGTTAAATGTGCAGGAGGGGAGGAGGTTGGACCCGCCGGCTTTTTATACATAAGGTAGGAAATTCAGGGTGGGGGTATAATAATCGTTGACTTGAATATCTTTGGAGGGTATGCTATAGTTACTTTTGTATGATTCCACGGGGGTGTTCCCCGGGAAAATATGGAAAGATGAGGAACGACCTATGTACCCCTGTGCAGCGGATCAGGTATGCTTTATTGCAAACAGGTGGAGCCTGGAAGCCGGTAAATCGGTGGGCTCCGGTCGGAGAGAGAATGGGCATACCGAAGGAATGAGCTTCCTTCGGTATGCTTTTCTGCGTCCAACAGACCGTTCGGCGGGCGCCGACTTTTGGGGGAGGGCCCAGCTGTGATCAAACGATTTGCTCTTTGGCTGCGGGATATGTTTATCCGCAACCGAAGCCTGAATGCTACCCGGATCGTGGCGGCCTCTTTTGCCGTGATCATTTTGGTGGGTGCTTTGCTGCTCACCCTGCCCATTGCATCCCGGGACGGCCAGAGCGCCGGATTCTTTACGGCGTTGTTCACTGCCACCTCGTCCACCTGCGTCACAGGCCTGATCCTAGTGGATACCTGGGTCCAGTGGTCCTTCTTCGGCCAACTGGTGATTATCCTTATGATTCAGTTGGGCGGCCTGGGCTTCATGACGGTGATTACCCTGGTGTCCTTTGCCCTGCGCCGCCGCATCGGCTTGTCTGAGCGGCTTATTATGGTATCCACTCTGAACCTGAACGATCTGGATGGTGTGGTACGGATGGTGCGCCACGCTCTGATGGGTACCTTCCTGATCGAGGGAACAGGGGCGGTGCTGCTGAGCATTGCCATGGTCCCCCATTTTGGTATCCTGGGCGGCATCTGGCGGGGGATCTTCCATTCCATCTCCGCCTTCTGTAACGCCGGCTTCGATTTGCTGGGCGGAAAATTCGGTGCATTCAGCAGCCTGGCCGGATTGCAGAACAATCCGTTGGTGCTGGGCACCATCGGAGCCCTCATTGTAGTGGGCGGCCTGGGCTTTTTTGTGTGGGAGGATATCCTGGAAAAGCGCTGCTGGCACAAACTTTCGGTGTACAGCAAAATGGTGCTTATCGTTACCGGAGTGCTGATTATCGGCGGCGCGCTGTTCTTCCTGGTGGAGGAATACTCCAATCCCGCCACCCTGGGGAATATGCCTCTGTGGGAGAAGATCATGAACTCCATCTTCCAGTCCATTACCCTGCGTACCGCCGGCTTTGACGCCATCGGACAGGGAGGACTCAGCGATACCAGCAAGGCATTTTCTTCTATCCTGATGCTGATTGGCGGCTCCTCCGGCTCCACTGCCGGCGGCCTGAAAACGGCTACTGTGGCGGTGCTGCTGCTGGCCCTCCGGTCCGGACTGGCAGGACGGGAGCAGGTCACCTTCCGAGGCCGCACCATTCCCTACCGCCGGGTACTCAACGCCATGACGCTGGCGCTGGTGATGCTGTTTTTGTTCCTGGTGGGGTCTATGACGATCTCTACGGTGGAAAATTTGCCCTATCTGGACTGTGCCTTTGAAGTAGCCTCCGCCATGGGTACGGTGGGTCTGACCACTGGTATCACACCGGGACTGAGTGTGTTTTCCCAGTCTCTGATTATTCTGCTGATGTATATGGGCCGGGTGGGTGTGCTCTCCTTCTCCATTGCCTTTATCACCCGCGGCGGCCGGACGGCCAAGATCAAATATCCGGAAATGAATGTGATGATCGGGTAACCACCCGGTTGGAAGGATGTGTAACCGAATGAAAACCTTCGTTGTCATCGGCCTGGGCCGGTTTGGCAGCGCCGTGGCCACCGAGCTCAGCTCCCTGGGCCACGAGGTGCTGGCCCTGGACGACTCCGAGGAGAATGTACAGAAGGTGGCCGACAAGGTCACCCATGCCGTTACCGGCGACGCCAGAGATCCGGCGGTGCTCCGGGCCCTGGGCGTACGCAACTACGACTGCGCCGTGGTGGCGGTAGGCGTGGATGTGGGTACTTCCGCCCTCATCACCCTGAACCTGAAGGAACTGGGCGTGCGTAAGGTAATTTGTAAAGCCCAGAGCCATGTCCACCGCAAAGTGCTGGAGAAAATCGGCGCCGACCGGGTGGTGTTCCCCGAGCATGAGATGGGCGTCAAGCTGGCCCAGGGCCTGTCCAGCTCCAATGTCCTCAATTTTATTGAGCTCAGCGAAGATTTTGGTATTGTGGAGACCACCGTGCCCCGGGACTGGCTGGGAAAAAATCTGGCGGAACTGAATGTACGGGCCCGCTATAAGGTCAACATCATTGCGGTACGGAAAAAGGGCCAGGAGGCCTTCAATGTGACCCCCGGTCCCAGCACCATTATGGAGGCGGGAGACACGGTGGTGGCCCTGGGCCGCACCGAGGACGTCAACCGCCTGCAGGATCTGTAAGATGGGTATGGAACGAATCACCAGCCGCCAGAATCCTCTGGTGGCCCGGCTGCGGAAGCTGGGAAACGACAAGAAAACCCGCCGGCAGGAGGGAGTCTTTCTCTGTGAAGGACATAAGCTGGTGGAGGAGGCCCTGCGCTGGAATGCCGTGGTGGAAACTCTGGTGGTGGCCGAAGGCATTGAGCCGCCCCGGGAGTTGCCGGAGGGTGTGCGCCTGGTAGAGGTACCAGCCGACGTGCTCAAGTCGGTTTCCACGGTGGACACGCCTCAGGGAATGCTGGCGGTGTGCCGTACCCCCGACCTGACCCCGCCAAAGACACTGACCCCGGGACTTTATCTGGTGCTGGACGGGGTCCAGGACCCGGGCAACGTGGGTACTGTGTGGCGCACTGCCGACGCCTTTGGCGCGGAGGGAGTGTTCCTGCTCCCCGGCTGTGCCGAGCCATTCTCCCCCAAGACGGTGCGCTCCACCATGGGTGCCTGCTTCCGTCTGCCGGTGTGGGAGACTGGGCTGGAGGAACTTACCGTCCTCTTGAAAACGGCGGAGCTGCCGCTGTATGCCACCGCCCTGCGGGAGGATACCGCCGATCTGCGCGCGGCTGATCTGAGCCGCGCCGCGGTAGTCATTGGAAGCGAGGGCAGAGGCGTGTCCCAGGCTGTGCTGGACGCCTGTGCCCTGACCTTGAAGATCCCCATGCGGGACCGCTGCGAGTCCCTCAACGCCGCCGTGGCGGCGTCCGTGGTGCTGTGGGAGGGCTGGCGGAACCGCTGAGCCAACGAGAGAGGAGGGGCCGCCGTGGCGGGCATTCAATATCTGCTCTGGCTCTCTACCCGGCGGGGCCTGCCCCAGCGGCACCAGGTGGAGCTGATGGACTATTTCGGCGGCGCCGAGCGGGTGTACTTTGCCGACCGGGAGGCCTATGAGCCTCTGCACCTGACCCAGGAGGCCAGGCGTTCCCTGTGTGACAAATCTCTGGACCAGACCAATCGGATTCTGGAGAGCTGCGACCGGCTGGGCCTGTTTTTGCTCAGCTGTCAGGACGGAGCCTACCCGGAGCGGCTGCTCCAGCTCAGCGACTATCCCCTGGTGCTCTACGGCAAGGGGAGGTTGTTCCGCTTTGATGAAGAGGTCGCCATTGCAATGGTGGGCTCCCGCCAGTGCTCCGCCTACGGTGTACGGACCGCCGGGCGGATTGCTATGGGCCTGGCCCGGGCAGGCGCTCTGGTGGTGTCCGGTCTGGCTCAGGGTATCGACGCGGCCTCCCTGAAGGGCGCGCTCCAGGGCGGCGGACCTGTAGTTTCGGTGCTGGCCGGCGGTGTGGATGTGGTCTATCCCACCTGCAACAGCTGGCTCTATGAGGATGTGGCCGCCCGGGGCGCCATCCTGTCGGAGAATCCGCCGGGTACCCGGCCGGATGGCTGGCGTTTTCCCCAGCGCAACCGCATCTTAAGCGGACTGTGTCTGGGTGTGGTAGCTGTGGAGGCGGGGGAGCGCAGTGGCGCTCTTATTACCGCCCACGACGCCCTGGACCAGGGGCGGGATGTATTTGCGGTTCCCGGACCGGTGGATGCCGCCACCAGCGCCGGGACCAACCGGCTCATCGCTCAGGGCGAGGCCAAGCTGGTGCGTACCGCCGGGGATATCCTGTGTGAGTATGAGGGGCGATATGCCCACAAGCTGTGCCGGCCCCAGCCT
Organism: Flavonifractor sp. An112; assembly: GCF_002161085.1. Lineage (GTDB taxonomy): Bacteria > Bacillota > Clostridia > Oscillospirales > Oscillospiraceae > Flavonifractor > Flavonifractor avicola. The sequence continues at coordinate 239,630 of NZ_NFLU01000002.1, read as the reverse complement.
ATGACCGCCGAGGAGGCGGATGAGCGGCTGGAGGTTATGCCCACCCCGCCGCCGGAGCCTGAGCCTAAACCCGCAAAGCCCGCCCAAGAGGAGGGGCTGCCTGTGGTCCCCCGCAGCGGTCTGGAGCAGATGGGGGAGGAGCAGCGGGAGATTTTCTTCCTGCTGTCGGAAGAGATCCTCACTGCCGACGAGATCGTAGGGCAGACGGAGATCCCTGCCCGGCGGGTCAATACCGCCCTCACCCTGCTGCAGGCCGGGGGCTATCTGAAGGAATTACCGGGCCGGCGCTTTGCCGCCGCCGTCCGTTTCGAGGTACAAGAATAAAAGGAGTATCGTACTGTGGCGAAATCGAATCTGGTGATCGTCGAGTCCCCGGCGAAGGCCAAGACCATTGGCAAATATCTGGGGCCCGGCTATCAGGTGAAGGCCTCCATGGGCCATGTCCGGGACCTGCCCAAGAGCAAGCTGGGCGTGGATGTGGACAACGACTTCACGGTGGACTATCAGCCCATCAAGGGCAAGGAAGAGGTCATCGACGACCTGACCAAGGCCGCCAAGAAGAGCGATAAAGTATTTCTGGCCACCGACCCTGACCGGGAAGGAGAGGCCATCTCCTGGCATCTGAAGGAGATGCTGGGGATTCCCGACGACAAGACCTACCGGGTGACCTTTAACGAGATCACAAAAAAGGTGGTCAACGACTCCATCGCCCACCCCCGGGCCATCGACATGGACCTGGTCAATGCCCAGCAGGCCCGCCGGGTGCTGGACCGTATTGTGGGCTATCAGATCTCCCCCCTGCTGTGGAAAAAGATCCGCCGGGGCCTGTCCGCCGGACGGGTGCAGTCGGTGGCTACCCGGCTGGTGTGTGAGCGTGAGGCCGACATCAAGGCCTTCGTGCCTCAGGAGTACTGGTCCCTGGAGGCCGATCTGGCCCGTATCTCCCCCAATCTGGGGCAGTTCAAGGCCAGTTTCTACGGAAAAGAGAAGAAGATGGAGCTGAACAGCGAGGAGGCCGTTCAGGAAGTGGCCCAGGCTGTCCAGGCTTCCCCCTTCTCCGTGAAGAGCGTCAAGCGCCAGGACAAGCAGCGCAATCCGGCACCCCCCTTCATCACCTCTACCCTCCAGCAGGAGGCCAGCCGCAAGCTGAACATGACCCCCCGGCGCACCATGTCCATCGCCCAGCAGCTCTATGAAGGCGTGGACATTGAGGGTGAGGGTACCGTGGGTCTCATCACCTATATGCGTACCGACTCCCTCCGCCTGTCCGACGAGGCTACCGCCGCCGCCCGGGACTTCATCCTGTCCCGCTATGGCGAGCAGTACTACCCCGGCAAGCCCCGGGTGTACAAGACCAAATCCGGGGCCCAGGATGCCCACGAGGCCATCCGGCCCTCCAACGTGGCACTCACCCCGGAGGACATCAAAAAGTCCCTTACCGCCGAGCAGTACAAGCTCTATAAGCTGATCTGGAGCCGCTTCCTGGCCTGCCAGATGGCCTCCGCCGTCTATGACAGCGTGTCCATCGAGGTGGAGTCCGCCGGCTATACCTTCCGGGCCACCCACTCCTCTCTCAAGTTCTCCGGCTATACCGCTGTGTACGTGGAGGGTAAGGACGAGGAGGACGAGGCTTTCCAGTCCCCCCTGCCCGACCTGAAGGAGGGGGAGCCCCTGGAGCTGAAGGGCCTGAAACCCGATCAGCACTTCACCCAGCCCCCCAGCCGCTACACCGAGGCTACCCTCATCAAGGCCCTGGAGGAGAAGGGCATCGGACGCCCCTCCACCTATGCCCCCACCATCTCCACCATTCTGGACCGGGAGTATGTGGTAAAAGAGGGCAAGAACCTGCGGCCCACCCCCTTGGGAGAGGTGGTGACCGGCCTGATGAAGGACAAATTCACCGACATTGTGGATACCGCCTTCACCGCCAACATGGAGGAGCAACTGGACGAGGTGGAGACTGGCAAGGTGGACTGGAAGAGTCTGCTGAGCCAGTTCTACGGCGGCTTTGAGAAGGAATTGAAGCAGGCCGAGCAGGACCTGGACGGCGAGCGGATCAAGGTGCCCGACGAGGTGTCCGACGTGATCTGTCCCAAGTGCGGCCGCAACCTGGTGTACAAATCCGGCCGGTTTGGTCGGTTCCTGGCCTGCCCCGGCTGGCCGGAGTGCGACCACACCCAGCCCATCGTCATTGAAATGCCGGGCAAGTGCCCCAAGTGCGGCGGAAAGATCCTGAAAAAGACCTCTAAGCGGGGCTATGCCTACTACGGCTGCGAGAATAACTCCAACAAGGACGAGGCCCGCCGGTGTGACTTTATGACCTGGGATGTACCCGTGAAGGACAACTGCCCCGAGTGCGGCCATACCCTGTTCAAGAAGTCGGGCCGTGGTTTCAAGAAGCCCTTCTGCATCAACCCCGAGTGCCCCAACTTCCTGCCTGAGGACCAGCGGGGCTATAAGAAAAAGACCACTGCCGTCACAGAGACTCCGGCGGAGGGCGCTCCCCCCGAGGAGGAGAAGAAGCCTGCCAAGAAGACGGCTGCCAAAAAGACCACCACCAAGAAGGCGGCGACCACGAAAAAGGCCACCGCCGCCAAAAAGACCACAACGAAAAAGACGACCACCCAAAAAGCCGCCAAGACCACAGAAGAGGCCTGACCGGCGGAGAAAGGGAAGGAAAATCCATGAAGATCCTGCTGCTGAACGGAAGCCCCCGGGCCAACGGCAATACCGCCCTGGCGCTGGGAGAGATGGAGAAGGTATTTGCCGACCAGGGCATTGAGACGGAGCAGATCCACATTGGGCATCGGGATATTCGCAGCTGTGTGGCCTGCGGCCGGTGCAGCGAGCTGGGCCGGTGCGTATTTGACGATCTGGTCAATGAGGTTGCCCCCAAGTTTGAGGCCTGCGACGGCCTGGTGGTAGGCAGCCCGGTGTACTACGCCTCGGCCAATGCCGCCCTGGTGGCTTTTCTGACCCGCCTGTTTTATTCCACCCCCTTTGACAAGACCATGAAGGTGGGAGCCAGCGTGGTGGCCGCCCGCCGGGGCGGACTGTCGTCCACCTTTGACGAGCTGAATAAATTCTTTACCATCAGCGGGATGCCGGTGGCCTCCAGCCAGTACTGGAACAGCATCCACGGCAGAGCGCCCGGCGAGGCCGCTCAGGATGCGGAGGGGCTGCAAACCATGCGTACCCTGGCCCGGAACATGGCTTTCCTGGTCAAGAGCATTGCCCTGGGCAAGGCCCAGTACGGCCTGCCTCAGCGGGAACCCGCCCAGCGGACCAACTTCATCCGCTGACCTTACTCCAAGGAGGAACCTATGGAACCTGTACTCGTGATCGGCGCGGGTCTGGCCGGGTGTGAGGCTGCGTGGCAGCTGGCCCGTCGTGGCATCCCCGTGACCCTGAAGGAAATGAAGCCCCACAAGATGACCCCCGCCCACCATACCCAGTGGTTCGGTGAGCTGGTGTGCTCCAACTCCCTGCGCTCCGACCAGCTGGAGAACGCGGTGGGCCTGCTGAAGGAGGAGTTGCGGCGGATGGGCTCCCTCATCCTCTCCTGCGCCGACGAGCACCGGGTGGAGGCCGGCGGCGCCCTGGCGGTAGACCGCCACGGCTTTGCTCAGGCCATCACCGAAAAGATCCGGAATCATCCTCTCATTACTGTGGTGGAGGAGGAAGTTACTGCCATCCCCTCCGAGGGCAACGTGATTGTGGCCTCCGGGCCCCTGACCTCCGACGTGCTGGCAGATGCCATCAAGGATTTTTTCCCGGAGAGCCACTACCTCAACTTCTTTGATGCCGCCGCCCCGCTGGTCACCTTTGAAAGCGTAGACATGGACAGCGCCTTCTTTGCCTCCCGCTATGACAAGGGTACCCCGGACTACATCAACTGCCCCATGACCGAGGAAGAGTACGACGCATTCTGGACTGAGCTGTGTGCCGCCCAGGAGGCGGAGGTCCACGGCTTTGAGGACAAGAACGTGTTTGAGGGCTGTATGCCGGTGGAGGTCATGGCCCGCCGGGGGAAGCAGACCCTGTGCTACGGGCCCCTGAAGCCCCGGGGCCTGCGGGACCCCAAGACCGGCAAGGAGCCCTTCGCCGTGGTGCAGCTGCGGCGGGACAACGCCGGCGGCACCATCTACAATCTGGTGGGCTTCCAGACCCATCTGAAGTGGCCGGAGCAGAAGCGGGTATTCTCCATGATCCCTGCTTTGAAAAACGCGGAATTCGTCCGCTACGGCGTCATGCACCGCAATACCTATCTGGACTCTCCCCGGCTGCTGGACCGGTACTACCGGGTGAAGAAGGACCCCCGGATCTGTTTTGCTGGCCAGATCACCGGCGTGGAGGGCTATGTGGAGTCCACCGCTTCCGGTTTCCTGGCGGCGGTGGAGCTGGCCCGGCGGCTCACCGGCAAGCCGCCGGTGGATTTCCCTCAGGAGACCGCTACCGGTGCCCTGGCCCTGTATATCAGCAATGAGAGCGTTACCGATTTCCAACCCATGAACGTGAATTTCGGCATCATCCCACCCCTGGGCTATAAGGTCAAGGGCAAGCGGAACAAGAATGCCGAACTCTCCAAGCGGGCTCTGGAAATGCTGGCGGGACTGGATGTAAAATAAGGCGCGTCCGCTTACCCGGGAGCGAAAGCGACCCGCCGCCGTGCGGCGCCAAGTATTTTGCGAAGCAAAATCTTGATGCCGGGCGAATTCACTTCGCCCGAGCAGATTTAAGGATCGGGGCCCCCACGGAAATATGATTTCCGTGGGGAACAAGCGGAACAAGAATGCCGAACTCTCCAAGCGGGCTCTGGAAATGCTGGCGGGACTGGATGTAGAGGGCTGAGACCCCACCCGTCTGAAAACGGAAGAACATAGAAAGAAGAGGAGAACCATATGAAGATCATCGTAGACGCCATGGGGGGCGACAACGCGCCTGCTTCCAATGTGCGGGGCGCACTGGCTGCGGTCCGTGAGCTGGGGGTGGAGGTCATCCTGGTGGGCCGGGGAGAGGATATCCTCAAGGTCCTGAAGGACGACGGTATCGATCAGCTGCCTCCCGGCCTGGAGATCGCCCACGCCAGCCAGGTGGTGGAGATGTGCGACAACCCCGCCACCGCCTTCCGGGAGAAGAAGGACTCCTCCCTCACTGTGGGCCTCAATCTGTTGAAAAACGGGGACGGCGATGCCTTTGTGTCCGCCGGCAGCACCGGCGCCCTGCTCTCCGCCGCCACCCTGATGATCAAGCGGGTGCGCGGTATTCGCCGGGCCGCCCTGGCCCCTGTGGTGCCCACTGGCGCCGGCGGGGCGGTGCTCATCGACTGCGGCGCCACTGCCGAGGGTACCCCGGAGTACCTGCTCCAGTTTGCCTTCATGGGTTCCTACTATGCCGAACGGGTACTTAAGCGGCCTGAGCCCAAGGTGGGCCTGCTGAACATCGGCGCCGAGCCCTCCAAGGGCACCGATCTGCAGCGGGAAGCCCACGCCCTGCTCACCGAGGCAGACAAGGCCGGACGCATCCACTTCGTGGGCAACGTGGAGGCCCGTGAGGCGGTGTTCGGCCAGGTGGACGTCATCGTGTCCGACGGCTACTCGGGCAACATCTTCCTCAAGACCATGGAGGGTACCGCCGGGTATATGGCCAAGGAGCTGAAGGCCATGTTCAAGAAGAGCTTCCTCACCAAACTGGCTGCGGTGCTGGTGTCCGGCGGGCTCAAGCAGTTCAAAAAGAAGATGGACTCCAGCGAGGTGGGCGGTACCGCTCTTATCGGTATTTCCAAGCCGGTGATCAAGGCCCATGGCTCCTCTAACGACTACGCCATCAAAAACGCCATCCGTCAGGCTCGGGATTTTGCCGCCTCCGGCATGATCGACGATTTGGTGGATAACATCGAATATATGCGCCTGACCCCCGGTGGCGAGGAAAAAATTTGACTTACCTATTGACAGGTCATTGAAACTTGCACTATTATCATAGTGCAAAAGCAAAGACGCCGTCGGACGACGGATGCGACAGGAGTAGATGAACATGATTTTTGAGAAGATTGCCGGTCTGCTGTCCGAGCAGTTTGGTGTGGAAGCTGACAGCATCACCATGGACACCTCCTTCGAGGACCTGGGTGCCGACTCTCTGGACATCGTGGAACTGACCATGGCGGTGGAAGAGGAGTTCGGCCTGGAGAATATGGACGAGGACGACCTGTCCGGCGTTGCCACTGTGGCCGACCTGGTCCGCTATCTGAAGTCCAAACTGGAAGACTGACACAGAATCAGACTGGGGAGCCCCGCCGTCGGCGGGGCTCCTGTCATGAAAGGGAGGGACGGCCATGGAAGCCTTGGAAGAAAAGCTGGGTTACCGCTTCAACCAGCGGGCCCTGTTGGAAAATGCTCTGACCCACAGCTCCTACGCCAACGAGAACAAGGCGAGAGGGTGCCAGAGCAATGAGCGGCTGGAGTTTCTGGGAGACTCCGTGCTGGGTATGGTGACGGCGGACTACCTGTTCCGCACCCATCCCGATCTGCCCGAGGGGGATCTGACCCGCACCCGGGCGGCCCTGGTGTGCGAGGGCAGCCTGGTGGAGGTGGCCCAGCAGCTGAACCTGGGAGCCTACCTGAAACTGGGCAAGGGTGAGGACGCCGGCGGCGGCCGGGAGCGGCCCTCCATCGTGGCTGATGCGGTGGAGGCGGTGATCGCCGCTGTCTACCTGGACGGCGGCATCGGCTCCGCCCGCAAGATCATCCAGAAGTTTATCCTGGACCGGGAAGAGGAGAAGAGCGCCAGCCGGGACTACAAGACCGCCCTGCAGGAACTGGTCCAGCGGGAGAGCGGCCAGGTGCTGGGCTATCAGCTCATCGGCGCCGAGGGCCCCGACCACGCCAAGATCTTCTCGGTGGAGGTGGACCTGAACGGCACCCCCATCGGACAGGGCAAGGGCCGCAGCAAAAAAGAGGCGGAGCAGAATGCCGCCAAGGCCGCCATCGAGAAACTGAAGGGTTGAGTGATTGCCAGAGTGCTCCGCCTCTTTTGCGAGCGTAAGCGAGCCGCCGCTCTGCGGCGCCAAGCGTTTTGCCGGAGGCAAAACCTTGATGCCGGGTGAATTCACTTCACCCGGACAGATAGAATGAAATGGGGTTCCCAAACCGCCGTGCGGTTTGGGGGCGGAGCAGAATACCGCCAAAGCTGCCATTGAGAAGCTGAAGGGCTGAGGGCATCAACTGGAAAGAAACAGGACTGCGGATCATCCGCAGTCCTGTTTTATGTGTTTCGGGGGCAAAAGGATTTGCAATAGCCTTCATTCCTTGATATAATACTTTATTCAGAAGTATATGTGTTGCGAGGTGCCGCCTTGTATTTAAAAGCGCTGGAGATCCAGGGATTCAAATCATTCCCGGATAAAACGGTCCTCTCCTTCGGGGAGGACATCACCGCTATCGTTGGTCCCAACGGCAGCGGAAAATCGAATATCTCCGACGCCATCCGCTGGGTCATGGGGGAGCAGTCCACCAAGGCCCTCCGGGGCGGTAAGATGGAGGATGTGATCTTCGGCGGTACCGCCCTGCGCAAGCAGCAGGGCTTTGCCGAGGTGTCCCTGCTGCTGGATAATACCGACCATATCTTCCCGCTGGAGGAGAGCGAGGTCATGGTCACCCGCCGGTACTACCGCTCCGGCGAGAGTGAATACTACATCAACCGCCGTTCCGTCCGCCTGAAGGACGTGAACGAGCTGTTCATGGACACCGGCCTGGGCCGGGAGGGCTATTCCATCATCGGTCAGGGCCGTATCGACGAGATCCTGTCGGTGAAGAGCGGCGACCGCCGGGAGATTTTTGAGGAGGCCGCCGGTATCTCCAGGTTCCGCCACCGGAAGGAGGAGGCCGAGCGCAAGCTGGAGCGCACCCAGGAGAATCTGGTGCGCATCACCGACAAGATCGATGAGCTGGAGCTCCAGGTGGAGCCCCTCCGCCAGCAGAGCGAGAAGGCCAGGAAGTTCCTCATCCTGCGGGACGAGCTGCGTGGGCTGGAGATTTCCCTGTGGCTGGACCAGCTGGAGAAAATTCGCTCCGGGTCCCGCAAGACCCTGTCCGACTACGAGAATGCCCTCCGCCAGAAAGGGGAGGTCCAGCAGCAGGTGGAGGATCTGTACGCCGCCGCTGAGGCATTCTCCGCTCAGATGCGGGACAAGGACGTGGAGACCGAAGGCGTCCGCTTCCAGATGATGCAGCGGGAGGCCGATGCCAACAGCCTGGAAAATGCCATCGCCGTTCTCAAGACCAATATTCAGAACAACCTGGAGAACCGGGACCGCATCCAGCGGGAGCTGGAACAGCAGGAGGGCCGGGCCGACTCCATCGCCGCTCAGATCGGGGAGCGTAAGACCCGGTTGGAGGAGCTGGAAGGCCAGACTGCCGGACTGCGTCAGCAGTTGACAGACCGCCAGAATGAGGCTGCCTCCGCCAGCCGCTCTGCCGGGGCCATTGCCCAGGAGCTGGAGGATCTGCGCCGGAAGGAGGCGGTGGAGAACGCCTCCGCCGCCGACGCAAAGGCCCTCATCTCCGCCCTGGCCGCCGCCGCCCAGGAGGTGCTGGACCGGGACGAGGCCATGCGTCAGGAGCTGGCCGCCGGTGAGGATCGACTCCAGGAGGCGGAGGAGACCCGCCGTCAGGCCGCTCAGGAGTTGGACCAGGCCAGAGAGGACAAGGACAGCTTACAGAACATCATCAGCGGTTACGCCCTGCGGCTGGAGACCCGGCAGCGGAAGGCCAGGGAGGCGGAGGAGCGCCACGTCAAACTCCAGATGGAGGACAACGCCCTGAACTCCCGCATCCATATGCTCTCCGAGATGGAAAAGATGTATGAAGGCTACTCCAAAGCGGTAAAGCTGGTGATGGGGGAGGCCAAGAAGGGCCAGCTCCGGGGGATCCATGGCCCGGTGGCCGGGCTCATCCACGTGCCCGACGCCTGCACCGTGGCCATCGAGATCGCCCTGGGGGGCGCTATGCAGCATATCGTGGTGGAGCGGGAGGAGGACGGCAAAGCCGCCATCCAGTACCTGAAACGCCGGGACGGCGGTCGGAGCACCTTCCTGCCCCTGACCTCCATGCGGCCTTCCGACTTCCGGGATCAGGGCGTGCGCAGGGAGCCCGGCTTTGTGGGCCTGGGCAACGAACTCATCCAGTTTGACCCCCGGTATGAGAAGATCTTTTCCAACCTGCTGGGCCGCACCGTGGTGGCCGAGGATATGGACAAGGCCATCGCTATGGCCCGGAAATACAACTATCGCTTCAAAATTGTTACCCTGGACGGCCAGGTGCTCAACCCCGGCGGCTCCATGACCGGCGGCTCGGCGTCCCGCAGCGCGGGCATCCTGAGCCGGGCCAACGAGTTGGAGCGGCTGGCTCAGCAGCGCACCGGCGTGGCCCAGCAGCTGGCCGACGCGGCCCACGCCATGGAGGAGGCTAAGCGGGAGGCCACCGCTGCTGCCTACGAGATGGAGACTGCCCAATCCCAGCAGCGCCGCCATGAGGACGACATCCTCAAGCTGGAGGAGCGCCTGGGCCATCTGGATACCCAGCTGGCCGATCTGAAGAAGCAGCGGGCCGACCAGAAGAATGAGCTGGAACAGCTCCAGGCCCGTTCCGCCCAGATCGAGGCGGACACCCGTGCCGCTCGTGCCCGGGTAGAGTCCCTGGAGGGGGCTGCCGCCGCCCTGCGGGCCGAGGCAGAGGGCAAGGCCAGAGGCCAGAGCGAAGCCCAGGAGAAGGCCACGGCTCTGGGGGAGGCCATTGCCGAACTGAATATGCGCCTGGCCGCCCTGGAGGCGGAAGACCAGGCCGCCCGGAAGTCCATGACCGAACTGGAGGAACTGCGCCGGGATCTGACCGGCGACAAGGCCGAGCGGGAAAAGATGCTCTCCCAGTTCCAGGAGAAGAACGCCGGCCTGGAGCGGGAGATTGCGGAAAAGGAGCGGCAGCTCCAGACCATCCGGCAGGAGAACCAGGATCGTCAGGCCGCCATCAGCCGCATCAACGACGAGAAGCTGGCCCTGGAGGCCCAGCGCAACCAGGCGGACAAGGACGCCCGGGACAAGAACAGCGCCCTGCTCAATCTGGAGCGGGAGGTGTCGGTGCTGGAGCAAAAGAAGGCTGCCGCTGCCATGGAGGAGAAGAACCTGCTGGACAAGCTGTGGGAGACCTACGAACTGTCCCACCAGGCGGCCATGGCCCAGCGGGTGGAGCTGGAGAGCGTCCCCAAGGCCCAGCGCCGGGTGGGCGAGCTGAAAAAATCCATCTCTGCTTTGGGCAACATCAACCTGGACGCCATCGACGAGTTTCAGCGCATCAATGAGCGCTATACCTACCTCACCGACCAGAGGGACGACGTGCAGAAGTCCAAGAAAGAGCTGGAGAGCATCATCGCCGACATTACCGAGGAGATGCGAGCCATCTTTGCCAAGCAGTTTTCCATCCTCAATGAGTCCTTCCAGCAGACCTTTACTGAGCTCTTCGGAGGAGGTAAAGCCACCCTGGAACTGGAGGACCCGGAGGATATCCTGAACTGCGGCATTGAAATCAGGGTGCAGCCTCCGGGCAAGGCATTGAAGGTGCTCTCCCTGCTGTCAGGCGGCGAGAAGGCTTTCGTGGCCATTGCCCTCTACTTTGCCATTCTGAAAGTGCGGCCCACCCCCTTCGTGGTGATGGATGAGATCGAGGCCGCTCTGGACGATGCCAACGTGGTGCGCTTTGCTCACTATATGCGCCAGATGGCGGACAAGACCCAGTTTATCGTCATCACCCACCGCCGCGGTACCATGGAGGAAGCGGATGTGCTCTACGGCGTCACCATGCAGGAGCAGGGCGTCAGCCGGATGTTGACTATCAATCTCAATGATGTGGAAAAAGAGCTGCATATCAAGTAAGTCGGCAGCTTTATCAACAACCGAAAGGAACCAAAATCAATATGGGCTTTTTTGCGAAGATTAAGGCGGGTTTGACCCGCACCAAGGAGAACATCGGCCACTCCATCGACCAGCTGTTTGCCGGTGAGCTCAACGACGACTTCTACGACGAGCTGGAGGAAACCCTGATCCTGGGCGACATGGGCGTGGACACCACCCTGAAGGCGGTGGAGACCCTGCGCCGCCGGGTGAAGGAGGAGAAGATCAAGGACATGGATTCCGCCCGAGCCTGCCTGCGGCGGGTGCTCACCGAGATGCTTCAGGTGGGTGAGCCGGAGCTCCACCTTACCACCACCCCCTCGGTGGCTCTGTTCATCGGTGTGAACGGCGTGGGTAAGACCACCACCATCGGCAAGCTGTCCGCCAAGATGAAGGGGGAGGGCAAGCGGGTGCTGATGGCTGCCGCGGATACCTTCCGGGCTGCCGCCGCAGATCAGCTGGAGATCTGGAGCCAGCGCTCCGGCGTGGAGATCGTCCGCCAGCACGAGGGGGCTGATCCCGCCGCCGTGGTGTTTGACGCCCTCACCGCCGCCAAGGCCAGAGGTACCGATGTGATCCTCATCGATACCGCCGGGCGGCTGCACAACAAGCAGAACCTGATGAATGAGCTGAACAAGATCTCCCGGGTGGTGGACCGGGAGCTGCCCGGCTGCGACCGGGAGACCCTGCTGGTGCTGGACGCCACCACCGGTCAGAACGGCCTGATCCAGGCCAAGCAGTTCAAGGAGGCCGCCGGCATTACCGGCATCGTCCTCACCAAGCTGGACGGCTCCGCCAAGGGCGGCATCGTCATTGCCATCGCCCAGGAGCTCCAGGTGCCGGTGAAGTATATCGGCGTGGGCGAGGGTATCGACGACCTTATGCCCTTTGAAGCGGAGGCCTTTGTGGAAGCGCTGATTTAATGGAGGTTATAACAATGGCCAGAATTGACGGACGGGCGGCGGACCAGCTGCGGCCTGTAGAGATCATTCCTAACTTCAACAAATTTGCTGAGGGTTCCTGCCTCATCCGCTGCGGCAACACTCAGGTGCTGTGCTGCGCCAGCGTGGAGGAGCGCACCCCGCCCCACGTTCCCGAGGGGGAGGGCTGGGTCACCGCCGAATACTCCATGCTGCCCCGGGCCAACCGGGAGCGCTCCAAGCGGGACGTATCCAAGCTGAAGCTGTCCCCCCGCTCCGCGGAGATCCAGCGGCTGGTAGGCCGCTCCCTCCGGGCCTGCGTGGATATGAAAAAGCTGGGTGAGCGCACCGTAACTATTGACTGCGATGTGCTCCAGGGAGACGGCGGCACTCGTACTGCCAGCGTTACCGGCGGCTATGTGGCCCTGGCCCTGGCCCTGAAGAAGGTAGGGGTTGCCGATGCTCTGGTGGATCAGGTGGCGGCGGTGTCTGCCGGCATTGTGGACGATCAGCTGCTGCTGGACCTATGCTATGAGGAGGATTCCTCCGCTCAGGTGGACCTGAACTGTATCATGACCGGGGACGGCAAGCTGGTGGAGATCCAGGGCACCGGCGAGGGCCGGGCCTTTACCGTGGAGGAGCAGCGGGCTCTGGTGGACCTATGTGCCAAGGGCATCGCCCAGCTCCAGACCATCCAGAAAAACGTACTGGAGGGCTGAGACATGAAAATGGTATTGGCCAGCAAGAACGCCCACAAGCTGGTGGAAATGAAGGCCATCCTCTCCCAGCTGGGGGTGGACGTGGTGCTGGAGTCCGAAGTGGGCGTGGATGTGGACGTGGAGGAGACGGGCACTACCTTTGAGGAGAATGCCTATCTGAAGGCCCATGCGGTATGTGAGGCCTCCGGTCTGCCCGCCATTGCCGACGACTCCGGCCTGTGTGTGGACGCCCTCAACGGCGCCCCCGGCGTGTACTCCGCCCGCTACGGCGGTCCCGAGCTGGACGACGTGGGCCGGTACAAGCTGCTGCTGGAGAACCTGCGGGGCCAGCTGGACCGGCGGGGCAAATTTGTCTCCTGCATCTGCTGTTGCTTCCCCAACGGGGACAAGGTGGAGGCCAGAGGAGAGTGCCCCGGCACCATTGCTTACGCCCCCAGGGGTGAGGGCGGCTTCGGCTACGACCCTGTGTTCTTTATCCCCGGACTGAAAAAGACCTTTGCGGAACTGACTGCCGAGGAGAAGAACGCCATTTCCCATCGGGGAAATGCGCTGAACAAATTTAAAACAGAATTGGAGAACTATCTGAATGGAACTGACCAGTAAACAGCGGGCCCAGCTGCGGGGCCTGGCAAACAACATCGACACCATCCTCCATGTAGGCAAGGATGGCATCGGGGACAACCTGGTGAAACAGGCCGACGATGCCCTGGAGGCCCGGGAGCTCATCAAGGGCAAGGTCCTGGAGAACTGTATGCTCACCAGCCGGGAGGCGGCGGAGGAGCTGGCCGCGGCCACCCGCAGTGACGTGGTGCAGGTGATCGGAACAAAATTTGTTCTGTATCGTCCAACCCACAAAAAGGATAAGAAAGACAAGATCGTTCTGGTATCGGATAAAAAGCGGAAAGCATAATAAACGAGGGGGCATGGTCATGAAGCTGGGCATTTATGGCGGGACCTTCAATCCGCCCCATTTGGGGCATCTGACCTCGGCTCAGGCGGCGATGGACGTTCTGGAGCTGGACCGTTTGCAGTTTGTCCCGGCGGCGCTGCCGCCCCACAAGGAACTGCCTGAGGACAGTCCCGGACCCCGGGAGCGGCTGGCTATGGTGGAGCTGGCGGCGGACAGTCTGCTGCTGCCCGATCGGATCGGGGTCAATGCCCTGGAGCTCTCCCGACCCGGGAAAAGCTACACTGCGGATACGCTGGAGCAGATCCACGCCCAGTATCCCGACGCGGAGCTGTGGCTGATGATGGGTACCGATATGTTTCTTACCCTGCAAAACTGGTGGGAGCCCCAACGGATCACCCGACTGGCGGGAATATGTACCTTTGCCCGTACCCAGAGCGACAGCGGCGAGGCTTTGAACATCCAGGCAGAGTATCTGCAAAAGACCTTCGGGGCCAAGACCTGTGTGCTCCAGCTGCCCCATATTGTAGATGTATCCTCCACCCAGCTGCGGGAGCTGCTGGCCCGGGGAGAGGGACAGGAGTATCTGTCTCCGGCGGTATATGGATATATCATCCGCCACGGCCTGTACGGGGTCCATTTTGACCTGAAGTATCTGCCGGACCGGGAACTGCGGGCCTGCGCCTGCTCCATGATCCGGGCCAAGCGAATTGCCCACATCAGGGGCACGGAAGAGGAGGCGGTGCGTCTGGCCCGCCGCTGGGGCGCCGACGAGGAAAAGGCCCGCCGGGCAGGTATCCTCCATGATATTACAAAATATCTGGAGATGGACGAACAGTTGCAATTATGCCATAAATATGGTATCGTACTGGATGATTTGGAACAGCGTGCTGTTAAGCTGCTCCATTCCAAAACCGGGGCGTGTGTGGCCCGGGATGTGTATGGAGTGAGTGACGATATTTACAATGCGATTTTCTGGCACACCACCGGCAAAGCGGATATGACGCTGCTGGAGAAGATCCTGTACATCGCCGACTACATGGAACCCAACCGGGACTTCCCGGGCGTGGAGAAGCTGCGGAAGCTGGCTTATGAGGATCTGGACCAGGCAGTGCTGCTGGGTTGCGAGATGAGTATTCAGGAGATGAAGGACCGGGGCCTGCCGGTCCACAGCAACACGCTGCAGGCCAGGGATTGGCTGAGGAGCAAATCCAGCAGAAAGGAACCTTGAGATGAACCCGGAAGAGAAAAAGAACAGCCGCGGCGGCGCCCGGCTCGCGAAAGAGCAAAAGCCGCCCAAAGCCCCCAAGCAGAAAAAACCAAAGCCCCAGCGCACGCCCAGGGAAAAGATCCTGCGCATCTTGTTTATCATCTTTACGGTGATCGCAGCCCTGATCGTGATCCTGTTTGTGGCCTATAAGCTGCTGGTGGTCAAGCCGGAGATTCCCAATGTAGCGCCCCCCGATGCGGAGGAATCTGCCGGAATGGAGATGACGGGACCGAAACTGTCCGGCGACCGGAAGGAGGAGTTCTACACCTTCCTGGTGGTGGGACGGGATACCGGCGGCGGCGGCAACACCGACACCATTATGGTCATGTCCTACGACATTCCCAACCAGCAGCTCAATGTGCTGAATATTCCCCGTGATACTATGGTCAATGTGCCCTGGGACGTGAAGAAGATCAATTCCGTCTACAACTGGGCTTCCAACTACGACAGGGATGGCATCGATTACCTGAAGGAGGAGATCTCCTACCTCATCGGCTTCCAGCCCGACTTCACCATGGTGGTGGAATGGGAGGCTGTGGGTGAGCTGGTGGATGCTATCGGGCCCGTGTGGTTTGATGTACCATACGACATGAATTATGATGATGGTACCCAGGACCTCTACATCCACCTGGAGGCCGGCTACCAGGAGATCGACGGCGACGAGGCCATGCAGCTGCTGCGCTGGCGGAAAAACAACAAGATTGAAAACGGCAAACTGATTGTCTACGGCGGTTACCCCTCCGGCGATCTGGGCCGTATCCAGACCCAGCAGGATTTCCTGAAGGCGGTCATTGAGACCTGTCTGAACAACTTGACTGTGGATAAGATCCCCGCCCTGGCTCAGATCTTCTTCAATAATGTGGATACCCGCGGCACTCTTACCGTGAATAACCTGGCCTGGTTTGCCCAGGAGGCCATTCTGGGCGGATTGAGCATGGAGAATGTCAACTTCATGACCCTGCCCTGCGAGGGCGTCTACGTCTATAGCCGGACGGTGGGCAACAAGCAGTCCTATGTGACCCCCATCCAGGATCAGACCCTGGAAATGATCAACACCTATTTCAACCCCTATCTGGAGGACATCCGGTTGGATCAGCTGGATCTGATGAGCGTCAATGACGACGGGTCTCTGTCCTCCACCAGCGGCCATGTGGAGGACACCTATGCGGCTAAGCCTCAGGGCGGCAGCTCCAGCAGTTCGTCCGGTTCTTCCAGTTCGAACAGTTCCAGCGGCTCGGGTAGCTCCAACACAACGACCAAGCCCAGCAGCACGCCCAAGCCGGAAGTGACTTCCACGCCCAGGCCCAGTAACAGTCCGGCGGCCAGTGCGCAGCCCTCCGCGACCCCGGCTTCCACACCCAGTCCCACGGCCAGTGCGCAGCCCTCTGCGACCCCGGCGCCTACCCCAACTCCGGCCCCTACGCCGGCAGCCACACCCGCTCCTGAATCGACACCGGAGATTGGTCCGGGCATGGAGCCTGTGGAGTAAAGGAGAGATTTTATGTTAACACCTAAGGAAATTGCCCTGCTGGCCGCCAAAGCGCTGGACAGTAAGAAGGGCCTGGATATTAAGGTGCTGGAGACCGGTCATCTGACCACGCTGGCCGACTATTTCGTGCTGTGCTCCGCCACCTCCACCACCCAGATCAAGGCCCTGGCCGACGTCTGTGAGAAGGAGCTGAAGGACGCTGGCGAGCCCCCCCATCATGTGGAGGGCCACCGGGGCGGCATCTGGATCCTGCTGGACTTCTCCTCCGTGGTAGTCCACATCTTCAATGAGGAGGCCAGAGAGTTCTACGATCTGGAGCGCCTGTGGAGCGACGCCACCCCTGTGGACCTGTCCGGTGTGCTCACCGAAAACTAAAGCAGTAAAAAAGTGTCGCGGGATTTCCCGCGACACTTTTTTATTTCATGATGACTGGACTGGAGGTCCACTCCAAGCCGCAGGGCCTGGGTATAGGGAAGCACAGACCGTACAGGTCGGTGTATCGGACTTCCGCCTCAAAGAGCTGGCGGGCCGGACCGGTCAGGTCCCTGGCCTGAGCGGGCTTGGTCAGAATGGGGAGGGGACAGGTTCTTTTCATCTCCTTCAGAAGTGCCTGTCCCCGGCTGTTGAGCCCCAGCACCCGCACATAGGGGGGCAGCGGGGGGCGGTTCCCGTCCATCCCCAGAAAAGTAGAGAGGGCCAGCCGCCGGAGTCGGGCGTGGGTATAGCGCTTGGTTTTGGCAAGGGAGTAGAATTCATCCAGGGAGAGGGCCTGTCGGGCGGCGCGGACCAGCCGTTCCGGCAGGCCTTCTGCCGCGCCGCTGTCGGGGAGGGCGGCCCAGTCTGAGGCGTCCATGGTGCGCAGTTTGGCCAGAATGGCCCGCTCGATATGGGACAGGGAGGATACCGTATCCATCCGGTCCAGAGCGTTGGGGCACACCAGCAGAGCGGCTTCCTCTTGCTGTCCGCTCCGTAGCAGTCGCCGGATCTGGGTAGCGGAAGCGAAACCCTCCACCGTCCGGCTGCTGTTATGCTCCGCCCCCCGGCGGGGTACCGTTACTACCTCCATGGAGGCGGACAGATGGCGGAGGGCCCGCAGGTATTCCACCCCCAGGTTGTTGTTTGGGGTGGACAGGCAGGAACAATTTGCAGCCTCCTGCCGGGCGGCGGGAAAGGACAGCCCCTTGCCCAGAGCTGCCCGCAGCCTGGCAGGGAAGTCCGGGGCATCCAGAGCCTCCGCTGCCTGGCGCAGTTCATCAGCGCTGCCGCACTCGCTGCCAAAGGAGAGGGTATCTACCACCCCGGTGGCAGCCAGAATCGACACCGCTCCCCGGGCAAAGGCCTCTGCTGAGGCCATGGCCCAGGGGGTGGGAAGCTCCAGCACCAGATCGGCGCCCCCCTCCAGAGCCAGTCCAGCACGGGTCCATTTGTCCGTAACGGCACAATCCGCCCCCTGTACCCAGTGGCCGCTCATGACGCACACCACCGGCCGGTCCTCCTCCAGCAGGCGGCGGGTCTGGGCGATGTGCCAGGCGTGGCCCAGGTGGAATGGATTGTATTCCGCGACGATGCCTACAGCGGTCATGGCTTTTCCTCCAGAACGAGAGTAAAATTTCTCTCCCTTTCAGTCAAAATGTGGGTTGTTCTTTGTGAAAAAAAGGGATAAAATAAAACTGATATGTTTCTGTTATTGTACTACGGGAACGCCTGGCTCTCAAGCCATAGTTTATCAGGAAATGTAAGGAGAGATGGAACCATGAAAGTTCTGGTCATCAACGCTGGCAGCTCTTCCCTCAAGTATCAGCTCATGGACCCCGCCACCCGTGAGGTGCTGGCCAAGGGCCTGTGTGAGCGCATCGGCATCGACGGCCGCCTGACCCATAAGGTCCCCGCCAAGGACGCCAAGTGTGAGTTCGAGATCCCCATGCCCACCCATGCCGAGGCCATTCAGGCCGTGCTGGACGCTCTGCTCTCCAGCGAGCACGGCGTGATCAAGAGCGCCTCTGAGATCGACGCTGTGGGTCACCGCGTGGTGCACGGCGGCGAGAAGTTCGCCTCCTCCGTGCTCATCACCGACGAGGTCATGGCTGCTCTGGAGGAGTGCATCCCCCTGGCCCCTCTCCACAATCCTGCCAACATCACCGGCATCCGCGCCTGCCAGAAGGTCATGCCCGGCGTGCCCATGGTGGGCGTGTTTGACACCGCCTTCCATCAGACCATGCCCGCCAAGAGCTACATCTATGCTCTGCCCTACGAGTACTATGAGAAGGACAAGGTCCGCCGCTACGGCTTCCACGGCACCTCTCACCGCTACGTTTCCGCCCGGGCTGCCGCTATGCTGGGCAAGCCCATTGAGGAGCTGAAGATCATCACCTGCCACCTGGGCAACGGCTCCTCCGTGGCCGCTGTGGACTGCGGCAAGAGCGTGGACACCTCCATGGGCTTCACCCCCCTGGCCGGTCTGCCCATGGGCACCCGCTCCGGCGATCTGGACGCCGGTATCATGGAGTACCTGATGAACAAGTATGGCTACGACATGAAGGAAATGATGACCATCCTCAACAAGAAGTCCGGCGTGCTGGGTATCTCCGGTGTGTCCTCCGACTTCCGCGACATTGAGAACGCCGCCGAGGAGGGCAACAAGCAGGCTGCTCTGGCTCTGGAGGCCTTCCAGTATGGCGTGAAGAAGCTCATCGGTGCCTATGCTGCCGCCATGGGTGGTGTGGACGTTATCGTGTTCACCGCCGGCGTGGGCGAGAACGATGCCAACACCCGTCTGGCTGCCGCTTCCGGCCTGGAGTTCATGGGCGTGAAGATGGACGCCGAGGCCAACAGGGTCCGCGGAAAGGAGACCGTGATCTCCGCAGCCGACTCCAAGGTGAAGGTGCTGCTCATCCCCACCGACGAGGAGCTCATGATCGCCATGGATACCGCCGCCATCGTGGGCAAGTAAGGAAAACAGAATATCGTTCCATTCAAAGGGGCGCTGCTATGCAGCGCCCCTTTTTGCATCAAAAACGGGAAGCCGGTAGGATCCTGCTGCGGCTAGCCCCATTCTTTTAGAAAAATTTCATCTTTTTTTATGGAAGATTTGGGAAGGATTTGCTATCCTGTCTGACGGAACGGTTGGGAACAAATTGTGAATTCTGCGCCCGCCCTGTTGACATATGACAGCTTGTCGGATTAAGATAATACGACAGGTTGTCAGGTTTGGAGGGAACCACTGTGCCAAGTACGACCTTTTTTCATCTGCCGGCAGAAAAGCGGGAGCGGCTGCTGGCAGCGGCCCGGGCGGAATTTGTCCGGGTGCCCTACGAAGATGCCTCCATCAACCGGATGATCCGGGAGGCAGGTATCCCACGGGGCAGCTTCTATATGTACTTTACCGATAAGGAGGACCTGTTCCGCTATCTGATGGAGTCCTATGGACAGCAGCTGGTGGAGCAGGTGGAGGAATGGCTGGATCGGGATGGCGGAGATTTGTTTCAGGCCTTTCTGGACCTGTTTGACTATCTGCAGGCCAACCGGAACAGCGATGATTTCCGGGAGATGGCGGCCATCCTCCGCCGCAATCAGCGGCTTCAGCCGGGACTGATCCTCAACCGGCAGGGGCCCTGCGCCATTGTGGACCGCCTGCGGGACAAGATTGATCTGTCCCGGCTGGATCTGCGCAGCGAGACTGATCTGCCTGATCTATTTCACCTGCTGATCTCCGCAGTGGCGGGGACCATGCTGACGGCAGAGCAGGACGGCGGCTTGGAGCAGGCCAGAGCCAGGCTGATTCGTATTTTGGGGATCTTACAGCGGGGCGTAGCTGCAAAAGAGGCTGTGCCCGGCCGGGGACAGCAATGAAAAGGAGAAACGACCATGGAAGCAACCCAAGTAAAATCGGAAACCACAGCGGCGCCCAAGGAGGATCAGAAAAAACTTCCGGAGTTTAAGGCGCCCAAAAAGAAGCGCAAGTGGGTCAAGCGGGTGATTGCTCTGGTGGTGATCGTGGTGATCATTGCCTTCCTGCTCTCCCGCTGTATGGGTGCGGGCAAGCAGATCATCAGCAGTGCCTATTTGCCCTACACGGCCTCCATGCAGGATATGACGGTGTCCGTGTCGGGTACCGGTACCATTGAACCCATCCAGTCCTACAACGTGACCACTCTGGTCAGCGGCGAGATTCTGGAGGCTCCCTTTGAGGAGGGCCAGACGGTACATAAGGGCGACGTGCTCTTCCGCATCGATGCCAAGGATGTGGAGAACAACATTGAGCAGCTCCAGCTCAATGTCCGCTCGGCTCAGCTCACCCTGGACGATCTGCTCAAGACCCAGAGCGACAACCAGAAGGACCGGAACATCACCGCCAAAGACGCCGGCGTTATCACCGAACTGCACGTGGAGCAGGGGGACACCGTTACGGTGGGTACTGTGATCGCCGACGTGCTGGACCGGGATCACATGAAGCTGAAGGTACCCTTCCATGCGGCGGACGCTGCAGGCTTCTATGTGGGACAGACCGCCACGGTGACTGTGAACGGCACCGGCTCCACCCTGACCGGTACAGTGACTGAGATCGCTGCCACCGACGAGGTGGGAGCGGGCGGCACTCTGGTGCGCCAGGTAACCATTCAGGTCAACAACCCGGGTGTGCTGTCCGAGACCAGCCAGGGTACCGCCTCCATCGGCGGCGCGGCCTGCGCGGCCAGCTCCAACTTTACCTATGCGGCCTCCGCCCAGATCACAGCAAAGGCCTCCGGTGACCTGGATGTCCTCAATGTGAAGGAGGGGGACCGGGTCAGTGTGGGGCAGGTCATCGGTGTGATCGCCGAGGCGGATCTGGACACCCAGATCGAAAACGCCAGGATCGCCCTGGAAAATGCCCAGCTCTCCCTGAAAAACGCCCAGGAAAAGCTGGACGACTATACCATCACCTCCACCATCGACGGTCAGGTCATTGAGAAGAACCTGGATGTGGGAGACAACATCAACGGTATGTCCAGCTCCGGCACCACCGTGACCTATCCCGCCGTGATCTATGACCGCTCCCAGCTCACCTTTGAGATGGATATTGACGAACAGGACATCAGCCAGATCCAGGTGGGCCAGAAGGTGGAGATCACCGCCGATGCTCTAGACGGGCAGAGCTTCACCGGTGTGGTGGATAAGATCAACATCAACGGCACCACCGCCAGCGGACACACCAGCTATCCGGTCACTGTTCTGGTGGATGGCTCTCCTGAAGAACTGTATCCCGGCATGAACGTCTCTGCCAAAATCATTGTGGAAGAGGTGGGCAATGTGCTCGTCCTGCCGGTGGAGGCTGTGGAACGGGGGAATACTGTTCTGGTGGCCAAAGAGGGCTGCCTGGATGAAAAGGGAAATGTAGTGGATGTCACTGCCACAGAAGAGCGTCAGGTGACCCTGGGCCGCAACGACGACAACTACATCGAGATCGTGGACGGCCTGGAGGAGGGGGAAGTGATTCTGGCCCCCAGCCCTCAGGGGTCCAATATGATGGAAGCTATGATGGGGATGGGTTAAGCCATGGAACACCTCATTGAACTCAAAGACGTCTATAAGATCTACCAGATGGGTGAGGAGACCGTCCACGCTTTGGACGGCATCTCCCTGACGGTGGATCAGGGGGAATTTGTGGCCATTGTGGGCCAGTCGGGCTCCGGCAAGTCTACTGCCATGAATATCATCGGCTGCCTGGATGTGCCCACCTCCGGTACCTATCATTTAAGTGGGGTGGACGTGTCCACCATGGATGACGACCAGCAGGCCGAGATCCGCAACAAGATGCTGGGCTTTATCTTCCAGCAGTATAACCTCATACCCAAGCTCAACGTGCTGGAAAATGTGGAGCTGCCCCTGCTGTATGCCGGTGTGCCCGGCAGCGAGCGCCGGGAGCGGGCCCTTCAGGCGCTGGAACGGGTGGGACTGGCGGACAAGCGGAAGAATCTGCCCAGCCAGCTCTCCGGTGGTCAGCAGCAGCGGGTCTCCATTGCCCGCGCTCTGGCGGGAAATCCGTCGGTGATCCTGGCCGACGAGCCCACCGGCGCTCTGGATTCCCGCACCGGCCGGGAGGTGTTGGGCTTCCTTCAGAAGCTCAACGCCGAGGGAGACACCGTGGTCCTCATCACCCATGACAATTCCATTGCGGTAAGGGCCAAACGCATCGTCCGCCTTCAGGATGGACGAATCATCTATGACGGGGACGCCCACGATCCCAGAGCTGTAGTCCAGCCCGATCTGGAGGAGGAACACGGCGGAGCCAGGGAGGTGCTGAATCTATGAAGATAGGACAGTCCTTCCGGCTGGCCATCAAGAGCCTGATGACCAGTAAGGTGCGGGCGCTGCTTACCATGCTGGGTATCATCATCGGCGTGGCAGCGGTCATCGTCATTGTTTCCCTGGGCAACGGGATGCAGCAGTACATGAACAGCCAGTTTGAGCAGATCGGTGTCAATATGATCCAGGTGGGGATCTACTCCTACGGCGGAAACCGGGAGGCCACGCCGGAGGACTTCTATGAGTTGGCGGAAAAATATCCTCAGTACATCGATTCGGTGAGTCCCTACCTCAGCGCTACCACCATTGTCCGCCAGGGCGCACAGGAGTATGAGCGCACCAAAGTCTACGGCGTCAGCGAAACCATGTACAACAGCGAGAAGGGCCAGACAGCTACCGGTGACAAGCTGGAGGAAGGCCGCTTCCTCAGCTATGTGGATGTGGAAAAGAATCAAAAGGTGTGCGTGATTGGCAGCTACCTCAATGAGGATATGTTTGGCGGTCAGGGCCTGGGACAGACCCTGACCATAGGAGGCGTACCCTACACCGTCATCGGCACGCTGGCCCAGAAGGCGGATTCCACCGAGGGCAGCGGAGACGACCAGATCTATCTGCCCTATGGCCTGGTGGAGCAGATCAACGCTACCGGCAGCATGATGGGAATGAGCAGCAACTCCTACCTGGTCACCAGTACCAACAAGGATACCTCCTCCGCCGCCAAGGGTGTCATTGAGAATATGCTCTTTCGCATCTATGGGGACAGCAGTGCCTATCTGGTCATGACCTCGGCGGAAATGATGGACATGATGGACTCCATGCTGGGTGTGCTCATGACCATTCTGGTGGTTATTGCCGCTATTTCCCTGGTGGTGGGCGGCATCGGCATCATGAATATCATGCTGGTATCGGTGACCGAGCGCACCCGGGAGATCGGCATCCGGAAATCTCTGGGGGCCAAGGGCCGGGATATCCGCAGCCAGTTTATCATTGAGGCGGGTACCACCTCCGCCATCGGCGGCGTGATCGGTATCCTGTTTGGTATCCTGCTGGCCAATCTGTTTACCGCGGTGGTGGGAGTGGTGATGAGCGACGCCGAGGGCTTTGCCGCCATTCCCAATCTCAGCGGCATCCTGGTGTCCTTTGGCGTGTCGGTGGGCATCGGCGTCCTGTTCGGTTACCTGCCTGCCAACAAGGCGGCCAAACTCAACCCAATTGATGCCCTGCGTTACGATTGACAGGTGGGGAGGAACCTCTTGCCTCCTGCCTTCAGGGGGTATATACTTACGGTAACGAAGGCCCGTTTCCGTGGGAAGGAGAAAAAAGATGAAGCATAGACTGTTATCCGGATTGCTGGCCCTGGTTTTGGTATTGGGGCTGGCCCCCGGGGCGCTGGCCGCCCCTCCGGCCGAGGCGGAGGCTGCCCAGGTACTGGCTGCGCTGGACATTATGGTAGGAGATCAAAATGGTGATCTGGCCCTGGACCGTACCATTACCCGGGCGGAATTCACCAAAATGACAGTGGCGGCCTCCACCAGCCGGGATACGGTGGGGGATACGGTGGCTGTCAAGCCCTATCCGGACGTGCCCCAGACCCACTGGGCGGCTCCCTATGTGAAAGCCGCTGTGGACCTGGGCCTGGTTCAGGGCGATCTGTACGGCAACTTCAACCCCGACCAGAAGATCACTCTGGCGGAAGGGGTCACCATGGTACTGCGGCTGCTGGGCTATACCGACAGCGACTTTACCGGCGTTTGGCCCGCAGGCCAGATGGCTCAGTACCGGGCCCTGGATCTGGATGAGGGCGTGACCTGTGGGCAGAGTGAGAATATGACCCGTCGGGACGCTCTGTACCTGTTCTACAATCTGATGGTCACCAAGAACAAATCGGGGGTCTACCACCTGAATGTGCTGGAACCCACCCTGAATCTGGTGAATGCCGCCGGTGAGCTGGACCGGGTGGCTCTCATCAACTCTGCCATGGAGGGGCCGGTGGTGGCCTCCGCCAACTGGCAGGACGCCCTGCCCTTTAATGCCTCCACTGCCACGGTATACCGCAACAGCAAGGCGGCCACACTGGGCAGCATTCAGGAGCAGGATGTGCTCTACTGGTCCAAGTCCATGCGGACGGTGTGGGCCTACTCGGATAAGGCCACTGGTACACTGGAGGCCCTCAGCCCCTCCGCTTCCGCACCTACTTCGGTGACGGTGGCGGGCAAGACCTATGCCATCGAGACCACCTCCGCCGCCTATGCGCTGTCCGACCTGGGCAGCTATGCGGTGGGCGATCAGGTCACCCTGCTGCTGGGCCGCAACGGCGGCGTGGCCGCTCTGGGTGAGGCGCCCAGCGAGGGTGCGCTGATTTACGGCGTGATCACCAAGGTGGAAAACCTACCCTATGACGACGGAAACAACGGTACCTATACCGCCCGCACGGTGACGGTGGCGGCCACCGACGGCAGCAGCTACCGCTATCAGTGCAGTGAAAAGAGCCTGGAGGAGGGGGACCTGGTCCAGGTTATCACCGGCGACAGCCAGGTCCAGGTGAAGCGGCTGAGCACCGCCAAGCTGACCGGCAAGGTCAATTCCGATGGCACCAAGCTGGGCAGCTATGTGCTGGCGGATGATGTGCAGATCATTGATACCTATGAATCCCGCACTCCCATCCGGGTCTATCCCAGCCGCTTGGCGGGGGTGGAGCTGACCGGCAGCATGGTGCGCTACTATGCCCTCAACAGCGCCGGAGAGATCAGCCATCTGATCCTGGACGATGTGACCGGTGATCTGCACCAGTACGGCATCATTACCGATGTGAATGAGGTCAATGTAAGCCTGCCCACCGGCGGTTTCCAGATCTCTTCCGCTTACACTTATGATGTGGGCGGTCAGGAGCTGATGTTTGGCTCCGACTCCAAGATCTACAATCTGAAAACCGGTCCCTGCCAGGTCAAGATGGACAGTGATACCAATGTGGAGCGCCTGTACAACCTGAGTGAGCAGAAGCTGGACAGCGTCAGTGTCAGCGGAAACTTTGCTGTGGGCACTGACCGGCGGCAGTATGCGCTTTCCGAGCAGGTGGTGGTCTATGTCTATGATAAGGGCGACTATCTGCTCTCCAGCCTGTCCAAGGTGACGGAAGGAGACTATGCCCTCACCGGCTGGTACGACAAGAGCGAGAGTGCCGGTGGCCGGATCCGCGTGATCGTGGCCCGGTAAGCCTCAGAAGAAAAGAGCCCCGCCCCGCAGAGCCAGATATGCTCTGCGGGGCGGGGTTTATCATTTGAAATGCAGAAATTTCCGCCCGATGTGTATAACCCCTCTCCGGCCTGTCCAAAATAAGGCTCGGAGGTGCTGAAGAGTATGAAAAAATCATTCTACCACCGTTTCAGCGACTTTATCGAGGGAAAGGGATTTTACATCGTCCTGGCTCTCTGTCTTGCGGCCATCGGGCTTTCCGGCTGGTTCCTGTTCTCCTCCCTGACCGGGGAGCAGGAGGAGCAGCCTGTAGGCGGTACAGCCAGCATCACGGTGACCCCTGCCCCCACACCGGCTGCTACTGTAACGCCGGTGAAGCCCACCGTGACCGCAACCCCCAGGCCTACCGCTACGGTTCCCGCCGTAGTCTCTGCCACGCCCTCGGCCACCGTTCAGCCGACGCCCACACCTAAGAGCGCCCCCACCTCTCTCACCTGGCCGGTACAGGGAGAGGTGCTCACCAGCTACAGCGTGGAGACCCTGGCCTATGACGTGACCATGGCTGACTGGCGCACCCACGCCGGTGTGGATATTGCCGCCGCCGCCGGCACGGAGGTCCGGGCTCCCGCCTCCGGTGTGGTGGTTGAGGTGACCGAGGATGTGATGCTGGGCACCACTGTGGTCATCGACCACGGAGGCGACCTGACCACAACCTGCGCCAACCTGGCCTCCGTTCCCACAGTGGAAGTGGGGGATGAGGTGACGGTAGGGGATATCATCGGCTCGGTGGGGAACACCGCCATTGCCGAGAGTGCCCTGGCCAGCCATCTGCATTTCAGTGTGGAGCGGGAGGGCCAGAGCGTGGACCCCATGGAACTGCTGAACGGATAACGGAAAAGAGCGCGCTGCGGAGTGCAGCGCGCTCTTTCTATTGTCAGCGATGGAGCTGATTCCCGGAGCCACGGGTGATCTTGACCACCAGGCCGCTGAGGGCCAGCAGACCGATCAGGTTGGGCAGTACCATCAGGCCGTTGAACATATCGGACAGACTCCAGACCAGATCCACTTTCAGGGTGGAACCTACCACGATAAAGACCACCACGATCACGGCGTACAGTTTGGCGGCCCCCTTGCCGAACAGGGCCTTCACATTGACCTCGCCGAAGAAATACCAGCCGATGATGGTGGAGAAGGCGAAGAACAGCATACAGATGGCCACAAAGGCGTTGCCGAAGGAGCCAAAGGCGGCGTTGAAGGCGGCCTGGGCCAGGGCGGTACCCTGGAGGGGGCCGTTCACAGGCTGGAGCATACCGGAGGAGATGATGACCAGGGCAGTCAGGGTGAGCACCACAAAGGTGTCGATAAACACGCCCATCATGGCAATGATGCCTTGATCCTGGGGCTTTTCCACCTTGGCCATAGCGTGGGCGTGAGGGGTGGAGCCCATACCGGCTTCGTTGGAGAACAGGCCCCGGGCCACGCCGTACCGCATGGCCTCCCGCACACTCAGGCCCAGAGCGCCGCCAAACACCGCCTGGGGATCAAAGGCGCACACAAAGATGGAGCGGAGGGCGGAGAGCAGGGTCTCGTGGTTGATGCACAGGATGATGATGCAGCCTACAATGTAGAAGAAGGCCATAATGGGGACGATCTTCTCGGTGAAGGAGGCGATGCGCCGCACACCGCCCAGGAAGATAAAGGCGGCAATAACGGCCACCACAACGCCCACCGCCAGTTTGGGAATGCCAAAGGCGGTGTGGAAGGCGTCGCCGATGGAGTTGGACTGGACCATATTGCCCATAAAGCCAAGGGCCAGGATGATGGCGATGGCAAAGAAGCCGGACAGGAACTTGCCGAACTTGCCCCGGAAGGCTGCCCGGATGTAGTACAGGGGGCCGCCGGTGACATGGCCGTCGGCATCGGTGGTACGGAACCGCTGGGCCAGCACCGCCTCGGAATAGATGGTGGCCATACCGAAGAAGGCGGACAGCCACATCCAGAAGATGGCGCCGGGGCCGCCGGAATACAGGGCGGTGGCGCAGCCGGTGATGTTGCCGGTGCCCACCTGGGCGGCAATGGCGGTGGTCAGAGCCTGGAAGGAGGACATACCCTCCTTGCCCGCCCGGGCGCCCTTCATGGAGAAGCCGCCGAACAGCCGGCGCATTCCTTCGCCGAATTTACGCAGCTGGATAAAGCCCAGCCGCACCGTAAAGAAAATACCGGTGGCTACCAGCAAAAAGAGCAGCGCATAGTCCCACAGCACGGTGTTGACCGCGCCCACCAGTCCTTCGATCCATTCCATTGTACTCTCTCCTCGTCTCTTGGAATTGCGGCAAAGAAAAGGGCCAAACCGCACACACACTGCGGTTTGGCCCTGAAATACAAGCAGAAAGACATCCGGTGAACCGGATGCCGCTGTTCTTCACTCTGTCCTTTTGCCTGAGAGATTCGTGCCCCATGGGGGCGCGTTGCACCTTCGGCATCCCCGCTGGGGGGACTTCTCCAGAGCCACATCCATCCACAGTCCTCATTTCCCGGGGGAAACGCCTGAGAGTTTTGCTCCTTCGGCAAGCCGTCGGCTTTTTCCTGTGGACTTCCTTTGTCGCTATGCGGCGGACGAATGTCCATCCGATTTGATATGCAGAACTATAGCACGGGATGGGGGACTTGTCAAGCCATTCCAAACGGTCGAAAGAGGATGGGGAAAAGAGGAAAATCTGCGACAGAAACCGTGCACCTTCTCCCTGCCATCTGGCATATACTGATATGTACATCACCGGGAAGGAGGGAGCCAAATGAAGCAGTACCCGCATGATGACACCATTCAGTCCACCGGTCCCAGCGGAGACGTAGATGATCTGATCTTCTGTACCGATCCGGCGTGGTCCGCCAGCAGCCGATAAAAACCGCCCGCCTTCGGGCGGTTTTTTGGTGCCCCTCTCTTTACATCGGCCCTGCCGTTGGGTATAATAATATGGCTATTTTACGGAAATGAGAGTGGATCTATGTTACAGTTTGATGAATATAAGGTAAAGCTCAACAACCTGCGGCCCGAGCTGGACGAGCTGGAGCAGGCGTTGGGCCTGGAGGCCGCCCGGCGGGAGGCCGAGATGCTGGAGTCGGAGTCCGCCTCCGACGGCTTCTGGGACAACCTGGAGAAGGCCCAGAAGGTGCAGCAGCGGGTGAAGAACCTGCGGGACAAGATTGAGGGCCAGGAGAAGCGCCAGAGCCAGTGGGAGGACCTGATGACCCTGTGCGAGCTGGGCAACGAGATGGAGGACGAGAGCCTGGTGCCCGAGCTGGAGGAGGGCTTTGCCAAGCTGCAGGCCGACATGGAGGAGGCCAAGCTGTCCACCCTCTTCACCGGCGAGTACGACAACTCCAACGCCATCCTCACCTTCCACGCCGGCGCCGGCGGTACTGAGGCCCAGGACTGGGCCCAGATGCTCTTCCGGATGTACACCCGCTGGGCCGAGCGTCACGGCTTCACCTGCAAGACACTGGACTACTTGGACGGCGACGAGGCCGGTCTGAAGAGCGCCACCATCCTCATTGAGGGCGAGAATGCCTACGGTCACCTGCGCAGTGAGCACGGTGTGCACCGGCTGGTGCGGGTATCCCCCTTTGACGCCAACGCCCGGCGGCAGACCTCCTTTGCCGCCATCGAGGTCATGCCCGACCTGCCCGAGGACGCCGACGTGGAGATTCGGCCCGAGGACTACGAGATGCAGGTGTTCCGTTCCTCCGGCGCCGGCGGTCAGCACATCAACAAGACCTCTTCTGCCGTCCGACTGATCCACCATGCCACCGGCATTGTGGTGTCCTGTCAGACCGAGCGCAGCCAGTTCCAGAACAAGGACACCTGTCTGCGGATGCTGCGGGCCAAGCTGGTGGAGCTGAAGATGCAGCAGCACGCCGAGAAGATCTCCGACATCAAGGGTGTCCAGCTCAAGATCGAGTGGGGCAGCCAGATCCGGTCCTATGTGTTCATGCCCTATCAGCTGGTGAAGGATAACCGCACCGGCTATGAGACCAGCAACGTCAACGGCGTGATGGACGGCGATCTGGATGGCTTTATCAATGCCTATCTGAAGGCGGAGGCTACCGGCAACTGGGCGGAGAAATAATCCGCCGAAGGAAAAGGAGAATTTGCCATGTGCAAGGTACTCTATCTGCTCAACTATGCGGGCAAGGCGGGGACGGAGCGGTATGTGGAAACTCTGGTGAAGTACCTCTCTGCCGACGGGCTGGTGCAGCCCTTCTTTGCCTATAACGAGGGCGGGCTGCTGGTGGAGCGGCTGGAGGCCATGGGGGTCCCCTGCCGCCAGGTCACCATGCGTCGCCGGTTCGACAAGCAGGCCGCCAGAGCGCTGGCCGACCTGTGCCGGGAGTGGGATATTGATCTTATCCACTGCCACTACCTGCGGGAACACTATACTGCCCTGCTGGCTAAAAAGTACAACAAAAAAATCCGGGTGGTGTACACCAACCACTTTGTCCTGGCCAACGACTTTATCACCCGGCTGTCCAACCGCTGGATGGATAAGCGGCAGGACCAGATGATCGCCGTGTGCAACAAGGGCAAGGAGCAGCTCATTGCCAACGGCTGGAGCGCCGACCGGATCCAGGTCATCTTCAACGCGGTGGATCTGGAAGCCTGGGCGGGGGACCGCTCGGAATCCACCCTTCGTTCCGAACTGGGTCTGCCCGAGGACCGGTTTGTCATGCTGTGCGCCTCCCGCTTTGCCGACGACAAGGGACATAAGTACCTCATTGACTCAGTGAAGCGGCTGACGGAGCTGACGGACAAGCCCTTTACCCTGGTGCTGGCGGGAGACGGCCCTCTGCTGGAACCCTCCAAGGCCCAGGTCAAGGAGCTGGGGCTGGAGGAGCAGGTGAAGTTCATCGGCTTCCGCAAGGATATCAAGAACCTGTACAAGGGCTCCGATCTGTACGTCAACTCCTCTCAGCATGAGGCACTGTCCTTCCTCATCATCGAGGCTATGGCTGCCGGTCTGCCGGTGATTGCCACCGATATGGGCGGCAATTCGGACATTGTAAATGACGAGGCGGGCTGCGGCCTGCTGGTGACCTATGACGACCCCGACTCCATGGCGGGGGCCATGAAGCGGTTCCTGGAGGACCCGGATTTCAGAGCGGCCTGCCGGGAGAACGCCCTGCGGACCATCGAGGAGAAGTTCGAGATCCACAAGATGGCCAAGGTTACCTACGGTGTGTACGAAAAAGCCCTTCACGACTGATTCCAAGGAGTAAAAACCTGATGTCTATCGCAAAAAACAGCCTGTTTCTTCGCTTTTTCCTGGCCTTCTGGCTGGGACTCAGGCAGGCCTGGGCGGGCAGTCTGCCCGGACGGGCCTGCGCGGGCCTGGAGCGGTGGTTCACCCGGCAGCTGCGGGGGAGCATTCTCTTCCGCTTTGTCTGGCGGGAGGGAGTCATCCCAAAGGCCTGGCCGGACAGCCTGATCTGCAGGCTGCTCACCGCTATCATCAACATCCCCTGTGCCATCTGTAAGTGGCTCTGCAAGATCGGCCGCCCGGTATGGGACGGCAGCCTGTTCTGCCGCTTCCTGGGCACCGTGGGCGGAGCCGGATTCTTCTTCCTGGGCCTGTTCATGCTGGTGATGCTGGTGGCCCCCCATGAGATGTGGAACAACACCTATGGCCTGCTGGGCGCGGTTGCGGTCACCGGCCTGTTCATCATCGGCAGCGCCTCCCGGGCCAAGGATCGGCTGGAGCTGGATACGCTGGGGCCCTATATGAGCCTCTATATGGCCTTTATCTGCATTGCTCTGGCCGGGTCTATCTCTACCCGCCTGTCTATGCGCTTCTTTGCCTTCCACATTACAGCCTTCCTGTTGGTGCTGCTGGTGGTAAGTTCCGTGCGGAAGTATGAGCAGCTCCAGCTGATGGTGGCCCTGGCGGTGCTGGGTATCTCCATCGCCTCCATTTACGGCTGCTACCAGGGATATATCGGCGTGGAGGTGGTGGCCTCCCAGCAGGATATGACCGTCAACGCCGGTATGCCCGGCCGGGTCTATTCCGTCTTTGACAACCCCAACAACTTCGCCGAGCAGCTGGTCATGCTGTTGCCTCTGGAGCTGGCCCTCTTCCTCAACTCCCACTGGCGGGGCAAGACACTCTCCCTGCTCGCCCTGTGCGTGGGCGTGGTGGCCATCGGCCTTACCTATGGCCGCTCCTGCTGGATCGGGCTGGCCCTGGCGGTGGTGGTGTTCCTGGCCCTCATCGACTGGCGGTGGGTGCCCCTGTTCATTGTGGCCGGACTGGTGGCCATCCCCTTCCTGCCGGAGACCATCTACAACCGGATCCTCACCATCACCAACACCGAGGACAGCTCCACCCAGTACCGCTTCGAGATCTACTCCACTACCAGCAACCTGATGCGGGACCACTGGGTCAAGGGTATAGGATTGGGTACCGATGTGATGAAAGAGGTGTTCCAGACTTATCCCACCAACTTTGACGGCACCTATCCCATCCACACCCACAACAACTATTTGCAGATGTGGGCGGAGACCGGTATCTGGGGCGTAATCTCCTTCCTGGCCCTGCTGCTCTACCAGCTTAAGAGCGGCGTGAAGGCCTTCCGGGCTGCTCTGGATAAGCGCACCAAGCGGATGCTGGCGGCAGCCCTGGGCGCCTTCTGCGGCATCCTGGTGGTGAGTGTGGCGGAGTATACCTGGTTCTACCCCCGCAATATGTTCACCTACTGGTTCCTCTTCGGCGTCATCGCTGCCTGCGTCAAGTTGGTCAGACAGCAACAGAAAAAGGCATAACGAATAGAAGCACAAAAAAGCGTCTGCCTCGGCAGACGCTTTTTTTATACTTTCTTGTTAGCAGGGTTCCCGAGTCATCATTTCCAGAATCACATGGTCGGTCTCCCGCATCCCCTGGCGGCCCAGTTCGCCCAC
Organism: Flavonifractor sp. An112; assembly: GCF_002161085.1. Taxonomy (GTDB): domain Bacteria; phylum Bacillota; class Clostridia; order Oscillospirales; family Oscillospiraceae; genus Flavonifractor; species Flavonifractor avicola. The sequence goes on along the minus strand of NZ_NFLU01000002.1, from coordinate 206,963 downwards.
GTTCTGAATGGTGTGCTCCACGCCGTCGCTGATGATGCCGTCGCCGGTGCGGAACTCCTGGCCGTTCTGGTACATCTGATAACCAAAGATACCGGCCTCCACCGCCATACTGATCTTGGCGGCGCAGCTGGATTTGGCGCCGTCACACACCACGCCGGAGTGGAAGGCCAGGGCATTGACGATGGTGTGCTTCACTTGATCGTAACCGCCGCCCAGCAGGTAGCAGATACCGGCCCCGGCGCCAGCGCCGGCGCTCACCGCGCCGCAGAAGGCGGACAGACGGCCAATATAAGTCTTTTGGTGGATGGTGCACAGGTCGGACACTGCCAGCGCCCGGTACATCCGCTCTTCCGGAATGCCCAGGGAGCGGGCGTACTCAATGACGGGCACCGAGGCGGTGATGCCTTGGTTGCCGCTGCCGGAAACAATGACCACCGGCATTTCACAGCCGTTCATCCGGGCGTCGGAGCCGGCGGCGGCCTTGGCCCGGGCCCGCCGCTCCAGAGAGGCCTCGGTGCTCATGAGTACCTTGCCCACATTGGCCCCGTAGGCGTGGAGCAGGCCCTCCTCCGCGATAGCCATATTATACTGGATCTGGGGGTCCAGCAGGGGACGCAGGTCGTCCACGTCCACGCTGTCGGCAAAGTCCACGATCTCCTGGATGGAGAGGATGGAGCGGTCGGTGAGGGCGGTCTCCTGCTCGCCCTCCACCGGAATGTCGATCTCCTTCACGCCGTCTTTCTCCAGCAGCACAATGTTGGTGTGATAGTTGGCGATGCGCAGGGTGACGGTATGGCCGCCGCCGGTAAGGGTGACGGTATAGTCGAAGGTCAGGGGAGTGTTGGCCAGATGGACTCCGATGGGGTGGGAGCGGAGGAAGTCAGTCATTTCTGCCTTCTGTTCCTCCGTCACCACGGAAATAACTTCCAGCACCTTATCTGGGTCGCCAGCCACCAGCCCGGCGGTGACAGCGGCGGGGATGCCCTTCAATCCGCCGGTGTTGGGGACAATGACGCTCTTCACGTTTTTGATCAGGTTGCCGCTGACCTGGACGGAGACGGTTTCGGGCAGGCAGCCCAGGGCCCGGCGGGCCACCGCCGCGCCGTAGGCCAGCGCGATGGGCTCGGTGCAGCCCATGGCGGGGACCAGCTCTTCCCGCAGAATTTGCAGATAAGCTTGATAATGGGGATCGGTTTTCTTCATGAACAGTTCTTCCTTCCTGCGGGCTCCCCAGGGAGCGCGCTTTCTCCTGTTATCTACATGATATCCGACCTTCCCCCAGTTGTAAAGAGGTCCTTTCCATCTCAGGAAAGGACCTCTTTATTTTGGCGGAAGATTGAAATTCAAAAAATCTTTTTCTTTGGTGTACGAAACCGTCCAACTTTTGGGGGTGGAACCGCTAAAAGTGAAGAGACCATGGAGTCTCTTCCAACAGCGAGCGGGGCGGATACAGGGCTGGGGCGGCCGCTCCGGGAAAGAGGAGGTGAACAGGATGGCCAGATTGCAGGAATTATCCGGGCAGTATCGGGAGGCGGCCGCCCGGCTGAGGTTGGGCCTGGAGGCGGCCAAGCAGCGTCTGGAAAGCCAGGAGGGAACAGAACGACAGGTGACCAATCGGGAGATCCTGATGCTGCGGCAGATGCTGCGGGAGATGCGGGAACTGCGGCAGCTGGCGGAGGAATACTACACCCGGCCCAGAAACGGAAAATATACCACCGCCGACCTGACCGCGCCCCGAATCAACGAGGAAAAGCGATGAGCAGAGCCAGAGAGATCAGAGAACGAATCAAGGTACTGCGGGAGCAAAAGGCCGCCCTTCAAACTGAGCTGGATGGAGCGCAGGGGAGAGAGAAGAAAGCCCTCCGGCTGGAACTGGCCCGGGCCGAGGAGGATCTGGCGAACTGCACCCGGCAACTGCGGGAACTGATGCCCCGGCACAGGATCAGTCGAGGTACCACCTGGGCCGGGGTGGACGGCTGGCGGTGGGACAGAATGCAGTATAAGACCTGGGCGGAGGTGGAAGGCGCGGAGGCACCGGAGGGCCCCACGGAACAGGACAAGATGCGCCTGGCGGTACGGACGGCCCGGACGGGGATCACGCCTGTCCAGAAAGCTTATCTGGCAGGTATCGACAGTGGCAATCCTCAGGCCCAGGTGGCCCGGGAGGCGGGGCGGAACCGCTCCACTGTATGCCGTACGCTGCAACGGGGACAAAAACGGATTGCGGAGGACGCTAAGTTCCTCTATCGGCTGCTGGACTGCCAGGAGGGAGGTCCTCTGGTGGTGGACCTGGGGGAGCCGGAAGTACTGAAAGCGGTGCTGGACCGGCTCACCCTCCGGCAGCAGACCTATCTGTATCTCTATTATGGCGAGTGGCTCTCCCTGCGGGAGATCGGAACTTTGCTGGGGGTGGACCATGCGTCGGTACTGCGGTCCATCCGGTGCGGACTAAAGAGGCTGGAAAGTCTGGCCCTGGGAGAACAGGTGGAGGTGCGGGGACTGGAGAGACTGGAGGAGCGGCTGATGGCCCACTTCAATGACCTGCCTCCGGAGGAGACCCGGGAGAAGCGTACTTATCAAAAGCGAGGTGTTCCGTCTGCCGATCACAAGCCGATATCGCTGGCACAGCGGCTGCTTCGTCTGGTGCGGGGCGGACAGATACGGATTGTAGAGGCGGGTGCGCCTGATCTGTCCCTCGGAACGGATGGCTGGAGCAGCGGCAGGCTGCTGGCCTGGCTGAGGGAGCAGGGGGAGGGGCGGAAGGAAAAACGGGCTTGGCTGCGCAAGTTGTTGTATCACTTACTAACATGGATGAGGAGGGATCTGGATGCTGACTATCATTGAGATCGAGGCCAGAGCGGACGGCGGTCACGGTTTACAGAGCCAAAGCCACCGAACGGAGTGCTGGCTGGAGGGGTGGATTGCAGTGCCGCCCCAGCTGGAACAGGCGGCGTGGGACTGCTGCGGCTACTGCGAACTGGACATTCAGGACGGCATTCTGGTGGGGCTGACCCCCGGCCAGGTGCCGGAACCGGAACCCACACCGGAGCCTGAACCTACGGAATTGGAGCGGCTGCGGGCGGATGTGGACTTTCTGGCCATTATGACGGGGGTGGAACTGTGAACGTGTACGAGTTGGCTAAGAAATATTATCCCAGACTGTGGGATGAGCAGCGTATACAGGCCCTGGCAGAGGCAGGCAAGCTGACAGAGGAAGAAGCTGCGGCAATTCTCAGCCAGACGGAAAAAGCATAGCGCATGATCGTGTAAACAGCCGCCCCGTGAACCGCTTCTGTGGAAGCAGGCTCACGGGGCGGCTGTTTTGTTTTTTACAGGGATAACAGGACAGAGGGACGGTCCTCTCCAGGCGGGGTACAGAAGCGGACAAACTCCTCCATCTCCCGGGTGGCCCATTTCTCCCGGTGATAGAAGATCTGGCCATACATTACCGCCTTGAGGTCGCTGACATCCACAATGGCCAACTTTCCTTGGCGCACCGGTTCTTCCACCAGAAAACGGGGCAGGAAGGACAGCCCTTCCGTCTCCTCCAGAACTCGCAGCAGGAAGGAGGCGTAGCTGCTCTCCAATGCAGGGGTGATGGCCTGGCCAAAGGCAGCCAGCCGCTGGTCCAGCAGCCGACGGTAGTTGGCGTCCCGCTCCGTCAGATAGAAGGGCTTGTCCAGCAGGTCCACCAGCTTGTGGGAGTGGCCGCTCAGCGCCGCCCCCAGCGAAGCGGAGGCTACCACTACCACTTCCTCCTGCAGCTCCAGCATTTTGCACCAGCTGTTGTTATAGAGTGGCTCATCCAGAATGTAAATGATGTCCAGCTCTCCCCGCTCCATTTTAGTGATGATCTCCTCCGGCGTACCCGTGGTGATCTGGATGCTCACCTGGGGATGCCGTATCCGGAAATTCCGGATGATACCGGGCAGTCGGGCGTAGCAGAGGGATTCCAGTGTCCCGATATGGAGCTGGCCCCGCAGGGTTTCATCCTCACCTGCCAGAGCCAGCTTGGCTTTAGATACATCCTGAATGATGCTGATGGCGCTGTCCAGAAAGACCTTCCCCTGTCCGGTGAGACACACCCGCTTTCCCATACGGTCAAAGAGCCGGACCCGCAGTTCCTCCTCCAGAAGGCGGATTTGTACCGTGACGGCGGACTGGGAATATCCCAAACTGGCCGCCGCCTTGGAGAAACTTTGAAATTGGGCCACCCGGATGAATGTGGTCAGCTGACGCAGCTCCATAATGCAAGCCTCCTGCCATACCGGTGAGTTTGATATTAAGAAAATTCAATTATATGATAAATTAGATTTATTTGATTTAATTGTTGTGCAATGTTATACTAAGGCCCTCCAAAAGTCAATAGGGAAATGGACAAAATAGAGAAAGTTAAGGGAGGAACTTATATGGCAAAGAAAAAGATTAAAATTGGCCTGATCCCGAAGCTCATCATTGCAATTATCCTTGGCATCTTGTTTGGCTCCTATATGCCGGAGGGGTTCAACCGTGTGATTGTGACCTGCTCCTCGATTTTCAGCACATTCCTGTCCTTCATCATCCCGCTGATGATTGTGGCCTATGTGACCATGGGCATTGCCAACCTGCGCAGCGGCGCCGGTAAGCTTCTGCTCATTACAGTGGCCCTGTCCTATGTGTCTACGCTGGTGGCGGGTTCCGCCTCCTATCTGGTTTCCTCCAACCTTTTCCCCTCCTTCATGAGTGAAGGCGCCCTGGACCAGATTGCCCAGACGGCGGACGTTTCTCTGGAAAGCTATTTTTCTTTATCCATTCCTCCACTGCTGGATACCCTGTCCGCGGTTACTCTGGCCTTCGTGCTGGGGCTGTGCCTGTCCAATATGCGGGGCAAGGAGATTGGTGACAGCCTCTATCACGGCATGGAGGATTTCTCCGCCATTATTGATAAGGTGCTCCATGTGGTCATCATCCCCCTGCTGCCCCTCTACATCTGCGGCACCTTTACCAACATGACTGCCTCCGGCAAGACGTTCGCCATTCTGGGCATCCTGTGGAAGGTATTCCTGGTGGTCATCGCCATGCACCTGATCTATATCTGCATCCAGTTTATTGTGGCAGGTGCAGTATCCAAGAAGAATCCCTTCGCTCTGATCCGCAACCAGATCCCCGGCTACGCCACCGCCATCGGCACTCAGTCCTCCGCCGCCACCATCCCCGTCAACCTGGAGTGCGCCAAGAAGGACGGCATTCTGGAGGAGATCCGCAATTTTGTGGTGCCGCTGTGCGCCAACATCCATATGGCCGGTTCCATGATCACCATCACCGCCTGTGCCACCGCCGTGTGCCTGATGTACCAGCTGCCCATCAGCCTGGGTACTGTGGTGCCCTTCATCATGACTCTGGGCATTGCCATGGTGGCCTCCCCCGGCGCCCCCGGCGGCTCCATCATGACCGCGCTGCCCTTCCTGTACATGGTGTTCGGTACCGAGGCCGGCGATGTGAACGGCCCCATCTGTGCCATCATGGTGGCCCTCTATATTACTCAGGATTCCTTTGGCACCGCCTGTAACGTATCCGGTGACAACGCCATCGGTACCATTGTCAATGCCATCTACCAGAAATTCATTCTGAAGGCGCCTGCCGCCTCGGAGGAGTGATTCTATGTCGTTCATCAGCGTATTCGACGTATTGGGACCCAATATGATTGGTCCGTCCAGCTCCCACACTGCCGGTGCGGTGCTTATTGCCAACGTGGCTCACAAGCTGCTGGCGCCGCCTCTGAAGAAGGTGGACTTTACCCTCTACGGTTCCTTTGCCAAGACCTACCACGGCCACGGTACCGACCGGGCCCTGCTGGGCGGTATCATGGGTTTCTCCACCGATGATCTGTGCATTCGGGACTCCTTCCGCATTGCCAACGAGCGGGGCCTTGCCTTCTCTTTTACTCCCAATGAGGTGGAGACCGACATCCACCCCAACACCGTGGACATCCGCATGGAGAACGCTGCCGGGCAGGTTATGACCGTCCGGGGCGAGTCCCTGGGAGGCGGCAAGATGCACATCGTGCGCATCAACGGCGTCCGTGTGGACTTCAGCGGCGAGTACGCCTCGGTGGTGGTGATCCAGCAGGACAAGCCCGGAGTGGTGGCCCACCTGACCAAGGTGCTCAGTGACCGCAACGTGAACATCGCCTTTATGCGTCTGTTCCGGGAGGGCAAGGGAGATACCGCTTACAGTATCATCGAGTCGGACGGTACTCTGCCCGACGGCATCGGCGAGGAATTGCGGGCCAACCCCTATATCCAGGACGTTATGATTGTTCAGTCGTAAGGAGGCGGGAACATGGAGTTTAAAAATGCCAACGAACTGCTGGCGCTGTGCCGTCAGGAGGGGTGTTCCATCTCTGAGATCATGCGTCGCCGGGAGTGCATTCTGGGAGAGACCACGGTGGATACGGTCACCCGGCGCATGAAACGGGCATTGGAGATCATGCGGGAGTCAGCCACTATTCCGCTGACCAGCCCTGTCCGCTCCATGGGCGGACTCATCGGCGGCGAGGCCAAGCATCTGGCCGCCCACGCCGCCAAGAAGAAGGATATCTGCGGACCTGTGCTTCAGAAGGCCATTACCTACGCCATGGCGGTGCTGGAGGTCAACGCCTCCATGGGCCTGATCGTGGCCGCCCCTACCGCTGGTTCCTCCGGCGTGGTGCCCGGCCTGCTGCTGGCCCTTCAGGATACCTACCACATCTCGGACGCCCGGATCATAGAAGGGCTGTTCAACGCCGGCGCCATCGGTTATCTGGCCATGCGGAATGCAACCGTGGCCGGTGCGGTGGGCGGCTGCCAGGCGGAGGTGGGCATTGCCGCTGCCATGGCTGCCTCTGCTGCCGTGGAGCTGATGGGCGGTGAGCCGGAGCAGTGTCTCAGCGCGGCGTCCACTGTGCTGATGAATATGCTGGGCCTGGTGTGTGACCCGGTGGGCGGTCTGGTGGAGTACCCCTGTCAGAACCGCAATGCTGCCGGTGTGGCAAATGCGCTGGTTGCCGCCGAAATTGCGCTGAGCGGAATTCAGCAGCTGATCCCCTTTGATGAGATGCTGGCCGCCATGTACCGGGTGGGTCGCTACCTGCCCGCCGAGCTGCGGGAGACCGCACAGGGCGGCTGTGCTGCCACTCCTTCCGCCTGCGAGCGGTGCGGGTGCTGCGGCTGACAACTTAATACAAAATAAACATGGCCGCCCGTCAGGGCGGCCATGTTTTGCATCTTGAAAGGGAAATAGGGGCTTACTCCAGCACCGCGCCCCGGGAGGCGGAGGTGACCAGCTTGGCGTACCGGGCCAGATATCCCGTTTTGACCTTGGGCTCGGGGCACACCCACTTGGCTTTCCGCTGGGCCAGGGTAGCCTCGTCCACCTGCAGCTCGATCTTGCAGGAGGGGATATCGATGGAGATGATGTCGCCCTCCTCTACCAGGGCGATGGGGCCGCCCTGAGCAGCCTCGGGGCAGACGTGGCCGATAGCGGCGCCTCGGGTGGCTCCGGAGAACCGGCCATCGGTGATGAGAGCCACGCTCTCGCCCAGACCCATACCCACGATAGCGGAGGTGGGGTTGAGCATCTCGCGCATACCGGGACCGCCCTTGGGGCCCTCGTAGCGGATGACTACCACGTCGCCGGGGACAATCTTGCCGGCGTAGATGGCGGAAATAGCCTCCTCCTCGCTGTCAAAGACACGGGCGGGGCCGGTGTGGGCCATCATCTCAGGAGCCACAGCGGAGCGCTTCACCACGCAGCCCTCAGGGGCCAGATTGCCCTTGAGCACGGCAATGCCGCCGTCGGGGGAGTAGGGGTTCTCGATGGGGCGGATGAGCTCCGGGTTGCGGTTGGTGACGCCCTCCAGATTCTCCTCCAGGGTCTTGCCGGTGCAGGTCATAACAGAGGTGTCCAGCAGGCCCTTCTTGGTCAACTCTTTCATCACGGCGTACACGCCGCCGGCACCCTCCAGATCCTCCATGTAGGTGTCGCCGGCGGGAGCCAGATGGCACAGGTTGGGAGTCTTGGAGGAGATCTCGTTGCTCATGTCCAGATCCAGCTCGATGCCGCACTCGTGGGCGATGGCGGGCAGGTGGAGCATGGTGTTGGTGGAGCAGCCCAGGGCCATATCCACCGCTTCGGCGTTGTGGAAGGCGGCAGGGGTCATGATGTCCCGGGGACGGATGTTGTTCTTCACCAGTTCCATAATCTGCATACCGGCGTGCTTGGCCAGCCGCAGCCGGGCGGACCACACGGCGGGAATGGTACCGTTGCCACGCAGGCCCATGCCGATGGCCTCGGTGAGGCAGTTCATGGAGTTGGCGGTGTACATACCGGAGCAGGAGCCGCAGGTGGGGCAGGCATTGTTCTCATAGTCCTCTACGCCGCACTCGTCCAGCTTGCCGGCCTTGTAGGCGCCCACCGCCTCAAACATATGGCTCAGGCAGGAGCGGCGGCCGTCGTTGAGCCGGCCGGCCAGCATGGGACCGCCGGAGCAGAAGATGGTGGGAATGTTCACCCGGGCGGCGGCCATCAGCAGGCCGGGCACGTTCTTGTCGCAGTTGGGGATCATCACCAGGCCATCAAACTGATGGGCAATGGCCATGGCCTCGGTGGAGTCGGCGATGAGATCACGGGTGACCAGAGAATACTTCATGCCGATGTGGCCCATGGCGATGCCGTCGCACACGGCGATGGCGGGGAACTCCACCGGGGTGCCGCCGGCAGCCCGGACGCCGGCCTTGACGGCCTCGGCGATCTTGTCCAGATTCATGTGGCCGGGGACGATCTCATTGTAGGAGCACACCACGCCGATGAGGGGACGCTCCAGCTCCTCCTTGGTGTAGCCCAGAGCATAAAAAAGGGAGCGGTTGGGGGCGCGCTCCACGCCCTTGGTAACATTGTCGCTGCGCATGGGGAATGACCTCCTTCTATGTATCACTTGCGTTGTATGATAACGCTTGCATTGTCTGACTATATACTATATGATAGTGGCAGAACTGTCAAGGACTGACCAGAAGGGAAGTAGGGTATGGAGAAAAAAAGTTTGGCTCAGCAGACGGCGGAGGGATTATACAGTCGTATTGTAGTGGAGAAGGGACTTAAGCCGGGGGAGAAGTTGCCCAATGAGGTGGAGCTGGCCGGGGAGCTGGGGGTGAGCCGGGCCACCCTGCGGGAGGCCATCCGCACCCTGACTGCCCAGGGGGTGCTGGAGGTGCGCCGGGGCAAGGGCACCTTTGTGTCGGCGGCGGTGGAGGAGATGGACGACTTCGGCTTCTCCAGCCTGGAGCGGGTACGGGGGCAGTTGCGGGACCTGTTTGAGCTGCGCTCTATTTTTGAACCCAGGGCTGCCGCCCTGGCCTGCCAACGGGCCACAGAGGAGGAGCTGGCAAATATCCTGGCCCGGGGAGAGGAAGTAGAGCGGTGCATCCGGGCGGGGGAGGACCGAACCCAGGCCGACCGGGCCTTTCACGCCGCCATCGTCCGGGGCGCCCACAATGAGTTTCTGGTGCGGCTGCTTCCCCTCATCGATCAGGCGGTGGCCGCCGCTCTCACGGCGGGAGAGCACCAGGAGCGGCTGGCTGAAGACACGTGCCGGGACCACGCTCTGCTGATGGAATTTTTCCGTAAGCGGGACGGAGAGGGGGCGGGCTACGCCATGGCCATCCATATGCGCCACTCCATGGATGTGATGGGACTGTAAAAAGCGGCCCCCAGACGGGGGCCGCGCAAGGAGTTAGGTTACAGATTCCGCAGGTCGGTATCCATCAGGAAAGGTATGGAAGTTTGGATCAGATCAATGCGCTGGTCAAAGGCCTCCGCATCAAAATTGTCGCTGGAATCAGACATGGCCTGGGCAAATTCCTGGTCAGAGGCATCCAGCAGAGCGCATACCGGAGTAAGGAATTCCTCCCACTGTGCAGCGACTTCCATCAGGGCGTCATAGCCCTCCTGATAGTAGGGAGGGGGTGTCAGCTGGGACAGAGCATCCTTCACCTGATCATAGGAAGCCTGGGCGGCGCGATAGGCCTCCCGATAGGGCTCAGTGTCGAAGCTGATGGTGAAGTTGATGGTGTTGAAAAAGTCATGGATGCCGCTGGTGAACTCGCCCACCACCTCCAGGGCTTCCTGCTGGAATGCTATTGCGTTCTGAACCTCGGTGGTCTGATAGCTGGTTCCGGCCAGAGTGGTGGTCAGCACCAGCTCCTCCGGATGCTCGGAGGCCTCCGGCGGGATTTCCACGATGCAGTACAGGGTGAAATCCCGCAGCGGCGGCAGGGGAGTATGGCCGGTATAGGCGTTGCCGTTGCCTGCGATATCCTGATCAAATTCCGTATATTCATATTTTTCCTGGTAAAATACCTTATTAGAGAGTACGGTTTCCGGAATGAGATCGTCCTCCGTGGCACCGGTATTTTTGATGTTGTAGATGGCACACAGGTAGTCGCTGTCATCCTTGGCGTTCAGGTTGATGTTTTCATCCACCACTGCGTCCAGAATGACCACCCCTTTCAGGGTGAGCTCAGCGGTTTCTGATGTGATAGTCTGGCCAGCGGTCAGTTCTTCCAGCGTCTGGGCCGGTGCGCCGGAAGGACTGTCAGGCGCTCCGCCGCAGGCGCACAGAGAGACGGAGAGCGCCAGGGCCAGGGCCCCAGGCAGCAGCCGGTGATATTTCATTGCATTTTCCTCCTCATCAGATTATATACACCTGTACTATAGCATGAGGGGAGGGAGTCTACAATGTGCTGGGAGCATAGTGGTGTTTGGGGGGATTGACGGAAGAGAAGGAGCCACCTATAATGAAACCACGATAAAAGGGGGTGGACAGGTGATCGACGAAAACGGCAGGGAAGTTGGCGGCTATGGGCTGCTGAGCCGCTACCGGGGAGAGCTGATGGGGATTGCCATGCTGTATGTCATGCTCTTCCACGCCTATGAGCTGAACGACACTTTCCTGCCCTTCAAGGCCTTTCGCTCCATGGGGTTTGCAGGGGTGGACATCTTTCTGGTGCTCTCCGGCATGGGAATCTGCTGCTCCCTGGCCCGGCGGGAACAGGAGTCCTACGGGCGCTATCTAGGCCGACGGCTGCGGCGGCTGCTGCCCGCCTTCTGGCTGGTGGTGGGGATCTACAGTGCGGCCCTGGCCGCGGCCGGGCGGATCACTCCTGATGTGATCTTCTGGAATCTGTCCACCTTATCCTACTGGCTGAATGTGCCGGAGGGGTTCAACTGGTATATCTCCGCCATCCTGGCGTTCTATCTGGCGGCACCGTTCTATTTCAAGCTGTTCCGCCGCTGCGCCCATAAAGAGTGGCTGACCCTGTTCATCTATCTGATCAGCTACCTGCTCTATCGGGTAACCTGGGGGGGCGGGCTACTGTATCTGCCGGATTTTCTGCTGCGTATTCCCGATTTTGCCATGGGCTTTCTGGTGGGCTCCTATGTGATGGAGGGCAAAAAACTCAATGCCCGGCACCTGGCGGTGTGGGTGACTTCAGCTGTTCTGGCACTGGCAGTTGTGGCCGGCTGGCTGGTCCAGCCGGTGATCTTCCCCCTGATTCTGGCGGTTGTGGTGGGTGTGATGCCTGTCTGCCTACTTCTGGGTAGAGTGCTGCACTGGTACCCCGGACGGTGGGTCCCTGCCTTCCTGCGTCTGGTGGGGGGGAGCAGCCTGGAGATCTATCTGCTCAATGTGGTGATCACCCGGGAGTTCGGCCTGCTGGCGCCCTGGCTGGACCACGATCCCCGACACATCAGCTTCTATCTCATCGCCTATACGCTCAATATCGCTTTGGGCGTGCTGCTCCACCGGATCCTGGAGCGGCTCATGAGGCGGTTTGCATCCTGAGTATAAAAAGTGGCCCTCCAGCCGGAGGGCCACCTTTTTTATATTGCAATTAGTTGGAAGCGGTATCCAGGTCGGTGTCGCCGCCCCAGATCATGTTCTTGCGCAGCTCCTCGCCCACGATCTCCATCTGGTGCTTCTTGAGCGCGGCGCGCTTGGAGTTGAAGAAGGTACGGCCGTTCTTATTCTCGGCGATCCACTTGCCGGCGAAGGTGCCGTCCTGGATGTCGGCCAGCACGGCCTTCATGTTCTTCTTGGTCTCCTCGTAGGGCAGCACCCGGGGACCGGACACATATTCGCCGTACTCGGCGGTGTCGGAGATGGAGTAGTTCATGGCGGCCACGCCGCCCTTGTTGATCAGGTCGATGATGAGCTTCATCTCGTGGATGCACTCGAAGTAGGCGTTCTCGGGCTCGTAACCGGCCTCCACCAGGGTCTCGAAGCCGCACTTCATCAGATCCACTACGCCGCCGCACAGCACAGCCTGCTCACCGAACAGGTCGGTCTCGGTCTCGTCGTGGAAGGTGGTCTCCATGACGCCGGCGCGGGCGCCGCCGATACCGGCGATGTAGGCCAGGGCGATCTTATAGGCGTTGCCGGTGGCGTTCTGCTCCACGGCCACCAGGCAGGGCACGCCCTTGCCGTTGACGTAGGTGGAGCGGACGGTGTGGCCGGGGCCCTTGGGGGCAGCCATGAACACATCCACGCCGGCAGGAGGCACAATCTGCTGATAGCGGATGTTGAAGCCGTGGGCGAAAGCCAGGGCCTTGCCCTCGGTCATGTAGGGAGCGATATCCTTCTTGTAAACCTCAGCCTGAACCTCGTCGTTGATGAGGATCATCACAATGTCGCCCCACTGAGCGGCCTCGGCAACGGTCTTGACCTGGAGACCGGCCTGCTCGGCCTTGGCCCAGCTCTTGGAACCCTCACGCAGGCCAACGCACACATCGCAGCCGGAATCCTTCAGGTTCATGGCGTGGGCGTGGCCCTGAGAGCCGTAGCCGATGATGGCGATCTTCTTGCCGTTCAGGTAGGACAGATCACAGTCCTTCTCGTAATACATCTTAGCCATAGTCTTTGCACTCCTTTGTCAAATGAAGGTTTTTTTCTTGTCCACGATGATAACACAGCGGGGAAGAAAAGAATGATAAGTGTGATACAATCTCAGAAAAGATTTCGGCGTGGCTTGTATTTCTAAAATATTACAGGAAATTCTTCCCGAGATTAAATTCGGTTTGCTCCTTGGTCTCGTCCTCAATGGTATAGGCGCCCCGCTCCAGGGCCAGTTCCCAAACGTGCAGGCACGTTTGGGAGCCCTCCGGGCGGATTTAACCTCCTCGGCGGAAGTACCCGCAAGGGGTACGCCACATCCGTAGGGCGGCAAAGCCGCCAACGGCTGTGCAGTGAATTGCCCCTGCGGCAAGGTTTTGCTGCGCAAAACGCTTGGACGCCGCACAGCGGCGGGCCGCCGGTAGCGGCCTGGTGGCCCTTCTTAAAGGAAGTTTTTGCCCAGGTTGAACTCGGTTTGCTCCTTGGTCTCGTCCTCAATGGTATAGGCGCCCCGCTCCAGGGCCACCATGCCGGTGCGGACCAGCTCCAGGATGCCGAAGGCCTCCAGCAGCTTCTGCATGGCCTCCGCCTTGGTCTCATCGCCGATGAGGGCCAGGGTCAGGGATTTCAGAGATACGTCGATGATGGAGGCCCGGAAAATGTTGGCGATCTGGATGACCTCGTTGCGGATGTCGTGGGTCTCCGCCTTCACCTTGAACATCACCAGCTCCCGGCGGATGGAACGCTCCGGCTTCAGCTCCTGAACAGAATAGACGGGGTACTGCTTGCGAAGCTGGTTCATGATCTGCTCGATCATGGGGGCGTCGGCCCACACCTCAATGGTGATACGGGACACCGTGGGATCGTCGGTGGTGCCCACGGCCAGAGACTCGATGTTATAGCCCTTTCGGGAGAACAGCCGGGAGACCTGGGACAGGACACCGGCGGCGTTTTCTACCAGCACCGAAAGGGTGCGGCGGGTGGCATTCATTTCATTCATATTCCACACCCTCCTTAGTCCAGAATGAAGTCAGTGACCGGCGTACCGGCGGAGATCATGGGATGGACCATGGCGTCCTTGTCGATGGCGCACTCGATCACATAGGGACGGCCGGAGGCCACGGCACGGCGGAAAGCGGCCTCAAATTCCGGCTGGGTGGCTGCACGCTCACCCTGGATGCCGTAGGCCTCCGCCAGCTTCACAAAGTCGGGGCCCCGGTCCAGATCGGTCTGGGAGAAACGTTTGTGATAAATCAGGTTCTGCCACTGGCGTACCATACCCAGGGTCCGGTTGTTGAAGATCACGGTGATCACCGGGATGTTGTAGTGTTCGGCGGTACACAGCTCATGGCAGTTCATGCGGAAGCAGCCGTCGCCGGTACACTGGACCACCACCTTGCCCGGGTTGCCCACGGCGGCGCCCATGGCGGCACCCAGGCCGAAGCCCATGGTGCCGAAGCCGCCGGAGGTGATCAGCTGGCCAGGGCGGGAGAAGTGGTAGTACTGGGCGCACCACATCTGGTGCTGGCCCACGTCGGTGGTGATGATAGCGTCCCCGTCGGTGACCGCCTGAATGGTCTCCAGAATCTCATGGGGGTGGAGAATGTCGTCCTTCTTCAGGGGGATCTCCTTGTGGGAGAACACCCACTCCTTCCACTCGGGATAGTCGTGGGCGGGCAGCTTGGTGTTGAGCAGCTCCAGCACCCGACGGGCGTCGCCGATGATGTGGTGGTCGGTGACCACGTTCTTATCGATCTCGGCGCGGTCAATATCGATGTGGACGATTTTGGCGTTGGGGGCGAAGGTGGCGGGGTCGGTGGCCACCCGGTCGGAGAACCGGCAGCCGATGGCGATGAGCAGGTCGCACTGGTCGCTGGCGTGGTTGGAGGCGTGGGAGCCGTGCATTCCGATCATGCCGGTGAACAGGGGATGGTCGCCGGGGCAGGCGCCGCCGCCCATAATGGTGGAGGCCACCGGGGCATTGAGGGTCTCAATGAACTTCCGGAACTGAGGCACAGCGCCCTTGGAGCGGATCACGCCGCCACCCACCAGCACCAGGGGACGGCGGGCCTCCTCGATCATGTCCAGCAGGGTCTGGATGTCGCCGGCGTCGGGCTCGGGAGCCTTCAGCTCGTGGCTGGCCCGGCGGAGCATGGCGGCCAGACGGCCGTGGTTGGGGTGCTCAGACAGGGGCAGGGGCTCATACTCCGCCTCAGCGGCGGTGACGTTCTTGGCGATGTCCACCAGAACCGGACCGGGGCGGCCGGTGCGGGCAATGGCAAAGGCCTCCCGGATCACGTCGGCCAGCTGGTTGGGGTCCTTTACCAGGTAGTTGCACTTGGTGATGGGCATGGAGATACCGGTGATATCCACCTCCTGGAAGGAGTCCTTGCCGATCAGGTTCTCGCTGACGTTACAGGTAATGAACACCACGGGGGAGGAGTCGTAGTAGGCGGTGGCAATGCCGGTGGTCAGGTTGGTGGCGCCGGGGCCGGAGGTGGCGAAACACACACCCACCTTGCCGGTAGCCCGGGCGTAGCCGTCAGCGGCGTGGGAGGCGCCCTGCTCGTGGGCGGTGAGGATGTGACGGATCTTATCCTTATAGCCGTGCAGCTCGAACTCGTCGTATACATTTAGAATGGTGCCGCCGGGGTAACCGAATACGGTATCCACCCCCTGCTCCAGCAGACATTCCATCAGGATCTGGGCTGTTTTCATTCTCATGGTGGAAAAGACCTCCTTTGGCTGGTATGGGAGAAAAATAACATGGCGGCTTCGTCCCATAGGACGAAGCCGCCATGACACTCCGTGGTACCACCTAACTTCGCGGGCATACCCGCGCACTCATGCCCCGGTAACGGAGGGTAACCGTCCCCGCCTACTGCCTTCGGCGGAGCCGCTCCCGGGTGACCTTCCGATGCGGCCTCACGGGAGCTTACACCAACCGCTCCCTCTCTGCGCTTATGCGCCGCCCGTACTGTCCCGGTCATCGCATTTGAAGCGTCCATCCCAGAGGATGAACTGCAAGTTGTAGGTATAATCATAGCTTTCCCGGTGGGCTTTGTCAATCTGCCATTTGAAACTTCTGCATTTTAAACAAGTAAAGTACCGTGGCAGGGGGACAGAATCCACGGTTCCGCCAATTAGAAAACCGACTGGTATAGTTTTTTCAAAAAGGAGGAAAAGCAAGGAAGAATTCAGCTTTTTGATAAAACTGGTGAGTTTAAATGAAAAAACAGTGAGAAATTTGACGGTTTTAACTGGACAATTTGTGTGCTTTGCGATATGATAATTCTGTTTGAGATACCGGTCAAACAACTCAGAAAAATGGCCCGTGTGTGGGTCAGATTTGCGAGGTGGACCTATGAAGCAAAGCTTTTACGGCGGCGTGCATCCCCATGACCGGAAGGAGCTGGCACGCCACAAGGAGATAGCGCCTCTGAGCGCTGCTCCCAAGCAGGTGGTCATCGCTATGTCCATGCATATCGGTGCTCCCTGTAAGCCCATCGTTGCTGTGGGCGATCACGTTAAGGTGGGTCAGAAGATCGGCGAGATCGCCGGCCTGGGCGCCCCCATCCACGCTTCGGTCTCCGGTGAGGTCAAGGCGGTGGAGTCCCGTCCCTATGTGGGCGGCGGCAAGTGTATGTCGGTGGTGATCGAGAACGACTTCCAGGATACCTGGGGCTCCGAGCTCGTTCCCCATCCCGATTACACCAAGCTGAGCACCGATGAGATCGTCAACATCGTGAAGGAGGCTGGCCTTACCGGTATGGGCGGCGCCGGCTTCCCCACCCATGTGAAGATCAGCTCGGGCATCGGCAAGGTGGACACCGTGATCCTCAACGGCGCCGAGTGTGAGCCCTACATCACCGCCGACCATCGCCTCATGCTGGAGCATGGCGAGAAGGTTGTGGGCGGTCTGCGCATCCTCATGCAGGCCTTCGGCCTCAAGAGCGGCGTGATCGGTGTGGAGGCCAACAAGGAGGATGCCATCGAGCACCTGCGTGCTCTGGTGGGCGGCAAGGGTGACATCACTGTGGAGTCTCTGCGGACCCGGTACCCCCAGGGCGCTGAGAAGCAGCTGATCCAGCGCATCACCGGTCGTGAGGTGCCTCCCGGCGGCCTGCCCGCCCATGTGGGCTGCGCCGTGTTCAACGTGGGCACCGCTGCTGCTGTGTACGATGCCGTGGTGGAGGGCAAGCCCGTCACCCACCGTGTGATCACCGTCACCGGCGACGCCATCCAGGAGCCCAAGAACCTGATGGTGCCCCTGGGCGTGTCCTTCCAGGAGCTCATCAACGAGGCCAAGGGCTTCAAGGAGGAGCCTGAGCGCATCCTCACCGGCGGCCCCATGATGGGTATCGCTCAGTATGACCTGAATGTGACCTGCATCAAGGGCACCAACGCCGTGCTTTGCCTCACCAAGCACGAGGCTGCCCCCGTGGTGGAGGAAGAGGTCTGCCTGCGCTGCGGCCGCTGTGTCAACGTCTGCCCCATGCACCTGACTCCCGTGTATATGCACCTGTATGCCGGCAAGGGTATGTGGAAAGAGGCGGAGGCCCTCAACGTTATGGACTGCATCGAGTGCGGTTCCTGCAACTACATCTGCCCCGCCCGCATCCATCTGGTCCAGTCCTTCCGCGTGACCAAGGGTGAACTGCGGAACCTGGCGGCCAAGGAAAAAGCGGCAAAGGAGGCGGCCAAAGCATGAATGAGGAAAAGAAGCTGAATCTGACGGTGGCCTCGTCCCCCCACGTGGCCTCCCCCATCGATACCCAGAACCTGATGCGCGATGTGCTCATTGCGCTGGTGCCCGCCCTGGTCATGGGCGTGGTGTTCTTCGGCCCCCGTGCTCTCGTTGCCACTCTGATCTCTGTGGTGGCCTGCGAGTTCTTTGAGTGGGGCTATCGCAAGCTGATGAAGAAGTCCTGCGCCAACAAGGACCTGTCCGCTGCCGTTACCGGCGTGCTGCTGGCCTTCGTGTGCGCCCCCACTCTGCCTTACTGGATGCTGATCATCGGCGATTTCTTCGCCATCGTGGTGGTCAAGCAGCTCTTCGGCGGCCTGGGCCAGAACTTCATGAACCCCGCCCTGGGCGGCCGTGCCTTCCTGATGCTGTGCTATCCTGTAGCCATGACCACCTGGGCACCCCAGGGCATCGGTACGCAGTACTGGCCTGACCTGCTGGGTGGCACTACCACCATGGCCGGCGCCGACATCGTTTCCGGCGCCACCCCCCTGTCCGCCGATTTCATGCACAAGGGCCTGCTGCCCACCGATGTTTCCCTGCTGGATGCCTTTGTGGGCAACAAGATGGGCTGTATTGGTGAGATCTCCGCGCTCATGCTGCTGCTGGGCGGCCTGTACCTGATCTGGCGCGGCGTGATCCGTGCCCGTATCCCCGTGGCCTACATCGCCACCGTGGCGGTACTTACCTTTGCCTTCCCCATGGGCGGCAATGACCGGCTGACCTGGATGCTCTATCAGCTGTGCACCGGCGGCCTGATGCTGGGTGCCTTCTTCATGGCTACCGACTATGTGACCAGCCCCGTTACCAAGAAGGGCGAGGTCATCTTTGGCATCGGCTGCGGTCTGCTCACCGTGTTTATCCGCTACTTCGGCGGCTATCCAGAGGGTGTGTCCTACTCCATCCTGATCATGAACTGCTGCGTGTGGCTCATTGACAAGGTGGGCAAGCCCAACCGTTACGGCGTTACCAAGGAAATGAAGGCCGCCGCCAAGGCAAAGGCCAAAGCCGGAAAGGAGGGCTAAGCCATGAGCGAAACTGTTACTAAGAAGAAAGAAGCCGGCATGGCCACTCTGGTCATTGTGCTGTTTGCTATCTGCGCCGTTACTGCTCTGCTGCTGGGCCTGACCAATGAGGTCACCAAGCCCTACATTGCGGCCAACAACGAAAAGACCACCCAGGAGGCCATGGCGGCTGTGCTGCCTGCCGACAGCTATGAGAAGGTTACCGATCAGTACACCGGCGGCGACGCTACCGTGGAAGACGTCTACAGCGCCGGCGACGCCGGCTATGTGGTGCAGGTCAAGCCTGCCACTTCCTTCAGCGGCAACCTGACCATTATGGTAGGCGTGGACGCTACCGGAGCCTGCTCCGGTGTGTCCATCGTCAAGACCGGCGAGACCTCCGGCCTGGGTTCCAACGCCAGCAAGGAGGATTTCCGTGCCCAGTTCGTTGGTGCCACTGGTGAGGTCCATGTGACCAAGGACGGCGGCACCATCGACGCGCTCACCGGCGCCACCATCACCTCCCGAGGCGTATGCGAGGCGGTTTCCTCCGCTATTGCCGCCGCGGCCAGCATGGGTTAAGGAGGGAACAAACCATGAATGCAAGAAAACAACTGATGGACGGTCTGTTCTATCAGAACCCCGTTACCGTCCAGCTGCTGGGTATGTGTTCCACCATGGCCATCACCACCACTCTGTTCAACGGACTGGGCATGGGTGTGTCCGTGCTGGTGATCCTGACCCTGGCCAATATTATCATCGCAGCTCTGCGTAAGATTATTCCCAACAATATTCGTATTGCCTGCTTCATCGTGGTCATTGCCGGTTTCGTGACCATCGTGGACCTGATGCTCCAGGCATTTGTACCTGCTCTGTCGGCCAGCCTGGGTCTGTTTATCCCTCTGATCGTGGTAAACTGTATCATTCTGGGTCGTGCCGAGTCCTTTGCTTACAAGAACGGCATCGGCGCTTCCGCCATGGACGGTATCTTCCAGGGCCTGGGCTATACCATGATCCTGGTAATCATGTGTGTGGTCCGTGAGTTCCTGGGCAACGGCACCATCATGGGCGGCCTGCTGGAGATCGGCAAGGACGGCAACCTGGCCTTCGGCCTGGGCACCGCCGCCGGCATTCGCATCCTGCCCGAGGGCATCCCCGCTCTGGGCATGATTCTCCCTGTGGGCGGCTTCATCACGCTGGCCGTGCTCATCGCTGCCATGCAGTACATTCTGAACAAGCCCAAGAAGGGCGAGAAAAAGACTGAGGAGGTGGCCAAGTAATGGATTGGGCAAACCTGTTTACCGTGGCCCTTGGCGCCATCCTGGTCAATAACTTCATCGTGGCCCAGTTCCTGGGTATCTGCCCCTTTATGGGCGTGTCCAAGAAGGTGGAGACGGCCTCCGGTATGGGCCTGGCCGTTATCTTCGTTATGGGTCTGGCTTCCGCTATCTGCTGGCCCATCAATGAGCTGATTCTGGTGCCCCTGGGGCTGACCTTCATGCAGACCGTGACCTACATCCTGGTCATTGCCGCCCTGGTGCAGTTCATCGAGATGTTCCTGAAGAAGTCCATGCCCTCCCTCTATGAGGCCCTGGGCGTGTACCTGCCCCTGATTACCACCAACTGCGCCGTGCTGGGCGTGGTGCTCCAGAACACCCAGAACAGCTACGATTTTATTACCAGTGTGGTATACGGCGTCACCGGCGGTATCGGCTTCCTGCTGGTCATCGTGATTTTCGCCTCCATCCGGGAGCGGATGGAGTTCTCCGAGTGCCCCAAGGCCTTTGAGGGCTTCCCCATCGCCCTGATGGCCGCCGGTCTGGTGGCTCTGGCCTTCATGGGCTTCTCCGGCCTGAAGGTCTTTGGTTAAGGGAGGCGGATGAATCATGGATATGAATACTGTTATCTTTGCCGTTGTGGTCCTGGCTGTGCTGGGCGCCATCTTCGGCCTGGTACTGGCCATCGCCGCCAAGGTGTTTGCCGTTGAGGTGGACCCCAAGGAGGAGGCTGTGCTGGCCTGCCTGCCCGGCGCCAACTGCGGCGGCTGCGGCTTCCCCGGCTGCTCCGGTTATGCTGCCGCTGTGGCCAAGGGCAAGGCCCCTGTCAATGCCTGCGCCGCCGGCGGCGAGGCTGTCGCCGCTCAGATCGGTGAGATTATGGGCGTGGCTGCCGGCGCTTCCGTCAAGATGATCGCTCAGGTCCACTGCACCGGCTGCGGTCAGAACTACAAGCAGTACAACTATGTGGGCCTTCACGACTGCGTGGCCGCTTCCAAGCTGCCCGGCGGCGGTGATCTGGGCTGCTCCTACGGCTGCCTGGGTCTGGGCTCCTGTGAGAAGGTCTGCCCCTTCGACGCCATCCACGTCATCGACGGCGTGGCCAAGGTGGACGAGGAGAAGTGCAAGGCCTGCAACAAGTGCGTGGACGTTTGCCCCCGCCACATCATTGCTCTGGAGCCTTACAAGACCAAGCGTCACGTCACCATTCCCTGCTCCTCCCATGACAAGGGTGTGGATGCCCGGAAGGTGTGCGACAACGGCTGTATTGGCTGTTCTCTGTGCATGAAGAACTGCCCCAAGGAAGCCATCACCATGGTCAACAACCTGGCCGTGATCGACTACGAGAAGTGCATTGGCTGCGGCATCTGCGCCCAGAAGTGCCCCCGCAAGCTGATCACCGTGGATGGCAAGGTGCCCGAGGTCAAGCCTGCGGCGCCCAAGGCTGCCCCTGCTGCCGCCGCCGCCCCCAAGGCGGAGGCTCCCAAGGCCGAGGCCCCTGCCGAGCCCAAGGAGTAATTCCAAATACAAAAAACAGGACCTGCTTTCGCAGGTCCTGTTTTTTGTTGCTCAGGTGCTTAGTGCTGGCCCAGCTGGAAGGAGGCGCACTCGGTGGAGGCGCACTTGGTGGCGTTGGGCTCGCAGCAGCCGACCTTGATCTCATTCAGGGTGCAGTAGTTCTGGCCGCCGCAGTGATGGGCACAGTTGGTGACGGAGCACTTGATGCTGTTGTTAGGGGTCTGGTTCATTGCAAATTCCTCCTTGTTACCGTGGTACGCTCCTAGTATGGGCGGAATGGAGGAACTCTATGCAGGTATGTAGTAAAAAAATCTGCCAAAAGGGGAGAGGAGGTGGAAAAACAGAGGAGTAAAAGCAGCTTAATCCTGTGCGGGATCGTCCTGATCTGCCGTTGTTTCCACATCGTCCACCACAGTGGGGATAAACTGGGGAGCAAATTTACCCTTGCCGCGGTTTTTCACATAAAAGAAGCCGATGGTGGAAAAGACCACAGCGCCAATAAAATTCACGAACAGATCCTTCATGGTGTCGATAATGCCGATGTCCAGATAGCCGCCCAGCCCCAGAGATTGCTGGGCGCCGTCGGCAGTGACCACGATCACATCTGTAATATGTTTGATGGAGACAGGGTGATTGCCTCCGGTGGGGTCCAGCATCACCGAGCCAATGGAATTGACCACGGTATCCTTCTGCATATCCAGCAGGAAGAGCTGGTCCATCGAGAACTCAAAGAACTCCCAAAGCACGCCGATGGTCATGGAGAAGCAAAAGGCCACCACAGCCAGATAGACCGGAGAGAGGCTGAATTTCAGTTTTTCATTTCGGTTGAGGATATCCAGCAGAGAGAAGCCGATGGCGGCACACAGGAAACCGTTGAGGGTATGGAGCATGGTGTCCCAGTAGGGATATTGGATGTAGTAGGCCTGGATCTCACCAAGGATTTCCGCGGCGAAGATAAAGAGTAAGATAATGATTTCCAGCGTGTCCGGGATCTCGATACGAATGGTGCGCTCCAGGAAGGAAGGCAGCGTAAAGAGAAACAGGGTGAGAACACACAGAAACACGTTCTCAAAGTTGCCCTTGAAGGACTGGGCCACGATGGCCACAATAACCAGGGCCCGGAGAATGATATAGACTGCGGTCACACCGGGTTTGGCCTTTACCTCTTCTTTCAGCGCCTGTCGGCGCTGTCCCTTGGGGTGATGCTCTTTTTTCATGTTGTTACCTCCTGACCGACAGCGGGAAGTTGGGCCGCAGACAGCTCCCGATAGAGCTGGGCGGAGTGGGGCAGGGATTCCTGCTCATCCGGGCGCAGGGGCCGGACCGCTTTGGCAGGGGAACCCATCACCAGGCTGCCTGGCGGGATTACCGTGTTCTGGGTGACCAGCGCCCCGGCCGCCACCAGACTGCCTGCACCGATGACGCAGCCGTTGAGCAGGATGGCGCCCATACCGATGAGGCATCCGTCTTCTATTGTGCATCCATGGAGGATGGCGCCGTGGCCTACAGTTACATCCCGACCGATGACAGTGGGAAAGCCCGGGTCGCCGTGGACCACTGCCTGGTCCTGCACGTTGGAGCCTGCGCCCAGGCGGATGGAGCACTCATCGCCCCGCAGAACTGCGCCGTACCAGATGCTGGCGGCGGGGCCGACAGATACCTTGCCCACAAGGGTGGCATTGGCGGCGATTCTGGCCTCCGGGTGGAGCTGAGGAACATGGTTATCCAGAGAATGGATCATAGAAAGTGGGGCCTCCTTATCCGGATATATGGTATGCACACCATTATAGCCTGCCCCACATCAGCCCGCAAGTCAAATCTGCGTCACTGGTGCATAGACTGGGTTGGAGGTGAGCGCATGGAACTCAAACGAAATCAGATTACAGTAGGGGAGCTGCTGGACCATCCGGGTAGCCGGGCGGTGCTTCAGCGCCGGTTCCCTATGCTCTTCAAGCATCCCATCCTGGGGGCTGCCCGCTCCATCACCCTGGAGCAGATCCTCTCGGTAGCCCAGGCTTACGTATCCCAGAAGAAGATTGACGAGACTCTGAATGACCTGAGACGGGCATGAGGGACGCCCCCTTTCAGATACAAAAATCTGAAAGGGGGCGTTTTTCACGCTGGCTTTCGTCGGAACAGCCGGACATACCAGCGTAGAGAACCGGTATCCCGTGTTCGGCGCAGCAGTAGGGCGGTGAGTACCGTATCTACGCACAACAAAGCCGCAGCGGGTGGTGTGGCCCAGGTTGGAATGGCGGCAGCCAGCCAGGCAATCGTCGGATGGAGCAAATAATAGAGGGCCAGAGTCAATGCGCCCCAGTACAGGGAGAAGCGGAGGCAGATGTGCCGGCCCAGATGCAGAGGCAAATGGGAGTAATCCCAGAAGGATACCAGAAAGACTTTTTCATAAAAAAGACCCGCCAGAAGTTCTGCCGCCGTACAGATCAGAACCGCGGCAGGGAACAGCAGAAGAGGCTGAGCCCGTACACGCTCCGGCAGCAGGAGCAGACCCAGCGCGCCCAACCCATAGACCGGGCAGATGGGAAGAAGCAGGCGGCACTTCCGGTCCTGCTTGGATTCACCACTCAGCCGGGCATAGCCTACCTCGATGAGAAAGCCGACAAAGCTATAAATTAGAAAGATCCAAAACAGCGACATGGCATAGCCTCCTTTGCTTTTTAGTGTGGGCATAACCTGAGCAAAGGATACCTGTCAGTCTTTACACAGAGCCGGGTAGATTGAACGGCGTAGATGTCAAGGAGGAGTGGGAAAAAAGTAGGAAATTTGTCCATTCTGCTCTTGCCGGAACGAGGGGAAATATGATACGATAGAAAAAATTCAAAAGGGGAAATGAAGCGTCATGCGGCATTTGATCGACTTTGGAGACCTGTCAAGGGCGGAGTGGGATTCCCTGTACCAGCGGTGCAGTGATATTATGGACCACCCCGCCGATTTTATGGACGCCTGCCGGGGGCGGGTGATGGCCAGCCTGTTCTATGAGCCCTCTACCCGCACCAACTTTTCCTTCCAGACCGCCATGCTGCGGGTGGGCGGTACCGTGTTCGGCTTTGCCGATCCTAAATCTACCTCCACCGCCAAGGGCGAGACCCTGAAGGACACCATCAAGATGGTGTCCGGCTACGCCGATGTGGTGGTCATGCGTAACCCCAAGGAGGGCGCCGCCAAGGCTGCTTCTCTTTACTCTGATGTACCGGTGATCAACGCCGGCGACGGCGGCCATATGCACCCCACCCAGACCACCGCCGACCTGACCACCATCACCCGCCTGCGGGGCGGTGTTGACGGCCTGTCCGTGGGCCTGTGCGGTGACCTGAAGAACGGCCGTACCGTTCACTCCCTCATCAAGGCCCTGGCCAAGTTCAAGGGCATCAAGTTTTTCCTCATTGCTCCCCGTGAGCTGGCGGTGCCCGAATATATGCGGGCCTTCATGCGGGAGAATGATATGTGGTTTACCGAGGTCACCGGCCTGGAGGCCGTCATTCCCCAGCTGGATGTGCTCTATATGACCCGTATCCAGCGGGAGCGCTTTGTGGATCCCCTGGAGTACGAGCGGTGCAAGGGCATTTACGTCCTCACCCGCCGGAAGCTGGACCGGGCCCGGAAGGACCTGCTGGTGATGCATCCCCTGCCCCGTGTGGACGAGATCGCCATCGACGTGGACGACGATCCCCGGGCGGTCTACTTTGAGCAGGCCCGCTATGGTATGTATGCCCGTATGGCGCTGCTCACCGACCTGGCCAATCAGGACCGTATGAGCCCCGGCGCCGTGGAGATCGGCACCAAGCCGGTGTGCTCCAACCCCAACTGCATCACCCAGACCGAGCACTACCTGCCCCCCCTGGTGAAGCAGAACGGCGGCGTGGATTGCTGCGCTTACTGCGACAAGGAACTGCGGTAAGCCAGAGGCTTGACATTTTCCCGAAAAGTGCATATACTATGTCCCAAAGGCTAAGATGGGAAGGAGTACCCCCGCGAAAGGTACAGAGAGGAGCCGGTTTGGTGCAAGGCTCTCCGGCGGTGGGGGGAAGGTCGTCCCAGAGCTCTGCCCCTGAACCACAGTAGGGGGCGGCGGAATCCTCCCGTTACAGAGGCAATGAGTGTCCTCATTTGAGGAAATTCAGGTGGTACCGCGGACTAACAGGTTCGCCCTGAGCAACAGCTTGGGGCGAACCTTTTTTGCCCCGAAAAGGAGTGTAACAGATGAAGAAAGAACTTCCCAAGGTCTATGAACCCCAGGAGGTGGAGGGCCGCGTCTACGAGATGTGGGAGAAAAACGGCTGCTTTGAGGGCCACCGTGATCCCGATAAAAAGCCCTTCACCATCGTCATGCCGCCCCCCAACGTCACCGGCCAGCTCCACATGGGCCACGCCATGGACTCCACCCTCCAGGATATCCTGATCCGCTTCAAGCGGATGCAGGGCTACGCCGCCCTGTGGGTGCCCGGCACCGATCACGCCGGCATCGCCACCCAGATCAAGGTGGAGGAGGAGCTGCGCAAGAATGAGGGCCTGTCCCGCTACGACCTGGGCCGGGAGAAATTCCTGGAGCGGGTGTGGGACTGGAAGCACAAGTACGGCAACCGCATTGTGGAGCAGCAGAAGAAGCTGGGCGCCTCCTGCGACTGGTCCCGGGCCCGTTTTACCATGGACGAGGGCCTCAGTAAGGCTGTCCGCCATGTGTTTGTCTCCCTGTACAAGAAGGGCCTGATCTACAAGGGTTCCCGCATCATCAACTGGTGTCCCCACTGCGTTACCGCCCTGTCCGATGCCGAGGTGGAGTATCAGGACAAGCCGGGCAACTTCTGGCACATCCGCTATCCCATCCAGGGGGAGGAGGGCCGGTACGTCATCGTGGCCACCACCCGGCCCGAGACCATGCTGGGCGACACCGGCGTGGCGGTCAATCCCAACGACGAGCGGTACAAGGACATTGTGGGCAAAAAGTGCATTCTGCCCCTGGTGGGCCGTGAGATGCCCATTGTGGCCGACGACTATGTGGACATGGAGTTCGGCACCGGCTGCGTGAAGATGACTCCCGCCCACGACCCCAACGACTTTGAGGTGGGCCTGCGGCAGAACCTGGAGACCATCCGTGTGTTGGACGACAACGGCAAGGTGGTGGAGGGCTACGGCCGCTACTCCGGCATGGACCGCTACGAGGCCCGGAAGGCCATTGTGGCCGACCTGGAGGAGCAGGGCTTCCTGGTGAAGGTGGAGCCCCACCAGCACAACGTGGGCACCTGCTACCGCTGCCACAACGACGTGGAGCCTCTCATCTCCGCCCAGTGGTTTGTCAAGATGAAGCCTCTGGCTGAGGAGGCCCTGCGGGTGGTCAACGAGGGTGAGGTCAAGTTCGTCCCCGATCGCTTCTCCAAGATCTACACCAACTGGATGGAGAACGTTCATGACTGGTGTATCTCCCGTCAGCTGTGGTGGGGCCACCAGATCCCCGCCTGGACCTGCCAGGAGTGCGGCCACATCACCGTGTCCGAGGACGATCCCACCGAGTGCGAGCACTGCCATTCCCACAACATCAAGCAGGAGGAGGACGTGCTGGATACCTGGTTCTCCTCTGCCCTGTGGCCCTTCTCCACCCTGGGCTGGCCTGAGGAGACCGAGGACTACAAGTATTTCTATCCCACCGACGTGCTGGTCACCGGCTACGACATCATCTTCTTCTGGGTGGCCCGCATGATCTTCTCCGGCTGTGAGCACACCGGCAAGCCCCCCTTCCACACCGTGTTCATCCACGGCCTGGTGCGGGACGACAAGGGCCGCAAGATGTCCAAGTCCCTGGGCAACGGCATCGACCCCTTGGAGATGGCCAACCAGTATGGCGCCGACGCCCTGCGCTTCAACCTGGTCACCGGCAACTCCCCCGGAAACGATATGCGCTTCTACACCGAGCGGTGCGAGGCCATGCGCAACTTCGCCAACAAGATCTGGAACGCTTCCCGCTTCCTGATGATGAACCTGACCATCGACAAGTGCGAGCTGCCTGAGAAGCTGGAGCTGGAGGACAAGTGGATCCTGTCCAAGCTGAACAGCGTCATTCCCGAGATCACGGAGAACATGGAGCGCTACGAGCTGGGCGTGGCCGCCCAGAAGGTGTACGACTTCATCTGGGATTCCTACTGCGACTGGTATATTGAGCTGACCAAGACCCGCCTCCAGGGCGACGATGAGGACAGCAAGATCCGGGCTCAGCAGGTACTGTGCTACGTGCTCACCCAGATCCTGAAGCTGCTCCATCCCTTTATGCCCTTCATCACCGAGGAAATCTGGCAGGCCCTGCCCCATGAGGGCGACTACCTGATGCTCCAGCAGTGGCCGGAGCACCACGCCAACCTGGACTTCCCCGAGGAAGAGAAGGCTATGGAGCTCATCATGGACGCCATTCGGGCCATCCGTGCCCGTCGGGCCGAGATGAACGTGCCCCCCTCCAAGAAGGCGCAGCTCACCGTCTCCACTCTGGAGCAGGCCGTGTTCCACCAGGGCACCCCCTTCCTGAAGCGTCTGGCCTATGCCAGCGACGTGAAGGTGGTGGAGGCCACCGATACGGTGGACGCTCAGGGTATGGTGACCATCGCCACCCATGCGGCCCGGCTGTATCTGCCCCTGGCTGAGCTGGTGGACCTGGAGAAGGAGAAGGCCCGCATCCAGAAGGAGCTGGACAAGAACCGCAAGGAGCTGGACAAGCTGGAGACCAAGCTGAACAACCCCGGCTTTGTAAACAAGGCCCCCGCCCAGGTGGTGGAGGCCGAGCGGGAGCGGGCGAATAAGCTGAAGGCTCTGCTGGTCAAGCTGGAAGAATCTGCGGCTGCGCTGGGCTGATAAAATTCTCGAAAAACAGAGAAACGCCGCCATCGAACGCGGATGGCGGCGTTTCTGTGCCCATATTGTCATACTTTGTTACACAACTGTGGTTGTGCTCCAGAGCAGAATCGGATAAAATGTACAGTAATATTGTACGGCCCAGTTTGACCCAGGCCGTGGAAAGGAGGTTGGAGCGTTGAAAAGACTGATCCCATTGCTGGCGGTACTGCTGCTGCTGGGCGGATGTACCGGGTCCTGTCAGGATACCGGGGCGGTATCTACCGCGCTGCCCAGTGCCGCATCCACGCCTGAGGTGGAGCAGAGCGCCGAACCTACCCCCTCCGCGGAGCCCTCACCCATCCCAACGGCCCAGCCCACTGTTATGCCGGAACCTACGGCCTCTGTGGAGCCGGAGCCCTCTGCGGAGCCTTCGCCTACCCCCACGGCCTATGACGGACCTAACGATGAGGAGGTATTGTCCGCCTACCGGGCGGCGGTGCAGGCCTTCTGGTGGTTCCAAGTGGAGCCCATGCCCTTTGATGAAACGGACAGCCGCGAGGTAGACGGTGCCACCTATTATCGGGTAGACTATCCCGGCATTGACAGCACGGTCAGCCTGCGGGGTTACCTCAAGAGCCTCTTTTCCGACGATCTGGTGGAAAAGCTGCTGCCTTATGACGGGACCCAGTATGTGGACATCGACGGTGTGCTCTATGTCCAGGACGGTGGCCGGGGCACCGACATCACCAGGGGTGCCGAGACGACCCAGGTCCTGCGGGACGGAGACCCAAACCGCTGTACCGTCCGGGTGACGGTGGAAGTGCTGGACCCGGAGCAGGACGGCGCGGTGGTGGATACCCTGACGTTTGACTTCCCCTACGAAAAAGTGGGGGAGAAGTGGATCTTTACCGATTTTTCCCTGGTCCGGTGAGTCCTTCGACAAAATATATACCCCATCTGTGATAGGATCGCAGTATACCAAAAATTGGTATACTGCGATTTTTTTGTACAGGGGGGATATGCCATGGCAGTGACCTGCAAAGCAGAGAATCGGGCGCTGTACGCGGCCATTGACGGCGAGGTGGACCACCACCGGGCCAGACAGATTTTAGGCGAGTTGGTACGGCAGATCGACCTGACCATGCCCCGTCATCTGACGGTGGATCTGGGGGGCGTCAGCTTTATGGATAGTTCGGGGATCGCCGTACTGCTGCGGGCCAGCCGCCGGATGAGCGAGCTGGAAGGGACCATGGAGGTGGTCCATGTACCTGAGCAGGCAGGCAAGGTGCTTCGGGCAGCCGGGCTGGACCGGTTGATCAAATTTGAATGACGGAGGAACTACATAATGAAACCGATGAATGAGGCCACGGTGGTCTTTCTCAGCCGGTCGGCCAACGAGGGCTTTGCCCGTACCACGGCGGCTTGCTTTGCCGCTCAGCTGGACCCCACCCTGGAGGAGATCAATGACATCAAGACGGCGGTGAGCGAGGGAGTAACCAACTGCATCGTCCACGCCTATCCGGACAAGCTGGGGCTGGTCCAGATGCGGCTGCGGCTCTTTGAGGACCACACCCTGGAGATCCAGATCAAGGATAAGGGCGTGGGCATCCCCGATGTGGAGCAGGCCCGGAAGCCCATGTTTACCACCGGCGGAGAGGAGCGCAGCGGCATGGGCTTTACCATTATGGAGAGTTTTATGGACGGAGTGAAGGTACGCTCCACCCCGGGGAAGGGAACGGTGGTGACCATGCGCCGCAGGATCTCCCGACGGCTGGGAGGGGCGCAATGAATGTGGCGGATACCCCCGATCTGCTGGAGGAGGCCCGCCGGGGGGACAACGAGGCCTGCGCCAGGCTCATTGAGGAGAATGGTGGGCTGATCTGGTCCATTGTGCGCCGCTACTACGGCCGGGGAGTGGAGCCGGAGGACCTGTATCAACTGGGCTGCCTGGGCTTTGTGAAGGCGGTGCGGGGCTTCGATCCCGCCTTTGGCTGTCAGTTCTCCACCTATGCCGTGCCCAAGATCGCCGGTGAGATCCGGCGCTACCTACGGGATGACGGCGCTATTAAAGTCAGCCGCGGTCTGAAAGAGCGGGGGATGGCCATCCGGGCGGCCAGGGAACGGCTGTCGGCCTCCCTGGGCCGGGAACCCACCTTGTCCCAGCTGTCCGAGGCCACCGGGCTGGAGCCGGAGGAGATTGCAGCCGCTGAGGAGGCGGGGCTGCCGGTGGCCTCCCTCCAGATGGAGACAGGGGACGGCCTGACCCTGGAGAGCGTGTTGGGCACCGAGGGTATCGAGGAGGGTATCGTGGAGCGTGAGGCCCTGCGTACCGCCATCGCCGCCCTGCCTGACCGGGAGCAGCAGGTGATCCTGCTGCGCTACTACCGGGGCATGACTCAGGACCGGGCGGCCCGGGTGCTGGGGGTGAGCCAGGTCCAAGTATCCCGCATTGAGCGCCGGGCGGTGGAGCGGCTGCGAAAGAAACTGGAGGAGTGAGGGATGCGGACAAGCTGAGGGAGGCTGGCGTGTATTTGTCCTGTGCTGAGCATGACTTTGTTTGGATAAGAGGAACTTAATGGTGGTTTTTCTCGTCCAAAGGGAGTATAATGACCAAACAGAACAAAAAACGCAAGGAAGATGGATTGATATGGAAGATATTCTTTATATTGTCGTTCCCTGCTACAACGAAGAAGAAGTGCTGCCAGAGACCTCACGCAGGCTGAAAGAAAAGCTGGAGGCCCTGATGGCTGCCGGAACTATTTCCCGGGAGAGCCGGGTTCTTTTTGTAAACGACGGTTCCAAGGATAAGACCTGGCAGCTCATTGAGGAGCAGCACCAGAGCAGCCCCATCTTCTCCGGCGTGGACCTGAGCCGCAACCGGGGCCATCAGAACGCTTTGTTGGCAGGGCTGATGACCGCCAAGGAGCGGTGCGACATGGCCATTTCGATGGACGCCGACCTCCAGGATGACATCAACGCGGTGGACGCTATGGTGGAGCAGTATTATGCAGGCTGTGACATTGTGTACGGCGTGCGCTCCTCCCGGAAGAAGGACACCTTTTTCAAACGCTTCACCGCCGAGGGCTTTTATCGGCTGATGAACTCCATGGGAGCGGAGACGGTGTTCAACCACGCCGACTATCGCCTCATGTCCCGCCGGGCTCTGGAAGGCCTGGCACAGTTCAAGGAGGTCAACCTGTTCCTCCGGGGCATTGTACCCATGATCGGCTACCGCACCGGCACCGTGGAGTATGAGCGGGGGGAGCGGTTTGCCGGAGAGAGCAAATACCCCTTAAAAAAGATGCTCTCCTTCGCCATGGAGGGCATTACCTCCCTGTCGGTCAAGCCCATCCGCATGATCGCCGGCCTGGGCTTCCTGGTGTTCCTGGTGAGCATCATTATGCTCATCTATTCCATCGTCCGCTGGGCCATGGGGGAGACCATTCTGGGCTGGGCCAGCATGATTTGCTCGGTGTGGGCCATTGGCGGCCTGATCCTGCTGTCCCTGGGCGTCATCGGTGAATACATTGGCAAAATTTATTTGGAGACCAAGGAGCGGCCCCGGTTCCTGATCCGCGAGGTTTTGGAGGACGAGCATGGCAAAGCTGATTGATAACTCCATCCCCAAGTTCCTGCTGGTGGGGGTGGGCAACACCCTGTTGTCCATGATCCTCATGTTCCTGCTGGAGGGGCTGGGCTACTGGCCCTCCACCGCCATCGCCTATGTGGCCGGCGCGGTCATGAGCTTTTTCCTCAACCGCCACTTTACCTTCCACAGCGAGGAGACCTTCCTGCGCTCGGCGGTGAAATTTGCCGTCAACGTGGCGGTGTGCTATGTGATTGCCTACGCCCTGGCCCAGCCCATCGCCGGTTGGGTGCTGGGCAACACCGGCATGGACCCCATCTGGCAGGAGCGGCTCACCAAGCTGGGCGGCATGGCCCTGTATACCATCCTCAATTATTTCGGTCAGCGGTTTTTTGCCTTCCAGAAAAAGAAGGATTAAATTTATGTGAAATCCCCCCGCGTTCTCTTGCGTACGCCGGGAATTGGGGGTAGAATAGGGCCAGCATGTGAGTCACCATACCGCAAGGAGGTAAGAAGTATGGCCTTTTTTGACGATTTGAAGGATAAAGCCACCGACCTGGGCCGGGCGGGTATGGCCAAGTCCAAGCAGCTGATGGAGATCACCAAGCTCTCCCTCAACAATTCCGGGGAGGAGGACGCCATCCGGAAAGCCTATCTGGAGATCGGCAAGCTCTACTATGCCGAGCGGGGCGGGGCACCGGAGCCGGCGTATGCCGCCCTCTGCCAGCGGATCACCACCGCCAAGATCAACATTGAGGAAAACAAAGCCCGTATCGCCCAGATCAAGAAGGACGGCACCCTGTCCGACGAGGATATCTCTCAGGCCGCCGCGCAGACGGAAGTCACTGACTATACCGTGGAATAAGACAACCAAAGCCCTCCGCCGGCTCGGCGGAGGGCTTTTTGCGTCCCTGTAACTGGATTGTAACTGGACAAACATCCACTTCAAATGTAGTATAATGATATCCACTACAAATGAAGTTGGTGATAGAGATGAAACGACTGCCCGATACTGAGCTGGAAGTGATGAAGGCCCTGTGGGCCTCCGGGCCGGATACTCCGCGCGCTGCCCTGGAGACCGCCCTGGAGGGCTTTTGCTGGGCCTCCAATACGGTGAATACCTATCTGACCCGCCTGGCGGAGAAGGGCTTTGTAGCCGTCCGCCGGGAGGGGAAGAGCAACCTGTACACCCCGCTGGTGAGCCGGGAGGACTACCTGGCCTTTGACAGTCAGGCGGTACTGTCCAAACTGTACGGCAGTTCCCCCCGCAATTTCCTGGCGGCGCTGGCCAAGAACGGCCTGGAGGAGCGGGACCTGGACGAACTGCGGGATCTGTTGGATGAACTGAGCGGGGAGAAGCAGGTATGACGGATGTATTGACCTCCATCGCCGGGGTAAGCCTGGGCGGCGGGGCGGTGGCTTTGCTGCTGGTGGTGCTGGCCAAGCTGACCCGGGGACGGTACGGGGCCAGGTGGCGGTGCTGGGCCTGGCTGCTGCTGGCCCTACGGCTGGCTGTTCCCCTGCCTCTGCTGCCCGCCGGGTCGGCCTCCGCCCCCATCCAGATTCAGGTGCCGCCGGACCGGGTGATCTACCAGCCGGTGAGGACGCCCCGGCCCAGTGCGGCTCAGCCCTCCCAGCCGGTTCAGACGGCGGCTCCATCTGCGGCACCCTCGTCTGTCCCGGTCTCCACCCCTGCGCCCGAGGTTCTGCCCACAGAGCAGGACCAGGCCGCCCCCATCACAGTGGGCGGTATCCTGCTTGCGCTGTGGGTGACAGGTGACGCGGCGGTGCTGGGGTGGAATCTCATAGCTCATTTCCGGTTTAAAAGATACCTGGCCCGGTGGTGCCGCCCGGTGGAGGATGCGGGCACTATCCGCCTGTTCAACGGACTGTGCGACAGCCTCTCCCTCCACCGCAGGCCCATGTTGCGGCTGTGTCCCGGTCTGGCGGTACCCATGCTGGCGGGGCTGTTCAGGCCGGTGCTGCTGCTGCCGGAGGAGACCGGAGGTGAGAGCTTGCGCTACGCCTTGCTCCATGAGCTGGTTCACTACCGCCGCCGGGACATTTGGCTGAAAACTCTGGTGCTGTGGGTGAACGCCGTCCACTGGTTCAATCCACTGGTGTGGCTGATGGTGCGCTCCGTGGAGCGGGATACTGAGCTGGCCTGCGACGAGGGGGCCCTGAAGCGGCTGCCCCAGGAGGAACACGCCGCTTACGGCAGAGCGATTTTGCAGGCCGTGGCTGCCCTGAGAAAGGAGAAAGCATGACATTGCCCAAGACCCGGCTGTCTACAGCCATGAGCGGATCGGCCAAGGAGACCGAGGGACGGGTCCGCAATCTCTTTATCAAGCACAGGCGGCCCGCTCTGGGCCTGGTGTTGGCAGTTGGCTTTGCCATCGGCCTGTGCGGCTCCCTGGTGGCCTGCCGGTCGGAGACGGCCATTTCCGCCGCCCCGGCGGGAGAGGAATCGGCCTTTGCCCTCACCGGGCCGGGGGAGGAAATAGTACCCTTTACGGACCTGCTGGGCCTTTCCGGCACTGTGACTCACACCCTGACAGACGATGGCGTGCATAATTACGCCTATCAGATCCGGCTGGAGGACGGAACAGAGTTTCCGCTGACGGAGACCTGGATGCCCCTGTACCAGGTGGATCTGGACGGGGATGGGGCGGTGGACGCCCTGGTGGAGAATGAATTCTTCCTGCAGCTGTACCGCTATTGGCCGGACGGGTCCCTGCGGACCCAGCAGCTCCAGGCGGCGGCAGCCGGTTTGCTGGGCCTGGAGGGGGACTATTGGCGCATGGTGGAGCTGGCCTTCCAGCCGGAGGATCAGATGGTGGCCATCCACGTCTGGCCCTATGACGATGTGGGAGAGATGGAGGAGCGGGTACCCCTGTCCCGGCTGCTGGAGGCGGCCAACTGGAGCGAGGTGGTGCTTAACCCGGAGGGACAGCCCCTGCCGGATGGGAGCAGCCTCAGTTATCTGGAGAACCTCACGCTGG
The DNA here is from genome assembly GCF_002161085.1 of Flavonifractor sp. An112. GTDB lineage: Bacteria > Bacillota > Clostridia > Oscillospirales > Oscillospiraceae > Flavonifractor > Flavonifractor avicola. The sequence continues at coordinate 172,085 of NZ_NFLU01000002.1, read as the reverse complement.
ACGGCCAGGGTGTGGGAGACGACCATCTGACGGTTAGGGCAACCTGGCCGGACGGGCAGGACCAGGGTTCCACGGAGATGGTGGTGACCCTGGGTACCGGAGAGGTGCTGTCCTGGCGTTATCCAGCGGTCACCCGCCCCACGGTCACCCCGCTCCATATGACCTCCAGAGAGCGACAGTCCCTGCTGGCCGCCCTGGCAAGTCCCGGGTCCAACTACGGCGCCTGCGCCTATGTGGTGCTGGAGGTGGAGGACAATAAGCTGGCCCAGCGGTTCCAACTGGACGCCGTAGCTAATGCCTATGTGGAGACCGGGGAGAATGGCCTGCAGGTCCTGCGTATCCCGGAATTGTATGACAAATGGCACAGCTACCTCTGGGGGACAGCGGCCTGGGACGGCAACCAGATCACCTATACCTCCGACGGCTACTTTACCGATACCTATGAGTTGGACGTGGGTGGGGACAAGACCCTGACCCTGGCCCTGCGGTGTACCCCGTCCCTGGAGGAGGGCGCATTGGTCACAACGATGTTGTACGACCAGGTCCAGCTGTTGAAGGACGGCCAGGTGGTCCAGACCATCACACCGGAGGATGTGGCGGACGACGGGGTCCACACCTTCCAGGGCTTCCATATCGACAGCCCGGCAGGGGGGCCGGTGGAGACCAGGGATATCAACTTTGACGGGGTGGAGGAGTTCGGCCTGCTGTGCGACGCCACCCAGAACGCCTGCCGCTGCTGGTTTGTGTGGGACAGTGAGGCGGGACAGTTCCGCCATCTGGCCACCCTGGCCGGGGAACTGACCCTGCTGCCTGAGGAGGGGCAGCTGGAGGAGCGGATGTGGAACCGGGACTGGGATGCCATGGTGACCCGCACCTACGGCTGGGACAGCCAGGGCAACCTGGTACTGCAATCGGAAACATGACGGGAGGAACGGGATGAAAGTACCCAAAACACGGCTGTCCACGGCCATGAGCGGCTCGGCCAGGGAGACCGAAGGACGGGTCCGCAATCTCTTTGTCAAGCACAGACGGCCCGCCCTGGCCCTGGTGATGGCGGTGGGATTTGCCATCGGCCTGTGCGGCTCCCTGGTGGCCTGCCGTGCCCAGGTTGGCCAGGAGCAGCGGCTGGATGCCCTGTATGATGCCGCTGAGGTCAGTTTTGATGGGAAACCTCAGGGGGAGGAGCTGGCCTGTATCCAGGGCCAGGGGGGCACCCTGGTAGCCGGCCATTTTTACGACGACTATCCCCACTGTGCCCTGGTCATCGGCGTAGAGGATGACCGGGGCCAGCTTACTGGGCCGGTGTTTTCCGCCACCTCCAGCGGCGGAAGGCCCCAGGTTTCCACCTTCCGAAAGGACGATGTGGACTATCTCCTCTACACCGTCAACGGCGGAGGGCAGGGTTACACCTATGGAGAGGGGGGGCTGCTGGCCTTTGACGGCACCGACTTTACCTGGGTCTGGCCCATGAAGGGGGATCTGCGGCAGGAGGACGCCCAGGTCTGGATGGAGTACCAGAACTACTGGGAGGATCAAATACCCCTGCCCTGTCCCGGCGGGGTAGAGATCTTTCAGGGTGCGGATGACTGGCGCCTGTATGGCCAGGGTCCCCAATGGTCCTTTCGGGAGCGGCTCCAGCTGACGGGGGGGTACCATGCCCCTGAGCGGGTTATGAATGAGCTGCGCAGGGTTGTGGAGAGCCGCACCAGAGACCAGGATAACCCCTGGCAGGCCAGCAATACCTCCGCCCAGTGGCAGATCGTCCAGGTGACGCCGGGGGAGGAGACCCTGTGCGGACAGCGGTACACCCTGCTGGCCTGCTCTGTTTTGACGGGGGAGGAGTGGCTGGGAATGGAGGTGCTGCTCTGCCCCACGTTCTGGAGTGGTGAGGAGCAGCTCTGGCCCAATCTCATCCGGGTGGTCACAGGGAGCGAGGAGGAGGTGCGGCAGGCCCTGTCGGAGGAAAACCGGCAGGTGGAGACCGAGCGGATTACCATGACCACTGCCACCGGGAGAAACCTGTCCCTGGAGCTGGAACTGGAGCCGCTGGACCAGCAGCCCTATTGTCTGGCAATCGAGCAGATCCGGGTCTATGAGGGTGACACACCGCTTCAGTTCATGGCGGTGGAGGACGATGTGTATACGCCGGACAGCTTCTACCAGGGCCTGTTTCTGATCCGGGACCCCAATATTGGGGAGCCGGATATCCGGGACCTGAATTTTGACGGTTCCCCCGATTTGGGCCTGCTGGCGGAGTCGAGCTTTCCCCACAATGTGAGCTATGTGTGGTTCTTGTGGGACGAGGAGACGAGCCGGTTTTCCTTTTCCACCTACCTGTTTTCCAATCCCACCCTGGACGTGGAGAACCGACAGGTGGTGGAACACATCCGGGGGGATGTGGGCCGTCCGGAGGAGGCGGTGTATGTCTGGACTGAAGACGGTACCCTGGAGCAAATCAGCTACAGACAGCTCAGCTGGTCATGAGAGAGGAGGGCCATTATGAACGTGCCCCATACCCGGCTGTCTACCCGCATGAGCGGGTCGGCCAAAGAGACCGAGCAGCGCCTGCGTAATCTCTTTGCCCGGCACAAGCGGCCTGCCCTGCTTTTGGTGGCGGTGGTAGCCCTGGCTATCGGCCTGTGCGGAGGGCTGGTGGCCTGCCGGAGTACCACGCAGGCCGGAAGTTTCACGATGGACACCCAGTATTATGACGCCCTGGGCAACTACATTGAGCTCCCCAGACTGACGGCGGAGGGGGAGAGTGCCCAGGCGGTGAACCAGGCTCTGGCCGCCCTCAAGAGCCAGTATCAGACCGTTATGGATGCCCCCATGAATACGGTAGGGGGCCAGCGGTGCCTGTTTTATCCTGCGGTCACCGAACGGTACGATAACCTGATCTTCTATTTGGACTCTGCCAGCTCCGGCAGCGACGGCGGTCTCTACACCCTGGTCTACGACCGGCAGGAGGATCGGGTGGTGCCCCTGGCGGAGGCCCTGGAATTGGCGGGAACCACGGAGGATGCCCTCTGCCGGGGAGCGGAGGAGTACCTGAACGGGGAACTGGCGGGTACGGAGGTGGCTCTGGCCGCCCAGGATGGGGCGGTGACCGGGTTCCGCATCCGGAATGACCGCGGGGTGGAGTTCTATCTCACCTGCATGACCGACGATGCCGACCCGGCGATGGACGCTGTGGACGGCTGGCAGCGCTTGCTGGTGTATGCGGACGGCAGCTGGCGTCGCTATAACCCGCTTACGGAGGAGCTGCTCATTCCGGCGGAAGAACTGACCGGCTTTGATCCCCCCCTGTGGTATCAGTGGGGCCCATCCGGCGGGGTGCCGGAAGGCGGTTTTGTGATGGAGCGGATTCCTCCCCAGGTGGAGGAAGAAGTCCTGCAATATATGGTAGACCATGTGGGCTATTCGGAACCGCCTATGGAGCTGATCCTTCGTACCAGCTTTACTGATTTGAGCCGGTTGGATCTGGCGGAAGAATGGCGGGATATGGACGCTCTGGAGTGCTATGGAATTACCTATGGGGCTAACGGTACCTATGTGGGGGAAGATCTGCTCTTTTTCCGTAAGGGCGAGCAGTATACCTTCGTCGGATCGCTGGGAGAGCATGATTCCGAACAGATGGAGCCCACACGGTTGGCTGCTGTAGGCACCTATAATTATCGGATTATGTACTGGATGCTGGAGCAGGGCATCCTTACCGCCTTCCCCGAGGCGGACGCCATGCTGCGAGACGCGCCCATGCCGCTGGCAGCCCGGAATGCTGCGGTGGCCTATTTTTACAGCAACAGGCCGGCGGATATGTCCATTTTCTTTGCCGACCAGGCGCCGCTCCAGCCGGAAGGACGCACCATGCGGATTGATGAAGCAAGCTACCTGGGCCTGCGGCAGCTTTACGAGACCTACGGTGTAGTCTATCAGCTAAGGTGCAGCGGCTGGGAGGATGGGAATTGGTATGCCTACCCGGAACCCCTGTGGCTGGTGTTCCAGCTGGGCCAGGGAGGAGACATGACTACCGTCCTGGGTGAAAGTGTGCCCAGGGAAACGGTGGAGCAGGCTGCGCTGGAGCAGGGATACCATCTGGTGGATGGGACAGTGGCCCTGTGGCGGGACGGATACCCCAACCCGGCGGGGCCGGGGAGTGAGGTAGGCTTTTTCCAGGAGGAGCCTGTGGTCACCGTTCTGGAGGGGGCCGAGCCCATCTACCAGGCGGGGGACTGGTGGCAGCAAATGGAGTGGGAGGGCCTTTCGGCCCTGTGCTACTGCAATGCCGACGGCGGCTACGCCATCCAGCGTCTGGAGACCACACGAACCGATCTCTTTACTGACCGGGGTATCCGGGTGGGTTCCACCCGGGCGGAGGTGGAGGCGGCCTACGGGGAAAAGCTGTCCCGTACCGACTACTGGGGCCTGTATCCCGGGGAAGATTATCTGTGGTACTGCGCGGATCCGGAGGGCTGGGGGGCGGCCATCCTCTTCTTCTTTGATGGGGACCAAGTGAGCCGTATCGTACTCAACAATATGTTTAATTGACATAAAACAGAGGGGCCTGCCGCGGCTGCGGCAGACCCCTTTCTCATCAGGTGGTAAGGGTGGTGGAACGGCGCTGGGAGAGCCACAGTCCCGCCAGGATGAGGACGATGGCACCCAGGGTGAAAAGGGTCACCGGCTCCCCTAGAATGAGAAAGGAGGCGGCTACGGTGATTACCGGCATCAGGTAGAGGTACACATTGGTGGCTACCGGGTCAATGAGGGCGGAGGCCCGGTTCCAGGCCAGGAAGCACAGAGCGGAGGCCACTACGCCCAGGTACACCGTATTGCCCAGCATCACCGGTTGGGCAAACCGGGTCAGATCAAAGGTGATGCTGGTACCCAGGCAGAAGGGGAGGGTAAAGAGGACACCCCAGAAAAAGACCTTCCGGGTGACCAGCAGATCGTTTAGGCCCTGACGCTGGGCGGACTCCAGACACAGACCGTAGACGCCCCAACTGATAGCGGAGCCCAGGGCCAACAGACAGCCGATAGGATTGAAGTCAAAGGATTCTCCCTCCGCCAGGGAGATGAGGGCGATGCCTGCCATAGCGAGAACAAAGCCCACAAAGAAGGAGGCTCCAGGCCGGGTGGTTCGACGGCAAAGCCACAGCAGCAGCGCGGTAAACATGGGCGCGGAGGAGACGATGAGCCCTACGGTGGAGGCCATGGAAAAGGTGAGGGCGTAATTCTCCAGCAGAGAGTAGAAGGTGAGCCCTGACAGGGCGGCCCCCAGGAAAGGCAGCTCAGATCGGAAACTGCGGGGCAGATGGGGCTTTGGCGCACAGAGAAAGAGGATGGCTCAGGCCAGCACAAAGCGGAAGATGAGGATCTCTACCGGATGGAAGGCATCCAAAAGCACCTTGGTGGAGATATAGGTGGTACCCCACACAATGGAGACAGCCAGGGCCAGCAGATGGCCAAAGGCGGGAGAACGGCTCAAAGTGGGCACGCTCCTTTCTGGTTTAATAGGAAAAAACACCCCGCCTGCTGACGCAGGCGGGGCGAAAACTTTGATATGATCTTTACCTGCCAAGCAAAAATCACAGAATGCGGCGGGCAGCGATATACACGTTGGCGTAGTGGCCGGTCATCAGCTGATCGATCTGCACCTGATACTTGTTGGTAGAGGCGTGGATGAACTGGCCGTTGCCGATGTAGATGCCCACATGAGAGGCGGGGTAAGAGGTATTGTAACGGAAGAATACCAGATCGCCGGGCTGCAGCTCACTCTTGGATACCGCCACACCGTTGGACAGCTGGGTAGAAGCGGTGCGGTTCAGAGTGTAGCCGAAGTGGCGATATATGTAGCTGGTGAAGCCGGAGCAGTCAAAACTGTTGGGTCCGTTGCCGCCATAGACATAGGGCACACCCAGGAACTGCTTGGCGTAGCTGACGATCTGCTGGCCCATACTGCTGTCGGAAGCCACGGCCACGGCGGTGGCGCCGTCGCCGCGGGAACCGGCGGAGTCCTTGCAGGTCACCATATACTCGCTGCTGACATAGCCAACAGCACCGCTGGAGGTCTTGATCTTGTACCAGCCATTATTGATACCCACGATGGTGACAACCGCGTTGTCATTGAGGGTGGTCACCTTGCTGTAGGTGGTGCCAGGCCCGCTGCGTACGTTCAGGGTGGAGCCGCCGGTCTGAACCAGACCGTAACCGATGGTCACATCGGCCTGAGCGGAGACCGTCAGGTATTCGCCGGACATATAGCCTTCCACGGTGTTGTAGTCCACCTTGTACCAACCGTTGCCGGCGTCCTCCAGGATGACTACGGTGTCACCTTCGGAAGCAGTAGCCAGGATGGTGGAAGTGGTGTTGGCCTCGTTGCGAAGGCGAAGGGCGTCGGTATTGACGGTGCCCACGCCGCTGGCGGCGGAAGCGCCGATCATACAGACGGCGGAAACGGCGACGGTCAGGAGCGTGGTGCGCAGAAGCTTGGCAGGTGTTATCATTGGTAGAATTCCTCCGTTCTGATCGTTGGGTGGGTAGGAACTTATTTGCCGGACAGAGCCCGGTCCAGCCAGACGGAAGCCACGTCCATAGCGGCGTACAGGCTGTCTTTCTCGGTCTTCTTAACCACACGGTCCCGGCTCTTCAGGTCAGGGTCGGTGAGCTGAAGCTGAACGGATACCCGGGTGGCCATGTCCAGATCCTGATCCTTCTTCTGGTCCAGAACCTGAAGCATAATGATATATTTTTCGGCCATGCTGCCGTAATAGATCAGACTGTCTTTCCGGCGCAGCGGATGGCCCTTGTAAGTCAGAGGGATGCTTTGCGTAGCCATTTTGGCCTCCTTTTGGAAGTTGTTACTGCTTTTTAAAAACTGTAACCAAATTGTAACACATTGTTTCCAAGTCGTCAACCGCTTTTCCGGGATTTCTTGTTTTTTTCGCCCAAACCCTGAGGCAGACAGGGGGAAGAGACGTACAAATGCCGGATCAGCAGGACTGCTGTAAAGATGAGTCCGGCCAGTACCATCAGGCTCTCCAACAGCATGGTGAACATCTGACCACCCAGGGTGAGGATCAGGGTATATTTCATCCGCAGGTAGGTCAGATAGGCACTGAGGGAGGAGAGCTGGACCAGCACTGCCGGAGGCAGGCCCGTGGGACGGGTGCAGGCCCAGACCAGGGTGAGCACGTCAGCCAGGAAGTAATAGCGGTCGTGCATATAGGGGAGAAAGAAGGGCACGCCCAGCGTAAGCGTGATGCCGAAGAGCAGCAGAGCCCCATCGTCCAGCCGGTCCCGGAACAAGAAGGCCAGCACCAGCAGCAGCAAAACCAGGGCAAAGGCCGCCAGAATGCCCAAGCGGGCGCCGAAAGCCTCGTCAATTTGAGTGCCGTAGGGGACCATGGAGAAGATGGAGGCGCAGTTGTAGTTCAGTGCCCCTGCGCCCTCCTGCGTCTGGCCCACATAGACCCCCAGGATATCCCCCAGCGGTTTGCCCAGTAGCAGAGCAGGGATGCAGGTAACGGCATAGGCCAGGGGGAAGCACAACAGGTCCCGGAACCGGGTACGTCGGGCCATCCACAGCACTGCCCACAGGGGGAGGATGAACACTGTCTGCAATTTAAAGGAGAAGGCCACGCCCAGCAGGGCGGCGGAAGCTTTGGGACGGCCGCCCAGCCCATCTGCCAAGGCGTGGAGCGTCAGGGCACCGTACAGTGCGTCGCACTGGCCCCACAGGGAGCCGTTGAGCACCACAGTGGGCAGCAGCAGCAGGACGCAGAAGCATACCAGGGGACGGATGCTGTCTTTGCCGGTGAAGTGACGTACCAGCCGCAGGCCGCCCCAGGCCAGCAGCACATCAAACAGGATGGAGAAGAGCTTGATGAGGTACAGGTCGGGGACCGGCAGGTAGGAGATGGCGGCCAGGAAATAGAGGTAGGGTACATTATAGTTGCCGATGGGCAGCTTGATGGCAGCGAAGCTGCCGTTGTCCCGGAAGGTGGCCACCCACTGGGACAGGAAGATCTCGTAGTCATCTGCCGCATAGTCCAGCAGGATGGCCCGAAGGAAGAAGGCCAGGCCGATGGGCAGCAGCAGGGTACATAGCCGGTCCAGGGAACAGCCCGACCGGTGGAGCAGCCACAGCGCCAGTACGGCCAGGGCGGTCAGCAGTGCAAAGACGGCAGCTTTTGCCCCCGGACCGCCCCGGGACAGTTCAGAGATCGGAAACAGGGCAAAAAACAGCAGCGCCAGACCGCCGGCACCGGCGAACAAAGAGAGAGGGGAGCATCGTTTCATCGTGATACCTCATTGTCGGTCGGATGGGACAGGGACAACGATAGAAAAAGGGGGCGCTGCATGGCTGCAACGCCCCCCAAAAACATTGGGATTAAAGATCCGCGCTGTCGGTCAGAATGGGCTCCTCAACAACGGGAGCGTCGTCAACGACTTCGGCAATCTCTTCGACAGCCTCGCCGCTCTGGGCGGTACCCTCGTCGTCCATCTGGTCGTATTTGCGGTACATGGACAGGCCGGAGCCGGCGGGGATCAGCTTACCGATGATGACGTTCTCCTTCAGGCCCAGCAGGTGGTCCACCTTACCCTTGATAGCGGCCTCGGTAAGGACCTTGGTGGTCTCCTGGAAGGAGGCGGCGGACAGGAAGGAGTCGGTGGCCAGAGATGCCTTGGTGATACCCATGAGCAGACGGGTGCAGGTGGGCAGCCGCAGCTCCATACCGTCGTTGGTCTCACCGGCGTCGATGCGGGCCTGAACAGCGGCCTTGGCATCCTCGAACTCGATGAGCTCGATGGTGGAGCCGGAGAGCAGGTCGGAGTCGCCGGCGTCCTCCACACGGACCTTCCGCATCATCTGGCGGCAGATAACCTCGATGTGCTTGTCGTTGATATCCACGCCCTGCTGACGGTAGGGCTTCTGCACTTCCTGGATCAGATAGTCGTACACAGCGTGGATGCCCCGGACACGGAGCACGTCCTGGGGATAGAGGGCGCCTTCGGTGAGGGCGAAGCCCTTCTCCACGGTGTCGCCGTTCTTCACACGCAGGCCGGCATAGGGCAGCGTATAGGTGACGACCTCGCCGTCATCGGCGGTGATGGTCACATTGCACATGGAGTTGCGCTTGGCCTCCTCCAGAGTGACCTTGCCGCCCACCTCGGCCAGCTGAGCCATCTTCTTGGGCTTGCGGGATTCGAACAGCTCCTCAACACGGGGAAGACCCTGGGTGATATCGCCGCCGGCCACGCCGCCGGTGTGGAAGGTACGCATGGTCAGCTGGGTACCGGGCTCACCGATGGACTGAGCGGCGATGATACCAACGGCCTCGCCGGCGCCCACAGGCTCGCCGATGGCCAGGTTAATGCCGTAGCACTTGGAACATACGCCGCTGCGGGCACGGCAGGTGAGCACGGAGCGGATCTTGACCTGCTGGATGCCGTGAGCCTCCAGCAGCTTGGCATCGTCGGCAGTCATCATGGTGTGGTGGTCGATGAGCACCTCGCCGGTCTGAGGATCGCAGATATCCTCCACCGGGTAGCGGCCCTTCAGACGCTCGCCGAAGGTCTCGATGACCTGGCCGTTCTCCACGATCTCGCTGACCATGATGCCGTCGTCGGTACCGCAGTCGTCCTCACGGATGATGACTTCCTGAGACACGTCCACCAGACGGCGGGTCAGGTAACCGGAGTCGGCGGTACGCAGAGCGGTATCGGCCATACCCTTTCGGGCGCCTCGGGAGGAGATGAAGTACTCCAGCACGGACAGGCCTTCACGGAAGTTGGACTTGATGGGGATCTCGATGGTGCGGCCGGAGGTGTCGGCCATCAGGCCGCGCATACCGGCCAGCTGACGGATCTGAGCGGAGCTACCACGGGCGCCGGAGTCTGCCATCATCCAGATGGGGTTATAGCGGTCCAGGCCGGCCATCAGGGCGTCGGTCACGTCCTTGGTGGTCTTTTCCCAGGCCTCAACCACCAGGCGGTACCGCTCCTCGTTGGTCAGGAAGCCGCGCTTGTACTGGCGCTCGATCTTCACGATCTCCTTCTCGGTGTTCTCGATGAGACCGTACTTCTTCTCGGGGATGGTCATGTCGTAGATGGACACGGTGAGGGAGCCGCGGGTGGAGAACTTGTAGCCCTTGGCCTTGATGGTGTCCAGCACGCCGGCGGACACGGTGAAGCCGTGCTTGACGATACACTTGTCGATGATCTTGCCCAGCTGCTTCTTGCCGGTGACGAAGTTGATCTCGGGCTCAAACATCTGCTCGGGATCGGTGCGGTCCACAAAGCCCAGATCCTGAGGAATACCCTCGTTGAAGATCAGGCGGCCAACGGTGGTGCGCACCAGCTTATAGCGGGTCTCGCCGTCTACCTCGGCGGAGCGGCGGACCAGAATGGGCACATGGAGCTCCAGCTCGCCCTCGTCGTAGGCCAGACGGGCCTCGGTGTCGCTGCCGAAGACATGGAGCACCTCGCGGGGCAGCTGGCCGTCCTCGGTCTCGGCACAGATACCGGCGTAGGTGGGGATATCGTCCAGAGAGCCGGGGTTCTTGACCCACACCAGGTCGCCGGGATTCAGAGTGCCGGCGTCCAGAGCGGCCTTGACGGCGGCAACGTCGTCATAGGTCTCCTCGGCGGTGTGCTCGGCGTACTTCTCGTAGGTCAGGTAGTAGGAGCCCAGCACCATGTCCTGAGTAGGCACGGTGACGGGGCCGCCGTCCTGAGGACGCAGCAGGTTGTTGGCGGAGAGCATCAGCACCCGGGCCTCGGTCTGGGCCTCGGCGGACAGAGGCACATGGACGGCCATCTGGTCACCGTCGAAGTCAGCGTTGAAGGCGGTACACACCAGGGGGTGCAGCTTGATGGCGCGGCCTTCCACCAGCACGGGCTCGAAGGCCTGGATACCCAGGCGGTGCAGGGTAGGGGCGCGGTTGAGCATAACGGGGTGGTCCTTGATGACGAACTCCAGAGCGTCCCAGACCTCGGCCTTGCCCTTGTCCACCATCTTCTTGGCGGACTTGATGTTGTTGGCCAGACCGTCCTCCACCAGCTTCTTCATGACAAAGGGGCGGAACAGCTCGATAGCCATCTCCTTGGGCAGACCGCACTGATAGATCTTCAGCTCGGGGCCAACCACGATAACGGAACGGCCAGAGTAGTCCACACGCTTGCCCAGCAGGTTCTGACGGAAGCGGCCCTGCTTACCCTTGAGCATATCAGACAGGGACTTGAGGGCGCGGTTGTTGGCGCCGGTAACGGCGCGGCCGCGGCGGCCGTTGTCGATGAGGGCGTCCACGGCCTCCTGCAGCATCCGCTTCTCGTTGCGGACAATGATGTCGGGGGCGTTGAGCTGGATCAGGCGCTTCAGACGGTTATTGCGGTTGATCACCCGGCGATACAGGTCGTTCAGGTCGGAGGTGGCGAACCGGCCGCCGTCCAGCTGCACCATGGGGCGCAGCTCGGGGGGAATGACAGGCAGCACGTCGATGATCATCCACTCGGGCTTGTTGCCGGAGATGCGGAAGGCGTCCACCACTTCCAGACGCTTGACGATGCGGGCCTTCTTCTGGCCGGAGGCGGCCTTCAGCTCGGCACGGAGCTGGGTGGAGAGCTCCTCCAGGTTGATGTCCTGGAGCAGCTTCTTCACGGCCTCGGCGCCCATGCCGGCCTCAAAGTCGTCCTCGTACTTCTCCCGCATATCGCGGTACTCCTTCTCGGAGAGGATCTGGTTCTTGGCCAGGGGGGAGAAGCCGGGATCGGTCACAATATAGCTGGCGAAATAGAGCACCTTCTCCAGGATGCGGGGGCTGATGTCCAGCAGCAGACCCATCCGGGAGGGGATACCCTTGAAATACCAGATGTGGGACACGGGGGCGGCCAGCTCAATGTGGCCCATGCGCTCACGGCGCACCTTGGCCCGGGTGACCTCCACGCCGCAGCGGTCACAGATCTTGCCCTTGTAGCGGATCTTCTTGTACTTGCCGCAGTGGCACTCCCAGTCCTTGGTGGGACCAAAGATGCGCTCGCAGAACAGGCCGTCCCGCTCAGGCTTCAGGGTGCGGTAGTTGATGGTCTCCGGCTTCTTGACCTCGCCATAGGACCACTCGCGGATCTGCTCCGGGGAGGCGATGCCAATCTTGATGGCGTCAAATTCAGCGTAACTCATGTTTCTGCTCGACCTCCCTTACTTATTCCATATCGTCATCATCGGAGTAATCGTCCTCCGAATCAGAAAAATCATCGCTGTCGTCGGCAACGGCCAGATCATCGTCGTCGCTGCCTTCCTTGAGGGTGTAGCCCGCGGCGGCAAAGTCGGACTCCCCACCGGCGTTGTAGCCGTAGAAGTCGTCGTCATCGTCGCGGAACTTGCCGGGCTGGTAGGTATCCTCGTCGTCGTCCTTCAGCTCGATCTCGTTGCCCTGGTCGTCCAGCACCTTCATATCCAGGCACAGGGACTGCAGCTCCTTAACCAGAACCTTGAAGGACTCAGGCACGCCGGGCTTGGGCACGTTGTGGCCCTTGACGATAGACTCGTAGGTGCGCACACGGCCGGTGACGTCGTCGGACTTGACGGTGAGGATCTCCTGCAGGGTGTAGGCGGCGCCATAAGCCTCCAGGGCCCACACCTCCATTTCGCCGAAGCGCTGGCCGCCGAACTGGGCCTTGCCGCCCAGAGGCTGCTGGGTGACCAGGGAGTAGGGGCCGGTGGAACGGGCGTGGATCTTATCGTCAACCAGGTGGTGCAGCTTGAGGAAGTAGACGTAGCCCACGGTGACGGGGTTGTCGAACCGCTCGCCGGTGCGGCCGTCGTACAGCCAGCTCTTGCCGTCGGGGCGCAGACCAGCCATCTTCAGGGTCTCGGCGATGTCCTTCTCGTCGGCGCCGTTGAAGACGGGGGTGGCCACCTTCCAGCCCAGGGTCTTGGCGGCGTAGCCCAGATGGACCTCCAGCACCTGACCGATGTTCATACGGGAAGGCACGCCCAGGGGGTTCAACACGATGTCCAGAGGAGTGCCGTCGGGCAGGAAGGGCATATCCTCCTGGGGCAGGATGCGGGACACAACACCCTTGTTACCGTGACGGCCGGCCATCTTGTCGCCCACGGAGATCTTACGCTTCTGGGCGATATAGACGCGGACCACCATGTTGACGCCGGGGGAGAGCTCGTCGCCCGCCTCGCGGGTAAAGACCTTCACGTCCACGATGATGCCGCTCTCGCCGTGAGGCACCTTCAGGGAGGTGTCACGGACCTCGCGGGCCTTCTCACCGAAGATGGCGCGCAGCAGGCGCTCCTCGGCGGTGAGGTCGGTCTCGCCCTTGGGGGTGACCTTGCCCACCAGGATGTCGCCGGCACGGACCTCGGCGCCCACCCGGATGATGCCGCGCTCGTCCAGATCCTTCAGGGCGTCGTCGCCCACGTTGGGGATGTCCCGGGTGATCTCCTCGGGACCCAGCTTGGTGTCGCGGGACTCGGTCTCGTACTCCTCGATGTGGATGGAGGTGAACACGTCCTCCTTCACCATGCGCTCGTTGAGCAGGATGGCGTCCTCGTAGTTGTAACCTTCCCAGGTCATAAAGCCCATGAGGATGTTCTTGCCCAGGGCGATCTCGCCGTTGGAGGTGGAGGGGCCGTCCGCGATGACCTCGCCCTTCTCCACCCGCTGGCCGGCGTTGACAATGGGACGCTGGTTGATGCAGGTGCCGTGGTTGGAGCGCAGGTACTTGGTCAGCTTGTACTCCTCCACACGGCCGCTGTCATAGCGAACGGTGACGTACTGAGCAGACACCTTGGTGACCACGCCGTCTTCCTCGGCCAGAATGGCGACCTCAGAGTCGATGCAGTTCTTGTGCTCCTGACCGGTGGCCACGATGGGGGCCTGGGTGGTCAGCAGAGGCACGGCCTGACGCTGCATGTTGGCGCCCATCAGAGCACGGTTGGCGTCGTCGTTCTCCAGGAAGGGGATCATGGCGGTAGCGATGGAGAACATCATCTTGGGGGACACGTCCATGTAGTCCACCTGATCCCGGTCCACATCGATGATCTCGTTGCGGTGACGGCAGGTGATACGGGCGTTCTTCAGACAGCCGTTCTCGTCCAGAGGCTCGGTGGCCTGGGCGATGGTGAACTCGTCCTCCATGTCGGCGGTCATATACTCCACCTGGTCGGTGACCTTGCCGGTGGCCTTATCCACCTTGCGGTAGGGAGCCTCGATGAAGCCGTAGCGGTTGATGCGGGCGTAGGAGGCCAGGTAGGAGATCAGGCCGATGTTGGGACCTTCGGGGGTCTCAATGGGGCACAGACGGCCGTAGTGGGAGTAGTGAACGTCTCGCACATCGAAGGAGGCACGGTCACGGGACAGACCGCCGGGGCCCAGAGCGGACATACGGCGCTTGTGGGTCAGCTCGGCCAGGGGGTTGGTCTGGTCCATGAACTGGCTCAGGGGGGAGGAACCGAAGAACTCCTTGATCGCGGCGGTAACGGGACGGATGTTGATCAGGGACTGGGGGGTGACGATGTCCAGGTCCTGAATGGTCATGCGCTCCCGGATGACGCGCTCCATGCGGGAGAAGCCGATGCGGAACTGGTTCTGCAGCAGCTCGCCCACGCAGCGCAGACGACGGTTGCCCAGGTGGTCAATGTCGTCGGCGTTGCCCACGCCATGGGCCAGGCAGTTCAGGTAGTTGATGGACGCCATGATGTCGTCCACAATGATGTGCTTGGGGATCAGGTCGTCGATGCGGTCCTTGACAGCCTCTTTCAGCTCCTCGCCGGAGTAGTTCTGCAGCAGCTCCTGGAGGACGGAGAAGCGCACCTTTTCGGTGACGCCGCACTGGGCGGGGTCAAAGTCCACAAAGCCGGCCATATCCACCATGTTGTTGGAGAACACCTTCAGCTGAACGCCGCCGTCCAGGTCCAGCACGGCCTCGTTGACGCCCTTGGCCTCCAGCTCCCGGGCCTGCTCACGGGTGAGCACCACGCCGGGCTCGGCCAGGATCTCGCCGGTGGTGGGGTCCACGATGGGCATGGCCAGCTTCTGGCCGGACAGGCGGGACCAGAT
This sequence comes from Flavonifractor sp. An112, assembly GCF_002161085.1. Classification (GTDB taxonomy): domain Bacteria; phylum Bacillota; class Clostridia; order Oscillospirales; family Oscillospiraceae; genus Flavonifractor; species Flavonifractor avicola. The sequence continues at coordinate 157,014 of NZ_NFLU01000002.1, read as the reverse complement.
GGCCAGCTTCTTGTTGAACTTGTAGCGGCCCACGGCGGACAGGTCGTACCGGCGGGGGTCGAAGAAGAGGGCGTTGAGCAGGCTCTCGGCGGAGTCCACCGTGGGGGGCTCGCCGGGGCGCAGCTTGCGGTAGATCTCCAGCAGGGCCTCCTCATAGGTCTTGCAGGCGTCCTTCTCCAGGGTGGCCACAATGCGGGGATCGTTGCCGAACAGCTCCAGAATCTCGGAGTCGGTCTTGGGACCCACGGCCCGGATCAGGCAGGTGATGGGCAGCTTGCGGTTCTTATCGATACGGACATAGAAGATTTCGCTGAGATCGGTCTCATACTCCAGCCAGGCGCCGCGGTAAGGAATGACGGTGGTGGCGTACACCACGTTGCCGGTCTTATCCTCGGTGCGGGCATAATAGATGCCGGGGGAACGGACGATCTGGGAGACGATGACGCGCTCGGCGCCGTTGATGACAAAGGTACCGGCCTTGGTCATCAGGGGGAAATCTCCCATGAAGATCTCCTGCTCCTTCATCTCGTCGGTCTCTTTGTTGCGCAGGCGCACCCAGACCTTGATAGGAGCGGCGTACGTGGCGTCCCGGGCCTTGCATTCCTCCACGTTGTACTTGGGAGGCTCATCCATGGAGTAGTCGATGAAGGAGAGCTCCAGATTGCCGGCGTAGTCGGTAATGGAGGCCACATCCTTAAAGACTTCACGCAGGCCTGTCTCCAGGAACCACTTGTAGGAGTTCTTCTGCACCTCCAGCAGGTTGGGCATTTCCAGGATCTCTTCATGGCGGGCGAAGCTTTTGCGGAGGGTCTTGCCGAAGTAGACGTCCTTGACCATCGTAGAAAAAACACCTCGATTTCATTGTCTGGAACCGCCGCCTCAGGGGGGCGATTCCGGCGAAGGTTGCTGCTTTCCGTCAAATCATACAAAAGGGGCGGTGGGGCACCGGACGCGAACGCCCGGGTGCGTGGATAAAAATATTCTGATATCCTCTTGCGCTTTCCGCCCTGCTGTGTTAAACTGACCACACAGTGGAGCAGAATGTTCTGACGCAATCGGAAGTTAAGAGCGTTTTAGTATACCATGAAATCATAGGAAAAGTCAACGGCTGTTTGGTGAAAATCTGGAGAAATCCAGATTTTTTTCATGTCTGCGGCAGGATGGAGGAGAGCAGGATGCAGGACAGAGAGGTGGCGGAACAGATCGCGGATGTGATCCGCCTGTGTGAGGACACGGATGGACTGCTCATCGCCAACCGGGACGGTATAGTGGAGTTTCAGCGGATTTTTCTGGACAACTACTGGCGTTCCGGTGAGACGGTGGGGCTGCATATCTTTGAATTGTATCCTGAACTGGACGAGGAGAGCAGCACCATCATCCAGGCACTGAGAACCGGAAAGCCTTCTTATAATGTATTGCAGGACATCAATAACCGCCGGGGCGAGCGGGTGCTGCTGGAGTCCACCACCATCCCCATCGTGGTGGACGGACAGGTGGCGTGCGTCATTGACTCCTCCAAGTTCCACTCCATCGATCAGCGGGTTATCCGGGGGGAGGGAGGCATTTCCACCCTGGACCGCATCATCACCCAGGACCCGGCTATGTTGGCCCTGAAGAAACGCATCCGGGACGTGGCGCCCCTGGATTCCTCCGTGCTCATTTACGGCGAGACGGGCACCGGCAAGGAACTGGTGGCAGAGTCCCTCCACAGCGAGGGACGGCGTTCCGGCAGGCCCTTTGTCTCCCAGAACTGTGCGGCCATTCCGGCCAATTTGCTGGAGAGCCTGTTCTTCGGTACCGAAAAGGGCTGCTATACCGGCGCCCTGACCCGGAAAGGTCTGCTGGAGGAGGCCGACGGAGGCACGCTGTTTCTGGATGAGATCAACTCCATGGAGATCGGCCTCCAGGCTAAATTATTAAAGGTATTGGAGGAGAAGAAGGTCCGCCGCCTGGGCGGCAGCCGGGACATCCCCTTTGATGTGCGTATCGTGGCGGCTGTCAACGAGGAGCCTGCCAAGCTGATCCGGGAACACCGGCTGCGGGAGGACCTGTATTACCGCCTTGGTGTGGTGCGAATTACGCTGCCTCCCCTGCGGAAGCGGGTGGGAGATATTCCGCTGCTCATTCGCTATTTTATCGACCAGTATAATCGAAAGATGAAGCGCAGCGTCCGGGGGATCAGTGATCAGGCCCTCCGCCGGCTGGAACGGTACAGCTGGCCCGGAAACGTGCGGGAGCTGCAGAATGTCATCGAGGGGGCCTTTGCTTCCGCACGTTCCGAGCTGCTGGTGCTGGACCACATGGAGGACGCCCTGGAGTATCAGGAGGTATCCCTGGCGGAAGAGAGCCGGGAGGGAGATATTGACCCGGGCTTTTCACTGACCAAGGCGCTGGAACAGTATGAAAGGGAGCTGCTGCACAAGGCTATGGAACAATCCTCCTCCATCTCGCAGGCTGCCCGTCTGCTGGGCCTGTCCAGACAGAACCTGAAATATAAACTGCAAAAATATAACCTGTAAAAAATTTTGCATCCGCAAAAAATTTTGCCTGCAATAAGGGAGACTCTTCCCATAAAGCGCAGCAAGGACCGCCCCGTTTGTCGGCGGAAAGAGGAGCAGAAGCCCTTCTTTCTGCATGAAAAGACAAATAGGGCGGTCTTTTTGTACTCTGACCTCCGGTTGGCACGGAATTTGCTCCTTGTGAAAGAGGAAACAGACTGAATGGGAAGAAAGGAAGATCGATATGCGAACCCTTCGCTATAACGGAACGATTCTTTCGATGGATCAGACCATAAGCCGATATGAGGCCATTGGTGTTCAAGATGGGAAAATTGTGTTTTTGGGGACAAATCAGGAGGCGCTGACCCAGCGATGGGATGAGAAAAAGGACCTTAACGGCGCCTGTGTGCTGCCTGGCTTTAACGATACCCATATGCACCTGCTCCACTATGCCATGTTCCGCCGGAATGTGCCTCTGCTGGGCGTTAAAAACATCGATGAAGTGGTGGCGCGTTGTAAGGCCCGGATTGAGACGGAGCATCCCGGTTACCTCATCGGCATGGGCTGGAATCAGGAGACTATGGAAGAGGGACGGCTGCTGACGAAAGAGGACATGGACCGCATCTCCACCGAGATCCCGGTGTGTATGCTGCGGACCTGCATCCATATCGCCGCCTGCAATACGGTGATGCTGGAGAAGATTCGTGCCCTGAAAAATGTGGAGCCCGAGGTGATGGCTCTGGTGGATTTTGAGCACGGTATCCTGCGGGAGAACGCCGCCCGCCTCTACATGGACGTGCTGCCCCAGGCGGACGACGCCTATGTGCGTCAGCTGATCCGGGAAGGGCAAAAGGAGCTGAATGCCGCCGGCATCACCTGTATCCACTCCGACGATCTGATGGCTATCGCCGGTATGGACCCCATCCGCCTCATCGGTATTTTCCGGGAGATGGAGGCCGACGGGGAACTGACCGTGCGGGTGTATGAACAGTGCCTGGTGGAGCCGGAGGACTTTGAACGGCTCAGGGGCGTGCGCAGCGACCCGGATGACCGGGACAGTCTCTTCCGTACCGGACCACGGAAGCTGCTCCAGGATGGTTCTCTGGGCGCCAAGTCCGCCGAGATGATAGACGGATATGTGGATGACCGGGAGAACCACGGTATTCCTATTTATACAGAAGAGGAGTTGTGCAGCCGCATCCGGGCGGCCCACGATATCCACATGGACGTGGCGGTCCACGCCATTGGCGACCTGGCCCTGAAAAAGGTGTGTGACGCCATGGAGAAAGCGGAGCAGGCCAATCCCTGGACGGATCACCGCCACGGCATCGTCCACGCCCAGACCACCACCCCCGCCCTGCTGGAGCGGATGAAGGAACTGGGTCTACAGGCCTATATCCAGCCCATCTTCATCGACGCCGATATGAACATCATTGCCGAGCGGGTGGGAGAGGAGCACGCCCGGGACTGCTACAACTGGAAGGCCATGCTGGACCTGGGCCTGCACGTCAGCGGCGGTTCCGACTGCCCGGTGGAGCCCTTCAACGTGCTGGATAATATGCGCGCCGCCATCACCCGGCAGAACCGGGCTGGCACCAAGACCTATCTGCCCGAGCAGGCTCTCACCGTGGAGCAGGCCATTCGGCTCTTTACCTCGGATGCCGCCTGGCCCAGCCGGGACGAGGGGGTGCGTGGTACCCTGGAGGTGGGCAAGCAGGCCGACCTGGTGGTGCTGGATCAGGATCTGTTTGAGGTCCAGCCCAGCCGCTTCCCCCAGGTGAAGGTATTGGAGACCGTGCTCAACGGCGTCACAGTCTATCAGGCGTAACGCGGTGCTCCGCGTGGACCATAGAAAGGAGAGCTCCCTATGAACGAGATGCTGGAAAAGGCCCGTGCTATTGAGAAGCAGATCATCGCCGACCGGCGCTGTCTGCATCAGATCCCCGAGGTGGGCGTGTATACCCCCAAAACGGCGGAATATGTGAAGAAACGGCTGGACGAGATGGGCATACCCCATCATGACTGCGGCATCCACACCAAGGAGGAGCGGGAGAAGATGGTATTCGCCGGTTATCCCGACGCCCCCGAATCCACCGGCGTGGTGGGACTCATCGGCAAGGACGGTCCCTGTATCCTGCTGCGGGCTGATATGGACGGCCTGCCCATGGAGGAGACCACCGGCCTGGAGTTTGCATCCAAGGGCAACACCGCCCATATGTGCGGCCATGATGCCCACGCCGCCATGCTGCTGGGCGCCGCTCAGATCCTGAAGGATATGGAGGACGAGCTGCCCGGCACCGTGAAGCTGATGTTCCAGCCCGGTGAGGAGATGGGCTACGGTTCCCGCACCATGGTGGACGACGGCCTGCTGGAGAACCCCAAGGTGGACGCCGCCATGGCGCTCCATGTAGGTTCCCAGGTGGAAGTCGGCAAGCTGAACTACTCTCCCGGCGTGGCCTCCGGAGCCATGGCCACCTTTATTGTCAGCATCCAGGGCAAGGGCGGCCACTCCTCCGAGCCCCAAAAGACCATCGACCCGGTGAACATTGCCACTCAGGTGTGCTCCGCCCTCAATATGCTCATTCCCCGGGAGGTGGACCCGGAGGCCTTTGCCACCATGACGGTAGGCGCCCTCAACGGCGGCCGGGCCTCCAACATCATCCCTGATACTGCGGAGATCATGGTGTCCTTCCGCACCCTCAGCCCGGAGGCCTACGACCATCTGATTGAGCGCATTCCTGAGATCCTGGAACACTACATCAAGGCCTGGCGGGGCACCTATGAGGTGCGGGTACTTAAGACCCCCAGCACCGTGTGCGACCCCAACTTCTCCGCGGAGATCGTTCCCTTCGCCGCTGAGATCCTGGGCGCGGAGAATGTGAAACCGGTGCCCCCCATGAAGGGGGCCGAGGACTTCGGCCATGTGACCCGCCATGTGCCCGGATTCTATGCCTTTATGGGGGCGGGCTCTCCTGACGGCTATCCGCTGCATAACCCCAACATGGTACTGGATGAGAGCGCCTTTGCCCTCGGAACCGCTATCCTGGCCAACTGCGCCGTAAAGTGGCTGAAAAAGAAGACACAAGGTTAAATGGAGCGTGCTGCGAGAGACCGGCAAGACAAGAGGAGGATAATATGTTATGGGAAACACATTAAATAAGAAGAGGGGCTTCAGTATGCCCCATGTGTATATTGTCATTCTGATCCTGATGCTCATCATTACGGCGTTGACTTACATCATCCCCGCCGGTTCCTACGTCCGGGACGCCAGCGGTACGGTGGACCCCAACAGCTTCAGTTTTGTGGAACAGACCCCGGTGGGCTTTTTGCAGTTCTTCACTGCCCTCCACCAGGGCTTTGTGGAGAGCGCCAGCATCATTGGAGCCGTACTGCTCATCAGCGGCTGTATCCAGATCATCAATAAGACCGGCGCCTTTTCCGCCGGTATTCAGTCCCTGATCCGGATCAGCGGCCGGGGCGGACTGGTCATGGTGATCATCTTCTTTACCCTGTTTACCGCCCTGGGTGTCATCGGTTATCTGGACGCCCTCTATCCTTTCTATCCGATCATTATCTCCCTGTTTATCACTTTGGGCTATGACAAGATGGTGGGTACCGCCATCATCCTGCTCTCCACCGCTGTAGGCTTTACCTGCGGCATGGTCAACCCCTACACCACCGGTGTGGCCCAGACCCTGGTGGGACTGCCCATGTACTCCGGCATTGCGTTCCGGGCAGTGGGCCTGGCGGTCTTTTTCGTCATTGCTCTGTTCTTCCTGGTCCGCTACTGCATCAAGATCAAGAAGGATCCCAAAAACAGCATCATGGGCGAGAACTACCTCCAGGAGCAGACTGCCCCCATGGAGTTTGAAGCGGGCCTGAAGTTTACCAAGGGCCGGATTGTCATTATCCTGGCCTTCCTGGCCACCATTGTGTTCTCCGTGGTGGGTTCTCTCCTGTGGATGTGGGGCCTGCCTGAGATTACTGCCTGCTATTTCCCGGTCACCATCTTGGGCATCATCCTGTCCCGCATAGATCTGACCGAGGCCTGCACTGAGTTCGGCAAGGGCATGGCCGGCGTCATTGCCCCCACCATGGTCATCGGCTTCAGCCGTGCCGTGTCTGTCCTGCTCACGGAGGGCAACATTACCGACACGATTATCCACGGTGTCTCCGGCCTGCTGGAGGGCAAGAGTCCCGTCATCACCCTGCTCATCATCTACGCCTTTGTCACCCTGTTCAACTTCTTTGTTTCTTCCGGCAGCGGCAAGGCTGTGGTTATGATGCCCATCCTCCAGCCTCTGGGGCAGGTGTTGGGTATCAACCAGCAGGTGATGGTACTGGCTTACCAGTACGGTGATGGATTCACCAACACTTTCTGGCCTACCGCCTCTCTGCTTCAGCTCTCCCTGTGCGGCATGGATTACGGCCACTGGTTCAAGTTTGCCTGGAAGATCTATGCCTGTCTGATTACCGCCGGCTTTATCCTGGTGGTGGTTGCAAATCAGATCGGCTACGGGCCCTTCTGAGTTTTCCTGAGACGTCCGGAAAAGGGGCGGCGCACCGGCCGGTGCGCCGCCCCTCGGCATTCCGACGGGAAACGCCCCGAAACTGTTGGAAAATCCAGTGATTTTCTGATTGACTTACATTTTGGGGTATGATATAATCCGGAATTGCGCAGGTGTGCCTGCCAAAGGGGAAAAACGGTGAAAAAACCGCGAATCTCCGTGATTTCAAGGAACGGGAGGCTTACCGATGCTTACCCAACTCAAGCAGGGCACCAAAGTGGTGGGAGTCAAGCAGACCCGACGTGCCATTGACAAGGGGCTTGCCGCCCGTGTTTTTCTCGCCCAGGACGCTGATCCGGCGCTCACCGGTCCGGTGGAGACGCTGTGCGCCGAAAAGGGTGTGCCTGTGGAAAAGGTGGCGCAGATGAAAGAGCTGGGCTCCGCCTGCGGCATCGCCGTGGGCAGCGCCGTAGCCGCGCTGCTGCACTGATTTTGGTTTTAACGGTATAATTTTTGATTATTCCGTTAAAATATATTTCTCAGAAACAAAGAAAGGAGGAAAACCATGCCTACGTTTAACCAGCTCGTTCGCAAGGGACGCGAGGCCGTGACCTACAAGTCCAATTCTCCTGCTATGCAGAAGGGCCTGAACACCCTGAAGAACCGCGAGACCGACCTGCCTTCTCCCCAGAAGAGAGGTGTGTGCACCGCTGTTCGTACCTCCACCCCGAAGAAGCCTAACTCCGCTCTCCGTAAGATCGCCCGTGTGCGTCTGACCAACGGCTACGAAGTGACCGCTTATATTCCCGGTGTTGGCCACAACCTGCAGGAGCACTCCGTGGTCATGATCCGCGGCGGCCGTGTTAAGGACCTGCCCGGCGTTCGTTACCACATCATCCGCGGCACTCTGGATGCCCAGGGCGTTGCCAACCGTATGCAGGGCCGTTCCAAGTACGGCGCCAAGCGGCCCAAGGCCGGCAAGAAGTAATTTTAGCGATTACTTCCGATCGCGCTGCAAGCTTGCAGCAACATGAAATGAACTAACGCGCAATCGCGCAAGGCAGTTGTCCTTGCAGAGGCGCTTCCTATACAATAGGGGCGTTTTCCTGTGAGGCACTGGACAAGCAGGCACTTGTCTTACACGGGGGCGTTTGAAACGCCTTCGAGTACCTATGAAATCATACTATGAAGGAGGGAAGCAAAGTGCCCAGAAGAGGAAACGTACCCAAGCGGGAGGTTCTGCCCGATCCTATCTACAATTCCGTCCTGGTGACCAAGCTGGTCAACAGCATCATGCTGGACGGTAAGAAGGGCGTGGCCCAGAAGGTGGTCTACGGAGCTTTCGATATCATCAAGGAGAAGACCGATAAGGATCCCCTGGACGTGTTCACCACCGCTCTGGAGAACATCATGCCGTCCCTGGAGGTCAAGGCCCGCCGCGTGGGCGGCGCCACCTACCAGGTGCCCATCGAGGTTCGGCCCGAGCGCCGTCAGACCCTGGGTCTGCGGTGGCTCACCAACTACTCCCGCAGCCGCAGCGAGAAGACCATGAAGGAGCGCCTGGCCGGCGAGATCATGGATGCCTCCAACAACCTTGGCTCCGCAGTCAAGAAGCGTGAGGACACCCACAAGATGGCCGAGTCCAACAAGGCGTTCGCTCACTATCGCTGGTAAGGAGTTAGAGTATGCCTAGGAAAGTTACCTTAGAGAATACCAGAAATATCGGCATCATGGCTCACATCGATGCCGGTAAGACCACTACCACCGAGCGCATCCTCTACTACACCGGTGTTAACTACAAGATCGGTGAGACCCATGATGGTACCGCCACCATGGACTGGATGGCTCAGGAGCAGGAGCGCGGCATCACCATCACTTCCGCTGCTACCACCTGTTACTGGAAGGGGTCTAAGAACCAGTTCCCCCAGACCCGTATCAACATCATCGACACCCCGGGCCACGTGGACTTCACCGTAGAGGTGGAGCGCTCCCTGCGCGTGCTGGACGGTTCCGTGACCGTCATGTGCGCCAAGGGCGGCGTTGAGCCTCAGTCCGAGACCGTGTGGCGTCAGGCCGACCACTACAAGGTCCCCCGCATGATCTACGTCAACAAGATGGACATCATGGGCGCTGACTTCTACAACGTGCTCCGCATGATCCACGACCGCCTGAAGTGTAACGCCGTGCCCATCCAGCTCCCCATTGGCTCCGAGGATACCTTCAAGGGTATCATCGACCTGGTGGAGATGGACGCCGACATCTACTACGATGAGCTGGGCAAGGATATGCGCGTGGAGGAGATCCCCGCCGACATGATGGAGCTGGCTCAGGAGTACCGCACCAAGCTGGTGGACGCCTGCGCCGACATCGATGACGAGATCATGGAGCTGGCTCTGGAGGAGAAGCCCATCCCCGAGGATATGCTGCGCCGCGCTCTGCGTAAGGGTACCATCGAGAACCTGCTGGTTCCCGTGACCTGCGGTACCTCTTACCGCAACAAGGGCGTGCAGAAGCTGCTGGATGCCATCGTGGACTTCATGCCCTCTCCTCTGGACATCCCCGCCATCAAGGGCACCAACCCCGAGACCGACGAAGAGGACGAGCGTCCCGCCGACGACAACGCCCCCTTCTCCGCTCTGGCGTTCAAGATCATGACCGACCCCTATGTGGGCCGTCTGTCCTTCTTCCGTGTGTACTCCGGTAAGCTCACCACCGGCTCTTCCGTGCTCAACAGCACCAAGAACCAGAAGGAGCGTATGGGCCGCATCCTGCAGATGCACGCCAACCACCGTGAGGACATCGAGGAGGTTTTCTCCGGCGATATCGCCGCCGCCGTGGGCCTGAAGAATACCACCACCGGCGACACCCTGTGCGATGAGAAGGCTCCTATCATTCTGGAGTCCATGGAGTTCCCCGATCCCGTGATCCGCGTGGCCATCGAGCCCAAGACCAAGGCTGGTCAGGAGAAGATGGGCCTGGCGCTGGTGAAGCTGGCTGAAGAGGACCCCACCTTCCGTACCTGGACTGACGAGGAGACTGGTCAGACCATCATCGCTGGTATGGGTGAGCTCCACTTGGAGATCATCGTGGACCGTCTGCTCCGCGAGTTCAAGGTGGAGGCCAACGTTGGCGCTCCCCAGGTCGCCTACAAGGAGACCATCAAGAAGTCTGTCGAGCAGGACACCAAGTATGCCCGTCAGTCCGGCGGTAAGGGCCAGTACGGTCACGTCCGCATCACCATCGAGCCCAACGAGCCCGGCAAGGGCTATGAGTTCCTCAACGAGATCACCGGCGGCGTCATCCCCAAGGAGTATATCCCCGCGGTGGACGCCGGTATCCAGGGCGCCATGCAGGCGGGTATTCTGGCCGGTTATCCCGTGGTGGACGTGAAGGTCCACCTGACCTTCGGTTCTTACCACGAGGTCGACTCCTCTGAAATGGCGTTTAAGATCGCCGGCTCCATGGCCTTCAAGGAGGCCATGCGCAAGGCCAACCCGGTCCTGCTGGAGCCCGTGATGAAGGTCTCCGTCATCGTGCCCGACGAGTATCTGGGCAACGTCATCGGCGACCTGACCAGCCGCCGCGGCATGATCCAGGGCCAGGAGAGCCGTCCCGGCGCCACTCAGGTGGACGCTCTGGTGCCTCTGGCCAGTATGTTCGGCTACGCCACTGACCTGCGTTCCTCCACTCAGGGCCGCGGCCAGTACTCCATGGAGCCCCACAGCTATGTGGAGATTCCCAAGAGCATTGCCGAGAAGATCATTGCCGAGCGGGGCCGCAAGGACGACTAATTTTCGTTCCGAGGCAATTCCCGCAACAAAAGTATTGCTTTTTATTCTGCAATGCTATACAATATTTTCGCATTTATGTGGAAATGACCCTATCCCAACTTGAGTAATTAAGGAGGACACTTAAAATGGCTAAGGCTAAATTTGAGCGTACCAAGCCCCATGTCAACATTGGCACCATCGGCCACGTTGACCACGGCAAGACCACTCTGACCGCTGCTATCACCAAGTATCTGGCTCTGAAGGGTCAGGCCCAGTACGAGGACTACTCCAGCATCGATAAGGCTCCCGAGGAGCGCGAGCGCGGCATCACCATCAACACTGCCCACGTGGAGTACGAGACCGACAAGCGTCACTATGCCCACGTTGACTGCCCGGGCCACGCTGACTATATCAAGAACATGATCACCGGCGCTGCTCAGATGGACGGTGCTATCCTGGTTATCGCCGCCACCGACGGCCCCATGGCTCAGACCCGTGAGCACATCCTGCTGGCCCGTCAGGTGGGCGTGCCCGCCATCGTGGTCTTCCTGAACAAGTGCGATCAGGTTGACGACGAGGAGCTGCTGGAGCTGGTGGAGATGGAGGTCCGCGAGGTCCTGACCAAGTACGAGTTCCCCGGCGACGACATCCCCATCATCAAGGGCTCCGCCCTGAACGCTCTGACCTGCGAGTCCGGCGACCCCAACGATCCCGACTTCGCCTGCATCAAGGAGCTGATGGACGCTGTCGACGATTATATCCCCACTCCCGCCCGTAACGATGATCTGCCCTTCCTGATGCCCGTTGAGGACGTCTTCACCATCACCGGCCGTGGCACCGTTGCTACCGGTCGTGTGGAGCGCGGCATCATCAAGATGAACGAGGAAGTCGAGATCGTTGGCCTGACCGACGAGAAGAAGAAGACCGTCGTCACCGGCATCGAGATGTTCCGCAAGCTGCTGGACTACGCCGAGGCTGGCGACAACATCGGCACCCTGCTGCGCGGTATTGCCAAGACCGACATCGAGCGTGGCCAGGTTCTGTGTAAGCCCGGCTCCATTCACCCCCACACCAAGTTCGTGGGCCAGGTGTACGTCCTGAGCAAGGACGAGGGCGGCCGTCACACCCCCTTCTTCAACAACTATCGTCCTCAGTTCTACTTCCGTACCACCGACGTTACCGGCGTCATCACTCTGCCCGAGGGCACCGAGATGTGTATGCCTGGCGATAACGTGGACATGAAGGTCGAGCTGATCACCCCCATCGCCATCGAGAAGGGCCTGCGTTTCGCTATCCGTGAGGGTGGCCGCACCGTGGGTTCCGGCGTTGTTATCGACATCGAGGAGTAATTCTCCTTTTGCAAGAAGACCTGCCGCAAGGCAGGTCTTCTGCATTTAAGAGACTGTCCGCCCGAAGGAAAAGCGCTGTTATCGACATCGAGGAGTAATCTACTCCTTTGAGGAAAGAGCCAGCTTTTAGCTGGCTCTTTCCTTTTTTCAATTAGGAGGGTGTCCGCCCGAAGGAAAGCGTTATTGTCAACATTGAGGAGTCATTTGCTCCTTTCAGAAGAGAGCCAGCGAAACGCTGGCTCTTTTCTTTTGGCAATCTTTTGAGGGGCTTGTCTGTGTGGAAAAGCTATGATAGAATAGCCGCAGAAAGGAAGTATGTCATGCTAACCAATATCACAAATATTTCTCCCGAAGAGGCCGAAGAGACCATTCAGACCGTAACCGGCTTTTTCAATGACCTGAATCTTCAGAAGATCATTACCATCATTCTGCTCTTTGTGGGCTGCATGGTGGTCATGAAAATCATCCTCCGTCTGACCGACCGGGCCTTCCTCCGCCTGGAGATGGAGAAGAGCCTCCATACCTTTATTCATGCCGCCCTGCGGGTCATTCTGTGGCTCATTACCGTGTGCATCGTGCTGGACTATATCGGCGTGCCTATGACCAGCCTGGTGGCGGTGTTGGGCGTGATCGGTTTGGCCGTATCCCTAGCCATTCAGGGGACCTTGTCCAATTTAGCGGGAGGCATTCAGGTGCTGGTGTCCAAGCCCTTCAAAGCGGGGGATTATGTGGAGGCCGGCGGCGTCAGCGGTACCGTAAAGGAAGTGGGCCTGGCCTATACCAAGCTGAGTACCATCGACAACAAGGTGATTTCGGTACCCAACGGCCAGATCTCCGCTGAAAAGATCATCAACTATACCACGGCGGAGCAGCGGAGGGTGGACTTGAAGTTTACCACCTCCTATGACGATGCGCCAGAAAAGGTGATTGCCGCCATCAAGGGAGTCATCGGCGCCCATCCTAAGGCTCTGTTTACACCGGAACCCTTTGTCCGGGTGTCGGCTTATCTGGACAGCAGCATCGAGTACAGTGTCCGGGTATGGTGCGCTACCGCAGATTATTGGGATCTGTACTACGATCTGCTGGAACAGGTCAAAGCTGCCTTTGACGCCCAGGGCATTGAAATTCCCTACAACCATTTGAATGTGCATCTGATTCGGGAGCAACAACAGGGTGAGTGACAGCGGAAGAGAGTAAGCAGCGGGTGGCTTGCTTCATCTCTATGTGCCTATGAAAAATGGCCGCGAAAGCGGCCATTTTTTGTAGGGTGCCGATGGTTTTAAGCTGCTGCCTCATCTAGCCTGGCATCTCCAGCCCATGGATGAATCCGCCTAACTGGGGAGAGAGTACATCTCCGCCAATGACGGTATTCTTGTAAATCAGCAGTCCGGCCTGGATGCCGGTTTCCCCTGTAGGGTAGTTGCTGATTTCATAGGTATACCGTTTGACCCGCTTGCCGCAATATTCCGTCAGATCGAAGCCCTGGGAGGATTGGAGCTCCAGGTATTGGGTGTAGCTGTCATCGAAGGACTCTGGAATGAGCAGTTCCTCCACGGCGGAGGGTTCCTGAGAGACCTGCCACCCATAGCTCTCCAGATATGCGATCCGATCCTCATTGGATTTGACGCCGGTGGGACTGACCACGCCGGAGACCGCCGTATCCCGGCCGCCCAAACCTGCCGCAGTCAGCAGGACCCCGCAGACTACCACAGCAGCGGCGGCCACAGCCAGTATAGGTCCTTTACGGACCCTGGCGGTAATAATAAACACAGCGCAACGCCCCTTTCCCAAAGTGCTGATACTCAAAGAGTATGTGCCTATGGTGCCGGTTATGACAGAAAAGGGGAAAGCTGATAAGGAGGTACGTCATTGGAACGTCTGGACAAAATTTTGGCCAATACGGGCCGATGGTCCCGGAAGGAAGTCCGGGAACTGGTGCGGGCCGGGCGAGTAGCGGTAAATGGTGTCCCGGTTCATTCTCCGGAGGGAAAATGGGATCCCGCCGCCGAATTTGCGGTGGACGGTGTTTCCGTTTCCGGGGAGCGCATGGTCTATCTCATGCTCCATAAGCCGGCTGGATTGGTGTCCGCCACCGAGGACCCCAAACAGCCCACGGTGCTGGAACTGCTGCCCGACCACCTAAAACGGGTGGGGCTGTTTCCGGCAGGACGGTTGGACAAGGATACCGAAGGCCTGCTGCTGCTTACCAATGACGGTGTGCTTGCCCACCGGCTGCTGGCGCCCCGACGCCATGTGGATAAGACCTATTTTGTCCAGGTGGAAGGGCAGTTGGATGAGACGGATGTAGAGGCTTTTTCCACCGGCATGACTTTGGGAGACGGGCTGGTGTGTATGCCTGCCGGTCTGGAGGTGCTGGGGCAGCCTGATACTGCCATCGTCACTCTGCGGGAAGGAAAATATCACCAGATCAAGCGGATGCTGGCCAGCCGGGGCAAGCCGGTGCGCTACCTCAAACGCCTCACCATGGGCCCGCTGAAACTGGATCCCGCATTGAAGCGGGGAGAATGGCGACCTCTGACCGAGGAAGAGATGGCGGCATTGCGTCTGGCAGCGGGAGTATGAGCGGAGGTTCTCCCCAGAGTTGGCAATTTTTTGCGTCTTTTAGTCAATATCACCAAAAAACTTTGAAAAAGCTATTGAAAAGAGCAAAAAGAACCGGTATAATAGTGACTGTTGAATGAACAGTTGCGTCAAGAACTGTCTGAAGAGGAAATAGGGCACTCAGCCCGTGTGTGTTGCGTGTAATAGACAGAGTATCCCAAAGTGGGGATTAATATAAGGAGGCATACAACCATGTCCAGCAGAATTTTCCAAAGCGTTGTCTTACAGATGAAAGACAGCACCGAACGGGCCATTGGCGTGATCGATTCTGAGGGAACGGTTGTGGCCTGCAACGAACTCAGCTGTATTGGGGAACACTGGCCTGGTGCAGTTGAGGCGGTAAACCGGGGCGAGGGAGACACCGTCCGCTTTGAGGGCCGTACCTTTAAGGCACTGGCCGGCTGGGGTTCCCAGTTTGACTATGCGGTCTTTGTCAAGGGTGAGGATGCCGAGGCTACTATGGTTTGTTCCATGGCTACGGTGGCCCTCAACGGCGCCAAGACCTATTATGAGGAGAAGCACGACAAGGCTACCTTTGTCAAGAATATTATTTCCGACAATATCCTTTTGGGTGATATCTATGTTCGGGCCAAGGAGCTGCACTTTGTCTCCGAGGCGCCCCGGGCGGTCTTCCTGATCCGTCAGGTGGAGACCACCGATCCGGCCCTCATTGACGTGGTCCACGCCCTGTTCCCCGACAAGCAGGTGGATTTTGTGCTCTCCATCAGCGAGACCGACGTGGCCCTCATCAAGCAGCTCAATGATGGGGCTGAGACCCGGGATCTGCACAAGATCGCCAAGCAGATCGAGGACAAGATCAACGAGGAACTCCATATCCGGGTGGTCATCGGCATCGGTACTATCGTGGGCCATATTCGGGAACTGGCCCGGGCCTACAAGGAGGCTGGCATTGCCATTGACGTGGGCCGGGTGTTCGACACCGAGAAGAGCATCATCAACTACGAGAATCTGGGTATTGGCCGGTTGATCTACCAGCTGCCCACCACTCTGTGTGAGATGTTCCTTCAGGAGGTCTTTAAGAAGAATCCCATCGACGCACTGGATCAGGAGACCCTGTTCACCATCAACAAGTTCTTTGAGAACAACCTGAACGTGTCTGAGACTGCCCGGAAGCTCTTCGTTCACCGGAATACCCTGGTATACCGGCTGGAGAAGATCAAGAAGCTTACCGGCCTGGACCTGCGGGAGTTTGACGATGCCATCACCTTCAAGGTGGCTCTGATGGTTAAGAAGTATCTGATTTCCCGCGGTATCGACAACTAAAAGAAACCATATCAGCCGCAGAGGACGTCGGTGACGACGTCTTCTGCGGCACGTGAGTTTGTCCCCAATCCTGTAAATGAGGTACACAGCGTGATACGTCTGATCGATATTCAAAAGTCCTATGACAACGGGACCAAGGCCCTGAAAGGGGTCAATCTGCGCATTGACGACGGAGAATTCGTCTTTTTGGTGGGTCCTTCCGGCTCCGGTAAATCCACCATTCTGAAGCTGATTACCGCTGAGATCGCCCCCACCGGCGGGCGGCTCATGGTCAACGGCTATAACCTGAACAACATTACGCCTCGGCAGGTGCCCTATATGCGGCGCACGCTGGGGGTTATTTTCCAGGACTTCCGCCTGATCGACAAGAAAACCGTGAAGGAAAATCTGGTCTTTGCCATGCAGGCGGTGGGAGCCTCTTCCCGGGAAATCCGCAAGCGGGTGGCCTATGTGCTGGATCTGGTGGGTCTGCTGGAGAAGGGGGATCAGCGCCCCGACCAGCTCTCCGGCGGTGAGCAGCAGCGTGTGGCCATCGCCCGGGCTCTGGTGAATAATCCCCAGATGATCATCGCCGACGAGCCCACCGGCAACCTGGACCCCATGCGCTCTCTGGAGATCATGATGCTGCTGGAGCGCATCAACGAGTTGGGTACCACCGTGCTGGTGGTCACTCACGAACGGGAACTGGTCAACCGCTTCTCCAAGCGAGTGGTGGCCATCGAAAACGGCAGGATCATCAGCGACGAGACAGGCGGGTATTACAACAATGAGACAACGATATAATTTTGGCTATCTGTTTTCCGAGGGCTTTCACAGTATTTTTACCCACGGATTTATGTCCTTTGCGGCAGTGTGCATGATTGTGTGCTGTCTGCTTATCATGGGTTCCTTCTCTTTGGTGGCGGTAAACGCCCAGCACAACTTCTCCGACCTGGAGCAGGAGAACCAGTTTACCGCGTACATCGATGAGACCCTTTCTCAGGAGGAGGCCCGTGCCCTTCAGGATGATATTGAGGCTGTGCCCAATGTGGCGCGGGCTGAGTTTGTCACCAAGGAAGAGGCCCAGGAAGAATTTGAGGCTGACTATGAGGGCAATCCCCTCTTTGAGGGCCTGCCCTCCAGCGTATATCGCGACCGGTTCCACATCTATCTGGAGGATATCAGCAAGCTGGCCGAGACCGAGACGGCGGTAAAGCAGGTGGCGGGCGTGGCCTCCACCAAGTCTGCCCCTGAGATCGCCGAGGGTTTTACGGTCATCCGCAATATTGCAGGCGGTGTGGCCCTGATCCTGGTGGCCATCCTTCTGCTGGTGAGCCTGTTCATCATCTCCAACACCATCAAGCTTGCCACCTTTAACCGGCGGGAGGAGATCGCCATCATGAAGATGTGCGGCGCTACCAATGCCTTTGTGCGCTGGCCCTTTGTTTTTGAAGGCATGATCCTGGGCGTCACCGGCGCGGTGGTTGGCTTCTTCCTCCAGTGGGGGGTATATACCCTGGTCAGCCGTGCCATCGGCGGTACGGACACCATTGATCTCATCAAGGTGCTGCCGTTCCAGCCCATGGCCCTGTGGGTGTTTGGGGCCTTCCTGATTACCGGTCTGCTCATCGGTGTGGTGGGCTCCATGTTGGCCATCCGCAAGTTCCTGCAGGTGTGATCCACCTGCGTCATCCGGAATAAGGAGACCTTATGAGACGGAAACATCCCAGACTCCGGCTTTTGTGCGGGGTGCTGGTTCTGGCATTGTGTACATCGGCTGCCACCCAGGCGGGAGCGGTGACTCAGAGCGAGATCGACGCGCTGAAAAAGGAACAGCAGGAAAGCCAGGCCAAGCAAGCGGCGCTGAAAGACCAGCTGTCCGATATCAAAGAAAACCAGGCCGCCGCTCAGCAGAAGCGGCAGATTCTGACCCAGCAGTTGGACGCCATCAACGCTGAGATTGCCAACATCGATGCCCAGATCTCCTACTATGACGGAGAGATCGCCCAGAAAGAAGTGGAGCGGAAAGAAGCGGAGGCCCGGGAGGCGGAGCAGTACGACCTGTTCTGCCAGCGGGTACGGATGATGGAGGAACAGGGAACGGTGTCCTACTGGTCCATCCTCTTCAACGCCGACAGCTTTTCTGATCTGCTGGATCGCATCGCTGACGTGGACGCGGTGATGGCCTATGACAACCAGATTATGGACCAGCTTGTCGCCACCCGGCAGGAGCTGGAGCGGGTCCAGGGAGAACTGGAGAGTGCCCGAGCCGAGGAGCAGGAGGCCCGTGACCAGCAGGAAGCGAAAAAGGCGGAGCAGCAGGCCAAGGTGGCAGAAGCCCAGAAGCTGCTGGATCAGATCAACGCGGATGCCGCCGAGGTCAACCGGCAGCTGGAGGCAGAGGATGCCGCCGCTGCCAGCATTCAGGCTGAGATCACCCGAAAGCAGAAACAGCTGGAGGAGGAGCGGAAACAGCAGAATGTGACCCTGCCTCCTACTGGTTCGGGATACCAGTGGCCCCTGCCCAGCAGCTGTCTGACCCTCACCTCTGCCTTTGGCTACCGCATTCATCCCATCAGCGGCCAGGCCCACAGCCATACCGGCATTGATGTGTCGGCGGCAGGAGGCACCCCCATCTATGCCACCAAGGGCGGGCAGGTCATCATGTCGGAGTATGGCTCCGGCGCCAACTGGTCCTACGGTAATTTTGTGGTCATCGACCATGGAGACGGAACCACCAGCCTGTATGCTCATATGAGTTCCCGGGCGGTGAGCGAAGGACAGTTGGTAAACCAGGGGCAGACCATCGGCTATGTGGGCAATACGGGCAATTCCAAAGGCAATCACCTGCATCTGGAGGTGCGGGTTGGCGGTCGGCGAGTGGACCCGGAGGGCTGCTTCCCAGGCTTGTCCAATTCCTTTATTCGGGCCTATAATTGGTAAGCGACAGACCTACGGCACAGACAGATAAGGAGAAAAATTGTGGCAAAAAGCGGAAAGAAAACCAATCAGAAACACACCACAAAAAAGGTAGAACCCCGGCGCGTGGTAGTGGGCGTCCTGGCTGCGTTGTTGGCGCTGCTGATGCTCCTGCCCATGGTCAGCATGATTATCAGCAGCGCAGGAGCTGTGACCCAGAGTGAGATCGATGCTCTGAAAAAGGAGCAGGAGGAGAGTCAGGCCAAACAGGATGCCCTGAAAGATCAGCTGGCTGATCTTGAGGCCGATCAGGCTGCTGCCCAGGAAAAGCGGCAGCTGCTGACCGAGCAGCTCAATGCCATCAATGCTGAGATTGCCAACATCGACGCCCAGATCTCCTACTATGACGGAGAGATCGCCCAGAAGGAAGAGGAGCGTAAGGAGGCGGAGGCTCGGGAAGCAGAGCAGTACGACCTGTTCTGCCAGCGGGTGCGGATGATGGAGGAACAGGGGACGGTGTCCTACTGGTCTATCCTCTTCAATGCCGAGAGTTTCTCCGACCTGCTGGACCGCATTGCCGATGTGGATGCGGTTATGGCATACGACAATGAGGTCATGGACCAGCTGATTGCTACCCGAGAGGAGCTGGAGCGGGTCCAGGGCGAGCTGGAGAGTGCACGGGCCGAGGAGCAGGCAGCCAAGGAACAGCAGGAGGCCAAGAAGGCCGAACAGCAGGCCAAGGTGGCTGAGGCTCAGGCCCTTGTGGATCAGATCAACGCGGACACAGCCGAGGTTAACCGCCAGTTGGATGCGGAGAGCGCCGCAGCTTCTGAGATCCAGGCAGAGATCGCCCAGAAGCAGAAGCAGCTGGAGGAGGAGCGGAAGCAGAATAATATTGTGATCTCCTCGGAGACCGGTTATCTGTGGCCGCTGCCCGGATATTACCGCCTGTCCTCGCAGTTTGGTTATCGTATTCATCCCATAACCGGCGTGGCCCACAGTCACACCGGCATTGATATCCCGGCGGCAGGCGGAACGCCTATTCTGGCTGCCAAGAGCGGGCAGGTGGTCACCTCTGCCTATCACTACTCCTACGGCAACTATGTGGTCATCGACCACGGCAACGGTAACTCTACCCTGTATGCCCATATGAGTTCCCGTGCGGTGAGCGAGGGCCAGATGGTAACCCAGGGGCAGGTGATCGGCTATGTGGGTACCACCGGCAGTTCCACCGGCAATCATCTCCACTTTGAGGTGCGGGACAACTATACGCGGGTGGATCCGGAGAGCAAATTCCCGTCGCTGAATTTGACTCCCCCGTGGTAAAATTGAATGGTACATGAGGGCGGAGGGGGCAACCCCTCCGCCCTTCTTTGCTTATTACGTTCAGAAAGGAAATGATACAGTATGCGAACCAAACGCTTCTCCGCCCTCCATCTGATCATCCTGCTGCCGGTCACCATGCTCCTGACGGCAGGGGTGCTGCTGGCTGTTTTCTATGGAATCTTCGGCAAGGAGGGCCTGTCCCTGTTGGAGGGCCTCTACTTGGTCAACAGCCGGTTTGTGGGAGAGTACGATGAGACGCAGGTGGTGGATTCTGCCCTGAGCGGTATGGTGGACGGTCTGGGAGACCGGTGGAGCTACTACCTCACAGAGGAGGAGTATGAGGCACAGAACCAGCGCCGCACCAACCAGTATGTGGGCATCGGTGTTACAGTGAACTATGAGTCGGAAGATGGCCTGACCATTGTAGAGGTAATAGAAGGCGGTCCTGCAGAGGCTGCCGGCCTCCAGGGCGGTGAAGTGATTACCGCGGTGGACGGCTTCTCTCTGGCCGGTGAGGCCCGCTATGAGGGTGCTGAGCGTATCCAGGGCGAGGAGGGGACAACTGTTACCCTGGAGGTCCTGGGAACGGACGGGGAGACCCGTACGGTGGAGGTGACCCGGGCCAGCCTGGACAGCGATCCGGTCACAGCCAAGATGCTGGAGGGCAATGTGGGCTATGTGGCCCTGGCCAATTTCTACGACCACAGCGCTGACCGATTGAAGGAAGAGGTGACCCGTCTCCAGGAAGAGGGCGCCGAGGCGCTGGTATTTGATATGCGCAACAACGGCGGTGGTTACCTCAGTGAGCTGACCGAAATGCTGGACTTCCTGCTGCCCGAGGGACCCATCTTCATCAGCAGGGACCGGGCAGGCAATGAGGAGGTTACCCAGTCGGATGCCGCCTGTGTGGATCTGCCCATGGCAGTGCTGGTCAATGCCAATACCTACTCTGCCGCTGAGTTCTTTGCTGCCGAGCTCCAGGAGCAGGGAGTGGCGGTCATTGTAGGCGAGCCCACCAGCGGGAAGGGGTATTCTCAGCAGACCTTCGCCCTGCCCCACGGCGGCGCTATGGCCATCTCTACCGGGGCCTATTTTACCGGCAACGGTACGTCGCTGATCGGGACCGGTTTGACTCTGGATCGGGAGGTCTATCTCACCGATGAGGGAGATGCCCAGCTGGAGGCGGCTCTGGACCTGCTGGAGCAAAACTAACAGGAAACGGGCCTTCCGCAACATCATGTTGCGGAAGGCCCGTTTTAAAATGGCGCTTAGGTGTGATCTTTGTCCCGCAGGTCCCGGAAGAGCAGAGAAATACACCAGATAGCCGCCAGACCAACCAGGGTAAAGATCACGCGGCTGAAGGTGCTGGACTGTCCTCCGAAGAGAAAGCCTACCAGGTCAAACTGAAAAATGCCGATGCTGCCCCAGTTGAGTCCGCCGATGATGGCAAGGACCAGGGCGATCTTGTCCAGGAACATAGGATATGCTGCCTCCTCCAAATTGAGATACCGCTGTTAGCATATCCTGTTTTGTGTGCAATATTCAAAAAATTTAAATGCCGCCATTTAGCTGCCTAAGAGCTTGCCCAGCCAGCTGCGTTTCAGCTTTACCGCCTTGTGGGGGCACAACTCATGACAGCAGTAGCAGCGGATACAGGAGCGGGGGTGGATCTTGGCTGTGCCGTCGGGGCCGGTCATGGTGATGGCTTTGCCGGGACAGGCGTTTTTGCAGATGGCGCACCCCACGCACACCTTGGACTGTACCCTGGGAGTCTGGGACAGCAGGCTCTTACACAGCCGCCCGGCAGCGCCGGTGAGGGGACCCAGAAACTCCATCAGATTGCTCCGCACGTTGGCAGGAAATTTATAGTCCGGGATGCGCAAGTCATCCAGACGGGCGCCGATCAGCTCCACATCCTCCCAACGGGTGGGAGACAGCCCCCGGGCCTCCGCTGCCAGCAAAACGGGGTTGCTGTTTCGGGGCAGCCCCATAATCTCCCCGGCGATCACATCCAGAGCCAGAGGATTATCTGAGAGCAGAAGCAGGCCTACCTGTCTGGGCGTACCGGAGGAGCCGGGACCTTCCCCCTCCATGGCCAGAACGGCGTCCATGACGCTGAGGCGGGGCTTCATAAAGCCAATGAGATCCAACAGCACCTGGGCAAACTGGGCCTGATCCGGGTGAGAGCCATGGAAACCCACCTTGGTCAGGCCGGGGATCAGACCGAAGCTGTTTTTGACCGCGCCGGTCATGCCCATAAAGACATGGGTCTTCATTTTGCACAGATCAAAGATGCCGTCACAGTCCAGAGCGGGGGAGATGATTTCGGCCTGCCGGAGCACCTTTCCCTCCGGCAGCTCTACTAAACGGGCGGAGGGGTCCATGCAGACCTCGCCACCGGACTCCTGAGCAGCCTGGGCCGTGCCGGTCTTTTCGTACAGATTGCGGAGTACCGATTCCTTTTGAAGCGCGCCGCCGGGACTGTCTGCGATGACGGCAGTACCCCCGGCCTCCCGGATCAGCTTGGCAATAGCGCCGATCACCGCCGGGTGGGTGCAAACCGCTGCTTCCGGCGGGACGGGGCGGAGCAGATTGGCCTTCAGCAGGATGCGCTCACCCGGCTGGACAAACCGGGAAATTCCGCCCATCCGCTCCACCGTTTTCCGCAGCGCAGTCTCCGCTTTGGCGTAATCGGTGCAGGAGACGACGTAAACCTGGTTTCCCATCACGCCAGAGACTTGGGCCCGAAGCCGTGGGGGAGCAGCTCATGGAGGGGCAGGCGAACGAAGTCCCGGTCAGAGCGGCCCACCAGAACCGTCAGGTCGGGAGCAAATTCGTAAAGCATCTGACGACAGGCACCGCAGGGCCAGCAGTAGTCGGTGGAGTTGCCCACCACAGCCAACCGGACAAAGTCATCCTGGTGGCCCTCGCTCACCGCCTTGACCAGAGCGGTGCGCTCGGCGCAGATGGTGGAGCCGTAGGCGGCGTTTTCCACATTACAGCCGGTGAATACCGTCCCGTCGGCGCACAGCAGGGCGGCGCCCACAGGAAAATGAGAGTAGGGGACATAGGAGCGTTCCAACATGGTAAAGGCCAGATCCACCAGTTCCCGGTCGGTCATAGCAATCCCTCCTGACAAATAAAAAGGTGGTAAAATGAGATTGGGTTCTCATTTTACCACCTTTTTTCAGGTGTGACAACTACCATTCATACCTTTCCGGGAAAGGGGACCCGGTGGACCAGCAGAATGGAGACTCCGCCGGTGACCGTTCCGGTGATGAGAGAGCACAGCAGCAGGGGGGGCAGATAAACCAGAGGAGCGGGAGTGCCCAACACGACCATAGCAGCCAGGATCTGTCCGGTATTGTGAGCGGCAGCGCCGGCAATGGACACGCCGAACAGGGACAGGCCGGGCAGCCGCAGCAGCAGGGCCATGACACCAAGGGCCAGCAGACCGCCGGTGAGAGAGAAGGCCAGTGCCATCAGGTTGCCTCCCAGCAGGGAACCCAGCAGACAGCGGGCAATGAGAATCAGCAGAGCCTCCCGACCGGACAGACGGCACAGGGCGTACACGGTGACCAGATTGGCCAGGCCAAGCCGCAGGCCGGGAAGGGGGAAAAGAATGGTCAGTGGGACCAGGCCCTCCGCCACGGAGAGAGCCAGGGCCAGGGCCGTGAGGACTGCCGAGCGGGTGAGCCGTCGGAGGGAAACAGACACAGGCGAACCTCCTTCCAGGAAAAAAGAAACGCAGGTGGGGAACTTTTCAGCCTGTTACCGCGTCAAAGGGTTCAGGCTCCGTACCGGACAGGGAGATGACCAGCCGATTGGGCAGACAGATGATCTGCTGCCCCGGGCGGCTGATCCAGCCGGTACGCACACAGTCCTGACTGGGACAGTCGCTGTGTTCAATACAGATACGGCCCTGTTCCGCCCGGATGGTGAGGGGGTAGGCTGCCCCTTCCACATCCAGCGTAACCGGCTGGGACAGCTGATCCAGGCGATACTGGGCCACTGTCTCGCCATCCAGGGTGATGACGGCGGTGACGGCGCTGCCCTCTGCAGGGCGCAGCAGGAATACCAGAAGTACCGCGAAAGCCACTACAGCCAGTACGACCAGACCGTCCCACAGGGTGGGACGGCGGCGATCAGCGGCGGGCGATCTCATAGGTATACCCCCGATCCTCACCGGCGGGGCGGTAGCCCGCCTCCAGACCTTCGGTGACGATTACCCTGTTGTCCTCCGTACACAGCACCAGCTCAAAATCATCCCTGCTGCGCCAGAAGTCCAGCGCCTCCTCCGGACCGGCTACAAACAGGGTGGTGGAGAGAGCGTCGGCCAGCATATGGTCGGAGGAAATCACCGTCACAGACAAAAGACCGCTGTCGGCGGGATAGCCGGTTTTGGGATCGATGATGTGGTGATAGGTCTGACCGTTTTCCTCAAAATAGCGCTCATACCCGCCGGAGGTGGAGGCGGTTTGATCTTCCAGAGAGAGGACGCACAGAGCCTCCGAGGTGTTCTGCGGGTCTTTGACCGCCACCTGCCAGGCGGAACCATCCAGCTTACTGCCAATGGCGGTGACGTTGCCGCCCAGATCCAGCAGAGCAGAAGTAACGCCATACTCTCGCAGTACGGCGTCCGCCCGGCCGGCGGCAAAGCCTTTGGCCACTGCGCCCAGGTCTACTTCCATACCTGCCTGCTCAAGTCGGGCAGAGGAGGAGGCCTCATCCACAATGAGGGCTTCGCTGTTCACCAGAGACATAGCGTCGGCCAGAGCCTCAGCTGAAGGAACGTGGCGCTCCTCCTTGGTAAAGCCCCAGGCGTCCATCACAGGCGCGATGGTGATATCAAAGCAGCCGGGCAGCAGCTGAGAAACTGATTTGGCAAAGGACAGCAGATCTGCCACCTCGGCATCCAAAGAGATCAGGGTACCGTCTCCGGCATGGCTGTTGAGAAGAGAGATCTGGCTGTCCGGATTGGTGCGGGAAAGCAGCTTGTCCAGACGTTCGACCTCCTGCCGGGCGGCCTGGATGGCATCTTCGCCGCCTTCGTTATATACACGGATGGACATGACGGTGTCCATGGAAAAGAACTGGACCTGTGCAGGTTCCGCATCGGCAGAGGGGGCGGTGCAGCCAGCCAGGAAAAGCAGGCAGCAAAGGAAAGGAAGAAAACGCTTCATGATTGACTCCATTCTGCATGGTGCGGCTCCGCCAAAGACCGATGGCGCCGCGGTTTCGGACTTTTTTGCAGACCTTATTCTAGCATAGTTTTTCACGATTGAAAAGAGAAAAGGGATTCTTGACTTGCAATATGCGGCAGATTCTGATAAACTATATGGGATTGATGATTCAGGGTTGTTCGCCATATCTGCCGAACACTTTGCCACAGGAGATGGATACATGAATAAGAAAGAACAACAGAAAGCCCAGCGCGCACGGGAAGAAGACATCGTTCTGACTAAGGTCCTCTGGTGGATTCTGGGCGCTGTGGTGCTGGAGGCTCTGCTCCTTCTGCTGAACAAGGTATATGTAAACTTTACCACTGAACAGGTCTATATTGCGGTAGCCCTTCAGGGAATGTTCAATGTATTGTCCATTGTACTGCCGATCTGCTTCGTGGTTTTGCTGATTTGGACCCTGGTATTCTGGCGTGCAGGCCGTTCTCTTTGTCTGCCGGGGGTCCTGACCGGGATTTCTCTGGTGCTGGCCGTGTGTGCGGTGGTCATTCATTACTTCTATGACAAGGGCATCAATTTCCTGTACATCGCGGTGCCTGCGGTAGCCGTGCTGGCGCTGATTTACTATCTCTACCAGCGGGAATTTTTCTTTGCTGCGGTACTCGGTGCTTTGGGCCTGCTGGGCGTTAAGGTTGCTGCTCAGGCTGCCAGCAGTCCTCTGGTGGGATATGGCTATCTGGCTGTACTGGCCGTGATCGTTGTGGTTGCCGCCGTGTGCTTCCGGATGCTCCAGGCTCACAAGGGTGTGTGGAACATCAAAGGTAAGAGCAAGGAAATCCTGCCCAAGAACGCGAACTATGCCATGCTCTATGTGACCTGCGCCCTGGTCGCCGTGGTGGTAATCGCGGCGTGTGTGCTGGGGGCCCTGGCACTGCTGTACGGCGTATTGGTAGCTTGGCTGCTGATCTTGGCGGTCTACTACACTGTGCGTCTCATGTGATTGTGTGAAAGAATAAAAAAGCCCGGTTCGGCAAAGGCCGAACCGGGCTTTTTTATTACAGAAGAGCCAGACCGTTGATTACCAGCTTGAACTGGAGACTCAGGTGCTCGGCCGCCCGGCGGCACAGAAGCATCCGCTCTAAAAAGATCTCGAAGTAGTCCATAACAGCGCAGAACTCTGTATTGATGGTCAGAGTCAGGGTAATGGTACCCGCATCCTTGTCCAGCGAAAGATCGGAACGCTCGGCGGCGTAGTTGACCCGATCATGGATGTCAAAGCTTTGGTGCTCCTTGTTGCGGACCCGGCTGCGGCGCACGTCTGTCTTGTCAGCAAGGATCAGGGCGGCGGCCACAGGATTGACCGGGAAGGCGGTAGAGTCGTCGTGATGGCCGATGGCGGTGATGACAGCGGCTACATCTGCCGGTTCCATTCCCATCTTATCCAAAATACGAAAGGCCATAACCGCGCCGGTTTGGGCGTGATCGTGGCGGTTGACCACGTTGCCGATGTCGTGCATAAAACCAGCAATGCGGGCCAGTTCCTGCTGATGAGCATCATAACCAAGCTGGACCAGAATGTCAGCAGCGACCTCAGCGCAGCGTGTCACATGGGCAAAGCTGTGTTCTGTAAAACCCAGTGCCGACAGCGAATGGTCAGCCTGTGTGATATAGGTGCGGATCTCTTCCGATTGGCGTACCATCTGATAACTGATTTTCATACCGGGATTTCCTCCTCTGCCAGATAGCCTGCTCTCTCATCATAACCAAGGAAGGCCTGTTTTGCAAGTTGGAGAAAAATTTTTCTGGACTGTGTAAAAAAGCGTTGACAAATAGCAAATGGTATGCTACTATATTCTGGCTGACGTACTTAACAACAGTCAGCGCCCATGCGGGTGTAGTTCAATGGTAGAATCCCAGCCTTCCAAGCTGGTCGCGTGGGTTCGATTCCCATCACCCGCTCCATACGCGCCTGTAGCTCAGGTGGATAGAGCAACTGCCTTCTAAGCAGTGGGTCAGGGGTTCGAGTCCCTTCAGGCGTGCCATTTTCCCGTTCGGTTTTTCCATATGGTGGGTGTAGTTCAGTTGGTAGAGCATCGGATTGTGGTTCCGAGTGTCGCGGGTTCGAGTCCCGTCACCCACCCCATAAACGCATGGCGGAAGGGCCGGAGCGTCCGCTCCGGCCCCTTTGCTATTGACCAGCCATGTTGGGGTGTAGCCAAGTGGTAAGGCACGGGACTTTGACTCCCGCATTCGCTGGTTCGAGCCCAGCCATCCCAGCCATATGACTCGTTAGCTCAGTCGGCAGAGCAACTGCCTTTTAAGCAGTGGGTCCGGGGTTCGAATCCCCGACGGGTCACCAAAAAGAAAACCCTGTAGCTTCACGGCTACAGGGTTTTTTCTTACTCTTGCAACGGAAAGAGCGATTCCGTTTTACATTGTGCGTTTCCGATTTCTGTAATTAAAAACCTGGTTCAGATGCAAAAATTGCACACGCCGTTACACACGGAGCTGAGAGCAGTTAGCGCTCCCAGCTCTTTTTACTGATGTCCATATTGCACTCGATCCCGGGTCGCTGCTTCTGCATAGCCTCAAAAGCGCTGATAGCTGCGCGGCGCTCGGTTCCGGGGTATTTGGTCTAGTGCTCGGTATCTTCGTGGCCGTCCTCATAGACACGGACCAGGCGCAGGGTGTAGGTCACGCGCTTGTCATACCATCCTTTGTGCCGGATCAGGTCAAGGCGGAGTTTATAAGGCATAGTCGCAAGGACCGCGTACCGCTCTGCAAGGGCCTGCCGGTAGCCCTTGAGGGCTTCCAGCGCCTCCTCCATACGCTGGATGGTTCCGGCGGCGCTACGGTCGTACAGCGCTACGCCGTCGGTGTCGGTCAGCTTGTCCGGGCGGCGCAGGTGGTCAAAGATCTTGATCTCGGCCTCGTCACCTCTCCAGCTATGGGCAAAAAGTTCTTGCCAGGTCATAAAACATCCTCCTGTTTTAGAAAAGATTAAATCTTCCAATTTTTTGTGGTTTTTAGCGTATCGCCATCGTGAAAAGCTGCGCCGTGGGTCATTCCGGTATGGTCAACGCCTTCCCATCTATCCAGGTAAAGAAGCGCGTTTTCGTTTGCCTCCTGTTCGGTTAGGCGATATACGCGGGTCAGCCTGATCCACCCGCCGGGCCATGAATACAACCGGCCAACGCGGGCGCTTTCCTTTGTGAGTTCGGGGAGATCGGAAAGCATTTCCTTTCTTGCTGCCTGGTATTCCGCCGTTGCCTTGTTCCTATCTATGGCGGCGGAGATACGGGAAATCAAATCTTTATCATCAGAAAGCCGAGCATCAGGCAAGGCATCATTCGGCGGGCATAGTTGGCAAAAATAGAGAAGCTGGTAGCAACCCATCCCGGCGCAGCCGGCAGAATCCAGTATTGCAGGCACAGGATTCCTCCGAAGATCAAGAGGCTTTTCCCCACCATGGCAAAGCAGCGATGGAGCAGCATCAGGAGCAGGAGAAAACCGATCCATATCATTTCCATCCAAAAAGGTTGCTCACTAAAGGCTGCCAGATTGGCGAAAACCAGCAGAGCAAGACCCACCCTGGGGTCGAACACCAAACAGCGCCGTGCCTCCTCCATGTTACAGAATCCCCGCCTTCTCAAAGTGCTTGCGGAACATTCCCTTGGCCAGCAGGATACCCAGTATCGCTCCTACAATAGGAGCCCCCACCAGAACCACGATCATACCCGGGGAGGTCAATGCTGCCAAGGTAGAGACATAGGCTTCCGGCATTCCCTGCTGGCTGATCTGCGCCAGAAAACTGTCCCGCATGATCCAGACAGGCAGCGGGGAGCCGATCATCCCCAGCGAGAAAAACACATAGGCCAGAGCATTACCACGGAAAGACCGGTAATGGCTACAGATCCGGCAAAGCTCCGCCAGGATGCAGCTCACCGCAAAAGCAATGAGAATCACCACCGTAAATTGGCCAGTAACAAAGTAGATCAAGGCCGTAATAAAGCCCATCAGGACCACTGCGCCGGTCTTTGGCACCTTAGTACACATCATCAGGAATGGGATACCCGCAAATATGGCGATCAGGCCAGGCATCAAGATCCAAAGCAGAGGATGCAGACCGCTGAGAAGCATAAAAGCAAAGTTAATGACAAAGTAGATGGCGGAGAAAATTCCCACCGTAATGATGTCCTTTCCCGTCATCCCTTTTTTCTGCGTGTTCATGATGTACCGCTCTCCATTCATGTGGTTAGATTATGCTAACCATTATTTCTGAGAAAAGGCGCTCAGCGCGCCCCTCCTTACTGAGTATAGCGGCACATCGCAGTTCTTTCCGCTCCGATTGGACGACTTTATCCTGTTTGGTCATGGAATTTAGCGCTGTGACAGAGATGTACCATCTTCACCATACAGAATCGGTCCGAAACTGCCATGCTGACCTTGGTGGACAGCTTCAATCCGGTTCGGGTGATATGGCGGTAATAAGGCTCCTCAGCCAGCACCCTGACCCCACTGCCGATTTTTCCGGCCAGCACCGATGCGGAATCCACATAGAAAAACATCTGCGCATCTCCGTGGCCCACTTGCTTCATGTACTTTTTCCGCATCATGGCCATACCGCTTTTGCTCACGGTATCAAAGACGATTTCAATCTCTCCAAACCCCGTGAGCATCCGCAGGAGGCCCACAACCTTGCTTTCCTCAAAATAGTGGAACAGGCCGCCGGCGGTGACCAGAATAGGAGCATCCGGCACATCGGCGCGGATCTGCCTGATCCAGTCCTCGGCAAAGGCGTCTCCGGCGAGATAGGTCTCCCGCTCCGGCTCCGGCAGCAGCTCTCGCCGGTACTCCACCACATGGGGCAGATCCACGGTATACCAGTGCGACCTTCCATTGTCGCAGCGGTAATAGGCCGTCTCCAGACCGCAGCCGAGTTGAACGATCACACCGTCCGGCCTGCGCTCCAGAAACGCCCGGATGTACCGATCCATATTGGCGGACCGGGCGGCGGAGGCCAGCAGAGTATACTGGTTCTGTCCGTCCTGCTCCGGCAGGCTGGAAGGCAGCTTCTCCTTCAGCTCCAGCGCCTTCCCATCGTATAAGATCTGCGGGCAGTGCTCGCTGGCATAGAGCCTGCCCAGCATGGGGACAAACAATGTGTCCTCCACAACGCCCAACTTGGACATGGTCAGCCCTCCCGTTTTGACGAATTACTTTCTGCCGACAAGCAGCTGGGAAGATCCCAGCATCATCATGGCAGCCCGGCGGTGGGAGCCGAAAGCTTCTTCTGCGGTATCAATGAGCCGGACATCCTGATAGCCCATCTCCCGCAGCTTTTGCGCAAAGGCATCCATATCGCCGTACAGCCTGGGCTTCATGTCATCATTCAGAGCGAAGACGCCGCCTTTTTTCAGCACCCGCAGGCTCTCCAGCAGCAGCTTGTGCATATCGGCTCCCATGACATTGTGGTAGACATAGTTGCTGATGACCGCATCAAAACTCTCATCGGGGAAATCCAGATGATTGGCGTCGCCATGCTGGAATACACACCGGGAGGCCACACCTTCACTTGCAGCGTTTTTCTCACAGAGGGCCTTGCTGTAATTGTAAACAGCTCCCCAGTAGTCCATGCCAGTGACCTTTGTCTCCGGCCAGGTTAGGGCCGCACG
This sequence comes from Flavonifractor sp. An112, assembly GCF_002161085.1. Classification (GTDB taxonomy): domain Bacteria; phylum Bacillota; class Clostridia; order Oscillospirales; family Oscillospiraceae; genus Flavonifractor; species Flavonifractor avicola. The sequence goes on along the minus strand of NZ_NFLU01000002.1, from coordinate 125,904 downwards.
GATCGACAGGGCTCCGGAGCCGCAGCCGACTTCCAAGAGACTGCCCTGGCCGTCATAGTCCAGATGAGAGAGAACGACCCGGTGAACCTGTTCCATAATCCCGCCGCCGCCAAAGGCATACTGGCGCCTGATCCATGTGATCCAGACCAGCAGGGCTGCCAGCGCCGCCGTAACAACTGAGAACAGAACGCCGAGAGCTGTGATGTGGAACACCGAAAAGGAGAGTATGGCCAAAACCACGGCCAGAGCCGTGATGCCGCCGATAATATAGAACACGGGATTGGACATCCAGCTCCCGTAGTCTTCGCCGTGACTGCCGAGACGAATTTCTGCTTGTTGATTACGCTTTTGCTGCATTTGATTTTCCTCCTGTTGTTCAATATTTGTGTACAATTCGTTTACGGGTGTTTCTCCTTCGCCTTCCGGCAGACAAAAGAGGCTATGCCCTGAACGGTGCGAACCTTTGCCGGCCCGAATGTTTCCTCCAGACGCCGCCGCAGGCTCTCCGCCGTCTCAAAGGGCGGGGTGAACCAGCCCTTTGGCACATACAGCCTGCGGATTAGCCAGTCCGTGCGGCGGTTTTGTCCCCGCACATAGAAGCAGCCGCAGAAGGTCCCGCCGGGCCGCAGTACACGAAAGATCTCCCGCCAAGCGGCCTCTTTGTCCGGGAACGCATGAAAGCCGTTGAGCGAGAGCACGATGTCGAAGCTGCTGTTCCCAAAGGGCAGCGCCCCCACATCCCCCTGCTGAAAGCGCACATGGGCAAGTCCCTCGCCCCGGGATTTTGCCCGCTCCAGCATCTCCGGCGAGTAATCCAGGCAGGTGATCTCCGCCTCCGGCATTTCCCGATAGAGGGGCATGGTCAGTATGCCGGTACCCACGGGGACTTCCAGCAGTCTTCCGGAAAACCCCTCCGGTATTCCGGAAAGGGCGGCGGAAAGGTAGTCCTGGGTTTCCGCCCGATCCATTCCCCATATCAGGCGGCATACCGCTCGGCCTGACAGGGTGGAACAGGTGATCATGCCATCATAAAATGTCCGTTTGCCTCCCAATCCCCGGTAGGCGTTTTGAATCCGCTCTTCTTGTCCCATTTTTTCACCTTCACTCACTCAAGCACCCAGCGCCACATCCAGCGTCATCATGAGGGTAAAACCGACTGCAAACAGAATAGTCCCTATATTGGAGTGCTTTCCCACTGACATCTCCGGGATCAATTCTTCCACTACCACATAGACCATCGCTCCGGCGGCAAAGCTCAGGGCGTAAGGCAGTACCGGAACCAAAATCCCCGCCAGAAGGATGGTCAGAATCGCACCTATGGGCTCCACTGCGCCGGACAGCGTCCCATACAGGAAGGAGCGGGATTTGGAGACCCCCTCCGCTTTCAGGGGCATGGAAATGATCGCGCCCTCCGGGAAGTTCTGAATGGCAATTCCGAGAGAAAGAGCCAGCGCCCCCGCCAGCGTGATACCGCTGTCTCCGTAGAGCCACCCGGCATAGACCGCCCCGACCGCCATTCCTTCCGGAATATTGTGCAGCGCCACAGCCAAGGTCAGCATGGTTGTTTTTCCAAGACTGCTTTTGATGCCCTCGGCCTCCGCGCTGCCGCGGTGCAGATGCGGGATCAGCCGATCCAGCCCCAGCAAGAAAAAGATTCCCAGCCAGAAACCCACAACGGCGGGGACAAAGGACCACCGCCCCATGTCCGCTGCCTGCTCCATCGCGGGCAGCAGCAGGCTCCAGATGGAAGCCGCCACCATGACCCCCGCCGCAAAGCCGGTGAGCGCACGCTGTACCATCTCACCCAAATTGTTCCGCATAAAAAAGACGCAGGCCGCCCCCAGCGTCGTCCCGGCAAAGGGAATCAGTAGCCCTTGCCATAGTTCAATCGGCATATTCTCCTCCAATCTTGCCGCAGTGGTTTTCTGCAAAGTCGATCCGGATGATTCGGAGGCACATCGATCTGTCGGTCAGCTTTGCCAGTGGCTAACAGGTGCAACCGAACACTGTATAAGAATCTCCGGTACAGAGCCCTTATCAATTTTACATTTTTCCATAGTCGCCTTTCAAAAGGTATGATACTCTATGCTTGATTATAGTTAGCTATCGCTAACCAGTCAAGTCATTTTCTGTTAGGGACAGTTAATTTTCCTATCAGCTGTGTAGAGTGTTACGCAAACTCTCACCCGCAACCTTCAAAGTGTGCGAGATTCAGGATTTCTTTTTTCTTTCTCTGGGCGTAACGCAGAGTTTGATATGCTCCGCCGCTGGAATGATCCACACAGAATACCACAAGGTCGCTTCGATCCACCATCTGCCGGTTGCGAATCTGAATGGCAACCTTCGGATGGCTGCCAGCGGCGGCGCTGCACAGTTCAATTTCATCATAATATGCTTCAAAGTTCTCCAAATTGTCCCGCAGCTCTGCCGTCGGATACGGAAGTACCAAAATCAGGGCGCTATTGCCATCCCGCACACGGCGCTGTTGGCGCTTGACGGCAGAAGAAACAATCTGATCAAAGTCTCCGTTACGGCCAACCAGAAACTCCACATATTCCTTTTCCAAAAGCAATGTGTGGATCAGCGACTCCACACGCGCTTCCGCTTCCCAAAATTCCGGAACGATCCGATGTCCAAAGAAACTGACGGTAAATAGATCCATGTCGTTCTCGTTGGCATTTTCTGACCAACAGCTCCCTTAAGTATATGTTTCACCTCTTATTATATATATACATTTACTTCAAGTAAATAATCCTCTAATTGGTTTCAATTATATTTTACCTGCTCTGTTGGTAGCATAATGTCGGGAGGTGAAGTGATGCAGACAGAGTTTCCGGAACGATATATCACTCTGGGCTTAAAAATTGCCTATTACAGAAAAAAGGCGGGATTGACACAGGAGGTTCTTGCTGAACGGATCGGAAAAAGTGTTAATTTTGTCGGCCAGGTAGAAGGAACAGGAACAATTCGGGGTGTATCCTTGGAGACCCTGTTCAAAATTGCCCAAGTATTGAAGATTCAGCCCTCCAAACTGTTGGAGGACGACTGATTAACATTGTAAAAAGAAAGGGAGTGCCGCCACCGGAATGTATCCGGTGGCGGCACTCCTCTTTTCATGATGGTTTAGGCGCTCCTCCTCTTAGAGCTTCCACCGGCCGGACTCTTTACGGCCGGATACGAACGCTTGATACAAGCCCTCCTGGGCCATGAGCTGGCTGTGGGTGCCCCGCTGAACGATCTGTCCGCCGTCCAGCACCAGGATCTGGTCGGCGTTACGGACCGTCTTCAGCCGGTGAGCGATCATCAGAATGGTCTTGTCCCGGGTCAGGGCTTCGATGGCCTTCTGCAGCCGGTCCTCATTCTCCGGATCCACATTGGCGGTAGCTTCATCCAGAATCACGATGGGAGCATCCTTCAGGATAGCCCGGGCAATGGAGATGCGCTGCTTCTCGCCGCCGGAAAGACTGGAACCGCCCTCACCGATGACGGTGTCATAGCCTTGGGGCAGGGTGAGAATGAAGTCGTGGCAGCAGGCCTTCTTCGCCGCGGCCACCACCTCCTCGTGGGTGGCATTGGGGCATCCAAACTTGATGTTGTTTTCCACCGTGTCGGCAAAGAGATAGACCTTCTGAAATACCATGGAGATTTGATCCATCAGGCCCTCCAGGGTATAGTCCTTCACATTCTGACCGCCCACCAGGACGGCGCCACTCTCCACATCCCAGAACCGGGCGATGAGATTACACAGTGTGGTTTTCCCGGAGCCGCTGGGGCCCACGATGGCGGTGGTGGTTCTGTCCGGGATGGTGAAGGATACATCCCGCAGGATGGGCCGCTGGTCATAAGAGAACGAAACATGGTCGAAGGTAATGCCGTGATCCCTGGGCGTGCCGACCCGACCGGTCTCTGCCAGCTGAGGCATGGCATCCGTCTCATCAGCATGGGCCATGCAGCTGCTGACGATACGCAGCAGGGACATACCGCTGCCCGCCGAGGAGATCTGAGCAAAGACCAGGAAGGACATGATGACCACCATCAGAGCGTTGGCCAGAATCATCGTTCCGGAGAGATAGAACCATACCGCTGAGAGCATCATGGCCACGCTTCCCAGCTGGAGCGCGATCCCCTGCGCCATAATATAAGGGGTGAACATCTTTTCGATGTTCAGGTTGCTGCGGCAGTTGTATTCCAGTGCTTCCTGCAAGGTGCGGTCACCCCGTCCGGTGAGGTTGAAGGACTTCACCACGCTCATGCCCTGCACATACTCCAGCACCGCCTCCACCAACTTGGCCTCGGACTTCTGACGGTGCGGGGCGAGGGCGGCGGATTTTTGCTCCATGGCCGAGGTGATGAACAAATAAACTGCTGTGGCCGCCACCACAATGAGACCGATCCGCCAGTCAAAAATCAGGATCATCACCGTAAAGACCAGAGCGTTGAGCATCCCGCCCAGCATGGTCACCAACACCATGGGGGCCACAGTCTCCACATTGTCCAGTACAGTGGTGCAGACCCCGGTGAGCTCTCCCAGGCTGTTGTCGTTGAAGTAGCCCATGGGGACGGATTTCATCCGCTGCCCGATGGCCACGCGCTTATTGGCCGCCATGAAGTACCCGGCGTGGGTCTGCTGGAGTTGGGAGAAATACTTGGTCACGGCGCTGCCCAGAATACTGACTGCCAACAGACCCAGCGCCTGCCACGCCGTGGCATGGCCGGTTTTTCCATCCAGCAGAGCCAGGATGGTGTAGTAAATGGCGGCGATCTCAAACATATGGAACACCGCATTGAAAAAGCAAGCGATCACCGAGCGCCGGATATTGCGCTGTTCCTCACCGGCAAACCGCCAGATACCTCTGAATGTCTCGATCATACCGTTTCTCCCTCCTTTGCGCCCATGTGAGCCTGCCACAGATCGGCGTACAACGGGCAATGGCGCAACAGTTCTTCATGTCTGCCCTGTGCCTCGATGCTTCCATCCTTCACCACCACGATCTGATCTGCGCCGGTGATGGTGGACAGGCGGTGGGCAATGACGATGACCGTCTTACCCTCCACCAGTTTTGCCACTGCCCGCTGGACCACCGCTTCATTCTCCGGATCAATGTAGGCGGTGGCCTCGTCCAGAATCACCACAGGGGCGTTTTTCAGCATGGCCCGGGCGATGGCGATACGCTGCCGCTCTCCTCCGGAGAGATGGGCGCCTCCGCCGCCCACCCGGGTGTCATAGCCATGCTCCAACTGGCGGATGAAACCGTCGCATCCGGCGGCTTTGGCGACTTGTTCCACTTCTTGATCCGTGGCATTTACCCGGCCCATGCGGATATTTTCCCGGATGGTATCGTCAAAGAGGTAATTGTCCTGAGAAACAAAGGCCACCTGGTCATAGAGTTGTTCCAGCGGGATACGGCTTTCCTCCACGCCGCCCAGGGTAATGCGGCCCTCGGTCACATCCCAGAAACCGGCGATGAGCTTGGCAATGGTGGACTTGCCCGAACCGGAGGGACCAACCAAAGCGGTGAGGCTGCCGGCCGGAATGGTGAGGGAGATGTTGTGGAGGATCTCCTTGTCCTGGGCATACCCAAAGGAGACATGATCCAAGGCGATATCCGGTCTTCCCAGCTGTGCCGGCTGTGTTCCGTGATCCTGCTCCGGCTTCAGGAGGATCTCGTCCACCGAACCTACGATGGTACCCACCTTGGCAAGATTATCCACAAAGCCCATGGCGGCAATGAGAGGTCCCACAATGCTCATGGACAGGATGGTGGTGGTGAGAAATACCTCTGCGGACAAGCTGCCGTCCGTGTAGAAGATCCAGCCCACAGGCAGCACCGTAATAAGCGTGGTGGGAGCGATGGCATAGGCCAGCGCCATTCCAAACTGGCATTTCTTCATCCAGTTGTAGTAGTAGGCAGCATTGGCTCGTACCCGGGAGGAGAACTTCTCATAGGCGTTCTTTCCCTGATTGAAGGCCTTGATGACCTCAATGCCGCCGATGTACTCCACAATGGTCTCGTTCATAGCCTGGGTCGTCTCCACCGCACCCTGATAGTCCTTGCCATAGCTGCCCATAATGGCCATCATAAAAGCCATGCCCACAGGAATGGACACCAGACTCAGCAATGCCATACGCCAGTCCAGCGTAAACAGATACACGAGAACGCATACCGGCGCCAGCAGATTGGAGGTCATCTCTGGCAGCAGGTGAGCCAGCGTCGTCTCCATACTCTCCACCTGATCTACCACGATCTGTTTGAGCCGTCCGCTGGAGGAATCCAGAATATCTCCCAAGGGTAAGCGAGGCATTTTGGACAGAACCATCTTCCGGATGTCCCGCAGGATCTGGAAGGTGGCCTTGTGGGAGAGGGAAAGTGCCAGATTGTAAAGCAGGGTTTTGGCCAGATAGCCCCCCAGGGCCACCATGCACCACAGAAGATAGAAGTTCCAGTCCCGCTGCCCGGTCAAAAGCGCTACCAGGATGTGCCCTGCCGAGAGATACGGCAGCAGACCCAGCAGGACACCCGCCACCGCGCAGAAGATGGCGGTGATCAGGCCGCCGTGATGATCCTTGCCCAGCTGCCACAGCCGCAGCAGTGGGCTTTGTGTTTGCTGCATAAATAAGCCTCCTTTAGTTAGTTGCTGCTAACCTTTGGTTCTATGAAAAGGCCGCCGGGAAAGCGGCCTTTTGCACTACCGGAAGTTTTCAGGATGAAAAATCGTTTCAAATCCTGCCATGTGATAGCGGTTGAGCTGGCGGACATAGTGGAGCGCCCGGGCCTTATCCATGCGGTGCCGCACCGGCTCAAACATTCCGTTGAAGTAGGCGGTGGTAACGATATGGATCAAGTCCTCGGTGACCTGACCGGAGCGGACGCTCTCACAGCCGATGACCTCCATGTATTTGTAGGTGTAACTGACTTCGATCTCCACCAACTCGTCAATATAGTGGGCATATTCCGTCCCGGCGGCCCGGCGGAGCAGCAGTTCAAACTCCGACAGGTGCTCATAGATGTAATCAAACAGTCCCTCCTGGGCATGGGCAGTGTAACGCCCCATCTCCTCCTGCTGGGTTGGGCCGTCAAACTGGTGAAAAGACTCCTGAATCTCCAAAAAACGGCGCTTCAGCTCTCCCGCGGCAGGCTCCACCAGGGCCCGGAACAATCCCGCCTTGTCAGTAAAGCGGGTATAGATGGAGCCGGTGCTGGTTCCCGCCGCTTTGGCGATGTCCCGCAGGGAGGCCAGAGCAAAGCCTTTTTCCAAAAATTCCTGACGGGCGCAGCGGAGTACATTTTCATAGACCCCTTCGATCTGCTTTGCCATGGTATCACCTCACAATTCAAAACAGTGTTTTATAACGATGTTTTGAATATACAACCAAAGAGCGAGTTTGTCAAGAGAGGATTTCCCCTTGACAGGGGCAGAAAGGGATGCTATATTGATAATCAGATTATCGGTAATCAAATTATCATTTGTCGGGAGGGGTGTTATGGCAAGACCGGATACTTCCATCGACCCTCGGATCATGGACAGTGCCAGAGAGGAGTTCCTGGCGCTTGGCTTTGAGAGGGCTTCCCTGAAATCCATCTGCCAGCGAGCGGGTGTGACAACCGGGGCTCTTTATAAGCGTTACGCCGGAAAAGAGGAGCTGTTTCGCGCTGTGGTGGCGGATACGGTGGCGGATTTGGATGCTGTTTATGAGGAGCGGACGGCGGTGCCGGCATCCGCTCTCTCCGACGAAGATCTGATCCGGGCGTGGTATATGGATGAGGAATATATGCTGTGGTGGTTCCGCTTTCTCAATGAGCGGCGGGATGGCTTTGTGCTGCTGCTCACCGGAGCGGAGGGCACCGCTTACGCCAACTTCCAGCACGACTGGGTTGAGAAAATGACGGAAGGCACCTGGACCTACTATGCTGAGGCCAGACACCGAGGGTTATGTACGGTGGATATGACGCAAGAGGAACTTCATGTAGTTCTGTCCGCTTTCTGGACCACCATTTACGAGCCCTTTATCCACGACTTCACCTGGCCGGAGATCCAGCGCCACTGTACTCTGGTCTGCCGTCTCTTTGACTGGTATGCCGCCCTGGGATTCCCCAAGGGGTGAAAAATGCCTCTCCGGAGGCTTTTTTCTCGCCAGAAAGTTAGCAATAACTAACCAAAAAGGAGTGATACTGTGTTTCAAAAAGTCCTGCGCTACACCGGACGCCACCGGAAGACGACTTATGCCTCCATTCTGGTACTGGTGGCCGGCGTGGCCATGAGCGTGCTGCCCTATTTCTTCCTCTACCGCCTGCTGAGACCCCTGCTGACTGGGGGCAGTCTCACATTGGAGGAAACCCTGTTCAACGCCGGAGCCATGGCTCTGTGCATGGTCCTCTACGGCCTTCTCTATGTGGAGGGGCTGGCTCTGTCTCATCGCTCCGCCTATCATACTTTGGAAAACCTCCGGCTCCATCTCCAGAGCAAGCTGGAAAAGCAGCCCCTGGGCGCGATCCAGGAGAAGGGCGTTGGCGTCTGGAAGAAGATGTTCATTGACGACATCGAGAGCATGGAGCTGTTGCTGGCCCACGCCCTGCCGGAAGGGCTGTCCAATCTGGCGGTGCCGGTGGTGGTATTTGTGGCCATGTTCCTCACGGACTGGAAGCTGGGTCTGCTTTCCCTCTGCTCCCTCCCACTGGGCGTGCTGGCTATGGGCATGATGTACCGCTCCGGCATGAGCAAGATGGGAGACTACTACGCTGCCGGGCAGAAAATGAACAACACCATCGTGGAGTACATCAACGGCATGGAAGTCGTGAAGGTCTTTAACCGGGACGGAGAGTCCTATCACCGCTTTGAAACCGATGTGAAAAACTACCGTGATTTTACTCTGGATTGGTTTCGGGCCTGCTGGCTGTGGATGGCACTCTACACCAGCATTTTGCCCTGCGTGGCGCTGGTGCTGCTGCCGGCCGGCGGCTATCTGGTACTCACCGGCGCCTCCACCCTGCCGGATTACGCGCTGGTATTGTGCATGTCCTTTTCCGTGGGACCGCCTCTGGTCCGAGCTATGAACTTTATGTCGGTGCTGCCCCAGCTGAGCTACAAGATCGATCAAATGGAATCTCTGTTCAATATTCCGCCCCTGAAAGAAGGAAAAACGGATTTCAACGGAAACGATTTGCAGATCCGCTTTGAGAATGTGCGGTTTTCTTATGAAAAGGACGAAGTCCTCCACGGCATCTCCTTCTCTGTCCCACAGGGGAGCCTCACTGCTTTGGTGGGAGAATCCGGTAGCGGGAAGTCGACCCTTGCCAAGCTGCTGGTCCACTTTTACGATGTGACGGACGGACGCATCACGCTGGGGGGGCAAGACCTGCGAGAGATGTCCCTCGCCTCTCTGAATGAGCAGATCTCCTTCGTCGCGCAGGAGCAGTTCCTGTTCAACACCAGCCTGTTGGAGAACATCCGGCTGGGAAGACCCGGCGCCACCGACGAGGAGGTGCTGGCGGCGGCGGAACGGGCTCAATGCGGAGAGTTTCTGAAACGGCTGGAAAAAGGAATCTATACCATGGCCGGCGATGGCGGCAAAGGGCTTTCCGGCGGGGAGCGGCAGCGGATCGCCCTGGCCCGGGCGATTTTGAAGGACGCTCCCATCGTGGTGCTGGATGAGGCCACCGCCAGCGTGGACCCGGAGAATGAGGAAAAAATGAACGCCGCCATTGCCGAGGTGATCCGGGGCAAGACGGTCATCGTCATCGCCCACCGGCTTCAGTCCATTGTAGGCGCCGATCAGATTGTGGTGCTGGATCAGGGCAATGTGGCAGGGATTGGCCGCCACGATACATTGCGAAAGACTTGCCCCGCCTATGAAAAACTGTGGCGGGCTGCCGAGGGAGCCGCTGCCTGGCGTGTCTCTGCGGAGAAAGGAGGCGACGAGGCATGATCGCGCTGATGAAACGAATCCTGTCCGTATCCGGCCCCTATCAGGGGCGGATCAAGCTGGCCTTTGTCTTTGCGTTCCTGAAGGCCATGCTGTCCAAGGCCCCCATCGGTCTGTCCTTCCTGGCCCTGAGCGCTTTTCTCCAGGGAACCATAACGGCACGGCTGTGCTTGTGGCTGGCGGTGGGCACGGTGGGCTGCGTGCTGCTGGAGTGCCTGTGCCAGAATATCGCTGACCGGCTCCAGGCCGCGGCGGGCTATATGGTATTCGCCGATCTGCGCATGGAGCTGGGGCGGCATCTGCGCCGCCTGCCCATGGGCTATTTCACAGAGGGCAACATCGGCAAAATCAGTTCCGTTCTGTCCACCGACATGGTGTTTATTGAGGAGAACTGTATGCACGACATTGCCAACATGATGAGCTATACCTTTGCCCAGGCCATTCTGGTGCTGTGGCTGGCCTTCCTGAATTCCTGGCTGGGACTGGCCGCCTTGGTGGTGGTACTGATCATCTGGCAGCTGGGCCGCGCTTCCCTGGGGAGCACCCTGGCTCACTCTGATGTCCGACAGGAGCAGAGCGAGGCTCTCACACGGGCGGTACTGGACTATGTGGAGGGCATCGGCATCGCCAAGACCTTCAACCTGCTGGGAGAGCGTTCCGCGCAGCTCACCGAGAATTTCGCCCGGAGCCGCAAGGTCAGCATTGCGTTCGAGGAAAGCCAGGCCCCCTGGATGCGGGCCCTTTATCTGGTGTGCGGTCTGGGCTCGGTGCTGATAATTCCCCTGTCTCTCTGGCTCTATGGCCGGGGGCAGCTCTCCATCACCTTCCTGCTGGGTGTCTTGCTCTTCGTCTTTGACCTCTTCGGCCCCATTAAGGCACTCTACAGCCAAGCCACCCGCCTGACGGTGATGAACGCCTGCATGGACCGGATCGAGGCGGTACTGGCCCAGCCAGAACTACCTGACCGGGGCCGGGAGACCTTACCCAAAGCCGGCGGTGCCCCGGAGGTGGAGTTCCGAAATGTCACCTTCGCCTACGGGGAGAAAGAGGTACTGCATGATGTCTCTTTCACACTGGAGAAAAACCGGATGCTGGCCCTGGTGGGGCCCTCTGGCGGCGGTAAAAGTACGGTAGCCAACCTGCTCTCCCGGTTTTGGGATGTCAAACAGGGCCAAATCTTAGTGCGGGGCAGGGATATCCGCGATATTCCTCTTTCTGATCTGATGGATCAGATCTCCATGGTGTTCCAGCGGGTCTACTTATTCCAGGATACCGTCTATAACAACATCGCCATGGGGCGGACAGACGCCACACGGGAGGAGGTTTATGAGGCGGCCAGAAAAGCCCGATGCTATGACTTCATCATGGAGCTACCCGACGGCTTTGACACGGTCATCGGCGAAGGTGGAGCCAGCCTATCCGGCGGAGAGCGACAGCGAATCTCCATTGCTCGCTGCATTCTGAAGGATGCTCCCATCGTCATTCTGGATGAGGCCACTGCCAGCGTGGACGCCGACAATGAGAGCTACATCCAGGAGGCCATCACCCAACTGTGCCGGGGCAAGACCCTGCTGGTCATTGCCCACCGGCTCAATACCATTCGTCACGCCGATGAGATCCTGGTTATCGACCAGGGGCGCATCGTTCAGGCCGGCGCCCACGACACACTTATGGAGGAGGAGGGCATTTATCGCCGCTTCATCACCGCCCGCTCCAATCCCACCAGTTGGTGCCGGTAAAGGCAGAGGCGCGAAAGAAAAGAATGACCGGGATGCGTGTCCCGGTCATTCTTCGTTCCAGCTTCTTCCCTTGATTGATCCCGGGGGGCATACAAATCCAATATAGTGGCATCTTGCAATTTCATGCGACAAAGAGTATGATGTAGTTAGCAGGCACTAACCATCATTGAGGTGACCATACTGTATGGATGACAACAAGCAGTTTTGGGAGCGGTTTTCACGGCATTACGCCGGCTTCATGCGCTGCTCTCAGGCGACCTATCAGCAGATATGCAAAGCAATGCGTCCTTTTCTGAAACGGGACATGGATGTGCTGGAGTTGGCCTGCGGAACAGGCCAGCTGTCCGTGCCGCTGTCTCCATGTGTCCGGAGCTGGGAGGCAACCGACTTTTCAGCTGAAATGATCCGTCAGGCCAAAAAGCAGGTGCATTCGTCCCGGCTCCATTTCTCCGTCCAGGACGCCACCAAGCTGCCCTACGGCCCGGAGAGCTTCGATGCAGTCGTGATCTCCAACGCCCTCCATGTCATGCCTCATCCGGAAAAAGCTCTGGCGGAAGCCTGGCGGGTTCTGAAGCCGGGGGGATGGCTGTCCGCCCCCACCTTTGTCTGGGGCAAAAGCCGAAGCGCCAGACTCCGGCTCTGGTTCATGGGGCTTTCAGGCTTTCGGGTGTATCATGTCTGGACTGCCGGGGAGCTGATGGCATACCTGTCCGAGCGCGGCTATTCCATCGTTCGCCATCCACTTCTCGGAAGTTCGTTGGCGCCGCTGTGCTGTCTGATGGCCAGGAAGATCCCCGATGAACGGACCGCGGCACGGCAGACCACCTTCCGGTCCGCGCAGCTCGATGATCCAAAAGTCAAGAAGGAGTGAGAGAACATGTGGAAGTACACAGTGGAAGTCAACGGAATGATGTGCGGGATGTGCGAGGCTCATGTCAATGACGCTGTTCGCAAAGCCTGCCCGGTCAAAAAGGTGATTTCTTCCCGAAGCAAAAACCAGACCGTGATCCTCTCTGAAACAGAGCTGGACACAGAGGCTGTTATGAACGCCATTCGCAGCACGGGGTATGAGGTCGGCACAATCCAAAAGGAGCCGTACAAAAAAAGAGGATTGTTCGGTTGAGTTCATTGGCAGCAGCGGCCAGAAAAGAGGCATGAACATGAACACGGCAACGCAGTCGTTTGGATATGGATTAGCGGCTCTGCTATTTTGCATCGCTATTCTTGGCGTGTGCCATAAAATCAAAAAAGCCGCCCGAAAGGTTTTGAAAAGCCAGCAGACACATAAGGATGAGCTACCGTAAGCGTTTGGAGCTATGGAGCAGGTACGCTTGGCGGTGAACTTACACAGCAGGTCGCTCCTGATTTAAAAGCGCAGATCACATAAAAATGAGGTGGAGGCCATATCAAGGCTCCACCTCATTTGATATTCCGTGCCAAATGGCAGGTATTCACTTATCGCGTTGCCGCTCGATAGCAAAGTCGGCCAAATTTGCATAGGCTCATTGCCCGTGAGCATCTTCCCGCATTTTCGTTACCTGCTCCAAGTGCGCCTGCACCGCCGCAAAGGATTTTTCGCTGATCACATGCTCGATCCGGCAGGCATCTTCGGTCGCAGTCTCTTCGTCCACTCCTAATTCCATCAGCATCTGGCTCAACACCGTGTGGCGGGTGTACATCGTCTTAGCAATGGCAAGCCCGGTCTCCGTCAGGGTAATTGCTCCGTCAGCATCCACATTCACATATCCGTCCTTTTTCAGAATGGACATGGCTCTGCTGACGCTGGGCTTGGTAAAGCCCAACTGCTCTCCCACATCGATAGCTCGAACAAAGGTGCTGTTCTGTGAAAGAATATAGATGGTTTCCAGATACATCTGGCCAGACTCGTGAATCGCCATAGGAACCTCCAAAAAAACGGGCGTTTTGCTTATTATAACACAGGCGTCCGACAAGCGCCATTTTTTCTGTCAACAAAATCCATCCGTCCTCTTGACAAGCGAATTTGTCCTGTATATAATTGCGTTAGTTAGCTACCGCTAACCAAAAGCGGCAGCTATATATTTAACGCATTGGTTAGCAATCGCTAACCACATTTACTGTCAGTTTTTCTATTTCGCCGTACAGTCTTCGAATGGACATGATTTTGTGAGGAAAACGCTATGTCAGAGGATCTGCTGATTCGCCATTGTTCTCCCACCCTGGCCGGGATCAAGACGGGAAACCTCTTTTCCTGCGCCTGCCCCAGCCGGAAGGATCTGACGAGAGACTTATGTCGGCTGAACAAGAAACTGGTGCCCAAGGGCATCCGCGTTCTGCCGCTCCGGGTTTGCAAAGGCCGCGCTTTGATTTACGCCTACCGGCCCAATGCGCTGGAGAGCGATCTGACCGATCACCGCGCCAGAGCCTTGCTTCTGAAATACGGCTATGTGCCGGAAAACCCCAACGGCTGTGTGGTTCACCTCATCCACCGGCTCCGGAGCGAGGAGGAATTTCCCCATGAGATCGGCCTGTTTTTGAGCTATCCGCCGGAGGATGTCCTGGGCTTCATCTGCAATCGGGCGTGCAATCACAAGTGCGTGGGCTGCTGGAAGGTCTACGGCGACGAGCAGACCGCCAAAAACATCTTTGAAAAATATGAGATGTGCAGCAAGATCTACTCCCGGCAGTGGCAGCAAGGGAAATCCATCGAGCAGCTCACCGTGTCTGGTTGATGTTTCTACCATAACAAATCCAGAAAGAAAGGTCGTTGAGTCTTATGAGTAAAGTTGCAGTTGTGTATTGGAGCGGCACGGGAAACACCGAGGCCATGGCAATGGCGGTGGCCGAAGGCGCCAAGGGCAAAGGCGCTGAGGTGTCTGTGATTACCGCCGCAGAGTTCTCGCCGGAGCAGGTCGGCGAGTATTCCGCCATCGCCTTTGGCTGCCCCTCCATGGGGTCGGAGCAGCTGGAGGAGAGCGAGTTCGAGCCCATGTTCACCGCCTGTGAGGGCAGGCTGAGCGGAAAGAACATCGCTCTGTTTGGCTCCTACGGCTGGGGCGACGGCGAATGGATGCGCAGCTGGGAGTCCCGCTGCAACGACGACGGCGCCAATCTGGCCTGCGAAAGCGTGATCTGCAACGAGGCTCCGGACGATGACGCTCTGGCGGCCTGCCGCGAGCTGGGCGCGTCACTGGCCTGACAAAAGCACCGCAGAAGGCAGGAGGCGCTTGTCTCCTGCCTTCTCTCTGGTTCCCCGGTCAGCATAGGTAAAACCAATTTCGAACCCAGAGAAACAGGTCGTGAGAAATATGCTGAAAGAATACTTATTGAGGCAGGGCTCCGGCACGGGCCGCTGGGGCCACGGTATGCCGGGGGTGCAGATCTGCCGATTTTCCCTGCCGGAACCGGAGCAGGAACCTCTGCGGTCTGTCCCAGTGTGCGGCGCACCGCTCCAGTTTGAGGCGCTGTTCTGCATGACTGGCCGCCTTACTGTCCGAGCGTTACAGGGTGCTTCCTGCATGGTGGAGGCTCCGGGGATCTTCCTCCTCTCCGACAGCTCCGCTCTCCGCTCGTGTCAGTATAGCGGAAACCTGGGCGGCGTTTTGATTGCTGTGGACGCCAAAGCTGCAAAAGAAAGCCTTGTGACAGTCTGCTCCACCCTGGGGATGAGGTTGGACACCAGAATCGTCAAGGAGAAGATGACGGCGAGGAACGGCTGCATGGCTCTGTGCGGCACACCTTGGACGCAGTCATTTTTTGAAACGGTTCGCTATCTGTCTGAGCAGGAGCAGGAACGCTACTGTGTTTTCAAGTCGGTGGAACTGCTGTATCTGCTCTGCACCGAGGTATCTGAATCGAATGGCTCTCTCTCCGGCTCAGGCTGCCCAGTATCCCACAGTCTGTTGGAAGTCAAGGCATACATCCAGACGCATCTGTCTGATAAGCTTACCATTGCGTTCCTCTGCAAACAGTTTTCGCTTTCCCCGACCTTCTTGAAAGAAGGGTTCCGCCGCGCCTATGGCATGCCGATTCACAGCTTTTTGGTTCAACAGCGCCTCCGACGGGCACAGGAGCTGATCTGCACCACCCGGATGCCCATTCAGCAAATTGCGCAGGCTGTGGGGTATGAGGGTATGAGCCAGTTCAACGCAGCGTTCAAGCGGGAGTATGGCATGACCCCCGGCCAGTACAGAAAAATGTCGGAAACCGCAACTCTGCGTCCGTTTTGACAGCGACAAACACCCACGGTTTCTGCTACAATAATCAGACATTCCAAAGCATTCAGAAGGAGTGACAGCGATGAAACAGCATCGTTTTTGGGCGTGGGGCGCTGTGATCTGCATGATTATGGTCATGGTCACCGGCTACAAACGGAAATAAGGGAAAGGAAGGATCACAATGAGCGTTTATACGAAACTTGCCTGCTTTGCGGGTGGTGCGTTGTTTGGTTCTTTTGGCATCAAGCTGCTGTCCAGCAAGGACGCCAAGAAAGCCTATGTCCATGTCACGGCCGCCGGCCTGCGGATGAAGGATTCGGTCATGGGGACTGTGACCACGGTGCAGGAAAACGCCGCGGACATTCTGGCCTCCGCCAAGGAGCTGAATGAGGACCGGGCTGCGAAGGAAGCGGAGGAAGCCGCCGCTGCCAATCTGGAGAGCGAAGAAGCCTGATTGACCCAGAGGGAGCCGCCAGCGGCTCCCTCTTTTCGTGAAGGAGGAACCTATGAACGCAACCATATTGCACGAAAGCCGGGGGCGCATCCGGTTCCGGCTGCGGCAAAAACAGATGACACTCGCTCAGGCGGATCTGCTGGAGGCATGGATTCAGGGAAAGTCCTGGTGCCGGCAGGTCACCGTCCACGAGCGCACCTGCTGCGTCATCCTGTACTACGACGGGACTCGCCAAACCGTGCTGAACGAAATTCGGCATTTTTCTTGGCAGGAGGCGGAGCAGACCACCGCGCTTCCCGCCCACAGCAGCCGGGCACTGAACCGGGAATTTGAGGAGAAGCTGGTGGCAAAGGTGGTGTGCAAGGCCGCCTGCACCCTGTTTCTCCCGCCTCCACTGCGCCTTGCCCGCATACTCTGGCACATGATCCCCTTTGTACGAAGGGGACTGCGCTGCCTGCTGCGCCGCCGCGTCAAGGTGGAGCTGCTGGACGCCCTGTCCATTTCCATCTCGGCGTTCCGGGGCGACTTTGATACCGCCGGCACCGTCATGTTCCTGCTGGAGGTGGGTGAGCTGCTGGAGGAGTGGACCCGAAAGAAATCCGTGGCGGATCTGGCCCGGTGTATGTCCTTAAATGTGGATCGGGTCTGGCTGCGCACGGCCCAGGGCGAGGTACTGGTCCCCGTGTCCCAGATCCAGCCGGGGGACGCCGTGGTGGTTCGTGCCGGCGGTATCATCCCCGTGGATGGTCTGGTTCTGGAGGGGGAGGTCACCGTCAATCAGGCGTCCCTCACCGGAGAGTCCATCCCGGTACCCAAGCGCCCCGGCGGCGCGGTCTATGCCGGCACTGTGGTAGAGGAGGGCGAATGTGTGCTGGAAGTGAAGCAAGCCTCCGGCCAGAGCCGCTATGACCAGATCGTCCACATGATCGAGCAGTCGGAGCAGATGAAGTCGGAGGCTGAGAGCAAGGCCGCCAATCTGGCGGACAAGCTGGTGCCCTATACCTTTGCCGGGAGCCTGCTGAGTTTTGCCCTTACTCGGAATGTGACACGGGCTCTGTCGGTACTGATGGTGGACTTCTCCTGTGCGCTGAAGCTGGCCATGCCTCTGGCCGTCCTCTCCGCCATGCGGGAGGCGGGACGCGCCCACATCACCGTCAAGGGCGGCAAATTCCTGGAGGCGGTGGCTGCCGCCGACACCATCGTTTTCGACAAGACCGGCACCCTGACCCACGCCTGCCCCCGGGTGGCTCAGGTGGTATCTTTCGGCACTAAGGAGGAAGCCGAAATGCTGCGGCTGGCCGCCTGCCTGGAGGAACACTTTCCCCATTCCATGGCCAACGCCGTGGTGGAGGAGGCGAAGCGCCGGGGCCTGCGTCACGAGGAGTACCACTCCAAGGTGGAATATCTGGTGGCCCACGGCATCGCCAGCACCGTAGATGGGGAGCGGGTCCTCATCGGCAGCGCCCACTTTGTCTTTGAGGATGAGGGCTGCGTCATTCCAGAGGGCGAACAGGAACGCTTTGACGCCCTGCCGCCGGAGTATTCCCACCTGTATCTGGCGGTGGGGGGACAGCTGGCCGCCGTGATCTGCATCTCTGACCCGCTGCGGGAGGAGGCGAAGGAAGTTCTGTCCACCCTCCGTGCTCTGGGGGTCACCAATACCGTCATGCTCACCGGCGACAGTTACCGCACCGCCGCAGCCATTGCCGCCCAGGTGGGAGTGGATGACTTCCGCGCTGGAGTCCTTCCGGCGGACAAGGCGGAGTATGTGGCACGGCTCCGCCGGAAGGGGCATACCGTCCTGATGGTGGGCGACGGCATCAACGACTCACCGGCCTTGTCCGAGGCGGATGCGGGCATCGCCATCAGCGACGGCGCCGCCATCGCCCGGGAGATCGCGGACATCACCATCGCTGCCGACAGTCTCTGGGAACTGGTAGAGCTGCGCCGGATCGCCATGGCGCTGATGGCGCGCATCCACTCCAACTACCGCTTCGTTATCGGCTTCAACGGCACCCTGATTGCCCTTGGTGTGGTCGGTGTTCTGCCGCCCGCCACCTCTGCCACGCTGCACAATCTCTCCACCCTGGGCGTCAGCTTACGGAGTATGAGTGCATTACCACTTAGCAAAAAGAATACACCATGACGAATAAGGAGAGGCAATCTACAGAGATCGCCTCTCCTTATTTTACTTCTTTCTAAATAGGTAATTATTTGCCTGATATATGCCTCTATATACCTAACGCCTGTGCATGGAAAAAACCGTGCTGCTTGTCACGCATGATCCCACAGAGCTGGATATGCTGGGTGTGCCGAATTGCTGACAGGACTGGAATAAAAAACGGGCTTCACAGATGTCAAAATGCTTCTATGGAGTCCGTTCTTTTTCTGTCAGCAGGACGGGGTCTTCACGACCACCAGGTACATCTTGAACGCTGTCACGCCCTGTACTGCGTGAGGGATGCCGGCAGGCATGATAATGGCTTCTCCTGCGTTTAGGGTGTGGGGAACGCCGTCAATGGTAATTTGTGCCGTTCCTTCCAAAATAGTCGCCATAGCGTCTCCGGGAGCAGCGTGGGTGCTAATGGCCTCACCCGCATCAAAGGCAAACAGGGTGATCCCCGCACCGGGCTGTTGGGCCAGGGTCAGGCTGACAACCTTACCCCCTTCATATTCCACTTGCCCCTTCAAGGCAAAGGGCTGCGCATGAGGGACATTCTTAATCAGAGTTTCCATGAGTTATTCCTCCTAAATCATTATGAAAGCGTGATCTGCAGCAGCTTGCAGCCATCCGGAGCAACTACTGCGTGGGGGGTATGGGCGGGAACTGCCAGGCAATCGCCCGTTTGAAGACAGCGGCTGTCCTCCCCCACAGAGACATCAAGCGCCCCCTCCAGAATGTAGTAGAGGGTATCGCCAAAATAGCATTCCTCGCTGATACTCTCTCCGTCGCCGAAGGCCAAAAGAGTCATTTGGCAGTGTTCCTGCCGGCTCATAGCCATACTGACCACGCGGTCAGGTTGAATCTGAATCAGATGGGTGAGCTGCTGGGGCTGCTGTGTGGGCAGGTTGCGTAAAAAGTCCATTGCTCATACCTCCATGGGTCGTTTTATCCTTATGATACCCCAGGAAACGGGATCATTCCATTGCCACAGCAACAACGATCAGGCTGTGATGCGACCAATAATTTCCCGCCGGATCTCCGTCAGTTCCGGCGCCGAGGCATCCCGGCCTTCCCGGCCAGGCAGGGTGATCCATGTTTGAATGGTGGCTGGCCTGGGTGTCAGGACAGCAATCCGGGTGGCCACGGTCAACGCCTCATCAATTTCGTGGGTGACAAACAGAACGCCTGGCTTTTTGATCTTCCAGATCTCCAGAAGCATATTCACCATCTCCATGCGAATGCCGTAGTCCAGTCCCTGAAAGGGCTCATCCATCAGGAAGAACTCTCCGCCGAAATGGAAGGCCCGTGCCAGCGCACATCGACGGGCCATGCCCCCGGAGAGCTGCGTAGGATAGTATCCCTCAAAGCCTTTCAGCCCTACATCCGAAATGAGGGTACGCACAGCCTCCGGCTCAGCATCCTCACGAACCAGACGGATGTTTTCTTCCACCGTTCGCCACGGCAGAAGGCGGGGACTTTGAAACATATAGCTCAGCCGAGTATCGGTTGCCTCGATGGTACCCGTGTCAGGTGTTGCCAGGCCTGAAATCAGGTTAAGAAGCGTGGTCTTTCCGCAGCCGGAGGGACCGATCAGGGCCACGATCTCCCCCGGAGAAAGGGTCAAAGACAAGTCAGACAGGACAGGTAATCCGTCATAGGACTTGGTGATTCCGCTCAGTTTCAGCATATCACACCTTCTTTCCCACAAAAAGCCATCCTCAGCAATCTTTGTGTGAGATAGCACCCCAATACCAGCAGCAGCGACCAGGCAATGATGGCATCGGGCTCGATGTTGAGCCGGGCCGTGGTGATGGCTCCTCCGATTCCGCTGTTTGTAGTAAGAACCTCTCCCATAACTGCCAGCTTCCATCCGCCTCCGATCACGATTTCCAGCGCTGAGCGGAAATAGGGGCGGATAGAAGGAAGGGTTACATGGCGCAGCATCTTCCAGCGGGAAAATTGGTAAAGGCGCGCCATCTCCAACAGCTGTGGATCTACGCTGCGGACGCCGTGACTGAGGTTGATCACCACAGTTGGAACTGTGGCTGTGGCCACGATGAAGACGCAAGGCTTTCCGTTAAATCCAAACCACACCAGTGCCAGAACCACCCAGCATACGGGCGGAATGGCCTGGAGCACATGGATCAGTGGGGTTCCCACATCCTCTATCTTGGGACACAGGCCAAACAACAGCCCCAGAACAGCGCCAACGCCCACACCGATGGCCAGACCGGCAATCAGCCTCAGGATCGTTGTTCCTATGGTGGCTCCGAAATCCGACTGCGTCATCAGCCGAACCAATGTAGAAAGGACCTGGGCAATGGGGGGCACCACCAGCGGCGGGAAAAAGAGAGATGCCAGCTGCCAGGCTCCCAGCAGCAGGCACACTCCCAGGGTACGGCGGAACCACAGTCCCGCCTTACCCTGCATAGAACAGCCCCTCATCGGGCAGCTTTCCACCGATCATAGAGGGCTCAAAGTTGTAAAGAAGGTTATAAAAGGTATCCAGTTCCTCTTTGGCGTCCTGGGCACTCTTAAAAGTCAAGCCCATATTGGGAATCGCTGCCTCCACAATTGCGGCTTTCATGCCCAGATACTCCTCAGCCAGCGCAGCAGCCTCAGCCGGGTGATCCAACACCCACTGCACGCTCTCCTTATAGGCGGCCTGGAACTGGGCGGCCAGCTCAGGGTTCTCGTCCAGGAATGTCTGGGTGGTGCCGAAGCCCGCGTTGGGGATCATGGTATCGGTGCCGGTGGATCGCTGCCACTCGGTTTCAAAGCTGAGTGCCCGGCGCACATTCTCATTCTGTACCATGGCGGAAGTAACCTGGGGCTCGATCAAGGTGGCGTATTCCGCCTCCCCGGAGGCCAAAAGGGCGGCTACTTCTGCAGTACTGGCGTAGACCACCTGGACATTTTCACCCACCGTCAGGCCGGCCTCACTCATAAAATACTGGGTGAGCGCATCTGGAGGAGAGGACTGAAGCGGAATATATACCGTCTTGCCCTCCAGGTCGCTCCAGGTTGTGAAATTCGGATCGGTGGTCATAAAGTACGTAACGCCCCAGGTGTTCACATTCATCAGACGTACATCAAGTCCCTTATTATAGAGGGTGGATATCACGGTCAGGGGAAATGCGTACAGGTCATGTTCTCCGCCCTGGACCATAGCCAGAAGTTCTTCCGGGGTATTCCACACATTCAGGTCAATTGTCACATTCTCCCCCAGCAGCTGCTCCTCCATCATGTGAAGAACCGGCAGAGCAGGCGGGGCAGTGGGCACGCCTACAGAGATGGTAATCGGTTCGGCGGCCTGGCTGGATTCCTCTGCTGTGTCGTTTTGGTTGGTGCTGTCCGCAGGCGCATTGCCCCCGGCACAACCGGCCAGGGCAAAGAGCATCATAGCAGAAGCCAGGATGGAAGCAAGAGTGCGTTTCATTTGAGATCCTCCAATCTGAATCAATATAATCCCGCTTGTGGTTAGACATAGCTAACCACAAGCGGGATTATTACATAAAACAACAGGACCGTCCGTTGCTATGGCAACGGATAGCCCTGATTTTTCTGTCTATGCGGTTAAAAACTTACTGTCCAAAATTTGAATAACCTGTCCCTGATAAGTAAGAATACCCTCTTTCTGCATTCGGCCCAGTTCCCGGGAGAGGGCGCTGCGATCTACACACAGATAGTCCGCCATCTCTCCACGTCCCATCTCCAAGCGTATCTCACCATTGGAGGCAACTGGCAAACCTTGAAGATAGACCTTAATCCGATTGCGAAGCCGGTTCTGTGCCAAAATACGCATTTTCTGGTTGAGGAATAAAGCTCCTCTTCCCATTTCCTGCAACAAATTGGCGGTTACCCGCATCCGGTATGGACACCCGTTCTCTTGCTGCAGCAACAAAGGGTCAAAGTCCAGATAGAGCACCTCTGTATCGTTAAGGGCATCAATTTGAATGGGGCTGTCTTGGGACATGGAGCAGACCAATGTCTCCCCAAACACGCGCCCCCTACTCAGGCGATCAATGGTTAGTAGATTTCCGTCCTCGCTGTAAAGTGAGATCCTTAAGGTGCCAGACATAACAACGCCGGGGCGCTTTTGGCAATCACCGATCCGCAGCAGAATTGTGTCCTTTGGAATTGCCCGCACTTCTCCATGCAGGCAGTTAAGAACATTCTGATACTTTTCTTCCGGAATACCGTCGAACAGCTGGCAACGGCGCATCGCCGCAAAAATCGAACCCATGAGATCCCTCCGTGTTGCTGTGGCAACCGACAAAAACAAAAAGCTTCTTTATAGTTAGCAATAACTAACCATTATTATACTGCTTAGACAATGAAATGTCAATGTAAGGAGGCTGTCTATGAATGGGATCGGTTTAGATTGCGGAACTGCTACTGTCAAACTGGCTATGCTCTCACAGGAGAGGGAGCTTTTGTGGTTCAAATCCTCCGCGCATCATGGTGCCGCAGTTCAAACAGTTCGGGCACTTCTCGGCGAACTACTGCAGGCGGATAGCAATGCTTGCGGCTATCCGGTAATGCTCACCGGAAGCGCAGGAGATCGACTTTCAGATGCCTGCCCCGGACTCTCGACTCTGGGCGATATTCCTGCCATCCATCGCGGTATCCGTCTGCTGGCGCCGGAAGTGAAATCTGCCATCGAAATTGGCAGTCAAAGTGCTCGTTTCCTCACAGAGCTGGATCGTGGTACTCCTCCCAGATTTGCAGTGAATGAGCACTGTGCCGGGGGCACCGGCTCCTTTTTTGAGGACCAAATGTCCCGGCTGGGCTTGCGGATCGAGGATTATTCCGAACTGGTAGCAAAGGCTCGCTCCATCCCCCGCCTCTCCGGCCGCTGTGCTGTCTTTGCTAAAACGGATATCATTCACCGACAGCAGGAGGGGGTGCCTACTCCTGACATTCTGCTGGGGCTCTGCTACGCAATGGTCCGCAACTATAAAGCGGTTATCGTGCGGGGACTTCCTGTGGAGAAACCTGTGGCTTTATGTGGCGGAGTTGGCTACAATGCGGGGGTTCTTCGGGCTATTCGGGATGTTTTTGGTCTCACGGAAGAAGAATTGATTTTACCGAAGAATTTCCTCTACGCCGGCGCCGCCGGGGCTGCGCTGGCTGCTCAGGAGGCAGGCACCTGTTCCATGGGAGAACTACTGGCCTCTCTGTGTGGGCAGGATTCAAACACGGAAGACCGGCTGCACCGTCGTCAGCCACTGGGGCCTGATCCCAAGGTTTTTGTATCTGATCCGCCTGTTTCCGGCCATATCCCACCACAGGGCTGCGCTTTGGGCATTGATGTAGGTTCTACCAGCACAGACCTGGTTCTCACGGATCAATTCGGAGAACTGGTGGACTTCCAGTATCTTCGCACCGCCGGAGACCCGGAGGCTGCGGTGCGAAAGGGCCTGGAGAATATCCGCTCCCGTTTTGGGCGGATTCCCCTTCTGGCAGTTGGCGTCACTGGCTCCGGACGAGAGCGGATCGGCCGGCTCATCGGTGCGGATGCCGTGCGAGATGAGATTACAGCCCAGGCAAGAGCTGCCATCCAATGTATGCCCAAAGCAGATACCGTCTTTGAGATCGGCGGTCAAGATTCTAAATACATCTCCCTTCAGAATGGGCAGGTTGCAGACTTTCAAATGAACAAAATCTGTGCTGCCGGAACCGGCTCCTTTGTGGAGGAGCAGGCCGCACGCATGAACATCCCTTTGAAGGACTTCGGCCGCCTGGCACTTACTGCAAAGGCCCCTGTGGAATTGGGAGAGCGATGCACCGTGTTTATCGAGACCGCTATCCTATCTGCCCAGGCACAGGGAGCCACCCAGGCAGAGGTCGCAGCCGGTTTGTGCCAGTCCATTGTCCGAAATTATCTCCACAAAGTAGTTGGGAGCAAGCCAGTAGGACGCCATATTGTGCTCCAGGGCGGTGTGGCCTATAACCCCGGCATCGTGGCCGCTTTCCGCCAGGAATTTGGAGATCGGCTCACAGTCTCTCCCTGCTTCTCCATCAGTGGAGCATACGGCGCCGCTCTGCTGGCACTGGAATCCAAGAAAGGCCCTACCCGCTTCCATGGGTTCGACAGGCAGCCGGAAGCGGAGGTCGCCCTGTCCGCGGAGATTCAACGCAACATCGCCTTTTACCAGCGTGGCCCACGGTTGCTGTTGGAAGGTTATGATCCAACACCTGTCCCCGGAAGGAAAACGGTGGGTGTACCTTTTGCCCTGATGATCCACAAGTTCTTTCCTATGGCAAATGCCTTCTTCCGGCAGTTGGGATTCAATGTACTGCTCTCGCCGTCTACCAACGAGGAGATCATACGCCTCTCCCAACAGACAGCCCAGGCGGAGACCTGTTACCCGGTAAAGCTGATCCATGGTCATATGGCCTGGTTGGCAGAGCGCGGTGTTGACTATATCTTTCTCCCCTCCATCCATACCATGAGGCATGAGACCTCCAAGGTTGAGCACAACTACGGCTGTGTCTATATGCAGACCGCACCTCAGTTGGCCGCCCGTGCCCTTCGTCTGGCAGAGCAGGGCATTGAGTTGCTCAACCCTGTGTTCGATCTGGACTTTGGGCAGGAAGCGATGGCATCAGCTATGCTGGGCCTTGGAAAACAGCTTGGCATCCCCAAACTGCGGTGTCTGCCTGCCCTGATGGCCGGAGCCCAAGCGGTACGCCGGCATACAGCAGCAGTAGAGCGGCAGGGTCGTGAACTGCTTTCCTCTCTGAATCCTGAGGACAAAGTACTTGTACTGATCACCCGGAACTACGGTCTTTCCGATCCGGTGCTGAATATGGGAATCCCTCGTCTGCTGCTGGAACGGGGGCACAAGGTAATTACTCTCTCCCATTTACCTGCTCACGACCTGGATCTGTCAGCGGACTACCCCAATCTGTACTGGCCCTTCGGACAACACATCCTCTCCGGGGCGAAACTCGTGGCCCATCACCCCAATCTGTACGCCGTCTATCTCACCAATCACGGCTGCGGACCGGATACGATGCTCTCCTATCTGTTCCGGAAGGAGATGGGCGAAAAACCCTATCTGCACATCGAAGTGGATGAGCACTTCTCACCAGTAGGCGTTATTACTCGCATCGAGGCATTTCTCCAGAGTCTGGAAAGCCGTTCCTCTCAGCCACTGCCGGATCACTTTAAGCTCACAGCTGTGGAACACTGCTCTACCAAAGTCGTTGATATCCCAGAATCAAACCACGGCCCTTTATATGTTTTGGATCTGCCGCCGTTTACCACATATCTTAGGAAATATGCTGAAATGGTATGGAATGTGGAAACCCATCCCATGCCTCTGGGCGGCACTTCCCTGGTTTTGGGCCGGGGGGAGACCAGTTCCAAAGAGTACCTTCCCTTCCCCGCATTACTGGATGGTATTCTGAACGCAGCGGAGAAGGAATCCGATTCCTTTCAGATGCTGATTCCCTCCACTCAAGGCGCGGAGGCCGACGGCCAGTACCCGTGGGCGGTGGAGGCAGTGCTTGCCAACCGGGGACTGGAGCGGGTAACACTGGTTTCCCCGGAACTGGAAACTTTGCCGGAGAACATCCCAGATCCAGACCTGTTGTTCCGAGCCGTGTTGGCAGGAGATCTCATACTGTGCGCCCCGCCTGAGCAGCGCAGCGCACTAAGTCCAGACGACATTCCAAATTGGGACAGCCTGAGCACGTTGGCGGCGCAAATCGGAAGCATCCCTGTCAAAAGCCAGCCTCTTGCCGCGGTGGGAGAACCCCTTACGCTGTTTGCTCTAAACGACGGGGTGCTGGGAACGCTGGAAAGGCAGGGCCGGCCTCTGTATCGTGCCCCCCTGAGCGAGTACCTCTGGTTTCTCTGGCGAAATTCCGGAAGTGTCATAGCCGCTTCCTGGACGGATCAAATGACAGAACTGGGGCGCCTATTGGGGGCGAGAAGCAGCTTCTCCAAAGATCCGGAGGGGATGCGTACTGCAGCGGATCAGCTGCTGCCGAGATTTGCCGGAGCCAACGGTCGGTACCGTTTGGCCAAGGCACGGGAACTTGGCCGAACATCGGCTGGTGTGCTGACGCTGGCTCCCCGGTATGAAAACACAGCAACACTGTTGGATATGACTGGTGAAATGGGTGGAATCCCCCACTTACATCTTGCCATGGACAGTGATTGGGACGAGAGCGCCTGGTCCCGCCTAAACTCCTTCCTCTATTACCTGAAATAAACCCCAGAATCATACCCTTTGTCCGTGCAGGCAGTTTATAGAAGCCTCTTTTGTTTTTATCGACCGAGGCTGTAGAAAAAGCACCGGAGGAGTGGTGAAGGAAAAAACCTGTTGTTGATTTGACCCGATGTATGTCCCTGAATATGGATTGTGTCTGGTGGAGCACAGCTCAGGATGGGTGCTGCTCCCCATGCCCCAATCCAGCCGGTAGATGCCATGGTGGTCCGGGGAAGCGGCATTATCCCCGTGGACTGAGTGGTACTAAAAGGTGAGGGCACCGTCAATTTGGCGTCCCCTCACCGGAGAGTCCATCCCAGCCTCCAAGCGCAGGCGGCGTTGTTTGTGCCAGAACTATTGCGGAGGAAGCCAAGCTTCGTAGTTTGCAACATGAGGAGTACCATTCTTTAGGTGGAGTATCTGGTGGCTCACGGCATCGCAAGCACCGTCGATGAGGAGCGAGTCCTCATCGGTAGCGCCCACTTTGTCTTTGAGGATGAGGGTTGCGTCATTCCAGAAGGCGAACAGGAGCGCTTTGACGCCCTGCCGCCGGAGTATTCTCACCTGTATCTGGCCGTAGGCGGACAGCTGGCCGCCGTGATCTGCATCTCCGACCCGCTGCGGGAGGAGGCAAAGGAAGCCCTCTCTGCCCTCCGTACCTTGGGGATTACCAGCACCGTTATGCTCACCGGCGACAGTTACCGCACCGCCGCAGCCATTGCCGCCCAGGTAGGAGTGGATGACTTCCGCGCCGGAGTCCTGCCGGCGGACAAGGCGGAGTATGTGGCAAGGCTTCGCCGGGAGGGACACACCGTGTTGATGGTAGGCGACGGCATCAACGACTCGCCGGCCTTGTCCGAGGCGGACGCGGGCATCGCCATCAGCGACGGCGCCGCCATCGCCCGGGAGATCGCGGACATCACCATTGCCGCCGACAGCCTCTGGGAGATTGTAGAGCTGCGTCGGATCGCCATGGCGCTGATGGCGCGCATCCATTCCAACTACCGCTTCGTCATCGGCTTCAACGGCGCCCTGATCGCTCTGGGCGTAGCCGGAGTCCTGCCGCCAGCCACCTCCGCCACGCTGCACAATTTCTCCACCCTGGGCGTCAGCTTGCGGAGCATGAGCCGGCTGACTACTCAGACGCAGTCCACTCGGGGCAACAATTTGCAGAATGGATAAAAAAGAATCCTTTCCGCTTGGTAGCTTGTGCTTTTTGCGTGGTTGCACATGACTAACTCCGTGTGCTATAATAAGCCCACGATGCGCAGTGCGTGATGCATGGTAAGTCCAATCGCCGCTGCGCATCTTTTTTCGCAAAGAAGTTAGCCATAGCTAACCGCATGAAAGAAAGGGGAGGATTGTATCAGACCGTATCGTTCTACCATAGTTCTCTTGGCTCTGTTGCTTGTCTTGTCCTGCTGCTCACTGTTTGTAGGCGTGATCGATCTGACGCCGGGCGAGCTTCTGGCGGGCAATTTTGAGCAGCTGGAGATTTTCATCATCTCCCGGCTGCCCCGTCTGCTGGCCATTTTGTGTACCGGCATTGGCATGAGCGTGGCGGGGCTCATCATGCAGCAGCTGTGCAGCAACAAATTCGTGTCCCCAACCACCGGGGCCACCATCTCCTCGGCCCAGTTCGGCATCTTGCTGGCGCTCCTGTTTATGCCGGCCTCCACCCTGTGGAGCCGTGCCATCTTCGCCTTTGCCACAGCAATTCTGGGCACTTGGATCTTCGTTTGGTTCATTCAGCGCATCCAGTTCAAGGATGTGGTTATGGTTCCGTTGGTGGGCATTATGTTCGGCAATGTCATCGGCGGCATTACCAACTATCTGGCGTACAAGTACGAGATGACCCAGGCCCTGTCCTCCTGGCTGGTGGGCCACTTTTCCCTGGTGCTGAAGGGCCGGTATGAGATCGTCTGGCTGACGGTGCCGCTGGTCATTCTGGCCTTTTTCTTTGCCAACCACTTCAACATCGTGGGGCTGGGCAAGGATTTTTCCAAGAACCTGGGGGTCCCGTACAATCTGGTGCTCTTCTCCGGCCTCACCATTGCCGCCATGATCACTGCCTCCATCGTGGTGGTGGTCGGCTCCATCTCCTACATCGGCCTGATCGTGCCCAATGTGGTAGCCATGTACAAGGGCGACAAGATTCGGGGCACGCTGGTGGACACCGCCCTGTTTGGCGCAATCTTCGTGCTGGTGTGCGACATGATCGGCCGGGTGGTGATCGCCCCCTACGAGCTGCCCATCGAACTGATCGTGGGCATCCTGGGAAGCCTCATTTTCATCGCCCTGCTGTTTTACCGGCTCAAGCATGGCCGCAAGGCCATCCGTCTGGGCGGCGCCGGAACAAGCTGCTGCTCCACCATGCCCAACCTGAAGGGAGGTGCAGACCAGTGAACACGGCTGCCATACGCGCCAACCGGCGCAAACTCCTGATTTTGGCCTTTCTGGTTTTGCTCTGCGCGGCGGGCTATATGCTGGTTGAAGTGAATTTCTCTAATCCCAAGCTGCTGGCCTACGCCATGAAGATCCGAACTCCCAAGCTCATCGTCATGCTGATCACGGCCTTTGCCATTGGCGGAGCCTCCATCGTGTTCCAGTCCATCATCAACAACACCATCGTGACTCCCTGCCTGCTGGGGATGAATTCCCTCTATACCCTCATCCACACGGCGGTGGTGTTCTTTCTTGGATCTGCCAGCGTGGTGGCCTCCAATGCCAACCTGTCCTTCGCGGTGGATGTGGTGCTCATGGGCATTACCGCTACCATTATCTACAGCTGGATCTTCAAAAAGACCAAGCACAATGTGCTGTATGTGCTGTTGGTGGGCACAGTACTAACTTCGTTTTTCAGCAGCATTCAGACTACTCTTACACGGGTCATGGACCCCAATGAGTACGACAACCTGCTGAATACTCTGGTGGCAAGCTTCAGCAACATCAATTCCGAGATCATCGTCTTTTCCCTGATTCTTCTGGCAGGCGTCATCTTCGCTCTGCGCAAGGAACTGGCCCTGCTGGATGTGCTGACCTTAGGCAAGGAGCAGGCCATCAACCTCGGCGTGGACTACGACCGCTGCATCCGCCGCCTGCTGCTCGGCGTGACCCTCTGCATCGCCGTGGCCACCGCCATGGTGGGGCCCATCTCCTTTTTGGGGCTCATCATCGCCAACCTGTCCCGGCAGCTGCTCAAGACCTTCCGCCACACCCAGCTGGTGCTGGGCTCGGCCCTGTTCGGCATGATCGTGCTGGTGGGCGGGCAGCTCATCGTCGAGCATGTGTATTCCTACTCCGTGCCGGTGAGCGTGTTCATCACCGTGGGCGGCGGCCTTTACTTCCTCTACCTCCTCCTGACAAGAAAGAAGGTGTGACCATGCGTGTACAGGAATTGACAAAACAGTATGACGGGAAAACCGTGGTGGACGGCGTGAGCTTCGCCATTCCCAAGGGTAAGGTGATTTCCCTGATCGGCCCCAACGGCGCGGGCAAGTCCACCGTCATGGGCATGATCTCCTGACTGATCGCCCACGACAGCGGACTGGTAGACTTTGAGGGCAAGGACATTGGCAAATGGAAAAGTAAGGAGCTCTCCAAGCGTCTTGCCATCCTGACCCAGTCCAATAACATCCAGATGAAGCTGACTGTGCGGGAGCTGGTGACCTTCGGGCGCTTTCCGTATTCAGGCAACCGGGTCACCCCAGAGGATCAGAAGATTATCGACCGAGCTATTCACTACATGGAACTGGAGGAGTTCCAGGATCGCTTCATCGACGAGCTCTCCGGCGGCCAGCGGCAGCGGGCCATGATCGCCATGGTCATCGCCCAGGACACGGAGTATGTGCTGCTGGATGAGCCCACCAACAATCTGGATATCTACCACGCCACCAATATGATGAAAATCGTCCGCCGCCTCTGCGACGAGCTGGGGAAGACGGTGATTTTGGTGCTGCATGAGATCAATTATGCGGCATTCTATTCTGATTACATCTGTGCCTTCAAGGACGGAAAAATCGCCAAGTTCGGCACTGTGGAGGAGGTGATGACGAAAGAGAACCTGTCCCAGATCTATCAGGTGGACTTCGAGATTCTGACCATTGCGGGCAAGCCTCTGTCCATCTACTATTGACCCTTATTTTCAGTACTTTTTAGAAAAGGAGTAACCAAAAATGAACATGAAAAAGATGCTTTCTCTTGCCCTGGCCGGTGTGATGGCCCTGAGCCTCATGGCCTGCTCTGCGCAGAACGGCGGCGATTCTTCCGAGAATACCTCCTCGCCCGGCAGCAGCCAGTCCAGTGAGGAAACCCAGAACAACGAGACCCCTGAGTCTGTGACCATTACCAGCCTCAATGCCAACAAGGAGGCGGCGGAGCTGGAGGTGCCGTATGATCCTCAGCGTATCGCCATTCTGGACATGGCTTCCCTGGACATTCTGGACGCCCTGGGTGTGGGTGACCGGGTAGTGGGCACCGCCGATACCAGCCTTGAATACCTCCAGGATTACATCAACGACGACATTGCCAACCTGGGCACCATCAAGGAAGCCGATCTGGAAGCTGTCATGGCCTGCGAGCCGGATGTCATCTTTATCGGTGGCCGTCTGGCCTCCAGCTACGACGCCCTCAGCGAGATTGCTCCTGTGGTCTACTTGGCCACTGATACCGAGCTTGGCGTAGTGGAAAGCGTGCGGCAGAACGCTACCACCATTGCCTCCATGTTTGGTCTGGAGGACAAGGTGGATGAGCTGATGGCCAATTTTGACGCCCGGATCACCGCCCTGTCCGAATTTGCCGCTGGCAAGACCGCCATCGTGGGACTGGTCACCAGCGGCAGCTACAATGTGCTGGGCAATGACGGCCGCTGCTCCATGATTGGACGCGAAATTGGTTTCGAAAATATTGGCGTGGACGCCAACATCGACACCTCCACCCATGGCAACGAGGCATCTTTTGAGTTCATTGTGGAGAAGGCACCCGACTATATCTTCGTTCTGGATCGTGATGCCGCCATCGGCACCGACGGGGCAAAGCTGGCCCAGGAGATCATGGAAAACGAGTTGGTGATGGGAACTGATGCCTACAAGAACGGCAACATCGTCTATCTGGCTCACCCCGCCGTGTGGTACACCGCCGAGGGTGGTATCTCCGCACTGGACATTATGCTGCAGGATCTGGAGAGCGAGCTGCTGGGTTAACGCTGTTTCAGATGGAGTATTACGGCCTTTCTCCAAAGAACTCATATATCGTTTTCATTGAACTTGACTACTAACGAAAGGAGCGCTTACCATGGATCAGGAAAACAGAATGCCTCTTATTGGCGACAAGGCCCCGTCCTTCGAGGCTGTCACCACCCAGGGCCCTATCAAATTCCCGGAGGATTACGCCGGCAAATGGGTGATCCTCTTCTCCCATCCTGCGGATTTCACCCCGGTCTGCACCACGGAGTTTATGACCTTCGGCTCCATGATCGACGAGTTCAAGGCTCTCAATACTGAGCTGGTTGGGCTTTCGGTGGACTCCATCTATTCCCACATTGCCTGGCTGCGGAAGATCCAGGAGCTGGAGTGGAACGGTAAGAAGCACATCAATGTGACCTTCCCCCTCATCGAGGATATCCGCATGGAGGTGGCCAACAAGTACGGCATGATCCAGCCGGGACAGTCCAACACCCAGGCGGTACGGGCGGTGTTTGTCATCGACCCCAACGGCGTGGTGCGAACCATCCTGTACTATCCGCTGTCCACGGGCCGCAACTTTGACGAGATCAAGCGTATCATCCTGGCGCTCCAGAAAGCGGACGCCGACGCCTGCGCCACCCCGGCCGACTGGCGACCCGGCGATGATGTCATCGTACCCACCGCTGGCAGCTGCGGCGTAGCCAAGGAGCGGATGGACAACCAGAGCGAGAATCAGTATTGCCTGGACTGGTTCATGTGCTTCCGCAAAGAGTCGAAGTAATACTAAGTTAATTCCCCAATAACAGAAAACCGGTCGAGATTTCATGCACGAGATCTCGACCGGTTCTTTTTTGTTGTATTGCGGTGATTTTGCAAAGACTCTCGGTGATAACCAATAGAAAATGAGCTTCAGAATTTGCAACTGCGTTTATAATTAATTTGCCGTTCCCATTTGAAATGCCGACCGTCCAATATGCTGGAAAAGTATTGCTATGCCTCCTGCGAGCCTCATTTTTCTATCTTTTCTGGTGGTATAAATTCTAATAGATCGCCGATCCCACAATTCAACACCGTACAAAGCCTTGCGAGGACATCTATATCTAAACGAGTAATTTGGTTTTTACAATAATTGTTGATCTGGGTCCGCTGCATCTCAGCTCGATGGCTCAGCATATTCTTGCTAAGACCAGATGCCTTCAACAGCTCGTCCAGCTTAATCCGAATCGTTCCATATTCCACTTGCCAACCCTCCGACCACAAGAAATATGTTGACAAGTTTAGTGTACCCTTGGTAGAATAGAAAAATAAGATATAGAAAGTCTTGTCGGACTAATTGCACATATATAATGCACAGTTTTGGCTTGTGCTTTTTAGACAATATGAATATATAATAATACAAAAAGCGGATAATCTTCAAATTTCAGCAAAACTGCCTAAAACCTAAGCGATTTCTAAGAAACCCCTAAAAATTCCCTATTATAATACCCCCATCGAAACGGTGAGGGGAAACGCACTTTTTGTCTGTTATCCCCGCAAGGGGAGAATATGGCAGGAAATCGTATAGGGAGCAATGAACACCCGCCGGGGGTCAGGGAAAAAAGAGCAACATTACATACCGCAATCCTTCAAGGGGTTGCGGTTCTTTTTTATTCGACACCATTTGTCCTTACTCACTATATACCGCTAAAGCTCGGCAAATATTTCTCTTCGTATGCACTCACCGCACGGTGGGTGCATTTTATGCTCAGGGCGAAAGACGGAGACTTTTTCATCTCCGACTGGCTGCGAAACCGAAACACAGTTGAATTTCTCGGGATATGGGAACAGATCCACAACCCGGATTTTAATTATGGCGAATTCGCCGTAATTAGAAGCCAGGCTGGTTTGAACAGCTACAAGCTCAGCGTCAAAGAGTGGGTTGAAAAGACCCATGCAATTGGACTGCGGGCAAAGGCCGGAAGATATGGCGGTACATATGCCTACAAAGACATTGCCTTTGAGTTCGGCATGTGGATCAGCCCTGAGTTCAAAATCTATCTGATCAAGGAATTTGAGCGGCTCAAGACCGAGGAAATGAAACAGCTTGGCTGGGACATCAAGCGAAATCTGGCCAAGATCAACTATCGAATCCATACAGATGCCATCAAGGAGAATCTGATTCCACCGGAGCTTTCCGCAAAGCAGATTTCCATGGTGTATGCCAGTGAAGCCGATGTCTTGAATATGGCTCTGTTCGGTATGACCGCAAAGCAGTGGCGGGACAGCCATCCCGATCTGAAAGGGAATATCCGTGACTACGCCAATGTCTCTCAGCTGGTCTGCCTGTCCAATCTGGAGAACCTGAATGCGGTGTTCATCAATGAGGGGATGTCTCAGGCCGAACGGCTGACAAAACTCAATGCCATCGCTATAAGCCAGATGGAGATCCTGACTCAAGATCACCGAATCGAAGCTCTGGAGGCTCATAGCGAAGACCTATCTCCTATGGAGTAAAAATATAATCGGCAGGACGCTTGCGAGTGGGCGAAGGCCGTGGCATCTATAGTGTTGCGATGTTCCAAGAAGAAGGACACGCTTAAGCGTGTCCTTCTTTTTTTAGTCATATATGGATTAGTAAAATCCTCGAGCCGTTACGGCTCGAGGATTTTTTTCTATGAAATGTAAAAAAGAGGATCTTTTGACAGATAGTTTGTGGTATACAAAGAAATTCTTTGCATCGGTGTATGAGAACGTACATCATCCGGCCCTATGCGCCTATGGGTAGGAGGTGATACTATGATTCCGTTTGATAACCGGTGTATTCCCGTTGACGGTGCAATGCTGGCTGGACCTATGAGCTGTTGCTATAGGTGATTTGATATGTGTATGGATAAAAAAGACGGTGGAGACTCCGTCAGATAAGGAGGATAAATCTATGAGCAAATCCATTGTATGCCTGGACCCGGGCCATGGGCCGGGGTGTGTCAACGGCGCCCCGGACGGGAGCTACAGGGAATGTGAATTTACCTGGGACTTGTACACCCGCCTGCGACCTCTGCTGGAGGCACAGGGTATTACCGTGGTAGGCACCCGTGAGCAGGAGCGCGACTATCCCGGTCTCAGCGCCCGGGCCTCGGTGAGCAACCGGGCGGGGGCAGACCTGTTCGTTTCCCTCCACTCCAACGCTGCCGGGAGTTCTGCCCGTGGCTTTGTGGCATTCACCTCTGCACCCCCGGAGACGGCGGCACGGAACCGTCTGGCAGCCGCCATCATCAACCGCGTCCATGCCGCCGGTGTGGTGCTGTGGGGGAGCGGGCTGGCCCATGAGTTGTACACGGTGCTGGCCTCCACCACCGCCCCGGCGGTGCTGCTGGAATACGGCTTCCACACCAACGCCCAGGACCTGGCCCTGCTGAAGGACGCCGCCTACCGGGATAAGCTGGCCCAGGCCACCTGTGCCGGAATCTGCGACTATCTGGGCCTGGAGGTCAAGGAGCCGGACCAGGAGAGCGGACAGCCCAATGAGCCGGACAGCTGGGCCAGGGAGGCATGGAGCAAGGCAGCTGCCGCCGGCATCTTCGACGGCACCCGTCCCCGGGACGGGCTGACCCGGCAGGAGGCCGCCGTGGTGCTGGACCGGCTTGGGCTGCTGCCGGAGAAAGGAGCCTGACATGGAGCACATCAATTCCTTCAAAGCGGCGGTGGCTGCCTTCTGTGCCGCCCTCACCGCCCTATGGGGCTGGTTTGGCTGGGTGGTGGTGGCATGGGTGGGTTGTATGCTCATCGACTACGCCACCGGCTCCGCCGCCGCCCTGCGGGCGGGGGAGTGGTCCAGCAAGACCGCCCGGGACGGCATCTGGCACAAGCTGGGCAGTGTGGTGGCCGTCATTGTGGCGGCTATCCTGGACACGGTCATTGGCCGCTTGTTGGGCAACGTCCCCGGGGTGGAGCTGCCATTCACCTACACGGTGCTCCTCTGCCCCCTGGTGGTGATCTGGTACATCCTCACCGAGGCGGGCTCCATCATCGAGAACGCCGGTGCCCTGGGGGCTCCGATACCGGCTTGGCTCACCAAAATGATTGCGTCCCTGGGAGCCAAAGTGGATCAGGCGGGGGACAACCTGGAAAATTGAATACCGGATAGAAATGCCCTGTGGGCGCCGAGATAAAGGCGCCCACAGGGCATTTTTAGTGCAGGAGATGAAAGGGTCAGGCCTTGGCCAGCTGACGGCGGAACAGGGTGCGGAAGATCAACCGGACCAGAGGACCGCAGTAGAGCAGCTGCCAAATCAGTGCCATGGGCATATTGCAGCCGAAGGTGTGGACCCAGGCGCCGAAGCTGGGCTCCTTGAACAGCAGGGTGGCAATCAGGCTCATGGTGGGGCACATGATGCACACGATCATGGTGGAGATGGCGTAGGTAATGAACTGAGGGCGGTCGGTGGGCCGCATGAAGGAAAAGGCCAGTCTGGTGGCCAGCTTTTCTACCACAAAGAACTCCAGCAGGAAGGCGATGGGCGCCATGATGGGCAGCTCATGAAGGGCCAGCAGGAAGGTCTGATTGGTAACGCCGCCGGTATTGAGAGCTACGTTGTAGACGATCATACCGTATACCATGATAACGGCCATGATAATGGTAAAGATCACATTTTGCAGTTTTGTTTTAGGCATTTGGGGTCTCCTCTCCAAACAGTTTGGACAGCAACAAAAAAGGAAAGCAACGAAACGCCCGTCTCGTTACTTTCCTTCACTGCGACTGCCTATTATAGGTTCATTTTAGCATTTTTAAAAGGCTTTCGTAAGCGTTTTTTTGCAGGCAGAGCACACAAAAATGTCTCAACGTGAGCGCTCCTTTTGTCCAAGGTGCATGGTTGACAGCAAAAGGAAATCGCGCTAAAATATTTGTATACAAATTGTTTGGAACAAAACTGTTTGGGGGAGGAGCCATATGGACCGCAGCTTCCACTATCTGTTGATGGCGACGCAATCGCTGTTTCAGCGTAGCGTGATGGCGGAACTGAACGGGTCTGGCCTGACGGCCGGCCAGCCCAAAGTGCTGGACTACTTGGGCCGCCACGACGGCAGCGTACAGAAGGCGATTGCGGCCGGATGCCAGATCGACCCGGCCACGCTGACAGGGTTGCTCAATCGCATGGAGGAAAAGGGCCTGATCCGGCGCTGCAATGAGGATGGCAACCGGCGGTCCCTCCACGTCTATCTGACAGAGCAGGGATGGGCCAAACAGAGAGAGGTGCGCCAGACCATGGAGCGGCAGTCGGAGGTAGTACAGGCTGGACTGAGCGAGGAACAGCGGGCTCAACTGCTGGACTGCCTCTACAAGGTGTGCGCGAATATGACCGATATGGAGGGTTTGCAGTGAGCAAAGCAGAGCTGGTCCGGAGATATGTGTTGTTTTTATTCGGACTGTTCGTCAATTCTCTGGGGATCGCCCTGGCCACCAGAGCCAACCTGGGCACGTCGCCCATTACCAGCGTCCCCTATGTGCTGAGCATTCGGTTTCCCCTGTCACTGGGGATGTTTACCCTGTTTTTCAGCCTGCTGTTGATTGCCATTCAGCTGATTATCCTGGGGAAGCGTTTTCCCAAGCAGTTTTTGCTTCAGCTGCCGGTGATCCCTATCTTTTCTGTATTCATCGACCTGTCCATGGCGCTGTTCTGGTTTGTGGACCCCCAGACCTATCCCGCTAAAGTCTGCTCGCTGCTGCTGGGCTGCCTGGTGCTGGGTTTTGGTGTGTTCATTGAGGTGGCGGCCAATGTGGTCATGCTGCCGGGCGAGTGTACAGTAAAGGCCATCTCCACTCGCTGGAACACCAACTTTGGAAAGACCAAGGTAGCGGTGGATGTGACTATGGCGGCCACGGCGGCGGTGCTGGGGCTGCTGCTGTTCCATACCCTGACCGGAGTTCGGGAGGGTACCTTCATTTCCGCTCTGCTGGTGGGGACCATTGCAAGGCTGTTTGGCCGCCTGATCGGAGCACCGGTGCAGGCATTGCTGAAGAGCCGTCAGTTGTCTCAAGCCTAAATATAAAAAATGTCCGGCCATGCTGTAAATCAACAGCATGGCCGGACGTTTTTCTTTTTAAAATAGGAGATTTCAGCGGCTCCAGTCCCGGCTGCGGCCCACTGCCTTGTGCCAGCCGGCCAGCAGCCGCTCCCGCTCCGGGGCGGTCATACGGGGTTCAAAGGCGGTATCGCACATCCACAGGTGGCGAATCTCGTCGGTGTCCTGCCACACATGGGCAGCCAGACCGGCCAGGTAGGCCGCGCCCAGGGCGGTGGTCTCCCGGATGGCGGGACGGCGCACCTCACGATCAATGATATCGGCTTGGAACTGCATCAGGAACTGGTCTCGGCTGGCGCCGCCATCGGCCTTCAGCTGGGTGAGAGGTACGCCGGTGTCTGACTCCATGGCGTGAACCAGATCGGCTACCTGGTAGGCAATGGATTCCTGGGCGGCCCGGATGATGTGCTCCCGGCGGGTGCCGCGGGTCAAGCCCACCAGAGTGCCCCGGGCGTACATATCCCAGTAGGGGGCACCCAGGCCGGTGAAGGCGGGCACCAGGTACACCCCGCCGTTGTCAGCGACCTTCTGGGCGTAATACTCCGCGTCTCGGCTCTCGGTGAAGAAACGCATCTCGTCCCGCAGCCACTGGATCACCGCTCCGCCCACAAAGACGGAGCCCTCCAGAGCGTATTGGACGCCGCCGTCCCGGCCCACGGCAATGGTGGTGATAAGGCCGTTGCGGCTCTCACAGGGGACCGAGCCGGTGTTCATCAGCAGAAAACAGCCGGTGCCGTAGGTGTTTTTGGCGTCGCCGGGCTCAAAGCAGGTCTGACCGAACAGAGCGGCCTGCTGGTCGCCAGCAATACCGGCGATGGGCACCTTGACGCCCTGGATTTCGGTATAGCCGTAGATCTCGCTGGAGGAGCGCACTTCGGGCAGCATGGCCTTGGGAATATCCAGGGCGTGGAGCAGGGTGTCGTCCCAGCACAGCTTATGGATATCGTAGAGCATGGTGCGGGAGGCGTTGGTCACGTCGGTGACGTGGACTGCCCCGCCGGTGAGCTTCCACAGCAGCCAGGTGTCCACCGTACCGAAGAGAATCTCGCCCCGGCGGGCCTTCTCCCGGGCTCCCTCCACATGATCCAGCATCCATTTGATCTTGGTGGCGGAGAAGTAGGCATCGGGGATCAGACCGGTGGTTTTGCGGATGTGGTCCCCCAGCCCGTCAGCCATCAGCTGATCCACAATGCCGGCGGTGCGGCGGCACTGCCACACGATGGCGTTGCAGATGGGGCGGCCGGTGGCCTTGTCCCACAAAATGGTGGTCTCCCGCTGGTTGGTGATGCCGATGGCGGCGATGTGGGCGGGGTCTACGCCGGACTGGGCGATGACCTCCATCATCACCGCGTACTGGGAGGACCAGATCTCCATGGCGTCGTGCTCCACCCAGCCCTCCTGGGGATAGATCTGGGTAAATTCCTTCTGGCTGATGCCGATGATGTTCTGCTCCCCGTCAAAGAGAATGGCCCGGGAACTGGTGGTACCCTGATCCAGGGACAGGATATACTTTTCCATAACAATGCCTCCCGATATTCCGCAGCGCTGCGGTCACAGATCGCGTGTGGCTACAAAGGAAACGCCGGTGCCGCAGACGTTGGGCACCACGATGTCGCCGGTATGAATCGGTGCGGTCAGCTCCACCCCGTCCAGACAACGGACCGCCTGCATGATCAGCGCCTTAGGAATGGGCGCGTCTGTCTTGACCGGGCAGCGGGGATGGGCCCCGCCGGTGCAGCGGACGGTGGAGGTGACCACCCGTGTGGGATGAGTCAGCTCCATTTTACCATATTCTTCGCCCCGTGGACAGCCATTTCCGGTTACCCGGTAATCCTGTTCCTCGTCGACCTTCAGGTGGCAGCCCTTGGGGCAGACAATGCAGATCAGTTCTTTCATTTGGACTCCACCTCCTGAATGGATACGGTAATGGCTTCCGAGGCCCGCTCCAGCAGGACCTTAGGCAGAACGATGTGCTCCATCTCACCGGGGGCCAGATGATCCCGGGGGAATCGGGCAATGAGAGTATCCCCCGACTTGACAAGGATCTGACTGTCCCCACAGATTCGGTTGACCCGGAAGAAAAGGTCACAATTTTTTGCCACCCGGTTGGGCCGGATGTGCTGGGGTACGGTGTAGGTCACGCCGTCACCGGTGTGTACCTCCAGCGCGGCGGGATCGGAGGGGGCTGAGCCCAGGACGTAGTCTGCCGCAGCCGCGCCTGCTCGCTGGCTCTCGGCGGTAACAAAGTCCACCAGATCATGGACGTGGGCCACGTTGCCACAGGCAAACACGCCGGGGAGGGAGGTCTCCATATTCTCATAGACCACCGCCCCATTGGTGCGGGGATCGATGGCGATGCCCGCCTGGCGGGTCAGCTCATTTTCCGGGATCAGGCCCACCGACAGCAGCAGGGTATCGCAGTCGAATATCATCTCGGTGCCGGGAATGGGCTGGCGGCGTTCATCCACCTGGGAAACCACCACCTGCTCCACCCGGTCCCGGCCGCGGATGTCGGTGACGGTGTGGGAGAGGTAGAGGGGAATATCGTAGTCATGGAGACACTGGACGATGTTCCGGTTCAGACCGCCGGAGTAGGGCATGACTTCCACACAGGCCAATACTTTGGCACCTTCCAGAGTCATGCGGCGGGCCATGATGAGGCCAATGTCACCGCTGCCCAAAATAACCACCCGTCGTCCCGGCAGCCAGCCCTCCATGTTGACGTATCGCTGGGCCGCTCCGGCGGTAAAGACGCCGGCAGGCCGCTGACCGGGGATGGCGATGGCTCCCCGGGTACGCTCCCGGCAGCCCATGGCCAGGATGATGGCCTTGGCCTCTTCAATGCGATAGCCGGTATCCTTGCCCACCATATGGACCTGCCGGTTCTCTGTGACGGTGAGCACCATGGTGTCCAGCCGCACCTCCACGCCGGTGTCCTCCAGCATCTTGATAAACCGTCCGGCGTATTCCGGTCCGGTGAGTTCCTCTTTAAAATAATGCAAGCCAAAGCCGTTGTGGATGCACTGGTTCAGGATGCCGCCCAGTTCCTTGTCCCGCTCCACAATGAGGATATGCTTCAGGCCCTTCTCCCAGGCGGCACAGGCGGCTGCCAGCCCAGCCGGGCCGCCGCCGATTACGATCAGATCATACATGGTCACTGCCTCCCTTCGTCTGGCTTGCCAGCAGCCAGCTGCCCGCTTTATCCTGTACAATGGTGCCGGGACTGACCTGCTGCTCCCGGGCCAGGATCTCCACCACCCGGGGCCCGCAGAAGCCGCCCTGGCAGCGGCCCATGCCGGCGCCCACCCGGCGCTTTACCCCGTCCACCGAGCGGGGCGGGATGGGACTGCGGAGGGCGTCCAGAATCTCCCCTTCGGTAATGGTCTCACACCGGCAGATGACACGGCCGTAGGCCGGGTCCTGCTCCACCAGCCGTGCCTTTTCCGCCGGGGACAGGTCGTGGAAGCGGACCCGGCGGCGCTGACAGCAGTAGGTCTGCTTTTCTTCCAGCACCAGCCCGTCCCGCTCCAGCAGCTGGGCGGCATATTCCGCAATGGCTGGGGCGGCGGTGAGACCGGGGGAGCAGATGCCTGCCAGATCCAGAAAGCCGGGGGCAGCCAGTTCGATGATAAAATCTCCACGGTCGGTGGAGGCTCGCACGCCGGCAAAGTTGCGGATAGACTCCCGGAAGTTGACCGAGGGCACGGACTTGAGGGCGGTATTCCGCACATAGGACAGCCCG
The DNA here is from genome assembly GCF_002161085.1 of Flavonifractor sp. An112. GTDB lineage: Bacteria > Bacillota > Clostridia > Oscillospirales > Oscillospiraceae > Flavonifractor > Flavonifractor avicola. The sequence goes on along the minus strand of NZ_NFLU01000002.1, from coordinate 84,219 downwards.
TCGGAAGTGGTGCCCACGTCGTCATCGGGGACTGGGTCGGCATTGGGACCCACGATCAGGTTGCCGTGGACGGTGGGGGCCGCCAGCACGCCCTTACCGCTGGGACCGGGGCACTGGAAGATCACATGGCCCACCCGGTCCCCCTCGCTCTTGTCCAGCAGGAAATACTGACCCCGGGAGGGATGGATGGTAAAGCTGGCGGGAGCCGCCATCTCATGGATGGTCTGGGCGGATACACCAGCGGCGTTGATCACATACCGACTGCGGAAATCACCCTGGTTGGTGTGGACCAGCCAGCCGTCCTCCAGCCGTTCCAGACCGGTGACGGCGGTGTCCAGCCGGAGGTCGGCGCCGTTGCGTACGGCGGTCTCTGCCAGAGCCAGGCAGTATTCCCAGGGGGAACAGATGGCGGCGGTAGGGGCCCAGAGCGCGGCGGTCACCTGGGAGGAAAGGTTGGGGTCCATGGCCCTGGCCTGATCGCCGGTGAGCACTTCCAAGCCGGGCACGCCGTTGTCCTGGCCACGCTGCTGGAGAGCACGGAGGGTGGCCTCCTCCTCCGGGGAGAAGGCCAGCACGAAGGAGCCGCACTGCCGGTAGGGTACGTCCAGCTTGGCACACAGTTCTTTTGCCAGGGCGGCACCCCGTACGTTGAGTTTGGCCATAAGCGTGCCAGGCTCGGGGTCATATCCGGCATGGAGAATGGCGGAGTTTGCCTTGGTGGTGCCGTCGGCTACGTCATTTTCCCGCTCCAGAACAGCTACGTTCAGACGATAGCGGGAGAACTGGAAGGCGGCCGCCGCGCCGGTAATGCCGCAGCCAATAATGAGAACGTCATACATAATAAAACCTCCTGGCATGAAACTTCATACGCCAAGAGCGCACCACGAAAACGGGCAAAGGCTTGTGGCGCATGAAGTTTATGAGCATATGGACCGTCCCGGCCCATGCGCTTTGATTTTATGGCCGTGCCGCTGAAAGCGGCACATGGCCAATTTTGCTATGCTTTTTCATAGCAAAAAAGAGCAAAACAAAGCCGCCCCGGCGGGGTAGCTTTGTTTCACTCTCATACTCTGGAAACAATAGTATCTGATTTTACATGGCCCAGACAGCTGGGTTGGTGGAGGACACCGCTACTGCACCGGCGCCCAGAGCGCCTGTTACATCCTCCTTGTCGGAGATCAGACCGCCGGCGATGATGGGCTTTCCGGTGGTCTGGCACAGCTGACGGATAATCTTGGGCATCAGGCCGGGCAGTACCTCCACTAAGTCAGCGGATTCCTGGGAGAAATGGCGCTCCACGTTCTTCAGGGCCATGGAGTCCAGCAAAAAGACCCGCTGGATGGCCACCAGCCCCAGTTCCCTGGCCCGCTTGGTAAGGGAGGCCTTGGTGGAGATCACACCGTCGGCGGCGGTATACCGGGCAATAAAGTCGGCGGAGATCTCCCGGGCGGATAGTCCGTCGATGAGATCCAGATGGACAAAGGCCTTCTTATCAGCCTGATGGATGCGGGCTACCTTTTCGCCGATGGTCAGGATATCACCGTAGAGTAGAAAAAGTACAGCCACATCACTTTCCAGCGCGGCCTCCAGTCCGGCGTCGTCCTTTACCGCGGCGATAACCGGCCCATCGGCCAGCAGCTCCAGTAAGCTTGTGCAATTCATGGTCATCGCCTCGTTTCGGCTCCCATACAGCGGGAGGACATAAAAATGCGCAAAGCAACCGCTGGCTGCCTTGCGCACTCTATCACTCTTCTGCACAGAGGACAGTTTCATAATAACAGGCTGAAACCAGAAATGCAAGAGAGGAGGCGGGAAAAATCAAATTTTGCAGAGAGAACCAAAATTGATATGCCCAGTTTATACAAAACTGACAAAAAATATCTAGACTACTTGACAGTCACTCGTGCATCTGGTATGTTGAAAACAGTTTTAGTACAGTAATTCAATTTCATAATGCGCATGAGTGATTGAGAAGCGCGACTGTCGGAAGGACGGTCGTGTTTTTTTGCGCTGAGGGGGTGCGGGAAAAGAGGGTTCGTCAGAGGTATGCTTTGAGTAGGAAAAGGAGGTTGTCTCAATGTCCAAAAGTAAGACAAGGAAAACTGCGATTATCCTATGTATTTCTATTATTTTGATGCTGGTGAGCGCGGTAGCTACCATGGTGATCCAGACCGGCGGAGGCAGCATTACCATCAAGGAACTCCACTGGGAAACGGACAGCGGATTCGCCATGGATGGCTGGCTCTTCATTCCTGACGGGGCCACAGCGGAAAATCCCGCTCCCGGCATCGTGACCAGCCATGGTATGTACAACAATAAGGGAATGCAGGACGCCAACTTCGTGGAGCTGGCCCGTCGGGGCTATGTGGTGTTGGCGCAGGATATGCCTTCTCACGGTGAGTCGGATAACGTAAACAACGTGGGATTGGTGACCTCCGGCCTGTATCAATCGGTAAAGGTGCTGGCCGACCTGCCCTATGTGGACAAGAGCCGTATCGGCATCACCGGTCACTCCATGGGCGGTATGTCCTGCAACGCTGCTATCGAGCTGGATAATCAGGCAGAGGAACAGCTGATTTCCGCCGTGCTGCTCAACTGTGCCGATGCTACTTATGTGGATGCCGACGGCGCCTGGACCAATATCTATGGCAGCCGTGACGCGGGTATCATGGCGGCACAGTACGATGAGTTCTTTATGCAGGATACCGATGAAAATGGAAATACCACCCTGCCCAAGGACTACGTGCAGTACAACAATGCTCAGTCCTTCCTGTATTTTGGTACCGATCCCACGGGCCAGGAGCTGCGGCAGGCTGATACGGTGTACTATGAGACCATCGATGGACGGGAAGCTGTCCGCGTGATCTACAACCCTGCCATCACCCATCCCTGGGCCCACTTCAGCCAGCGGGCTACTAGCGCCGTTATCAGCTTCTTTGAGGAGACTCTGGGCGCGCCCAATCCGCTTCCTGCCGACGATCAGATCTGGCAGGTCAAAGAGGCCTTCAATCTGGTGGGTCTCATCGGTTTCGGTATGTTCATCACCTGCTTCACTCTGCTGATGGTGAAGACCCCCTTCTTTGCCAGCCTGGGCAGAGAAGAGCCGGTGGCGCCCAGAGCGGTCTCCGGCAAGGGTAAGGCATGGTTCTGGGGCAGCCTGCTCCTGGGTGCCATCTTTGGGTCTGCTGTGTACATCCCCATCATGCTCAATGCCAAGACCTTTACCGTATTCTATGACGGCTGGCCTCAGAGTTCCCCCTGGGGCGTGTGCCTGTGGGCGGCGGCCTGCGGCCTGTTTGCCATCCTGAGCATGGTGGTCAGCTATTTCGCCTTTGGAAAGAAGAACGGCCTGAACCTGAAAGAAGTCGGTGTCAGGATCTCCCTGCCCCAGCTGGGCAAGACCATCCTGCTGGCTGCCATCGTGATCTGCGTAGCCTTCGGCTGCGTGTTCTTCACCGACTACTTCTTCAAGGCGGACTTCCGCATCTGGGTACTGGCCGTCAAGACCTTTGCGGTTGACAAGGTTGCCGTGGCGGTGTTCCCCTATGCGATATTCTTCCTGGTCTACTATGTGGGCAACTCCGTGGCGCTCAACTGCTTCAACTACAATGATATCGGCGGCAAGCATCGCTGGATCAACACCACCATCGTGGCGGTGGCCGCGGTCCTTCCCGCGGTGGTCCTGCTGCTGATGCAGTACCTGCCCTTCTTTGCCGGCGGGGACCTGATGTTCCGAGACGCCAATATGCAGGTGGTCTGGCTCTTCCCCATGCTGGTGGTCCTGTCTGTGGCGGCCATCATCTCCCGCAAGATCTACCGGGCAACCAACAACCCCTATCTGCCCGGTATCATCCTGGGCATCATCGTTACCATGATCAGCTGCAGCAATACCCTGACCTGGTCCCCCACCTAACTCCTGAACCACGGACAACACCCCCGGAGATTACCTCCGGGGGTGTTGCAATTTTAAGTGGATCTTGAAGAGAGGGTGCGGACGCGGAGGAGGTCGTAAGTACGGATAAAAGGTGCTATTTTACCGCCGTTGTTCAGGCAGTGGAGCAGGACCTCTCCGCAGGCCCGGCTGTCGCTGCCGGCGTGATGGTGGTCCAGCTCCAGGGCCAGGTAATCACACAGGGTATTCAGCCTGTGGTTGGGCAGCTGAGGGAGCAGGCGGCGGCTCATCTGACAGGTACAGGCGTAGGGGACTGTGGGCTGCCAGATTATGCCGTAGTCCCGCAGACATTTAGCCAGCACCGACAGATCAAAGGGTGCGTTATGGGCAATGAGCAGGCCGCTTTCCATAATAGGTTTGATCTCCTGCCACAGCGCCGGAAAGGCCGGCTTTCCTGCTACCATCTCCGGTGTGATCCCCGTCAGTGAAATATTGAAGGCGTCAAAATGAGCTTCCGGATCTACCAGTGAGTAATATTCCTGTACTACAGTGCCATTGTCTATAACGGTGATACCGATGGCGCTCATGCGGTTATTGGCGTAGTTGGGGGTTTCCACATCAAAGGCAATGTACCGGTCTGTCATAGTTGTCCCTCTTCTCTGCGGTATTTTCCTGCCGCTATCATACCGGCTTTTTGAAAAAAAGACAAGAAGGTCAAACGGGGCCCGCACACGAATGTGCGGGCCCCGCGTTTGTATGGAGGCAATTATTTTTTTGCAGAGGTCTCTTCCGTCTTGTCCTTGGGGAGGATCAGGCTGAGCAGCAGGGAGACCACGAACACGCCGGCCACGGCGTTGCCGTTGAAGATGTCGCCCACCGCAGGGGGGAAGGCGGCGAAGAAGTTGCCGGAGGTCTGGGTCAGGCCGATGCCGATGCAGAAGGAGAGGGAGACGATGATCATGGTGCGGTCGTTGAACACGCACTCCTTGAGCATCTTGATGCCCTCATACATGATGGAGCCGAACATCATGACGGTGCAGCCGCCCAGTACCGACTGGGGCAGGGAGTTGAAGAAGGCGCCCAGCGGGGGGAAGAGGGAGGCCAGAATCAGGATCAGAGCGCCCATAAGAATGGTGAAGCGATTGATGACGCCGGTCATGGTCACCAGACCCACATTCTGGCTGAAGGAGGTGAGGGGCAGGCAGCCGAAGCAGCCGGAGATGGAGCTGGAGAAGCCGTCTACCGCCAGGGAGCCCTGGAGCTCCTCGATCTTCAGGTCACGTCCCAGCGCTCCCTGGGCCACGGCAGCGGTGGCGCCGGTGGTCTCCGCAGCGGAAACCAGGAACACAATGGCGATGGTAAAGAAAGCGCCAATGTCAAAAACGGGGGTGTGGCTGGTGAAGAACACCAGCTTGGGCAGGCTGAAGAAGCCCACTTCGCCGATGGTCTTCTGGATGCCGGAAAAGTCCACCATAGGGGCCACTCCCGTCACAGTCAGAATAGCGGAGGCCAGATAGCCCACGATCAGACCCACCAGGATGTTCAGGTTCTTGTAGACGCCCTTCAGGCAGTAGCGGGACACCAGACACACCACTAGGGTAAAGGTACCGATAGCCAGATGGTACCAGGCGCCAAAGTCGGCCACGCCATTGCCGCCGCCCCAGGAGTCCATGCCCACCGACAACAGAGACAGACCGATGGCGATGACCACGCAGGCGGATACCACGGGGGTGAGGAAGCGCTTCCAATACTTTGCGCTTAAACCCACCAGACCCTCGAAGATACCGCCTAAGATGACGGCACCCACCATACCTTCATAGCCCAGAGCGGGATTGGTGCAGATCATGAGCAGGCTGCCCAGGAAGGTAAAGCTGACGCCCATGACGATGGGCAGCTTAGAGCCGATCTTCCAGATGGGATAGAGCTGTAAACAGGTGCCGATGCCGGCGGCGAACATAGCGCACTGGAGCAGTTGGGTGATCTCCGCGGGAGTGAGATGGGAATCCGTTCCCCGCACGACGGCGGCGCTGCACACGATGAGCACCGGCGCCAGGTTGGCTACAAACATGGCCAGAACGTGCTGCAGGCCAAAGGGGATGGCCTTAGACAGGGGGACCCGCCCGTTCAGTCGGTAGATGTTGTCTTCGCTGACGGTTTTGACTTGTGCTTCCTTGTTTTCCATCCTTGACACCTCACTTGCAAAATAAAAAATAATTATTTCAAATGCATATTTTTTTGCACAAAAGGGTGTAAAAAACCCCTTCGGTCTGAGGCCGAATTGTTTCAGAAACATTATGGCAAATCAACAGGACCGAAGGGGCGCAACATAGGAATCAGGGGATACCTGGCTTTGGGACAATAGGATTACACGGCGTCGGCCTCGGCATTTTTGCCCAGACGGCGAAGCATGGTCTTTTTCACCGCCCGGAAGATATTCTCATATCCGGTGCACCGGCACAGGTGGCCCGACATGAGCTTGCGGATCTCGTCATCGGAGTACTCCCTGCCGGACTCCAGGATCTCGGCGGCGCTCATGATGAAGCCGGGGGTGCAGAAGCCGCACTGGACGGCAGCCTCGTCGATGAAGGCCTGCTGGATGTCGGAGATCTCACCGTTGGGGCCGGCCAGCCCCTCCAGGGTGAGGATCTCCTTGCCGTCGGCCCACACTGCCAGATAGATGCAGGAGTTGAAGCACTCCCCGTTGACCAGCACGTTGCAGGCGCCGCACTCGCCTACCTCGCAGCCCTTTTTGATGCTGGTGAGCCGGTAGTCGTCCCGCAGCATATCGGTGAGGGAGGCACGAACATCGACCATCTTCTCCACCTGCTTGCCGTTGATGGTGCAGCGGACCAGCTTATACTGATTACTCATGGATCACACCTCCTGCCAGACGAATGGATTCGGTCAGGGCCCGCTCGGCCAGGGCCACGGCAATGTGCTGGCGGAAGTCTTTGGCGGCTCGCCAGCTGTCACGGGGATTGATGTCCTCCAGCACGGTTTGGGCAAAGGCCTTGATCTCTGCCTTGGTGGTGGGCTTGCCTTTGGCATATGCCTCAGCGGTGACAGCCCGCATGGGAACCGGTCCCGCCACGCCGTAGGCGATACGGACGTCCTCCATGGTGCTCTTGTCCGCCGACAGCTTCACATTCACCGAGCAGCCGGTGGTGGCGATGTCCATGGCGTTGCGCATGGCGTACTTGATGTAATGGCCCTCGTAGCCCTCATAGGCGGCCTTGGGGATGAGAATGGCGGTCTGGAGTTCGCCGGGGCGCAGGTCTACCTGACCGGCCTTGATGTAGAAGTCCTGGATGGGGATGCGCCGCACGCCCTCCGGTCCGGTGATCTCGATGATGGCGTCCCAGGCGAACAGGGTGGAGGCCGAGTCGGCGGAGGTGACGCCGTTACAGGTGTTGCCGCCGATGGTGCCGATGTTGCGGATCTGGGGACCGCCCACCTGGTCCACCGCCTGACCCAGCACATTGATGTGGGCCTGGATGATGGGGTCCTTGGTGATGTGGGAGAAGCTGGTGAGGGAGCCGATGCGGATGGCGCCATCCTCCTCAAAGGACACCCCCCGCAGTTCGTCCAGACCATAGATGCTGACCAGCTCCTTGCCGGCCCGCTTGCCCTCCCGGATCTGGACCAGCACGTCGCTGCCTCCGGCAATGATCTGGGACTCGGGATGTTCCAGCAGCAGCTGGACGGCATGAACTACGCTCTCTGCCTCGTAAAGGGCTTTGATATCATACATGGCCGGGAGCCTCCTTTCAAATCAGTCCCTCTTCCTTGAAACGGCGGAAGAGGATATGGGGATTGACGGGCGCCTCGTTCACAAAGACGCCGGTGGCCTGATAGACGGCGTTGCGGATGGCGGGAGCCACCGAGCAGGTGGGCGGCTCGCCCAGAGCTTTGGTGCCGAAGGCGCTGGTGGGCTCGGGATTCTCCACGAAGAAGGCCCGCAGCCGGGGGTGGTCCATAAAGGTGGACAGTTTGTAGTCCAGCAGGTTGTTGTTCAAAGCCTTGCCGCTCTTGGGATCGAAGAGCAGCTTCTCCGACAGGCCGAAGCCGATGCCCATGCTCATGCCGCCGTGGACCTGGGCCTCCGCCAGAGCGGGGTTGATGATGGTGCCGGCGTCATGGACGTTGACCAGATCCAGCAGCTTCACCTTGCACATGGGGATATCCACCTCCACCTCGGCGAAGGTACAGCCGAAGGAGTAGGCGTTGGATTTGATCTGGGCGGTGCTCTCGGCGGTGAGGTGCTGGCTGTGGGTCAGGCTGTACAGGGCCTCGGTGGCCAGGTCGCCCAGAGTCATCAGCACCCGGCTGTCGGTGACGCGGACGATATTGCCGTCGATGATGTCCAGGTTGTAGGGAGGCATCCGGGTCAGCTCATGGGCGTAATTGAGGATGCGCTCTTTCAGCAGGGAACCGGTCTGCCGGATGGCAAAGCCGGCGGTGTAGGTCTGGCGGGAGGCGTAAGCGCCGGTGCCGAAGGGGGTGACGTCGGTATCCTGGCAGGACACCACATGGACCTTGTCCAGGGGAACGCCCACCACGTCGGCGGTCATCTGTGAGAAGGCGGTGTCGGCACCCTGGCCGATCTCAGTTTCGCCCACCTGGACCTGGAGGGAGCCGTCCTGGTTGAGAACCATCCGGCAGGAGGAGGTCTCCAGAGAGATGGGCCACACGGCGGTGTTGTACCAGAACACCGCCATGCCGATGCCCCGGCGGATGTCGCCGGTCTGGTTCTGATAGGACTCATATTTCCGCAGATAGTCGGTGACCTCCATGCCCTTGTCCATACACTGATTGAAGGTGTCGGCGTACAGCTCGTTTTTGGAGAAAGGATCGGTATAGCCCACCGGCATCAGGTTCTTCCGCCGGAAGGCGATGGGGTCCATACCCAGCTTGGCGGCAACCTCCTCGGTGTGGCACTCGGCGGCCCACATGGCCTGGGGAATGCCGTAGCCCCGCATGGCGCCGGCCACCGATTTGTTGGTAAAGACGGTGTAGGCGTCCACCTCCACGTTGTCGCAGGGGTAGAGCTGGGGGAAGGCGCCGGCGCCCTTGGCGCAGATGCTGTGGCCGTGGGAGGCGTAGGCACCCTGATCGGAGAAGGCCTCCAGCTTGCGGGCGGCGTAGGTGCCGTCGGGCCGCACCCAGGAGATGATGTGGCTGCGAATGGCGTGGCGCACCCGGGTAGAGACGAAGGTGTCCTCACGGGGCACATCCAGCTTCACCAGGTGGCCGCCCAGCTGCATACACAGCCAGGCGCACAGGGGCTCGTAGAGCACATCCTGCTTGTTGCCAAAGCCGCCGCCGATGTAGGGCTTGATAACCTGGATCTTGCCCCACTCGATGCCCAGAGCCTGGCCCACCACCCGGCGGACGATGTGGGGGATCTGGGTGGAGGTGACAATTTTGATTCGGTCGCCGTTCATCTCGGCGTAGCAGATGAAGTTTTCAATGTGGCAGTGCTGGACGGTGGGGGTCTCATACCAGCCCTCCACCTTGATGAGGCCGGGCTCCTTGATGGCCTCCTCGTAGTTGCCCTTGCGGATGGTGGTGTGCTTGAGAATATTGTTGGGATAGGCCTCGTGGAGCTGGGGGGCGCCGTCCTTCATGGCGTCCAGAACGTCCAGTACGAAGGGGTACTCCTCATACTCCACTTTGATGGCCCGGAGTGCCTGGGCGGCGGACACCTCGTCCTCCGCCACCACCGCGGCGATGTCGTCGCCGTAGAAGCGGACCCGGTCGGTGAGCACCAGCCGGTCGGCCACGTCCTGATGGCTCTCATCGGTGGACCAGGGGTGTCCGGCGGTGGGGAAGCAGTGCTTCTCCTTCAGGTCAAAGCAGGTAAAGACTTTGACCACGCCGGGGATGGCTTCCGCCGCGGAAGTGTCGATGGACTTCACCCGGCCGTTTGCGATGGTGGCGTGCAGGACCTGGGCCACATAGGCGCCCTTGTCGCACAGATCGTCGGTATATTTGGTGCGCCCGATGACCTTGTCATAGGCGTCCACACGGGTGGCTTTCTTTCCTACATACATGGCGCGTTCCTCCTGTCTGTCAGTTGATTGTCTGGGCCTGGATTCAGCCGTTGACGTGATGCTCGATGTGAGATTTCATGCGTCGGTAACCGTCCTCGGTGATGATGATTTTGCCTCGCTGGACCCGGATCAGGCCCAGCTCTTCCAACTTTTGAATGCTGCGGTCCAGGGTCTTGACGGAAAAGCCGATCTCGTCCGAGATCTGAGCCCTGGTCTGCTTCAGCTCCAGCTGCTGGGGGGTAGGGATACGCTGCTCGAATTTGCGGATCAGATGGACCATCAGCCGATCCTTGCCCTCCATAAAGAGATACTTCCGGGCTTCGGCGGTCTGGGTGATGAGACGGCTCATATTCTCCTGGGTCCGCAGAAAGAGGGCGTCCACGTCCATCCGCATCCAGTCCATATAGGCGTCTGCCGGAATGGAGAGCACCCGGCACTTGGTGGATGCCACAATGCTGATGCGGTACTGGGGCAGTCCGGCAAAGCACTCAATCTCACCAAAAAAGTCCCCCGGCCCGAAATCCTTGAAGGAATAGGGCCGCTCGTGCATGGGCCACTCCACGCCGGTCACCTTGCCGGAGAGGATCACAAAGATATGAGTACACTCTGTGCCGGCCTTAATAAAGGTCCGGTCTGCCTCTATATCGATCAGGGTCATGTAGTATTTGACTTCTTCGGTACAGTTCCGGAACAGAAACTCCATGTAGCTTCGTTTCTGTGGAGGGAGCTCCTTAAAAATATCCACAAGACTGCACCTCCTTGGTTGTATTATATCGTTACATTCCTACAAAAGAAAAGGCCATGTGTCTTATTTTTTTATTTTTTCTGTGAAAGCGGTCAAACTGCCTTTGGAGGTCTCCGGGAATGTGGATGAAACCGTACCCATCTGTTGAGGAAAGAATGGGGCGGTGCACGTGGGACTTCCCGAAAACGGGAGGAGAGGGTAACATTGACAAACAAAAAATGAAATGATACAATGAGTTTAATTTCCGGGACCTTTCGTTTTGCAAAGGAGACTGGTATATGGATGGGACCTTTGTCGAGATGCAGATGCAGCGGAAGACCGCTGTGGAATTGCGCAGTGACAAAGGCCCTTTTTCGTTGGGGGAGGGTTTGGTATGAAGCGGATCTGGCTGGTGGGGATGCTGCTGCTGGCAGCGGTAATGCTGTCTGGCTGCCGGGAGGAACTGCCCGACATCGACAATAGTACCATTGACTTTTCCACCTCGGAGTACAAACATATCACCAACGGTGGGGTCACAGACGACGAGAAACTGCCCTACAATGTGGATGCCATCACCGGGGCTACCCTGACGGTGGAGGGGCCGGGGGTGGTGTCCTCCACGCCCCTGTCCATCCGGGAACTGGAGAACCGGACGGAGGGCCTCTTCCGGGGGGCCTACGAGGACAGCAGCGGCGTGCGGATCTACGAGGGCGTGGACCTGTATACTGTGCTCTATGAGATGACGGGCGGGGACAGTGGCATTTTCCTCACCGATACCGCCACCCATGTGGAACTGAAGGACTGCAACCGCAACACCCTGGCCGTCATTCCGCTGGACCAGGTGGCCCAGGCCAGCCAGGAGGGCCGTCCCATCCTGCTAGCCTACGGGGTGGGCAAGACCGACGGTTCCCTGGCTGCCCCCTTTGTCTTTGACGCCAAGGCGGAGGGGGAGCACTCCCTGGGCTATGTGGACGAGCTGGACAACGAGGACGGCTGCCTCCGGCTGGTGTACGATCTGGATCGGTGGGAGGCGGAGGGGGACTATAAGACCTTCTCCAACGTGGCCTACCTCTATGTCCGGGAGGGGGAGGAGCCGGGCTACAAGCACGACGGCGGCCCCTACGGCAGCGCCGACTACGGAGAGTACATCCTCACCTTCCGGGGCGACGCCCTGGGGGCGGAGCTGGACCTGACGGTGTCCCAGCTGGAGGCCCTGGTGCGCTACGATGAGAATGGGCAGCCCCAGGAGGGCGGACTGGGCTGGCGGGATAGCTACAGCCTGGCCAACAACGCCTACTGGTATGTGAACGAGTATGAGGGGCTGGACCTGTACCGGCTGCTGTGCTACCTGGGCATGGACAGCGCTGAGGAGCTGGGACGGGCGGAATCCCGCACCACCATCGTTACCTTCCAGGCTGCCGACGGCCGTCTGTCCCCCGAGTCCTTCTCGGTGGAGGCCCTGTCCTACCCGGACGCCTTCGGCTTCTACAACAAAAACGCTGCCGACCCCGGGGACGGCAGCTATGTGCCTACCAATGCCGATTTGGTGGATACCGGCTACCCGGTGCTGCTGGCCTACGGCGTCAACCGCTACCCCTACACCGTAGACCGGGGGGACGAGGGCTATCTGTCCGGCCTGGCCAACAGCGGCGGCCCCATGCGGGTGGTGTTCGGCAAGACCCAGTACAACCACGCCAACGGCTCTAACCAGGTGCAATATGTGAGCCAGGTAATTGTGGGGGAGGACGTGCTCTATCAGACCCACCTGTACTCTAACGACCCGGACTGCAGAGCCCTGGCGGAGGAATCCGTCCGGCTGGAGGTGGTGGACGAGGCGGGCAAGCAGCTGCTGGAGCGCACCCTGACGGTGGGCCAGGTGGAAAACCTAGTCTACGGCGAGGGGACCGACCGGACCTCTGCGTCGGTAAAGGACCGCTATCAGCGGCCTGACCAGCCGGACCAGTCCGACGTCTACGAGGGCGTGAGCTTGGAATATCTGCTGATGGACTACGCCGGCCTGCCTGGAACGGTGGGAACAGTTACCTTCTCCGGCGGCGGGGAGGAGGTCACCGTGTCTCTGGAGGACCTGTTCCTGCCCGGCTATAACAGCGCCACCGGCAAGAGCGGCCTGCTGCCCATGCTGGCCTTTGCCAAGAACGGCGCGCCCCTGGTGGGGGCGGCGGGAGATGAGGGCTACACCGAGAGCCTGCCCCTGTATCCCACGGACAGCCAGGACCCGGCCACCTACTGGGTGGACAACCAGGGTGGCCCGCTGACGGTGTTGCTGCCCGCCCAAGGGGAGGAGGAGGCACGGCAGATCTGCGGGGTTACCTCCATTCGAGTGGAGCTGGAGCCGGACCCATACGCTCATCTGGAGGGGGAGGCCGCCGCTCTGGCGGACCGGACCGTGACCCTGTCCGGCCCCGGCTTGACCCAGGAGCTGACCCTCACCGTGGCGGAGCTGGAGAGTCGACAGACCCAGGCCAAGACCATGGATTTCAGTCTGTTGGATCAGGATGGCCTGACCCAGCAGCGGTACCGGGGCATCCCTGTGTATCAGCTGCTCACCGAGGCGGGACTGTGCAACAACGCCGGGGAGGTGACGGTAACCTCTGCTGACGGCACCAGCGTCACCCTACCCCTGTCCCTGCTGAAGGGCATCAATTACACCAACTACGCCGCTCCGGAGAAGCAGCCGGTGTGCGCTCTGCTGGCCTATGGTACCGGTCCGGTGGACGGACAGGGGGGAGCCCCTCTGACGGAGGAGACCGGCGGTCCCCTGAAGCTGGTGGTGCCTATGGACGGGGAGGACGCGGAAAACGGGGAACTGTGGGTGGAGAATGTGGTGTCCATCCAGGTGTCGGCCAACCAGGTGGATACCTGGAGCCACGCCATGAGCGATGTGTACAGCGAGTTTCTGGACGACACCATGACCCTCACCATCCGCAACGACGACCACGAGTGGACCCGGGACTATACGGTGGAACAGCTGGAGGCCATGGACAGCCTTATCGTCCGGGACGACTACGCCGTGCTGGAGCTGGGCACCTGCGAGGGCATCGACCTGTGGGGCCTGGTGCTCCAGGAGGCGGGGGAGGTGCCCGGCATCGACCAGCCGGTGTCGGTAACGGCCTATGCCTCCGACGGCTATAAAAATGACCTGCTCAGCGTCTTTGCCCTGGACGGACTGGAGCAGGGGGTGCTGGACCCGGAGGGCCAGCGGAAGAAGATCATCGTTGCATACGCCATCAACGGCGCGCCCCTGGTGGACGAGGAGAGCCACGAGGGCTATACCGGCACTGCGGGCAACAGCAGCGGGCCCTTGCGCATCATTGCCGAGACGGTGCAGGGGGCGTCGGTGAAGTATTTCAACAAGCTGGTGGTGACGGTGCCGGGCAGCGGCCCCATCGGGTAAGGAGGGAGCAGATATGACCAAGCATAACGGAAAATCACTCTGCGCCCTGCTGCTGGCGGTGCTGCTGACCCTGAACCTGTGCGCCTGCGGCGGCCAGTCCCAGGAGTCTCCCGCTCCCACGGGGGAGACCGTTACCGACGGGGCGGGCCGGACCCTGGCCCTGCCGGAGGAACCGGCGGAGGAGAAGATTGCCTCGGTGTACGGTACGGCGGTGCCCTTCCTGGTGGCTTTGGGCCTGTCGGAGCAGGTGGTGGCGGTCAATGCCAAGTCCTCCTTCTGGACCGACGCGGTACCCGCTCTGGATGAGGCGGGTACGGTGGGCCGGGGCTTGGTGGATCTGGAAGCCATGGCGGCCAGCGGCGCCACCGTGCTGGTCCACCGGGCCAACGACAGTGAGACGGTGGAGGCGGTGGAGCGGCTGGGCATCGACGTGGTGTGCATCTCGGGGGAGGATCTGGAGGGCATCTACCAGACCCTACGGCTGCTGGGGACCTACTTTGGCCGGGAGGACCGGGCGGAGGAGGTCATCGCCTGGATGGAGGGTAAATTCGAGACCATCGACGAGATTGTGGCCGGCATCCCACAGGAGGAGCGGGTCACCGTGCTGGTGATGGGCAGCGAGCCGGGCCGTATTGCCGGGGGAGATATGCTCCAGTCCTGGATGATCGAAAAGGCGGGGGGCATCAGTGTCTCCGCCCAGGTGACCAACGACAGCAACTGGATGAACGTGGGGGTGGAGACGGTGTTCTCCTGGGATCCCCAGTACCTCTTTTGTACCAGCTCGGCGGCCCTGGACTATACGCCGGAGGAGCTGCTTACCGATCCGGCCTGGAGCGCCCTGGCGGCGGTGGAGGACGGGCGGGTGTACCAGATTCCCGCTCGTATTGACACCTGGGATATGCCGGGGGTGGCCAGTGTGCTGGGTACCTTCTGGATGCTCCACACCATGTATCCGGATGCCTTCTCCACCCAGGAACTGGAGGCGGAGATTGAGGACTACTATACCTTCCTCTTCGGCCGCACCTTTGATGCGGACTACCTGGGGTATACGCTGACATGAGGGGACGGAAAAGAAATCCATGGCTCATCCCTCTGCTGGCGGTGTTGCTGCCGGTGGGGGCGGTGCTGGCGGTGTGCGTGGGAAAGTATCCGGTGACTCCCTGGGAGAGCCTGAGTGTATTGTGGGGGGCCCTGACCGGCGGCGGGTCCGCCGACCAGATGACGGCAAACGTAGTGCTGGGCCTGCGGGTCCCCCGCATCCTGGCCAGCATTCTGGTGGGAGCCGCACTGTCGGTCTCCGGCGCGGCCTATCAGGGCGTGTTTCAAAACCCGCTGATCTCCCCGGACTTTCTGGGAGTGTCGGGGGGCGCCTGCGTGGGGGCGGCGGCGGCCATCCTCCTCTCCCTCACCAGCGGGTGGGTCCAGCTCTTCGCCTTTGCCGGCGGCCTGCTGGCGGTGGGGCTGACGGTAACCCTGCCCATGCTGCTGCGCAGCCGGGCCAACCTGATGCTGGTGCTCTCGGGTATCATCGTGGGGTCCGCCATGTCCTCTCTGCTGGGCTTTCTCAAATACACCGCCGACCCGGAGACCCAGTTGGCTGCCATCACCTACTGGACCATGGGCGGCTTCAACTATCTGGCCCTGGAGGACCTGCTGCCTGCCCTGCCCTTCCTGCTTATCCCGGCGGTGGTGCTCATCCTCATGGGCTGGCGCATTGATGTGCTGTCCATGGGAGAGACAGAGGCCCGGGCTCTGGGCCTGCCGGTGAGCGCGGTGCGGGGTACGGTGATCCTGTGCGCCACCCTTCTCACTGCCTCATCGGTGTGCTTGACAGGTACCATCAGCTGGGTGGGCCTTACCATTCCACACCTGGGCCGGATGCTGGCGGGGCCGGGCCACACCAGGCTGCTGCCGGTGTCCGCCCTGCTGGGCGGCCTGTTCCTGCTGGTGGTGGACACCCTCACCCGCACCATCGGGGCGGAGGAGATGCCGGTGAGTATCCTCACCGGACTGGTGGGGGCCCCCTTCTACGGCTGGCTGCTGTGGCGGCAAAGGAGGGCGGGCCATGCTCTATGAAATCCACGATCTGAATTTTTCCTACCCCGGCGGTCCCCCGGTGCTGGAGCAGGTATGTCTCACCTTGAAGGAGGGGGAGATTTTAACGGTGCTGGGCCCCAACGGCGCGGGCAAGAGCACCCTCCTCAACTGCATGATGGGCCTGCTGCCCACCCAGGCAGGAGCCGTCCGCCTGTGCGGGCGGGACATCACCGCCATGAGCGAGCGGGAGATCGCCAGGCTGGCGGGCTATGTGCCCCAGAACCACACCCCGGTCTTTGACTACTCCGTGCTGGAGTTTGTACTCATGGGCCGGGCGGCCCTCCTTTCACCCCTGGCCCGGCCGGGGCCGGAGGACCGGCGGGAGGCGGAAAAGGCACTGGAGGCCATGGGCTTATCCCATCTGGCCCACCGGCCCTACACCGACATCAGCGGCGGCGAGCGGCAGCAGGCCACCGTAGCCCGGGCCATCGTCCGCCACCCCAAGGTGGTGCTCTTTGACGAGCCCACCGCCCACTTGGACTTCGGCAACCAGCTGCGGGTGCTGCGGATGGTCCGCCGTCTGTCGGAGGGGGGCTACGCCACGGTGGTCACCACCCACAACCCGGACCACGCCATTCTGCTGGGCGGGACGGCGGCGGTGCTGGACCGGCAGGGCTGTCTGCGCTCCGGACCGGCGGAGGAGCTGCTCACTGAGGAGCTGCTGCGGCAGATCTACGACACCCAGCTGCTGGTGCGCTACAGCCAGGAGCTGGGCCGGCGGGTGTGCCTCTACCCACCCCTTTAACAGGTACTCGTTCCCATTGGGATGAGAATAGAAAAGGAGAGATGGAAATGAAACGAATGACCGCATTGCTGCTGTCCCTCGCCATGCTGCTGGTGCTGTGCGCCTGCGGCGGGGAGACCGGAACGCCCGATACCCAGACTCCCGCCGGCACTACGCCGGTGGTGGAGAGCCCCCAGACCGGCGGGGAACCCACGGCGGAGGAAGTGAAGGGAGTTACCATTCCTTCCTTCATCATCAACGTGGGCGGCACCGACATCACCAACGAGACCATGGCGGAGTATCCGGTGTATCAGGTTCAGGCCACCTCGGTGAACAGCGCCGGGACTGAATCCACCTGCGTCTATGTGGGCTTTGCTCTGTCTGACGTGCTGGCCGCCGCCGGTGTGGAGAGCTACACCACTGTCACCGCCGCTGCCAACGACGGCTACGAGGTGGAGGTGGATCAGGCCACCGCTGCCGCACCTACCACATTGGTGGCCATCTCCAAGGACGGAGAGCAGTTCAAGAGCTCCCCCTGGTTCGCACCCTGCTCCTCCGGCACTACCGGCGACTACCTGAAGGGTATGGTGTCCATCGCCGTGGACGGCGGCGAGACCCAGCAGCCCGCTCAGAGCGGCGAATCCGGCGGTGAGACCGGCGGCGTGCCCGAGATCCAGGACCGCACCGACAAGGTGGAGTTTGCGCCCTATTCCTTCCTGGTGAACGGCACGGAGGTGACCAACGATACCCTGGCGGGGCTGAGCATCTACAAGATCGATGCCACCGTCACCAACAGCGCCGGGGAGACCTCCACCTCCACCTACACCGGCTATCGGCTCAGTGATGTGCTGGCCGCCTGCGGCGCGGAGGGCTACACCAGCGTGAAGGCGGTGGCCAATGACGGCTACGAGACCGAGCTGGATCTGGAGAGCGCCGACAGCGAGTACACCCTGCTGGCCATCGAGAAGGACAAGGAGACCGGCGAGGAGGGCACCGTCTGGGTGGCGCCCTGCCTGGAGACCTCCTCCAAAGCCTACTGCAAGCTGGTGGTGGAGATCGTGGCCCAGTGATCTGGGACCAACAGGGCCGGGGGCGGAGTCTGCCCCCGGCCCTTGCCGGTCAAAGGAGGATGTGGAAATGAGAAGCAAGCGTGTGTGTGGGGCGGCGCTGGCCCTGTGTCTGTGCCTGTCCGGCTGCTCCGGAGGCGGGCAGGCTGCCCTGCCACCCCCGGAGCCCATGGGGGACAGCCCATTCGGGGTGGACAGCAACATCAATATGGAGACCATCGACCAGTATCTGGGCCGGGAGGACGTGGCCTACCGGGACGTGCGGCTGCTCTTCGATCCGGCCAACTACGGCGAGATAGGAGGAGAAGCCGACCTGACCCGCACCATCGAGGGCTTCCGCATTGTGCCCTATCCCTACCTGGCTACCCTCCAGACCCTGCCGGTGTCCGGCGGCTATGAGGGGGAGTGCCTCTATGAGGTGACCTGGGCGGAGGACGGCACCGTGGCCCAGGCCAGGCCCTTGTATGAGGAGTCGGAGCTGATCCTGGAGGAGCTGTTCCCCAAGGATCAGGCCATCTTCCTCATGTGCGGCGGCGGAGGCTACGCGGGGATGATGAAGGAGCTGCTGATCTACCTGGGCTGGGACCCGGAGCTGCTGTACAACGTGGGGGCCAACTGGACTTATACCGGCGACCACGCCCAGGAGCTGGTGATCTACCCCGAGGACGCCGACGGGGAGAAGATCTACGCCACCTGGCGGGCGGATTACGCCTATCTGGACTTTGACCGGCTCCATCCCCTGGAGGACGGAACATGAGGCGGGGGGCGGCGGCAGTGCTGGTCCTGCTGCTTCTGCTGTCCGGCTGCGGAGGCGGAGAAAACGTCCGGACGGAGGAGAAGTTTCCCACCTTCACCTTTACCCACTATGCATCCGGCGGGGCGGACAGTCAGGAGACGGCGGTGATCCTCTTTGAGCAGAGCAATTCCACCTTTACCAGCTATCAGGTGGCCTTCCCCTCCTGCACCTGCCGGGATTCCATCGTCAACTATATGTCGGTGGCCTATGTGGAGCTGCTCAACAACAAGGACGACCCGGAGGACGCCGCCATCCGGGCCATCAGCTTCGGCAACAACCAGGGCTTATGGGGGGACAGCAACCCCAATTACTACATTGCCGAGTATACCGAGGAATATATGGATGAGCATTTTGTCCAGATGCTGGTCAAGGCCACCAAGGCGGACCTGGACGCCTGGGAGGGCTACGGCACGCAGATCGCCGGGGTGGATGCCGACGCGGTCACCGGGGCCTCGGTGTCCACCGGCAACATCACCTCCATGCTCCAGGGGCTGTTTGCCTACCACACCGCCAAATATTATGGAGGTGGGGCGGAATGATCCTGCTGATTCAGGGTGAGATCGGCGTGGGCAAGACCACCCTGATCCGCCGCCTGTTGGGCGAGCGGCTCCCGGAGGCCCGGGGCTTCTGGACCCGCAAGGAGGCGGAGGGGGAGGGCTTTTCCATCTACATCCACCCAATGGGGCAGCCGCCTCGATACGGAGATGAGAACCGGGTGGGGCGGCGGCTGCCGGGACAGCCCCGGCGTGCCTTTCCGGAGGCCTTCCAGCGGGCGGCGGTGTGGCTGGAGGCCATCCCGACGGGGGGCGTAACGGTGCTGGACGAGCTGGGGGTACTGGAAGAGGAGGCCCCCCGCTTCCAGCAGGCGGTGGTGGAGCTGATGTGCCGCAGCAGACTGGTTCTGGCCGCCGTCAAGCCGGCGAAAACGCCCTTCCTAAACCGAGTGCGCTCCCTGCCGGGGGCACGGCTATGCCTCATTACCCCGGACAACCGGGAAGAACTCCATCTCCGGCTGAGTGCGGAATTATCTTTCAACCCATAAGACAAAAAGCGGCCCGCCGCAGGTGCAACAGCCTGCGGCGGGCCTTTTTGAGGGAATGGTCCGTCTGTACGGACAAGATGAGGGGAGTAGGAGGGATCAGGAACGGGCAGAGCTCTGGCCCTGCTGCCAGTCCCGGTTGAAGCGGTGCTCGTCGATGACCAGCACAATGAGAGAGGAGACGATGGACACACCGGCGAAGATGATATAGGTATAGCGCAGGTTGCCGCCGGTGATGTTGAACACCACGCCATTGACCACGAAGGAGAGGGCGGAGACGGCGCCCTGGATGGGGAAGATCACGGAGTTGACCTTGCTGAAGCCCTGGCGGCCGTAGACGGAGGTAACCAGAGAGGTGGTGAAGTTGGCCTGCTCACGGGTGAAGCCCAGCTCCATGTTGCGCAGCACCATCTGGGACACCACGCCCAGGGAGCAGATCTGGAACATACCGGTGGTGATGGCCACCAGCCAGGTCTCCTTGCAGCATAGCAGCTTCTTGGTGGTCCAGCCGCCGACGTTGTCCTGGGGACCGTGATAATACTCGTTCTGATAGACCTCGTCGGACACGTTGTCGGGATTGAGGCCCCGCTCCTGAGGCGTGTTGCGCACGATGAGCAGACCCAGCACGCCCAGTACGATGCAACAGACGGAGATGGGCAGCACGCCGTTGCCGATGCCCATGGTGCCCACCAGATAGGTAATCAGGGGAACGAAAGCCACGGAGGCCAGGTTATGGCCCATGGTGGTGTAACCCATGACGATGCCCTTTTTCTTGGGAAACCACTGGGTCACCAGGTCGCCGCCGGAGATGTAGCCCGCGGACATGACGCCGCCCACCACCACACACATACAGATGGTGTACATGGCCAGATTGACGGCGTTGCCCACGCCCCAGTAGGCGATACCGGCCAGGATCATACACACACCGGAGGTGATGCGGGCGCCGATGGCTCGGTTGACCTGGCCAACGATGATAAAGAAGATGACGCCGACTACACCAGCCACGGTGTTCATGGTGAGTACGGTGCCGCTGAGGATGCCGAATTTTTCCGCAATGGCGGGAGCAGTGACATTTGCGCCGCTGTTGACCATGCCGGCATACAGCCAGAACATGAGCAGACAGTAAAAAATGGTGACCCAGCCGTGAAGGCCAAAGTTGACTACAGAGGATTTATTGCCGTCGTTCTTATGACTTTTCATCACAATTACCTCCTGATCAAATCTGAGGGATACCCAACGCCTGCTGGGCGTTGCGGAAATAGAGCTGTTCCGTCTCTTCCTGGCTTAGGGGAAGCTGACCCAGGAAAGCCATCATATCTTCCAGGGACTCGTAGGGATAGTCGCTGGCGAAGAGGATGTGATCCATCCCCAGCACGTCCTTGGTGCACTGGAAGGCCTCCTTGGACATATTGCCGCTGGTGGTGACCCAGATGTTATTACGGAAATAATACCCCAGATCCTGCTTGCATTGAAGAGCGGGATTGGGCAAAAATTTGATCCGGTTCTCGATTCGCTCCATCAGGAAGGGCAGGCCCTCACCCAGATGGCCAAGCACCAGCTTGAGCTGAGGTACCTCATCAAACAGGCCGGATACCACCATCCGCAGCAGGGTAGTCACCGTATCCACGGTAAAGCCAAGGCCGGGACCGGCAAAGGTGAAGCCGAAGCCCTCGTATCGCTGGCCCTTGGGCAGCTGGGGGTGGAGGTAGACGTAGACGCCCAGCTCTGCTGCCTTGTGGAACAGGGGACGATAGCGTGGATGGTCAGCGGAAGTATCACCGTAGTTGGAGTGGGTATGCCAGCTGACAAAGCCATATTCCTTCACGCAACGCTCCAGCTCTTTCTGCGCGGCGTCCACATCCCCCACTGGCAGGATGGCACTGCCGAGGAAACGGTCAGGATGGCGGCGGGTCAGCTGATACAGGGCGTCGTTGGTGGCCCGGCAGACGGCGATGCTGTCTGCAATGGGCAGTTCCTCCGCGCCGGGAGAACAGCTGAGGACAGCCTGGGAGATGCCCTGGCGGTCCATCAGTTCCAGCCGCTTCTCGCACACATCCAGCAGCTTCTGCAGCAGGACGCCCTGAGGCATGGTGATGTTGTCCGTCCAGTGGATGATGTCGGTTTTGGCGTCATAGCGGGGGGGCATGGTCCGGCTGGCCAACGCGTCTATCAGGCTTTGGTCATAAAAATGGTTTTCCAGGTCGATGCGTCTCATACCACATATCCTCTCATTGTAATAATCTAAATGAATCATTCGGTAATAATTATTACTGTAGATAGAGAGTATCATAACAACACCATACTGTCAAGTGTTATTCTGTTATTATCGCGCGAAAAAAGGAAGAATATGTGTTTTAGACAAAAATGGGAGGAAAACCTTGTGCGGAATACTGGAACGCCCAGGGAAGCGGGGAGGGGTTCAGATTGGCTTGACATCATTTGAATAACGGGATAAACTAAGACTATCTGGTTTGGACGCTGTCTGCGGGGCAGCGTGATCTGCACGCAAGCGCCTCTGCGATTCCGGGTCCGGCGGCGTGTACTGCCGGACGGAAGGGAGAAGTGCACATGGAGCATGAGGTCAGAGAAAAGATCCTGCGGACAGCGAAAGAAATTTTTCAGCAGGAAGGCTATAAAGGGACCACCATTAACAGCATTGCCAAACGGGCGGGCATATCGCCATCCACCATTTACCTCTATTTTCAGGGGAAGAAGGACCTGTTTCAGCAGTTGAATATTTCAGAGGACGAGGCCCTTCAGGACGTTTATAACGCAAATCGCGCCTCCATCCTCCAGACGGCGCTGATCCTGTTCGGGGAGCATGGCTACGACGGTGTGTCTATGGATATGATTGCCCGGGAGTCGGGCTATTCCAAGGCTTCGCTGTATCAGTATTTCAAAGACAAGGAGTCCCTCTATTCCGCAGTCATGCAGGAGACTCCCTTCCATTTCAATTTCCTGAGCATCCAGCCGGAGATGGGAGACTTTGACCTGGAGGCCGCCGTCAAGCGCATCGGCTTGGACTATCTGTCCATCTTCAACACGCCGGAGCGGACGGCTTTTACCCGGGCTATTATCCGGGACTCCAACCGCCACCCGGAGATCAGCAATATGTACCATAAAAACGGCATCGGTTATGTGGCCCGGTGCCTGGAGACGGTGCTCAAGCAGTATGCCGATCAGACCCGGCTGCGGGATGGGCTGGACCTCTATTTGACGGCTAAGACATATGTAGGGTCTCTGTTCGGCTTTGCCATCCAGTACAAGATTGTGGTGGGCATCCAGCCCCAGTACACCGATGAACAGATCGTGGACACCCTGACGGGGATCTTCCTCAACGGAATTTTAAAATAAATAATAAATAACAGCCTCCCGGCATTGCCGGGAGGCTGTTATTTATTATTCACTCTTGATGGCTTCCAGGGCGGGTATGCGTACCGCCTTGTTGGCGGGATAATAGCCGGAGCCCAGGCCAATGAGAATGGAGAACAGGATAGCGAAGAGCAGCAGCCAGGGCGGGATCACCGAGACCCGGGTCACGGTCTCGCCGCCCACGATGGCGGGCAGGAGATTTTCCATGGATGGCCCCAGTGAGACCAGATTGATGGCCACCGAGGCGATAAAACTGATGACACAGCCGATCAGTCCGCCGATGAGGCCAATGGCCCCGGCCTCTGAGAGGAACATGATCCGGATGTCGGTGACGTAGCAGCCCAGGGACTTCATAATGCCGATCTCCCGGGTGCGCTCCGAGATGGACATGATCATGGTATTGGTGATGCCCAGAGCGGCAACAAACAGGGAGATGGCGCCCAGACCGCCCAGCATCATCTGCTTCTGCCGGGCCTCCTTTTCCATGGGCTTGCGGATGCTCTCCATGGACTCGGTGGGATAGCCCATGGACTTGATCTCCCGCTCCACCGGTTCCACCTGATCGATGCTTTTGACCTTGACCATGATGGAGTCATAGGCAGGCTTTTTGCCCTTGCGGCCCTGAGTCTTTTCCATCAGCTTCAGCAGATCGGGCATATTGAGCAGAATGCCTTCGGAGGTCTCGCTACCCTTGGAGTAGTCTTCCTTTACCGCGCCTACCGGGTTAAAGGGCAGGGTTATTTTTCCGTTCTGCGTCTCAATTTCCATGGTTATGGGCTGCTTCAGCGGGTCCAGATAGGGGGGCGGAGGGTCCACGGGCTTGCCGGTGTCGTCAAATTCGCCGGTCCAGCGGTCGATCATGTTGCGGCCCTCCGGGCGCAGGGTGTCCTTGAAGCTGTAGGCCAGGTATTGGCCGGTCAGGATCTCGCCTTCCCGCTTGGGCAGGACGCCGGCAGTGAGATGATAGCCCATCTGCTCCATTGCGGCGGTATCCACGCCCACTACCGTGGTCCAATCGGCGATATAGCGTTTTCCTGTTCCGGTGATGAGGCGGATGGATTCCGCCTCCAGGGACAGCTTGGGGGTGAGGGCCTCCACGCCGGGCAGGGCCTTCAGCCGCCGCAGCAGCGGGTCGTCCAGCTTGACCTTGCCCCGGCCGCCCTGGGGGGCGTTGACCGTGATGATGGTCAGATCACCCATCTCCGCCAGGGTCTTGTCCTGGGCCTCCTTCATGCCGATGCCCAGAGAGACCATGATCACGATGGAACAGCAGCCGATGAGGACGCCCAGCACGGTGAGGAAGGTACGGGATTTGCGGCGCATCAGGTTTTGCAGGCAGATGCGCAGCATATCTTTTTGCTTCATGGCTTATTCCCCCTCGTTGGAAGGCGGGGTGTCGTCCCAGTCGTCCCAGCTGCTTTCTTCGGTTTTGCCGCCCTTTTTCTTTTTCCAGATCAGCAGTCCTCCGCCGCCGACCAGCACCACCGCTCCGGCGGCCAGTCCCACAGTCATCCAGGGGAACCCGCCTTCGTCCATGTCGGGATCAAAGTCGTCGGGGAAATCCTCTGGCGGCGGGGGAGCGGTCACATGGAGGGTGACAGGGAATTCCCGGGTCTGGACCTGCTGGTCGGCGTTTTCGTAGGTGATCTTCAGCACCACCTTCACGTCTCCCTCGGTGTTAGGGGTAAGAGCAAAGCCAATGTTGCCGTTAGCGCCTGCGGTGACGTTGCCCAGGTACTGGGTGCGGGCGGGGGTATCCACCCCTTCACCCTCCACCGTGGCCTCCAGATTGGCCAGATCATCCTTGCCTTTGTTGACATAAGTCAGCAGCAGCTCGGTCTCCTCCCCCATGGATACCGTTTCCGGCACGGAGGGGGCGTTGATCTGGAAGCGGTCGGGCTGGTAGACGGGGATGGACAGCTTTACGTCGGAGCTGGCCTGGGTGCGCTTCTCACCGTCCACATATTCATATTTGAAGGAGAGGGTCAGGCCCTGCGCACCGCTTTTGCCGGTGGGTACGGCCCGCATGGGGATCTCCTGACTCTGGCTGGCCCCGGCGGCAAGAGCCTTGTAGAAATAGGTGTTGGTGCTGGCGTCCATGGTGAAGGTCTCTCCGCCGTCCATGGTGACTACCACGTTGGAGATGGGCACGGCGCCGGTGTTCTCAAAGGTAAAGTTCAGAGGGAAGGCGCTGCCGGAGGGTACGGAACTCTCGCCGTAGGAATAGCTGCGTACCACCACGTTGGGCACGGAGGCATCCGACTTGGAGGAGGCGTTGGCAGCGATGTTCACTTTGTCGGAGGAAGTGGCCTGGGTCATGGTTTCGCCGTTGTCATAGAGGTACTTCAGTTCGGTGTTCAGGGACTGGTTGGTGGAGGAGAGATCCTTGGTAGCCTGTACCTTGACGGAGATAGAGGTGCTTTTTCCCGGGGCCAGATCAGGCAGCAGGAAGGTGGAAGTGGGGTCCATCAGAATCAGGGACTCGGAGGTGGTGACAGACACCACCGGTTTGACCAGGGACGTGGTGCCGGCGTTCTGGAAGGTGAGGGTGACCGGCAGAGTCTCACCGGCGGAGATAGGCTTGCCTGTGGCCGAGCGGGTAACCAGCACCACCGGCTGGGGCACAGTCTCTTTGGCTTGGGTGGGTACCACCACTTTGTCGGACACCGAGGCCTGGGTCATCATACCGCCGTTGTCATAGCCGTATTTCAGCTCGGTGCTCAGAGTCTGGCTGGTACTGCTGTTGCCCCGGGCCACCTGGATCTGTACGTCCAGGGTAGCGGTTTTACCGGGCTGGATGTCAGGCAGCAGGAAGGTAGCGGCGTCGTTGAGGATCATCAGGGACTCGGAGGGAGTGACAGCTACCACCGGCTTGACCAGCGGGGTGGAGCTGGTGTTCTGGAAACGGAGGGTGATGGTTGCGGTCTCATCCACGGCCAGAGGATGGGGCAGGGTGGAACGGGTGACCAGCACCACCGGCTGAGGCACGCTCTCCCGGCCAATGGCGGGAATGGAAATCTTGTCGGTAACATTACCCTGAACGGTGGAGACGTTGTTGTAGTAGTTGAACTTCAGATCCACGCCTAAAGATTGGGCGGGGGAGGGGATGGCGCTGGCGCCCTTGATCGTGATCTCCAAGCTGACACTCTTTTTTCCGGCAATGTCCGCCAGGGGGAAAGAAGAAGTGCCGCTCTCCAGCAGAAGACCATCGGAGGGGGTAAAGGTGACTACAGGGGATTTCAGCTTAGTGCTGCTCAGGTTTTGGAAGGTGACCTTCAGCTTGACCTCCTGCCCGGATTCAATGGGCTTCTCCAGCTCGCTGCGGGAGACCAGCACCATGGGGGCGGGGGCGGGATCTGGCGCGGAGGGAGGCTCTGGAACATTGGTGGGCGCTTCATATACCACCGCTTCGGTAATGGTAACCTCCAGGGTCTGATAGGAACTGGCATCGCCGGCGGTGCCCACCTGGAGCTTCAGGCTCTGGCCCACGCCCTTATAGGTCAGGCCAGTGAGCCGGACGGCGTAGACCAGCGGGGCGGACTCAGAGGAGGTCTTTTCCACCGAGAGGGAGCCGCCGGTAAAGCTGTCGTCCAGCTTGGTAATGTCCAGGGTTTTGGGATCGCCGGCCCCGGTGCCGTCGCCGGTATCCTTGACGGACACGGTGATGTTGACCGTATTGCCTTTTTTGATGCTGCCCACCGAGCGGCCGGAGGAATCGGTGACCTGGTAGCCGGTGATGTACAGATTGCTGCCCTCGGCGGCAAAGACTGCGGGCAGCGCCGCTGCCAGCATGGCCAGCAGCAGAAGCAGAGAAACGCCGGTGCGGAATAGGTTATGTTTCATGGGAAGATCTCTCCTTTGGATTGACTTTGTTGCTGACGATCTCGCCGTCGATGAGGGTGACGATCCGATTGGCATAGGCAGCCATTTCCGGATCGTGGGTGACCAGAATGATGGTCTGGTGGTAGTCACGGGCAAAGGTGCAGATCATGTTCATGATCTCTACCGTGGTTTTGGAGTCCAGGTTGCCGGTGGGCTCGTCGGCAAAGACCACGTCGGGCCGGGCAATAAAGGCCCGGGCGATGCCCGCACGCTGCTGCTGACCGCCCGACATTTGGCGGGGAAAGTGGTCCAGCCGGTGGGCCAGCCCCACCCGGGTGAGCAGCTTGCGGGCGGCGGCCTCCCGCTGGGCTTTGGGCACCCCCCGAAACATCAGGGGGAGAGCCACGTTTTCGGTGGCGGTCAGGTTGGGCAGCAGGTTGTAGGACTGAAACACAAAGCCCAAGTGCTGCTGCCGGAAGGCGGCCAGCTGATTCTCATTCAGCCGGGAGATGGGCACTCCGCCGATGAGGACCTCCCCACGGGTGGGCTTCTCCATACCGGCCAGCTGGTTGAGCAGGGTGCTTTTGCCCGAGCCGGAGGTGCCGAAGATGCAGCAGATCTCCCCACGGGACACGCTTAGATTGATGCGCTTGAGTGCCACCACCGTCTCGTCGCCGATGGGGTACTCTTTGCGGACATTTTTCACTTCAATAATGGGGCGGCTGCGCAAATCAGGCCCATTCATAGGTGTTGCCCCCTTTCTGAATGGGAGTATACCCGACCACTCTTTATCCCTCGTGTGGGTTTGTTTAAGATTTGTAAAGGTAGGAGAAAGAAAAAAGACGCTCCGGACTGAAAACAGTCCGGAGCGTCAAATCAGGTGGAGGCAGGCGGCTGCCACAGGGGAAGGGTGAGGAGAAATTCCGTGCCTTTCCCTGCAGCGGGGCGAGTGGAGAGGGAAATAGAGCCGCCGTGCAGCTCCATGATACGGCGGGTGATGGACAGGCCCAGGCCGCTGCCCTGGCCGGAGCGGGCGTCGCTGCCCACAACGAAAGGCTCAAAAATAGACTGGATCCGCTGCGGGGGGATGCCCGCACCGTTGTCCGCCACAGTGAGCAAAGCCTTGCCCTCGGTCTCGGTCAGTCGGAAGAAGAGCATGGTGCCCAGCCGGTTGTGGCGCAGGGCGTTGGAAAGCAGATTATCCAGCACACGGCGGAATTGCAGGGGATCCAGCTGGCAGCGCAGGGCCCGGTCGGGCAGATCAATGTCCAGCCCGAAGCCCGCCAGATCGATCTCATCATATTTGTCCGCCAGATAGGCCCGCAGAAATTCGCACAGATCGGTGGGCTCGGTGTGGAGTACGAACTCCGGATGCTCCACCTTGCTGTATTCATGGAAGGCGTCCACCAGCTCAGTGAGGGCGGCCGCCTTCCCCTGAATGGCCCGCAGATAGCGCTCCTGCTCCTCGGGGGGCACCTTGCCGTCGCAGATGGCGTCAATGTAGCCGGCAATGACGGTGATGGGAGTTTTGAGGTCGTGGGAGATGTCGGCAATCAGCTTCTGCCTGCCCTGATCCAGCCGCTGGCGCTCCGCTTCACTCTCGGCCAGCCGGTCGGAAAAACGGTCAAAGCTCTCCCCAATACGCCGGATCTCCCGGGTTCCGCCGCAGTCCCCCACCCGGACCATCCGGCCCTCGGACTGGGAGACCACCGCGTCGTTGAGCCTGCGCAGAGGCCGGCCGATCCGGCGGCTGAGCCACCAGATGAAGAGCCCTGCGCTGAGCAGGAACAGGGGGATAAAGAGGAGCCAAACCTTCCAGGAATCCTGATAGCGTTTCATGTAATCGGCGTCGCTGATCACCGCCTCACGCAGCAGAACGGTCATGGGCTCGTTGTCCTGATTGACAAAGACACCACGGGTAAGAAAGGCGTCGGAAAACCGCTTGCCGGACAGGTAGAGAAATTCCTGGGGCGTATAGACGGTCTTGCCCTCCTTCAGGCCGCCAAATATGACCTCATAGGAGCCATTCAGCACCATGGTGTCCACCGATCCGTCGCTCATGGACTGACGGATCACCAGATAGCGGGATTCTTTGTTCGCGTTGGACAACGCAAAGGTGGTAACGGCGGCATCTGCATCCCAGAGCTGGACGCAGTCCAGTTCACTGGGGGTGCAGAGCGGGTCAAACCCGAGATCGGAGGAGTAGACCAGTAGACCATCCCCGTCATAGACGGCAAAGGCGCTGCCTGTGTCGCCGGTATAGCAGGTCAGGCTCTGGTAATTGCCGGATAACAAGGCGCTGTCGGCCATCAGACCGGCCCAGTCCGCCGGTTGATAGAGCCGGGTCAGCCACTGATCCCACAGAGAAAAGATCCCGCCCACAATGACCAGCAGGGTGAGGGTAAACAGCAGGTAATTGCGTACCAGCAGGCCGAACAGGCTGCCGGGAACCGGTTTATTTTTCAAGCTTATACCCCAATCCTCTCACGGTGATGATATAGCGGGGGTCCTTCGGGTCGTCCTCCAGCTTGTCCCGCAGCTTGGAGATGTGGACCATCATGGTGTTGTCGTCCCCCTCAAAGTAGGGGCCCACCGCCCCCTCGTACAGCTGGATCTTGGTGAAGATCCGGCCGGGGGAGCGCATGAGCAGGGCCAGGATCTTATATTCCATGGGGGTAAGAGCTACGGGGACGCCCCGTTTGGACAGCTGGCAGGTGACGGTATCCAGCGCCAGATCCCGGACCGTGAGCACATCCTGACCTGTCCGGCCCGCTCGGCGCAGCTGGGCCTTCACTCGGGCCACGATCTCCACCGGGTTAAAGGGCTTGGCAATGTAGTCGTCCGCCCCCAGATTCAGACCCAGAATCTTGTCATTGTCCTGGTTTTTGGCGGACAGGATCAAAATGGGCAGCTGGCTGTACTGTCGCAGGGCGCGGGTCAGCTCAAACCCGTTGAGGCCGGGCATCATGATATCCAGAATGGCCATGTCAGGGCTGTGGGTTCGGGCCAGTTCCAGCGCCTTGCTGCCGTCATCCGCCTCCAGAACCCGAAAGCCTTCGCCTTCCAGATAGAGACGCAGCAGGCCCCGGATATCCGCGTCGTCCTCGGCAATGAGAATCATAGGTGTCATGGACAGCGCCTCCTCGTGCTGTATTGTGCTCCCATTGTAACAGAGGAAGGCGGATTGGGAAAGTCCGGCCCGCGAAAAAAGCGGAGCCTTTACGAATCTTAAGACGCGAGGAACCAATAGAGCCCAGCACCCAAAGAAAATTGCTGTTCTGTTGCAATAGCAACAGACAAAATACCTAAAATCATATATGATTTAGACAACGCAAGGAAACCTGCAAAAGCACAGGCCGTGGAGTGATCCACGGAACATAGAGAGGTGTATATGATGAGAAAGACCATCGTCAATCCCCGCAAAGCTGCCATCGTCGGCTGCGGTTTTGTAGGCTCCGCCACGGCCTTTGCCCTGATGCAGAGCCATCTGTTTTCGGAACTGGTGCTGCTGGACGTGAATTTCGACAAGGCCGATGGTGAGGCCAAGGACATTGCTCACGGCATCCCCTTTGCGGGGGCTATGAAAATCTATGCCGGTACCTATGACGATGTGGCGGACGCCGCCGTGGTCATTGTGACGGCGGGGGCCAATCAGAAGCCCAACGAGACCCGGCTGGATCTGGTCCACAAGAATGTAGCGATCTTCAAGAGCATCATCCCTGAGATCGCAAAGCGGGATTTTCAGGGGATCCTGCTCATTGTCTCCAATCCGGTTGATATCCTGACCTATGCAGCCCTCAAGCTCAGCGGGTTGCCGGAGCACCGTGTGATTGGCTCTGGTACCGTGCTGGATACCGCCCGGCTCAAGTACCAGCTGGGGCAGCACCTCCATGTGGACAGCCGCAGTGTCCACGCCTTCATCATCGGTGAACACGGCGACAGCGAGATCGCCGCCTGGAGCAGCTCCAACGTCTCCGGTATCCCCCTCAACGACTTCTGCGAGATGCGGGGCCATTTCGATCACGCCTCTGCCATGAAGGAGATTGCCGAGAAGGTCAAGACCAGCGCCTATGAGATCATTGCCAAGAAGCAGGCTACCTACTATGGCATTGCCATGTCGGTAAAGCGGATCTGCGAGGTGATCGTCCGCAATGAGCGGTCCATCCTGCCGGTGTCCACCATGATGCACGGTGAGTACGGCATCGAGGGTATCGCCCTGAGTATGCCTGCCATTGTAGGCTTGGACGGGGTGGAGACCCATGTGCCTATCGTGCTGGATCAGGAGGAGCAGGAGCAGCTGCGCCGCTCGGCGGAGACCCTGAAGCAGGTGGCTGCCACTCTGGAACTGTAATCGGAAATTATAAAGAATTCCTTTCTTTTTGCGGCTGGCACAACTTTCCGACCTCGACGGGAGTCTAAGCATCGTAACACGGGCGGCAAGGTCTGCCCGGTGAATGCATCAATCCCAGACAGGGACAAAGAAAGGAACATGACTATGAAGCGGAAGATTTGCCTGGTTCTTACTCTGGTGCTTGTGGTGTTTGCACTGAGCGCCTGCGGAAAGGCTGACAGCGGTAAAAAGACGGACGATGGTTCCAGCCAGCCCCAGTCCACGGAGAAGGTAGAGGAAAAAAAGGTGAGCGGGATCATCAACCAGATGGGGGACTATCTGGTGCTGCTTACCGGCGATGGTGAGTACCAGGGCATGGATTACGGCAAGGGCGTCAGTGTCGACGGATTTGCCGAGGGTGACTCGGTGGAGATTACTTA
Organism: Flavonifractor sp. An112; assembly: GCF_002161085.1. GTDB lineage: Bacteria > Bacillota > Clostridia > Oscillospirales > Oscillospiraceae > Flavonifractor > Flavonifractor avicola. The sequence goes on along the minus strand of NZ_NFLU01000002.1, from coordinate 52,448 downwards.
TACCGGTGAGCTGGGGGTGGACGGTGCTACTCCTGTGATTACCGCCATCAGCAAGGTGAAGTAAAGCGCACCCGTTGCGTTTGGACGGGATCTGTGGGATAATGGCATGAACAGGCCTGTCCTTCAGATGCAGGCCCGATGATGGAAAGGATGAAGTGGATTTTATGGACAATACCTACATTCGCTTTACAGACGATCTGGAGGCCCCCTATTCCGATCTGGTTGTGGTGGACGGAAAGTACCTCTACCTCTCCGGCCTGGTATCCGAGGATCTGGAGACCCAGGAGCTGGCCTGCGGCGACATCACCTTTGAGACCCGCCAGGTGCTGAACAACCTGGAGCAGTTGCTCAAGCGTTACGGCTCCGACATGGACCATGTGGTGCGGATCGACGTGCTGCTGCGGGATTTTGCCGAGCGGGACGAGATGAACGCGGAGTATGTGCGCCACTTTGACCCCAAGCGGATGCCTGCCCGGCTGTGCTACGGCAACGTAGGCCTGGCGGACAACTGCAAGATCGAGATCGCAGTCATTGCCGTCAAGTGCTGAGCATAGATCATTGCAAAGAGAAAAGCAGCCCCCCGCGCCTGGTCAAACCGGGCACGGGGGGCTGCTTATTTTTAGATCTCATTATTTTACTTTAAAGGCTTACTCACTGTCTCCCAGGGGAGCAATCACATTGCGGAAGACCAGCCGCAGGAAGAGAAGACTCAAAATCAGGGAGGCTATCTCGGCGATGGGAAAGGCCCACCACACGGCGGTTACACTTCCGGTAAAGGAGAGGAAGTAAGCGGCGGGGAGGAGTACCACCAGCTGACGGACAATGGACATGATCATGCTCAGCACGCCGTTGCCCAGGGCCTGGAACGTGGAGGAGCAGATGATGTTGAAGCCGGCAAATACAAAGCACAGGCTGATGATCCGCAGGGCGGGCACGCCGATCCGCAGCATTTCCGCCGAGGCCTCAAACAGACCCAGAATGGGGGCGGCGAAAAATTGAATGATCACCAGGCCCACCAGCATGATGCCAACGGCCAGAATAGCGCTGAAGCGCACAGTTTCCGTAAGACGCTTACGCTTCCGGGCACCAAAGTTGTAGGAGACGATGGGTACCATGCCGTTATTCAGGCCAAATACCGGCATGAATACAAAGCTCTGGAGCTTGAAGTAGACGTTGAATACAGCCACGGCGGTGGAAGTGGAGATGGCGCCCAGGATCAGGTTCATACCAAAGGTCATCACCGAGCTGATGGAGTTGAGTACGATGGTGGGGATACCAACGCTATAAATGCGTCCAATGATATGTCCGCGGGGGCGGAACCCCTTCAGTTTGGGCTGGATCTCATGGTTGTGGGTAATATTGAAGATCAGAGCCAAAATGGCGGCAACGATCTGGCCCAGCACGGTGGCGGCAGCAGCGCCGGCCACGCCCATCTCCGGGAAGGGGCCAATGCCAAAGATGAGGATGGGGTCCATAACGATGTTGATGACTGCGCCCACGCCCTGGGTGATCATGGTATAGAAGGTGCGTCCAGTGGACTGGAGCAGCCGCTCAAACATGATCTCCATAAAGAGACCAATGGAGAGCCCGGCGCAGATTCGCAGATAAGCCACGCCCTGGTTGACGATATCTGGGTCGTTGTTCTGTGCCAGGAAGAAGGGCTCGGCAAACACAACACCTGCAATGGAAAAGACCAGCATACTGAGGAAGGCCAGGAAAACGCCGTTCTCTGCGGTGCGGTTGGCCGTATCAAAGTCCTTGGCGCCCAGGCTGCGGGAGAGCAGGGCGTTGACGCCCACGCCGGTACCTACGCTGACGGCGATCATCAGGTTCTGATAGGGGAAGGCCATTCCCACGGCAGCCAGTGCGTTTTCGCTGACTTTGGCCACGAAGTAGCTGTCCACCACATTGTACAGAGCCTGCACCAGCATGGAGATCATCATGGGCAGGGACATGGAGAGGACCAGACGTTTGATGGGCATAACGCCCATTTTGTTTTCTTGCAGTTCTGACATAAAAACCTCCCAACCGAAAAGAGAGCCGCAGCGGACCGCTGCGGCAAAAAAGAATCCATTTCGTTGTTATTCTAATCGATTGTATATGGTTAGTCAATAGATTTTCAGTATACGAACCAGTTTTTCAGAGGCACCACCCCTTCTGCTCCGCAATATGATAGGTTGTGGGGGCCTGCACCGGCTGACGGTGAGCCTCCACCCATTTCAAGTGACAGCGAGGAGCGTTATGATATGAGTACCATTACCTTGGATGCCCTTCGGGTGGGCCAGTGGGGCCAGGTAGCCGAGGTGCTGACCGAACCGGCCATGCGCCGGCGTTTGCTGGACCTGGGACTGGTACCGGGGACTGCAGTGAGCTGCACGGCAGTCAGCCCAGCGGGTGACCCGGCAGCCTATCTGATCCGTGGGGCGGTCATTGCTCTGCGGCGGCGGGATGCCAGGGGCGTCAGACTGGCAGGCGCGCCATGGGACTGACGCGTGCTGCCACAGGAGCGGGCGCGGCGGCAGTGCTCCAGCCGGTAGGGATCGACGGAGCGGAACGGGTGGTGGCACTGGCGGGCAATCCCAATGTGGGTAAGTCTACCCTGTTTAATGCACTGACCGGTCTGCGCCAGCACACCGGGAACTGGCCGGGCAAGACCGTAGCGGTGGCTCAAGGGCGATGCCAGTGGAATGGAAGGTCCTATACACTGGTGGATCTGCCGGGTACCTATTCTCTGTTAGCCCACTCCGCTGAGGAGGAAGTGGCACGGGATTTTCTCTGCTTCGGTGGTGCTCAGGGTGCGGTGGTGGTGTGCGACGCCACCTGTCTGGAGCGCAATCTGAATCTGGTGTTCCAGACCCTGGAGCTGGAACCCAGAACCGTGGTGTGTGTCAACCTGCTGGACGAGGCTGCCCGCAAGCATATTACGGTGGATTTGGAGGCTTTGTCTGCCTATTTGGGCGTTCCAGTGGTTGGAAGTTCCGCTGGGCGGGAGGAGGGGCTGGAGGAGCTGATGGAAGCACTGGACCATCTGTTGGATGGAAAGGAGCCGCCCAAGCCCCGGCCAGTTTGTTATCCGCCCCAGGTGGAATTTGCTGCTGCCTCCCTCAAACCCCTTTTGGAGTCCAGGCTCCAGGGTAAACTCCCTGTACGCTGGGCGGCGCTGCGGCTGCTGGAGGGAGATCCCACGCTTCCTTCCAGCCTGGCACGGCAGACAGGCTGGGACCCGGAGAAGGACCAGGAACTTCAAGCCGCGTTGACCAGGGCCAGAGAGCAGCTGACCCACAGCGGGATAACGGACCTGAGCGATCAGCTGGCGGCCAGCCTGGTCCATGCAGCCCACCAGGCTGCCCAAGAGGCCCTGCCCCAGGGTGTGGCTGCTGCAGGGGGGGAACGGCTGGATCGATTGCTTACCGCCAGGGCCACCGGTATTCCCGCTATGCTGCTTCTGCTGGCGGCTGTGCTGTGGCTCACCATAGAGGGAGCTAACTATCCCTCTCAGCTGCTTTCCGATGGGTTGTTCTGGATTCAGGATCGGCTTACCGACTTGTTTGTCTGGCTCAATGCTCCGGAGTGGCTCCACGGGGCGCTGGTCCTGGGAGTATACCGGGTGCTGGCCTGGGTGATCAGCGTCATGCTGCCCCCTATGGCCATCTTCTTTCCCCTTTTTACATTGCTGGAGGATTTTGGATATCTTCCTCGGGTGGCTTTTCTGCTGGATCATGCGTTTCAAAAAGCCAAAGCCTGCGGCAAGCAGGCCCTGACCATGTGAGTAGTATATATAATTTTGCAAATTACTGCTTACAGCCTCCAGTGGAGCTGGATCGACTGGCCGTCAATGGTTATCCGATCCAAAAGGCCGGACAGCAGCGCACGCTTGCGGTCTGTGTCCCCATCGGCAAAGCCCTGCCGGTAGTCCTCTACGGCAGCAAGAAACAGATCTTTGGCGGGCACCTCATCCGGAGCGTTAAGCTGCGATTCCAGCGCAGCCTTTTGTGCCGACAGATCGTTGACCCGCTGGGTGATAGATGCCATGGGAATGGAGCCGACCTGATACAGCTCGATCAGACGCTCGATCTGCCGCTCCAGCTCCGCACAGGTACGGCGCAGTTTATCCTTGTCAATATGCACCGTCTTGGCGGCGTCGGCAGCCATAATCGCGTGATCTACGGCAGCGGAGCTAGAGACCATCGCATCCACCTGCTGACATACCAAGTGATCCAATGTGCTGATCTCCCAGTTGTCATTTTTGCAGTCCGGGTCACGGACGAATTTAGGGCTGCTTTTGGCTCTGGAATAGCATTTGTAATATCCATGGTTGGCTGAGTACCGGGCTCCGCAGCGGCCGCAGTACAGCAGACCTGAGAGCAGGTAACCCGCCCGGAAAGGGTTGCGCTGGGATGTTGTTTTTGCCGCCTCACGGGACAGGCTGTTGAGCAGCTGATTGGCGGCGGTAAAGACACGCTTCTCCACAATGGGCTGATGTATTCCATCATACTCTTGCCCCATGAAATGGACCTTCCCGATATAGAGACTGTTCTTCAGCACGTTGCGGACCTTTGCAGCTGTCCACTTTGTGGTGTACTTTGTGGATAAAATATGCCAGATTGCGTTGATGGACTTCCCGGCCAGGAAGAGGTCAAAGGCCTCCCGGACCTGTATAGCCTCGTACTCATTGACGGTAAGAAGCCCGTCCGCATAGGTATAGCCGGTGGGTGCGTTGCCGCCGCCGTGGAAGTATCCGGCCTTGCCCCGGCCGATCCGGCCCATGGTAAAGCGCTCGGTGATTTGATCCTTCTCCAACTGGGCAAAGACGGACAGTATTCCGATCATGGCCCGGCCGAAGGGTGTAGAGGTGTCGAAGTTCTCATTGATGGAGACAAAATCAGTGCCATGGGCCAGCAGCTCGTCCTCGATGAGGGTGAGGGTATCCTTCTGGGAGCGGCTGAGCCGGTCCAGCTTGTAAACCACTACAGCGTCTACATGGGTCTCCCGGATCTGCGCCAGCATGGTCTGAAGGGCAGGCCGGTCTGTGTTCCCACCGGAGTATCCTCCGTCTATATAGGTGTGCAGCAGCACCCATCCCTTGGCGGCACAATAGGACTCCAGCCGAGCGGTCTGCTCCTCGATGGAGTAGTTCTCCAGCTGGTTCTCGGTGGAGACTCTGGCGTAGCCGAATACCATCATTTTGTCCTTGGACATGAGGCGTCCTCCTTATCTTAATATCAATGGTCTATATTTGGCGTCTTTAAAAGATTTTGAACTTGGGTGTATCTCAATGTGCAACTTTTAGTAATGTTACACCATAAGTGAGGGACAGCGTCAAATGCCATCATTGAAATAGTGTGATTAAAAAAGTCAACAATAAGCTAACAAGAACTTCGTAGAATTTCCCAGTGTTTTTTTGGCTATTCTGCTGCTATAATATAAGCGTAGCATAGTAAAGGAGGTGCGGTTATGGCTACAAAGAGCATCCTGAAAGATGTCCGCTTCCGGGACAAGTCGCTATGCCGCGGTTTTGCTACAGCACTTGAGCACGCAAAGGGAAAAAAGAGCAAAGAGGTCCGAATATCCAGAACGTGCCAGACTATCCAGAAGGATAAAATCAAAGATTTTTTTGGAGATAAATGATGGCAGGTTATTCGATACTGTCCCTCAGCGACATCATAGAAGAAAAGGGAGAGGATTTCTGTCGGGAGATCCTCTCCTCCTTTTCGTGTCCAAAGAACGGGGATGTTGAGCGGTTTCTGACAAAGAGATCTGCAATCGATTTCGCGAAGCAGGGGATTTCTCAGACCTTTTTGGTATATGCGTCTTACCGGAAGGAAAATGTCATTTGCGGATATTTTACGATTGCCAACAAGTATATTGTAGTGAATAAGCACTCTGTTTCCGGCACACTTGGTAGACGCTTAAGAAAATTTGCAATGCCAAGTGCGGCTAAAAATGATTTGGTAATTATGGCTCCGCTGGTTGCTCAACTCGGTAAGAATTACACCAACGACTATAATAAACTGATTACTGGTGACGAGCTGTTGAAAATGGCTGAAGATCAGATTCGGCTTGCTCAGCGAATCATCGGAGGCAAGGTGGTATACCTGGAGTGTGAAGACGTTGATCGTCTGAGGTCATTCTATAGTGACAATGGGTATGTGGAATTTGGAAAGCGAAAGCTGGATAAGGATGAGCGTACGGAAATGAGCGGTACACACCTGATCCAGCTGTTGAAGTACTTACATTAAAATCCTCAGCTGATAAGTTGGGGCTTTTTTGCAACTAAGGAACCGGAACAATACAAATGTTCGATTCTTGGCGTTTTAAGAGGCCGGGGCGTGAGCCCCGGCTTTTGTGTTGTTATCAGGACGGCGGGTCGCAGACTTTACAGGCCGTATAGCCGTGGGATTGGGCATCTGCCGCGCTGGTGAACCAGATCTCGTTGGCGCCGGAGATCTTCTTGGCATGGCGACAGGTCGGGTAGTGGTACTTATCCGACTCTGTGCTGCCTACAAATTGGCCTACTGACTGTACTGGAGCTGGGGTGGCCACAGGCGTGGGCGTAGGCTCAGGAGTAGGTGTAGGCGTGGGAGCGGCAAATACGTCATTTGTGACCCCAAACTCTGCCCCGAGATCGTCGGTGGAGCTGACGGGAATGCTGCCTGTAATCACAGCTCCAGCAGCCATGTCCTCTACAAAGAAGGTTTTGCTGCCGACCATATTTCCGGAACGGTCCATCATGCGTACGGAAATGTTGCCGGAGAATAATGTATCTGCTTCTGTTGTATTGGAGATAGTGACGTCTACACAGGACGAAGACTCATTGACTGTGGTGTCTACGGAGATTCCAGCAACAGGCTCTCCGCTCAGAGGTAAAGTTTGTATCGCTACTGTTGGACTGGGAGACGGGGTAGCGGAGGTGTCATTGCCTCCGCAGGCCGCCAGGGGTGTCAGCATCAGGCAGCAGAGAAAAATTGTCAATAACTTTTTCATAATGACTTACTTCTCATTCCTCATGATTAGTCTGGATATCCATGTTTCCTATCACTTGGTATCCAGTCAGGAAAGATGTCCTTTCACTTTTCGCTTAGTGAAATTATTCAACAAAAAGGACAGAACTTCCAGCAATGACTGCGGTGTTGGTTACTCCTCCGCCAATGTTATCAAAAGAAGTGATAGCAATGGGTAATCCCACGAAATCTATGTACATATCTGAATAGACATCAGGAAGGGAACCATTGTAGATGATATAAAAATAATCTCCATTTTCATCTCCAACAAGTAGGGTAGTGATCACGCTTCCTCGTTCGTTAATCTCCCCAACCTGAATTACGTATGCATTTTCTCTTAGACATAGTTTGCCCTGGACGCTGGTCAGGCTCTTTTCAATCTGGGGGTATCCGATAGAGGGATCAATCAGTGCATCAACTTCAGTAGAGGCCTGTTCTGTTGTGGCGGGAAAGAGATCCGGATGTTCTTCAACAAATGACTTGCTGGAAGAATTCATGTTAAATGTGATGGCGTCATACTTTGAGTAATACTCAAGGATTTCCGGATATGTTGGACGAAAGGCACCATCAATATAGGTACCTACTTCAGAATAACCATCAGACCAATAAACGCCGCCCTGTCCATCGAATCGGCCATTTTTGAAGTATCCCTCATAGTACCAGGTGTCTCCGGAGTCGTTTTGAGAGTCGAATCTACCATAACCGTTTGGTACACCATCAACTACTTCGCCGGAATATGATCCCTCACAGGTTACAAGATAATCTTCATTTGTATCATAGTTCCAAGAGTAAGCATCTATACTCAGGTTGCTTATTTCGGAACTATTTGCGCTTTTCTCAGGGACAAGACTTTCGGATGGTAAAGCAGTGCTGGGATTTACTGTCGAATTGTTCCCGGATGAGCAGGCAGATAAAGCTATGAGCATTGAAAGAGTCAGCAAAGGGGGAACTATTTTTTTCATAATAATTGCACTCCTTTTATGTGTCTGGCCTAGGATCAAATTTTTTTCGACAAATTTCTTCCTTCGGTGTACCAAAACGTACAACAAACAGGCCTGTTCTACCTATAGGTGAACGATACTTTTTGGAAGGGGGTCTGTTCATGGTACAGAATGACATCATGACTGAGGCGCTGGAACTGTTCCGACAGCTCTCCGAGGAGCAGCAGCTTATTTATCTTTCGCGTCTACGATCCCTTTTAGCTGAGCAAGAACAAGCTCCTGCTGATCCGGCGTGAGCTGGCTGAACAACTGGACGAATTTCTCTTCACGCCCGTTGGCCGATAGGCCGACGGGCGTTCTTTCGTTACCAGTCAGGAGGTATTCCACAGAAGTATTCAAAACAGCAGCAATTTGGGAAAGCCGTTTATTGTAAGACGTGGATTTTCTTCTTCTCCATTCGCTGATTCTAGGAGCAGGAATACCCAAATCCTCTGCAAATTGACGTTGTTCAGGATATATCTTATCGACCAATAGAAAGATTCTGTCCACAATATCCATTGGCGTATCCTCCTAACAAATTGCACAATTTCTTTTATAATGGTAAGGCATTGTGCAGATAAACGATAATTGCGAAATATATATTTTGTAATTGACAATTACAAAAATCAGAACTATGATTAACCCGTAGCAAACCACAGGTTTACCGGAAATCAGGAAGGGGGGAAAACTAAAATGCTTTTATTTTCATTCTCGTGTGACCTGTTTGGAGAAGTAAAAGAGAATTTAAAGAAGGAACTTGAACGGTACACGGGAGAGGAATGTATCCTGCTCCCGATGTGCACAGGCGTATTCCGTATACCTGAGTCAACGGCGTCAGATTCACGGGAAGAAGGAACGTATGAAAGCAGCAAGGGAAATGAGGACCGCAACAGCGGACAGTGACAGTGACAGGCGATTCTCACCATTGATCCGAGAAGTACGTGCCAGGTACATACGACCTAAGTCACTCACACGAATTGCGTTCAAGGGGATAGACAGTTCGGCACGGTCTCATAGGAAAATTCATCTGAGCAGAACCGCTCTATTAGTCCGGTCCGATACAGGTAAGGATAGGGTTCTATGTCGTGTAGCAGAGGTTCATCTGATGTAGCTCCCTGCCTTAAGATGGTTCGGAGCACTTTGAGCTCTGAAGAGGACAGCTCGATGTCATCAACGCTTGAGATGTTTCCCACACCCATCACCTCAATAAACCTATAGCTAAATCATACCATATCGAACAGTTTGGAACAAGGCCAAAGTGAAGGGGGGAGGAAGTTGAAAATCAGAGAACTCATGGAGTCGAGGGGGCTCCAGGGAATTCAGGTGGCGGCGGCACTGAATGTATCCAGCAATGCAGTTTCCAAGTGGGCAAACGGGCAGGCCAACCCCAGCGCGGACAAGCTACCCGCTCTGGCTGACCTGCTGAACTGCTCCATCGACGCCCTCTATGGCCGGGACGGTCTGGAGGAGCGGGACGCCAGCTGATCCCCAGATCCATTTTATCCTGAAGAGGAGGAGATAACCATGCTGGACGATTGCCGGAATATCTATAAAATTTGCCGCAAGTCTGCCGGGTTGACCCAGGAAGCGGCAGCGGAGCGGCTGGGCATCAGCGTGGAGAGCCTGCGGGCCTATGAGACCGGCCAGCGGATTCCGCCCAATCAAGTGGTGCGGCTGATGGCGATCCTTTACAATGCCGTGTATTTGGCCTTGCAGCATCTACAAGAGACTGATGACCTGTACAAGAGCGTAGTGCCGGAGATCCGGCCCAGATCCGTACTGGAGGCCAGCGCCAAGCTGACCAACCGGATCTTTGCTTTTGCAGAGTCCCATGCCGACCGGCGGCTGCTGCGGATCGCGGAGGACAACGTCATCGATGACGGGGAGCGGCCCGAGTTCGATGCCATCCTGGAGGACCTACAGGAGATCGTGGAGGCCGCGCTGGAGCTGCGGTGTGCCCGGGAGTCCTCATAGGACAACCCGGCGGCAGCATAAATGGAAAAAGGAGGTGGCGCGCAATGGTCGATATGAGCAAGGTCAAGGTAACCAATATCATGGCGGATGGCTCTATCTGTGAGGATCTGAGTACATACCTTGAGACCCATACTCTGCCGGATGATGTGCTGCGGATGATCCTGGGATTTATCCGGGATGGACGCGCCATCCGGGAACAGAGAGAGCGGGGTGCGTCTCATGATTAGGCAAAAAGAAAGGCCCCCCTGTCTGTGGGCGCAGACAGAGAGGCCAAACGATGGTTTCGTGCATGAAAACCATAATTATTATACCACAAATGGCCGGATTTTACAAGGGGGTTGGGAAGTTTGACTGAGTACCATTTCAATGCCGAACTGGCCCAGCGCCACGGCGTCAACGGGGCCATCTTCCTCCATGCCATGGCATTCTGGGTAGCCAAGAACCAGGCCAATGGGCGGCACTTCCATGAGGGCCGTACCTGGACCTACAATACCCTGGACGCCCTGACCAAGTTGTTTCCCTTCTGGACCCGGCGGCAGGTAGAAAGGATCGTGGCCAAGCTGAAGGAGGACGGGGCGCTGCTCACCGGGAACTTCAGCCAGGATAAGACGGATCGCACGGTGTGGTACGCCCTGACAGACCCGGTGCTGGAGGCCTATGGGCTCCTTGTTTGTCTCACTTCACCGGACGGTGATATGGGCGATTCTGACGATAAAGAGCCCCCGCATCCCATTTCACCAGATGGTGAAATGGATTTCACCAAACAGGGACAACCATTTCACCAGACGGGGAAATGTAATAAGGAAACAGTTACTGACCAGTTATATTATCCCCCCTTACCCCCCAAGGGGGAACGGAGGGCCCTGAAAGGGGACAAGCAGACGGTCCAGGCCATGCTCCACGCGTATACCGGAGAGGATCAGGAACTGGCCCAGGCCCTGGATGACCTGATGGAGGTGCGCTCTGCCAAGAAGGCGGTGGACTCCCCCAGAGCTATCTCCACCCTGCTCAACAAACTGGACAAGCTGGCGGACGGCTCCCGGGAGCTGAAGCTCCAGATCGTCCGGGAGTCCGTGACCAACAGCTGGAAGGGTGTGTTCCCCTTGAGAGGCGGACAAGCCCCAGCAGCCAGGAGGGAGGTGGAGCGCCATGTGGAGTGAGGAGAACGATGTGGGGGAGGTGCTACTCTACGACCCCGCCTTTCTCGACCCCAGCCTTCCCACCGGGTTCTGGTTCTGCGCCGATGCCGAGGACGTGCTGGCTGTCCAGATTAACGCCGGGTGCCTGCGCACATTAGGCAGCTGGGAGCAGATCGGCCGGTACGAGGGTTTCTTCCTGCAATTCTGCTACATTCTGGTGGTGTGTGCCGATCCCCAGAAGCGGGAGAACATGGTGCGGGAACTGCGCCACCGGCTGCCCAACGTGATCCTGCTGGCAGTGGAGGACAAGGGTTTTCGGCGCTGCCCGTCGGTGCGTGCGCTGCGGGATACCTACGGGCTGAAGGCCGTGGACCAGATGCTGCTGGACACCGTGGAGGTCCCCGCCTATGGCCTGCTGGATCTGGCCGACGTGAAACAGCCGGACGTGACAAGGCTGGACAAGGTGCTCTACGGCATCCCAAATCTGGACAGGGCCACCGGCGGGGCCATCATGGGCGAGCTGTCCGTGTGGACCGGCAAGCGGGGCGAGGGAAAGAGCACGCTGCTGGACCAATTTCTGCTGGAGGCCATCGACCAGGGTCAGCCGGTATGCGCCTACTCCGGGGAGCTGCCGGCCTGGAAGTTCAAGTATTGGGCCTCCCTCCAGGCGGCGGGGCCCCAGTACATATCCAAGACCACGGACCGGATGAGCGGGCGGGAGATCGCATCCCCAACGCCCTTCGTCCAGGGGCTGATTGACGACTGGTGGCGGGGGCGCTTCCTCCTGTACGACATCGGGACCAGTACCTACCACGATGCGGCCAACATTCTGCGGGTGTTCCGGTATGCACACCGGCGCTACGGTGCTAAGGTCTATCTGGTGGACAACCTGATGACCGCACGGTTCCGGGGCAATGACCGGGACTTCTACCGGGCGCAGTCGGAGTTTGTGGCGGAGCTGGCCGCCTTTGCCCATGACAATGGCGTCCACGTCCATCTGGTGGCGCATCCCCGCAAGACTGACAGGATCGACGACTCGGACGATGTGTCCGGCATCGGAGATGTGACCAACCTAGCCGACAACGTGTATGCGCTGGAGAAGGAATCCAGGCCGGACCGGCAGCAGGATTGTGTGCTGACCATCCTGAAGAATCGCTTTTTTGGTGAGCGGGGCCGCAGCATCGGATTGAATTTTGAGGCCAGCAGTAAGCGCTTCTATAAGTCCGGAACGGGAAACCCCAACAAGGCATATGGGTGGGCTTTGAGTATGCCCCAGCAGTTCCTGGAACTGCCGGAGACAGAGGTCGATCCGTTCCGTGAGAAAGGAGACCAGCATGGACAATACCAGAGCGGCCCAGCTTCTGCGGTTGGAGATCCTGCGCCGGGAGGCCCTGGCACGGGCCAGCAGCTTCCCAGTGGATCACCTGCAGGTGGCCCAGGTGCTGACTCTGGCGGTCCAGGCTCTGGAGGAGGAAACGCATGAGGATAGGCGAGAAGATCACCTGGACCCCGTCGGCCTTTGAGCATGAACTCAGCGGCGAGCGGGCCAACAAAATGCGCAAGCTGCGGTCGGTAACCGGCCGGATCGTCTATATCCATCCGGCCCGGCGGTACTATATGGCCGAGGCTTCCGTAGGAAGTGAAATTATCCGGGAGTGTTTCCCGATCAACGAAAGATAGGAGTGTTTCGTGCATGAAAACCTTCGCCATTGTCAATCGAAAGGGCGGGGTGGGCAAGACCACCACCGCCGTCAATCTGGCCTATGTGCTGGCAACCAGCTGCCGGCTGCGGGTGCTGTTGGTGGATGCCGATGGGCAGGCAAACGCCACCCAGATCCTGCTGCCGCCCGGGGAGTATGCCGGGCTGGGCGCCCTGCTGCGGGGGCTGAGTATCTGCTACGACGAGTTGGTGGTGCAGACAGATGTGCCCGGCCTGGATGTGCTGCCTGCGGCAGAGGATCTTTGGGCCATGGATCTGGAGGCCGCCGGTGGTGATCGGGGCCGGAGCTATAGGGCGCTGCGAGATATGCGGGAGGCTTTGGAGGAGGACGGGGCCTATGACGTGATGGTCATCGACTGCCCGCCCAACCTGTCCGCCGCCTGTGTGTCTGCCATTCTGGCCAGCGACTCCATCATCATTCCTGTTCTGTCCGACGCCTGTTCGGCCACCGGCGTGGGGGACTTGGTGGACCAGATTGCCAGCCTGCGCTCCCTTCACCCGGCGCTGCGGGTGTCCGGTGTTCTGGTGAACCAGTGGCACCGCTCCCCGGTAGTGGAGGACTCGGTGGCCTACCTCCGGGAGGAGGGGCTGGTGCCGGTCTACGACACCGTGATCCGCCGCACCGACAAGGTGCCTGAGTCCAGCTGGGCCCGGATGGCGGTCCAGGCCTGGAGCCCTTTCTGTTCGGCGGCCCGGGATTACCGGGCCTGGGTGGCGGAACTGGCGGCAAAGGAGGGGATCCAGTATGGGCAAGCCTGATCTGGGGCGGCTCATCGCCCAGACTATGGCCCCGACGGCGGAGGACAGGACCATCGAGGTCATTACCGGGGAGATCCTGGATGCCAAGCGGGCTGGGGGAGAGGCTATCCTCACCATTGGCCGGTGCCTCATCGAGGCAAAAGATATGCTGTCCCACGGGGAGTGGCGGTCCTGGCTGGAGGAGCAAGTAGAGTTCTCAGAACGATCCGCCCAGCGATTCATGAGACTGGCCCGGGAGTGGTCAAATCCGACAACGTTGTCGGATTTGGGAGCCTCCAAAGCCTTGGCGCTCCTGGCATTGCCGCCGGAAGAGCGGGAGCAGTTTATGGAGGACCACAAGGTCATCGACATGAGCGCCCGCCAGCTGGAGCAGGCCATCAAGGAGCGGGACGAGGCCAGAGCGGCCGCTGAACGGGCGGCGGCAGACCAGCGCACGGCTGAGCAGGCCCGGGATAAGATGGCGGAGGACATGAAGTTTCTCAATGTCCGTTTGGCTGGAGCCAAAGAGGATCGGGAGCAGGCCATGCAGGATGTGGCTCGCCTGGAGGCTGAACTTGCTGACCTGAAGGCCAAGCCGGTGGACGTTGCGGTGGAGACCGTGGTGGACCAGGCCGCCATTGACAAGGCCCGGGCCGACGCCATCGCCGAGATGCAGGAGAAACTGGATAAGGCAAAGGAGGCGGCGGCCAAGGCCAGGGAGAAACAGAAGCAGGCCGAAGCCTCTGTGGAAGTTCTGAAGCGGTCTCTGGAGGAGCGGGACAAGTCGGAAAAGAAAGCCGCTATTGCCGGTGACAAGGAGCTGGCTCAGTTCGAGGTGCTTTTCAACCAGGGGCAGGAACTGGCCAACAAGCTCCACGGACTGTTGCTAAAGGCCAGGGGCCGGGATGATCAGACCGCCGCCAAGGGCATGGAAAAGGCCCTGAAGGCTCTGGCTGAGGCCATCGGGAGGTGCGCGGAATGAGTGCCTGGTATGAGCAGGCGGAACACCGGCTGAGGGAGGAGTACAAGGCCGTCACCGGACACAAGGAGTCCGCCATGAAAAGCGCCGTGCGGGACGCCCTGCTGGAGTTCTGCCGGCAGAATGAGGAATTTGCCCAGGCGGTGGCTCAGGGCGGCACCTTCAAGGACTGCATGGCCTCGGTAGCCAAAGGGGTGGGTGGCTCCATTTCCGATCTTGAGGCCTATCGTCGGGCGGTGTCCTTCTATTTCGACGGGGCAAAGGTCAGCTTCTCCATGACTATCCAGCTGGAGCCGGCACAGACAGAGCCGGACCGGAATGGCATCCTGCTGGATCTGTCCGACTTCTTCTGAGGGGGCGGACGGGATGAAATACACCGAACAAGAGCGGGAGATCCTCAACAGCTGGCCCACCGTGACTGAGGAGGACCTGGTGCGGATGAACGATATGTTCCAGCACTACCTGTTTTTCCGGCGGGTGAACACATTGGGCCTGATGACTATCGACCTGCGCGCCTCCTGCTGCGGGCACCGGGAGACCCGGCCAGTCCTGCCCCGCACCGAGACTCCGGAGCACCGGGATCTGCTGGACCATCTCAGGCACAAAGAGGTATGGACCTGCCCCTGGTGCGGCCGCAAGGTGACGGTCATCAACCTGAGCAAGGCAGGCAAGCGCAAGTCATTGGCCCAGCGGGAGCTGACTGTACTCCTCCACACCAGAGGAGATGCCCTCTATGCCGATGCCCTGGCGCTGCGGAAGGACTACGAGGATGACGCATCCCTTACCGCCCGGCCAACCGCCTGGTGCTCCAGCGGCTACCGGTTCACCCGGGGCGAGGTGATGCAGGTGGATCACCAGTGGGATTACCAAAATCCTTACATCACCTACGAGCGGGATAAGCTGGGGCGGCGGAAGTTGGTGCAGGAGCCATTCAAGCTGGGGTGTATCTCCTACTACCAGCACGAGTCTTACTCCATCGCAAACCGTGATGCCCTAGAAGTCCACCCGTTCTTCCGGTACTGCGGTTTCTTCCACCACTGGCAGTACCGTCCGGGCGGGGCCAGGGGATATGCGTTCCGCTTTTCTGATTTCATTTCCTACCTGACCGCCTATGCCATCTACCCCAGGCAGGTGGAGATGCTGGTCAAGAGCGGGATGTACCGGCCCATAGCCGACCTGATCTTTGACCGGAAGAAAAACGCGGCGGCCATGTGCTGGGAGGAGCCAGACCCAAGGAAGAGCTTCGGACTAAATAAGCGGGAGCTGTCCTGGTTTATGGGCGTCCAGCCGCCTCTGGATGTGCTGGCGGTGCGGAACTATGTGCATCGCCACTGGGGCAAACGCTGGGATATGGCCTTCTGCTACGATTTTTATAACCTGTGGGGTGCCCATCAGACGCCCATGGAGGTGCTCCGATTCCTGAACCGCTACCATCTGGACCCAGACCGATTCCTGCGGTACATAGATGGTGTGTTTATCCAGAACGAGGAATATTATGCCACCCTATTTGAGGTGTACCGGGACTATATCGACGCGGCCTATCAGTTGGGCTACTGCATGGAGCACAGCAAGGTGCTGTGGCCAGAGCAGTTGTACACTGCTCACGATAAACTTACTGCGGAGCTGGCGGCCCGATACACGGAGCCCCAAGGTAAGAGGGTGGCAGCAGACGGAAAGAGCCGGAAAGAGAAGTATGAGTTCGAACTGGACGGCCTGCGGATTATCTTCCCGTTGACGGCCCAGGCCATCAAGCGGGAGGGTAAGGCGCTGGATCACTGCGTGGGCGGACATGCCGAGCGGCATATCAGAGGGGTGCTCACCATTCTGTTCCTGCGGCGCTCCGAAGCAGCTGGGGTTCCCTACGTTACCATTGAGATGAACGGGAATCAGATCAAGCAGATTCACGGCTACCACAATGACACCATGCCTGGGAGCCCCAAGCCCCGGGAGGTCCACAAGGAGTTCCTGGACACCTGGCTGCGGTGGCTGCGGGCGGGGAGCAAACGGAACGAGGACGGCACGCCAAAGCTACCCCAGAGGGCAGTGAGAAAAAAGCAGGGGGTTGGAGCCGCATGAAGTTGGAAGATGCCACCAAGGAGGAGCTTATCTGGTGGATTAAAAAGTACGCCTTTGAGCTGAAATATGAACTAAGGCACTTTGGACCTGATGTTATGTTCCGCCGCTATCAGCAATTTAATGACAAGGCACATTCAGCAGGGGAGCGATATTCCAAGGCATTTGCGGAGTATTCTTCGATTTTGTCTCCATATAAGGGACTTCCTATCTCCTCAATCCCGAGAGATGTTTGCAAAAAGGGGGCAAATCTGGAGAGTATTATGCTGCAGGCGTCAGAGGAGCAAAGGCGGTATTGGAAGGCTGCCGATAAGTGCCTGGGCAAATATGATCAAATGATGGAGGAAACTACCCATGGGTAAAAACAGAAAACTGGGCAGGGGAGGCAAGCCCCATGGCGTGAACTACGCTCAGGTGCTGGCCCGGCAGGCGGCCATCCGGGCCGGGCTTGAAAAGGCCGCCCGGGACGCCACTGTGCAGGCAGAGGCCGATGCCCACACCCAGCGAGCCATGTGGCTGATGGTGTGCTCCATCTCAGATGCCTATGGATACGGACCGAAGGGAATGCAGAAGTTTTTTGCAGCCCTTCAGGAGAACACCGACGAACTGGAACGGATGCGGACCGAGGTGGATGAGGAGTATGCTTTTGAGAAACTCCGTCAGAAGGCGTCCAAGGTAACCGGTATGGAGGTCCATTACCTGGAGGACCAGCTGGGTATGCTGAAGGAGATGCGGGAAACTCAGCAGATGACATCATTTTCGTGACCCCACGAAAATGGTCTGTGATGCTCCGGCTCTCTGCCGGGTGGGAGCGCTCCTCACCCGGACCTCTCTTTTCTCTCTGGCCGGGGCCCTGCTGATCTGAAGGCCTGCGTTCCTGCGCGGGGTATTGGTAGGAGAAGCGGGGCGCCCGGCAGAGAGCCGGAACAGCAAAGTACCGCCCACAACGGGGCGGTACTTTGACGCACAGGATTACAGATCTTCCTGGTTTGCGGAGGGTTTCTGGTGGTACACCTTCAGGTTGGGGCCGGAGGTGCCGGGAATGATGGGTTTTGCATGTTCCTTCCCGTGCTTGGCTTTGCCTTGGATCTCGGGTACGGGAGGCTCCGTGTTGCGGGGCTGGGTGTGGGTCACATCAGGACGTGCCATGCCTTGCTTGGCCATCATATCACCTCAATTTTTGTGTTAAAAGAGCTGCTTGACCTCTTCGGCCATGCGTTTCAGGTCTTCCAGGGTGGCGGGCTGCTGCTTGCGGGAGCGGATCTTGGCCTGAATATAGCCGGGCAGCTGGACAAAATAGGCCTCCATGGCCGGGTCTTCCATCAGATTGGCATACCGATCGCTGTACGTGGGCTCCATGCGATTCACCTCCGGTGATAGCTTGCCCACGGACAGCGCACTTCATTTCAAACGGAGGGATTGGATGAAAAACAAAAATTTGCGACGAATCTCTGTGTTGGTCACGGCCCAGACTGCCGCCAACCTGGAGAAGCTGGCCCAGATGGACGGGCAGCCCAGCATCGGCCGGGTGATGGACAAGCTGGTGCGGGAGAAGATGATCTCCCTCCGTCAGCCGGAATCCCTGTGGCAGGCCCACTGCCTCAGCCGCTTTGGGAGGTGTGAGTGATGGGACGATCCAGTGTGCAAAATGACAGGATTCTGACCATGGATCAGGTCCGGCTGATCGTGGCGCTCCATGATGCTGACCTCTGCATCTCTGGCGCAGCGAAAGCGCTGGGGATCAAAGATGGGACGGCGCGGGCCAGGATCAACTCTATTGAGCTCCATACCGGGATCGATGTGCTGACGATCCACGGCATGAGCCAGCTCTATGACGGGGCCAGGACGCTGGTGGACATGGAGGCGCAGAATGGCCAAGCGGATTAAGACCATCACCGCCGGGCGGCTGGTGATTGCGGTGCTATACTCTATGCCAACGCCACGTAGTACGCCGGAAGAGAGGAGTGCTCTACGGGAGATCTCCAGTGCCGCTCAGATGGCGTTAAACAACCGCCGGGCCTGGCAGAAGTTGGAGCTGCTGCTGGCCGCCAATTTTGGCCGCCGGGATCTGGTTGTCGAGCTTACTTACGACGACGCACATCTGCCGCCCTTCAAGACGGAGGCAGTTAAACTGATCCGCAAGTTTTTGTCCTGGTTGCGGGCCCACCGAAAAGCCAGGGACCAGGAGCTGCGTTATGTGTACGTTACTGAGCAACTCAGTGCCGAGGGTGGCCGATTGCATCACCATCTTGTCATCAACGGAACCGGAGCGGATCTGGAGGTGTTACGCTCTCTCTGGCCGTATGGCAATGTGAAGTTGGAACAGTTGGACGATTGGCAGGGGTATGAGGCTCTGGCCAAGTATCTGACTAAAGAGGCTCGGGAGGTGGGGCGACCGGAACCAGGAAAAAAGTGCTGGGTCTCTTCGGTGGGGCTGAAAAAGCCAGTGGCGGAGAGCGAGATGGTCAAGGATAATCTGACCCTGGCAGCACCACCGGGTGCCATTATCCTCAGTGCGCCGCCGCCCGTCCGCAACCAGTATGGCGAATTTACTACCATTAAATACATTAAACCGAAACCAAGAAAGGAGAGAAAAGGAACCAGGCCACCGTCCAGACGGAGAAGAGAATAGCCTTTACATCTTTATTCGATCTGGAAACAGGGTGCGACAAGTAAAAAAGCCCATAGAAAGTGAGTGAAAAAGTTGAAAACAACTCGCGAATGTGGTAAACTTATCGTAAAGGACGGATGGCTAATCTGTCCCGGCTGCCGCAAGCGTCTGCTCCGGGTGGAGATGGACACGGCAGCGCAAAACTTAATCGTCTACTGTCGCAACTGCAAGCGCACCGTGACGGTAGACATCGACAGAGGCCAGTGCTTTGAGAGCCAGAGCCCGACATGATCCCAGCGTGGGATGTGGTCGGGCTCTGGCTTTTTGTTTTGCCCGGAGGTGATAGCCCGTGGCCATGAAGCCGCTCCGACCATGCAGGCGCCCAGGGTGCTCTGCCCTCACCCGGGAGGGCTACTGCCCCAAACACAAGCCCAGACCGGCGGCCAGGAGGGAGTCGGCAGAGTACCACGCCTGGTACAGCCTGCCCATTTGGACCGATGACCTGCGGCCCACCCAGCTCCTGCAGGAGCCCTGGTGCCGGGAGTGTGCCAAGCGAGGCATCCGCACCCGGGCCACGGTGGTGGACCATGTGGAGCCCCACCGGGGGGACTGGGCCAAGTTCACCGACAAGACCAACCTGCAATCCCTGTGCAAGTCCTGCCACGATCGCAAGACGGCCAGAGAGCAGGCAGCAGAGCGGCGGAAAAGCCGCTGAATCTGAAGGCAAGGTCCGTCGGGAAGCTACGCCCGCACCCGAGCGCGGGCGTGTGTATCCGCCCGTGCGCACCCAGGGGCAAGCCCTTGGCTTGCCGACCCCAGCCCCACCCGGAAAATGTTATGTCAACCGCGTTGCAAGACCGCGCGGCCTCTCGAATGCGAGAAAATCTCCCCCATCAGGGTTTTGGCCCCAGTGGGCAGGGGACAGGAGGTGAAAACCATGCCGACGGCGCCCAAAGCGCTGGACAACATGAGCAAAAATTTGACCGTGGAGGAGCGGCAGCTCCGGGAACAGGCTGAGGAGGGGGTGATCCCTGACCGGGGCCGGGAGAGCCGGATGGAAAAGCCGGCCATCATGACCAAAAACGCCATCGCCGCCCGCTACTGGCGGAAGGTGCTGGAGAGAATGGACGGCCTGGTGATCCTGGACGATCTGGACAGCGATGCCCTGGGTGTGTACTGCGTCATGCTGGCCCGGTATGAGAGCCAGTGCAAGGTGTTGGCCCAGACGACCAAACAGCTGAAGGACGCCAAAGATGATCCAGAGGCGGTGGCGGATGCCGTGGCCAAGCTGGACGCGGTGAGCGGCAAGATGCAGTCCCTGGAGCGGAATATCCTTCAGTACGCTGAGAAGCTGGGGCTCACACCATCCGGCCGGGTGCGGTTGGCCCAGAAACGGGCTCAAGCTGCCGCAGAGGCCCGGGCTGATCCGGATGGTGATCTCTTTGGGGACTAGATGGCAGTCAGGTCTGCATCACGCCGTCTCGGTCTATGCCAAGCAGGTGACTCAGGGCCGACTCCGGGATCAGTGCTGCAAGTATGAGATCCTGGCTTGCCAGCGGCATCTGGACGACCTGAAACGCCAGGGGACGGAGAACTTCCCCTATGTGTTCGATGCCACCCGGGCCGACCGGATCATCCGGTGGTTTGGCCAGTGCGTCCAGGTCCGAGGCGTGGACGCGGGCAAGCCCATCCGGCTGGAGCCCTGGCAGGTGTTCGACCTGGGCTGCACCTACGGCTGGGTCCATAAGGACACCGGCGCCCGGCGGTTTACCCACACCTACAACAAGCGGGCCCGGGGCAACTACAAGTCCAGCGAGAAGTCCTGTCAGGGTCTATACCATATGTGCGGCGATGCCATCTATCCGCCTTATCATCCTGAGTTGGCCAAGTTCGAGCAGGAGCCGGAAGTGGAGTGTGCCGCCGTGGACCGGGGTCAGGCCATGCGGGTGCTGGGCGACGCCAAGAAGATCGCCCTTGCCAGCCCCAACATTGCCAAGCGTCTGCTCATTCCCCGGTCCAATCCCATTGTCCACCGCACCAGGGGCGGCTTTATGCGGGCCCTGTCCAAGGACACCAAAAACAAGGACAGCGGCGCTCCCACCTACTTCGTGGTGGATGAGTACCATGCCCACCCCAATTCGGAGATCTACGATCTGGGCACCAACTCCTTCGGCAAGCGGGCCCAGTCCCTGCTGGACGTGATTACCACCGCCGGCGACGATGCCGGTAGCAAGCCTTGCTATGAGGAGGAACTGTACGCCAAGCGGGTGCTGGAGGACCCAACGGTCATCGACGAGAGCTACTTTGTCATGATCCGGGAGCTGGACGAGGGGGACAACCCCCACAATGAGGCGGTCTGGGCCAAGCCCAACCCCTGTCTGCGGTATCCCAGCCCGTACAGTGAGATCCTGCTCAAGCAGATCCGGGACGAGCACAATGCGGCCTATGCGTCCAACGATCCCAACAAGATCCGCAAGTTTCTCACCCGCCGGATGTGCCTGTGGCAGGTGGGCAGCGTCAACCACTACCTGGATGAGAACTGTATGGCCAAGGCCAGGCGGGCCATGGTGCCACGGGCGGAGTTTGCCGCCCTCACCGACGGTCTCCGCTGTCACTGCGGGTTTGACTTGGGCAAGCGGATCGACCTGTCCGGCGCGGCGGCGGTGTTCGACCTGCCGGATGGGCGCATCGGCATTAAAATGCACGGCTTCATGCCGGAAAATGGGGCGGACCGCCATGAGAAGACCGACCGGGTGCCCTATAAGTTCTGGGCCCAGGGCGGCTGCTGCACCCTGACCCCCGGCGATGTGACCGACAACAGCTATGTGTACAACTGGATCTGCCAGGGCGAGCGGGACCACGGCTGGAAGGTGGACGAGGTGGACTACGATGGCCACAACGCCACCGACCTGGCCATCCGCATGAATGAGGACCGGAACCGGGAGGACTTCTGCGTGGAGGTGGCCCAGACCTGCGCAGGGCAGAACCTGGCGGTGAAGACCTTCCGGGAGCTGCTGCTCCAGGACCGGGTGGTGCTGGAGGAGAGCCCGCTGGTGCTGTGGTGCCTGCAGAACGCCATTGAGATCCAGAACAACTACGGAGACCTGAAGCTGTCCAAGCGCCACAAGGACGACACCGAGCGCATCGACCCGGTGGCCGCCGCCATGAACGCGCTGGCCCGGGTGCTGGTGAAACGGAACGTAACGGATCTGAACACCGCCCTGGATCGGGGCAATTTCACGTTCTGAGGAGGAGCTATGGAACCAAACGAGATCAAGCAGAGAGACCGTCCCGGTATCCTGGCGCTGGCAGCCGGGGCCTGGGAAAAATGGGGGGCCGGGGCGCTGCTGTGCGGCGGGGCGGTTGCCCTCACCGTGGGGGCGGCCCTCATCTATCCCCCCGCCGGATGGATCACGGGGGGCGTCCTGGCCATCCTCGGCGGCATCCTGGCGACCATCGGAGGAGGTGAGGGCAAGTGAGCATCCTGCGCGGTATTCGTAAGGCGGCAAGCGGCCCCGGCGCCGCTCTGGGCGGCGTGCTGACATCCTCCGCAGTCTACGGGCCGGACGGCTTCCTGGACGTGGAGAACATCAGCCTGAGCCGGGACCGGGCCATGAAGCTGTCCACGGTGAACCGGTGCGTGGAGGTGCGCAGCTGCACCATTGCGGCCCTGCCGGTCTATCTCATGCGGGAGTCCACCAAGGAGCGCCTGCGGGACCACCGGCTGGCCGGGGTGCTGTGGGGACGGCCCAATGAGGCCATGACCCGGTTTGACTATGAGCGGCTCATGCAGGTCAATCTGGACCTGCGGGGCAACGCCTATGCCTGGATCAACCGGGACCCCAGGACGGGGTACCCGGTGGAGCTGATTCCCCTGCAGCCAGACCATGTGACCCCATACGTGGCTCTGGATAGCTCCCTCTGGTACATCTACACCAACCCCAGGACCGGGCAGATGTTCCGCCTTTCGCCCGCCGATGTGCTCCACTACAAGGCCTACTCCCTGGACGGCATCGAGGGCATCTCCATCCTGCACAGGGCGGCCCTGACTATCCAGACGGGCCTGGCGGCTCAGGAGTATCAGAGGGCCATGTACCAGAACGGAGGGCGGCCCTCCGGCGTGCTGACCACTGATACCGATATCGGCGGAGAAGTGACGGTCACAAGGAGCGACGGCTCCACCGAGAAAATCGGAAAAAAGGAACTCATCCGCCGGGAGTGGGAGAAGATCCACAACGGTCCGGGCAATGGGTTCCGGGTAGCCGTTATGGACAACGGGCTCAAGTATCAGGCCCTTTCCGTCAGCAACTCCGACGCCCAGTTCGTGGAGAGCGAGGACATCCGGGTGGCCGATGTGTGCAGGTTCTTCGGTACGCCCCTGCACATGGTGTACGCCGGCAAGCAGGCCTATTCCTCCAACGAACAGAACGCCATTGAGTTCACCCGGTTCACTCTCCAGCCCCTGGTCATCCAGCGGGAGCAGGAGGACAGCTACAAGCTGCTCCTTCCCCGGGAGCGGACCGACGGGCTGCGCATCCGGCGGGAGCTGAAGGGTTTGCTGCGGGGCGACACGGCTGCCCAGACCGCGCTGTACAAGGGGATGCGGGAGGCAGGCGTATACAGCGTCAATGACATCCGTGCCCTGGAAGATCTGCCGGACGTGCCCGGTGGGGACAGCCGGTATGCCAGTTGGAACTATGGCCCCCTGGCAAACTGGGATGCACTGAGTATCATTCGGGCCTTGGGCGGACAGGCCCCGGAAGGAGAATGAGATGGAAACCATTGTGAAAACGCCCCTGACCCCGTCGGATCTGGATGCCATCAACGCTTTGGCCAAGGCCCAGCTGACGGAGGATCAGATCTACACCTTTGCGGTGCGGCTGTGCGACAACGAGGTGGACCGGGACTATGAGCGGTTCCCCCGGGCCAGCCTGGTGGAGTTGGCTAAGCTCTTCGTGGGCAAAAGCGGCATCTTTGACCATCAGTGGTCGGCCCAGGGGCAGACCGCACGGCTCTATAAAACCGAGGTGGTGGAGGAACCGGGCCAGACCACAGAGGCGGGGGACTCCGCCTGCTGGCTGAAGGGCTATGCCTACATGGTGCGCACCGAGGCCAATCGGGACCTGATCGCTGAGATCGAGGGCGGCATCAAGAAGGAGATCAGCGTGGGCTGCGCCGTGAATCGCTCCACCTGCTCCATCTGCGGGAGCGTGGCGGGCAGCTGCGGCCACCGGCGGGGACAGGTCTATGACGGGCAGCTGTGCTTCTTCAACCTGGAGGAGCCTGCCGACGCCTATGAGTGGTCCTTTGTGGCGGTACCTGCCCAGCGGAAGGCCGGCGTGGTCAAGGCTCTGCGCCAGCCCCAGGAATCAGATAAAGCCCAATTGATCCAGCAGGCCAGGGCCCGGCTGGAATTGGAGAAAGCAAGATTTTGAGGATATGGAGGGAATCTACATGAAAATTGACAAGCAGAAGCTGTACACCCTGAAGGATGCCCGCAACCAGGTGCTGGAGGCGGCGGACGCCGCCCTGGATGCCGGGAACATGGAGGAGTATGAGGCCAAGCTGGCCGAGGTCAAGGGCTATAACGCCCAGATCGAGAGTGTGGAGAAGCTGCTCCGGGAGCAGGAGCGCTTTGCCGGACAGGAGCCCGGTACCTCCGGCGGCCCTGGTCTGGAGCAGCAGGGGCAGGAGGACGGCTACGCCAAGGCGGTGAAGAGCTTTGCCGACGCCGCCCGCAGCGGCTTCCGGGTGGCCAAGGCTGCCGGTGACATGATGCAGGAGGGTGTGGATGCCGACGGCGGTTACGCCGTGCCCCAGGATATCGTGACCCGGATCATCAGCCTGCGTGACAGCAAGGAGAGCCTGCTCAGCGAGGTGCGTGTGATCCCCGTAACCACCAAGTCCGGCCGCCGCACCCTCAAGAAGCGAGGCCAGCACACCGGTTTTTCCACCGTGGCCGAGGCCGCCAAGTACGGCAAGGCGGCCACTCCCCAGTTCACCACTGTCAGCTATGACATCGAGAAGCGGGGCGGCTATCTGCCCGTCACCAACGAGCTGATGGAGGACAGTGACAGCAACATCGCCGCCGTGGCCGAGGAATGGCTGGGCGATGAGGCCCGGGTCACCGCCAACAAGGAGATCATGACCATCGTGGCCACCAACGATTCCACTGATCTGACCGATCTGGACGGCATCCTGAAGGCCTGGGTGGGCCTGGGCTCCACCTTCCGGGCCACCAGCAAGCTGCTCACCAACGACGACGGCCTGCTCTGGCTGGGCACCCTGAAGGACGCCAACGGCCGGCAGCTGCTGACCCCCAACCCCGCTGAGCCCAAGCAGCTCCAGCTGTGTGTGGGTCCCTACATTCTGCCGGTGAAGACCTACGACAACGATACCATGCCCAGCACCGGCACCAAGATCCCCATGATCCTGGGTGACCTGATGGAAGGCATCGCCTACTGGGACCGCCGCCAGTTCACCATCAAGGTCAGCGACGTGGCTTCCGTGGGCGAGCTCAACGCCTTTGAGCAGGATCTGACCATCTGGCGGGGCAGCCTGCGGGACGACTGTACCTCCTGGGACACTGAGGCCTGGGTGAACGGGTATATCGACACCGCCGCCGCGGCAGGCTAAGGAGGAATTGCAATGAGCGACAAGAAGAAAGACGAAGTAGCGGCAACCTGCAATCAGGATGCGGAGGAAGCCGTACAGTTTAACCTGCCTGTGGAGGAGGGTTCTCTTTCTGCCGGTCAGATGTGCCGGGTGGCATTTTGCAGCGGATTGAACCTGCGGAAGGCGCCTGGTATGCATTCGCCGGTTCTGCAGGTTCTCCCGGCAGGAACGGCGCTCCTGATTGATCCTTTGGAGTGGGTAGCTGATGGCACTGGTGTGTGGTTCCCCGTCACTATTGATGGGGTAAACGGCTTTGTCAATGGTCAGTACCTGGTACAGATTGGTTGCTGATCATGGCGCTGACCGATGAGCGGCAGGCCGGGCTGCTGGCCTATTGCCGCATTGAGGAGCCGACGGCGGAGGAGCTGCTCACCCTGGAGACTCTGTACGATGCGGCGGTGGGCTATCTGGAGGGGGCGGGGGTCTCCCTGCCCCCGGAGGGCACGCCCCGGCGGGCCCAGTACGACCTGGCGGTGAACTTCATGGTGCTGCGGGACTTCGACCTGCGGGACGCCGAGGTGGCGGGGGCCATCCAGGATAACCCCGCCTTCCGGCGGCTCATTACCCAGCTCAAGCTGACCGAGCCGAGAGAGGGGGCCTGACCCATGTCATACATCGGAGCGGGCAAGCTGGACCAGCACCTGGAGGTGCTGGAGCTGCGGGAGACCTCCGCCGGGCTGTGGGAGTGGGTGGCCGTCCGCCGAGCCTGGGGCCAGGTGGAGCAGACCGCCAAGACCAACCTTTTCAGCAAGGTGGGCGTGGGGGCCAGGGACGCCGCCATCGTGCTGCGCACCCAGCCCCTCACCCTCCACAACGCACTGCGCTGGAAGGGGCAGCACCTGTTTTTGACCTCCGTCACCTACCGGGACCGCAACCACCTGGATGTGGCGGCGGCCCTGGTGGAGCTGGTGGAGTGCCGGGCGGATGCTGACGAGAGAGGGGATGGGACCAGGTTCCCCGGCGTACTCACAGAGAAGTACGCCAAATGGGACCAGCCGGAGCCCTACTCCGTGAACCAGCTGACCTATGTGCTGGTGACCCCCAAGGGGATCGTGCTCCAGCGGGGCGGCCTGGTGGCGGTAGCAGGGACCAATTACGAGGTGCAGGTGGCCCACACCCTGGACCCGTACAAGAACGAATATGAGATCGTGCGCACGGAGGATCTGTAAATGCCAGTGCAGATGGACATGAGAGACCTGGAGCGGCTGGACCAGGATCTGGCCCAGGCCATGGCCCAGACGCCAGAGATCAAGCGGGATGCTCTGGCGGAGCTGGGGCAGCAGATGCTGGCGCAGGTGCGCTCAAGGATCGGTGGTACCGGCAAGGTGCAGCGGTGGCAGCACGTCCACCTGGGATCTGGGGGCGGCTACGTGGCCGTCCACCCGGCGGAAAACACGGTGGATGATTACGGATTGGCCGTTGGCGCAGTGACCAACGCCATCGAGTCAGGCCACAAAATCAGGCCGCCCGGCGGTAAGGCCAAGCGGTACACACCCCGCATCCGCAAGGCCCAGGTACCGGCCAGGCAGATGTATGCCGGAGTGGATCCGGAGACAGTAGTGGACCAGGCGGCGGCCAATCTGGCCCTCCGGCTGGCGCAGAATCTGGAGGGATAAGCCATGCTGAGGATCAACGACATTCTGGACGGGGTGGAGGATCTGACAGGGAAGACCTTCCCCCGGCTGAAGGGCTACCGCAACCTGGTACACAAGAACTTTGAGCGGCCCTCCTTCCTGGTGGAGGTGGGCAGGCAGACCATGGAGGACGCCACCTGTCACACCGTAGAGCGCACCGCCCAGGTGAAGCTCACCTTTTTCGAGACGGTGGACGACTACCACGACAGCCAGATCGAGGTGCTCAGTGACCGGCTGACGGCGGCCTTGGCGCTGTACACCGGCGGAGCCATCCAGGTGGGGGACCGGTACCTGGACCTGTCCGATACCGCCGGTGAGGTGTTCAACGACTACGCCGAGCTGACCTTTACCCTGTCCTGGCAGGACGACCGGGTTCTGGAGGAGGTACAGGCATCCCCCATGGAGCAGTTCGACATGGATTTTACCGTAAAGGAGGAGACGTAAATGGCTGGAATGGGACAGCCTAACCTGACCATCGCCTTCCACAAGGCGGCGGAAGAGGTGGTAAACCGGCTGAAAAACGGCATCGTGGCCGTCATCGTGCGGGACACGGGGGCTGAGGCCGGACTGTATACCCTGGCCGACCCGGAGGATATGCCCAGCGGCCTGGGGGCGGAGGTCCAGGCCTACATCACCCGTGCCTTTCTGGGGGGCGACGGCAAGCCCCAGAAGGTGCTGCTGTCGGTGATCGGCGCTGAGGACGACCTGGTGGAGGTGGGATGTGCCGCCCTGGCCTCCAGTGACTTCGACTATCTGGCCTGTCCGGCGGATGTGGAGGCCGAGCAGATGACGGCTGCCGTCACCTGGCTGGAGGGGGTCCGGAAGAAGTACTGCATCGGCAAGCTGGTGCTGCCGGGTCACAAGGCGGACAACATGGCGGTGGTGGACTTCGTGGCCACCGGCATTGTGGCCGGCGGTCAGACCTACACCGCCGGGGACTATTGCAGCCGCATCGCCGGGGTGCTGGCTGGCACCCCCATTGAGTCCTCCGCTACCTCCACCCCCCTGGAGGAGGTCAGCGGCGTGGATGAGATCGCCGATCCGGACACCGCCGCCGACAGCGGCCAGCTCATCCTCATCCACGACGGCCGGAAGGTGAAACTGGGCCGGGCGGTGAACTCCCTGACCACGGTGTCGGGAGACATGAGCGAGAGCCTGAAGAAGATCAAGATCGTGGAGGCCCTGGACCTGATCCGCAGCCGGTGCCGCACGGTCATTGAGGACAAATACATCCGTATGGCCAACAGCTACGACAACAAGCTGCTGCTGGTCAGTGAGATCCATGACTTCCTCCAGACCCTGGAGGGGGAGGGGGTCATCCAGGCCGGCTCCAGCTACGCGGAGCTCAACCTGGACAAACAGAAGCAGTGGCTGAAGGAAAACGGCGTGGATGTCTCCGGCATGACCGACCAGGAGCTCCTGAAGGCTGACACCGGCTCCTGGGTCTTCATCAAAATGGGCGGCGTGGTGCTGGACGCCATGGAGGACTTCGATCTGGATTACTACATGGGAGGTGAGGCTCTATGAGTACCTTTGACAGCGCCAAGCGGGTGATGTCGGGCACCTTCGGCGAGGTTTGGTGGGATGGCGATCTGGTGGCCGAGTGCTACAAGTTCACCGCCAAATACACCCACTCCAAGGAGGCCATCAACCTGCCCAGGGAGATGGTGGAGGACAGCAAGGTCATGGGCTCCAAGGGTACCGGCTCCATGGGCCTGTACAAGGTGTACAGCCGCTTCCGGGAGATGGCCGACGCCATCCGGGACGGCAAGGATGTGCGGGTGACCATGGTGAGCAAGCTGGACGACCCGGACGCCTACGGCGCCGAGCGGGTGGCCATCTACGGGGTCAGCCTGGACGAGGTGCCCCTGGTGAACTGGGAGCGCAAGACCGTCCAGAAGGACGAGGTTCCCTTCACCTTTACCAGCCACAAATACCTGGAATCCGCATAAGGAGGACCTGAGATGAGTAAGATTCTGGACCTGCTGCTCCGGCCCGAGACGCCGGATGTGCAGAAAGACCTGCCCCGGGCCAGCTACGAAGTGGTCCGGCTGAGTGAGCTGTACGGGGAGCCCTTCGTGCTGGAACTGAAGGGGTTGCCCTACGGCAAGGCCCTGGAACTGAAGGACATGACGGACTGTGAGATCCAGACGGTGCTGGCAGGAGATGCGGACGGTGTGTGGCGCTCCACGGAATTGCTGATGGCCCACGGCCCCACCCCGGCGGAGGTAGTCAAGTCCTATCTGCTGCCCGGTGAGATCCGGGCGGTGGCTGTGGCCGTGGAGCTGCTCAGCGGTTACCGTAAACCGGTGGTGATGCCCTGGGGGCGGGAGGAGGTCACGGACCCTGAGGACGCCGTAGCGGAGGAACTGGCAAAAAACTGACCGAGGGCGGAGATCCTGAGCTGAGGCTGATGTACCTGCTGTTCCGGGAGAAAAACTGGGCCCCCGCCCAGTACTGGTCCCTGCCCGCCGGAGAGAAGGCCCTGGTACGGGCCTTCCTGGTGCGGGAACTGGAGCAGCGAGAGGAGGCCATGAGGCGGCGATCTCCGCCGCGGTGACAAGGAGGTGAAGGACGGTGGGCAAGGAGGCCAGCATTCTGGTGACCCTGCGGGACCAATACTCCCCGGGAGTCAAGGCCATGCGGGAGGCAAACTCCGGCTACGGAAAAAGTTTTGATGAGGTGCAGCAGAAGGCCAAGGCCTATGAGACCCGGCTGGACGGACTCATCAAGCAGCAGAGCCAGCTCCAGGTGGAACTGGTGGATGCCAAGAAGACCCTGAAGGACGCTGAGAAGGCCTATAAGGAGACGGGGTCCGCCGCTGACGCGGACGCCCTGTCCAGCGCCAAGGAGAAATATGAGGCGCTGAATACCGTCATGAAGGAGACGGTCCAGGCCTCCAAGAACACCCAAACCGCCCTCCGGGAGCTGGAGGGCCAGGGCAGCCGCTTGTCCCGGCAGAATGGCGGCACGTCCGGAGGGATCCTCTCCACCCTGGGCCAGGCGGGAGCCTGGTCCATGCTGGGAGATGTGGCCAGCCAGTGGGCAGGCACTCTGGTCACCTCCTTCGGCGGCAGTGATGTGGGTACCCTGTTCTCCAGCGCCCTCAGCAGCGCCGGAGCAGGGGCTGCTATCGGCAGCATGATCGCTCCGGGGATCGGCACCGCCGTCGGGGCCGCCCTGGGCGGCCTGGTGGGTCTGGTCAGCGGAGGGGCCCAGATCTATGAGCAGCAGGACGACGCCTTCAAGCAATATTATCAGCAGCTGTACGAGCAGGGCCAGTCAAAGACGGAGGAGAGCCTGACCAGCGGCTCGGCCACCGCCTCCCAGCGGGAGCTGGACGAGATCGCCTTCAGCCGCCTGCTGGGGGAGGGGGCAAGCCGGCAGTACCTCAGCGACCTGCGGGTCATGGCCGCCGCCACCCCCATGGAGTACAGCGACCTGACCAGCATGAGCCGGGCCCTGGCCATCGGCTTCGGGGACAGCCCGGAGCGGATGCTGGAGCTGATGGCGGCCATCGGCGACGCCGGCAGCGCCGTGGGCGTCACGGCGGAGGACATGACCTACATGGCCCAGGCCATGAGCCGGATGCAGAGCTCCGGCAAGGCCAGCCTGGAGTACCTCAACATCCTCCAGGAGCGGGGGGTCAACGTCATCGGAATGCTGGCGGATGCCTATGGTAAGACCCAGGGCGAGATCTACGACATGATTTCCAAGGGATCCATCGGCGGCCAGGACGCCGTGGACATCATCCAGGCCGGTATGGCGGAGTCCTACGGCGGGGCCATGGAGACCATGGCCCAGACCTTCAGCGGTCTCACCTCTACCCTGGAGGACGCCATGACCGAGATCGATGCCGCCAGGGGGCGAGGGTACAACTCAATGCGGGCCGGTGGCCTCCAGCAGGAGATCGATGCGTATGGCGGCGTTCTGGGGGAGGCGGTATCCAACCTCAACACCATCTCGGGGCAAAACCAGGCATATTTGGATAACCTGTCCGAACAGTACTCCAGGGAGGCGCTCAGTGCGGTTCTGCTGGGCCAGGAGACTACGCCCGGCCTTTTTGATGATAAAACGGTGGCTGAGTTGAAAGAAATGCGCGGAGACTTCATTAAGGCCTCCGCCGACTATGAAAACGGCAGCCAGGAAGCTGGCCTCAAGATGGATAACCTCCGTATGGAGGCGGAGGCCTTGGCTACTGCAGCATATGAGAGCAGCAGCGCATATCAGCTTGTCCATGACAGTGAGCTGGATCTGATCGGTGCGATCCGAGAGAATACGGCCGCCCTGAACGGCTGGCGGAACAACTATGACCTCCAACAGGAATCCAGCAAGGGGCGTGGGTCGGTGCTGGTAAGCGGATATGACGATGAATCACCGGGCGCCCGGGTGCGGAACAATAACCGCTACCGATATGCCACCGGCCTGGGCCGGGTGCCCTACAATGACTATCCGGCATTCCTCCATGAGGGGGAGCGGGTGCTGACGGCGGCAGAGGCCCGGGTCTACAACAAAGTGGGCGGTGCCGGTGGGGTCACCGTCTCGGGAAATACCTTTATTGTGCGGCAGGAATCGGACATTGACGCCATCGCCGCCAGTCTGCTGGCCAGGATGAAGCAGGCCAGTCTGGCCGGAGCCTACGGATAGGAGGGTGACCATGGCGCTGACCTTTTCATTTCTGGCGGACGGCCAGGAGCTGAGCCTGCCGGTGCCGCCCCTGCCCTTCGGTTGGGGGGCGGGACAGAACGTGCGGGAGCTCACCGTCAACGGCACGGGCACCGTCTATCTGCCCGGCGATCCCTCCGCTTTCAGCGGGGCGCTGGAGTGTCTCTTCCCGGCGGGGGAGCGGCCCTACAGTGCTCCTGGTGCGGTGGCCGACCCCTACTACTACGTCAACAAGTTTTCCGCCTGGGCCCGGGGCAAGAAGATCGTGCGCTATGTAGTGCCCGGCGTGGTCAATGCCCAGGTGGTCATTGAGGAGATCTCCTACGAGGAGCGGGACGGCACCGGGGACGTGTACGCCAAGCTCTACCTGAAGGAGGTCCAGTCCCTGGAGGCGGTGACCTCCGAGTCGGGCAGCTCGGGCGGCCGCAGCGAGGCGGAGCAGACCGGACAGGCCCAGACCTACACAGTGGTGGCCGGGGATTGCCTGTCGGTGATCTGTCGCCGGTTCTACGGCAACGGTACCGCCAAGTACTACAATGCCCTGGCCACCTACAACGGCATCAAGAACCCCCACCTGATCTTCCCAGGCCAGGTGCTCACCCTGCCCCCTGTGGGCCAGCTGGGGGTGAGCGGGTGATTTTAAAGTTTACCTCCGGCGGCAGGACGGTGGAGAATGCCTGGGGCCTGGTGAGCAATGTGGAGTGGAGCGGCGACAAGCAGAGGGCCGCCCGTACCCTCAGCTTTGACCTGGCAGTAAGTCAGGCTGATCCCAACCTGCCGGCGGTGGAGTGTCCGGTGGGGGCCATGGCGGGCTTCTGGGACGACAGCGGGGCCCAGCTCTTTCAGGGGCCGGTGGTGACCCGCACCCTCAGCGACGCCAGGCCCACCGTGGCGGTCACCGCCATGGACCGGGGTATGTACCTGGCGGGCAACCAGGGCACCCTCCAGGTGCGGGGAGAGACGCCGGAGTCCGCGGTGCGCCGCCTGTGCCAGAGCTACAGTATCCCGGTGGGAGAACTGGCGGCCACCGGGGTGGCGGTAAGCCGCAAATTTGCCGGCATCGACCTGTGGCGCATTGTCACCACGCTGTATACCCTGGCCTCCCGGCAGACGGGAAAGCAGTACCTGGCCCGCTTCGAGTGGGACAAGCTCACCGTCCGGGAGCGCAGCGAGACGGGGGAGAGCCTGGTGATCCGCCCCAAGTCCAACCTGCTGACCTCCACTACCACCGAGTCCATTGAGGACATGGTCAACAGCGTGGGCATCTACAACTCCGACGGGGTGCGGCTGACCACGGTGCGGGATCAATCCGCGGTGGACCTGTACGGCCTGCTGGAGCAGCACATCACCCAGCGGGAGGGAGAGGACGCCCAGGCCGAGGCCAAGCAGCTGCTGGAGGACAACGGCCTGGCCCAAAAGGTGACGGTGACCTGTCTGGGGGACATCCGGCTTACCACCGGCCGGACCGTGATCGTGCGGCAGCCGGTGACCGGCCTGTCCGGGGTGCTGTGGATCGACGCCGACAAGCACATCTGGGATGAGAACGGCTATACCGTGCAGCTGACGCTCAATTTGCGCAACGTGATGTATACCACAGAATCGGGAGGTGAAGTGACATGAATGCGGAAGACCCCTACAGCGGCTTACTGCTGGAGATCGACAAGCGAGCGCAAGGCCAGTGGCCGCCCGGCCTGCTGCGGGGCACTGTTCTGGATGTGGGAGAGGGGCGGCTGGTGATCCAGGCCGGCGGTATGACGCTGGATGAGCAGGATCTGATGGTGGACGCCCGGCTGTGGCCCAGGCAGGAGGGCCCCTTCCGGATCACGCTGGACATAGACGGCGCATCCGTCCGGACCAGTATCGACACCGGCATGGCCGTCATTACCTCCATTCCTCTGTGGGAGCTGCCCGGAACGGTGACCCTGAACAGCCACCGGCTGGCAGTGGGGGACCAGGTGCTGCTGCTGCCCGACGCCGAAGGCCAGATCTACTATGTACTTTGCAAGGTGGTGAGCCCGTGACACTCTTTCCTTTGATCAGCGCCCCCGACCAGGCGGGGCAGGGGACGGGTGTGCTGCCCCTGTACCGGGAGATCGCCTGGGATTTTGAGACGGACAGGCCCCTCTGGCAGGGCGGAAGCCCGGTATGGGTCACCGGGGCCCAGGCGGTGGCCACCTGGGCGTGGAACGCCCTCCACGCTGTCCGGGGCCACCTGGTGCTCTTCACCAGGGACTACGGCTGCGAGCTCCAGGAGCTGACCGGACGGCCCTACACCGCCGAGGTCAAGGAGGCGGAGGCGGTGCGCTATGTACGGGAGTGCCTGACGGTCAATCCCTACATCAACGACGTGCAGCAGATCCAGGTGAGTTTCTCCGGCTCCACCCTCAGTCTGCGGTGTGCCGTCAGCACCATTTATGGGGAGGTGAGCGTGGATGTTGGACTTTAGTGCCATCAGTACCGAGGTCACGCCGGAGAGCATCAAGGCGGAGCTGGTGAGCCGCCTGACGGCTGCCGGGCTGGACATCGACACCCGGGAGGGCTCCTATACCGACCTGATCTATTCAGAGGCGGCCTATCAGATCTACAAGGCGTGGCAGCAGCTCCGGGTGCTGCTGGCGGCCGCGGTCCCTGGGCCGGATTCCGGGCCCTATCTGGACCTCTTTGCCGGACAGTACGGCATGGAGCGCACTCCCGCCTCCACCGCCCATGTGACCCTCACCTTTACCGGCCAGGACGGGGCGGTCATCCCGGCGGGGACGGTGTGTCTCACCCCCTCCGGCCTGCGCTTCCGCACCGATTTGCAGGTCACCATAGCGGACGGCACCGCTACAGCACCCGCCACGGCGGAGACTGCCGGTGAGGGGTACAACGTGGACGCCGGCAGCGTGACCCGCTTCCTGGTGACCATTCCCGGTGTGGAGAGCGTCACCAATGCCGGCCCAGGCGAGGGAGGGGCCGACGGCGAGAGCGACGCCTCTTTTTACGAGCGGATCTACACCCGGCTGTCCAAACCGGTGGCCAGCGGCAACGTGTATTACTACGAGCAGCTGGCCCGCCAGACCCCCGGCGTGGGCCAGGCCAAGACCATCCCTCTGTGGGACGGCCCCGGCACCGTGAAGGTGGTGCTGGCCAGCCCGGACAAGCAGCCGGTGGACGAGCTCATCGTCACCCAGGCCCAGCAGATCCTGGACGAGGGGCGGGTCATCGGGGCGGATGTGACGGCGGTGTCCGCCCAGGCCCTGGAGATCACGGTCACCACCACCTGCACGCTGGACAGCGGCGTCCAGGCGGACGCCGTGGAGAAGCAGCTGTCCGGCCTGCTGCAGTCCATGTTTGAGTCCATGGAGTTTGGTACCGATGCCACCATCCGGCTGAACCAGGTGGCACTGCGGCTGCTCTCCTGCGACGGCGTGGTGGACTATGCCGACCTGCGGCTCAACAGCCAGGGTGCAAACCTGTCCAAGACGGTGGAGCAGGTGCCGGTGCTGGCCGGGGTGACCATCACCCCGGGAGGTGCGTGATGGGTGCCCGTGATGTGCTGGAGCGGCTGCCCCGGCGGCTGCTGGACAGCCCCTATACCGCCGGAGTGTCCGACCCCATGGCAGATCTGTCCCAGGAACTGCTGGAGGGGGCCAGGCAGCTCTATCTGGAGTTCTACGCCCACACGGCCAATGAGGCCGGGCTGACGGAGTGGGAACGGCTCACCGGTCGCACCCCCGCCCAGGGAGCCACCCTGGAGGAGCGGCGGCAGGCGGTGGTGGCCCAGCTGTGCGCCGGCGGCACCGCCAACGCGGCCCTCATCGAGTCCATGGCCAAGGCTTTGACGGGCTACGACGTAAAGGTCACAGAACATTTCTCTGAATACACCTTTTCCCTGGCCTTTTACGGGGATGAGAGGGGATTTATCCGCATTGATGCCAAACTGCTCCGGGATTCGGTGGAGCTGGTGAAGCCGGCCCATCTGGAATTTGTCATCAGCCCCATCACCTGGGGAGACCTGGAGGAAGCGGCACTCACCTGGGCAGGGATGGAGGAGCAGTTCCCTACCTGGGGGCATTTTGAACTGCTTTTTTATTGTCACCCGAAAACAACCTGATATTTGGGAGGGAAACACATGATCAAAACCATGACGGCCAGGATCAACGGCCAGACCTATCAGCTGACCCAGGAAGAGGGCAGCGGCGACTGGGTGGTACAGATCCAGGCCCCTGCGCTGTCCAGCTATAACCAGGAGGGGCACTATTACCCTGTGGAGCTCACCGCCACCGACGAAGGCGGCAACTCCACCACCATTGACGATGACCATTCGACGTTTGGCACGCAGCTGCGCCTGCAGGCCAAGGAGCGGGAGGCCCCGGTCATTACCATTACGTCTCCCACCGCGGACGCTCATCTTGGCACGGCTGCGCCCGTGGTCACGGTCAAGATCACAGATAACGATTCCGGGGTGGATCCTGACACTGTGGTGATCAAGGTGGACGGCGCACCGCTGGAGGCATCCGGCGAGGCCACAGACGGCGGGTATCTGTTCACCGCTTCCGCGTCCGGCCTGGAGGACGGCCCCCACACCATTACGGCGGACGCTGCGGACCACGACGGCAACGCCGCCCAGCAGGCTTCCGTCACCTTCACCACGGATACCGTGCCGCCGACCCTGAATGTCACGGCGCCTGTGGAGGGCTTCAAGACCAACAACAGCAAGCTGGTGGTCAGCGGCGAGACCAACGATGTGACTTCCGGCCCCGTCACGCTGACGGTCAACGATACCCCGGTGGTGGTGGACGAGGGCGGTACCTTCTCCACCCAGGTCACCCTGACCGAGGGTGAGAACCGGATCACCGTCAAGGCCACCGATGCGGCGGGCAAGCAGACCGTCATCACCCGCACCGTCTATCTGGATACCAACGCCCCTGTATTCATCAGCGTATCCATGACGCCCAACCCCGTGGACTGCGGCGCCACCTTCGTCCTGCGGGTCAAGGCTACCGATGATTAAGCGGATCTGGGGCAGCTGTGACGGCGCGGAGATCCTGCTCCGGCAGGGTCAGGAGGGGCTGTGGGAAACCACAGTCCCCTCCAGGCCCACCGGGGAGTATACCGTAGCCCTGTGGGCAGAGGATGACGCGGGCAACCGCAGCTATTTTTGCTCCATCCTCATGACTTACGACATCACCCAGCTGTGCTGCAGGGTGCAGCTGCTGGAGGTGGGCGCGGACTGGTCCACGGATCAGGTGGCGGCGGTGCTGTCCCGGCGTGAGATCTCTGCCCGGCTGCTGCCGGATCCGGTGGGGATCACGGTGGATCTCCATGAGGTCGCGGTGGAGCTGATCCGCTGCCAGCTGTGTGGGAGGTGAGTTTCGGTGCAGGAGTTCAGAATGCTGCTGGGGGAACGCCGGCGGCTGACGCTGCAGGTTACCATCCGGGACAGTGACGCCTTTACCATCCGGGACGCCACCTGGCGCCTGGAGGGCGGCGGCACCTTGGAGGAGGGCGTGGCTGAGATCGTGGATCACAACCTCCGGGTGGAGGTGGAGCCCAAAACCACCGGTCTGTATCAACTGACGGTGACCTTCTCGGTGGGTACCGAGGTCATCAAAAAGCGGGTCTCCATCCAGGTGGGCAAGTGAGGTGAGCGGTATGGCGGACCGGTTTTCCCCGGTGATCCTGGCGGTCTCCATTCTGCCCAACCCGGTGGAAGTGGGTGGGCGGATCGCGGTGCGCGTCCAGGCAACGGACAGCGCCAGGGTGATCCTGCCGGGCGGCGCCTTTGCCCGGCTGCGGGATGGAAAACGCCTGGCGGTGAGGAGGGATAGTATGGCAACCGAATATGAGCTGGCCTGCACAGGCGCTGAGCTGGACGAGGCTGTGGCCAATGCGGCCAGCTGCGTCGAGGCCCTGGATGGCCTGGCTGAGCTGCTGGAGCAGGTGGTGGGGGTGCCGTCGTGAGTGGGAACCTGACGCCGTATATCTCGCTGCTGTGCGGGCTCCGGGATGACCTGGCCGAGAATCTGACCCGGATGGGAGTATCGGCCACCGCCGATGAATCCCTCCAGACGCTGATACCCAAAGTGCTGCGTATCGCCCAGGGTGACACCTCCCTGCAGGTCTTCCAGGCGGCTCTGACACCGGAGTTTGACGTCTCCTATGGCTTTTTTGGCCCCGGTGAGGTGGCTGAGTTTACCGGCATGTGCAGCATCACAGCCCTGTGCAGGATCCGGGCGCTGCGTGTGGAGATCACAGGGGATGGGGCTGCCACACTGACCGTGGAGGCCCCCGGATGGACGGTACAGACAGGCACCGGGGTGACTGCGGTCTATCAGCCTGCCGGGGGCATGACCCGCTTTGACGGCCAGGATGCCCTGGACGGCATCCGCATCCACGGAGACGGGGAGACGTCGGTCACCGCCACCATCCGGGTGATTGCTGTGGGAGAGGAGGGCCTGACCCTGTCGGCCACCGGCTCCACCGCCCTGGTGTTTAAGTATGGAGCGACCTGGGACGTGCTGGAGGCCCTGGGATATACCTGGGGCGGCCTGGAGGGAAAGACCTGGTACGAGATTGAGCATATCGGAAAGCCGGACGCGGGGTGAGACGATGGCCAAGCTGACAGAATTGGCAGAGGAATATCGGGAGGCCGCTGTGCGGCTGCGGCTGGCCATTGAGGACCGGCAGGAACAGGCGGCACAGGGAAACTCCGTCGCTGCCCGGGAGCTGGCGCTCCTGCGGCAGATGCTGGCGGAGATGCGGGACCTGCGGCAGCTCACCCAGGGATATTACACCCGGCCCAGGGACGGGACGTATACCACCTCCAATCTCCGGGCGCCCCGCATGGACATGAGTAAAAAATGAGCCAGGCCAGAGAGATCAAAGCCCAGGCCAAGTCCCTGCGGGAACAAAAGGCGGCCCTTCAGACTCAGCTGGAGAAAGCCCAGGGCCGGGAGGCCCGGGCCATCCGTCTGGAGCTGGCCCGGATCGGGGAGGACCTGGTGGACTGCTCCCGGCAGCTGCGGGAGCTGATGCCCCGGCACAAGATCAGCCGGGGCAGGACCTGGTCCGGGCTGGAGGGCTGGCAGTGGGATAAGCTCCAGTACCAGACCTGGGCAGAGCTGGAGAGTGCCGAGGACCCGGAGGGCCCCACCGAGCAGGACAAGATGCGCCTGGCTGTTCGGGCGGCCCGGACGGGTATCAGCCCCACCCAGGAGGCCTATCTGGCCGGTACCGACGGGGGCAGGAGGCAGGCCCAAGTGGCCCGGGATGCGGGGAAGAACCGCTCCACCGTGTGCCGCACCCTCCAGCGGGGGCAGCGCCACATCGAGGCGGATGCCAGGGCCATCTATCAGCTGCTGGGCCGCCAGGAAGGTGGCCCCCTGGTGGTGGACCTGGGGGATCCGAAAGTGCTGAAGATGGTGCTGGACCGGCTTACTCAGCGGCAGCAGACCTATCTGTACCTCTACTATGGTGAGTGGCTCTCCCTGCGGGAGATTGGCACCCTGCTGGGTGTGGATCACGCTTCGGTGCTGCGCTCCATCCGGTGTGGCCTGAAGCGGCTGGAGAGCCTGGCTCTGGGGGAGCAGGTGGAGGTGCGGGGGTTGGACAGCCTGGAGGAGCGGCTCATGGCCCACTTCAACGACCTGCCCCCGGAGGAGGGACCACGGGAGAAGCGGACCTACCAAAAGCGGAGCAAATCCACCCCCAAGCCTGCGCCCATCCACCTGAAGGACCGGCTTCTGCGCTTTGTGCGGGGCGGTCAGGTGCGGACGGTGGGTGCAGGAACAGAAGCGCCTGAGATCCGGACGGAGGGCTGGAGCTCCGGAAAGCTGCTGGCCTGGCTGGAGGGGCAGGGGGGAGGCCGACGGGAGCGGGCAAGCTGGATCCGCAAGCTGTTGTATCACTTATTTGCATGGATCAGGAGGGATTTGGATGTTGACCATTATTGAGATCGCGGCTAGAGAGGACGGAGGCCACGGCCTGCAGAGCCAGAGCCACCGGACCGAGTGCTGGCTGGAGGGGTGGATCGCAGTGCCGCCCCAGTTGGAGAAGGCAGCCTGGGACTGCTGCGGCTACTGTGACCTGAAGATCGAGGACGGCGTGCTGGTAGACCTGACCCCCGGGCAGAAGCCGGAACCGGCGGAGGAGCCGGAGCAGGCGCCCACGGAGATGGAGCGGCTGCGGGCGGACGTGGACTATCTGGCCATTATGACGGGGGTGGAACTGTGAACGTATATGAACTGGCCCAGAAGTATTATCCCAAGCTGTGGGACAGAACCCGGATCGAGGCCCTGGCGGCGGCAGGCAAGCTGACGGAGGACCAGGCCAGGGAGATCACCCAGGAGCCCAACGCTGAATAGGCGTGGCAATATGGAAAGGAGAACAAATATGAACACGAACCTGAATGAACTGGTAGTCGCCATCTATGCCCGGGCGGCCATGGACCGGCGGGAGACCGGCGTGTCCGACCTGAGCGTGGCGGCCTCCAAGATCCGCAACAACATCCGCCATGGCAGGGCCGTGGACCCGGTGGAGGGCATTCCCGCCAAGTACATCCCCGACTTTGCCGCCCTGCAGGCCCGGGAAAAGGCTATGGGCGAGGATGCCTTTGCCCAGGCCTGGACGGCCATGAATGCCCGGCGTCAGGCGCGGTATACCGACCTGTGCAGGCTGTGGGAAGCCGGTGACTATGACGACATGGTGCGGCTCATGACCGAGTACACCCCCATGCCCCTGGTGGAGGACAGAAATGAGTAACAGCCCGCTGGTGACTTACACCAGGCTGTCCCCCAACTGCAACAAGCCCCGGAATCACGCCATTGATACCATCACCATCCACTGTACGGCAGGACAGGGGACGGCTCAGAGTATTCTGGGCCTCCCCAGTTTTACCGAGCACGACCCTGTAAACGGCTATTCCTGCAACTACGCCGTGGGGAAGGATGGGAGCATCGGCCTGTGCGTGGAGGAGGCCAACCGGTCCTGGTGCAGTTCTAACCGGGAGAATGACCACCGGGCCATCACCATTGAGGTGTCCAGCGAATCGGTGAGTCCCTATAAGGTCACCGAGCAGGCCCTGGCGGCTCTCATTGACCTGCTGACGGACATCTGCAAGCGGAACGGCATCAAGCGCCTGGTGTGGTCCAACAACAAGAGCGACCGGGTAAATCACCGGGGTGGGTGCAACATGACCTGCCACCGGGACTTTGCTGCCAAGGCCTGCCCTGGGGATTACCTGTATGCCCTGGAGGGGGACATCGCGGCAGAGGTCAACAAACGATTGGAGGAGGGGGAAGAAGTGACGCAGGAGCAGTTCAATGCCATGATGGAGGTCTACCTTACCCAGCAGCGCAGCAAAGAGAGCAGCAGCTGGTCCCAGGAGGCCTGGGAGAAGGCGGAGGCCGCCGGCGTGTTTGATGGCACCGCACCCCAGGCACCGTTGTCCCGGGAACAGGCCTCCCTGGTACTGGATCGGCTGGGCTTGCTGCCGGAGGGAGGTGGCTGACATGGAGCACATCAATACCTTTAAGGCGGCGGTGGCCGCCGTGTGCGCCGCGCTCACTGCCCTGTGGGGCTGGTTTGGCTGGGTGGTGGTGGCCTGGGTTGGGTGCATGATCATCGACTATGCTACCGGCTCCGCCGCAGCCCTGCGGGCAGGGGAGTGGTCCAGCAAGTCAGCCCGGGACGGAATCTGGCACAAGCTGGGCAGCGTGGTGGCCGTCATCGTGGCTGCCATCCTGGACACGGTCATCGGTCACCTGCTGGCCCATGTGCCGGGGGTGGAGCTGCCTTTTACTTACACGGTGCTGCTCTGCCCCCTGGTAGTGATCTGGTACATCCTCACCGAGGCCGGTTCCATCATCGAGAACGCCGGCGCCCTGGGTGCGCCCATCCCGTCCTGGCTCACCAAAATGATCGCAGCATTGGAGTCCAAGGTAGATCAGGCGGGGGACAATATGTCATCTAAAGAATGATAAACTCAAACAGCCCTTCGGACTTTCCGGAGGGCTGTTTGAGTTTACATTGTTATATATACTATATGTATGGGTTTCGGATGCAACGCCGCCGGTGTAGTGGGATGCCGCATCATCGATTCTCCCCGAGAACGGCTGATTGCCATCCTTACCAACAGTTTTGTTCCATGCAATGGGCGATTTCCAACCCTGATTGCTCTGATCACCATGTTTTTTGTGGGTACGGCGGGAGGGTTGTGGCAGGGAATGGCATCCTCACTGCTGCTCACCGGGGCCATCCTGCTGGGCGTGGTTATGACCTTCGGCATATCTCATCTCTTATCCAATACGTTGCTGAAGGGGATTCCGTCGGCCTACGCCCTGGAGCTGCCGCCCTACCGCCGCCCCAGAGTGGGGCAGATTCTGGTACGTTCGGTGCTGGACCGTACGCTGTTCGTATTGGGGCGGGCGGTCGCCGTTGCCGCGCCCGCTGGTTTGGTGATCTGGCTATGTGCCAACATTACTGTAGGAGGAACCAGCATCTTGGGCTGGTGCACTGGTTTTCTGGACCCCTTCGGCCGGTTGTTGGGCATGGACGGCACTATTTTGATGGCCTTTATATTAGGCTTCCCTGCCAATGAGATTGTGATCCCCATCATTCTCATGTC
This sequence comes from Flavonifractor sp. An112, assembly GCF_002161085.1. Lineage (GTDB taxonomy): Bacteria > Bacillota > Clostridia > Oscillospirales > Oscillospiraceae > Flavonifractor > Flavonifractor avicola. The sequence goes on along the minus strand of NZ_NFLU01000002.1, from coordinate 9,650 downwards.
CTATCTGTCCACTGGAACCTTACAAGATACGGGAAGCCTTGAGGCTCTTCGGGAACTGTTGGTGGTAAACGGCTGGACTTGGACCACAGCACTGTGTACCATGCTGTTTTCTCTGTTCCACTGGCCATGCTCCACCACCTGCCTAACCATCGCGCGGGAAACACGCAGTGTAAGATGGACGGTGCTGGCTGTGGTCATCCCAACAGCGCTGGGAATCTGCCTTTGTTTACTGACAGCCACTGCCTCAAGGATGCTGGGGGCAGTGTAAATAAGAGCTGACTGGAAGTTTTTTTAGGAAAAATCAAAATTAACTCTTTACAAACAGGGGGATGATTGCTATAATAATCTGGCACGTTAAAAGAACGTGTCAGATGCGCCCGTAGCGCAATTGGATAGAGCGTCAGATTCCGGTTCTGAAGGCTGGGGGTTCGAGTCCCTTCGGGCGTACCACGAAGAAATCCTGTAACCACAAGGGTTACAGGATTTCTTTTTTTGATTTTTTGGAAAAAACGCTTGTTGCTTATCTGCTTTGGTTGATTAGATGATGCCGATCATTTCTTAGCCTTTGCAAAAAAGCGGTCTGGATTTCCTGTGTCCAGGCCGTTTTTTCTGTTCTCACCGACGATGCCGGTTGCACTTTGGACTGCATTTTGTCTTCTTTCATAAAGAACTATTTATGCTGGATAAGGAGACAATCTTAAAATGGCTGATATTCTCTATATTGTAGTGCCCTGCTACAACGAAGAGGCCGTGCTGCCTGAGACCGCCCGGCGACTAAGGGACAAACTGGAGGCTCTGATGGCGGCGGACAAGATCTCGGAGAAGAGCCGGGTACTCTTTGTCAACGATGGTTCCAGGGATAGTACCTGGCGCATCATCCAACAGCTCCACAGGGAGAATCCGCTGTTCAGCGGCGTGGACCTAAGCCGCAACCGGGGACATCAGAATGCCCTGCTGGCGGGACTGATGACAGCGGCTGACCGCTGCGATATGGCCATATCCATGGATGCCGACCTCCAGGATGATGTGGACGCGGTGGATGCCATGGTGGAGCAGTATGAGAACGGCTGCGACATTGTGTACGGGGTGCGCTCTTCCAGGCAGAAGGATACCTTCTTCAAACGATTTACCGCTGAGGCGTTTTACCGGCTGATGAATCGTTTGGGTGCGGAGACGGTATTCAATCACGCCGATTACCGGCTCGTGTCCAGACAGGCGCTGGAGGGCCTAAGCCAGTTTCATGAAGTCAATCTGTTCCTCCGGGGCATCGTGCCTATGATCGGCTACCGTACCGGCACGGTGGAATACGAGCGGGGACAGCGGTTTGCCGGTGAGAGCAAATATCCCCTGAAAAAGATGCTCTCCTTTGCCATGGAGGGAATTACCTCTCTGTCGGTCAAGCCTCTCCACATGATCACCGGGCTGGGATTCCTGGTTTTTCTGGTCAGTGTGGCTGTGTTGATTTACTCCATGATTCGCTGGACCATGGGGGACACCATTCTGGGCTGGGTCAGCGTGATCTGCTCTGTATGGGCTATCGGCGGGCTGATTCTCCTGTCCCTGGGTGTGATCGGGGAGTACATCGGAAAAACCTATCTGGAGACCAAGGGACGGCCTCGGTTTCTGATCCGGGAGGTGCTGGAGGACCGGTAGCCGTCGGCCGTACCGATTAGGGGACGGCGGTGCTCAATGTCGATGACCATATTGGGCCCCAGAGAGGTAATGGCCACGATTCCGTCCGCGCCGCTCTCCCGGCAGGAGGCGGCAAAGCCTACGGGATCAGAAATATTGGCGTTCATTTTGACCCAGACGGGCTTTTTGGTGAGGCCCCGCAGCACTGCCACGATCCGCTTGACCTCGTCGAAGTCCTTGCCCACATACCGGGGAATGTACTCATATCCGGCCACCAGCGGCTCCAGCTGAGGGACCATCTGCTTCAGGTCTTCGTCGTCGTACCCCACACTGGCAATGATGGGCGTGTCACACTGATTGCGTACCTCGGGGAGGTATTCCCCGATCCATTGGGATGCGGGATGCTCCGACCAGGCTTCGGAATTGAAGATCATGGTCCGGTTGCCTGCGATACAGGGGCGGCCCACCTCCGCTGCTTCAGGGGCAATGGTCTTTGTTACGATGGCGCCCAGTCCCTGCCGGGCCAGATAGAGAATCCGTTCGGCGTCTCCAGTCAATGGGCCCGAGCCGGGGAGCAGGGGAGAAGAGAGCTTCAGCCCGGCGGCATTCGTGGAGATATCCATGAAAACTCCTCCTTTACTCAGCGTCTGCCACCCATGGTCAGATCCATAACAGCCTTGACTGTATGCAGTCTGTTTTCGGCCTCCTGATAGATGATGGAGTGAGGACCATCAATGACGGAGTCCTCTACCTCGTTGACCCGGTCGGCGGGCAGCGCGTGCATATAGATGCTGTTCTCAGAAGTGAGATCCATCAGCTCCTGGGTGCACTTCCAGGACTTATTCTTTGCCAGACGCTCCAGCTCCTCCTGGGTCAGGGTGGTGTTGCCCGCGCGCTTCTCATCGGTGGGAACCTTCTTGCTGTCGGCGTACCAGCTGCCCCAGTTCTTGGGGATCACCACATCGGCCCCCTCAAAGGCCTCACGGATGTTGTGGGTGATGCGGATGGTGCCGCCGTTCTTCCGGGCGTTCTCCTCCGCCTGAGCGATCACCCAGTCGGGCAGCTCGTAGCCTTCGGGATAGGCCAGGGTGACCTCCATCCCGTAGCGGGGGAAGAGCAGCGCCTGGGTGACGGGCACAGAGATGGGCTTTTTGTGGGTGGTGGCGTAGCACCAGATGATGGAGACCTTCAGGCCCTGGGTTTTGGTGCGGCCAAAATGCTCCTGAATGGTCATCAGGTCGGCCAGACCCTGCATGGGGTGGTACAGGTCGCACTGGAGATTCAGAACGGGCACTCTGGAATACTTGGCCATCTCACGGATGTAGGCGTTGCCCACGCCCCAGCCGCAGTGACGGCAGACAATGGCGTGACCGTAGCTGGAGAGGATCATCGCCGTATCCTTGGCGGAATCGCCGTGCTGGATCTGCATCTTGCTGGCATCCAGGAAGTGGGCGTGGGCGCCCAGCTGGGTGGCGCCGGCCTCGGTGGAGTTACGGGTACGGGTGGGCTCGTCAAAGAACATCATAAATACGGTCTCGTCCCGCAGGCTTGCGTGGGGAATCTTCCGAGCGAATTTCAGTTTCAGATCATAAGCTGTGTCCAGGCGGGTATCGATTTCTTCGTTGGTCCATTCCTGCAGAGTGATCAGGTGCTTGCCGCCCATAGAAGTTACCATAATATTTCCCTCCGTTTTAGACTGACTGATTGATCAAATTTGAGGCCATTTAAAACGAGCCTGTGGCTCGCATTAGTTTGATTAGTCAGTCAGATTTTCTGCGCTCATTATATGACAAAGCTCTTTTTGTGTCAATCTTCTATTCTGGACAAAAAAATCAAAAGAAATTTAGGCATTCAGACGGAGATATCGGCCCCGTTCCATACGATATCGCGATAACGCTGGGGATCAGTGTCGCCCTCGGTAGAAAAGAGAAGTACGCTGGAGGTTTCATCAAGGCCGATCGCCTCCCGCAACTCGCGGTACTCCGCGTTCTCCATCAAAGTGGCCAGCAGGCCCATTCCCACTGCGCCGCTTTCTCCGGAAACCACCTGGGGATCGCCTTTGCAGGGGGCGGACAGCATTCTCATACCTTTGGCAGCCACCCAGTCCGGGCAGGAGACAAAGAAGGAAGCGTGATTGCGCAGAATGTCCCAGGAAATTGTATTGGGTTCTCCGCAGGCCAGGCCCGCCATAATGGTTTGCAGATCGCCGTCCACGGTACGTAGCTGTCCGTCACCTGCCACGGCACCCCGGTAGAGGCAGTCGGCGGCCTGGGCTTCCATGATGATGGTTTTTGGGGAATTTTCGGGAAAGAGATTGTGGAAGAAGCCTACCACTGCACCAGCCAGGGAGCCTACCCCCGCCTGCGCAAAAATGTGGGTGGGACGGGCGGCGCCAAGGGACTTGAGCTGCTCGGCGGCCTCCATAGCCATGGTTCCGTAGCCCTGCATGATCCAGGCAGGGATTTCTTCGTAGCCATCCCAGGCGGTGTCCTGCACTACGACGCCGCGCTGGGTTTCCGCAGCCTCGGCGTCGGCAATACGTACACATTCATCATAGTTGACCTCCTCAATGGTGACCTTGCCACCTTCCCGGGCAATGTTGTCAAAGCGGGACTTGCTGCTGCCCTTGGGCATATGGACAACGGCCTTTTGTCCCAGGCGGTTGGCAGCCCACGCCACACCGCGGCCATGGTTGCCGTCTGTGGCGGTAAAGAAGGTGGCCTGTCCAAATTCTTGCTTGAGCTGGTTGCTGGTCAGGTAATCATAGCTCATCTCGTCTACAGATTTACCAAGTTCTTTGGCGATGTACCGGGCCATGGCAAAAGAACCGCCCAGGACTTTAAAGGCATTCAGACCAAACCGGTAGGACTCATCCTTAACAAACACATCCTTCAGCCCCAGATGTCCGGCCATACGGGAAAGCCTGGCAAGAGGGATAACAGCGTATTGGGGAAAACTCTGGTGAAATCTGCGGGCCCGCTGCACCTCATCCAGAGCCATGACGCTCAGCTGCTGGTCCCCGCTTTTGGGCATTTTGTTGGCGCTCCACTTGATGACTTCCATAATGATCCTCCATTTCTGACGGCTTTGTGCCGGTGTATGGCAAATATATCACATCCCAGAGAATGAATCGACTAGTCAGTCAGTTTAATGGGTTTGATTTTTTACGACCGGTTTGATATACTGATGATACGAAATGGATGGCAGAAAAGAGGATGCCGATCATGGAATATAATCCTATGGAAGAAACGATCCTGGCTGCGGCGTTTGAGGTGGTAGACAGGGAAACACTCAACGGGACCCGTATGCGTTTGATCGCAGAGGAGGCCGGAGTGGTGCAGTCCAATCTCCACTACTATTTCAAGACAAAACGGGACTTGCTGCTGGCCCTGCTGCGCTATATCCAGAAAAACTTTTCAGAAAAGCGAGAGGCGGTACTCAACCAACACTCTAATACCCTGGCAGACAAGTTGGCTGGCTTCTTTGAGCAGAAAAAGCAGATTATTGAGGAAGAACCTCAATATGACAGAACCCAGTTTGACTATTGGTGCATGGGACGGGTGGATCCTGAGATCAATGAGGAGTTCTATCAGTCTTATGAGATTTGGAGAAAGCATATTGCAGAAACCATTCGTCTGTATGATCCTGCAGTAGAAGCGGAAACAGCCGCCCTTCTGGCTCATATCATGGTTTCCATGATGATGGGAGAGTCCCTTCAGGTGCTGAATTCCAAGCTGACGGTAGATTTGGACCTGTATGCGTCCCTCTGTTGTGATATGCTCATGGAATACCTTCATACCGCTCCATCAACTGTACAGGCATGATAAAAGCGCCCCCGGAAAGAATCTCTTTCCGGGGGCGCTCTCTGTATAGGAACCAATCAACCTGCTTGATGCAGCTTGTTTAGCTCCAGAAGGATCAATTTTGTACATACCTCAAAATAGCGATCCAAATCAAAGTCGGCTCGGTTCATAATCTGCATGACGGCGCCTACGAACATGGATACCATAATATAGCCCAGTGCCCGCTGGGTTTCGGCGGGAATTTCGGGATAAGCCTGCGCGATCAGGCGGATGGCCTGTTCCCGCCAGCCCTCATAACTCTCGTCAAACAACTCCTGCATCTCCGGCTCTGTATGAGCATACAGCCAGAAATCGATCTGTACCGTTTCATAGCGCCAGTCTTCGTCCAACAGGCGTCTGGGCTCCTGGAAGAAATGCGCGATCTGACTTTCAACAGGTGTATCCGGATCCATAGCATCCTGCTTGCGGCGCTCTGTAAACGTATCCTGAATCATGCAGAAGAGTGCCTTCATCAGTGCATCTTTTGTTTTAAAGTGATAGTGCAGATTAGACTGGGACATTCCTGCTTCTTCAGCGATCAGGTGCATCCTGGTTCGGCTGATGGTTTCCCTTGCTACGACCTCCAGGGCCGCGTCCAATATGGTTTTTTCCTGTGGTGTAACCTTCATCTTTCCCACGCCTTAGTTCCTTTTTTTATCATTTTATCGTTTTAGGTGAAGCCTGTCAAGGAGCGGGGCCCTGGTTACAATGGCCCGGAAGGTCGGATGAGTCCTCCGACAGTAGGATGCCTATCAGGTTTCTCCGGGCAGCAGCTCAAACTCCAGAAGCTCCTGGCTGGTCTCCCGCTCCGAGGCATCCAGTCCCCGGCCGCCCACCATCACTTCGCCTACCTGATTGTCATAGGGGTCCTGCCGCCAATCCTGCATGGGCGGTGTCAGAGGCGCCTGGAAGGCGCTGTTTGCCACCATACGCCAGGGGTCCAGGCTGCCGAAGTAGTGCCGGCGGCGCTCGGTCTCTCCATTGCGCCGGGCCGAGGAGCCAAAGGAGCAGTCTGCCCACAGCCAGCCATGGGGCGCCAGATAGAACATGGCCCAGTCGTGGGGGCCAACACTGTCGGGCCGGACGGCCAGGCCGCTCTGCCACCGGGCGGGGATGCCCGAGATACGGCACAGGGTGATAAAGAGCAGGGCAAATACGCCGCAGTCTCCCCGCAGGGTCTTGGCGCACTGGTCGGCGATACAGTCCAGTTGGAGGTAGGCGGGTTGGTAGCGGTAGTCCACTTGGCCGGTCACATAGTCATAGATAGCCCGGGCTTTTTCTGCCGGTGTGGAGCACCCCCGGCAGATGTCTTTTGCAAGTGCCCGCAGGTAGGGAGTAAAGACGATGTGGGGAGCTTGCTCCTCCAGATCGAAGGTGGGCTGAACAGGGTCCAGCGGCAGTGTCATGGGGTCGGTATACTGGGCCCGAATGAGATAGCGGTAAGTTACGGAGAATGTATCCACCCCCTGTGTCCGCCACCACATGGTGCGCTGAGGGGCACATTCCGGAGCGGCTATGCCGCCGGGTGTGTGGTCCAGAATCTGAATCTGGCTCTGCTGGGGACAGGCGGCGGGGATGGGCAGCCAGGCCTGAACCTCTTGCCCGGTTACCGGCGCCAGGGAGCGGATGGTGGCCCGCAGCGTGATGCGGGCAGCAAGGGCACCCTCAGCCTCCATCCTGGCCAACACGGCGTCCCGGGCGGAGTGATCCTGGGGCTCCTGTATGAGACCGGGGGCTTCTTTGGGGTATATACGAAGGGACTCCAGGAACCGCTCCTGACACCGCAATTCTCCGTCGATCATGCGCCAGTCAATGCGCCCGTGGTCCACCAGAGTGTCAAACTGTTCCTCCGTGCACTGGGGCCACTCTGCGCGGATCATAGCCAGGGCCTCAGCACGGGAGTAGGGGTAGTCGCCAGGCAGACGGGTCAGCCGCAGCCGCTCCGCCTCCAGGCGGGGAGTCAGCAGAGGCTGGGTATGGCTGGCCAAACGCTGGTCGATGAGCCGGATGGCGCCTGCCAGGTCGCCCATCTCCTTCCGGCGGGCGATGTCTGCCGGCAGCGGATCGTTCAGGTGCAGAAAAGAGTCGTTTTTGGTCATATGGCAGGCCTCCATTTATGAATCTTTGGTGATATCCAGTCCCTGCGTTCCAATGTCTACAGAGCCGTCCTTCAAAGAGATGAAGGGGGAAAACTCTGCCGTCTCGTCCTCGTAGGTCAGACGGATGGTTGCGTCGGCGAAGATATCGCTGGCGTTGCACTGGAGGATAAAGGGCTGGCAATCCGGGTCCTGGTAGATCAGAATGGGTTGGGAGGTCTCCAGATCGTTGCGGTACAGGGACAGCTCCATACCCGTATATCTGGGGATCACCAGATAGCAGTCTCCGGCGGAGAGATAGTGAACAGGCAGGCTGTCATGATCCAGATAATGCTCCACATAGTAGTCCAGATCATCGATTTGCTGATATCCCAGGTAGGCCACGGCATAGTACTGTCCGTCCTCAAAGGGAATGGTATCCTGTTTGGAAGCCTCAGGCTGAGAGGTACAGCCGGAGAGAAGGCCCAGACAAAGGAGAAGAGCGGAGAGGCCACAGGTCATTTTTTTCATAGCGCATCCTCCAAATCTGCCAGCTGGCGGCATCATTCTGATTGATGTGGGCAAAGCCATTATAGCAGGAAAAACAGCGCTTTACAACGATAAAGAAACACACCCCCTGTACAGCAAATTGCCGTACAGGGGGTGTGTTTTCACTACCTTAAAGGGGCTTTTGCTTGTCGGTGAAAGGAGTTTGACCGGGCAGCTGCACGTCGGTGGAGAGCGGATACCGGGCCAGATATTTGTTGAAGCCGCGGCCATACTCGTCATCCCGCATACGGGTGAGCAGCTCCTCACGCTTGCCCAGAGCCCGTTCGCCGATGAGGTAGGCATATTGGATCTCGCCCCATTTTGCCATGCCCTCATAGATCTCGATTTCCTGGGCTTTGCCGTACAGTTTCAGGATGGCTTTGCTGTCCCAGTTGAGGTATTGCCAAATGTGGATCAGCTCATGGGCGATGGTCATGGTGGACTGCATCCGGGGCGCGCCGTTTTCCACCAGTATGGTATAGCCCTTTTTGTCCCGGATGGCTACGCCCAGCACTCTGCCGTCGCTCTTTCCGGTGGGAACAAAGCGCTTGCCCAGCCGCCGATGGAGCTTTTGCGCGTTGACCATCTCCACCCGGACCGACGCCGAGATCTTAGCGCCGTAGAAGATCTCCAGGTTTTGCACCACGGTTTGGTAGATGGCCCGGAATTCTTCCTCGGTTTTGACTGCCGTTCGGCTACAGGTAATACAGCGGTCCCGACCGTCCGAGAGGATCTCATACTCGGTTCCGGTCAGCTCTACGCCGCAGAAGTCGCAGCAGCGGCTGCCGTCCCGCAGGATATCCTGGCCGATCCGTTCGGCGGTGTCCCGGCCTGCCCGGGCCTGCTTGAGCTCGCTGTTGCCGAAGCCCAGGGCCTCCAGATAATCTCTGGTACCCTGTACGTCGATCTGTTCCGGCACCTGGGTACCGCCGTAGAGCAGGTAGCAGCGCAGGTGGTAGGGCTTGCGGGAAATGGGGCTTCCGCCGCCGGCCTGTACCTGTTCCGGCTCAAAGTGGAGGGTGTCCTGCTCAATCGGAGCCGGATTCTCCTGGATGGGAGCCGGGTCAGCATCTTCGGCAATTTCCTCGGCAGGAACATCCTGATCGGAAACCTTGTCGCCAGCATCAGGAACAGCGGCTTCCGCCTCGGCAGGTTGCTCAGCAGGCGGTTCCTCCGGGAGGGGAGAGGTGGATTCCGGTTCAGCGGCAGGAACATCCTGGTCGGAAACCACTTCGTCGGAGCGCTCCTCGATGACAGCATCAGGAACAGCGGCTCCCGCCTCGACAGGTTGCTCAGCAAACGGCTCCTCCGGAAGGGGAGAGGTGGGTTCTGGCTGTTTTGTCACGGAGGTATCGTCGGAAGGTGGGGCTTCGGTACCCAAGCCTCCCGGAGCGGTGCTCATGAGAGGCGGCATGGTGTTTTCCTTGGGCTTGCGGTGGAACAGCTTCCGGAAGAAGTTGCCGATCTTCTGGAACAGCCGTCTGAAGAAGCCCTTTTTCGGCTGCGGCTCTTCCTCGGCGGGAGGCGCGGTAAAGTCGGGGGGCTCCTGGGC
>NZ_NFLU01000019.1 GCF_002161085.1 Flavonifractor sp. An112 | reverse complement strand
AGCCTGGCTCTGGCCGCTGTTATGCTGATGGGCATGATGGTCGTGGGCGCCGGCGCTGCGAGCAAGGATTTCACTGACGCCAGTGAGATCAAGAATGTTGAGGCTGTCGACGTTATGGTTGCTCTCGGTATTCTCGAGGGCGGCGATAAGGGCGACTTCCAGCCCAACACCATTCTGACCCGCGAGCAGGCTGCAAAGATCATCACCTATATGCTGCTTGGCTCCGACGCTGCTGAGAAGCTGACCACCAACTCCGCCGTCTTTAAGGACGTGGCTGCTGATCGTTGGTCCGCTCCCTACATCGGCTACTGTGTGAACCTGGGCATCCTGGCTGGCGACGGCAACGGCAACTTCTTCCCCGAGGGCAAGCTGACCGGCGCTGCTTTCGCCAAGATGCTGCTGGTTGCTCTGGGCTATGATGCCAAGATCGAGAAGTACGTGGACAACGAGTGGGTTATCAATGTGGCCACCGACGCCATTGCTGCGGGCATCGTTCCCTCCGGCCTGGTGCTGACCGATAACCTGTCCCGTCAGGACGCTGCCCAGATGGCTTTCCAGGCTCTGACCGCTGACATGGTGTACTACACCTCCAAGGGCACTACCGTTATCGGTTCCGATGGTATGCAGGTCATCATGGGCGCTTCTGCCCCCACCAAGGTTGCTCATGCTACTACTACCGGCTATAAGGCCACTGGCAACGATGCCTATCAGCAGTTCTGCGAGCAGTACTTCAAGGATCTGCGCCTGACCGTTGGTGCTCCCGACGGCATGAACCGCCTCTCCAACCAGTGGGCTTATAAGAACAAGACTGTTGGCACCTATGCTGAGACTCCCGATTACACTGTTGTGATCGATGAGGCCCAGACCGCTGCCAAGGCCATTGATAACATCAGCAAGTCCTACACTGACAGCGGCTCCATCGTCTCTGTCAACGGCGGCTCCAAGACCACTACCGCTGCCACCAGCCTGAAGGTCGGCGACGTGATCGAGGTCTATATGAGCGACACCACCGCCAACCAGGTTGCCAATATCACCGTGACCCGTTACTCTGTTGCTAAGCTGAACGGCGATGTGGCCACCAAGGGCGAGGGCGACGATCTGGAAGTGCGTGTGCCTGGCGTGTTTGCCGGTTACAAGAGCGCTGACGATGTGTCCGGCTATGCTGGCCTGACTAAGAACGATGTTGTCTACTACTATGTTGACAACGCTGGTGTTTACTACCTGGCCAAGGCTGATTCTTTCGAGGGCCAGCTGACCGGTACCAAGAACACCACCCCCGTCAAGTATGTCATCAGCGGTTCTGACTATGTTGCCAACGGCAACATCACCATCAGCGGTGTGACTACTGGCGCTGTGTACAACACCACTTATGCCTACTACACCGATGCTAACGGCTACCTGATTTATGCTGATGAGGTTGAGGCTGCTGCCAGCGATTACGTTGTGCTCCAGCAGATCGTCTATGTTCCCGGCGACGGCTCCATCGGCGGCTCTGCCCGCGTTGAGGCCCGCGTTGTGAAGATGGACGGCACCACTGAGGTCGTGACCATTGAGTCCATCACCGACGGCACCACTAAATATGTGGACATCAGCACCACTGATGTTGATGGCACCCATGATGGCGGCACCGACAAGTATCTGGTTTGGAACAACAGCGGTGTGAAGCTTGACGCCACTGTGAACGGCTATACCAGCAAGGCTTACTTCACCTACACTATCAACTCCGACAACGAGTATGCTCTGACCAAGGTGAACGCCAACGCCACTGACAAGATCACCGTTGGCAGCCTCACTTCCGCTGCCATCAACAACGGCAAGGTGTCCATCACCGGTACCGGTTCCCCCAACACTGTGAACGTGAACAACAACACTGTGTTCGTGGTGGCCAAGACCTCCGGCGATAAGACCTTTGCTGTGTACACCGGTAAGGACAACGTGCCCGATGTGGCCGGTGCGGCCCTGACCTGGGTTGCCAAGAATGGCGTTGCTACTCACGTCTATGTAAATACTTATAGCACCAGCACTGTCTCCGGTGACACCGTGTTTATCATGGACGCCAACAAGGTGGGCTTCGAGACCGTGAAGGACGGCAACACCACCACCTACTACAACACCTACAAGGCCATTGTGAACGGCGAGTCCACCACCGTGAAGGTGAAGGCTGCCTCCAACGGCAACAACAGCCTGGATGGCGGTTCCGCTTCCGTTGCTGTGGGCCTGTTTACTCCCACCTACAACACCGACGGCCTGATCACCAAGCTGACCACTAACAGCCTGGGCCAGCGCGTCCAGTACGGCTATAAGCTGAGCGATGGCACTCTGGTCGTTGGTACTTCCACTGGTTACTCCTACAGCAACGACGCACTGGTCTTCATCATGGACGAGGATGGCAATGTCACTGAGGCTGTGGCTTCCGACCTGACCGAGGATAAGAACGACAGCATCTATGTTGTGACCACCAATGCCACCGATGCCGAGGTTGATTATCTGTTCATCGTGGAGAATGACGACAGCGATGTGTCTCTGGCTACCATGACTGCTACTGGCGGCGCTGGTCTGACTCTGGATAAGGATACTGTTGTGCAGACCGTGACCGCTGCTAGTGGCCAGACCTACACTTTTGCGGCTACTGCCAATGGCGTGGGTGCCACCGTTACTTATGACAACAATAACGACGGTACCTTCGGCTCCGGCGAGACCGGCATCACCGCTGCTACTCAGACCACTTCTGCTCAGACTGTGGTTATGAAGATCAAGGTCGCTACTGTGGATGGTACCGAGCAGGTTTACACCATCAATATTGTAACTCCTGCTGCTCCTGCTGCGCCCTAATCTATCCTGATAGGATTCTGTTAGGCAACGAAGTAAAGAAGTCCTCCGGCATTTGCCGGAGGACTTCTTCTATTTAACAGCAAAATATCGAAAGCGTACGCTTTTTAAGTTGGTAGTATAATAATAGGTCTGATTTGTGCCATAAACCTGGTCCTCTTGATAAATAACCTGGAATCCGCTCTCCGTTGCGCATAGGTAGATAACATCATTTGCAACTGCGGGCAGGTCAGGAAAAACCAACCCCCCATGATAGTCCAATGAATAGTTTGTGGAAGAAAATGTGGTACCAATTTCGTTGCAGACGTATAAAAGTCGAGGCATAAAACCAAGATCAATCGTACGATTGTGTGAACCATCACCAACATAGGTGCCCACTATGATTTCCGGAAACCCGCTTAATATATGGTCGATCTTCTCCAAATCCTCATTAAAGTCGGTCCGCAGAAAGGGGTCCTCCGGCTCCCACTGGTGGAGCTGATAATGTTCCGTATAGTTTGCCATATTCATTCCTCCTCGTTTTCTCCAAAAGGGGAGAGCTGCCCTCAAAACCCCTCCCCTTGCTCTATAGATATCACCAAACTGGGATGGTGTTGCACAGCCACAAAATAAGCCCCGTCCCGGGGTGGGGAGGGGGCGGAAGAACAGCGGGGAAATGAGGCTGCTCCGGGCAGTCTGACTATTGGCAGCGGCTGCGAAATATGCTATCATTTAAGGCAAAGCTGCTCCGGCCAGGAGGCGGCTGTGGAATGGAAGAACATGGCTGATGGGAGCCCCGCCCGCAGCAAAACAGAGGGTTCCCCGGTTCGGGAGAAAGGTTGTGCACCATGGCAGACTGGACAAGAGAACCCTTCGGCGTCACCGCCGGGGGGAAAGAAGTGGAACAGTGGACCGCCCAGGCGGGCAGCTATACGGCCAAGATCCTCACCTATGGCGGCATCCTCCGCAGCTTTATGGTGGAGGACAGAGACGTGGTGCTGGGATGCGACACCCTGGCCGACTATGAGAAGCAGGACAAATACTTCGGCGCCCTGGTGGGCCGGGTGGCCAACCGCATCGGTGGCGCCTCCTTTGACCTGAACGGGGTCCATTACCCCCTGGCCGCCAACAACGGCCCCAACTGCCTCCATGGCGGCGTTCACGGCTTTCATGAGGCCGTGTGGGAGGCGGCAGTCCGGGAGGGCAGGCTGGTGCTCTCCCACACCAGCCCCGACGGGGAGGAGGGCTTCCCCGGCACCCTGGAGGTGCGGGTGAGCTACGACCTCACCGCCGACGGCGTACTCTCCCTGGATTACTGGGCCAAGAGCGACAAGGATACCCTGTGCAACCTGACCAACCACAGCTACTTCAATTTGATGGGCCACAACTTCGGCTCCCTGGAGGGACAGCGGGTCCAGGTGTATGCCAGCGCTATCACCGAAAACGACGCCAACAGCACCCCCACCGGGTCCCTGCTGGCGGTGGAGGGCACCCCCTTTGACCTCCGTTTCCCCCGGGCGTTCCTTCAGGGGCTGGCCATGCAGCATCCCCAGCTGACGGTGGGCAACGGCTACGACCACAACTTCGTGCTGCGCACCCAGCCCAACGCCCCCCTGGGGCTGGCGGCCCGGGTGATGGGCGGCGGGCTGTGCCTGGAGTGCTACACCACCCAGTGCGGCCTCCAGCTCTACACCGCCAACTATCTGGACGGCGTGCCCGGCAAGGATGGGGCGGTGTACGGGCCCCGGTCGGCCTTCTGCCTGGAGACCCAGGGCTGGCCTGACGCCATCCACCACCAGGGCTTCCCCAGCCCCATCCTGCGGGCGGGGGAGGAGTACCGCCACACCACCACCTACCGGCTGGCTACCATTTAAGCCGGGCGAACGCAAGCAAAGAGCCGGTCTGCCTCATTGGCAGGCCGGCTCTTTTGTGTTTTAAGATGAGACCGAATCCAGCAGATCTTCCCGCTCCCGCTTTAGAGAAGCCTGCTGGTCGTTCAGGTCCTGGGAGGCGGCCTCCAGATCCCGGAGTGCGGCGGTCAGCTTCATGTGGACCTCCGATACCCCCTCCTGGGCCTTTTTGATGCTGGACTGGACGTACCAGTCGGAGAAAATGCCGTCAAAGAAGTAATCGGCAAAGGTGGCAAACTCCCCGATCTGGATGTTGGGCACCTGGAGCTGACTCACATCGGCCAGCTCGGTGCGGAAGTCGCTCAGGGCCCGCTGAGCCGCCCGGATGCTGGACTGGGCGCTGTCCAGCCGGTCGTACTTGGCCATGGTGGCGATGAGTCCGCCACCCAGCATATCCCAGGTGCCCCAGCTGCGGGCGCTGTCCAGATCGTCCTGGACCTGGCCCAGCAGCCGCTTGGCGTTCTCGCCGGCGGAGAGTGCCTCCTCCAGTTCCTTCTGCTGATGGGTCACGTCAGACAGCTGGCGGTCCAGCTCCACCAGCCGGGCCCCTGTCTGGCCGCCCATGGCCTTCACCAGCTCCGCCTTCTCCGTCCACAGTGCCTCCAGCTGCTCGGGGGCGTCCCGCAGGCCGTCCCGCTCCCGGATCAGGCCGTTGAGCTTGTTCTCCAGATATTCCAGGTCCGACCTGGCCTGGTCGTACTGGAGTTTGGCGGCCAGAGCCTCCCGGCGCTCCTTGTCCAGCCGCTCCTCCTTATGACCAATCAGGGTAAGGAGAAAGGCGTGCACGCCGCCCTTCTCCAGCTTGTCCACGTCGTCCTGCTCCTTGCGGAAGCTTTGGGCGGTCTCGTCCACCTTGGCCTGCCGCTCCCCCCGCTGACGGTGGAGTTCCTCGATCTGGGCATCCAGCTGCTTGCGGCGGGCCTGGGCGGCGGTCAGGGCCTCGATGGCCTGGTCGATCTCATAAAGGCGTTGATTCATGACGTCTCTCCCCCTTCTTTCCCCTTGATTTTACACGCAACGACGGGGGAAAGCAAGGAGATACCCTGGACTTGCGGTCCAAAACCGGGTAAAATATTGATGACAAGCCCGCTGCAAAGGAGAACACTATGGATACCATCATTCAGATCCTGGCCAGGGAACTGGGCCAGAAGGAGACATACATTCAGAACGTGGTGAACCTCATCGACGAGGGCAACACCATTCCCTTTATCGCCCGCTACCGCAAGGAGCTCCACGGCGCCATGGACGACACCACCCTGCGCACCCTGGCCGACCGGCTGCAATACCTGCGGAACCTGGACAAGCGGCGGGAGGAGGTCAAGGGGGCCATTGAGGCCCAGGGCAAGCTGACGGAGGAGCTTTCCGCCGCCATTGACTCCGCCGCCACCCTGGCGGAGGTGGAGGACCTGTACCGCCCCTACAAGCAGAAGCGGCGCACCCGGGCCACCATGGCAAAGGAGAAGGGATTGGAACCCCTGGCCGATCTGCTCTTTGCTCAGGCCATGGACGGCCCTGTGCCGGAAGAAGCTGCCGCCGGGTATGTTGACCCGGAGAAGGGCGTGGAGACGGTGGAGGAGGCCCTCCAGGGCGCCAACGACATCATTGCAGAGCGCATCTCCGACGACGCCGACATCCGCAAGCTGCTGCGGGAACTGGTGTGGAAGAAGGGCTATCTGGTGTCCGCCGCCGCGGCCAAGGAGCGGTCGGACACGGTGTACCGGCTGTACTACGACTTCCGGTCTCCCATCAACCGCCTCCAGGGCCACCAGATCCTGGCCATCAACCGGGGCGAGCGGGAAGATATCCTGAAGGTGAGCGTGGAGATGGACCGGGAAGCCGCCCTCATCCCCGTCCGCCGGCGGGTGCTCAACCCCGGCACCCCCGCTATGGCCTTTGTGCGCGCCGCCGCCGAGGACGCCTACGACCGGCTCATCTTCCCCTCGGTGGAGCGGGAGATGCGCAACCTGCTTACCGAGCAGGCCGACGAGGGGGCCATCAAGATGTTCGGCCTCAACCTGAAACCCCTGCTGATGCAGCCGCCGGTGAAGGGCTTTGTTACCATGGGCCTGGACCCGGGCTACCGCAACGGCTGCAAGGTGGCGGTGGTGGACGCCACAGGCAAGGTGCTGGACACGGCGGTGGTCTATCCCACCTTCAATGAAAAGAAGAAGCAGGAGGCCATTGATATTCTGTCCAAGCTCATCCGCAAGCACGGTGTGGCTCACATCGCTATTGGCAACGGCACCGCCAGCCGGGAGACCGAACAGATGGCGGTGGAGATGATCCGCAAGCTGGGCGGCGGGGTGAGCTACATGATCGTCAACGAGGCGGGCGCATCGGTGTATTCCGCCTCCAAGCTGGCGGCGGAGGAGTTCCCCGACTACGACGTGAACCTGCGCTCCGCCGTGTCCATTGCCCGGCGGCTCCAGGACCCCCTGGCCGAGCTGGTGAAGATCGATCCTAAGTCCATCGGCGTGGGCCAGTACCAGCACGATATGCCCCAGGCACGGCTGGACGAGACGCTGGGCGGCGTGGTGGAGGACTGCGTCAATGCGGTGGGCGTGGACCTGAACACCGCCTCGGCGCCCCTGCTGGCCTATGTGGCGGGCCTCAATAACACCACCGCCAAGAACATCGTCAAGTACCGGGAGGAGAATGGCGCCTTTGCCACCCGGAAGGGGGTACTCAAGGTGCCCAAGCTGGGCCCCAAGGCCTTCGAGCAGTGCGCCGGCTTCCTGCGGGTGCCGGAGAGCAAAAACGTGCTGGACCACACCGGCGTCCACCCGGAGAGCTATGAGGCGGCCCAGAAGCTGCTGGAGCTGTGCGGCTACACCCTGAAGGATGTGGCGGCAGGAACCATTGACGAGCTGTCTGACCGGGTAAAGGCTTACGGCAGGGAAAAGGCAGCAGAAGCCTGCGGCGTGGGCCTGCCCACCCTGGATGATATCGTAAAGGAGCTGCTCAAGCCGGGCCGGGACCCCCGTGACGAGCTGCCCAAGCCCATTCTGCGTACCGACGTGATGGAGATGAAGGACCTGAAGCCGGGGATGGAGCTCACCGGCACGGTGCGCAACGTTATCGACTTCGGCGTGTTTGTGGACATCGGCGTCCACCAGGACGGCCTGGTCCACATCTCCCAGCTGTCCAACCGCCGGGTGCGCCACCCCAGCGAGGTGTGCGCCGTGGGGGATATCGTCACCGTCTGGGTGCTGGAGGTGGACGAGAAAAAGAAGCGCATCTCTCTCACCATGAAAAAGCCCAAGGAGGGAGCGGTATGATCCTCAGCTTTGACCAGGTGGGGGATCTGCTGGACGAAATGGCGGAGGAGTTCCCGGAGGAGTTCTATCAGGATCTGAATGGGGGTATCTCCCTGCTGCCTGAGGCGGTGGAGGACCCGGCGGGGGAGGACCTCTACATTATGGGGGAGTACTGCAACGATATGATGGGGCGGTACATCAACCTCTACTACGGCTCCTTTGCCGCCCTGGCTGAGCAGGAGAACTGGACGGAGGAGGACTGGGAGGACGAGCTGTACACCACCTTGTCCCACGAGTTTACCCACCATGTGGAGGGCCTGGCCGGCGAGCGAGGCCTGGAGATCAAGGACGAGCTGGAACTGGAACAGTACCGGCGGGAACAATAAAAAAAGCGGCGGACGCATCGCGTCCGCCGCTTTTTTGTTTAGTTGTGCTGAGGTACCACAGCAAAAAAGACCAGGTCGGCCCCGCCGTCGTTGATGAGGGTATGGGCGTGGCCCTCCGGGCAGTAGTGGCAGTCGCCGGGGCCCAGACGCTCCTCCACGCCGTCGCAGATGGCCTTGCCGGTGCCGGAAAGGATGTACATGACCTCGCTGTTGCCAGTGTGGGTGTGCAGGCCGATGGAGGCGCCGGGTTCCAACCGGTTCATCATGATGCGGTTGTGGCCGTCGGCCAGAAAACGGCTGTAGGTGGTCTTTTCGCCCCCTTTGAACTGGGGCAGGGGAGTCTCTTCCATCTGGGAAAAACAGAGTTTCATAGGGGTATCCTCCTTACAGAATCACACCGTAACGGGCCGCCAGCTCCTGCAGGCCCTCCTGCAGCTCCTGCCGGTCAAAGCCGGCCTGGTCCAGCTGGTCGTCGGTGAGGGTGTTGGCGCGGGCATAGAAGTCCACTGCCACCTCCAGGTAGCGAAGGTCGTCCCAGTCGCTCTCCTGAAAGAGCAGATCTTCTCCGCCGCCCACATCGCCGGCGGCCAGCAGTTCTACCAGGTGCAGGTGAAGAGCATCCAGAGCAGCATCTTCCTCCGCGCCGGTGGGGAGATAGTCGGGAGAATCTTTTTTCAGGACCAGTTTGGCCAGAGAACGGGCCAACCCGTCCACCTGCCGCAGCATCCAGTCGTCTGTCAGCATGGTATCGCTCCTTTGTTATAATTCCCGCACCAGTTTGACGGCTATGCCCACGATGCGGGCCAACCCCTGCTCGAAGTCCCGCAGGGGAATGATTTTGGGCTCATAGCAGGGATTTTCCGGCTGAAGGATTACCATGCCCTTCTGACAGCGGAAGCGCTTCAGAGTGGCGTCCTCGCCGTCCACCAGACAGGCCACGATCTGACCGTTCTCCGCCGTGGATTGCCGCCGGATGAGCACCAGGTCGCCGTCCCTGATACCGGCGTTGATCATGCTGTCGCCGGTGACCCGAAGATAGAAATGCTCCTCCGGATCGGGTACGTCGGCAGCGGCATAGCCCTCGATCTGCTGGCTGGCCAGAATGGGGGAGCCCGCCCGGATGACACCGAGTATGGGTACCACCGGTTCCCGGCGAGCAGGGCAGGGGGGCTGGCGGGGGACGTTGAAACCCTGCAGCCACAGCGGGTCCACCCCAAGGGAGCGGGCAATGGCGGCGGCGGTGCCGATTTTGGGCTCACGCTGGCCCAGGACATAGCGGTTCAGAGTCTGGGGATTCATATTCAGCCGGTCCCCCAGCTGTTCATAGCTGAGGCCGGACTCTTCCATCAGGCTGCGCAGACGGGCGCCGAAGGTGCTCTCCTGCTCCATACCATGTTCCCTCCTGTCCAATTTGTGGGTCTATTCTATCACATTTTATCACCAAACGCAACATATTTCGACAAAAAATGATTGACTTTTATCTCCGTTTGGTGTTATTATGGCTATGCGATGGAACGAAAGTTCCATATTTGGATAAGTTCATCACCAATCGGAGATTTATTTCGGAGAGGGGAGAAACGCAGGGGAAGAAAAAAGCCCCGCCGTCCGGCGAGGGATCCGATTGGGGAGGAAAATAAAAAATGCCCCGCCTTCTGGCGAGACATTTTTGGTGGAGGAGGGTGGATTCGAACCACCGAAGCGAATCGCAACAGATTTACAGTCTGCCCCCTTTGGCCACTCGGGAACTCCTCCATATGAACTTGTTGGAGCTGGTGGACGGACTCGAACCCCCGACCGGTTGATTACAAATCAACTGCTCTACCAACTGAGCTACACCAGCAGACCAGCTCGTCCACAGCGAATGTTATTTTATCAGGGAGAAGGGGATTTGTCAAGAGAAAGAACAAAATTTTTTTAAAAAATTTTTGGAGGAGGAATGGGTATCCGGCCACGGGTGTGGACAGACCCGCTGCGGGATGTGCAGCGGATACCGCCGGCAGAGTGGTGCCGCCTTTGCGGTGCGGAGCTGTATGGCCAGGAGCGGGAGCTTTGCCCGCTCTGCCGGGCGGAGCTTACCGACAGAGAGAAGGGGACTAGGCATGACATTACAGGAGTTATCGATTCAATATCGGGCAGGTGCGGAGACCCTGCGGCAGCGGGTGCGGCTGCTGGAGAGCCGAAGGACGGCCGCGGTGGACGAGCACGGACGCCGGCTGCTGGAACAGCGCATTCGCCATCTGGAGGCCATGTGGCGAGAGGCCCGGGACCTGGCGGTCCTGTGTGAGCGCTATTACGACAGGGGGTATCACTGCAATGTCCGGTACACGATATAGGAGAGGGAAAGAGTTTGCCGCCGATATGGCAGTCTATGCTCAGGTCATGGCGGAGGATAACTCCGAGCAGATGGGGCGGCTGCGCCGCAATGTGATGCGGGCCCTCCAGGAGGATGTAACCCCCCGGCAGCGGGAGTGTATGCTGCTCTATTATGATAAGGGGCTCAATATGCGGCAGATCGCCGAGCTGACCGGTGTGGATAAATCCACCGTGTCCCGCAACATCAAGCGGGGAGAGTCCCGGCTGCGCCGCTGCCTGCGCTATGGAGCCGAGCAGCTGCTGGCGCCTCGGGAGTGAAGTATTTTCTACCGGGCGAGATGTTGAAATGTGAGGGGGTTCCATGATATACTTTCTTCCGAGAAACCGCGAAAATGGGCGAAGGGAGGAAGTTACCTTGGAATTGAACCTGACACAAAAGCAGACACAGACCCTCTCTCCCCAGATGATGCAGTCCATGGAGATCCTTCAGATGGGGTCTCAGGAGCTGCTGGAATACATTGAGGAGGCCGTGCAGGAGAATCCGGTGCTGGAGCCGGAGGAGCGGTACGACAAGGCGGATGAGAGCGATCAGCTCCGCCGCAAGCTGGAGTGGCTGGAATCCACCGACCCTCAGAACCGTTACTATCACCAGCAGGACACTGAGGAAGAGGACGACCGGCTGGGCAATTACGGTACCATGGAGGACCGGGAGGACAACCTGTATTACTATGTACTCTCCCAGCTCAAGGTGCTGGATCTGCCGCCGGAGGTCATGGAGGCCGGCACCTTCCTGGTGGAGAGCCTCAACGCCAACGGCTGGCTGGATGAGCCTCTGGATGCCCTGGCTGCCGATTACGGCTGCCAGGTGGAGGTGCTGGAGCAGGCGCTGGCCGCCGTCCAGTCTCTGGAGCCCGCCGGCGTGGGGGCCCGGGACCTGTCCGAATGTCTGCGGCTCCAGCTGGTGCGCCGTACGCCGGTGGACGAACTGGCGGTGCGTATCGTGGAGAGCCAGCTGGACGCCCTGTCTAAGAGCCGCTATGGCCTCATTGCCCGGGAGCTGAAGGCAACCCCCGAGGAGGTGCGGGCCTCCTGTGAGTTGATCCGCACCCTGAATCCCCGGCCGGGCACCGGCTTTGCCGCCAGAGAGAACCTGACCTACATCAATCCCGATATCATCGTGGTCAGCTTTCCCGATCACTTCGAGCTGCTGCCCAACGACTACTATTTCCCCACTCTGGGGATCAGCGGGTACTATACCCGTCTGCTGAAGGAGAGCGATGACCAGCAGGTGAAGGATTACCTCACCGGAAAGGTCAAGCAGGCCAAGTGGATGGTCCATGCCATTGAGCAGCGCCGATCTACCCTCATGTCCTGCGCCGGGTGCATCCTGGAATTGCAGGAGGCCTTCTTTCGGCAGGGACCGGGCCATCTGGTGCCCATGTCTCTGGCCGATGTGGCCGGGCGCATCGGGGTCCACGAGTCCACGGTGAGCCGGGCGGTAAAGGACAAGTACATCCAGTGCTCCATGGGGGTGTATCCCCTGAGCTACTTCTTCTCCCGCAGCCTGGGGACCAGCAGTGAGGACGCCGCCTCTCCCGACGCGGCCAAGGCCTTGCTGAAAAAGCTCATCGCCGGAGAGGACAAGAAAAAGCCTCTGTCCGACCAGAAGTTGTGTGAGATGATGACCGCCCAGGGCTGCCCTCTGTCCCGGCGCACCGTAGCCAAATACCGGGATGAGCTGCACATCCCCAGCACCACGGGGCGGAAGCAATACGAATGATTTTTGGAGGAACCATGGGTTTTCAAGGGGTATTTTTTGATTTTGACTATACACTGGGGGATGCCACCGAGGCCATTGTGGCCGGTTTCCGGTACGGCTTTGAGCAGATGGGTCTGCCGGAGCCGGAGCGGGAGGCGGTGCGCCGCACCATCGGTATGACTCTGGAGGACGGCTATACCACCCTCACTGGAGACCAGCGGCCCGAGCAGCGGGCCCTGTTTCGGAAGCTGTACACCGAGAAGGCCGCACCCCTCCAGGTGCAGGTGACCCGCCTTTTCCCCGGTGCGGCGGAGCTGCTTACCGCGCTCAGGGAGGCGGAAATCCCGGTGGGTGTGGTAAGTACCAAGCGCACCGACACACTGACGGCAGTGCTGGAGGCCAGAGGCGTACGGCAGAGCCTGGTTTCCATCACCGGCGGCGACAAGGTGGACCGGCCCAAGCCGGACCCCCAGGGGCTGCTGGCAGCCCTGGCAGAGCTGGGCCTGAAGCCGGAGAATGTGCTCTACTGCGGGGATACCCTCATTGATGCGGAGACCGCCCACCGGGCCGGGGCCCATTTCTGCGCCGTTCTCAACGGTACCACCACCCGGCAGGACTTTGAAGCCAGCGGCCTGCCGCTGGATCATGTGGCGCAGGACCTTGGGGATCTGAAGGCCTGGCTGGGGCTGTAATTCTGTTATATAAGGTAGCAAAAAATGCCGGGGCAGCAGTCCCGGCGTTTTTTACGCAAAACGGACAACGGGGCCCCGTCTGGGGCCCCGTTGTCCTACAGAGAAAAAGAGGGGAAAAAGAGGAAAAATCGAAACAATAGAGATTTGGATTACTTACCCAGGCGGCGGACCATTTCCTTGGCGCAGAAGGTGGCCACGTCGTCGGCGTAGGTACCGGCACCGAAGCCAGCGTCATAGCCCAGCTCCTTGGCCAGAGCGTGGGTGATACGGGCGCCGCCGCAGCAGAAGATGTACTTCTCGCGGACACCCTCGGCCTCGGCCAGCTCGATGAGCTCGGTGAGGTTCTGGATGTGGACGTCCTTCTGGGTCACGGTCTGGGACACCAGCAGCACGTCGGCGTTGACCTCGGCAGCCTTCTTGAGGAACTCCTCGTTGGGCACCTGGGAACCCAGGTTGTAGGCCTCGATCATCTCATAGCGCTCCAGGCCGTAGTGGCCGGCAAAGCCCTTGCGGTTCATGATGGCGTCGATGCCTACGGTGTGAGCGTCGGTGCCGGTGGAGGCGCCTACCACCACCAGCTTGCGGCCCAGCCGCTCCCTCAGGAACTCATCGGTCTCGTCCATGCTCATGGCCTCGTCAGCCACGGTCTGCACCACGATCTCGTTGTAGTTGATGGAGTGGGTGAGGGAGCCGTACACCACATAGAAGGTGAAGGCCTCGTCCAGCTTCTGGCGGAGAGCCACGTTGGGGTCGGCCAGGCCCATCTTCTGAGCCATGAGCACGGCAGCCGCGGCGCCCTTGTCGTCGTCCTTAACGGGCAGGGTGAAGGAGAGCTGCACCTTGCCGTCGTTCATGGTGTCGCCATAGGGTTTCAGCCGGGTCAGGTCCAGCGTGGTGTCAAGGTCCTTATCGCGAATCTGATACAGTCCGGAACTCATTTGCCGGCACCCCCTTTCATCATGGGCTCAAGGAAGGGGTTGAAGTACCCGGCGGCCTTGGTCACAACGCCGTCCAGGCCCTTGCCGCCGTCGCGAGGACGCTTGATGTCGGCAAAGATGCCCCGCTCCAGGGTCTCGAAAATGCCCAGCTGCTCGATCTGGCCCAGCAGATCGGTAGCCTTGTGCAGCACGTCGGCAGCACGGTTCTGCATGATACCGCCTTCCTTGAAGACGATCTCGCTGCCCAGGTCGTGCATGGTGCGGAAGATGTACTGGGCGTTCTGGATGGCCAGGAAGCGGTCGGACAGGAAGGGAGTATGAATGGCCTCGGTCATCATGCCCAGCAGGTGGATCTTCTGGTTGGTCAGGATGGTCACCATGTTGAACAGGGCGTCCTGAACGTGGCCGCGGAAGATGTTGCCGGTCATGAACTTGGTGGGAGGCATATACTTCAGGGGAGCGTTGGGGAAGATCTCCCGGGCCATCTCGGCCTGGGCCAGCTCATACAGGAAGCCGTTCTCCACGTCGGGGTCGATCTCAAAGGCGTGACCCAGACCCATCTGCTCCTCGGGCAGGCCGGCCCGCAGGGCGAAAGCCTCGTTGAGGAACTGGGAGGCCAGCACGGTGTGAGCCTCTTCCACAGCGTCGGCGGTGGTCAGGTAGTTGTCCTCGCCGGTGTTGATGACCACGCCTGCATAGGCGTTGATGGCGCGGGAGAAGGACTGGTCCACCAGGGTACGCTGCATATTGATGTCGCGGAACAGGATGCCGTACAGAGCGTCGTTCAGCATCACGTCCAGACCCTCGAAGGCGCCCATGGCGGCGATCTCGGGCATACACAGGCCGGAGCAGTAGTTACACACGCGGATGTAACGGCCCAGCTCCTCGCCCACCTTGTCCATGGCCTCGCGCATCAGGCGGAAGTTCTCCTGAGTGGCGTAGGTGCCGCCGAAGCCCTCAGTGGTGGCGCCGTAAGGCACATAGTCCAGCAGGGACTGGCCGGTGGTGCGGATGACGGCGATGACGTCGGCGCCCTGGCGGGCGGCGGCGGTGGCCTGCACAACGTCCTCATAGATGTTGCCGGTGGCCACGATCAGGTAGATCCAGGGGCCCTGCTTCTCACCGCCGTGGGTGGCGATGAAGTCCTCGCGGCGCTTGCGGCGGGCGCGGATCTTGGCCAGGCTGGCCTCCACAATGGGATCCAGAGCGGCGTGGATCTCGGCCTCGCTGTGGGTGGGCAGAGCGGTCAGGTCCAGCTTGTCGTTGGCTACGTCCTCGGCGATGGCCTGGGGATCCTTACCGGTCTCCACCATGGCGTTGCCGATCCAGAAAGCGGCGCCCTGAGGCAGAGCGCCCTTGTCCATCAGGTGCTCCACAACCACGTTGGGCAGAGGCACGTCGCCGGCGTCCACACCGTCGATGCCCAGCAGGCGGCAGATGGTACGCTCCACGGCCACGGTGGTGCAGCCGTCGATGAAACGCTGGGTGTCGTCCGCCACACGGGAAGCGTGAGCGCGGGCCTGTTCCACCAGCTTAAAATCAAGGTTCAGCTTGGATTCCAACATCGATCACTTCCATTCTTTGTCACTTCAAAAACGGGGGGCAGCGGATCGCCGCGGTTGGGCGGCGATCCGCTGTATTTATCTGGATTACTCCTCGTGGTGGGAGCGCTTATGACGCTCCAGGTTGGCGGGCTCCATGGAGAGCGCCTGGCCGCGCTCCAGGCCGGCCACACCCATGAGCTCCTTCTTCTTCTTGCCGGTGCAGTAGTCGCACTGACAATCGGTGTAGTGCTCGGGCTCGGTGTAAGTGGTGATAACGCCCTCGTAGTTGCGCAGGATGACCTTCTTGGGGGTCTGGGAGATGACGTACTGAGGCATGACGGGAGTCTTGCCGCCGCCGCCGGGGGCGTCCACCACGAAGGTGGGCACGCAGAAGCCGGAGGTATGACCGCGCAGGCCCTCGATGATCTCGATGCCCTTGCTGACGGGAGTACGGAAGTGCTCCAGGCCCATGGACAGGTCGCACTGATAGATGTAGTAGGGGCGCACCCGGATTCTGACCAGCTCGTTGACCAGCTTCTTCATGGTGTAGACGCAGTCGTTGATGCCGGCCAGCAGCACGCTCTGGTTGCCCAGAGGGATACCGGCGTCAGCCAGCATGGCGCAGGCCTTGGCGGACTCGGGGGTGATCTCGTTGGGATGGTTGAAGTGGGTGTTCAGCCAGATGGGATGATACTTCTTCAGCATATTGCACAGCTCGGGAGTGATACGCTGAGGCAGCACCACGGGGGTACGGGAGCCGATGCGGACGATCTCCACGTGGGGGATCTCACGCAGCTTGGCGATGATGTACTCCAGGCGCTCGTCGGAGCAGAGCAGAGCGTCGCCGCCGGAGAGCAGCACGTCACGGATGACGGGAGTGTTGCGGATGTACTCGATGGCCTGATCCACCTGATCCACGGGCAGGCCGGCGTCGTTCTGACCGGCGAAGCGGCGGCGGGTGCAGTGACGGCAGTACATGGAACACTGGTCGGTGATCAGCAGCAGGCAGCGGTCAGGATAGCGGTGGGTCAGACCGGGAGCGGGGGAGTCCTCATCCTCGTGCAGGGGGTCCAGCAGGTCGGCGGCGGACTGATGCAGCTCCTTGGCGGTGGGGACGGCCTGCAGCCGGACGGGATCGTGAGGATCGCCGGGCTGAATCAGGGACAGATAATAAGGAGTGATGGCCATGCGGAGGGTGCCGAGGCAGGCCTTAACGCCTTCCTCTTCCTCGGGGGTCAGATCCACATACTTCTTCAGGTCCTCCAGAGTCTCGATGCGGTTCTTGACTTGCCAATGCCAGTCGTTCCACTGCTCGTCAGTCACATCGGGGAACAGGATCTTACGGCGGGACTCTACCATAACAAGGTCATCCTTTCTAAATCAGTGTGGGGATGTGCCATTCACAGGCGTCAGGGACCGGGAACCGGAACGGGGGGAGAAAGGGTTGGGGAGGAGAGTTTCTCCAGCGGGACCGGGGCCGGAATCATCGGCCGCAGAACGATCACATCAATCAGCTCATCTGTCGATGGGACAGGTAAGTCACAAAGTAAATGGGAAATAATCTGGAAATCGGTAAAACAGGAACTTACAGGTACTTCTTCTCGAAGTAGGCCTTCAGCTGGGGATTCTCACGCAGTGCCCCACGCAATGTTCCATCGCGCGGGGCCTCCGTGATTTGACATCCTCGGGGCAACTGAATTGCCCCTGCGGGAACGCTGCGCGTTCTGCGCGCCAAAAGGCGCGGCCAGCTGGCGCTGGCGTCCGAGCTGCACAGACAGCTCAGAATATCTTACAGATACTTCTTCTCGAAGTAGGCCTTCAGCTGGGGATTCTCACGCAGCTCGGACAGAGTGATCTCGGCGTGGTCCTTGGTGTAGCCGTTGCCGACGATCATGGTGACGTCCTTGCCGCAGCCCTCGGCGCCCAGAGCAGCCTTGGCGAAATCGGTGGCCATGGAGAAGAAGTACACCACGCCGTTGTCATGGACGGGCAGGATGGCGGCCATCTCGCAGGCGGGCACGTTCACGATCAGGATGGAGACATCGTACTCCTTGCCGTTGTTGACGGCCAGGGACTTCTCCAGCACCTCGGTGGGGTTGGTGGCGGAGCCAACGATGGCGTGGTGGCACAGGTTCATGCTCTTCAGCAGGTCGGCGTCCTCCTGGCAGATGACCAGGGCAACCACGTTGCCGGTGGGGCCAACGCGCTTCATGGCCTCGTAGCAGCACATCATGCCGCCCTTGCCGGCGCCGCCCAGGATGAGCACGGAGTCACCGGGCTTCACCAGCTTAGCGGTCTGGGCGGGAGCGCCGGCCACGTCCAGAGCAGCCAGAGCCAGCTCCTCGCTCATGTCGTCGGGCAGCTTGGCATACAGGCCGGACTCAAACAGGATAGCCTGGGCATCCACGTCCACGCGGTCGATCTCGGGGTGGATGGCCTTGATCTTGTTGATCTTCAGGGGAGTCAGGGACAGGGAGACCAGAGAAGCGATCTTGTCGCCCACCTTCAGGTCGATCTTGCCCTGCAGGTCCTCGCCGATCTCACGGACGGTGCCGATGAACATACCGCCGGAACCGGTGACGGGGTTCTGCATCTTGCCGCGCTCATTGACGATATCCAGGATCATCTGCTCAGTCTTGGCCAGGTCCTTCTCACAGGCCTCATAGATCTGGGTGAAGGAAGCGGAGTCAATGTTCAGAGCGGAAACGTCGCACAGGATCTCATTGGAGTAGCACTCCATGGTGTTGTCGATCTTCTTGGCAGCCTGGGTCAGCAGGCCCTTGGGCTCGATGACGCGGTGAGTGCCGTACTTGTTGCCTTTCTTCTGCATAGAAAGTTCCTCCTGTTTCGTTTAATGTTTGGTTGGGGAGATATATGGTTGGGGAGATAAGTAAAACAAAGGAATGAGATCAGGCTAGGGACAGGATCTTCCGGGCCTCATCGGGAGTGGCGATCTCGCGGCCCAGCTCCTTGGCCAGGCGGACCACCTTGGCGACCAGCTCGCCGTTGGAGGCGGCCTTGTGGCCCTTCTCCAGGTAGATGTTGTCCTCGAAGCCCACGCGGACGTTGCCGCCCATCACGATGCCGGCGGCAACCATGGGCCAGGCGCCCCGGCCGATGCCGGTGACGGTCCAGGTGGAACCGGCGGGGATCTGCTTCACCAGGTAGTCCAGGTTGCCCACGGTGGCGGGGGTGCAGCCGGATACGCCCAGCACGAAGTTGAACTGCATGGGAGCGCCGGGGACCAGACCCTTGTGGGCCATGTTCACGATGGTGTCCAGGTGGCCGATCTCGAAGCACTCATACTCGGGCTTGATGTTGTTTTCGATCATGCGCTTGCCGAAGGCCCGCATGGTGGGCATATCGTTGACGAAGATGTCGTCGCCGAAGTTGCAGGTGCCGCAGTCCAGAGTGGCCATCTCGGGGCACAGCTCGGTGGGCTGGAGCCGCTCCTCGGGAGTCATGCCGGTGGCGCCGCCGGTGGAGGGGATCAGGATCACGCCGGGGCAGGCCTCCTTGATGGCGTCCAGGATCACCCGGAACCGCTCCCGGTCCTGAGTGGGGGTACCATCGTCCTCGCGGACGTGGACGTGGATAACAGCGGCGCCTGCATCAAAGGCGCTCTTGGCCTCGCGGACCATTTCCTCCACGGTGTAGGGGACAGCGGGATTGTGCTCTTTGGTGACCTCTGCGCCGCAGATGGCCGCGGTGATAATAAGCTTTTCCATGACACGCCTCCTCGAAAAAATAAAGCTACCTCGCCGGTAGGAGATCCATTCCTCCGGCGAGATAGCGCTTCATGAACAAAAAAACACTACTCATGTCCGCGGGAGGGGAGACTCTCGTTCAGACACAAATAGCGCTTCATGTGACTCATGACAATCCGTAAGCACTGGGCCCACGGCTCAGGGGGAGGGCTGTACGATTCACGTCCCCCTTCGGCGGAGCGGACATTCACAGAGTACATCGGGCTCGCCTGCCCTTATCATTGCTCTGCTACCTTGCGCTCCGCGCCTCTATCCATGCGTGTTATTTACTTTTGACAAAAACACTATAACCCAGCCGTTTTTGTTTGTCAACTATTTTTTGAAAAATTAGGCTCACAAAATTTTTCTCTGTTCTGTAGACTTTTGTACGCTACAGCGGGATAGTGCTTACCAAATGGTAACCAGAACTGGAAGGGCAAAAACTCCGGCAGGCGGCGTGAACCGCCTGCCGGAGCAGGGAAAATTTACAGGTCGGCCTGGAAGAGTTCCATGAGGGTATCGTCCAGTTTGAGCAGTCGGCACACCCGGAGGGCGTCCCGGGGACAGGGGGCTCCGGGAGGGGCGGGAAGGAGCCGGTAGTCCATCCGGCGGGCGATCCGCTTGCGGGGATCGTCCCCCTCGTCGCCCTGGATGTCCCGCACCAG
Source organism: Flavonifractor sp. An112 (assembly GCF_002161085.1). Classification (GTDB taxonomy): domain Bacteria; phylum Bacillota; class Clostridia; order Oscillospirales; family Oscillospiraceae; genus Flavonifractor; species Flavonifractor avicola. Next base: position 26,663 of record NZ_NFLU01000019.1, on the reverse strand, counting down.
ACCGGCCACCTGGTAGTGGGCGGCGGCCACGTCGGACACCCCGTCGTAGTGGGTGGTCATGAGGGCCACGCAGTCCAGACTGCTCAGGTGACGCACCAGAGCACGGGCCAGGGCTGCGCCCTCCTGGGGGTTGGTGCCCCGGGCGAATTCGTCCAGAGCCACGAAGAAGAACTGGCCGTGGGTCTCTCGCAGCAGCTTGTCCAGCAGATGGACTTCCTTGCCGAAGGAGGACAGGCCGCCGGCGCCGGGGCCGCTGTCGGCCAGGATGAGCTCCACCCGGTGGAACAGGGGAAGGGCGGCGGACTGGGCAAAGACGAAGAAGCCGCACTGGCACAGAAGCAGGGAGAGCACGGTGGAGCGGAGAGACACGGTCTTGCCGCCCATGTTGGCGCCGGTGATGACGGTGCAGCCCGGCTTCAGGTCCAGATCCAGCAGGGTAAACTGTTCGCCCCGCTCAGCCAGATCCTCCTCCACCTGGGGATGGCGCACCCCCCGGAGGGTGATGGATTTATCGGCGCTGAGGGCGGGCCGCACGCAGTTGTACCGCAGAGCCAGCTTGGCCTTGGCCACGATGAGATCCAGACGGCCCAGAGTCTCCATGTTGTCCAGGAAGGCCTGCTTGTAGGCCATCAGCTTGCCGGTGAGCATCCGGCGGACCTCCAGCTCCAGCTTATCCTCCTCCACCGCCAGGACACGGCGCTTTTCCATCAGGGGGCCCCGCTTGTCCTCCATGGTCATGCGGATGGCCTTCTCCAGCTTGGCCTTCTCCGCGCGCAGGGGTGCCAGGTCGTTGTGGTAGGAATTGACAACGGAGAAGGTGGGCAGACGGCGGCCCTCCGGGTCCATCAGCTCCAGGGCGTCAGCCAGGGAGGGGAAGGACAGCCCGGCCATGGGGGGCAGAGCGGCATAGGCCTGGACCAGCTGCTCCAGGGTGACCAGGAAATGCTTGATCTCAAAGAGCTCCACCAGATCGAAGGGGGCGCCGGGGTCCCGGTCGAAGGAGCCCCGGATGTCGTGAAACAGGGGCAGGCAGCGGGTGACACCCCGCAGAGCGGCGGCGGCGTCCTTGCGCTCGGCCTCGGTGAGCCGCACCGGGCCGCAGCCGCAGCCCTCGGTCTGAGGGGCGGTGGTGCCTGCGTTCCAAAGCTCCATGGCCAGAGCCACATTGTCCAGCTCCTCCTCCAGGGCGGCCTCCTCTCCGGGGCCGTACCACCGCAGGGAGCGGGCGGCCGCCTTGCCGAACGGCGACATGGGACTCAGCCGGTTCAGTACCCACTGAAACCCTGCGTTTTCCCGCAGTTCATGCGTCAGTTCCATCATGATCCTCCTTCACGTTGACCACCGGCAGGTGGATGGCCTGCCGCAGGGCGGAGATGAATTTATCCGGTTCAAAGTGCCAGCCGTAGGCAGACCAGGGGTTGGCCGCCACAGCGGCGATGGTCAGCTCCCAGCGGACAGCCAGTTGGCCGCCGTTGCGCTGGAACAGCTCCAGGGCGGCCCGGCCTGCCAGCAGGTGGGTGGCGTCCTGAGTGACCAGGGTAGTGGGAGCGCCCCGGCGGGCCAGGGTTTTGAGCAGGGGGTCGGTAACCCCTCCCGACGCCCACACCGCCAGGGGGCGGCGAGGCAGCTTGTTCCACTTGGGGCTGCCGCCTTCGTCCAGGGGCAGCTCCAGAGGGGTGCCGTCCAGCTCGAACAGGGCGAAGCGGTCCTCCACGCCCTCCAGGGCGGAACGCAGGCCGGCGTGCTCCGGTACTTTCCGGTCAAAGAGCCAGCAGGTGTGGGCGGTCTCCGATACCACCAGGTCCATATCCCGGTCCAGAGAGGCGCCGGTACACAGCAGGGCCACGCCCTCCACACCGGCGCCAGCCAGAGACTTCCGTCCGGCGGCCCCGTCGATGAGGACCCGCTGGGCCCCCAATTCCATGAAGCGAGCGGTGAGGGGGCGCAGCTGTCCGGCGGCAGAGGGACCGGCCAGCTGCACATAGCCGTCAGACAGAGTGCGGAAAATAGCCACCGGTCCCAGGGGGGTCATCACGTCGGTCAGGTCCACCACCTCCAGGGTGGCGTCGCACAGCGTGATCATGCCCCGGGCGGTGGCGAACAGATCGCCGGCTTTCAGGTACAGATCGGGCTTCTCGGTCCCGGTGACCAGGTCGGTGCGCTCTCCGTCCCGGCCCACCGAGGTGAGGGCCAGCCGCTCGTCCCCCAACTCGGCCATCAGGCGGCGCATGGCGGTGGTCTTGCCCGCGTTCTTGCACAGGCCGATCACGGTCACGGGGGAGGCATCCCCCACCAGCGGCGCTAACAGATGTTCCAAAATAGGGCCTCCCTTCCATAGGAAAATTGGGTCATTTTTGAGTTCGTCGAGGCCATTATAAGAGGCCCCCATCGGTTCTGTCAATGGGGAGAAGCAGAATTCCAGCCGCCTGAAATCAGATGCGAGGAGTAGCAGAAAATGAAAAAAGCATACATCAATCATGCAGAGCCGGGGAACGGACGAAAGAAATATATAGCATAATAGCAGGGTGGACGATTACTTTTTGGAATATAGAAAATAAAATTTACAAAATAACCGGGGAAAACCAAACGAGAATCATTTGACAGAAAAGAGGAACGCTTTTGTACATGAAATTTTGGAGTGGAATTGATGCAAAAAAGAAAACCGCCTGTCCGACGGAACAACCGTCAGACAGGCGGAATGCGGTGGGGGAAAAGCTTACTGCTTGGAGAACTGGTCCTTGCCGGCGCCGCACAGGGGGCACACCCAGTCAGCGGGAACCTGCTCCCAGGCAGTGCCGGGGGCCACGCCGTTATCGGGATCGCCCTCAGCGGGGTCGTAGATATAGCCGCAGAGATCGCAGACGTACTTATCCATGTTGGAACACTCCTTGTTTTTAATCAAAATCAAGCGGCAGATACCGGACGGGGGGAAACAACCTTGCCGGATGTCCTGTCCTGTGGTATGATACGCTTGTTACGCTACTATTTATAACACATCGGGGGACACTGTGAAAATTGGCAATATCACGATAAATTCGGCTCTGGCGCTGGCTCCTATGGCGGGAGTGACAGACCTGGCCTTCCGGACCATCTGCCGGGAACTGGGGGCGGGCTATACCATTACGGAGATGGTGAGCGCCAAGGCCCTGTGCTATCAGGACAAAAAGTCGGTTCCGCTCCTTCAGCTGGGGGAGGGGGAACACCCGGCGGCGGTGCAGATCTTCGGCAGCGACCCGGCCTGTATGGAGCAGGCGGCGGGCATAGCTGCGGAGCGCTCCGGTGCCGATATCATCGACATCAATATGGGCTGCCCGGTGCCCAAGGTGGCCAATTCCGGCGACGGCTCCGGCCTGATGAAGAACCCGGAGCTGGCGGTCAAGGTGGCCGAGGCGGTGATCCGGGGGGCTGGCGGCAGGCCGGTGACGGTGAAGTTCCGTCTGGGCTGGGACAAGGGCTCCATCAACTGTGTGGAGTTTGCCAAAGCCATGGAGGAGGCCGGAGTGGCTGCCGTGGCGGTCCACGGCCGCACCCGCACCCAGATGTACTCCGGCACCGCCAACTGGGACTACATCCGGGCGGTAAAAGAGACGGTTTCCATTCCGGTGATCGCCAACGGCGATGTATTTGAGCCCAAGGACGCGGTACGCATCCTCAAGTACACCGGGGCGGATATGGCCATGATCGGCCGGGGCTGCTTCGGCAATCCCTGGCTGTTCCAGCGGGCCCAGGCGGCTCTGGCGGGGGAGGAGATCCCGCCCCTGCCCCCGCTGGCCCAGCGGTGCGACACGGCGGTGCGGCAGTTTGAGCTGTCGGCGGCTCAGAAGGGGGAACACATTGCCTGCCTGGAGGCCCGGAAGCACTACGCCTGGTACCTGAAGGGGGTGCCCCACGCCGGATACTATAAGGAGCAGATCAGCCATGTGTCCACCCTGGAGGATATCTACAAGGTGACAGCGGGCATCAAACGGGATTTGAAAGACGAGCCGGACCGGTAACGGCGGCGGGTACAAGACAGACAAGGGGGTGGGAAAGGCATGAAAGCGGAATGGGAGCTGGTCCAGCGGGCCAGGCAGGGGGACGAGGAGTCCTTTGCCGCCCTGGTGGAGCAGAATCAGGGACGGATTTACAATCTGGCCCTGCGGATGACGGGCAACCCGGACGATGCCCTGGAGCTGAGTCAGGAGGCCTTTCTCAACGCCTGGAAGGGGCTGGGCAAGTTTCAGGGGGACAGCTCCTTTGCCACCTGGCTGTACCGGCTGACCAGCAATGTGTGCATTGATTTTCTCCGCCGGGAGAAGCGGCGCAGCGCTCTGTCCATGACCATCTCCCTGGACGATGAGGAGGAGGCCCGGCAGGCCGAACTGCCCGACGAGCGGTTCTCCCCCCATGTGGAGACCGAACGCCGGGAGCGGCGGGAGACTTTGCGGGCGGGCCTTGCCACCCTGTCGGCGGAGCACCGGCGGGTGCTCATCCTCCGGGAGCTGGAGGGGCTGTCCTACGGCGAGATCGCCCAGGTGCTGGGTCTGGAGGAGGGCACGGTGAAGTCCCGCATTGCCCGTGCCCGGCTGGCTCTGCGGAACTATTTGAAAAAACAGGGGAACTTTTTTGATTCGTCCACGTCTATACCTTGAACAACGGGGGACTTACCCCCGAATGGAGAGGAGGGAACGATATGCTGAGCTGTGACGAGGCGCTGGAACTAATCAGCGCCCGGTTGGACGGACCTCTGACCCAGGAAGAGACTGCCCGGCTGGAGGAGCACCTGTCGGCGTGCCCGGCGTGCCGGACCCTTGCGGACGATCTGGAGTCCATTCATGAAGAACTGCCCTACCTGGCAGCTGAACCTCCCGCAGAGTTGAAGGAAGGGGTCATGAACAAGATTCATACCTCCAAGGTCACCCCCTTCCAGAGCAAGAAGCGGCAGTGGCGCTGGCGGAGCCTGGCCTCCCTGGCGGCGGTGGCCGCCCTGGTGCTGGTGGGCGCGGGGGTCATGGACCAGTGGCGGACCGGCGGCTTCCGGGGCGGCGAGCAGGCCCCCGGCAGCATTTCCGTGGCGGTGGAGAGCAACCTGCCTGCCGGAGGCGATGAGGAGGGACCGGTGACCCGAGAGATCGTGCCCCAGCCCACCCAGGCCCAGGCAGAGAGCGGCAATCAGGAGGATCAGACTGCCGGCGGCAGCTCCGGTCAGGGGACAGACAGCCAGCAGGGTGGTCAGAGCTATTCCGGAGAGGGCAGCACAAAGACCACGGAGCCTGCTGCTGCGTCCCAGACACCTGCTGAAACTGGAGCTGAACCCTACAGCGTGACCCCGGACGACCGGGGCGTCCAGACGACCCAGGCCACCGTGAATCCCACGCTTACCCAGGTCGGTCTTACCCAGACGGAAGCCCTGTACAAGCTGGCCGCCTGGCTGGGCTGGAACACCGACGAGCTGACGGTGGGTGAGGATGGGACCATGACCGGCCCCACTGCTCAGGACGGCACTACCACCAAGCTGATGTGCGCCGGACTGAACCAGGAGGGTACCGGCTGGCTGTGCCAGCTGGAGCAGGTCACCCCTGGCCCTGACGGTACTGCCAGCTGCACCGCCTACACCGTGCCGCTGGACGGCAGCGAGATCGTGCAACCGTAATTATTTTGAGAAAGCGCAGGCTGCGGGCCTGCGCTTTTTCTATTTGGATGTGACGAAACAGAGGGCTGGCGCGTAGTTCAGGTGAAAGGCCTTTTCAAACACCTGGAGAGGAGGGGTCATGTGAAGAAGGATGCCGGCGGGTTCAATGCCCGGGCGGAGGAGCTGCTGGAGCGGTACGCAGGGCTGGTTTACCGACTGGCCTTTGCCCGTACCCGCCGCCGGGATGCGGCGGACGATATTTTTCAGGAGGTCTTTCTCCGCTATGTGGCCAAGGGGCCGGACTTTGAGAGCGAGGAGCACGCCCGCGCCTGGTTCTGCCGGGTGACGGTGAACTGCGCCAACTCATACTGGCGCAATCCCTTCCGCCGGCGCACCGAGCCGCTGGAGGCGGCGGAGCACCTCCCGGCCCCGGAGACGGCGGAGAGCGGATTGGACGCCTGCCTGGACAGGCTGTTCCCCGAGCTGCGGGTAGTGGTCCATCTCTACTACTACGAGGGGTACTCCACCCCTGAGATTGCCGGGCTGCTGGGCAAGAAGGAGTCCGCCGTGCGGATGCGCCTGATGCGGGTCCGGCGGCAGCTGTGGGACTATCTGGAAGAAGGAGGGGATTCCTGTGTTTGAGCATGACTATCGCGCCAAATTTGACGAGATTGCTCCGGACCGGGCGCTGGTGGAGGGTACCCGGGACCGGATGAGAAAAGCGTTGTCCGGGGAGAAGGCCCGGCCCCGCCGCCTTACCCGCCGGGGGCTTGTGGCGGCAGCCGCTGCCGCCGTCCTCACGGTTTCGGCCCTGGCGGCGGGGCCCACCCTCTGGCAGGCCATCCGGGACGACCTGGGCAGCCGGACCTCCTATGCCACCCAGGTGGAGGCCGCCTGTGAGGATCAGGGGGTCCGGATCGAAGCGGCCCAGGCCCTGGCTGACGGCAGGATGGTGCGGGTCTATTTCACGGCTCGGGACCTGGACGGGAATCGGCTGGATGAGACCACGCAGATCAGTTGTTCCCTGATGAGGACGGACAGGGATGTCTGGCCCTACTGTCTGGAGGGCTTTGGCCCCGAGCAGTTGCCCAGGCTGACCCAGGTGGAGATGCTGGTGGACTATTCTGCCCTGAGCAAACCGGTGGAAGGGGAGTGGACCATAGAAATTCCACTCCAGACAGTGGAATCTGAGCATTTTTCCATCTCCCTTGCATTGCCTGCTGATCTTGGGGCGGAGGGCTCTGTCATGGCCCAGTCCTTGGAACTCTCCCCGCTGAGCCTTACTCTGGTTTGTGATCAGGATACCATGTACCTGGAGGATGGAAAGACCATCCCCTTTATTACACTGGAGAAATTTACTCCTACGGTCGTTTTGAAGGACGGCACCGTCCTGACCCCAACGTATGCGGATGGAAACAGCTGGTGGGCCACCTGGGCCTTCGATCAGCCCGTCGACCCGGAGCAGGTGGTTTCCATTACCCTCAACGGCCAGACCATCCCCGTGGACCAAAGCTGAACTGTCCCAAGGCCCCGCCCCTTCTGCGGCGGGGCCTTCCTCTGCCTTACCCGGGAGTTTGCGCGATTTTTCTAAAGTTTTAGTTGTAACTGACGGAACTTTCATGTATAATGGACAACAGCAGTTTACCATGCTGCTCCGCGATTCCAAATGTAAGGAGAGGAAACAAGTTATGAGCTATTCCGTACAAAATATCCGCAACATCTGTCTGCTGGGACACGGTGGCAACGGAAAGACCTCCCTGGCCGAGAGTATGCTGTTTTTGACCGGTGGTACCCCCCGTCTGGGCAATCCTGCCGACGGAAACACCGTTTGTGATTATGATCCCGAAGAGACCCGCCGCCAGATTTCCATCTCCACCGCGGTGGCCCCCATTGAGTACAACGGCTGTAAGATCAACGTGCTGGACACTCCCGGCTACTTCGACTTCTCCGGCGAGGTCATGGAGGCCATGCAGGTCTCCGACGCCGCCATCATCGTCTGCTCCGCCAAGGGCGGCATGAGCGTGGGCGCCGAGAAGGCCTGGAAGCTGTGCCAGCGCCGCAATATGCCCCGTCTGCTCTACATCTCCAAGACCGACGAGGATAACTCCGATTACAACGCCGCCTTCGATACCCTGCGGGAGCGCTTCGGCAAGAACATCGCCCCCGTGGTGGCCCCCATCTGGGACGCCGACAAGAAGGTCATCGGCTTCATCGACGTGCTCCATAAGCGTGCCTTTGAGGCGGGCCCCAAGGGCGAGCGCGTGGAGATCGACGTGCCCGACGAGAAGCTGCCCGTGCTGGACGAGCTGTACGACGCCCTGAAGGAGTCCGTGGCCGAGACCAGCGAGGAGCTGATGGACAAGTACTTCTCCGGCGAGGACTTCACCTACGCCGAGATGATCCAGGGCCTGCGCCAGGGCGTCAAGGACCTGTCCCTCTTCCCTGTGGTGTGCGGCTCCGCCATCACCGGCCTGGGCACCCGTATGCTGCTGGACATCATCGTGGAGCTGCTGCCCTCTCCCCTGGAGGGTCATCCCCTCATGGGCGAGAACGAGAAGGGCGAGCTGGATGAGTTCGTGGCCTTCCCCGGCGCTCTGCCCTGCGCCTTTGTGTGGAAGACCGTGTCCGACCAGTACGGCAAGTATTCCTATGTGAAGGTGCTCTCCGGCAACCTGAAGCCTGATATGCAGGTGGTCAATGCCCGTACCGGTGCCACTGAGAAGCTGGGCCGCCTGTACGTCATGAAGGGCAAGAAGGCCGAGGAGGTCAAGGAGCTGGAGTGCGGCGACATCGGCGCCATCGGCAAGATGGACAAGGTCAAGACCGGCGACACCCTGTCTGATCCCCGCAAGGTGGTCAAGATCGAGCCCATCCCCTTCCCCGAGCCCTGCTATTCCGTGGCCATCAGCCCCAAGACCAAGGGCCAGGAGGACAAGATCGCTGCCGGCCTTACCCGCCTGAACGAAGAGGATCTCACCTTCAACTGGGTGAACAACGCCGAGACCCACCAGATGGTGGTCTCCGGTACCGGCGATATGCAGATGGACGTCATCGTCTCCCGCCTGAAGAGCCGCTTCGGCGTGGACGCCGAGCTCTCCGAGCCCCGTGTGGCTTACCGTGAGAAGATCCGCAAGAAGGTGGAGGTCCAGGGCCGCCACAAGAAGCAGACCGGCGGTCACGGCCAGTTCGGCGACGTGTGGATGCGCTTTGAGCCCGGCGACACCGAGGAGCTCCAGTTCTGCGAGGAGGTCGTGGGCGGCGCTGTGCCCAAGAACTACTTCCCCGCTGTTGAGAAGGGTATGCGTGAGGCCGTGGTCCACGGCGTGCTGGCGGGCTATCCCGTGGTGTACCTGAAGGCCACCCTGTTCGACGGCTCCTATCACCCCGTTGACTCCTCCGAAATGGCCTTTAAGACCGCCGTGCAGCTGGCCTACAAGGCCGGTATGCCCCAGGCCAGCCCCGTGCTGCTGGAGCCCATCGGCGAGCTGAAGGTCACCATCCCCGACAGCTACATGGGCGACGTCATCGGCGACCTGAACAAGCGCCGCGGCCGCGTGATGGGTATGAACCCCGACGGCGAGGGCAACCAGGTGGTGGAGGCCGAGGTGCCCATGGCGGAGATGAGCCGCTATGCCATCGACCTGCGGTCCATGACTCAGGGCCGCGGCTCCTTCACCTTCCACTTTGTCCGCTACGAGGACGCTCCTCCCGCCGCCCAGGAGAAGGCCATTGAGGCCGCCAAGGCGATGCAGGACGAGGCAGACTAATTAGATGCAAAAGGACCGGGCTGAAATCAGCCCGGTCCTTTTTATGGGGCGGCAGGAGGACGCGTCCTCGTCCAAGTGTTTTGCCCCAAGGGCAAAACCTTGATGCCGGGGCAATTCACTTGCCCCGAGCAGATGAAAAAGAATGGGGACCCCGGCGGGTCTTGACCCGCTGGGGCGGACGTACCTCCCGCCGCCCAGGAGAAGGCCATGATGGGACCCCAGAGCGAGCCCAGCGAAAGCGGGTCGCTATGGGAAAGGAGGAGCAAGGAAGCGGTATGAGGAATAGCCGTCAGGCTGTTCCGAAGAGAGCGGACTTTGCGACGACGCGGCGATGCAGGACGAGGCAGACTAATCAGATGCAAAAGGACCGGGCTGATTTCAGCCCGGTCCTTTTTTGCGGAAGAACAGCTATTATGTGCCGTAGGGGCGATTCCTACGAAAGAAGATCTGCACTTTCTGCTGTGGGGTAGAACTGAAGCGCGTCCTGAACGGTGTAGAAGGGACCGTACCAGTTCAAACCGTTGCACATTCTGGCCTCCATAGCCGTCATGGCGGGGTACTGGAGGGCGGTACGCTGGTGGGTGTAATTGAACCAGCTGTCAAGGATATAGCCGTCCTGGAGTGCTGCAACGGGATAGGCCAGGTAACCCCGCTTGTTTTCGCCCGTCTCAGGCATGGAGAAGGCGGCGAATATGTCGGTGCTGGTCTGCTCTCCCCAGAAAATGCTGTCTGAGGTAAAGGTCTGCTCGCCCAGATAGTAGTAAGGAGCGGAGTAGGTTTGCCCGTTCTTGTCGTACAACACCCGACCGGAGACAGTTCCCGCAGACCTCCATCCCTCCGAAAGGTGCTGGGCGGGCCAGAGCTGGATAGACTCGGTGCCGTAGAAACCGGGGTCCTCGGTCCAGAGGAAGTGGTGGAAAATCATCCATCGACCTTGTTCGCCGGGCAGCTCCACCGCCACACCGGTGATGCGCAGGGGTTCGTTCGCGCTGTTATTCACAGAATGATTGTGGACATCTGTTACCACCCGCAGGGCGCCGTCGCAGGCGGCGATGTCCTCGGCAGTCAGATCTTGAAGCACATAATCGGGGAAGCCCAGCTCCAGCAGCTGTGCCTCGATCTCCTCCGCACCGCTGTGCTCGGCAGGGCCTGTCGCCTGCCAGTCCATGGGATACTTGCACCCCAGCAGCCAGCCCAAAAAGCAGCCGGCCACCAGCAGGATGGCAATGGCCAGGGCCGCGGTTCCGTCCTCGATGCGCACCGGCGCGGGGCGGATGGCATAGCCCGCCTGATCCAGCTCTTTGGACAGCTTCCACAGGCTGCGGAGGATACAGATATAGCTCACCAACAAGATGCCAAGAAGGATGAATCCCACATACTGCACCAGGGCCAGCAGGAAAATGACGCCATACCATACCATCAGAGCCACAGCGCCCCCTGCACGAGCGGGGAGACCCGCCTTTTGCTGCACCGCCCGAAATCCGCGCCACAGGCAGAAGAATTGGGCGAATGTAAGGAGCAGATTGACTCCGGTCAATCCATAGACCACAGGGGAGGGGAATATGGTGCTGTGCCAAATGGTGCTGTTGAGGATCAGACCGGCATACAGATAGACGGCACGGAACACCGTGATGCCGAAGCAGAGACCCAGCCACCGATTTTCCCGCCGCAGGGCCCGGAAGCCCAGCAGCATCAGCGCCATGCCGATGGCGGGGAGAAGGTAGTTGAGCCACCAAAAATTCAAAGTGACGGTGGTGAGGGCGATGCCGGTGAGGATGCGCTTGGTGGCCAGCCGCCAGGGGGTGACCTCCGCCACCACTTCTTCCGGTGGGGGCTGGATGACGCTGCTTTCCAGCAGGGCTTCAAATTCCTGCTCATCCATGGCCTCCCAATCAGGGTCCCGCATATCCCTCACCTCCCAACAGTTTCCGCAGACGCTTTTTCAGCCGGTAGAGCTTGCCCTCCACCGCCCGCTCCGTGGTGCCCAGTTCGGCGGCAATCTGAGCCGTGGGCTGTAAGTAGTAATATTTTCGGTAAAAGAGGGTCTGCTCGTCGGGGGAGAGCAGGAGTAAGGCCCGATTGACGGCGGCCTGCCGCTCCTGCCGCAGAAGCAGCTCCTCCGGGGTGGGCTGGGTGGAGGGGGTGTTTTCGTCCAGGTCCTGGGTGCTGTGGTGGGGCTGGACGGCCCGCCGGTGATTTCGGGCGGTATTGCGGACCACCGCAGTCAGCCAGGCAGTCCAGCTGCCCCGCTGAGGATCGAACTGGTCCACCCGGTCCCATACCCGCATGGCCGCCTCCGACAGACAGTCCTCCTGGTCGTGGGGGTCCGTCACGATGGGCGCGATGATATAGCGCATCAAGGGGCCGTAATACCGCAGCAGATCATGCAGACCGGTCTCATCCCGCCCCAGCAGCCGCTCTATGATGTCCCGCTCCTCCACGCCGGCACCCCCTTTCCACGTTGCCTTTCTGTTTCATTATACACGGGGTGGTGGGAAAACCCACGGACAATTTTCAGAAAACTTTCAGAAAAAAGAGGAGACAAGGGAAGAAAACTATGGTAGACTTGAATACACCCGAGTCGTGCCTGCATAAGAATGTTAGACACAATTACAAGGAGGAAACTTTTATGCGTACAGGAAAGAGAGTTGCGGCCCTTGCGCTGGGCGCCGCGTTGACCCTGTCCATGACTGCCTGCGGCAACGGAACTGCCAACAAGGAGGATGCCACCGAGAAGATCCGGGCGGCCACAGAGAAAGTCAACGCTGCGGAGAGCATGGAGGCCACCATGGTCATGGAAATGGATATGACCGCCATGGGCCAGAAGGTGGAGACTGATACCACCATGGATATGGTGTGCTTCAACGATCCCATGAAGATGAAGGCCGACATGACCATGGACATGGGTTCCCTGGGCTCGGTTTCCATGAGTATTTTTGCTGAGGCTGACGGGGATACCTACAATATGTACCTCTATGACGGCAACACCTGGACCAGCCAGACCGCCACCGTCAATATGCTGGAGCAGTACGACGCCCAGCAGAGTGTGAATCTCTATCTGGACAGCGGCGCGGAGTACATCAGCGTGGGTACCGAGGAGATCAACGGCATGACCACCGACAAGTATACCGGCGTGATCCGGGGCGAGGCCATGGAAGAAGTGCTTAAGGCCAGCGGCGCCACCACCAATCTGGAGTCCAGCCTGGGCGGTATGGTGGATGTGTCCGACTTTTACAGCGATCTGGGCGATATGCCCATCACCGTGTGGATCGACCAGGAGAGCGGCTATCCCGTGCGCTACTTCATGGATATGACCGACGTGATGCAGTCCATCATGGGCAAGGCACTGAATGCGGCGATGGGAAGCGTGGAAGGCGCGGAAGGTGTGGATGTCAGCGGCATGATGACCGTCGACAAGGTGGAGGTCATCATGGATTGCACCAACTACAACAATGCCGCCGACTTTGAGATTCCGGCGGAAGCCCTGGGCGCCTGATCCCAGATACAGACATTAAAAATGGGTGCTGTCAACAGACAGCACCCATTTTTTGTTCTAAACTCATTTGTGATACAGCTTATTGGTCTCATACTGGGGTTCGCAGGTGAGGCGCAGACCCAGACGGCTGTAGGTGTGGGAGTCCACGGGAGAGAGGATGACGGAGGAGTGGGCCTCACACCCCCGCAGGGCGGAGAGCTGATCCAGCGCCTGCTTGGCCAGAGGATTGGTGGTGGCGGAGATGGCCAGGGCAATGAGAATCTCGTCAGAGTGGAGCCGGGGATTCACCGAGCCCAGGTGGTGGACCTTCACCTGCTGGATGGGCTCCAGAGCCTCACGGGAGATCAGGTGGTGCTCGTGGTCGATGCCTGCCAGCCGCTTGAGGGCGTTGAGCAGGGTGGCGGAGGAGGCGCCCATCAGATCGGTGGTCTTACCGGTGACTACCTCGCCGTCGGGCAGCTCGATGGCTCCGGCGGGGTTGCCGGTCTCCTCGGCCACCTGGGCGGCGGCGGCCACCACAGACCGGATGGACACATCCACATGGGCCTGCTGCATGACGGTCTCCAGCTTGTACACCAGATCGTCGGTGGCGGTGCCGATGCGGCGGTCGCACAGGGCGGTGTAGTACCGGCGGACGATCTCCTGCCGGGCGGCGGCACACACCGCGTCGTCGTCCACAATGCACTTGCCCGCCATATTCACGCCCATATCGGTGGGGGACTTGTAGGGACACTCTCCCATGATCTTCTCAAACATGGCGGAGAGGACGGGGAAGATCTCCACGTCCCGGTTGTAGTTCACCGTGGTCTCCCCGTAGGCGGCCAGGTGGAAGGGGTCGATCATGTTCACATCCCCCAGGTCGGCGGTGGCGGCCTCGTAGGCCAGGTTCACCGGGTGCTGGAGGGGTAGATTCCAGATGGGGAAGGTCTCAAACTTGGCGTAGCCCGCCTTCACGCCTCGCTTGTACTCGTGGTACAGCTGGGACAGGCACACCGCCATCTTGCCGCTGCCGGGGCCGGGGGCGGTGACCACCACCAGAGGCCGCTGGGTCTCGATATAGTCGTTTTTGCCGTAGCCCTCGTCGCTGACGATGAGGGTGGTGTTGTGGGGGTAACCGGCAATGGGATAGTGCAGATAGGTCTTGACGCCCAGGTGTTCCATCCGGCGCTGGAAGGCGTCGGCGGCGGGCTGGCCGGCGTACTGGGTGATGACCACGCTGCCCACCAGTAGGCCCTGGCCCCGGAAAGCGTCGATGAGCCGCAGCACGTCCACATCGTAGGTAATACCCAGGTCGCCCCGGACCTTATTTTTCTCAATGTCATTGGCGCAGATGGCGATGACCACCTCCACCGAATCCCGCAGCTCCTTCAGCATCCGGATCTTGCTGTCCGGCTCAAAGCCGGGCAGTACCCGGGAGGCGTGATAATCGTCAAACAGCTTGCCGCCAAATTCCAGGTAGAGCTTGTTGTCGAACTTGCGAATCCGCTCCCGGATGTGCGCCGACTGGAGCTCCAGATATTTTTGATTGTCAAACCCGATTTTGTCCATTTCCGGTCTCCGTCCCTTCTCATATCATTTTTCACTCAACGGTTATTGTACCACAATTCCGGGACGGTCTGTAGGCTTTTTTTCTGTTTGCGGAAAATTTGGCGAAAGTGTTGACATTATACTCCTACAGCTGTAGTATCTATGTAGATACTACAGCTGTAGGAGGGGCGGAGATGAAGCTGAGTGACAAGGAGTGGCGGGTGCTGGAGACCCTGTGGACGTCGCCGGATGGGCTGGCTCTGGGCGAGGCGGTGGAGGTGCTGCGGCCCGCCACCGGCTGGAGCCGCAACACGGTGCTTACCTACCTGACCCGGATGGAGGCAAAAGGTTTGGTGACCATTGACAAGACCCAGGCGCCCCACCGCTACCGGGCGGCGGTGGACCGGGAGTCCTGCGCCGCTCAGGAGCGGCGGGGCCTGCTGGACCGGGTGTATCAGGGCTCGGCGGGCAAGCTGGTGGCCGCCTTTTTGAAGGAGGAGAAGCTGACTGCCCAGGAGCGGGAGGAGCTGCGGAAGCTGCTGGACGACATGGAGGTGTGATCCATGGAAAACATCTGGGCCTTTTTGATGCAGACCCTTACCGCCTCGGTGGCGGCGGCGGTGCTGCTCATTGCCAAGCGGCTCTTTTTGGACAAATTGTCTCCCCGGTGGCAGTATGGAGTGTGGGTCATTCTGGCCCTGCGGGTATTGCTGCCTGCCGGGCTGCTGGGCCGGTCCCTCCTGCCGGAGGGGCGGATGGCGCTGGAGACCGCCAGACTGACGGTGGAGGCCAAACTGTCCTCCACCCTCACCCAGCCCTATACGCTGACGGAGGTGGTGGCCCCCGTCCTGCTGCTCCGGCCTGTCATGCCCACCAGTGTGACCGACTGGCTTTTTATCATTTATGTGGCCGGGGTGGTCCTTACTCTGCTATGGTTTTTGCTGACCTATGTGGCTCTGCGCCGGAAGGTGGCCCGGGGAAAGGCCCCCGCACCTGAGGTGACAGCCCAGCTGGAGCGGGTGGCGGTGAGGTACGGCCTGAAGGTGCCCAAGCGAGTGGTTGTGCTGGCGGCGGCGGAGAGCGCTTTTGTGTGCGGGCCGCTCTCCCCGGTGCTGGTGCTGCCGGAGCGGGCGGTGGATGACAAGGTGCTCCTCCACGAGCTGCTCCACCTGAAATATGGGGATTTGTGGGCCGGCGTGGGGATCTGCCTGCTGCGCTGCCTCCACTGGTGCAACCCCCTGCTGTGGTACTGCTGGAACCGGGCCCAGAACGACAGCGAGGCACTGTGCGACCAGCGGGTGCTGGAACGGCTGGAGGGGGAGCAGCGGCGGGAATACGGCGTGATCCTCCTGTCCATGGCAGAGGACAAATATGCCCGGGCGCCGGGTACCACCTCCATGGCCAACGGAGGCCGCAACATCAAGGACCGAATCGGAGCCATTGCCCGGTTCAAGCGTTACCCCAGAGGGGTGGCTTTAGGGGCCCGGTGCGTGGCGGTGGTATTGGCGGTGACCTGTCTGGCGGGCACCGGCGGGGCGGTGGCGGTGCCTGAGTATGACCAGCGGGGGAGTTTTGCAATGACCGCCGCCATGCTCAACCGGCCCACCACTGTGGCCGGAGCGCTGGACACCTACGCCAAGGCGGTGCTGTGCGACAGTCCGGTGTATTTTGCCATGGTGACCCCGGAGGAGGAACGGGCCCAGGTGGTCCAGGCGGTGGAGGAACCCTTTGAGGAGGTGGACCTGTACGCCTCCCCCTTTTCGGACCTGGGTTATCGCTGGACCCGGCCCGCCTGGCAGGCGGAGTGGTCGGTGATGAACCTGCTGGCCGATGGAGCGGGCGGCTACACCGGCACCCTGTTTTTCGTTCCTCTGGAGGGAGATGAGACCAAAGGCGTGGCCGTCCAGCAGGTGGCGGTCCGTCCGGAGGGAGAATTCTGGACGGTAACTCCCCTGGGGGAACTGGAGAGCTGGATGGGATTCGCCGAGGACGGGGCGCCCCGGTGGCTCCCCCGGAATTTGAACACCCCCGGCACCACCTACGTGGCGGAGACAGCCACCCTTCGGGTGGAGGTGGACCTGCGGATGCAGCTGGGCATTGACCGCACCGTATCCTCCTACAGGCCGCAGCAACTGGTCGGTTATCTCTCCAGCGGCTGGGTCGAGCCGGCTCCCCGCCCCAATACCCCGTTTACTTTGATGCAGGACGGCTTTGCCCTCCGAGTCACTGTGAGACAGACGGAGGAGCCTGTGGAAGTGCCGGTGGAGCTGGCCTTCATGTCCCGGTCCGCCGATCCGGAGCGCGCCCTTTCCCAGGCGGACTACCGGTATACCCTGTATCCGGTGGGGCCGGATGAGGACCCGGTGCGGAAGAGCACCGGCTTATACAGCGGCGAGAATATGACCCTGACCGCCATGCCAGAGGCCCTGGCGGTGGCCGTTGAGGACGGGGATCGAACCTATATCTGCGTGGCTCTGCCGGAGGAGGTGGTCCCATGAGCAGTACCTATCGTGGCCTGACCAAAATTGCCTGGGGCTATGTGTTTCTCCACCTGAATCTGAACCTGGGTACCCTGAACGTTCTGCCCAACTGGGTGGGCTATCTGCTCTTTTTCTTCGCCATCACCCTGCTGGGGGATCAGCTGCGGGACCTGACCCTGCTCAAACCCTTCTGCATCCTGCTGGGAGCGAGGGAGCTGGCCGACTGGCTGGCGGTGTTTGCCACCGGACAGACACTGATGGGGCAGTTTTTCCTGCTGAATGCGCTGCTTACCTGCATCGGCCTGTATTTTCACTTCCAGATGCTCACCGACCTGGCCCTTCTGGCGGAGGCGGCGGGGGAGAGCGGAGGCGGCCTGAGGACCTGCCGCAATGTGGACGCGGTGCTGCGTACCCTCATGTTCCTGCCCCTGCCCTGGGAGGAATGGGATACCCTGGGCACCCTCATTCTGATGGGTGTGCTGGTGGTATGGATCATCGTCATGTTCTGCATCATCTGGCAGCTCTTCCGCCTGCGGAAGAAATTTGCCTGAAAAGGGCCTGTTGCAAAATAGCTGTTTTGCACAAACCTGTCATTGCGAGCCAGTGCGCACACTGGCGTGGCAATCCATTTCCCCGGCAAAAGGGGCGGATTCCCACGAAAAACGGCCGCCCGGTGGGCGGCCGTTTTTCTCGGAATGACGGGTCTTTGTACGAGCTGCACATTTTGCAACAGACCCTTTTTTGTAACCGGATTGTCATTGACAGAATGGTCTATAGACTGTAGACTACAGGTGAGGACGACAAGTAGTAGACCAAAGGAGGCGATCCTATGAGCGATTGGAAACTGGGGGCGGTGGAGTCCCGCTTTGCCGGTCTCATTTGGCAGGGGGAACCCATGACCTCCACCCAGCTGGTGCGCCAGGCGGAGGAGGCCCTGGGCTGGAAGAAGTCCACCACCTATACGGTGCTCAAGCGGCTGTGCCAGCGGGGCATTTTTCAAAATCAGGACGGGGTGGTGACCGCCCTGGTATCCAAAGAGGAGTTCTACGCCCGGCAGAGCGAGGAATTTGTGGAGGAGACTTTTTCCGGGTCCCTGCCTGCCTTCCTCACCGCCTTCACCCGCCGGAAAAAACTGTCCCAGGAGGAGATCGCGCAGTTACAGCAGCTCATCGATGAGAACAGGGGGTGACCTAAGATGACGGCATTCTTATCTCAGACGCTGTTTCCGACCCTTTTGAACATGAGCCTCACGGCGGGTATCGTGATCCTGTGTGTGATAGCGGCCCGACTGGCCCTGAAGCGGGCCCCAAAGGTCTTTTCCTATGCCCTGTGGGCGGTGGTGCTCTTCCGGCTTCTGTGTCCGGTGTCCCTGCCCTCCGGCATCTCCCTGCTGGGGGCCCTGGATGCCCCGGCCAGACAGGCAAGCCCGGTGGTGAGCACCGTCACCTATGTGCAGCCCCAGCGGCAGCCGGAGGCTATCCAGCCCCAGACCGAGCAGGTGCCGGTGGAGCCCCAAACACCCGCCTCTGATTCCTTGGCTCCTGTAGTCCCGGAACAGCAGGCTACTTCCACTGTGGACTGGGCCGCTGTGGCGGCCTGGGTGTGGTTGGCCGGCGTGCTGGGCATGGCGGGGTACAGCATCTTCGCCCTGCTCCGGCTGCGGCGTAGGCTGGTGGGCAGCTTGCGTTTGCGAGACAACATCTATCTGGCCGACCACATCTCCACCCCATTTGTGCTGGGATTGGTAAGGCCCCGGATCTATCTGCCCTCCACCCTGACCCAGGGGGAGATGGGCTACATCATCCGCCATGAGCGGTACCACATCCGCCACGGGGACCATGTGGTAAAGGTGCTGGCTTTTGCCGGCCTGTGCCTCCACTGGTTCAACCCCCTGGTGTGGGCGGCCTTCATTCTGGCGGGCAAGGACATGGAGATGCGATGCGACGAAGCGGTGGTGCGGCAGCTGGGCGAGCGGGTCAAGGCCGACTACTCGGCCTCCCTGCTGGCGCTGGCCACCGGGCGGCTCACCATCGCGGGTACTCCTCTGGCTTTCGGCGAGGGAGACCCCAAGGGGCGTATCCGCAACCTGCTGCGGTGGAAGCGGCCCCGTGTGTGGCTATCCATGGTGGCGGGGGTGGCCTGTGTGGCGGTCATCGCCGCCTGCGCCTCCAACCCCGCTGGGCAGAACACCGGCGGCAGCGGGCAGTATCAGAGTGTGGAGGACTTTGCCCAGCAGACCTTGGACAGTGTCAAAGAGGTAACCTACTATAAATTCTCCAACGGGACAGCTACCACCGAGGAGGCCACCGCCCAGGTCACCAGTACCAAGCTGGCCTGGTTGGACAAGCAGGGAGAGTTGGAGGGGCTGGCTCCCGAGGGCACCCTGGAGGCCTGGACCTTCAACTATCTGGTGCAGATCGATGCCCCTGCGGAGGATATCGCCCTGGTGGGTGGGATGTACGAGGAGGACGGCTGGTTTGACCTGGAGGGCCAGGGGGGACACAACATCGTTGCTCTGCGCTATCCCGACGGCAGCTACAATGTCCTCTATGACCAGCCGGTCAATGACAATCTGGACTTCTACGGCTACCACAACAGCTATGAGGAGGCCATCTACGACTGGTATGTAGCGGAAAAGGGCCTGGATCTGCCTCCCTATGTGGAGGAATGGAGTGTGCTGGATCTCGGTCCCAGCGGAGAAGAGAATATCAATATCCCGGTACACCGCTATGACGGAGACGGCTGGTATCTCTACATCCCGGTGGTGGCGTGGAAGCAGACGTCGGCGGACCCTGTCCACAGCGTATGGGTGTCCGAATACGACACCGGCTCTGCCATTACGGTGGACTATACCAAGACCAACCTGGCCGACTATCTGGCTGGGGATACCCGAGGCATGACCCCTGCCGGTGACAGCGGACGAGTCTTTGAGGCCCAGGGGGACGGCTGGAACTACCGTTACTACTATGTGGAGGGGGCAGAGGGCTGCTGGAGGATTACCATCCAATGGCAGGACGGCGGCACCGATGGCCAGCCGCTCACCATCACTGCCGTTGCCGCACCAAAGGTGCTGGCTCTCATGGCGGAGAGTTTTACGCCGGACAGCCGGATCACCCCGGCTCAAACCTCGGCAAGTCTGCTCTCCGGAGTGACCTGTGGCGAGACGCCCCTTACCCTTACCCTGCTGCCTGAGGGCGGTCAAGCTGGTGAAGCGCTGAAGGATTGTTGGAACACCGATAATGGTGAGGGCTATTACAGCGGACTGGCCGATCTCACCTGGCGGAAGTACAGCACCCCGGCGCAGGAGGCCCCCAAGGGGGACGGAGTGACCCTGGCGGGGCCGGGCTGGACCCTTACCGCCTATGCGGGACTTTCAGCGGCGGCCTATGACGACGGCTCCGGTGTGATATGGCTCAATCCAGACAGTGTGGAGGAGCGGGAAGTATACCGGATTCTGCGGGGCTGGTATGATGAAGTGGAGTTCCAGGCGCTGGGGGGCAACTACGATCAGCAGGATCAAATCGTCATTCCCAATACCGGCCAGGATTATCTGGCGGCAGCCAAGGCCCACTGTACCGCATTGGAGGAGCGCCACCTCCAGGCCAGTTCCGGCAGCAGCTTCTGCTGGACCTATGTCCAGTGCATCGTCAGCCCCGCGGAAGATGATATCCCCGCTTTTGAGGACCTGCCGGACAACGTCTATCCCTTCTATCTGACCACTATCTTTGTGCCGGAGAACGAGGACGCCTTGAATCACTCCATGGCGGGCAACACCGGGGAATATACCGGAAACGACCCATCGGTACCAAAGGGGGCTTATGAGTACGGCCGCTGCGGTTTTATCACGCTGGAGACCGACGGATGGCACGGCAATCTGGTGGGTACCGGTTGGTGACAATAAGGAGGGAGCGGATGCAACTCACGGCATATACAAAGGAGCAGTGGGTGAGCGGCAGGGTACGGCTGGATGAGGCCCGCATCGTCTCCTTCCATCCCATGGAGGGCTGGCGGCTGCTGAACTTTTGGGACCATGGGCATTTCATGGGCTTTCTCCAGAGTTTGCAGCAAAAGGGCTACCGGTTTCAATAAGAAAAGGGGACCTGCCGTATGGCAGGTTCCCTTTTGCTGTCTGTCAATCCAAAGAAATATGGCTGCGGATGCGCTGAATGATCATCTCCATGGCCACCTGGTTGCGGCCGCCCTCGGGTACGATCAGGTCGGCGTACCGCTTGGAGGGCTCCACGAACTGCTCGTGCATGGGCTTGACGGTGGTGAGGTACTGCTGTACCACCGAGTCCAGGGAGCGGCCCCGCTGTTTTACGTCCCGCAGGATGCGGCGGAGGATGCGCACGTCGGCGTCGGTGTCCACAAAGAGCTTGATGTCCATGCGCTCCCGCAGGGCGGGCTCCACAAAGATGAGGATGCCCTCCACCAGGATCACCCTGGCGGGACGGACCTCCACCGTCTCGGCGGCCCGGTTGTGCATGGTGTAGTCGTAGGTGGGGCTGTACACTGTCTCCCCCCGGCGCAGAGCGTCCAGATCTTCCACCAGACGCTGGGTATCGAAGGCGTCCGGGTGGTCATAGTTCAGCTTGCACCGCTCCTCATAGGGCATCTCGTCGTGCTGCTTGTAGTAGTTGTCGTGGTAGAGGATGGAGACCGCGTCCCCAAAGCGCTCCTTCAGACCCAGAGTCAGGGTGGTTTTGCCCGAGCCGGTGCCTCCGGCGATGCCGATGATCATGGTGTCCATTGCGTCCGCTCCCCCATTTTTTTATTTAGTATAGCATAATCCCCCCGGATGCTACAAGACATCCGGGGGGATTTCTCAGGTTTCCTCGTTCTCGAAGAGCAGCCGGTAGTTTCCCTCTTCATGGAGGTAGACCGCCTCCAGATCCTCGTCGGCCCAGGACTGGTCGAAGGGAAGGGAGAACTTCACGCAGGTGCCGCAGGAGGCGGACAGCTTGCGGGGCACCGGCATCATCACCGCGTTGTCTCCCAGGGCTTTCAGCTTCTTGTGGAAGGTGAGGGCCCCGAAGTGGGTGTGGAAGGTGGCGATGTGCTCCTTACTTGGTGATGGTGAGTTCATAGTCCTCCCCCACCTCTTTCCAGGTCACCTGGTAGCCATTGTTGGTGGCAAACCGGCGCACGTTCTGGAGGGGAGTCTCATTGTCTACCAGCACCACCAGGGGGGTGCCGTTTTGCAGGGCCTTCTTGGTCATGAGCACCGGCTCAGGACAGGAGTAGCCTCTGGCGTCCACTTGATTCATACCGTTCACCTCACGCTTTCTTGGTGTTGCCCGCGCCGATGGCGCAGACCAGGACCAGACCGATGATGACGGCCACCTTACCGGCAAAGCTGGGGCCGTCGGTGGAGGAGGCCAGGCCGAAGTTATGGCAGAAGGCGGCGCCCACCACCATGCCCAGCACGGCCACGGAGGAGTCGCTGTTGCCGCTGCCGGAGAGGATGAGCTGACGCAGGGGACAGCCGCCCAGCAGCACGGAGCCCAGACCCACCAGCACCATGCCCAGCAGGTTCCAAAGCCCGTCGGTGTGGGCCACGGCCTGACCGGCAAAGCCGGGGTTGAAGCCGCCCTTGAGGCCCATGCCGCCCACGATCAGGTTGCCCACCAGCACGGCCACGAAGATGGCCACGAAGCCCATGAGCAGGTGGAAGTCCTTCAGCATCATGGCGTCCCGGATGCCGCCGGCCATGCACAGACGGCTGCGCTGGGCGATGGCGCCCACCACCAGACCGGCGATAAGGGCGGCGGCGATGGGGGCCCGCATGGAGCCGGGACCCTCAGTGGAGAAGAAGATGAAGGCGGGAGCGGCGATCACCAGGATGAGCAGGCCCACGTTGACGGCGGGCATGAGCACACCCTCGATCTTGGGCTGAGGCTGGGACTTCTTGAGGGAGAAGCCTGCTTTCAGGAACAGGGTGCCCACGAAAATGCCGATGATGAAGCCAATGAGGCCCAGGATGGCGTTTCCGTCGCCGCCGCCCAGGCGGATGACCATCCGCAGGGGGCAGCCCAGGAACATGAGGGCGCCCACCATGACGCAGAAGCCCAGCACGAACCGGGTCATGGGGGAGGAGCCGCCCCGCACCTTGAACTCCTTGCCTGCCAGGGCCATGATCATGGCGCCCAGCACCAGGCCAATGATCTCGGGCCGGATGTACTGCACAATGGCGGCCCGGTGCATCCCCACGCCGCCGGCGATGTCCCGCAGGAAGCAGGCGATACAGAAGCCCATGTTTACCGGGTTGCCCAGAGCAACCAGCACCACCGAGGCGATGCCTACCACCAGTCCGGCCAGAATAACCGGCAGGTGTCCTTTGAGCTTTGTCACACACAACACCTCTCTAACTTTTTTTCAGGAAAGCAAACAAACTTTCTCTCAAGCAGATTATAGCGCCGGGGTACAAAAATTTGAAATACGAATTTTCCATAAATAAAATGAAAGATATAGAAAAAATCAATAAAGAGAGGTATAATGGGAAAACGCACAAAGGGCTGCCGCACAACGTGCGGCAGCCCTTTTGTCTGCTTATGGCTTGATGTGGACCAGCTTTTCCCCTCTGGGACGCACCGCGCCCACGGCCACGGCGGGCACCCCGGCGTCCATCATCCGGCCCATGAGGGCGTGGAGCTGGCGCTCGGGTACGCTGAACAGCAGTCCGCCGGCGGTCTGGGGATCGTAGAGACAGTCCAGCACTTCCCGGGGAACAGCGGAGTCCTCCAGGGTGTCGCCGGCGGTAAAGTCCATGTTGCGGTAAGCGCCGGCGGGGATGATGCCGTCCCGTGCCAGCTCCAGAGCCTTGGGCACGATGGGCACCTTGCCCGCCCACAGCTCCATGGTGGTACCGCTGCCCTCCGCCATTTCCTTCACATGGCCCACCAGGCCGAAGCCGGTGACGTCGGTGCAGGCGCTGAGGGAAATAGACCCCACCGCCTGGGCGGCGTACTTATTGAGGGTGGTCATCAGTTCCACCATCTGCTTGTAGTCGGCCTCTTCCAGCAGCTCGGCCTTGGCGGCGGTGGACAGCACACCGGTGCCCAGCGCCTTGGTCAGCACCAGGATATCCCCCACCTTTGCCCCGCTGTTGGTGAGGATGCGGCGGGGATGGACCAGCCCGGTGACGCACAGGCCGTACTTGGGCTCCTGATCTTCAATACTGTGGCCGCCGGCGATCACTGCTCCGGCCTCAGTTACCTTGGAGGCGCCTCCTGCCAGAATATCTCCCACCGCCTCCACCGGCAGGCAGGAGGGGAAGGCCAGCAGATTCATGGCCAGCCGGGGCTCGCCCCCCATGGCGTACACGTCGGAGAGGGCGTTGGTGGCGGCGATCTGCCCGAAGGTATAGGGGTCGTCCACCACCGGAGGGAAGAAGTCCACCGTCTGGATCATGGCCACGTCGTGACTGACCTTGTAGACGGCGGCGTCGTCGCTGGAGTCATAACCCACCAGCAGGTTGGGGTCCGCCGCTTTGGGCAGGCCCGCCAATACATTCCTTAGGACACCCGGCCCTATTTTGGCCCCTCACCCACCGGCCGTGGTCATGGCGGTCAGGCGCAGCTTCTCATACGGCATCTCATCACCCCCTGAATGTTTGTTAGCAACAGTGTATCTTATTTCAACGAAAAAAGCAATCGGAGGCTTACCATGCAATTCAAACAACTGGAGGCATTTTTACAGGTGGCCCGCCAGCGCAGCTTTTCCAAGGCGGCGGAGGCCCTCTATCTCACCCAGCCTACCGTCAGCGCCCATGTAGCCGCTCTGGAGGACGAGTTGGGGACCCAGCTGGTGGTGCGCTCTACCCGGGAACTGCGGCTCACCGCCGCCGGGCGGGTGCTCAGCCGGTATGCCGCCGAGATTTTGGGCCTGTGCCAGCGGGCGGCCCAGGATGTGCGTACCGCCGCCTCCTCCATCTCGGGGACTTTGTCGGTGGCGGCCTCCACCGTGCCCTCCCAGTACCTGCTGCCCCAGATTCTGCCCCTGCTGCGCCAGCGCTACCCAGACGTGTTTTTCCAGGTCCGGCAGGGGGACAGCGGCCAGGTGGTCCAGTGGATGGTGGAAAACGGAGCCGAGCTGGGGCTGGTGGGGGCTCCGGTCCAGCGAGCGGGACTGCTGTGCGTCCCCTTCTTCGCGGAACAGCTGGTGATTGCCACCCCCAACACCCCGGAGTATCAGGCCCTGGGAGGCCAGATGACGCCGGAGATCCTGAGACACGCCCCCTTCCTGATGCGGGAGCCGGGCTCCGGTACCCGCAAGCAGGCCGAGCAGTATCTCAAGGGCATCGGCCTGGAGATTAAGAATCTGACTATGGCAGCCCAGTTGGAGAGCACTGAGAGCATCCTCCAGGGGGTGAAGAACGGCCTAGGCATCTCCATCCTGTCGGGCTGCGCCGCCAAAGAGGCGGCTCAGGAGGGCAAAATCCTGGTGTTTGCCCCGGAGAGTCCCCTGCTGGAGCGGCAGTTTTATCTGCTCTACCGGCGCTCCAGCCCTCTGTCCCCGGCGGCGGCCATGCTGGTGGAGGAATTACTCTACTTTTACCGGGACAAGATGTGACCGGCGCACCGTCCAACCTGCCCACGCATACCCTGAGAGTGAGAAACTTACTCTTGGAGGGTCTTTTTATGGAAGCAGAGGCAAGGATCTGTTATTACTTAGGGGCCAATGCCCCCACCGGCTTTTATTCCCTTTACGATCAGATGCTGGACCCGGAGAAGGCCCGGGACATCCGCATTTTGAAGGGCGGGCCGGGCTGCGGCAAATCCACCCTGATGAAGCAGGTGGGGCGGGCCATGGAGGAGGCGGGCCATTCGGTGGAGTACATCTACTGCTCCGGCGATCCCGACTCCCTGGATGCGGTCATCATCCCCGCCCTGGGTGCGGCGGTGGTGGACGGCACCGCCCCCCATGTGGTGGAGCCCAAATATCCCGGCCTGGTGGAGAGCTATGTGGATCTGGGGGCCTGCTATGACCGGGCGGCACTCCAGGCGGTGGGTGCGGAGCTGAAAGGGTGCATGAAGGGCTATAAGGCCTGCTATGCCCGGGCCTACCGCTGTCTCACCGCTGCCGCCCAGCTGGAGGAGGACGGGCGGGCCCTGCTGCTCACCCCTGCCCTGGAGGCCAAGATGGCCAAGCGGGCCAAGGGCATCCTGTCCCGGGAACTGAAGCGGGAGGGAGAACAGGCAGGCCGGTCGGTACAGCGGTTTTTGGGGGCGGTGACCTGGCAGGGGGTGCTGCGGGAGTACGGCACGGTGGAGGCCCAGTGCAGCAGGGTATATGAGCTGAGCGATACCTATGGCCTGGCCCACACCATGCTCACCTGCCTGGCCGCCGGGGCCATGGCAGCGGGCCACGATGTGGTGGCCTGCCCCGATCCCATGTTCCCTGACCGGATGGCCCATCTGATTGTCCCCGATCTGTCTCTGGCCTTTGTGAGCACCACCCCCGAGCAGCCCTGGCCCCGCCGGCCCTACCGCCGTATCCGGCTGGAGGCCATGGTGGATGCCGAGCTGCTGCGGCGCAGCCGGGCCCGGCTGCGCTTTGCCCGGAAGGTGACTGCCGCCCTCATGGAGGAGGCGGTGGACGCCCTGGCTCAGGCCAAGGCCATGCACGATGAGCTGGAGGCCATCTATAATCCCCATGTGGACTTTGACCGGGTACACGCCCGGGGGGAGGAGATCATAAAGGATTTTCTGGCCCTGGAGCAGGCGTAAAGAAGAGAAGCGGGGGGGGGGGGGGGGGGGGGGGGGGGGGGGGGGGGGGGGGGG
>NZ_NFLU01000018.1 GCF_002161085.1 Flavonifractor sp. An112 | reverse complement strand
GCCCGCCGTTTTTTTCCAAGGCCTTGTCACAGGGAAAGGCATTTGATATAATAAAGGGTAATTTTAATGGGAAAGGACGGTGGCCGCCCATGAAATACAAACAATGGAATCAGGCGGCCAGCGATCCGGCCGCGGTGGCCGCTCTGGAGCGGGCGGGACTGCCCACTCTGGCGGCCATGACCCTGTGCGCCCGGGGGATGGATACCCCGGAGAAGGCCCGTGCCTTTCTGGATGCGGGACGGGGTCAGCTTCAGGACCCCCTGCTGATGAAGGATATGGACAGGGCCGCCGCCCGGCTGGCCCGTGCCCTGGCGGCGGGGGAGACCATTGCAGTCTACGGCGACTACGACGTGGATGGCATCACCTCCACCAGCCTGCTCACCGATTTCCTCCGGCGGGAGGGGGGAGATGTGATCTCCTACATCCCGGACCGGATGGAGGAGGGCTACGGCCTGAATACCGACGCCCTGGATACCCTCCACCAGGCGGGGGTCAGTCTGGTGGTGACGGTAGACTGCGGCATCACCGCCGTGGAGGAGGCCCGCCACGCCGCCCGTCTGGGCATGGATCTGGTGATCACCGACCACCACGAGTGCAAGGAGGAACTGCCCGCCGCGCTGGCGGTGGTGGACCCCCACCAGGCCGACTGCCCCTATCCCTTTAAATGTCTGGCCGGCGTGGGGGTGGCCCTCAAGCTGGTGCTGGCCCTGGGTGGGAAGCCCCGGCAGGAGGAACTGCTGAACCGGTACGCCGATTTGGCGGCCATCGGTACGGTGGCCGACGTGATGAGCCTCACCGGGGAGAACCGCACCATTGTGCGCCTGGGGCTGGAGGCCCTGCGCCACACCGGCCGCCCCGGCCTGAAGGCCCTGCTGCGGCAGGCGGGCCTGGAGGAGCGGCCCCTCAATTCGGTGGCCATCGGCTACACCCTGGCCCCGCGGCTCAACGCCTCGGGCCGGATGGGGTGCGCCTCCCTGGCCGCCGAGCTGCTGCTCACCGCCGATCCCGCCCGGGGAGAGGAACTGGCCATCCAGCTGTGCGAGCTGAACCGGGAGCGGCAGACCATTGAGGCCCAGATCTCCGCCGAGTGCCAGGAGCTGGCCGAGGCCCTGCCGCCGGAGGAGCGCTATGCTCTGGTGCTGGCCGGCGACCACTGGCACCAGGGGGTGGTGGGCATTGTGGCCTCCCGCCTGGCGGAGAAATACTCCTGCCCCGCCTTTATGATCTGCCTCCAGGACGGCAAGGGCAAAGGCTCCTGCCGGTCCTTCGGCGGCTTCAACCTGTTTGCCGCTCTGGAGCACTGCGCCCCCCTGCTGGAGGGCTTCGGCGGCCATGAGCTGGCGGCGGGCTTTACCATTCTGGAGGAGAACATCCCCGCCTTTACCGCCGCCATGAACGACTATGTCCGCCAGTGTACCGGCGGCGCCGAGATGGTGTCCACCCTGGATGTGGATTGTCCGGTGGACGATGTGGGTATCCTTACCCTGGAAGGGGTGGAGGGACTGGACCTGCTGGAGCCCTATGGCTCGGGCAACCCCAAGCCGGTGTTCTCCCTGTCGGGCTGCCTCATCACCGCCCTCAGCGAGGTGGGGGGCGGCCGGCATCTGAAGCTGAAGCTGGCCTCCGGCGGCCGCAGTTTTGACGCCATTTTCTTCTCCGCCACCGCCGCCGAGATGGGGGTGGCCCAGGGAGACCGGGTGGATGTGGCCTTTACCCCCCAGGTCAATGAGTACCGGGGGTGGCGCTCGGTCCAGTTCCAGGTGTGCGACCTGCGCCCCGCCCTTACCCGGGCCCAGGCCGAGCGGGCCCTCTTTGAAAAATTCCGCCGGGGCGAGGAACTGACCCGCCGGGAGGCGGCCGCCCTGCTGCCCACCAGAGAGGAGTTCGTGGTTCTCTGGCGCTATTTGAAGGGCCATGCCGGACAGTCTCCTCTGGAGGAGACCGCCCACCGGTTGGCCCGCAACATCGCCCGCTCCGCCGGACGGCGGGAGACCGTCATGCGTACTCTGGTATGTCTGGAGGTCTTTGACGAGCGGGGACTGATCCAGCTGGAGCACACCACCGATCACCTCCACATCGCCCTGCGGACGGTGGAGGGCAAGGTGGATCTGGATGACAGCTGGATCATGCGCCGGCTGCGGGGCATGAGCGGATAAATTTCCCTTTCATTTTTATTTCGACAGGAGGTGCCCTGTATGGACCCCATCCTGGAGCGTTATCAGGCTCTTGAGGACAAAATCAAAACCTATAATCCGGCACTGGACACCCAGCGCCTGTTCAGCGCGTTCACCTATGCGGACAATGCCCACTCCGGGCAGCTGCGTAAGGACGGATCGCCCTATATCACCCATCCCCTGGCGGTGGCCGAGATCGTGGCCGAGCTGGAGCTGGACACCGACTCCATCATTGCCGCTCTGCTCCACGACTGTATCGAGGACACCGGTTCCACCCACGAGGAGATCGCCAAGCTCTTCGGGACGGTGGTGGCCGACCTGGTGGAGGGCGTTACCAAACTGACCCGGGTACAGTATACCTCCAAGGAAGAGGAGCAGATGGAGAACCTGCGGAAGATGCTCATGGCCATGGCCAAGGACATCCGGGTGATCCTGATTAAAATCTGCGACCGGCTTCACAATATGCGCACCATGGAATACCAGTCTCCCAAGAAGCAGAAGGAGAAGGCCCTGGAGACCATGGAGATCTACGCCCCCATCGCCCACCGCTTAGGTATGCAGCGCATCAAGTGGGAGCTGGAGGATACCTCCCTGCGCTACCTGGACCCGGTGGGCTACAAAGAGATCTCCGATGAGCTGGCCGCCCGATCTGCCGCCCACGAGGAGTTTTTGGCCACCGTCCAGCGGCGCATTCAGGAGCGGCTGGACGCCGAGGGCATCCACTGCACCATCTACGGCCGGGTGAAGCACGCCTATTCCATCTACCGGAAGATGTACACCCAGAACAAGACCATGGATGAGATTTTTGATCTCTATGCCTTCCGGGTCATTGTAGATGACATCCCGGAGTGCTACAATGTGCTGGGCGTCATTCATGATCTCTTTAACCCGGTGCTGGGCCGGTTCAAGGACTACATCGGCACGCCCAAGCCCAATGGCTATCAGTCCCTTCATACCACCGTCATCGGCCGGGACGGCATCCCCTTCGAGGTGCAGATCCGCACCTGGGAGATGCACCATACCGCCGAGTACGGCATCGCCGCCCACTGGAAGTACAAGCAGGGCATGGCCAACACCAAGCTGGGCACCGAGGAGGCCTTTGAGTGGGTGCGCAAGCTGCTGGAGAGCCAGCAGGACGTGGACGCCGAGGAGTTTGTCCGCACCATGCGGGTGGACCTGTTCTCCGACGAGGTGTTCGTGTTCACCCCCCGGGGCGACGTGATCAACCTGCCCGCCGGGGCCACCCCCATCGACTTTGCCTACAACATCCACTCCGCCGTGGGCAACCACATGACGGGGGCCAAGGTCAACGGCCGCATGGTCACCTTCGACACCCCCCTGAAAAACGGCGACATCGTGGAGGTCATCACCTCCAAGTCGGCCCACGGTCCCAGCCGGGACTGGATGAAGATCTGCAAGTCCAACGAGGCCCGCAACAAGATCCGTCAGTGGTTCAAGAAGGAGCGGCGGGAGGAGAACATCGCCACCGGCCGGGCCTCCTTCGAGTCGGAGCTCAAGCACGTGGGCCTGTCTCTGGCGGCCATCACGGCTGAGGATGTGCTGCCCTTTATTTTGAAGAAGGTGCGCTTCGGCACCCTGGATGAGTTGTACGCCGCCATCGGCTACGGCGGTATGTCCGCCCAGAAGGCAGTGGTGCGGGTCAAGGACGAGATGACCCGGCTCAACCGACTCCACGCCGAGCAGGCGGCCGCCGCCGAAAAGACGGCCCAGCAGCAGGATGCCATTTATCCCGCCACCAGCAATCAGCCCACCGTGCCCGTCAAGACCGGCAAGCACGACCAGAGCGGCATCATCGTGGAGGGCATCGACAACTGCCTGGTGAAGTTCGCCAAGTGCTGCACCCCCGTGCCCGGCGACCCGGTGGTGGGCTTTATTACCCGGGGCTTCGGCGTCTCCGTCCACCGGGCGGACTGCCCCAACGCCGCCCCCGAGAAGCGCAAGCCGGAGGAGGAGGGCCGCTGGATCAAGGTATCCTGGGCCAGCGGAGAGTTGTCTACCTACCGCACTTCCCTGGAGATCGCCGCCAAGGATCGGGACGGCCTGACTCTCGATGTGGCCATGGCCCTGTCCACCATGAAGGCTAAGACCACCAGCCTGTCCGCCCGGTCCATGCCCGACGGCTACGCCACCGTCAGCATTGTGCTGGAGGTGAAGGACCACACCGAGCTTACCGCCGTTATCAACAAGCTGGGTCAGATCCAGGGCGTGTACCAAGTGAAACGCGCTGCCGGATAAAAAATAATCTGGGGGCGGCCACAAGGGTCGCCCCTGCGGTACGACCACTGCCTTTTCTCTTGTTGAGGAGAACGAATGATGATTCAGAGAGAGATACTGCAAGAAAACGAGACCCTGGACCGGCTGATCTCCCAGTGCTTTGCGGGCGGAGAGCTGCTCCGGCGGGAGCTGCGGCTCACCGAGGCCCAGGCCGCCTATGTGGCGGGACATTATTGCGCCCAGGTTATTCCCATGGGCGAACATTGGTATGAAATTACCTTCCAGGAGGCATTTTACAATGGCTGCAACTGAATTTGTGCCCGTGCTGTTAGGCTCGGACATCAACGCCTACAGCATGGCCCGGGCCTTCCATGAGGCCTACGGCGTACATTCCGTGGTGTATGGAATGTTCCCCGCCAGCGTGTGCGCCGGCAGCAAGATCATCGACTACCGGGTGCGGGAGCACAACGACCGGGTGGACAAGGTGCTGGAGAACGTCAACGAGGTGGCCAAAGAGCACCCGGACAAGAAGATTCTGGTGCTGGGCTGCGGAGACAACTACCTCAACTCCATCTCCGCCAACCTGCCCAACTACCCCGAGAACGTCATCGCCCCCTATGTGGACCTGTCCATGCTGGAGACCCTGATCCACAAGGAGAAGTTCTACGACCTGTGCGACCAGTACGGCATCGA
The DNA here is from genome assembly GCF_002161085.1 of Flavonifractor sp. An112. Classification (GTDB taxonomy): domain Bacteria; phylum Bacillota; class Clostridia; order Oscillospirales; family Oscillospiraceae; genus Flavonifractor; species Flavonifractor avicola. Next base: position 42,150 of record NZ_NFLU01000018.1, on the reverse strand, counting down.
CCATCCGGCCACCTACGTCTACCACAAGGGGGAGGGCCACGGCTTTACCCTGCCTTTTGAGGGCCCCTTTGTGGTCAAGCCCGCCGAGTCGGACACCTACTGGAAGCATCCCTTCCCCACTCAGAAGAAGGCCTATGTCCTCCAGACCCGGGAAGAGGTGGACCAAGTCATCGACGACATCTACAACGCCGGATATGAGGACTCCCTCATCATCCAGGACTTTATTCCCGGTGACGACAGCTATATGCGGGTGGTCACCAACTACTCCGGCCAGGACGGGCAGGTGCGCCTCATGTGCGTGGGCCACGTCCTGCTGGAGGAGCACACCGCCCACGCCATCGGCAACCACGCCGTTATCATCACCGAGCCTGAGCCTGAGCTGTGCGAGAAGCTGAAGGGCTTCCTGGAAGCCATCAAGTTCACCGGCTTCTCCAACTTCGACATCAAGTACGACCAGCGGGACGGCAAGTTTAAGGCCTTTGAGATCAACTGCCGCCAGGGCCGGTCCAACTACTATGTCACCGGCGCGGGCTACAACCTGGCCAAGTACCTGGTGGAGGACCGGGTGCTGGGCAAGAGCTGTGAGCTGACCATTACCAAAAACCGCCATCTGTGGTGGGTCATTCCCCCCAAGGTGGCCTACGACTATGTGAATCCCAAGTACCATGAGGAGATGAAGGCCCTGGAGAAGGCGGGCGCCGTGGTCAACCCCCTGTTCTACAAGCCGGACAACGGCCTGGTGCGTACCCTGCGCATTATGAAGGGCCAGAAGCGGTATGTGGGCTGGTATGCCTCTTGTATGGAAAAGGTGAAATAATGGAACAACGCCTTGGTATTCTGGGCGGCATGGGGCCCCAGGCCACCCAGGACTTTTATCAGCGGATTCTGGACCGCACCGACGCGGCCAAAGACCAGGAGCACCTGCCTACCCTGATCTGGAGCGACACCTCCATGCCCGACCGCACCGCCGCCATTCTGGGGGGCGATGCGGAGGGCTGCTACCAGCGGCTGCTGGCGGGTGCCCGTCTGCTGGAGGGGGGCGGCTGCACCGTGCTGTCCATTCCCTGCAACACCTCCCACTACTTTGCCGACCGGCTCCAGGGGGATATCTCCATCCCTCTCATCCATATGCCCCGGGAGACTGTGGGAGTGCTGGCGGAGGAGGGGCGGCGCAAGGTGGGCATCCTGGCCACCGACGGCACCATCCGCACCGGCGTGTACCAGAAGGAGTGTACCGCCCGGGGCATTGAGGCCGTCTCCCCGCCGGAGGAGGTCCAGAAGCTGGTGATGAGCATCATCTACGACGAGATCAAGCGGGGGGAAAAGGGCTCCCGGGAGAAATTCGCCGTCATTGACCGCTGGCTCCGTCAGGCCGGGTGCGACAGCGCCATTCTGGGCTGCACCGAGCTGTCTGTCTACCGCACCTATCACGGCCTGCCCGACCACTATCTGGACGCCATGGACGTGCTGGCTCAGCGGTGTATCACCGCCTGCGGCTACAAGCTGCGGATGGTATAAGCAATGGGCCGATGGAGACATCGGCCCTACAAGTTTCTGGTGGTGAATGACTATGACCGATTTCCGCCGCCCTTTGGGCGACTATGTGCAGCTGCTGCTGCGCCATGACCTGCTGGCCGACAAGGGGCCGGTCCACGCCGACCTGACCGCCCCGGTGGCCCTGGTGTCCTGCGACTCCCAGGTGGTGATCCCCCACACCCTCTTCATCTGCAAGGGGGCCAAGTTCAAGGAGGACTACCTGCGCCAGGCCATGGACAAGGGGGCCTTCGTGTATGTCAGCGAGACCCCCTATCCCAACGTGCCCCTGCCCTGCCTGCGGGTCACCGACATCCGGCAGGCCATGGGCCTGCTGGCCGATCTGGCCTACGGCCACCCCTCCGGCAAGCTGACCATCACCGGCATCACCGGCACCAAGGGCAAGACTACCACGGCCTATTATATCAAGTCCATCGTGGATACCTGGCTGGCTGCCCAGGGCCACCGGGAGAGCGCCCTGCTCTCCACCATCGTCACCGACGACGGCCTGGAGCGCAAGCCCGCCAAGCTGACTACCCCGGAGCCTCTGGACCTCCAGCGGCACCTGTCCAACGCTGTCACCGCCGGGGCGGACTACCTCACCATGGAGGTGTCCTCCCAGGCCCTGAAATATGGCAGGGTCATCGGGGTGGACCTGTCCTGCGCCGTGTTCCTCAACATCGGCGAGGACCACATCTCCCCGGTGGAGCACCCCGACCTGGAGGACTATCTCCAATCCAAGCTGTTGATTTTTAAGCAGGCGAAAACCGCCTGTATTTCCATGGACTGCGATCATACCTCTGAGGTGGCTCAGGCCGCCGCCCGGTGTGAGCAGGTCATCACCTTCTCCCAGAAGGACCCTGCCGCCACCGTGTATGGCACCAACGTGCGCAAGGAGGGCAACCGGATCGCCTTCCACGTTCGCACTCCTCGCTACGAGGGGGACATGGCCATTTCCACCCCCGGCCTGTTCAACGTGGAGAACGCCCTGGCCGCCGTGGCGGTGGCCGAGGTCTATGGCATCCCCCAGGAGATGGTGAGGGAAGGTCTGGAGAAGGCCTTCGTCCCCGGACGCATGGAGCACTATGTCAGCGCCGACAACCAGATCTCCGTCATTGTGGACTATTCCCACAACGGCATGAGTTTGCAGAACGCCCTGCGCTCCGTCCGGGCGGAGTACCCTGACCGGCAGCTGACGGTCCTCTTCGGCTGCACCGGCGGCAAGGGCATCGACCGCCGGGAGGGCATGGGCAACGCCGCCGGCGAGTGGGCCCACCGGATCATCCTCACCGAGGACGATCCCGGTCCTGAAGAAGTGGAGGACATCTGCGCCGACATCGGCGTGTTCCTCAAGCGGTGGAATAAGGACTACACCGTCATCCCCGACCGGGAGCGGGCTGTGGAGGCCGCCATCCTGGAGGCCCAGCGTCCCGCTGTGGTGCTGCTGGCGGGCAAGGGCTGCGAGGAGGCCCAGAAGCGGAAGAACGGCCCCGAGCCCTGTATCCCCGACGGAGTGCTGGCCCGGCAGGCTTTGGACAAGTATGACCGTGACCATGCTGAATAAGGCTTTTGCCGCCGCGGGCGCCGCCGCCTGGGGCGGCTTGCCGTTTTCAGAACTGGCGGAGGACATGACCCCCGAGGCCATCGCAAAGGCGGAACAGCTGTGCCCCAACCCCCGCACCGTGCTGGTGGCCGCCTTCCCCTACTACGCCGGGGACCGGCCTGGCAACCTGTCTCTCTACGCCCGTGGGCGGGATTATCACCAGGTAGTCACCGAAAAACTAAATACTATTTGTGATATTTTGCGAGAAAAATACAAAAATAGGGCGTTTTTGCCCGCCGCCGACAATTCCCCCCTGCCGGAGCGGCAGGCGGCCTGGCGGTGCGGCATTGGCCTGCGGGGGAAGAACGGGCTGGTGATTTTGCCTCCCTACGGCAGCTATGTGTTCCTGGGCACTATCCTCACCGATGTGGAATTGAACCTGCCGCCCCGCACGCCGTCCGCCCACTGTGTGGGCTGCGGCAAGTGTCTGGCCGCCTGCCCCGGCGGCGCCCTGGGGGAGGCTGGGGTGGACCTGTCCCGCTGTCTGTCCGAGCTGACCCAGAAGAAGGGGGAGCTGACTGGTGAGGAGGCGGGGCTGGTGCAGGCTCACCCACTGATCTGGGGGTGCGACACCTGCCAGCGGGTGTGCCCCTACAACGCCCATCCCGCCCTGTCCCCTCTGCCTGAGTTCCGGGAGGGGCTGGTGGATGCCCTGGACCGGGCCGACCTGGAGGGGCTCACCAACCGGACCTTCCGGGAGAAGTACGGTGACCGGGCCTTTGCCTGGCGGGGGCCCGCGCCCCTGCGGCGCAACCTGGAATTGAAAAAGAGTATGTAACAATCCCCCCGCTCCGGAAGTTCCGGAGCGGGGGGACTCAGTGTGTCGAAGTTTTTCGACACGCTTCTCAAAAATGCAAGCATTTTTGAGAGGGAATGCAGGCCGCCGCGCGCATGGCCCCAAGGGCCACACACTTGCGGCCTGAGAAGGGTGTTTTCCGACGTACACGCCGCCGGAAAACACAATTTTGACCCATTTCCGTCCTCTGCGGACGGCGGAACTCTGCGAGGCTCCTGCAGCAAAAATCGCAGAAATACATTTTATCGATAGACTAAATCCCCCCGCTCCGGAACTTCTGGAGCGGGGGATTGTTATTATCGGGGTGAAATGGGCTTCAGACTGCGGGCCAGCAGGTCGTCCATATAGCGGCACAGGGTTTGATCGGGGATATCGGGGCATTCCATGGTGATATGGGTATATAGTCCAATCAGGGCGGAGGAGAACATCACGCCCTGGATCACCGCATCCAGCTCGTTGACGTTGCGCTGCTCCAGCTTGCGGCGGAGGCTCTTCACAATGTCTTTTTTCCAGCGGTACACAAACATAGGATCTCCGCGGTTGCTCAGCAGGACCCGGTACCAGTCTAGGTTTTCCCGGATATGCGTAATGGTGCGCAGGGCGGTGTCGGTGGCGCTGCTGTGGTCCATGATGTCGGGCAGATTACGGCAGATTTCCCACAGGGCGGAGAGCAGCCGGTCCTCCACACCCTGCAATACTGCAAATTTATCCTCAAAATAAAGGTAAAAAGTGGAGCGGGCTATACCGCATACTTGGCAGATGCCGGCAATGCTTACGCCGTCGATACCGTCCCGCTGGTAAATTTCCAGAAAGGCGGATTCAATATCCTGAATAGTGCGCTGGCGGTTCAGCGTCCTGCGGGGGGGCATATCCATCAACTGCCTCTCATTAGAAATCAAAGAAGGTTTGCGGATCTGCTGCAAAATAGGGGGTACTTTGCTTAAATTATTATTATATTTGACCAAGAATAAAATTGCAACAAAAAATCGGAGGGGAATGGACACTTTGCCTCCGTTTGTTCAGTTACTGTACGGTAGATTTTTGTGTGATGTGTATAAATAGAGGTAGTTTATGCTATCTTTTTCACACAGAACAAACAGAAAAAGGAGGAGCTGTTATGAGCCAAAGACCTGTTCTTACCCCGGAGGAGCGGGCGCTGTCTTACGCCAAGTACTATGATCTGCCCATTACTCCCATTCCCCAGGAGAAACTTGCCATCTTGGAGGGCGGCCCTATTGATCCCTCTCTGGCCCTGAAGATTGAGGATCGCAACGATTTGTTCCTGCCCGGCTATCTGCCCTGTGAGACCGGCTACTGTGTGATGCCAAACGGTACCGGCTATCTGGCCAACCGCACTGAGATGCCCGGCGTCACTCCTGAGATGTTTGAGTGGTGGTTTGCCTGGCACGGCCTGAACGATATGCGCTACCGCATCTGGGACCCGGAGGACCACTTCTACGCCCGTCAGCAGAATCCGGACAAGGTGCTGGACCCCAGCGTGCCTATGCGGGAAAAAACTTGGGGCACCGTTCACCATGTATTGGAGGACGTAGGAGGCGGTCCCGACGAGCTGATCCTGAACTTCCGCTATCCCCATGAGCTGGGATACGACGAGTCCAAAGTTGGTACCCCCGCCTGCGCCACTATGATGTGCGCCAACGGCCATGGACCGGTACCCGGCCAGGGTGTGGCCGCCATCATGACCCACATGGTTCGGGAGATCGAGGGCGGGATCGAGCTGCGTTCCCGCTTCTGGATCGGCTACGGCCTGGTGGACGGCCAGGTGGTCAAGCTGCTGCCCGACGGCGTCAGCGTGCCCCCGGTGGTGCCCATGGGCCTGTTTGCCCATAATCTGAAGGAATTCGGCCATCTGGCCGCCATCCTGCCCTCCCTCTACGCCGAAGAGAAAGACCGCTGGTAAGCGGAACAGACGGAAAAGGAGAAGAATTATGTGTAAGAAAAAAGATTTTCCTGTAGTAATGAATGTATTTCTGGCCTTTTTCATTACCCTGGCGGTGACCATCTTCAACCTGGCAGTCAACAATAACCTGAATGTTCCCGCCCTGGTGGTTGGTATGGTTTACGGTTTCTGCCTGAATCTGACGCTGGAGACGCTCATTGACCTGCCTGCCTTTGGCAATTTCTTTGTCAAGGCCTTTCACCTGAAAATGGAAAGTATCGGAGCATACTTTGTGCGGATCTTTTTCATCGTGCTGCTGCTGGTGCTGCTGATGAGCTCCATCCTGATGTTCTGTGAAGTGGGCTTTCTGCTGGGTACGGGGTTCTTTGGTTTTTGGATCACCAAAGTGCCCGCTATCTTCCTGGTGGCCTATATAACCGCGCTGATCTTCTTCCCCCTGTGTATCAAGGGCGCCCAGGCGCTGTGCACCCGGGACTGAACTGCATACATAACCGTCAGCCCCTCCGTTCGGTACGGAGGGGCTGCTTTTGTCCATAAAGCTCCTCCGGCAGGCGGAGGAGACGTTGGAACGGCTTGCCTGCCCGCTCCGATACCGGAGGCGGGCAGCCGCTGTGGGTGGCCTGGTCCGCCTTGTCTGACTGAATGGTATCGCCAATGCCCCAGGGTTAAGCGGTCTCCTTCAGTGGTGGACATCTTGTCCAGAGGGGGACAGACCACGTTCTTGGCAACAACAAGGGCGCGCTGCTGATGCAGCGCGCCCTTGCCGGCATGGATCTTTACTTCTGCAGACCCTGCGCAAAGTTCATGAAGATCTGCGCCACTTCCGCGCGGGTGGCGGTGCCGGTGGGGTCCAGCTTGCCGCCGTCCTTGCCGGACAGCAGGCCGGAGCCTACCGCCCACTCCATGGCCTCAGTAGCCCAGGAGGAGGTGTTGGCGCCGTCGGCGAAGATGGTCAGGTCGCCTTTGGCGGACACGTCGTACTCCTTGTACTCAGCATAGCGGTACAGGATGGTGGCCAGCTGCTCGCGGGTCACGGTGTCGTTGGGGGCAAACACGGTGTCGCTGTAGCCCTTGACGATGCCTTTGGAGGCAGCCCAGTTCACAGCGTCGGTGTACCACACGCCGCTCTCCACGTCGGTGAAGGACAGGGTGGCGTCGGTCTCAGGCTGACCCTCCAGCCGCCACAGGATGGTGACGATCATGGCACGGTTGGTGGTCATGAGGGGGGCAAAGGTGGTGGTGGAAGTACCGTCCATCAGCTTGTTGTCATAGACGTACTTCACAGCCTCGAAGAACCAGTCGTCGGTCTTCACGTCGGTGAAGGGCAGGCCGGTCTCCACGGGGGTATCGTCCTTGGTGAAGGAGGCCTCCACAGTAACGGCAGAGGCGGGCATGGCAAAGGTGTACTTGCCGTTGCCCTTGTCGGTGAGCTTGAGCTCATTGCCGTTCTTGTCGGTGACGGTGAGGGTATCCAGCTTGTAGCCTTCGTCAGGCTTCACGGTCAGAGTGACGGTGAGGCCCTTGGGGGCGCGGGTGCGGCTGGAAGTCACAGTGCCGTTGTCGCTGTCCTCCACGGTGATGACGTAGGCAGTAGAGACGGTGGGGCCCTCAGGATCCACGGGGGCGCCCTCTACATCCACGGGCATGACGGCCTCGTAGGTCTGGCCGTTGTAGAGTACGGAGCCGCGGACGTACTGGGTGTCTTCGGCGTTGGGGTTGTAGGTGGTGCTGTCCCAGGTCACGTCGCAGGCGACACCGAAGCCGGTGGACAGCTCCAGAACCACCTGCTCAGGCAGGTTGAGCATCTCAAAGGAAGTGCCGTAGTCCACGCCCAGGCTGGTGGGGTTCACCAGCACATTGACCACAGTGGGTTCGTCGGACAGGTTGACGGTTACGGAAGCGGTAAGGTTCTCCTCGTTGAGGATGGCGGTGCCGGACAGGTCCAGTGTGCCGGTCAGGGTCTGGGGCTCCGTGGAGGCGGCGTCATAACCCTTAGCGCTCCACTCTACGGGGAAGCGGAGGGTAGTGCCGTCGGACAGGGCAACTACGGCGCACACAGGCAGCTCCAGATCGTCAAACGCGGTGTTGAGCCGGCCGTAGGCCACGGAAGGCATTACGGTCTCCACCACCACATCTTCAGGCTCGCCCGGCTCAGTGGGATCCAGGTAGCGGGTACCGGTGACCTCCAGCTCGTTCAGGCCGATGGAGTGGCCGAAAGCGCTCTGGTTGATACCGGTGAAGTAGAGACGCAGGTAACGAGTACCCTCCGGAATGGCGGCTTCAAAGTTAGTCAGGGCATCGGTGCGGCCGTCGCCGCTCATACCGGTGTAGGTTCCGATGGTGGTCCAGCAGCTGGCGCCCTTGGCGTTCTGGCCCTCAAAGGCGCTCTTATCGCTTACCGTACCTACATTGACAGTGCTGTAGTCGGTGGGTACAAAGTCAGAACCGGCCACTTGTACCACATAGTCGCTGGGCCATACCTTGGCATAATAGCTGGAGGAAACCTCAGTGATGTCGCACACATCCTCACCCAGATCCACCACGATCCAGGAGTCGGCGGTGTCAGCGACCTTCATCTTGTTGCCGCTCCAGCGAGTGTCAAGTTTACCGTCCACAGCATCAGCGGCGAAGGTCTGATGATTGACCTCAAGGCCGGAAGCATAGACAGGATGCTCCAGAGCCAGGTTCATACTGTCACGCATTTCCGCCAGCCGGTCAGGTAAAGGTGGGCTGTGTTGCCCTCTGCGTCCACCTCTACCGGCTTGTCTCCACGGTCAGGGCATCCGCAATATATGATCTCCCACGGCTTGCCCATTGGCAGCTCAAAGGAATCTAGCCGGGGTGTTTGCTCCACCTGTCCGTGGCTGCGGTTCCAGCCTCCGGCGTTGCATCTGTAGTACATGGGTTTTTCCTCGTTTTATGCCTAAATAGATTGAAAACCGGGGATGTACCTCCACCGGGTGGAGATAGGGTGGAGGTGCCTCCACCGGCTCTATCCCTACTCCCACAAGGGATTGCTGGATTTGGTGGAGATGGTGGAGCTATTTCCCCAAAAGTCCCTATAGGGTTTTAATTTTTTCCGATTTTTTTAAACAATAGGAAAGTAGCTCCACCTCCACCCAGTAGCTCCACCTTTTGGGGTGTTACTGCATCCCAACTCCCTGCCATACATTGCAGGTTTTTGTCCTTTTTTTGGCCAGTCCTCGGTTTTCCAGGGCGGTGTTAAAGTCAGGCAGTCGGCGCACATAGTCCCCCGCTCCCTCTGCCCATTCACGGTATCGGCGGTATAGATTAGAGGCTGGTATCCATGCCCCAGGCTCCAGGGTGCAGCACTCCGAAAGGAAGTTGCCCACCCAGTCCTCTTGCCCTCGGTATGCTTCGGTGGTTTCCTCCACCACATCTGGGGTCTGGAGTTGGTAGCCGTTGCGTGCAAAGTTCACAGCTCCCTCGACAGCCCAGGCCAGGATAGACGGCCCAGCCTCTTGCACCAGAATGTCGCCATAGTTTGACCGGCTCCCCTGTGTGGGGATGGTGGCCCGGAAGGGTACCACGATCAGCCGCCGCCAGGTGCCGGGGTCAGTGCTGCCCACACGGGGCAGGTGGTTGGTGAACAGGCACAAGGTAGAGTGGAGGGGGTGCCGTCATCCGCTATGCAGTGGTCGATGTCAACGGCACATAAGCCGTCAAACACCCCAACGCCCAGGCCATCATATCCGCCCCGCTCCAGGGCGTTCACGGCCTCCTGGTAGCTGGTGAAGGTGCTGGGGTTGTTGGACATAGCCCCGCCTCCTGTCCGGGGGTTGTACGGGCATTTGGTGGGCTTTGCGCTGCCTTCTCGGGTTTCATATCTCCACACGCACCAGCGCCCGCTGTCTTTCAGTTCTTGGGGCAATCCTTCGGGGTAAAATTTAGTCAAGCCGTCGCCCCCTCAGCCGCACGGTGTTGGCAACACGGGCAATTTCATGCGCCCGGTGGAGCATACTGCGGACGAAGTTGTCCACATCTTCCTGTGTTTTCGGTAGATAATAGCCATGTTCGTTGTCAGATAGAATGGGAATACCTCGCAAGCGTTCCGCCTGGATCTGCTGGCGGACTTGGCGGGCGGGTTTGTCCATAAGTTTCACAAGGTGCTGGAGCGGCACGGCGTTCTCTGCGCCGCTGGATAGCAATTTTTCAATCATTCCCGGTTGTCTGCCGGTTGGCTGTGTGGTATTCTGATAAATGGAAGTGGAGGCCCTGCCATAAGTCCCCGTTTCCGTCTGCCGTCCTGGTGTGCCAGCACCGGGGCGGTTCTTTTTTGTCTTGCTCATATATTCACCTCTGCTTGTGTCTGTCTGGAGATCCATTCCCGCAATCCGTCCACACTGATGAGTGTGCGACTGCCTAATTTAAAGGAAGGAAACCTACCTTGATTGATAAGGTCATAAACCTTCGGCCTGCTGATACCCAGCAGACGGGCACACTCTGCTGGGGAGACGGCCAGGGGGTCTAATTTGTCGGCCATTAGCTTACCTCCTTTGCAAGCCGCTGGATGATAGAGAAGATTTTCTCCTTTTCATCCTCAGGCAGTTCCTTGCGGAGTTTCCGGGAAAAGCTGCAATCCGCCATTCCTAGAGCGTCCGCAATCTGCCATAGTTTCACTCCGGCCCCTGCCGCTGTGCGTCTGATATCCTGGTTGCTCATTTAAAAGTCACCTCCATGTTGTTGTTGCAAACGTCCGTTGTGTTTGCTATAATAATTATAAAGCAACATCAAGGTACTTGCAACTGATAAGGACGGAGAAATCAATTACGCATACCAATAGGACATTATTGATGAGGGTGAGACATTTGGCAAGAAAAGTGGTATCTGATGACTTTAAGATATTTTCTAAACGGCTTTCTGAGCTAATGAAAGACCGGCATATTACACAAGACACGTTAGCTACTGCACTCGGTGTAAAGAGACAGACAGTTAGCTTATATAAAAGTGGACAATCTATGCCGGATGCAGAGCAGTTAAAAAATATAGCAAAGTTTTTTGACGTATCCTCCGATTGGCTTTTGGGATTATCCGAATCTAAGAAATTAAGTGGAGAACTGAGCCAGGTCTGCAATTACATTGGACTTAATAGTGAAGCAGTAGAAACACTTAAAGAATTGTGTGAACACAAATCTGATCGATTTGTTCTTAACTTTATATTGGAAAATGGAACGTTTTTGGCAAATATAATTGGTTATTTGTCGGCATCTGCATGGGAGAATGTAGATCAGGAAATTCTCGGTTATCGTTCGCCCAGGAAAGAAGAAGTCGAACGATATGATCGAGCGGTAGATAAAGGTACGCTTGGTGGTGTAGCAAGTAAGATTTCCGCATCAATGCGTATTCCCATTGTTAAACCTGATTCAGAGATATATGAAAGATATTTGTTCGCACAAGCTATTAAAGATATGACCAAAATGTATGAGGATTTTAAAAAAGAACATGAAAAAGCTCCAGATTTTTTAAATGATCTTGTGTCCGATTTTCTCAAAGGTTATGACGAAAGCGATTAAAAAACCGCCCCCGGTGCTGTGAACACCAGGGACGGCTAAAAGGGCAGTAAACTTAGCGGCCTACTGCCCTCCCATTCTATCAATTTAAGGGAGGAATTGCAATGCCAAGAAAAAGCAACACCAGAGGGGCCCAGGGGGCCGGGACGATCCGCCAGCGAAAAGACGGAAGATGGGAGGCCCGCTATACTGTGGGCCGTGATCCTGGCAGCGGGAAACAGATACAGCGGTCAGTCTATGGAGCCACTCAGCAGGAAGTGAGGAAGAAGCTAGCCCGGCTTACTACCGCCCTCGACAACGGCACCTATAAGGAGCCCTGCAAGATGACGGTGGGCCAATGGCTGGACATTTGGACGGCGGACTATATGGGCGGCGTGAAGCCCTCCACCGCTTTTCTCTATGGGGAACAGATACGGCTATACATCAAGCCCGCCCTGGGTGCGGTGAAGCTGGAAGCCCTGAACACCCATACTATTCAGGGATTTTACAATGGTCTGAGCATCGAGCGGGAAGGGGGCAAGGCGCTGTCCCCAAAGTCGGTAAAGAACATCCACGGCATCCTCCACAAGGCGCTCCAGCAGGCCGTGGCAGTGGGATATATCCGCTTCAATCCGGCGGACGCTTGCACCCTCCCCAGGGTGGAGAAAAAGGAGATAAGCCCGCTCGATGAAGAACAGATAGCAACCTTCCTAAAGGCCATAGAGGGGCACCGGCACGAACTCCTTTATAAGGTAGCCCTGTTTACCGGCATGAGGGAGGGGGAGGTGCTGGGGCTCATGTGGGATTGTGTGGACTTCGAGAAGGGCACCATTACCATCAAGCGCCAGCTCCGCCGGGAACAGAAAAAGGGCGGGGCCTACTACATCACCACACCGAAGAACGGCAAGCCCCGCACCATCACCCCTGCCCCCTGGGTGATGAAGCTGCTCCGCTCCCAAAAGGCCAGACAAGCGGAGCAGCAGCTTAAAATGGGCCCGCTGTGGGAGAACTCCGGGATGGTGTTCACCAATGAGACAGGCGGGTATCTCTCTTACCGGACGGTGTATGATTGCTTCAAGCGCATTGTGGCTCAGATGGGCACCCCATCCACCCGGTTTCACGATCTGCGCCACACCTTTGCCGTGGCCTCCCTTCGAGCAGGGGACGATATTAAGACTGTCCAGGGCAACCTGGGGCACCACACGGCGGCATTTACCCTGGATGTATACGGCCATGTCACGGAACAGATGAAGAAGGACAGCGCCCAGCGCATGGAGGGGTTCATAAAAGGTGTTTTGAACCTGTAAAGGGTCAATTAAAGGGTCATTCCCTGATTTCAGACAGCAAAAAAGCCCTAGAACCGTTGTGGCTTTAGGGCTTTGCTTTGGTGGACGATACAGGACTTGAACCTGTGACCTCCCGCACGTCAAGCGGATGCTCTACCAGCTGAGCTAATCGTCCGAACAGCATGGACTATTATAGCGAAAAGAAAGGTGCTTGTCAACACTTTTTTGAAATTTCTCTTTTCAAGGCCGGAAAGTGCTGGTATACTGAGGAAAACGCCGTGAACAAGGAGGAAATAGTATGGCAGGACGGATAGTTCTCATTACCGGCGGAAGCCGCGGCATCGGCGCGGCGGCGGCCCGGCGGTTTGCTGCCGGGGGAGACCGGGTGGTGGTCAACTACTGCCGCTCCAGAGAGAAAGCGGAGGCTCTGGCGGAGGAGATCGGCGGCTGGGCGGTCCAGGCCGACGTGTCAGACTCGGCCCAGGTACGGAATATGGTTGACAATGTGTTGGATAAATTTTGTCAACTTGACATTCTGATATGCAACGCAGGCATTGCCCAGCAGAAATTATTTGGCGATCTGACGGACGAGGATTGGCGGCGGATGTTTGCCGTCAACGTGGACGGAATGTTCTACACCATCCGGGCGGCGCTGCCTCATTTTATCCATCGCAAGGCGGGAAAAATTTTGACTTTGTCCTCTATGTGGGGACAGGTGGGAGGCTCCTGCGAGGTGGCCTATTCTGCCGCAAAAGCTGCTGTCATTGGGCTTACAAAGGCTCTGGCCAAGGAGGTTGGGCCCTCTGGGATCACGGTGAACTGTGTGTCTCCCGGGGTCATTGATACCGAGATGAACGGCAACCTGGGGCCCGAGGATCTGGCCGCTTTGGCGGAGGAGACCCCCCTGGAGCGCATCGGCCGGCCGGAGGATGTGGCGGAGGCCCTGTGGTATCTGGCTTCCGACGCTGCAAACTTTATCACGGGACAGGTTTTGTCCCCCAATGGCGGACTGATTATCTGAAAATGCCTGCCTACGTTCATGAATTGTTCATACTTCACACAAGGGCTGCCTGCCAAGGGGCGGCCCTTGTGCATTTTTAAGGTTGACAATTTCCGACGACACGCATATAATTGTCAACAACTTCTTGAAGGAGGAATGAACGATGAAAAAGTCTCGCATCCTGTCTCTTGCGCTGGCGGGTGCGCTCAGCTTCTCCATGCTGGCCGGCTGCGGCGGCGGCACCGAGAGCGGCTCCGCCAATACCCCCGCCGGTGGCAATGAAACCACCAGCGGCAGCACCGAAGGCACCATTCAGATCGGCGGCATCGGCCCCCTGACCGGCTCCGCTGCTGTTTACGGCCTGGCCACCAAGCAGGGCGCCGAAATCGCCATTGAGGAGATCAACGCTCTGGGCGGCCTGCAGTTCTCCCTGAACTCCCAGGACGACGAGGGCGACATTGAGAAGGCTGTTAACGCCTACGGCAAGCTGAAGGACGACGGCGCCAAGATCATCTACGGCTGCACCACCACCAACCCCTGCGTGGCCGTGGCCGCCGAGACCTATAATGACCGTTACTTCCAGCTGACTCCCTCTGCCTCTTCCACCGACGTGACCGCGGGCAAGGACAACGTGTTCCAGGTGTGCTTCACCGACCCCAACCAGGGTGTGACCGCCGCCAACTATATTAAGGACAACAACCTGGGCACCAAGGTCGCTGTCATCTACAACAACGGCGATGCCTACTCCACCGGCATCTACAACTCCTTCCAGGCCACTGCCAAGGAGATCGGCTTGGAGGTTGTGACCGTTCAGACCTTCCCCGATGACACCAACACCGACTTCAACGTGCAGCTGTCTGCCGCCAAGGACGCCGGCGCCGACCTGGTGTTCATGCCCATCTACTACACCCCCGCTTCCCTGATCCTGTCCCAGGCCAAGAGCATGGGCTATGAGCCCACCTTCTTCGGCTGCGACGGTATGGACGGTATCCTGGACCTGGAGGGCTTTGACAAGAGCCTGGCCGAGGGCCTGATGCTCATGACTCCCTTCAACGCCTGGGGCGAGGACGAGCGCACCAAGACCTTCGTCAGCGAGTATGAGGCTGCTTACGGCGGTATCCCCAACCAGTTCGCCGCTGACGGCTACGACTGTATGTACGCCATCTATGAGGCCTGCACCGCTGCCGGCGTTACCGCCGACATGAGCGCCGAGGAGATCTGCGAGGCTCTGATCGCTCAGTTCACCTCCGGCGACTTCAGCGTGGACGGCCTGACCGGCACCGGCATGACCTGGTCCGCCAACGGCGAGGTTTCCAAGGCCCCCGTGGTGGTCAAGGTCGAGGGCGGCGTGTACGTCACCCAGTAATCTGGAGCAGAATACTACCGCTTAACAGGGACTCAGAAGCGGGTTGCCGGGGGGACCCGGCAGCCCGCTTTTCCCCATGTATCCCCAATCGGATGTATGGTGGAAACATCGGCAGCCCGCAGGACCGCCGATGTTTCTGCCATACACAGAACAGAGAAAACAAGTAGAGAGGTGAATGGTTTGAGCTTCCTCAATAATCTGATCACCGGTATCAGCCTGGGCAGCGTCTACGCCATCATCGCCCTGGGCTACACCATGGTGTACGGCATCGCAAAGATGCTGAACTTTGCCCACGGCGACGTCATCATGGTAGGCGCCTATGTGACCTTCTTTGCCACCGGCAGCTTCAACCTGCCCCCTGTGGTGGGCGTACTGCTGGCTGTGGTGGTGTGTACCGTCCTGGGCGTTGTTATCGAAGGACTGGCCTATAAGCCCCTGCGTCAGGCGTCCTCCCTGGCGGTGCTCATCACCGCCATTGGCGTCAGCTATTTCCTGCAAAACGCCGCCCTGCTGCTGTGGGGCGCGGACCCCAAGGTGTTTACCCCCGTCATCCCTGAGGGCTCCCTGCCCATCTCGGGTGTGAACATCACCTATGTGTCTCTGGTTACCGTACTGGCTTGCATCATCATCATGCTGGCCCTCACCTGGTTCACCAGTAAGACCAAGATGGGCAAGGCCATGCGGGCCTGCTCCGAGGATAAGGCGGCCGCTCAGCTCATGGGCATCAACGTCAACCGCACCATCTCCATGACCTTTGCCATCGGCTCCGCTCTGGCCGCCATCGCCGGTGTGCTGCTGTGCTCCAGCTACCGGACTCTGATGCCCACCACCGGCTCCCTGCCCGGCATCAAGGCCTTTACCGCTGCCGTGTTCGGCGGCATCGGCTCCATCCCCGGCGCCATGCTGGGCGGCATCCTGCTGGGTATCATCGAGACCTTTGCCAAGGTGATCAATACCAACATCTCCGACGCGGTGGTCTTTGCGGTGCTCATCATCGTGCTGCTGGTGAAGCCCGCCGGCCTGCTGGGCAAGACCGTCCGCGAGAAAGTGTGAGGTGAGGGATATGAAGAAATTGACTTCCGGCCGGAAACGGCTGATCAACAACACCATCACCTACGCCATTGTCATTGCGGCCTTTGTGATCCTTCAGGTGCTCAATGCGGGCGATATGCTGTCCTCCTCTCTGCAGGGCCAGCTGGTGCCCATCTGCGCCTATATCGTCATGGCTCTGTCCCTCAATCTGGTGGTAGGTATCTCCGGTGAGCTGAGCCTGGGCCACGCCGGATTTATGAGTGTGGGCGCCTTCTCCGGCGTAGTGACCGCCATGTCCCTCCAGGATGCCATTCCCAACGGAGCGGTCCGCCTGGTGGTGGCCATGATCGTGGGCGCGGTGCTGGCCGGTATCGCCGGCGTCATCGTGGGTGTGCCTGTGCTCCGTCTGCGGGGCGACTACCTGGCCATCGTGACTCTGGCCTTCGGCGAGATCATCCGCAACATCATGAACGTGCTCTATGTGGGCGTGGATAAGAACGGCCTCCACTTCTCTCTGGAGAATGAGATGGCCCTCAACCTGGAGGAGGGCGGCAAGGCTATCCTGAAGGGGCCCATGGGCTTCACCACCAACGTGAAGCTGGCCTCCTTCACCGCCGGCTTCATCCTGGTGCTCATTGCCCTGACTGTGGTGCTCAACCTGGTGAACAGCCGCTCCGGTCGGGCCATTATGGCCCTGCGGGACAACCGCATCGCCGCCGAGAGCGTGGGCATCGGCGCTACCAAGTACAAGCTGATGGCCTTCGTTACCTCCGCCGTTATGGCGGGTGCCGCGGGCGTGCTCTACGCCATGAACTTCTCTTCCGTGGCCCCCAAGAAGTTTGACTTCAACACCTCTATTCTGGTGCTGGTGTTCGTGGTGCTGGGCGGTATCGGCAACATCCGCGGCTCCATCATTGCCGCCGCCTTCCTCACCTACCTGCCCGAGCTGCTGCGTGCCATCAACCTGGATGAGTACCGGATGCTGGTGTACGCCATTGTGCTCATTCTGGTGATGATTGCCACCAATAACCCGGTGATGCGCGGATTCTTCAACGGCATCAAGGAGAAATTCCGCAAGTCGCCGGAACAGCCGGCCGAGAAGGGAGGCGTCAGCCATGAGTAAGCCCAAGCGTCCCGAGACCAAGCTGGTCCCGGTGCCCAGCCCCAATATTATCCCCGAGCGCGACATCAAGCAGACCCCCATCCTGGAGTGCCAGCACCTGGGCATCGACTTCGGCGGCCTCACCGCCGTGAATGAGTTCAACATGGCCATCGGCCGTACCGAGATCGCCGGCCTCATCGGCCCTAACGGCGCCGGTAAGACCACCGTGTTCAACCTGCTGACCAAGGTGTATCAGCCCACCCGGGGCACCGTGCTGCTGGACGGCATCGACACCCACAATATGTCCACCGTTCAGGTGAACAAGGCGGGTATCGCCCGTACCTTCCAGAACATCCGCCTGTTCGACAACCTGACGGTGGAGGACAACGTAAAGATCGGCCTGCACAACCATGTCCGCTACCCCATGTGGAGCGGCATCCTCCGTCTGCCCAGCTACTGGAAGAAGGAGAAGCTGGCCCATGAGAGCGCCCTGGAACTGCTGAGCATCTTCGATATGCAGCATCTGGCCAACGCCAAGGCAGGCAGCCTGCCCTACGGCGCCCAGCGCAAGCTGGAGATCGTCCGTGCCCTGGCCACCAACCCCTCTCTGCTGCTGCTGGACGAGCCGGCGGCGGGCATGAACCCCTCCGAGACCGCCGAGCTGATGGACAACATCGTCAAGATCCGGGATACCTTCCACATCGCCATTCTGCTCATCGAGCACGACATGAATCTGGTTATGGGCATCTGTGAGGGTATCTGCGTGCTCAACTTCGGCCAGATCATCGCCAAGGGCACCCCCTCGGAGATCCAGAACAACCCGGAGGTCATCAAGGCCTATCTGGGTGACCAGAAGGAGGTATAAGCCATGGCGGTATTGCTGGACGTCAAGAACATCAACGTGTACTACGGCGCCATCCACGCCGTGAAAGACATCTCCTTCCACGTAGAGGAGGGGGAGATCGTCACCCTCATCGGCGCCAACGGCGCCGGTAAGACCACCACCCTCCAGACCGTCTCCGGTCTGCTCCATACCCGCACCGGCTCCATCGAGTTCATGGGCAAGCCCATTCAGGCGGTACCTGCCTCCAAGCTGGTGGCCCAGGGCCTGGCCCAGGTGCCCGAGGGCCGCCGGGTGTTCCAGCAGATGACGGTGGAGGAGAACCTGGAGATGGGCGCCTTTACCCAGCCCAACTCCACTATTGCCCCCAACCTGGAGCGGGTGTACGCCCAGTTCCCCCGGCTGAAAGAGCGCCGCAAGCAGGTGGCGGGCACCCTGTCCGGCGGCGAGCAGCAAATGCTGGCCATGGGCCGTGCCCTCATGTCCAACCCCAAGCTGCTCATGCTGGACGAACCTTCGATGGGTCTGGCCCCCATCCTGGTGGAGCAGATCTTCGATATCATCAAGGAGCTGCACAAGGCGGGCACCACCATCCTGCTGGTAGAGCAGAACGCCCAGATGGCCCTGAGCGTGGCCGACCGGGGCTATGTGCTGGAGACCGGCCGGGTGACCCTGACCGGTCCGGGCCGGCAGCTGCTGGCCGACGAGGCGGTGAAGAAGGCCTACCTGGGCGGTTAAGCCCCAATAAAACGAGAGAGAAAGCGCGCTGCAATTTGCAGCGCGCTTTTTTTAAGAAAAGCTATGGCGGAACTAAATTTAGTGTGGTAAAATGATGGGGTAAATATTGGAATGTCTGGAAGGGGAGGGATATGCAGCGAGCATATTCTTCCGGACCGCGCTGTCTGAAACAGGCCCTGACAAACCGGCCAGAGCCGTTTTGGAAGAAACCGCCCTCCATGCCGGAGCGGAGATCAAAAAGGGAGGAAATCTGTAGAAAAAGACGCTGCGTAAACGTATCCTGGCTGGCGCTGCTGTTGCCGCCCTGTTGTGCGGGACGGCTGTGGCGGCCAGTACCGTCACCACCAAGATGATCGAAGCCAACTACATGGGTATCAAGATCGTGGTGGACGGGGTGGAGGTCACCCCCAAGGACGCCAACGGCAAGGTTGTGGAGCCCTTTGCCAGCAGCGGCACCACCTATCTGCCTGTCCGCGCCATCGGTGAGGCTCTGGGCAAGGAGGTCACCTGGGACGGCAGCACCGCCACCGTCTATGTGGGCGAGGTGCCCGGCCAGGCCACCGACTGGATGAAGAAGCTGCCCCCCTATCAGGTGAGCACCAATACCAAAATCTTTGACGGCAGCGATCCCAAGAGCTATATGACCATTTCCGGCAACAAAATTGCTCAGGGTGTCCAGATGTCGGGCGGCTACAAGAATGAGGGCTACGCCATCTGGAACACCAACCTCCAGTATGACACCATGACCTTTACCATCGGCCATGTGGACGGCTCCAAGGAGTACAAGATCAGCCTGGACGTGTACCTGGACGGCGAGCTGGCCGAGACCTATACCATTGACTGGAGCGACGCCCCCCAGACCATCACCATCCCCCTGGACCACGCTGCCAATGTGCGGCTGGAGACTCTCAACGTGGAGGGCACCAGCGGCTGGAACCATGAGTTCGGCATCTACGACATCTCCTTCTCCTGAATCCACCCAAAGGAGCGCGCCGCAGCGGCGCGCTCCTTTTTATATGGAAAAAGATTTAACATTTTTCTGCTTTCTCTCCCTGACACAGCGTGATACAATAAGCACATATAATGGATCGCTATGGACTGTGACAGGAGGGAATCGACGGAACTATGCCAAATTACTACGCGCATCTAAAATTTGGAGATAAAGTACTGGGCGGGCTGCCTCAGCCTCTGGCCCAGGTCATCGATGAGGAGCGGGAGGCCTTTGATCTGGGCTGCCTGGGTCCCGATCCGCTGTTTTTCTACCAGCCCATCCGACCCAACGCTGTCCGGCGGGAGGGGGTTAGGATGCACCGCAACTCCGCCCTGCCCGCGGTGGAGCGGCTGCGCCAGGCCATTGAGGAGGGTGTGCCCATGTCGGTGGGCTATGGCGCCGGATTTTTGTGCCACCTGGCCCTGGACAGCGCCTGTCACGGCTATGTGGACGAGCGGGCCGCCGACGGCCCCATCTCCCACATGGCCATGGAGGGAGAGTTCGACCGGATGCTGATGGAGAGCGACGGCCTGGATACCGTCAGCCAGGCCCATCTGCCCACCCCGCCCCAGAAGGGAAGCCAGGTGTGGGACGCCGCTGCCTGTGCCTATATCCACGCCTCTCCCCGGCAGGTTCGCCGGGCCTACCGGGCCATGAATTTTTACTTGGGCTTCTTTGCCCGCTCCTGCGGCACCCGCCGGGGCAAGGTCATCGGCGCGGTGAGCCGGATGCTCCCCATCCAGTCCGCCAAGGATGTGGCCCTGAAGGAGACCCCCCATCCCGCCTCCCTGGAGAGCAGCGCCGATCTGGACCGGTTGCTGGAGGGTGCGGTGGATGAGACCACCCAGCAGATCGACGCCTTTTTCCA
The DNA here is from genome assembly GCF_002161085.1 of Flavonifractor sp. An112. Lineage (GTDB taxonomy): Bacteria > Bacillota > Clostridia > Oscillospirales > Oscillospiraceae > Flavonifractor > Flavonifractor avicola. The sequence continues at coordinate 21,563 of NZ_NFLU01000018.1, read as the reverse complement.
GGCCATCCGGGAGGACGCTCCGGTGCCTCTCTGGTTTGACCGGGATTTCAAGGGCACGCCCCAGGCAGGGGAGAAGGGGTGGACCGCGGTGCTTAACGGTTCTCTGTCCTGAAACAATCCTAGTATGATGCGGGCGACCATAAAGGCCGCCCCTACACAAGATACCTCGTAGGGGCGGCCTTTATGGCCGCCCGATTTTTTTAAGACGGGTCCACCGCCTCCAGCAAAAAGGTGACCGGGCGGATGCCGTCGGTACAGCATACCACCGTGGCTCCCTCTTCCTTCTGCCAGGGGGTGTAGGTGGCTCCGCAGGACAGGGCAGAGACCGAGCGGTAAATGTCGATCCAGGCCCAGGGGCAGAACCCCGCCGGCATCTCCGCTCCGCCGGTATACAGAAACGTGTCTCCCTCCTCAAAGAAATCACAGACACATTCCTCCGGCGGCTCTGTCAGATAGCGGCAGACCAGATCGGAATAAAGCTGCTTGCGCAATACCGTAATTTTGACCTGCTTCACAGGGCGGCACCTCCTTATAAAGTCTGACCTTATTATAAATCGAACTGATGTACGAATCAAGGCGCGGGCAAGAACTTAAAGGAAAAATTTAAAAAAGGGGATTGACAACGGTGGTTAGTTGATGTAAACTCATACTCACCGAGGAGGTTAGCGAGAGCTAACCGTGAAAAAGACCATAGGCGGACAGACCGCCGTTGGGAGGGAGGAACTATGATGCCGCTGACACTGGCACAGCAGGGCGAACCGGTCACCATCCGGAAAATCACGGGGAAGGATGAACTGCGTCAGCACCTGGCTGAACTGGGCTTTGTTATGGATGCCACGGTGACTGTGGTTAGTAAACTGGGCGGGAACCTGATCGTGCAGGTCAAGGACAGCCGCATTGCCCTGGACCGGAATATGGCCGGACGAATCATGATCTGAGAGGAGCAGAGCAATGAGAACTTTGAAGGACGCCAAGGTGGGGGACACCGTCACGGTAGTACGCCTCCACGGCGAGGGCGCGGTGAAGCGCCGCATCATGGATATGGGCATCACCAAGGGTGTGGCCATCCAGATCCGGAAGGTGGCTCCCCTGGGGGACCCCATGGAGCTGAACGTGCGGGGCTATGAGCTGAGCGTACGCAAAGCCGACGCCGAAATGATTGAGATTGCGTAAGGGCTATTTGGCAGCCCGTAGGGGCGCACACTGTGCGCCCGCCTTCCCATGGGGGAAGGCTATTTTTCAGACTAATGGTTAGCTAACGCTAATCAAGAAGGGAGTAAGAAGATGGAGTTGAAGATCGCGCTGGCGGGCAACCCGAACTGCGGTAAAACCACCCTGTTCAATGCCCTGACCGGCTCCAGCCAATACGTGGGCAACTGGCCTGGCGTGACGGTGGAAAAGAAGGAGGGCAAGCTGAAAGGCCACAAGGATGTGGTGATCCAGGACCTGCCCGGTATCTATTCCCTGTCCCCCTACACCCTGGAAGAGGTGGTGGCCCGGAACTATCTGGTGAACGAGAAGCCGGACGCCATCCTGAATATTGTGGACGGCACCAACATCGAGCGCAACCTGTACCTCACCACCCAGCTCATTGAGCTGGGCATCCCGGTGGTGGTGGCGGTGAACATGATCGACCTGGTGCGCAAGAACGGGGATGTGATCGATCTCCAGAAGCTGGGCAGCGCCCTGGGCTGCCAGGTGGTGGAGATGAGCGCCCTGAAGGGCGAGGGCGGCAAGGAGGCCGCCGAGCGGGCGGTGGTGCTGGCCAAGACCAAGAAGGCCGGCGAGCTGCCCCATGTGTTCACCGGCAGCGTGGAGCACGCCATTGCCCACATTGAGGAGTCCATCGCCGACCTGGTGGAGGAGCGCTATCTCCGCTGGTACGCCATCAAGGTCTTTGAGCGAGACGAGAAGGTGCTGGAGACCCTCAACCTCACCGGCGAGCTGAAGGAGCATCTGGAGGCCCACATTGCCGACTGCGAGCGGGAACTGGACGACGACGCCGAGAGCATCATCACCAACCAGCGCTACGTCTACATCAGCTCCGTGGTGGGCAAGGCCGTGAAAAAGAAGAAGGCCGCCCATTCCATGACCACCTCCGACAAGATCGACCGGGTGGTGACCAACCGCATCCTGGCTCTGCCCATCTTTGTGGCGGTGATGATCCTGGTGTACGCCATCGCCATGGGCGGCAGCGCCTTTGCGCTGGGCACCAGGGCCACCGAGTGGGCCAACGATGGACTGTTCGGCGACGGCTGGTTTGTCCCCTTCACCGCCGACACCGAGGCCTGGGAAGAGGCCTCCGGCGCCTGGGAGGAGGCTTCCACCATGATCGCGGGCTATGAGGCCGGCGACAGCGAGGTCTACTTCTACGATGACGAGACCGGCGAGACCACCGTGGTGCCCGTCACCGAGGAGGCCTATCAGGCCGCCCTCCAGGTGTCCGAGCCCGATCCCAACGACTACGGCACCTGGGTACCCGGCATCCCTGTACTGGCCGAGGGCGCGCTTACTGCCATCAACGCTCACCCGGTGCTCCAGTCCCTGATCCTGGACGGCATCATCGGCGGCGTAGGGGCCGTGCTGGGCTTCGTGCCCCAGATGCTGGTGCTCTTCCTGCTGCTGGCCATTCTGGAGGACGTGGGCTATATGGCCCGTATCGCCTTCATCATGGACCGGATCTTCCGCCGCTTCGGCCTGTCCGGCAAGAGCTTCATCCCCATGCTGGTGGCTACCGGCTGCGGCGTGCCCGGCATCATGGCCTCCCGCACCATTGAGCAGGAGCGGGACCGGCGCATGACCATCATGACCACCGGCTTCATCCCCTGCGGCGCCAAAATGCCCATCATTGCCCTCTTTGCCGGAGCCCTGTTCGGCGGCTCCGCCTGGGTGGCTACCTCCGCCTACTTCATCGGTGTGGCGGCGGTGGTGATCTCCGGCATCATTCTGAAGAAAACGAAGGGTTTCGCCGGTGATCCCGCCCCCTTCGTTATGGAGCTGCCCGCCTACCACGCCCCCGCTGCCGGCAATGTGCTGCGGGCCATGTGGGAGCGTGGCTGGTCCTTCATCAAGCGGGCCGGTACCGTCATCCTGCTTTCTTCCATCATTCTGTGGTTCCTCCAGGGCTTCGGCTTTGTGGACGGCGTGTTCCAGATGGTGGAGGACAACAACGACTCCCTGCTGGCCGCTGTGGGCCACGCCGTGTCCTTTATCTTTGCGCCCCTGGGCTTCGGCTTCTGGGAGGCCACCGTGGCGGTGGTCACCGGCCTCATCGCCAAGGAGGAGGTTGTTTCCACCTTCGGCGTGCTCTTCCCGGGCAACCTGACCGTGGATATGGCTGCCGCCTTCACTGCCATTTCCGCCTACTCCTTCATGATCTTTAACCTGCTGTGCGCCCCCTGCTTCGCCGCCATGGGCGCCATCAAGCGGGAGATGAACAGCCCCAAGTGGACCCTGGCCGCCATCGGCTATATGTGCGGCTTTGCCTATGTGATCTCCCTCATCGTCTACCAGATCGGCGGACTCATTCTGGGCCAGGTGGCCTTTGGCGTGGGCACTGTGGCCGCCCTCATCTGCCTGGCGGGCCTCATCTACCTGCTGGTGCGCAAGAACAAGTATGAGGAGTCCGGTATCAACCTGCGGGCGGTGGCCGCTGCCAAGTAAGGCGGCCCGCCCATCCCATCAAAGAAAGGAGCATCTTTATGCTACCCACGATTCTCATCAGTCTGGCCATTGCGGCTGTCTGCGCGGCCATTGTGGCCCGGGGCATCCACAACCGGCGCCACGGCAAGAGCAGCTGCTCTTGCGGCGGCTCCTGCGGGAGCTGCGGATGCTCCGGTATGTGCCACCCCGGCCGGGAAGAACCCGCCAAACGCTAGGAAGGAGCATACCATGGAACTGACCAACACCAACATCCGCTATCTGCTGACCATCTATGACCTCTCCCAAGTCCGGCTGGAGGTCTCCTCCAAGGACATTGCCGCGTCGCTGGCGGTCTCCCGGGCGTCGGTCACCAGTATGATGTCCATCCTCATTGACAAAAACCTGGTGGATAAGGAGCGCTACGGCAAGATCCACCTGACCGGCCTGGGCCGGGCACTGGCCCGGGAGCTGGCCGGTCAGGCCGGACGGCTGGCCACCGATCTCCAGACCCGGATGGATCTGTCCGGGGAGGAGGCCTGGAAGGCCGCCTGCGCCGCCGTATCCGAGCTGCCCCGACGCTGCTTCCAGCAGCCCCTGGCGGCGGTGCCCCTGCCTGCCTGAGTTTCCCTCTCTCTTTCCATTCCCCTCATACCGCCCCGCCCGCCGGACATTCCGGCGGGCGGGGACTTTTTGTGCAAAAAGGCGGAGGCGGCAGGCTTGAAATGCCTGCGGCGGGTATGATATAGTATCAGAGTATGTATTTCAGCGGGAGGCGCTTTTTCTTGTTTGACGGACTGTTATTTGATCTGGACGGCACCCTGTGGGATTCGGTGGACTCCATCTGTCTGTCCTGGAACCGGGTGTTGGAGCGGATCGCGCCCCAGTATGCCGGGCAGATCACCCGGCCCCGGCTCATCGGCTGTATGGGGATGCTGCTGCCCGATATTGTGAAGAAGCTGCTGCCCGATTTGGACTGGAAGGAGATCCAGCCCCTGCTGGACGGACTGCTGAAAGAGGAGAACGCCCATGTGGCCCGCCACGGCGGCATCCTCTATCCCCAGGTGCCTGAGACCCTGGAGATCCTGGCCCGGGACTACCCCCTGTTTATCGTCAGCAACTGCCAGGACGGCTACATCGAGGCCTTTTTCCAGGCCCATGGGATGGGGAAGTATTTCACTGACTATGAAAACCCAGGCCGTACCGGCAAGCCCAAGGGGGACAACATTGCCCTGGTGGTACAGCGCAACGGCTTGAAAAAGCCCCTGTACATCGGGGATACCCAGGGAGATTACAACGCCGCCACCCAGGCGGAGGTGCCCTTCCTTCACGCCGCCTACGGCTTCGGCCACATCGACCATGAGGTGCCCCATGTGAATGCTTTTGCGGATATCCCGGCGGCGGTGAAACGGCTCAGTCCGCCGTAAAAACGGGCGGCCATAAGGGCCGCCCCTACGTTGTTTTTTGATATTATTACAAGGAGGAACCATACCTTGTCTCAATACGAATCTGAAATCAAACGGCGCAGAACCTTTGCCATCATTTCCCACCCCGACGCCGGTAAGACCACCCTGACGGAAAAGTTCCTGCTCTACGGCGGAGCCATTGCCCAGGCCGGTCAGGTCAAGGGCAAGAAGAACACCCGTGCCGCCACCTCCGACTGGATGGAGATCGAGAAGCAGCGCGGCATCTCGGTCACCTCTTCCGTCATGCAGTTCCAGTACGAGGGCTACTGCATCAACATCCTGGACACCCCCGGCCACCAGGACTTCTCCGAGGACACCTACCGCACCCTGATGGCCGCCGACTCCGCCGTCATGGTCATCGACGCCGCCAAGGGCGTGGAGGCCCAGACCCGGAAGCTGTTCAAGGTGTGCGCCATGCGGGATATTCCCATCTTTACCTTCATCAACAAGATGGACCGGGAGGCCCGGGACTCCTTCGAGCTGCTGGAAGAGCTGGAGAAGGAGCTGGGCATCGAGACCTACCCCGTCAACTGGCCCATCGGCTGCGGCAAGGATTTTAAGGGCGTGTACGACCGGGGCAGCCGGAAGATCATCCACTTCACCTCCAACGGCGGCGCCAAAGCCGCCACCGCCACCGAGGTGGAGCTGGGGGACCCCAACCTGGACGGACTTATCGGCCAGCGGCTCCATCAGCAGCTCAATGATGAGATCGAGCTGCTGGACGGCGCCGCCGCTGAGTTCGACCTGGACCGGGTGCGCCACGGCAAGCTGTCTCCCGTGTTCTTCGGCTCCGCCCTCACCAACTTCGGCGTGGAGCCCTTCCTGGAGCACTTCCTCCAGATGACCACCGCCCCGCTGCCCCGGAAGGCGGGGGAGGAAGTCATCGACTCCATGGACGACAATTTCTCCGCCTTCGTGTTCAAGATCCAGGCCAACATGAACAAGGCCCACCGGGACCGGATCGCCTTCATGCGCATCGTCTCCGGCAAGTTCGAGGCGGACAAGGAGGTCTACCACGTCCAGGGTGGCAAGAAGATCCGCCTGTCCCGGCCTCAGCAGCTGATGGCTGCCGAGCGGGAGATCATCGAGGAGGCCTACGCCGGCGACATCATCGGCGTGTTTGATCCCGGCATCTTCTCCATCGGTGATACCCTGTGCACCGCCTCCAAGAAGTTCAAGTTTGACCCCATCCCCACCTTCGCCCCCGAGCACTTCAAGCGGGTGCGCTCCCTGGACACCATGAAGCGCAAGCAGTTCCTGAAGGGCATGGAGCAGATCGCCCAGGAGGGCGCCATCCAGATCTTCAAGACCCCCTACTCCGGCATGGAGGAGGTCATTGTGGGCGTGGTGGGTACCCTGCAGTTCGACGTGCTGGAGTACCGGCTGAAGAACGAGTACAACGTGGACCTCTACATGGAGGGTCTGCCCTACGAGTACCTGCGGTGGATCGAGACCGAGGACGGCCAGCCGGTGAAGGAGGAGGACCTGAACCTGGGCACCGACACCAAGCTGGTGGAGGACTACAAGGGTAACCAGCTGCTGCTGTTCGGATCCCAGTGGGCCATCAACTGGACCGAGGAGCGCAACAAGAACCTCACCTTCCACGAGTTTGGCGGCACCAAGTTTTAAAATAAAATGCGGCCCGGAACAAATTCTGTTCCGGGCCGCATTTTTTGTTGTGCTTATTAGGCCTACCGCCTCAGGGAGGCGCTCTCCCGGTACTGGATGGCCTCGGCCAGGTGGTCCACCCCGATGTGCTCCGCCCCATCCAGATCGGCGATGGTGCGGGCCACCCGGAGGATGCGGTCGTAGCTGCGGGCGGTCAGGCCCATGCGGTCGAAGGCCCCTTTCATAAGGGCGGTGCCCGCCTCGTCCAGCCGGCAGAACTGGGAGAGCTCCTGCTGCCCCATATGGGCGTTGCAGTCGGGACCCTCCGGCCCGAAGCGAACGGTTTGGATGGCCCGGGCGGCGTTCACTCTGGCCTTGATAACGGCGGAGGGCTCCGCGTCGGACCGCCGGGACAGCTGGTCAAAGTCCAGAGCGGGTACCTCCACATACAGGTCGATCCGGTCCAGCAGAGGACCCGACAGCCGGCTCAGGTACTTGTCCACCGCCTGGGGGGAGCAGCGGCACCGGTCGGTGCCGTACCAGCCGCATTTGCAGGGGTTCATGGCGCACACCAGCATGAACCGGGCGGGAAAAACCGCCGTGCCCGCTACCCGGCTGATCTGCACCACCCCGTCCTCCAGGGGCTGGCGCAACGTCTCCAGTACCTCCTTATGGAACTCGGGCAGCTCGTCCAGAAAGAGCACCCCGTTGTGGGCCAGGGAGATCTCTCCCGGCCGGGGAGTGGAGCCTCCGCCTGCCATGCCCATGGCGGAGACAGTATGATGGGGGGCCCGGAAGGGCCGCCGGGTGAGCAGGGGCTGGTCCTCGCTGGTCAGACCCATCACCGAGTGGACCTCGGTGCACTCCAGAGCCTCCCGGCGGGTCATGTCGGGCAGGATGGAGGGCAGGCGGCGGGCCAGCATGGACTTGCCCGAGCCCGGCGGGCCAACCATCAAAAGGTTGTGGCCTCCCGCGGCGGCGATCTCCAGAGCCCGCTTGCCGTTCTCCTGGCCCTTCACGTCGGCAAAGTCCAGCTCCGCCTCCACCGAATCCCCCGGCGTCCAGGGGTCGGCGGGGAGGATGGGGGTCTCCTCCCGCAGGTGGGCCACCAACTGGGAGACGCTCTCCACCGGGTAGACGTTCAGCCCAACCGCCAGGGTGGCCTCAGCAGCGGAGGAGGCGGGGACGTACAGATCCTTGATACCCGCCCGAACGGCGGCCAGGGCCATGGGCAGCATACCGGGGATGGGCCGCAGCTGCCCGGACAGGGACAACTCTCCCACGAAGGCGCAGGGGTGGGCCGGCAGGCGGAGCTGCTCTCCCGCCGCCAGGATACCTACCAGGATGGGCAGGTCATATACCGTGCCTCCCTTTTTACGGTCCGCCGGGGCCAGATTGACGGTAATGCGGGAAACCGGGAAGGAGAAGCCGCAGTTTTTGATGGCGGCGCGTACCCGGTCCCGGGCCTCTTTCACCGCCGCGTCGGGCAGGCCTACGATCTCAAAGGCGGGCAGCCCGCCGGACAGGTCGCACTCCGCCCGCACCTCATAGCCTGAGATGCCGGTGAGCCCCAGGGAACGCACTTCACACAGCATGGCCTGTCGCCTTCTTTCCGCCCCGGGCCGCGGCTCCGGGGGCTGTAATCTTATACCATATTAAATTATAGCACATAAGGGCGTCTGCTGCCAGAGCGGAGGGACAGGTACGGGTTGTCTGACAGTCTGCAAAACAGGAGAGAGGGGCTTCCAAAGACGGCAATTTTCCAGAATATGAAGTCTAGTACGGGCGGTTCAGCAGAAAAAAGGGAGTTCTGAATTTTTTTCGAGTAAAAGCGGTAAAACCGGGTGTATTCCTAGGAATTTGAGAATTTGAAGAAAATTTTCATAGATAAGTAAGATTTGATTTACAAACGGTTTGGATGGTGTTACAATGAAGGCGCTCCGGGAAAGTTTCTTTCCGGTAAGCGGGGAAAAAGCCAGGGTAATGGGAATCCGGCCCGGTCTTTGGGAGAGGCGGGGACCGATTCCCATTGCCCTGGAACAACGAACAAGGAGGAATCGTTTCAATGGCTAGAAAGCTGAAATCCATGGACGGTAACACCGCAGCCGCCCACGTGTCTTACGCCTTCACCGAAGTGGCGGGCATCTACCCCATCACTCCGTCCAGCCCCATGGCCGACAACGTGGACCAGTGGGCCGCTCAGGGCCGGAAGAACATTTTCGGCACTACCGTCAACGTGGTGGAGATGCAGTCTGAGGCTGGCGCCGCCGGTACCGTTCACGGCTCCCTGGCCGCCGGTGCCCTGACCACTACTTACACCGCTTCTCAGGGCCTGCTGCTTATGATCCCCAATATGTACAAGCTGGCCGGTGAGCTGATGCCCTGCGTGTTCCACGTGTCCGCCCGTACCGTGGCCACCCACGCGCTGAACATCTTCGGCGATCACTCCGACGTTATGGCCTGCCGCCAGACCGGCTTTGCCATGCTGTGTGAGTCCAATCCCCAGGAGGTTATGGACCTGGGCGCCGTTGCCCACCTGGCCGCCATCAAGGGCCGCGTTCCCTTCCTGAACTTCTTCGACGGCTTCCGTACCTCCCACGAGATCCAGAAGATCGCTATCTGGGACTACGATGACCTGAAGGACATGGTGGACATGGACGCTGTGGAAGCTTTCCGTAAGCGCGCCCTGAACCCCGAGCATCCTGTGATGCGCGGTTCTCACGAGAACGGCGACATCTTCTTCCAGCACCGCGAGGCTGCCAACAAGTACTACGACGCTATCCCCGGCATCGTCGAGGAGTACATGGGCAAGGTCAACGCCAAGCTGGGCACCAACTATCAGCTGTTCAACTACTATGGCGCTCCCGACGCTGACCGCGTCATCATCGCCATGGGTTCCATCTGCGACGTGGCTGAGGAAGTCATCGACTACCTGAACGCTCACGGCGAGAAGGTCGGCCTGGTGAAGGTCCGCCTGTATCGTCCTTTCCGCGCCGACAAGCTGCTGGAGGCCATTCCTGCCACCGCCACCAAGATCGCTGTGCTGGACCGCACCAAGGAGCCCGGCGCTCAGGGCGATCCTCTGTACCTGGATGTGGTTACCGCCTTCGCCAACGCCGGCCGTCAGGCTACCATCATCGGCGGCCGCTACGGTCTGGGCTCCAAGGACACCCCGCCCAGCAACGTGTTCGCCGTGTATGAGGAGCTGACCAAGGATCAGCCCAAGCGTCAGTTCACCGTGGGTATCGTGGACGACGTGACCTTCACCTCTCTGGAGGAGAAGCCCGCTCCCAACACCGCTGCTCCCGGCACCATCGAGTGCAAGTTCTGGGGGCTGGGCGGCGACGGCACCGTGGGCGCCAACAAGAACTCCATCAAGATCATCGGCGACCACACCGACAAGTATGTCCAGGCTTACTTCCAGTATGACTCCAAGAAGACCGGCGGCGTGACCATCAGCCACCTGCGCTTCGGCGATCAGCCCATCCGCGCTCCCTACTACATCAACAAGGCCGACTTCGTGGCCTGCCATGTGCCTGCTTACATTGTCAAGGGCTTCCCCATGGTCCGCGACGTGAAGGACGGCGGCGTGTTCCTGATCAACTGCCAGTGGAGCGATGAGGAGCTGGATCACCATATGCCCGCCGAGGCCAAGCGCTACATCGCCGAGCACAACATCCAGGTCTACACCATCAATGCCATCGACCTGGCCATCGAGATCGGTATGGGCAAGCGTACCAACACCATCCTGCAGTCCGCTTTCTTCAAGCTGGCTAAGGTGATGCCCGAGGCCGAGGCCATCCAGTACATGAAGGACGCCGCTACCCACTCCTACCTGAAGAAGGGCCAGGACGTGGTTGACATGAACCACAAGGCCATCGACGCCGGCGCCACCGCCTTCCACAAGTTCGAGGTGCCCGCCTCCTGGGCTACCGCCGAGGACAAGCCTGTTGCCGAGCACCTGGAGGGCAAGGCCGAGACCGTGAAGATGGTCAAGGAGATCATGGAGCCCGTGGGCCGCATGGACGGCGACAGCCTGCCTGTTTCCGCCTTTGTCAACGGCCACGAGGACGGCACCTTCCAGCAGGGCGCTGCCGCTTACGAGAAGCGCGGCGTGGCCGTGTCCGTGCCCGAGTGGGATGCCTCCAAGTGTATCCAGTGTAACCAGTGCTCCTATGTCTGCCCCCACGCCACCATCCGTCCCTTCGCCCTCACCGAGGAGGAGGCCAAGAACGCCCCCGCTCAGGCGAAGATCGTGGACATCAAGGCCGGCAAGGGCAAGGGCGTGTACAAGTTCGCTCTGGCTGTCAGCCCCCTGGACTGCATGGGCTGCACCGTCTGCGTGAGCACCTGCCCCGTGAAGGCTCTGACCATGAAGCCCCAGGAGTCCCAGGCTGCCGAGCAGGAAGTCTTCGACTACATGGTGGCCAAGGTTGCCCCCAAGGCCGACGTGGAGGATATTGCCACTGTCAAGGGCAGCCAGTTCAAGCAGCCTCTGCTTGAGTTCTCCGGCTCCTGCGCCGGCTGTGCTGAGACCGCCTATGCCCGCCTGATCACTCAGGTGTGCGGCGACCGGATGTTCGTCTCCAACGCCACCGGTTGTTCCTCCATCTGGGGCGGCCCCGCTGCTACCTCTCCCTACACCGTCAACAAGGAGGGCAAGGGTCCCGCTTGGGCCAACTCCCTGTTCGAGGATAACGCCGAGCATGGTCTGGGCCTGTTCCTGGGCCAGAAGGCCATCCGTGACCGCCTGGCTGACCATACCCGCAAGCTGATCGCCCTGGACTACACCGACGAGGGCATCGTGGCTGCCGGCCAGAAGTGGCTGGACACCATGGATGATGGCATTGCCAACGGCGAGGCCGCTAAGGCTTACATCGCCGCCATGGAGGCCGTTATCGGCCAGCGCGAGGGCTGCACCTGCGAGGCCTGCACCCTGGTTCGTGAGATCCTGAAGGAGAAGGAGTACCTGAACAAGAAGTCCGTCTGGATCTTCGGCGGCGACGGCTGGGCCTACGACATCGGTTACGGCGGCCTGGATCACGTCATCGCCTCCGGTGAGGACGTCAACATCTTCGTGTTCGATACCGAGGTGTACTCCAACACCGGCGGACAGGCTTCCAAGTCCTCCAACATCGGCCAGGTGGCTCAGTTCGCCGCTGCCGGTAAGACCCAGCCCAAGAAGAGCCTGGCTGAGATCGCCATGCAGTACGGCTACGTCTATGTGGCTCAGATCGCCATGGGCGCCAATCCCAACCAGACCCTGAAGGCCATCACCGAGGCCGAGGCCTATCATGGTCCTTCCCTGGTCATCGGCTACGCTCCCTGTGAGATGCACTCCATCAAGGGCGGCATGGCCAACTGCCAGCAGGAGATGAAGAAGGCTGTGGACTGCGGCTACTGGAACCTGTTCCGGTACAACCCCGCTCTCAAGGCCGAGGGCAAGAACCCCTTCACTCTGGACTCCAAGGCCCCCGCTGGCGGCTATCAGGAGTTCCTGATGAACGAGGCTCGTTACTCCTCCCTGACCCGTGCCTTCCCCGAGCGCGCCAAGGAGCTCTTCGCTCAGAACGAAGAGGCTGCCAAGGAGCGTTGGGAGCACCTGACCCGTCTGGTGGAGCTGTACAAGTAAGTTTTACCGCCAAGGGCCCCGGGTTTACCCCGGGGCCCTTTCTTGTTTGCGGCCTCTTCGTGGGCCACATCGCAGATGGGGCGGCGCTATGCGCCGTGCAAGCGTTTTGGGCCTGCGGCCCAAAACCTTGATGCCGGCGGAATTCATTTCCGCCGAACAGATCAAATCAAAGGGTCCCCAACGGGGCTATGGCCCCGTTGGGCCTGGCCGCCAAGGAGCGTTGGGAGCACCTGTTGGGAACCCATGGGCAGTCGAACCGTGTGACTGTCCATGGGAGAGGAGACACAGCGGAACGAGGGAGCTTTGCCGTATGCGGCGAAGCGAGGGATGTGGAGCTTGTGTTGACGAGGTGGAGCTGTACAAGTAATTGATCACCAAAAAGACCCCCGGGCAACAGCCCGGGGGTCTTTTTATTCTGCCCTGTGAAGCAAAAAACTGGAACAATCCACTCAGATGTATCATGCTTTAGTAAAATTATGGATTTGCAGCTGGGATATACCAAAAAGGACTGTAAAAATGAGCGTAGATGTGTTATATTTTTAGCGTCAGCAAATTTTGCCTCTGCATTGAGCACGCAGATCTCTGAAGTGGCAGGGGCTTTGTCATTCGGATCATATGTGAAAGGGAGAATTAGAATGGCACGGGAAAAATCGGACTCCGCGAACGTAAAAAAGGCTGCGGCTGAAAAGAAGCCTGTGGAAAAGGAGATTCCCGCCGCAGTAAGCCCCGCCTCCACTGCGAAGGAGGCTGCGCCTGCCCCGGAAAAGACAGCCGCCGCAAAGAAAAAGACGGCTCCTGCCGCGAAAGAGGCTGAGCCCGCCCCAAAGGCGGCCCCTGCCGCCAAAGAAGCCGAGCCTGTCAAAAAGGCGGCCCCTGCCACGAAGGAAACTGAGCCTGCCAAGAAGACGGCCCCCGTGGCAAAGGAAGCTGAGCCTGCCAAGAAGGCGGCTCCTGCCGCGAAGGAAGCCGAGCCTGCCAAAAAGGCAGCCCCCACCGCGAAAAAAGCGGAGCCTGCTAAAAAGACGGCCTCCACCGCGAAAAAGGCCGAACCCGCCAAAAAGACGGCGGCTACCAAGAAGAAGGCCGCCTCTGCCGACAAGCGGAAGGCAAAGGCTCCTGTGGTCGAGCCGGAAAGCACCCCTGCGGTGGCGGAGCCTGCCCCGGTGATGGAAGAGCCCAACCTGCCCCGCCGGAGCGTGGCCTTCATCGGCTCGGAGTGCCATCCCTTTGTAAAGACAGGCGGTCTGGGAGATGTGATGTACGCCCTGCCCCGGGAGCTGGCCCGGCTGAACTGTGACGTCCGGGTGATCCTGCCCCGCTATGCCTGCATTCCCCAGGAGTATCAGAACAAGATGATCTACCGCGGCGAATTCTACATGGACCTGGGCAACACCGGCCGCAGCTACTATGTGGGGATCATGGAGTACATCTGGGACGGCGTGGTGTACGACTTCATTGACAACGAGGAGTTCTTCTCCTGGGGCAATCCCTATACCAATCTGGTGGACGATATCCCCAAGTACTGCTTTTTCAGCAAGGCCGCCCTGGCTGCCCTGAACTACATGAACTGGATTCCCGACGTGGTCCACTGCCACGACTGGCAGGCGGCTCTGGTGCCGGTGTATCTGCGTACCCTGTTCAAGGATTCCCCGGTGGGCCGGGCCAGATCGGTAATCACCATCCACAACCTCCGCTTCCAGGGCGTGTACAATATCCCCACCATCAAGTACTGGTCTGGTCTGCCTGACGAGGCCTTCGGCATGGGCGCGTTGAAGCAGGACTGGGTGGAGGCCAATATGCTAAAAGGCGGCCTGGCCTACGCCGACCGGATCACCACCGTCAGCGGTACCTACGCCTGGGAGATCCAGACCAGTGAGTACGGCGAGCGGCTGGAGGATCACCTGCGCTATCACAGCCACAAGCTCCGGGGCATTGTCAACGGTATTGACTACGGTATGTGGAACCCGGAGACCGACCCCGCCCTGGCGGAAAACTACAGTCTGGGCAACGTGCTTGACCACAAGATGGCCAACAAGCTGGCCCTCCAGAAGGAACTGGGCCTGGAGCAGGACACCGGCAAATTTGTCATTGGACTGATTTCCCGGCTCACCAACCAGAAGGGCCTGGATCTGGTCAACGCCATCGTTCCCCAGGTACTGGACGGCAACACCCAGGTGGTGGTGCTGGGTACTGGTGACAAACAGTATGAGGACGCCTTCCGGGCCTATGAAGGGAGCTACAAGGGCACCTTTAGCGCCTGCATCCAGTATGACGAGGGGAGAGCCCACCGTATTTATGCCGGTGCGGACGCCCTGCTGGTGCCCTCCCGCTTTGAGCCCTGCGGTCTGACCCAACTCAACGCCATGCACTATGGCACCCTGCCCATCGTTCGTGAGACCGGCGGACTGAAGGATACCGTAGAGCCCTACAACGAGTTCAATGGCGAGGGCAACGGCTTCACCTTTGACCGGTATGACGCCGGTCTGCTGCTGGACGCCATCAACCGGGCCAAGTCGCTTTACTTCAACAACCGTTACCATTGGGACGAGGTGGTCCAGCGGGATATGGCCAAGGACGTCTCCTGGGAGAAGTCTGCCCGCCAGTACAAGGACCTGTACCTGGAACTGACTCAGTGGTAAAGTTCTGAAAAGAAGAAATAGAAACCGGTCCATAAGAAAAGGCCCCCTGATGCAGGACACTGCATCAGGGGGCCTTGCTGTCAAACTGCTTGTGGCGGCATATGGGGAAAAGGGGGCTTAAACATTGAAGCGGAAGAGGACGATATCGCCGTCCTTCATGACGTACTCCTTGCCCTCGGACCGGACCAGGCCCTTTTCCTTGGCGCCATTCATGGAGCCGCAGGCCATCAGGTCGTCAAAGTTGACCACCTCGGCCCGGATGAAGCCACGCTCAAAGTCGGTGTGGATCTTACCGGCAGCCTGGGGAGCCTTGGTGCCCTTCTTGATGGTCCAGGCACGGCACTCGTCCTCGCCGGAGGTGAGGAAGGAGATCAGACCCAGCAGGGCGTAGCTGGCCTTGATGAGCCGGTCCAGGCCGGACTCGGCGATGCCCAGGTCGTCCAGGAACATCTTCTTCTCGTCGGCGTCCAGCTCGGCGATCTCGGCCTCCAGCTTGGCACACACGGGGATGACCTGAGCGCCCTCCTTGGCGGCCAGATCCTCCACGATCTTGTAGTAAGCGTTGCTGTGGCAGTCGGCAAAGCCGTCCTCGTCCAGGTTGGCGGCGTAGATGATGGGCTTCAGGGAGAGCAGCTCGGCGGTGGCGATGATGGCGGCGTCGTCCTCGTCGCACTCGAAGGAGCGGGCGGAGTTGCCGTCGTTGAGCCAGTCCTTCAGAGCGGTGAACACCTCCACCTCCCGCAGGTACTTCTTGTCGCCCTTGGCGGCCTTCTGGGCCTTGTCGATGCGGCGCTCTACCATCTCCACGTCGGCCATGATGAGCTCGATGTCGATGACGCCGATATCCCCGGCGGGGTCCACCGGCACGTTGGTGCTGGTGTCGGCCACCACGTGCATGATGTTCTCGTCGTCAAAGCAGCGCACCACATGGACGATGGCGTCGCACTCCCGGATGTTGGCCAGGAATTTGTTGCCCAGACCCTGGCCCTGGCTGGCGCCCTTGACCAGACCGGCGATGTCCACGAACTCCACCACGGCGGGGGTGGTCTTTTTGGGGTGGTACATCTCGGTCAGCGCGTCCAGACGAGCGTCGGGCACAGCCACCACGCCCACGTTGGGGTCGATGGTGCAGAAGGGGTAGTTGGCGCTCTCAGCACCGGCATTGGTGATGGCGTTGAAAAGGGTCGATTTGCCCACGTTGGGCAGGCCCACGATACCTAATTTCATCGGTTAAATACCCTCTTTCGGCATATTAGCCCAAGTATTATATCGTATCCCCGGCCAAATTACAAGTGCTGGGGCAGGAACTCTTGCCCCGGTTGCCTTTCCGGCCGGTTTGTGCTACCATACAGGAGAAGGAGACAGGAAAACCTGCCGGTATATTTTCGGCATTGTATCACGGTTTACATTCTTTTTTTCTTTGCCCTGTCATACTGAATACAAGCAATGAAACTGCAAGGAGGCCATTCTGATGAAGGAATATCCTGTTCAGCGTGCCGCAGTGGGCAAGCCCAAGCCCGATCCCTCCACGCTGGTGTTTGGCAGAACCTTTACCGACCATATGTTTTTGATGGACTATACCGCCGGCCAGGGCTGGCACGACGGGCGCATCGTTCCCTACGGCCCCATTGCCCTGGACCCCTCCGCCATGGTGTTCCATTATGCCCAGGAGGTCTTTGAGGGCCTGAAGGCCTACCGTTCTCCCGATGGTACCATTCAGCTCTTCCGTCCCACCGAGAACATCAAGCGCATCAACTCCTCCTGTGAGCGTATGTGCATCCCGCCCCTGGATGAGGAGGACGCCCTGGCCGCCATTGAGCAGCTGGTGCGGCTGGAGGCGGACTGGGTGCCCGATCAGCCCGGCACCTCCCTGTATATCCGCCCCTTCATCATCGCCACTACCCCCACTCTGGGAGTCCACGCCGCCCATGATTATATCTTCGCCATCATCACCTGCCCTGTGGGAGCCTACTATGCCGAAGGCATCAATCCGGTGAAAATCTATGTGGAGAGCGAGGATGTCCGCGCCGTCAAGGGCGGCACCGGCTACACCAAGTGCGGCGGCAACTATGCCGCCTCCATCCGGGCCGGCGAGCGGGCCGAGCAGAAGGGCTACGCCCAGGTGCTGTGGCTGGACGGCGTACACCGCAAGTATATTGAAGAAGTGGGCTCCATGAACGTCATGTTCCAGATCGGGGACACGGTGGTCACCCCCATGCTCACCGGCTCCGTGCTGCCCGGCATCACCCGCAAGTCCTGCATTGAACTGCTCAAGAGCTGGGGCCTGAAGGTGGAGGAGCGGCTCATCACCGCGGAGGAGCTCTTCGAGGCGGGCGCCAACGGCACCCTGAAGGAGGCCTGGGGCACCGGTACCGCTGCTGTCATCTCTCCCATCGGCGAGATGGGCTGGGAGGACAAGCACGTTGTGGTCAATGGCGGCAAGATCGGCCCCCTGGCCCAGAAGCTGTATGACACCCTCACCGGTATCCAGTGGGGGACCCAGCCCGATCCCTATGGCTGGGTGGTCAAGCTGTAATCCTGATTTCTTCTTTACCTTCCTATACCTTCCCAGGCAGAGAGGCGGGACCCCTGGACCCGCCTCTCTGCCGCTTTCTTGGAAACATATGACGTTTTCCTATAGATTTGTTTAGCTTTCTTCCCCTGGCCGGGCCGCTGTGGTACAATCGCCCCATTATGCCAGCCCTACGGGCTGAGAAAACGAGGTGTTTCCCATGAAGCGATCCAACCGCCAATTACCGCTGCTTTTGCTTCCAATATTGATCCTGTCGGCCTGTGCCAAACCCGGGGCAGCCCCCGCCGTTGACCCGAAGGTCCGGGCTGAGGCCGCTCGGCTGGCTTCCGTTCAACTGGGGCAGCTGGAACAGAGACTGACCGACCAGGAGCGGACTCAGGTCCTGGACCTGCTGGAGCAGCTGGTGCCCCTGCGGCAGACCCGGGCCCAGACCGGCCGGTGGGCCCTCTTCCCCCAGGAGGAGGAGCTGGTGGGCCAGCTCAACCAGCTGTATGAGGACTACACCCAGCGCTATCTGGAGGAGCCGGAGGCCCCGGAGGGCGAGGAGGACCCTCCCGCCCTGGCCCGGTACGACATCGGCGCCGACGGCGGACTGACCCCGGTGGAGGGGGAGGACAGCTACCGGCCCCTGTGGGACCAGGTGCGGGCCCTGCTGCCCGAGGGCAGCCTGGATGCCTTTCAACACTTTACCGTCTTTACCGACGGGCCGGACAACATCCTGGCCTATGTGGTGCCGGCGGATGAGGAGGGCGTTCAGTGGGAGCTGGCAGTGGACGCCCAGGACACCGAAGACCCGGAGGAATTTACCGAGACGGTATACCATGAGTACGCCCATTATCTGACCCTGAACGACAAGCAGGTGACCTACGGCGCGCCCAAGCGCTACGACTGCTACGGGGAGAACGACCTGGTAAGCAACCCGGACTCCTACCTCAATGCCTTCTACCAGCGCTTCTGGAAGGACTATCTGGATGACCGGCTGGCTGACCCGGAGAGCATCAACTTCTATCTGCGGCATGAGGACGACTTTATCACCAGCTACGCCGCCACCAGCCCCTCCGAGGACATTGCCGAGTGCTTCTCCTACTTTGTGCTCTACGATAAGCCCACCGGAACGTCGGTGTGGGAGCAGAAGCAGAACTTTTTCTACGACTATCCGGAACTGGTGGCCTTCCGGGACCAGGCCCGGGCCAAACTGGGGCTGTAAGTTTTACCGGGTCAGTTTCCGGAACCCGGCGGGGGCCTCCGCCCGGAAGATGCGCTCCTCCCCGGTGAAGGGGTCGGTGAGTACCAGCTCATGGGCGTGGAGGCACAGCCGACCCAGAGGATCGGTGGCGGCTCCGTAGTCCCGGTCTCCGGCTACCGGACAGCCCAGCTCGCTGAGGTGGGCCCGGATCTGGTTTTTCCGGCCGGTGTCCAGATCGATCTCCAGAAGGGCGTATTCCTTTCCGGCGCTGACCATGGTATAATGGGTTATCGCTTCCTTACCGCCGGAGCGCACCGAGTATACCTTGTGGGCGGCGTTCTCCCGCAGCAGGGTACGGATGGTATCCGAGTCCTTCGGAGGCCTGCCCTCCACCACCGCCAGATAGCCCCGGCGGCCCACCAGCTTGTCCCAGTTGTCCTGGAAGGCCCGCTTGGTCCCCTCGTCCTTGGCGAAGAGGAGCACGCCGGAGGTGGCCCGGTCCAGCCGGTGGACAATGAAGATCCGGTTCCGGGGATCGGCCTTGCGGACGTAGTCGGTGGCCATGTGGTAGGCGGTGCGCACCTTCTCCTTGTCGGTGGCCATGCTCAGCAGACCGGCGGGTTTTTCGATGACCAGCAGCCTGCCGTCCTCGTAGAGGATGGGGAAGGGGGCCTTTTTGTCTCCCGCGCCCTGAGGAAGCACCACCACCGTCTGCCCCGGCAAGAGAGGATGGTCGTGGCGGGTGACGGTCTTGCCGTCCACCTGGACCTGGCCCCGGGTGAGCAGGGACTTGACGCTGTTGCGGCTTTTGCCGGTCACATGGGCCAGCAGGAAGGGGAGCAGGGTGTCCTGCTCGTCTACGGAATAGCGTTTTTCTTGCATATTTTCACATCCATTCAGGAGGTTTTGTCAATGAATGACGTTTTGCATCAGCTTCGGGACCGCAAATCGGTGCGGGCCTATCTGGAAAAGCCCATTGCCCCCGACGACAAGCGGGCCATCCTGGAGGCCGCCTGCGCCGCCCCCACGGCGGGCAACCAGCAGCTGTACACCATTCTGGACATTACCGACCAGAAGCTGAAGGATACCCTGGCGGAGACCTGCGACCACCAGCCCTTTATCGCCCAGGCGCCTCTGGTGCTCATCTTCTGCGCCGACTGTCAGAAGTGGTACGACGCCTTTGACGCTGGCGGCTGCCAGCCCCGGAAGCCGGGGGTGGGAGACCTGCTGCTGGCCTGCTCCGATGCCAACATCGCCGCCCAGAACGCCGTTACCGCTGCCTGGAGCCTGGGCATCGGCTCCTGCTACATCGGGGACGTGATGGAGCAGTGCGAGACCCACCGGCAGCTGCTCAACCTGCCGGACTATGTGTTCCCCGCGGCCATGGTGGTGTTCGGCTACCCCACCGCCCAGCAGCAGAGCCGGGAGAAGCCCCGCCGCCGGGCCCTGCCCTACATGGTTCATGAAAACGGCTATCGCCGGATGAACGCCGGGGAGCTGGAGCGGATGCTGGCTGATAACGCGGGCCAGCGGCCCTATGCTGACTGGCTGAAAGCCTTTTGCGACCGAAAGTACAACTCCGACTTCTCCCGGGAGATGACCCGGTCGGTGGAGGAGTATCTGAAGAACTTTAAGGAGTAACTTACACCAGCTGCTCCAGCACCCGCCGCAGCAGGTCCGCCGCCCCCACCTGGTAGCCGCAGCAGGCGTAAGCCGCCCGGCCCTCCTGGTCCCGTACCACCGCCAGAGGCGGCTTGTCCGGGTCCAGACCCAGATGGCGGGCCACCGTCTCCACCTGATAGCCCCACTCGGAATAGACCAGCTGTACCTGGGGCCATTTGTCCAGCAGCCCCGCCAGGGTGGCCTGCTGTTCCGCGCCGGGCCGCCGCAGGAAAAAGACCACGTCCCCGTCCAGGGCCTGAAATGCGGGCAGGGCGGCGGAGAGTTCATTTAAAATATGTTCCGTGGGTTCCGCCCCCTCCTCCAGCCAGAGGAGGAGGGCGGCTTTTTCATGGGCTCCGGCCAGCTCCGCCAGAGGCAGGTCCCGGGGGGAGATGAGGTCGTCCACCGAGCAGTCCCGCAGCACCAGCGGGATTTCCTGTTCCTGCTCCGCCTCCAGGGTGAACTCCAGGCGGCTTGCAAACTGGTCCCCCGCCGGCAGCCGCAGGGCGGTGAGCACCCGGTAGCGTCCGGCGGGCAGGGTGACATTCAGCTTGTTTTTGTGCCAGGCCCGGTCGGTCAGCCTGAGGGGTTTCCACATTTCCCCCGTCCAGAAGTCCAGCGACCAGTTCTGCCGGTAGAGAAAGCGCTCCACCGGGGCCTTCCGGAAGGTGACTTTTCCACATTCCTCCGGCTCCTTGGGGACAAATTTCCCGTTTTGCCACACCAGCACCGCCCCGTCCAGGGGGCGCAGCAGGGCAGGCACCCCCTGCTGCCGCAGGGCAATGACCTCACCCACCACGCCGGGCTGGGGGATGGACCAGTCGGTGAGACGCTCAAAGGCCACCCGGGGGCAGAGCACAAACCGCCGGAACACCTCCGCCGGGTACCGGTCCGCCCAGGGCCGGGCCCGCTGCAAATGGACCTCCAGCAGGTCTGCCGTCACATCCCGCAGGTCCTTGTCGGACAGGGAGGAGAGGAGAGCGGGGCGCAGCGGGTCATGATCCCTGCTGAGAAAGGCATAGATCTCCCCAAAATTGCCCCGGGCCTTTTGAAGCAGCTCCCGCTGCTGGGGGTAGTTTTGGGCCTTCTCCTCATCCCAATAGCCCGCCATCCGCGCCTGCCGCTTGGCGGTCCCTGCCGCCAGTACCGCAGCCCGTTCCTGGCGCTGGGCCTGATCCAGAGGGGCGGGGTTGACGGG
>NZ_NFLU01000017.1 GCF_002161085.1 Flavonifractor sp. An112 | reverse complement strand
ATGCTAAGGTGCCCGTACCGCAAACCGACACAGGTAGATGAGGAGAGAATCCTAAGGCCAACGGGAGAAGGGTTGTTAAGGAACTCGGCAAAATGACCCCGTAACTTCGGGATAAGGGGAGCCTCCTACGGGAGGCCGCAGCGAATAGGCCCAAGCGACTGTTTACCAAAAACACAGGTCTCTGCTAAATCGAAAGATGACGTATAGGGGCTGACGCCTGCCCGGTGCTGGAAGGTTAAGAGGAGAGCTTAGCGCAAGCGAAGGTTTGAATCGAAGCCCCAGTAAACGGCGGCCGTAACTATAACGGTCCTAAGGTAGCGAAATTCCTTGTCAGGTAAGTTCTGACCCGCACGAATGGCGTAACGATTTGGGCACTGTCTCAACAGCCCACCCGGCGAAATTGTTGTACTGGTGAAGAAGCCAGTTACCCGCAACTAGACGGAAAGACCCCATGGAGCTTTACTGTAGCTTAATACTGGAAATCGGTAAATCATGTACAGGATAGGTGGGAGACTTGGAAGCCTGGGCGTCAGCTTAGGTGGAGTCACCCTTGGGATACCACCCTTGATTTGCTGGTTTTCTAACCTGCGGCCGTGAATCCGGTCGGGGGACACTGTTAGGTGGGCAGTTTGACTGGGGCGGTCGCCTCCTAAAAGGTAACGGAGGCGCTCAAAGGTTCGTTCAGCACGGACGGAAACCGTGCAGTGAGTGTAAACGCATAAACGAGCCTAACTGCGAGACCGACGGGTCGAGCAGTAACGAAAGTTGGAGTTAGTGATCCGGCGGTATGCAAGTGGAAGTGCCGTCGCTCAACGGATAAAAGCTACCCTGGGGATAACAGGCTGATCTCCCCCAAGCGTCCACAGCGACGGGGAGGTTTGGCACCTCGATGTCGGCTCGTCACATCCTGGGGCTGAATTCGGTCCCAAGGGTTCGGCTGTTCGCCGATTAAAGTGGCACGCGAGCTGGGTTCAGAACGTCGTGAGACAGTTCGGTCCCTATCTGTTGCGGGCGTAAGAGATTTGAAGGGAGCTGTCCTTAGTACGAGAGGACCGGGATGGACGTACCTCTGGTGCACCAGTTGTTCTGCCAAGGGCATGGCTGGGTAGCTATGTACGGACGAGATAAACGCTGAAGGCATCTAAGCGTGAAACTCCCCCTAAGATTAGATCTCTCATCCTTCGGGAGTAAGGCACGTCGTAGACTATGACGTTGATAGGTCGGAGGTGGAAGCGCGGTAACGCGTGCAGCTGACCGATACTAATAAGCCGAGGGCTTGACCTTAACATGATGATTGCAGGCGCTTGCCTGATACTGGAGACTGCATTGTTCGGTTTTGAGGGTGCTGACAAAGCTCCAGATGCGCCTTTAGCTCAGCTGGTAGAGCAACTGACTCTTAATCAGTGGGTCCCCGGTTCGAATCCGTGAAGGCGCACCAATGGCCCGTTGGTCAAGCGGCTAAGACGGCGGCCTCTCACGCCGCAAACGTGGGTTCGATTCCCGCACGGGTCACCAATTTTTTAAAAATTGGTCTTGACAGTGAGAACAAAATAGAATATAATGACTTATCGTTGAGAAGAACGGTAAGGAGAAGAAAGTTTTAAAAGTTTCTTTTGCTTACTTTTCTTTTCAAAGGAAAGTAAGTTGGTGTTGATTGCGGTGAGGGTCCACCCGTTCCCATCCCGAACACGGAAGTTAAGCTCACCTGCGCCGAAAATACTTGTCTGGAGACGGACCGGGAAGATAGGTAACGCCAACACAAAGAAGGGTCTGGTCTGACCAGACCGGGCCCTTTTACATTCCTCCTTAGCTCAGTCGGTAGAGCATGCGGCTGTTAACCGCAGGGTCGTTGGTTCGAGTCCAACAGGGGGAGCCAGACAATGTGGCTCGCCGCCACAAGCGTGACGGCGAGCCTCTTTTTAAGACAGTTGGATCGGTATGGGCCTTTAGCTCAGTTGGTTAGAGCAGCCGGCTCATAACCGGCCGGTCCACGGTTCGAGCCCGTGAAGGCCCACCATTTAGGGGTATAGCTCAGCTGGTAGAGCATCGGTCTCCAAAACCGAGTGCCGAGGGTTCGAATCCTTCTGCCCCTGCCAAACAAATATTCAGCCTTTGCTGTGGATATAGATATCACGATGGCGCGGTAGTTCAGTTGGTTAGAACGCCGGCCTGTCACGCCGGAGGTCGAGGGTTCAAGTCCCTTCCGCGTCGCCATTATGCTGCTATAGCTCAGTCGGTAGAGCGCATCCTTGGTAAGGATGAGGTCCCCAGTTCGAATCTGGGTAGCAGCTCCATAGAAACCCGTTGTCCCGCAAGGGATAGCGGGTTTTTGCTTTTTCTGGAAGTCATCTCGATAGGCAAAAAGGATTGAGCAAAGGATTGAGGTAGGCCCAAAAATGAGCCGGGGAGCAATCCCCGGCCCCATCGTTACAAGATAATCACATACCGCCGTTTCATATCTTCAAGCATTTTAATGGCCTCCAGGCGCTCCCCTGGCGTGGCGTCGGGGTTGTCCCTGATCTGGCGGAGGGCTGCGGCCTGGGCCTTGACTTCCTCCATCTCCTGGCGGTGGCGCTCTCTCCTTGCCTGCTCGTTGCGCTTGCGGGTTGCTATCCCCTGGGCGTTTGATTTATTCATCTGCAATCGCCTCAAAAGTTTTCAACGGCTGTGCTTGCAAGTTCTTCCCATTTCCCGGCCATAGCGACGGTATGGGCCGGGGTGGTGCGCTGCGTCCCTCCCCCGCCGCGTCCGCTGCAATAGTTGCTGATCTCCACCAGGTCGGAGAAGTTCCGCATGGTGCTGTTTTTCCCGTTGCCGATTTGGCTGCAAAGTACATAGAGCTGCCCACGGGTTTTCGCGTCGGTGTTCTTGTCGTCGGCAAGCTCCTTTGCGTGTTTGGAGATAAGCCGGAGCATGGTGACGTTGGCGTCGTACTTGTTTACCAGGGAAAAAACATCGTCAGCGGTTAGGATGCCCGATTTCAGCAGTTCCAGGGCGTTGGCATCGATGGCGTCAGGGTCAACGGTGGAGCTGGCCCGCACATCGCTTTCAAGTTCGCGCCGGATTGCCTCTTTCTGCCGGTCAAACTCCGCCCACACGCGGCTCTCTGTTGCCTTGAAAGTGTGTTCAGCCTCCAGCAGCTCCGCCTTTGCCCGCTGCCGTCTTAGGTCATTCTCGCCCCGGTAGGTTTCCGCTCTCCACGCTTGGGCGTCTCTTTCGGCTTTCTGCGCGGCCTGGAGCTGGTTCCATGCCTCCATGTATTCCTCTCGGGCCGTCTTAAAAGCCACATCAAGGCGCTGGGCGTACTCGTTATACTTGCTCATTGTCAATCCCTCCCGATATAGTCATTCAGCGCATTACAAAGCGCCTGGGCCTCGTCGTCTGTAAGCTGGATTCCCTTCAAGGGTACTTTGCTCCCGCTCCCGTCCTGTTTCCAAAGACGCACATCAAGACGGGCCGGGCGGTTATTGAATGATACCACATTCAGCTCCCTGGTGTATGTCCCGCTGTCGCCCAGGGTGGCGATATGTTCCACGATTTTCAATTCAAAGGGTTCTCTCATTGGCTTCCTTTCTGCTACATAGCGTCCAAAATGCACAGGTTTCTTTACAGGTTGTCGGATTTGTCTTGTTTCCAAACGGACAGCGCCGCCCAGGTGCCGGCCCCTCGCCGGTCATAATACCGCATCCTTTATCGGTGTATCTAGCGCAATGCTGGGTACACTTGGAATTAAAAGGGCAGTCTCCCCAGCTCTTGGGGCGCGGCGGTTCCTTGTCCTCCGGGGGCGGTGGTACTTTGTCCACTTCAAACTCCCCGTAGGTTGTCGTGATGGTCATTGGGTATTCGATACATCCAGGTCCAACACGGCGGAAACGCTTGCCGTTTTCGTCTACTTCCCAGGGTCCAGGGTCAATCCTCATTTACATCATCCTTTCTATCAATCAATTACACAAAAATACTCTGGAATTTCATACTGCAAAATCCGGTCAAGATCTTCCATGCTGTTTCCACACAGCACCCGAACAAAGGTCCCTTTTGCTGCTATCAGGTCATCCACGGTGCCGGTCTGTTCTCCCCCGTTTGACGTGCGAAACAGAATAGTGAGCCGCTTCCCGCGTTTGCGGTCAATATAGTCTGCAATACGGCGCAGTCTGGTCTTGATCTCGTTCATAGTTCATCGCTCTCCAATTCTGGAAACTCCAGCTTTCCAACCTCCACGGCCTCGTCGATCAGTTGATACAGGGACAGGCTCAAAGCGTCTATTCCCTCCACGGGATGGGGATAGAGTACGATCCGCCGTCCGTCCGGGGTGTATGCGCCGTGTTGCATCAGATATTGCTCCGGGGTCAGGGGCGTGTGAAACTCGCTGCCGCCCACCACAATGAACGTTGTCAGCGTGGGCCGCTGACTGTCCACATAGTCAGACAGCAGCCGCAACCGCTCTTTAATGCTTGGCAATTCCTCACCCCCTCAAACGTCAACCACTATCACAGTTTTGCATGGTTTCAAAAAATCGTGGGCCTGTTCCTCACTATGAAAATCCCGCTGGAGTGCGCCACGGTAGACTGTCCAGCCGGTTTCAGTTTGGTGCATGATACCCACGCCGGGGCCGGGAATTGCTCTTTTCAGCCGGTCAAGGCGGGATTCGATGTTTTTAACCATTCGATTCATCCTTCCATCGTTCAAGTTCGGTCAGACGGTCCAGTACGTCGGTCAGCTCTGTGAATTTCAAATTGAAGTCAAGCAGGGTTCGTGCCGCTGATATTTGGGCGGGGCTGGCCTCTGTGTCATCGGTTACAATTTGGCCCAGACGGTCAATCGCGGCGGTCAGGTTCTGCCGCAGTTGCATGGTTGCGCTGTTCAAGAGTTCGGCGGCTGCCTGCTTGTAAGCGGCGGAAAACTCCGGGTCTTTTATGTACTCCCGCAAGGTGCTTTCTCCAATCCCTGCGGCCTTTGCCGCCTCCGCCCTTGTACGGCTCACAAGGAGGGCTTGCAGGGCTTTTTCTTTACGTGGTGTTATGAGTATCACCCCCTTTCTCTGGTGGTTTCTGCGGGTTTCTGGCGGTCATAAGGGCATGTTCTTCATATCAGGCCGATTTATGCCCCCATTTTGTCCCTTTTGGCCCTTTTGTCACAAGGATTGAAGAATAATTTTTTTGTGGGGCGGCCTCCGGTGGACAAATCCACCTCCCGGACATAGCCCATAGTGACAAGGGTTTGAAGGGCCGGTTCCATATCCTCCACACGCTTGAATTTCCCCTTGCACAGCCGGAACAAGTCCCGCTTGCTCATTTCATCCTGGCCACTGCTTTCAATCCTTCCCCATAGATACCGGGCGTTTTCGTATTCCTCATTCGCCCCCATGACTTGATAAGCGGCCACGGCATGAGCGGAAAGAAATTCTGCTACGCTGGTAGCCCCGGCCATAACCTCCGGGCTGATAGGGATTTCTGTGGGGTCTCCCTGTACCTCTGCGGCGTGCATCAAGGCCGCGATCCGCACCAGTGCGCCGGTAACTTTGCCGCCCCAGTCCCGCATATTTTCCCATTCATTTCCCAGCCTTTTTTCTATGTATGCCTGGTATTCTTTGCGGATTTCGTCAGCGTCAGGGGAGAGGCGAATTGTCCCGCTCCATTGTGTGGACAAGATACGCCGTACAAATGCCCTGTACTCTGCCCGGACATGGTCAGGGATAGGGAGAGGGGAAATTTCCCGGTGCCCCACCTTTGACTTGCACATGGCATACAGGAAACGGCCACATAATCCCCGGCCCCGGAAGGTGGCGTTGTTCATCAGGCCGGACAATACTTCGGGCTGGATGGTCAGCAGCATGGTCAAGCGGGGGTTTGGTATGCTGTTGGCTTTCCGTCCAATACGGTCAACCACAATCGCGTCCCCGGCGTGGCCCTTTAGGTAAATATCAAAATTTGCGGTCTTATCATATCTCCCGGACAAGCTATCGAATAGGCCGCCCTCGGCGCTACAAACGGTCATACACCCGTCCTGCCTGTCCATCAGGTCTATCAACCGCTCTGGGGTCACATCGTCCACCAGGAGGCGGAAAGGGTGCATATCCTGGAATTGTGCAAGCTGTGCCGATAGCTCCAGGGCCTCCTCCCGTTTCTCTGAAAAATTTCCTTTCCCTTTTGCTGCGGCGTTTTTAGCTGCCTCCAGAGCTTTTTCCAGAAGGGCCTTTTCTGTCTGGTTCTGGGCAATCTCCACGGCCTCCAGGTCTCTTTGCTCCGCCTCAAACTCATATATCGGTTTTGTTAAAGCGGATATGACAGCGGACTTTCTCTCTCCAGGTGGCGCTACCGCTACACAATACAGGCATAACGGCTCTCTCCAGTCCGGCGTGATCTCCACGGTGAATTTTGATTGAAACGCAGTTGCCAATACGCCCAGGGACAGGATACCGGCCATTTCCTCCGGGGTCTGCGTACTTTCTGCCAGACATTCCACAAAGGCGGCCAACGGGCCGGGCAAGTCCTCTGTGGGGAAAGGCGGGGTGTCTGTCTCATTAAAGGGGATAGGCATTTCCCATTCTTGATTCTCCGGGACAAAAGGGCCAGAAGGGCCAAAAGCCCCGGATTCCATCAGGGATTCAAAACTTTGTCGATCCACTTGGTGATAGCCCTCCTTTCCCGGAATATCTGCGCTTGTTCCTCTGGCGTCCCGAACATCAGGGCATCTGACCAGTGCTCAAAGGTTTCGTGCATCCGAATTGCGACGGCTTGTCCATCGGTCAAGCGCCCCATGTCCAGGTCATCCTCCAGAAGTAGCAAGTGCCCCTCCCGGAAAGCTGCGTTCAGGCGGTTAATAAACTCACTCCGCCATTCCTCAAAGGCATTGTGCGCCCCGGCTACTTCCAGACGGCGGCGGGCCTGTTGTGCCTCAGCCTGTGTGGGTTTTCGATGGAGCGGGAGGGCAAGGGCAAAATCAGCATTCAGCCGCTCCACGGCCCCCATAGCGTCCAGGCCCAGGAGGCGGGCGGTGAGGTCGATGGAGTCCCCGCCCACGTCACACACCCAGCACCGAAAGCGGCCCTTGTGAAAACTCATAGAGGGGTGTTTGTCAGCGTGGAAGGGGCAGAGCGCCCAGCCCCGGCGGTCAAAAGTCAAGCCATAGTGACGGGCCGCATCTTGGGCGCTCACCCGCTCCCGGACTTCGCGGAATACGTCAGTCAAGGCCCGCGCCCCTTTCGATTGCCCGCGCCGTCCGCAAAATTTCTTTTGCGCGGTGTTTCATGCTCCTGGCAAACCGTTGGGCCTCTGCCGGGTCATCTGTTACCCAATAGCCGCTTTTGTTATCTGCGACAATAAGCGCCCCGGCACGGCGCTCCTGTTCGATCTGCGCCCGGATGGTTCGATGGTCAAGGCCGGTCAATGCGCATAGTTCCCGGCCAGTTACCGCGCTCTCCTGGCTATGGCCCAGGTAGTCAGAAATTTTGATTTGACGGCCCGCCGCCGTCGTGGTAAGATAATCATAGGAAATAGCTGCCCCGCCAAAAGCCGCCGTTTCCGCCGCCCGTTCCGCTGTGCCACCAGCGGGGCGGGCTTTCTCTTTTGCGCTCATGCGTTCACTCCTTTCAGATTTGCCGCGCTCTTCGCCTCTAACTGCTGAAGAAAGAGCGGCATATTGATTCTGTATTCCTGTCCCACTCGCAGACACGGAATTTCCCCGTTTTTACACCCGGTGCGAATATAACCTTGCGCTAATCCGCTGATTCTGCTGGCCCCTCTGATTGACTGATAGGGGGCGGTGAGGTCAATCGTTCGTCTTGACAAGCGAATCGCTCCTTTCTGCTGCCAATCGATTGATGATTTCAAAAATTTTCTGTTTCTCCGTGTCTGACAGTTCGTAGCGGAGCCGACGCGAAAAGTTTCCGTCATTTAAGCCGATTTCCGCTGCAATCTGGTACAGCTTTACCCCGGCGGCTTTTGCAGCTTGCCGAATATCCGTGTTGTGCATGGACTTCCCCTCCCTCCGGGTAAATTTTGTTGTTGACAGCCCCCCAAAAGAATGATATCCTAAATACGGGGCAAAACAACAACATAACCCTATATTTGAATTATAGAGGCGGACGGCAGGAAAGTCAAAGCATAATCTAAATGTGGCCCTGTATATAGTAAAAAATAAAAATAAACCCTATATATAGGGTTGAAAGAGGCGCGACATGGAGAACAGGTTCAAAAGAGCACGGACTATACACAACCGACACGGCGCACAATCGACGCAGGAAGTAGCGAAAGAGACAGGGGTCACAAAATCTTTGATAGAGGATATTGAATCCACGGTAGGAAAGCCTCGTAATGTGGGATATTTGACAGTCAAGAAGTTGGCCCAACATTACGGCGTTTCAGCTGATTATCTTTTAGGAATTTCTGATACTCCATCCACCAAAGAGGACATACAGACGGCTTGTAAGACAACAGGACTTTCCACATCAGTTATAGAATGGTTAAAGACAATTACAGGCGATCCCGCGAAAATAGATGCTCTTAATTCAATTTTGGATAATAAAACCTTTCAAGCGATACTCCCCTATATAGATGAATTAAAGGACGTACAGATAGCGGCAGAGATGAATAGGCTGGGCCCCGCGAATGAACAGGTAAAATTTGTGCAGGTGAAAGAGATTAGCGACGGCCAGTATTTAGTAGGTGGCTATGAATATCTGTCTGTGCTGGAGTACAGAATTGCGGAGCTTTTGAAAATAGTAATAGATGAAGTAACGCGCCCGTGTTTAGAGGAATTGGAGGGAGAATGATGGCATCTATAAAACAAATGGAGACAAAGGACGGGCGGCGGTTTTTTCAAATTTGCGTCTCCCGTGGATATGGCAAGGCCCCGTATAAAACGCGCTGGTACTGGCCGGACGGCTGGAGCAAGCGGACAGCGGAGCGGGAGGCCGCAAAACAGGCCGCCGCCTTTGAGCTGGCCTGTAAGAATGGGGAAGTCCTGAACCGCGCCCAGGAGCGGGAGAAAGCCGCCCGGGAGGCCGCAGAGGCGGCAAAGCTGAAAACAGTCCGGCAATATGCGGACGGGGTGTTTATGCCCACCAAAGAGGCCACATTCTCCGAAAATGCCAGGTCAAGCTATCGGATGTTCCTGGACAAGCATATCCTCCCGGTGCTGGGGGATGTGCTGCTGGTGGAGGTCTCCCCGGCCATGATCTCAAAGCTGCTGATAGATTTCCAGCGGGCCGGATATGCCCATGCTACAACAGTGAAACTGTATAACATCCTAAACGGCATTTTTGAAATGGCCTTTCTTGATGACAGTATTCCCATGAACCCCATGCTGAAGGTGAAACGGCCAGCGCCCAGGAAGGACGAACAGCCCAAAGAGGAAAGCGACAAGGCATATACTGTGCAGGAGTTATCCTATATCCTTTCCTGTGCCGCCCAGGAGCCGCTGCAATGGCAGACATATATTTCCCTGGCTGCTGATACCGGCCTCCGCCGTGGGGAGTGCTGCGGCCTCCAGTGGTCTGATATTGACTTCAAGGCCGGGGCGGTGACGGTGCGGCGCAATCTGCAATACACGGCTGCGGCGGGCGTGTATGCCACAAGCCCAAAGAATGGCAAGGTGCGGGTGGTGGATGTGGGGCCGGACACGCTGGCCCTGCTGAAACAGCTCCGGGAGAAACAGGCGCAATCCTGCATTTCAAAGTGGTGCTTTACCCAGGAGGGAACAGCGGAGCCGATGCACCCCCAAAGCCCCACCAGGTATTTTCAGAAGTTCGGACAACGGTACGGTGTCAAGGATTTCCACCCCCACAAGCTCCGGCACAGCTCCGCCTCTATAGCGATCACCAGCGGGGCGGATGTGGTCAGCGTGTCGGAGCGGCTGGGCCATAGCGACACGGCGGTTACATTGCGGATGTACGCACACGCCAACGAGGAAAGCATACGGCGGGCCGGTCAGACAGTCCGGGACGCATTGAAAGCCCAGCAAGGGTAAAAAAAGAGCGGCGCAGGGATTTACTCCCCGCGCCGTTTCTATGGTCTGCAAAAGGATTGAGCAAAGGATTGAGCTACAGGCTAAAAGGATTGAGGTGAGGCTAAAGTAAGCTACGACAAACTGCAACAGGGTAAAACCTTAAAAGCCTTGCGCCACAAAGCTTTCTGGAAATAAAGTAAAACAAATTACAGCAAGCTATAACAAGGCTGGTTATAATTGGTAAGGATGAGGTCGCCAGTTCAAATCTGGCTAGCAGCTCCAAAAACCCTTGAAAGCTTCGGCTTTCAAGGGTTTTTTGTTGTGAAAATTTAAGCGCACTGGACAGGAAGCATTTCCTTTCCAGTGCGCTTTTTTTGATCCGCCGCGTGGGCTTACATTGCAGTATGAATCTGGAAGGTGATGCCCCTCTGCCGGAGCATGGACTCCACGCGGCAGGAGGTGCAGCCACCTTCCGCCCAGTCTGCCAGGGCCTCCGGCAGGGTGCGGTT
The DNA here is from genome assembly GCF_002161085.1 of Flavonifractor sp. An112. Classification (GTDB taxonomy): domain Bacteria; phylum Bacillota; class Clostridia; order Oscillospirales; family Oscillospiraceae; genus Flavonifractor; species Flavonifractor avicola. The sequence goes on along the minus strand of NZ_NFLU01000017.1, from coordinate 37,771 downwards.
TGGATTCAGGGACTTTTGAAGCCGCTCTCCCTGGGACGCCTCCAATCCATAGTGATACTCCTTCTCAGCCTCCACGTCGATGCTGTAGCGCTCCACTGTGCCGCGCTGGTCATAGAACACAGAGAGGAAGAAAGGGTGCTCCAGGGAGAGGGGAAGGCGCTTGTGGAACTGGCTACGAGACGCATCGTACCGGTCGTCCTCCAGGATGGCCTGGGCCATGCGGTACTTGAGAACCCGCCGTCTGTCCCGGGCGGTGACCACGTTCAGACGAGCGGTGTCGCTGTTGTGGGTCAGGTCCGCCAGCTTCACCCGGCGGGCGATGGGATTGCTGCGTAGCCGGACCACATACTCCAGATAGGGAGTGTATTCGTCATGGGTCAGAAGCCCCAGGGCCTCCAGTACCGCCTCCGGGAACCCCTCATCCCGCAGGTCGCAGATGGTATAGTGGGAGTCCTCCACCACGTCGTGGAGCAGAGCTGTGCACACCTCCTCCTCCGTTTCCAGCTGCTCGGCCAGATGGAGGGGGTGGATCACATAGGGCAGTCCGCTTTTATCCGTCTGGCTGTTGTGGGCCGCAAAGCAGATCAGCAGGGCCTTTTTCGTCAGAGGTGTATATATCAGCCCTACGGGGCGCAGAGGCGCCATGGGGGCGCTTTCCAGGGGACTGGTGATGCTGTTGGAGTCGTGGTTTATGCTCATGTAGCAGCCCTTCTTTTTTTACTTGAATTTTGTGTAACCACTGTAACAGTTTTGCAGGTCGCGGGTATATATAGGCAGAACAGGCAAAGCAATACACAAATACAATTTATAAGGAGGACACAGAGATGGAGATGCAGAAGAATTTTTCCGAGCAGGACGTGAAGGACCTGGAACTGTTTGCTGACAAGCTGGAGCAGGCGGAGGACGAGGCTGCTGTAAACAGCATCCTGAAGGAGTACGGCTATGATACCGGTGCCAAGTCCGGCGATGAGCTGGGAGAGGCCGATCTGGAGAATGTCACCGGAGGTGTGACCGAGTTTTCCGCGCTGAAGTGGCTGCTGAAAAATACTGACTGGGGCAAGCTGACCTGGAAAGGCACCAAGATGGCTGCCAGATGCCTGTACGACGCCGTCAGATATGGCGATCCGTACCGGACTTACAGTGAGAAGGAAGTCCAAAAGGTCAGCAAAGACCTGGATGAGGCCATTCCCAATTGGATCAAGAAGTTCAGCTGATCCGGAACGCCGGTCTCTGTTGGGGCGGGGCTGTTTGCCCCGCCCCTTCTGCTGCGGTCTGGTTTGGACGGCGCAGGTGGTTAAATGGAGGTGTTGTAAGATACAACACCTCCATTTTGTGTCTGTCTGGGATCACCACCACGCAGTATACTCGCAGAATGTGCGGTCCGGCGATCCTTTTTTCTCCAGGAAGAAGGGATCATCTTCGATGAGAGACTGCAGCTCTTCCAGATATTCCTCCATACGGCCGCCGGTAAAGATCCCGCCGCCTGTGACATAGCCGGGCAGGATGCTGCCGGTGCCGTAGGTTTTGCTGAACCAGATGCGCGCCCGCTCTTTCAGCACGTCATTTTCGTCGATAAAATAGAGATACAGGCCGTCGGCGGGGGAGTGCTCCAAATCAGACTGCTCATATAAGGCCTTGGTCAGCGCTACTACCTGGGAGGCGAAGTTCTTGCCTGTGTTCATGTGCAGATAGACCCGGATGTTCATTCCGTCGCTGACCACTTCCATCTGCTCGTACTGAGCTGCGGCATCACAGTTCTCAATGTTGTCCCGCACCTGCTTGGTCAGGTCGCCGTACTGCATGAAGAAGTTGGCATCGTCAAAGGCAACGCCGTTCTCGTCCTCGTTGCACTGGTACTGGGCCGTACTTGCCCCGGAGGGCAGATTGACGTCCTGGGAAATGGCAGTCAGCAGCTGCACCAGCCAGCGTTGCTCCTCTCCGATGGGCTGATTGTCCCAGAAGCAGCCCTGATCCAGGGTCACCACCGTGCCGTCGGCCCCATCCTCCAGGTCGCAGGCAAGCCAGGGAATATTGTTGACCTTGAGATAGATCTTGTCATATCCGGCGTCCTGAGCCAGCTGGAGGAAGTTTGCCAGGTCCTCCTCACTGCTGCCTGCCGTGGCCTCCAGGGCGTAGGTGCCGTCCGGGCGGCTGATCCAGTCCAGCTGCCGGACATATAGATTGTTTAAGCCGGCGCTGAGATAAAAGGTAACCTGCCTGAATTCCAGCAGCTGAAGCAGCGGGATACTCATATGTTCAGCGCCGGTTTTTACCACCATCTGATAGGTATCCCCGGAGCAGATGGTACCAAATGCGTATTCCTCACCCAGAAGGTCCAGGCGGCGCTTCATGGCGGCGCAGGCGTCGGCCCACCGGCCTTCCCCGGGGAGGGCATCGCTGTCCACCCAGGGATAGAGCAGGGTGACGGTCTGGCCGGTCACCTGGTCGGGAGAGCGCTGGAAGGTTTCGGCCTGTTCGCCGGTGTCCGGAGTCTCCCACGCTGCCTCGTAGTTTACATCCAGCTGGTAGTAGAAGGGGTTTGGCAGGGGCTCCTGGGACAGGTTGTGCTGAAGCAGCCGGGCAAATGCCGCGCCGTCCGTATTGGTGATGTAGAAGGTCCGTCCGTCCCCCGCTGAATAGAGATAGGTGTACCAGAGATTGGAGGAACTCTCAATATCCTGGGCCAGGACCATATTGGTGCCCCATTGGGCCATTTTATCCCGGTTTTTCTGGACAAATTCCTCGGTGAATACCAGCTTCTCCAGGCCGCCCTTCTCCAGGGCCTCCGCCAGATCGGGCGGGCTGCAATCCTCCGGCGCCTGGGTCTCAATGGTGATGGATTCCACATCGGAGGGGGTCACCCGGATGGAATCACTGCGGTCTGTTTGGAATTCCTGGAAGTTGATCAGACTGAATTCTATGGGCCGGCTGATGTAGCACTGCATGGTCTTTTCCAGCCCCAGCGGCTCGATCACCGAGCGGGGCAGGAACAGCTTGATCTGATCGTCCTCCACCGCAAAATCGTAGGGCTGGCCGTCGCAGAGGAGATCGATCCGCGCCTCTACCGTATCCGCCGCCTGAGCAAAATCGTGGACGGGCATCTCCTCGTGGGCGGTCAAAATGATCCGCATATAGTTGCCCGAATCGATATCCGCCTGGCTGACGCCGCCATTGCGTCCGGTTCCCTGGGGGCTGAACCGGCTGGCCCCCCAGATACCAGTGGCCAGCACCGCCACGGCCAGCACCGCGGCCAGCGGCCGCAGCCATTTTTTTCGGGCTTTTTGTTCCGGGACCGGCTGAGGTTCCGGCGGGGTGTGGTGGGGGTCGGGCTCTGCGCGGCGGGGAATGGGACGGGTCACATCGTCGTCGTCATCCAGCTCCAGCGCATGATTTTCCCCTGCGGGCCGGAAGAGCATCTCCTTCATCTCGCCGATGGTCTGGAACCGGTCCTCCGCCCGGACGGCCATTCCCTTTTTCAGTACCGCCTCCTGCAGGGCGCTGATCTCCACCCCCAGCTCGGAGGGCCACTTCAATTCATCCAGCCGGGTCCGTTCCAGGGCGTCGTCCGGCTTCAGACCGGTGATACAGCAGTAGATGGTGGCGCACAGCGCGTAGACGTCGGTCCACGGCCCCTGATGGCCTTTGCTGCGGTACTGCTCCTCCGGGGCAAAGCCCGTCTTGAGGATCACCGACACGCTGGTGTTGCCGCTGAGGTCCAGCTGTCTGGCGGCGCCGAAGTCCATCAGTTTGACGGTGCCGCTCTTCAGCAGCATGATGTTGTCCGGGCTGATATCCCGGTGAATGATGCCCACCTGGTGGATCTTTTCCAGAGCGTCCATGACGGGCCGCATCCGTTCAAAGATATCGTCGACAGAAAAGCGGGTCAGTCTCAGGATGGAGCGCAGGTCATGTCCGTCCAGGTACTCCATGACGATATAGGCGGTGTTGTTGGCTTCAAAAAAGTCCCGGACCGTAACCACGCCCGGGTCATCTGCAAACTGCGCCAATGCCCGGGCCTCGCTGAGAAATTTTCGTTTTCCTTCCTCGATGGAATCCACCTGTCGTTGATCAGAGATGGTGATCTCAGGGGAAAAAGCCACGTTTCGGCTGGCGACCCCACTGGGGTAATATTCCTTGATGGCTACCCGGGTATCCAACAGCAGATCCCGGCCAATGTAGGTAATGCCGAATCCACCCTGACCCAGCGAACGCCCCACCAGATATCTGCCGTTCAGTTTGCTGCCGGGGCGAAGGTGGTGGAGCAGCTCCGTATCCCCGCCCTGATATCCGCAGTGGGGACACACATCCGCTCCGCCGGTGGGCAGCATACAGTGTAAGCAGTAATCTGTCATATCCTGTATTCTCCTTCTCTTAACACGGTTGCTCCCGCGCTCACCGGATGAGCATGGCGATGGCGGAATGGTTGTCTCCGGTGTGGGCGCCCCGGACGGCAAGGCGGGCGCGCATGGCCTCCAGCCATTGCAGGGCGGTGGAGGCGCCGGAGAGGTCGTATGCCATCTCCGACTCCTGGATCTTCTCCCAGAAACCGTCGCTGCACAGAAGCAGCCCGTCCCCCGGAGCCAGCTCCAGATGGGCAATATCCACCGTCACATCATCCTGTGCGCCCAGGGCGCGGGTGAGCCGGTGGCGGTCCTTGCAGGTGCGCAGCTCGGCCGGGGTGATGTCGCCGGCCCACAGGGCCAGCTGGGCGGTGCTGTGGTCCCGGGACTGATACAGGATACTGCCTTCCCGGAACTGATAGATCCGGGTATCGCCCACATTGGCGGCCAAAGCGGCCCGGCCGTCAAACCACACGGCGGCCAGGGTGCTTTTCATGCCGGAGGCCTGGCGCTGCTCCCAAATGAGGGTGTTGGCCTGCTCCACAGCCCCCCTGAGGGCGACCACCGAGACGGGCTTGCCCATGATGCCGCCCCCCACTGTCTGGACGGCCAGCTGGGCCGCGGCCTTGCCGCCCTTATGCCCGCCCAGACCATCTGCGATCAGGGCTGCCATGGTGTCGCCGCTCTCCAGCAGCGCAACGGCGTCTTCATTTTCCTTCCGGCCGCCGATATCCGAATAATAGGATGCGCTGACGTTCATGGGGAGGCCTCCTTACTCTATGACGTCCACAATAAAGGTTTCCGTACCCAGCTCCAGCACATCCCCGCTCTTGATTTGGAACTGCTCCTCCTCATCCAACTCCCGGTCGTTGACATAGACCTTGTTGGTGGAATGATTGTCCATCACGGTACAGATCCCATTTTTCAGATGAAACACCGCATGGATGCGGCTGATGCTCTCATTGTCCGGAATGGCGTAGCTGCAGGTGAGCTTTCTTCCCACGGTAAACTCGTCCTTGGAGATCTGGATGGCCTCTCCCGTAGACCGCCGTTTCAGGTAATATTTTTTGATACTGGCCTTGGGGATGTGGATGGTCTTGCCCTCCTCCAGGCAGGGCTTCATCGCGGGCAGCTGCAGCAGGGCAAGACAGCAGGCGCCGTCGGTGTGGCAGACGGCGCAGTCCACCGCCGCCACCTGCTCCAGCTCCAGCTGCGCCTTCATGACGGGGGAAAGCTCCACCGGGTCAAGGAGTACCGCCGCCACCGGTTTGCCGCCCAGAATGCTGCGGTTGAAGCGGCTGCGAAAGCTGTGGTCCTCCACCGACTGCCGGGATAAGAAGGCCAGTATGACCTCGGCGTTTTCGGTGACAGGGGCGTTTCCAGCGGCGGACGGCTGGCCCCAACAGAGCCTGCAGTCATTCTTTTGCAGGATCTCCAGCAGGGGGGACACCCGCTCCCAGTCGGCCGGGCAGCAGAGCGCGTAAACAAAGGGAAGGTTCTCTGTATAATCCTCTTGCATCAACATCCACGTTCACCTCAGCTCTCAATCTCAAACAGTTCGTCAAACCCGATCTCTGCAAAGGTGGCGTGGACCGCAGGGCTCATGGCGCGCAGCTTCAGCATGGAGCCGGGACGTTGGTCCAGCAGACGCTGGACGGTGAGCAGGGCCTTCAGGCCACCGCTGGAAATGACTTGTAAGCCGGAAAAGTCCACGGCGATCCTGCTGCGGACGCAGGCCGCAGCCATCAGCTCATCCTCAAAGGCGGGCGCCACGACCGAGGAGAGTGTGCCCGACAAACTTAGGGTTACGGTATCTCCTGATAGGGTTTCTGTGATGGAAAACAGCAGTTTCCCATCGTCCTCCTCCCAGCGCACGCAGTCCTGCTCTATGTGCCTGTTCATGTTACCAGCTCCTTCCCGCCGGCTGCCGTGATTGCCTTTCGTGCCGCAGACTGCGGCCCTTCAGCGCTGGCGCTCAATCATTTTTGTTGTTGATTCGCTTGATAAAATCTTTGTATGGGTTGGAACTGCCTGCGGCTGTGACCAGTTCCAGCTCGTCCTCTCCCAGTTCATCGGAGCATCCGTCAAAACACTGGAGATCGGACACCCGCTTCAGCCGCAGGTCCATGTCTTTCAGCTCCTCCGGGATCTCCTCCGGCATATGGTTGATGTTTTTGATTTGATCTGGCTCCATCAGATTACCTCCCCCGGGTATATGTTCTGGTTGGGCCGGTCCGGCACGGATCGCTCTGCGGCCAATCAACTGCTATGGTTGTTCTACATTGATATACACGCCAAAACCGGATCTGTTACAAGAGATGCGGATCCTTACAGGATCTGACGGCTGGCCAGCTCATGGAAGAGCCCGCCCTGGGCCATCAGCTGTTCGTAATTTCCCTCTTCCACAATATCTCCATGGTCCATCACCAGGATGCGGTCACAGCTCTGTATGGTGCTGAGCCGGTGGGCGATGACCACCCGGGTGCTGCCCATTTCCTCCAGCGCTTTGCACACCTGGGCCTGTGTCAGGTTATCCAGTGCGCTGGTGGCCTCGTCAAAGAAGAGAATGTTGGGTCTGTTGATGATGGCCCTGGCAATGAGAATGCGCTGCTTCTGGCCGCCGGAGATGGTGTTGCAGTGTTCGCTGACCATGGTCTCCAGCCCCATGGGCATCTCCTGGATATCTCTGGCCAGGCCTACCGCCTCCACCACCTGCTCCACCCGGGTTCGTCCGGCGTTGGGGGCGGTGAGGGTGATGTTCTCAAAGATGCTCCCTGAGATGAGCTCGCCGTCCTGCAGCACCACGCCGAAGTGTTTTCTCAGCTCCTGCAGGTCCAGCTCGTCCATATCCTGGTCGTCATAGTAGATCCGGCCTGAGGTGGCCTTCTCAAATCCCAGCAGAAGCTTGAGCAGGGTGGATTTTCCGCAGCCGGAAGCGCCCACGATCCCCACATATTCGCCGGGCCGGATGTGAAGGGAGAGGTCCCGAAACACAGGCGGGGTTTCCGGGTCGTAGGAGAAGGCCACGTGATCCAGGTCGATGCTGCCGGTGAGCTGGCCGGGCAGACGCTTGTGGCCGCCCCCTTCGGGGACCGTCTCCAGAATGGCCTTCACCCGCCGGTAGGTGGGTTTCAGCAGCTGATAGGAGATCAGCGCGCTGAACAGGCTGCTGATGGCGCCGGAGACCATGCCGAAGGCCGAGTTAAAACCGACGAAGCTGCCCATGGTGATGGAAGCGGACTGGGCCGCGATCCAATAGATCAATACCAGAAAGATCCCGCTGCTGGCGGAGGAGAGCAGGGCGCTGAGGTTGGACAGCCGGCCCAGCCGTGTTTCCAGCCGGCGCTGCTCCATAAAAGCGCGCATATATTCAAAAATAGTCCGCTCCTCCACGCCGGCGGTTCTGATCTTCTCGATCCCCAGCAAAAACTGGAACAGGAGAGAGCTGCTCTTTCCGTCCATCTCCATGACCTGGGCCTGATAGACCATACGGCGGCGCGCCAGAAGATAGCTGATCAAGGAGAACAGCAGCGTGACCGACAGGGACACCAGAGAGAGCTGGGGAGAATAGGTGAACATCCGTATGCCGTAGAACAGGGCGGAGATCAGGCTGAGCCCCAGCCCCAGCAGCATTCCGGACACAGAGCTGACCAGGCTGCCCAGTTCCATGACCCGCTGGGCCAGATCGGCGCTCTCGTAGTTGCGGAAGAAGTTTTCCGGCAATTCAAAGATCCGGTGGTAGACCGCGTTTTGCACATCGTACTGGATCCGGCTGTCCAAACGGAAGGTGGCCAGACTTTTTACCACGGAAAAGAGCAGATTGCCCACCATAAACGCGCCTACCAGACAGCAAATCTGAAACACCATTCCCATCTGTCCGGAGGGAATGAAGCGGTCGTAGAGCATCTGATTCAAGGTGGGGATCAGCAGTCCGATGAGCGCGGACAGGATGGTCAGCCCGATGATGACCGCCAGATCGGCCCGGGACAGGCAGGACCAGCAGTAGGCCGCCAGATCCTTCGCCGTCATTCCCTGAAGAGGGAAGGGGCGGTAGATGACATGGGCCTGGGGATCGCACTGCTCCGCCAGCGCTCTGGTCAGAGGGACCGCCTTTTCCCCGCTGCGGCAGAGCAGATACTTGCCCCGCCCTCTGGGAATACAGGCGGCCGGTTCCCTTTCCCGGCCAAATTGTACCATAATGGGCCCGGCGTCCGCCTTATGCCAGTTTTCCTCCAGCAGAATCTTCCGGCAGGGTATGTGAGAAATGCGGGCCACTTCCTCCACGGAGATCTCCTGCCGGCAGCAGGCTGTGATCTTTTCGTAGGGGGCGATGGGGATGCGCATACGGTGGCACAGCTCTGCCATGACCTGATAGACCGGGTGCTCCCCGTTTTCCCTGGGTATGTCCTTTTCCTTGGAAAAGAAGGAGGCGATCATCTCATCGGTGCGGGCCCGCACATCCTCTTTTTCCTTGTCCGTGCGGATCAGGTAGCCGTCCTCCTGCACCAGGTTCAGGCGGTAGCGGTCCACCAGCAGATTGCCGTAAGTCTCCTGGCCGGGGTTCTCGATCCCCGCTCTGCCCAGGAATTTTTTTTGCAGGGGTCCGGTGGAGAGCCCCTCCAGACGCTCCAGCTGGGCGTGCTCCTCCGCCGGTGTTACCAGAAAGCGCCACAGGCCGCCCTCGGCATCTGTGTGAGAAAAGGCGGGGAAAATGGTATTTTGCTCTGCGGTGCAGATCAGGGACCGGCGTCCCGGCTGTCCCTCTGTCCAGGGCACCACATAGATATGGACGCTGCCTGACAGCACCCGGTATGCGTCTGTGGGAGTTTCGGTGATGTAATATGCGCCGCCGGTCAACCCAATGAGATTGGCGGTTTCCGTCTGCATGATGCAGCCTCCTTTCAGTTCATTGACATGAACCGGCAGTAGAGTCCGTCCAGAGCCGCCAGCTGAGTATGGGAACCCCGCTCCACAATGCTGCCGCCATCCATCACCAGGATCTCATCGCTGTTGCGTACGGCGCTGAGCCGGTGGGCCACAATGATGCAGGTACACCCGCGGCGCTTGATGTTCTCAATGATCTGTTTTTCGGTGATGGGGTCCAGGGCGCTGGTGGCTTCATCCATGATGAGCACAGTGGGGTTGGTCGCCAGGGCACGGGCAATTTCCAGGCGCTGACGCTGTCCGCCGGAGAGGTTGCTTCCTCCCTCGGTGAGCCTGAACTCATATGCGCCCGGCTTTTGGGTAATCAATTCGTGGATGCAGGCGTCCTTTGCGGCGTTAATCATGTCCCGCTCCAGAACGGCGTGATTCCACATGGTCAGATTGTCCCGGATGGTACCGGAAAAGAGGGTAATATTCTGGCTTACGGTGGACACGCTGGCATGGAGCACGTCCGACGGGATCTCTTCCAGCGGGACTCCGTCCAGCAGGACCCTGCCTGCCCAGGGGCGATACAGCCCGCTGACGATTTTGGCAATGGTGGATTTTCCGCAGCCAGAGCCGCCCACCAGGGCCACCGAACAGCCGGGCTCCAGAGAAAAGGAAAAGCCGGTGACCAGGGGTTTGGCCAGATGGCTGTACCCAAAGGAGACCTCCTCCAGGGCCACCCGACCGGAGAGCTTGGCCTGAGAAAACTTCTGCACCGTGGTTTCCTGGAATTTCTCATCCACGGGATGGCGCAGGATGTCGTCTACCCGGGCGATATCGGCTTTCAGCGTCTGAATCTGCTGAATAAAGGCCACCAGCGTCTCCACAGGTGCTGAGAAGGAGGCAAACAGGGAGGTAAACGCCGACAGCATACCCAGGGTCATGTGGCCCTGGATGACAAAGACAGCGCCCACCAGCAAAAGCAGAATATCGATCAGGTTGTCCACCATTCCGGGCAGCGCCCCTGTCACGGACTGGGTCTGGCTGATGGCCTGCTCTGTGGAGGCCGCCTTGGCCTGGTAGCCCAGGACACGGGAGCTGTAGGCGCTCTCCGCGCCCGACGCTTTCAGAGTAGAGGTAACGCTGAGACCGGCGCACACCACGCCGGTCAGTTTGCCGCTGTCCTGCTGCAGCTTCTGCACCCGGTTGGAGATCCGGCTGGCGGTGATTCTGGCGATCACAACATTGAACAGAATCCCCACCAGTCCGATGGCGGTCATCAGGGGGTTGTAGAAAAGCAGCAGCACCAGATAAAAGGCAGCCACGAAAATGTCCAGAAAAATGTTTGCCAGATCGCCGGCGATGAAGTTGTTGACGTTGTCGTTATTTCCCACCCGGCCCAGGAGGTCGCCGGGGGAGCGCTGGGCAAAGAAGCCCACCGGGAGGCGGAACAGGTGCTCCAGCAATTCCCGGGAGGACAACAGCGTCAGTTTGTTCTGCATCTTCAACAGGAGTTTGGCGCTGTACGCCTCCAACAGAAGCCGGAACAGGAGGGTCAGGATGAGAAAACCGATGAACTGGTAAAACCAGGGGACGGCGCCCGCCCCCAGGACCCGGTCCAGAAACACCTGGGAAAAGACAGGGAGGATGAGGCCGGGGAGGATCATCAGCAGCCCCAGACACAGCATCTGGGCCAGGGCGCCCTTCTGCCCCCGGATGCGCTGTTTGATCAGAGGAAACAGGGTGTTTTCCCGTTTGGCCTTTTCAAACTGGGGGGTGGGGTGGAAGGTGAGCACCACGCCGGTAAACCCCTCGTCCAGGTCCTCCATGGTCAGCTTGCGCCGGCCCAGGGCCGGGTCGTTGAGGTAGACAAAGGACCCCTTAAAGCCCTCCAGCACCACAAAATGGTTGAAGTTCCAGTGAATCAGACAGGGCATCTCCAGCTGCTTCAAAGCCTCCGGCTCCTTGCGGTAGCCGTGGCATTCCAGCCCGAATTTGCGGGCGGCGTACATGATGTTGCGGGCGTTGCAGCCGTCCCGTGATACGCCCGTCTCCACCCGCATCTGCTCCAGCGGCACATATTTGCCCCAATAGGCACAGATCATGGCCAGAGAGGCGGCGCCGCACTCCGTTCCTTCCATTTGAAAGATGGTGGGGGTTTTGCAGTATAATCTGCTCATGAGGCCTCCCCTCCAAACATGGGAAAGACCCAGGCGATGGGGGCGCTTTGTCCCAGCGTGATCTGCACCGAGGCGGAGGAGCCTCCGTACAGGACCTGCTCAGCCCCGGCGGCGCCGGAGAAATAATATCCGCTGGCGGTGGTGCTGTCCTCCCGAAGGGTACAGGTCACCGCCACCACAGGCCCAGCGCTCATCAGCATTTCGATGGTCTGGGCGTCGTTTCCCACCACGGCGGCCATGGACTCGGCGGTGGTGTGGACCCGGTCCACACAGGCCACCTGGCCTTCCATCCAGCCGCAGGCATCCCCCACGCCGTCCAGATAGATCACCGCCTCCATGCCGGGTTCCAGCTGAAGGGCGGTTTCCTGACTCACATAGCAGACCACCGACAGCCCGCTGTCATTGTCTGGAGAGATACGGAATAACGCCTGATTAGGCACGACAGGCTCCCCCGGCGCCACCAGATCCTCCCGGATGACGCCGGACTGGTCCGCCGGTACCACAACGGTCTGGCCGGTGGAAGTCAGGATCTCCGCCACCGGCGTTCCCGCCTCTACACAGTCGCCGCTGTGCACCAGCAGGGAGGATACCTCTCCGGCCGCTGTATTGTACAGGGAGTTGGCGCCATAGTCATAGGTCAAAAAGCCGTATGTATCCACCGTTGTGGGGATGCGCCCCACAAAAGACCAGATGACCACGCTGGACGCAAGGACGGCCGCCGCGGCAATGCCCAGCCAGGACATGGGGCTTGTGAGCTTGAGCATACCATCCAGCCGGTCGGGGGAGCTGAGCCGCTCCAACGCGGTTTTGCGAAATACGCTTGTCATGGGATCATGCACCTCACAGTCCTTGGGCTTCAAAGTATTTCCGGATCTTTTCCAGGGCCCGCTTGAGGGTCACCCGGACATTGACGTCCGTCATCTTCAGGATACCGGCAATCTCCCCCGAGGTCTTTTTATGGAAATACCGCTCTGCAATAATGGTGCGTTCACGCTCAGACAGAATGTTCATGGCAGAGGACAGGGCCCGCCGCTCTTCTTCCAGCAGGATGGCCTGGGCCACAGAGGTGTCCCCGGGCAGTTCCGGGATGTTCTCATCGTCCAGGGACAGGAACTTCTTCTTGTCCCGGTAGTAGTTTTTCAGGCGGTTTTTCATGATGACATAAACCCAGGTCCCCACAGAGGCCTTTTGGGGGTCAAAGCTGTCAAAATGCCGGTAGCAAGCCACAAAGACCTCCTGGGTCAGATCTTCTGCGTCCTGGCGGGATTGCGTATGCTGTTTCATATAGCGGAATACTTTGAGATAATATTCGCGATATACCTGTTCAAAGCTCACCCGGTCCACGCTCCCAGTTTCTTCAAATGATCGCTCTATGCAAAAGCTGGATATTTTGTATATTATTATAGCATTGCCCTTTTTCCATTGCAATGCAGAAACCCACCGATAAGGAAAGGGCCTGCTGTCTGCGATACGCAGACAGCAGGCCCTTGTTCGTCCAGATGGCAATCAGTCGGTTTGGCTGTGTGTCTATCAATATGGGTTATCCTTCCGGATCAAGGATGGCGTTGGACAAATCAATGGGATGGTCACACTGGTTGTCCACGTCGGTATCGTTGCCGGAGAACACGGTGCCCGCAAAGTCCAGGGTGATGTCGGTGGGCACGTTCTCCAACAGCACGGCGGTGCCGTTGTTCACAAACTGGTTGTCGTGGTAGCGGCTGTCCGAGGCGGACTGGCCGGTGGCGTTGAAGTGGAGGCCCACCTGGTTCTCCATGAAGGTACACTCGGTGGCGTTGATCCAGGCCTCCCCCTGGGACTGGAAGCCGGTCTTGTAGCCGGTAAAGGAGCAGCCAATGGCCCAGACCTTGGTGGGGGCGATGATGCCGGTATCGGCGCCGTCCCCCACGAAATCCATGTCGTAGAAGTAGTTGATCCAGTAGAAGCTGGCGCTGCCGTCCATGGTTATGGAACCCTTGAGGGTGGTGCGGTCCGCCCCCTGGTCGGTGCAGCCGTAGAACTCATAGGAGCGGCTCAGATTCAGATCTCCCTCATAGGTCACCGGGGGCAGATAGATGTACACCAGGTCGGAGGGGGCGATCTCCTGGGCGGTCTGATCCAGCAGGGCCTGGAGGTCCTCCACGGTGTCCATGGGGGTGTCCTCCCAGTGATACTCGTGGGTGATAATGGCGGTGACGTGGATGTTCTGGCGGACCCGGATCACGTCCCCGTTTTTCATCTGAACGGTCCAGACGATCTGGGACTCCCCGGAATTGCCCGTAAAGTCCAGGGAGCAGATCATGGCGGCGTCGGGGGAGTAGTCCTCGTCATGACGGGGCTCCCCGGCGGTGAGGGGATCGGCGGCATTCTCGTCGGGGACCACCTCCACGGTGACCTGCTCCACCAGAGGCTCAAACTCCGCCCAGGCGTCGGCGCCGGTGGCGGCGTCGTTGACGTACCACCGGGAGGGCCAGCGGTACTGCTCATCGGGGGAGCCCTGCTGGTAGATGTCGGGGGCGGGGGCGCAGCGGTCGTCGGGCCAGGCCACCAGCAGCTGGTAGGTCTTCTCCCCGCTCTCGTAGTACACCTCTCCCAGGGCGTCAAATTCCTGGGGCTCATAGGGGCGGTTGAAGTACCAGATTGCTCCGCCCACGGCGGCGGCGGCCGCCAGGATCAGCAGGCCCACCAGCAGCTTTTTCAGCAGGGGGTTGGCGGTTTTTGCCTGCTTACGGGGGTGGATATCCTTCGCGCAGTGGGGACAGAAGGCGGCGTTTTCCGGCAGGTCCGCGCCGCAGTGGGGGCATTTGTGTTCCATGGTGGGATTCTCCTTTACTCAAAGGTGGCCTGGGACAGATCCAGGGGTTGGTCGCAGAGGTTGAGGATGCTTTGGGCGTTGGCCCGGAAGATGGAGCCCTGGAAGTTGAGGGTTATGTCGGTGGGTACGTTGTCCAGCCGCACCGCCACATCGTTGCCAAAAAAGCGGTTGTCGTTGTACATGGAGTGGTTGGCGTAGTCTCCCGTGCTGTCGAAGTGGAAGCCGATGCCGTTGCTTTGGAAGGAGCAGCCGATGACGTTGACCCAGCTGGTGCCGTAGGCATAAACCCCGGTGTCCCAGCCGGTGAAGGTGCAGTTGGTGGCCCGGAAGGGAGCGGAGCCGGAGAGACCGGTGCCGCTGCCCCTCCCCACAAAATCGATGTCCTGGAGATAGGCAATCTCGCCGTCGGGGGCCACCACCTGAACAGGGCCGGTGAAGGTGGTGCGGCTTCCGCCTTCGTCAGCGGAGCCGTACAGGTTCAGGCTCCGGTCCCGGATGGTGATCCCACCCTCATAGGTCACCGGGGGCAGGTGGAGGTTGATCACCGCCACCGGGTCGTTCGCCTGGCCGCCGATGGTGTCGATGAGGGCCTGGAGCTCCTCAGCCGTGTCCATGGGGTGGTCCTCCGGGTGGTAGTCATATACCGGGATGGGAACCACCTCATAGGTCTGCCGGAGGTAAATGGTGTCTCCGTTTTTCATTTGGAAGGTCCATACCAACTCTGCCGTGCCGCTCTCCCCGGTGAAGTCGATGAGGGAGATGAGGGGGCACTCAGGCGCTCCCTCGTTGTAGGCGGGCTGGGAGCACAGGTAGGGGGAGGAGCTGTCCTCCTGACCGAGGAAGGCCGCGCTGACCTCCTCCACCTCCGCCAGGAAGGCGTCGGAGACGTCGTTGCCGGTGCTGTCGTTGATAAACAGCCGGGAGGGCACCCGGTACTGGCCCTCCGGCTCCCCCGGAATGGTCATCTCCGGCACGGGGGTGTAGCGGTCCGCGTGCTGGGTGAGCAGGAGCTGATAGTCCCCGTAGCGGACCTCCCCATAGCCGTCGTAGGTCTTGGGGGCGAAGGCCAGCCACAGCCCGAACCCCACGGCGGCCAGCACCGCCAGAGCCAGCAGTCCAAGCAGCAGTTTTTTCAGCAGGGGAGTGGCGGTTTTGGCCTGTTTTCGGGGATGAATGTCGGTGGCGCAGTGGGGGCAGAAGGAGGACTCCGCCGGCAAAGGTGCGCCGCAGTGGGGGCATTTGTGCGCCATGACTTATCCTCCGTTCCCCTGGTAATCCAGCATGGTGTAGCCCAGCAGGTTGTAGTCCCGGTCCAGCAGCAGGTAGCACCGCCACCGGCCCTCATTGGGCAGGAACTCCTCCAGCCGCTGGATCTCCCGGCACTGGCGCCCCGGCTCCGGGCCGTGGAGGGTGTGCCACAGGGCGTAGATCTGGGGGTCGTCCTCCCGCAGCACGGGGCCCTGGCCGGTGTTGTAACCGTTTAAGAACCACACCGCCCCGGAGGACTCGATCTCCTCCGGCGGGATGTAGGTGGAGAAATCCTCCTCCCAATTGCCCTCAAAGGCGGCCAGCTCCGCCTCGTAGAGGTGGGTGAAGTCGTAGTCGCAGTTCACCACGTCCATCTGCCACTTGCCGCCCCCCAGGTTGGTGGGGGAGCCGATGAAATAGCCCATCAGGTGGGTGTTGTCGTCAAAGATCATCAGAGCCACCCGATTATTGGAGTCGCTGCCGGCGTTGTACATCCCCCGTTCCCCCACGGCGTTCTGGGCGCCCCGGGAGGACACCAGAGTGGCCATCTGGAAGCTGTCCACCAGATAGTCGTCGATGTTGTCGCTGGTCTTGATGGTGGTGCGGAAGTCGATGCAGGTGAGGGTGGGGAAGAACTCCTCCAGATATTCGGGAGTGGCCGTCACCATGCCGTCCTCGTCCTCCTGAAAGACCACCGGTGTGGTCTCCCCGGCGGGGAGACCGGTGGGACGCTCATGGAGCAGCGCCCAGCCCACCAGGGCGGCCGCCGCCACGATGGCCAGAGCCAGCACCCATTTCAGACCCTTCCGCCACATATGGGTGGGGACGGGGGCCGCCTCCCGGGTGCGGATGCTCTGGGCGCAGTGGGGGCAGAAGGAGGCATTCTCCGGGAGAGATGCGCCGCAGTGGGGGCATTTGTGTTCCATAGGGATCATCCCTTTCATTCAAAGGTAGCGCCTCCGGTATCAATGGCATGGTTGTTGGGGTTGAGGATGGTCGCCACGTTGCTGTCAAACAGGCAGAACTTAAAGTCAATGGTCCTGAGGCCGGGCACCCGCAAAAGGTCCACCGCCACCGTGTTGTTCCGGAAGGTGTTGTTGGTAAAGTCAGTGTAATTGCAGTAAGTTCCGCCGCTGTCGAAGCGGAAGCCGATGTCGTTGTCGGTAAAGAGGCAGTTTTTTGGGTTGGCCCAGGCCTCCCCGCCCACCAGCAGGCCGATCTCCCAGCCGGTGAAGGAGCAGTCCAGCACCCGGTACTGGGCGGCCACGGTGAGGCCGGTGCCGGTGCCGTTCCCCACAAAGTTGATGTGTTCGATGTCGCACAGAGGGTCCTCCTCCGGCGCAAGCACCACCGGGCCTAAGAAGGTGGTGCGCCGGCCCTGCTCATCGGTGGAACCGGAGAGGTTGATCCCCCGCCGGTCAATGGTGAGGCCTCCCTCATACGTCACCGGGGGCAGGTGGATCCGCACCACCGTGGGCAGGGGGACCTCCGCCTGAATCTGGTCCACCAGGGCCTGGAGGTCCTCAATGGTGTCCATGGGGTAGTCCTCCGGGTAGTAGTGGGCGGTGTCCACCCTCTGGAAGTCGATCTTCTGGCGGAGGAAGATGGTGTCCCCGTTTTTCATGGTGATGGTCCACTCTACCTCCACCGGCCCCTGACTGCGGCCGGTAAAATCCAGGGTGGTCAGGGCCAGGCCGTCATAGGGGTCATTGGGGTCTATGGGCAGGGAGCAGACCACCGGGGAAGGGCTGTCCGGCGGCTGGATCACCCGGGTCTGGAACTGATCCATCTGGTTGAAAAAGGCCCGTCCCGCGTCCTGGCCGGAGTCCACATGGGTGACGAACAGCCGGGAGACCCGGTCGTAGACCCCGCCCTCCTCCACCTGCATGGTGTGGGCCGCCTCGGGAGTGGCGTCGGTTTGACAGGTGAGGAACAGGTAGTAGTCGTTGCCGTTCAGGCTGTAGGTCAGCTCCCCCCAGGCCTCATATACGTTGGGGGCAAGGGCGTCATACACCAGCCAGCCCGCCCAGCCAAAGACGGCCAGCACCAGCAGCAGGAGAGTCCGCTTCAAAGGCTTCAGCCACCGGCGGACGGGTGCGTCCACCTCATGTCGGGTGCGGAGGTTTTGAGCGCAGTGGGGGCAGAAGGAGGCTTCCGACGGGAGAGAAGCACCGCAGTGAGGGCAGCGTAAATTCATAGCACTCGCCTCCCTCAGTCAAAGGTGGCACGGGAGAGATAGGTGGGGTGGTCGGCGGGGTTGACGACGTCAGCGTTGTTGCCGGAGAAGGTGCAGCCGTTGAAGTAGAGGGTCTTGGCCCCGGGCACCCGGAGCAGCTCCACGGCGGTGCCGTTGCTCCGGAAGGTGTTGCCCTCCAGCATGGTGCCGTTGACGTAGTCCCCTACGCTGTCAAAGCGGAAGCCCACGCCGTTGTCCTCAAACCAGCACCCGGTGGGGTCGGCCCAGTCGTCTCCGCCCACCAGCAGGCCGGTGTCCCAGCCGGTGAAGAGGCAGTCCTGCACCCGGCCGTCGGCCTCCACGGTGAGGCCGGTGCCCGAGCCGCTGCCCCGGAAGTCGATGTTCTCGATGAAGCACTGGGGGCCCTGGTCCACGTCCACCGTCACCGGGCCCAGAAAGGCGGTGCGCATCTTCTTGTCATCCACGGTGCCGTACAGGTTGATGGGACGCCCGGTGATGGTGAGACCCCCTTCGTAGTGGACGGGGGGCAGATTGATCCGTACTACCGTGGGCAGGGGGACCTCCGCCTGGATTTGATCCACCAGGGCCTGGAGGTCCTCGATGGTGTCCATGTCGCAGTTGGCCGGGGTGTAGTCCACCACCTCCACCGGCTCGATCACCATCTTGTGCCGCAGAAGGATGGTGTCCCCGTTCTTCATGTTTAGGGTCCACCGGATCTCCGCCTCCCCACGGCTCTGACCGTCAAAATAGAGCGGCGAGAGGGCCATCCCCCCGGCGGCGGGATCGCCCTGATAGGTGGGCTGCTGCCAGGTGATGGGGGAGGGGTTGTCCTGGGGCTGGGTCACCTGGACCTGGATAGTCTCGACCTGCTGGCGGAAGACCTGCCCGGCGTCGGCGCCGGTGTCCACATGGGTCACAAAGAGCTTGGCGGCCCGGTCGTAGTTCCAATCCTCCACCGTTTGCACGGTGTATTCCGGCTCCGGGGCGGCGTCGTTGCGGAAGGTGGCCACCAGATGGTAGCTGGTGCCGTTCATGCTGTAGGTCAGCTCCTCCCGGGCGTCGTACACATCGGGTGTGACGGCGTCATAGAGCAAAAATGCCGCTGCTGCCAGAGCGGCCAGCACCAGCGGCAGAACGGCCTGCCTCACCGGTTTCAGCCACCGGCGGACGGGCGGCTCCGCCTCCCGGCGGTGGCGGAGGGTTTCCATGCAGTAGGGACAGAAGGAGGCCTCCTGGGGGAGGGGGGCGCCGCAGACAGGGCAGGGCCTGGTCCCGCCGGTCATGTCACAGGACCTCCATCAGCCGCAGCACATTGCGGTAGCGGTGCTGGGGGTTGACGTGGGTGCAGCGGTCCACAATGCGGCCCATTTTGCCCCCCGCCAGCTTTTTGGAGGGGTGCTGGCCGGTGAGCATCACGTTGATGAGTACCCCCAGGGAGTAGATATCGGTGCGGATGTCCGACTGGGACAGGCCGTACTGCTCCGGGGCGGCAAAGCCGGTGGTGCCCAGAATCTGGGTATCGTTGCTGTGCTCGGGTTTATGTAAACGGGCGGCGTCAAAGTCGATGAGTACCGCCTCATCCCCCCGGAGGATGATGTTCTCCGGCTTCACGTCCCGGTGGACGGCGCCGATGGAGTGGAGGACCCACAGGGCCTTGCACACCTGCCGGACGATCTTTCGGGTCTCCTCCGGTGAAAAGAGGGCCTCCTGCAGCAGGAAGCCCATGGTGTCGCCCTCCACAAATTCCTCCAGCGTCAGGACCTTGCTTCCCTCCACCGCCACTTCGTACACGGTGGGCAGGTTGGGACAGGTGTAGTCCAGCAGCTTTTGATAGACTTCCGGATTGCCGGTAAACCGGCGCAGTACCAGCCGTTTGCCGGTGGCCTTGTGTCGGATGAGTTTTACACTGCCCCGGGGACTTTCCTTTAAAATCCGGACCAGATCATACTCCTCCTGAAGCGCATTGGTAAGCCAGGTATAAATAGAAATCACCCCTGAAAAACCTTGTACACTATGCAGTGGGCATATTGTATCCAGGTACAAATTGTTGTAAATTTAGTATAAACGATTTCCATTTGAAAGTAAAGGGAGTGATAGGATTGGAAAATAAGACCACGGGCGATCTGAGCCATGATCTGATGAGCGAGGCCAACATTGACTCTTATCTCCACGACAATCAGCCCTTCTTTGCCAACCAGAGCATTGCGGAGCTGCTGGCGGAGTTATATGAGAAGAAGGACTTTTCCAAGGCGGCCCTGGCCCGGAGGGCGGGGATGAGCGAGGTCTATCTCCACCAGGTTTTTGCCGGCCGGCGCAATCCCTCCCGGGACCGGCTGCTCTGCCTGTGCGTGGGGCTGGAGACCACCCTGGAGGAGGCCCAGCGGCTGCTTAAGCAGGCCGGCTACGCCCCCCTCTATCCCCGGCTGAAGCGGGATGCCATCATCAGTTTCGGCATCGTCCATCACATGGAGCTGGGAGAGATCAACGACAAGCTGTTTTCGGAAAATGAAAAGACCCTGTATTGATGCGGTCCACCAAATGAGAGGAGCAGATCACATGAGATTCATTGGAAAAAAGATCTGCGCCGGGGCGCTGGCCCTGGCGCTGTCTGTGTCCCTGCTGCCCGGGGCGGCCCTGGCGGCGGAGAGCCTGGATAACTTTCAGAAGGTCAATACTTACACCGCCGGAACCTTTACCGACGTGGCAGCCGACAGCTGGTATGCCGGCAGCGTGAAGGACGCCTATGAGCTGGACCTGGTGAAGGGGAGCAGCGCCACCACCTTCTCTCCTACTCAGAACATCACCATCGGCTCCGCCCTGGCTTTGTCCTGCCGCCTGCACAGCATCTACCACACCGGCAAGGCCGACTTCCAGCAGGGGGAGCCCTGGTACCAGGTGTATGTGGACTACGCCATTTCAAACGATATCATCGCCAGTGACGAGTTTACCGATTATAACGCCAACGCCACCCGCCGCCAGTTTGCCGGCATCCTGGCCAAGTCTCTGCCCTCTGACGCGCTGAAGGTCATCAACCAGATTGAGCCGGGGGACATCCCCGATGTGGATATTGGCTCCTCCTATGGGGCGCTCATCTATTTCCTGTACGGGGCGGGCATCCTCACCGGCAGCGACAAGTACGGCACCTTCCAGCCGGAGACGCCCATTGACCGGGCGTCGGTAGCCACCATCGTTTCCCGTATGGCTCTGCCTGGCCAGCGCAAGCAGCTGACCCTGGAGGAGAAGGAGCCGGAGCCCACCCCCGGCACCCCGACGCTCACCCCCGGACAGCTGAGCAGCCTGAAGAATGACATCGACAAGGCTGGTGAGGCCATTGCCGGCGGACAGAGATCGGCCAAGATCGTGGAGGACTCTTCCATGCCCAATCTGGTGGGTCCCACATCCACCCTTTTGATCATGACCAATGGTGTGACGGCTGTGGGATTTTTGGATCTGGCCCGGGATGTGCTGAAGAATGTGGATGCCATTCCCATCTCCTATGACGGATACACCAGCCTCCAGGAGCTGATCAAAGTGACCCGAGATGACCTGTGGAATGAGTGCAGCGGGCACCAGAACAAGATCAACAAATATACCTGGAGTCTCTATTTTGATCAGGGCTGCGCGTCCATGGACAAAGCTGAGAGGCGGATCGCCGCCATACAGGAGATTATTGCCACCCTGGGATAACAAGCCCGCAAGTCAATGACAAGGAGGAACTGAGATGAAACGCAAACTGCTGAGCCTGCTGATGGCCCTTGCCCTCATGGTGGGCCTGATGCCGGCGGCACTGGCGGCAGACAACATGGACCACTTCAAAAAGGTCAATGACTATCCCGCCGGAAAATTTACCGACGTGGCTGCCTCCAGCTGGTACGCCGAGAGCGTGCAGAAGGCCTACGAGCTGGACCTGGTGAAGGGAAGCAGCGGCAACACCTTCTCTCCCACCCAGAATCTGACCATCAGCTCCACGCTGGCGCTGGCCTGCCGCCTGCACAGCATCTACCACACCGGCAAGGCCGACTTCCAGCAGGGTGAGCCCTGGTATCAGGTGTATGTGGACTACGCGGTGGAAAACGGCATCATCACCGCCGGCCAGTTCACCGACTACAACGCCAACGCCACCCGCCGCCAGTTTGCCGGCATCCTGGTGAAGGCCCTGCCCGCCGAGGAACTGGAGGCCATCAACACCATCGAGAACGGGGACATCCCCGACCTGGCCGCCGGGTCCGCCAACTATGAGGATATCTACACCCTTTACCGGGCGGGCATTCTCACCGGCAGCGACAAGTACGGCACCTTCCTGCCTGAGACTCCCATTGACCGCGCCTCGGTGGCCACCATCGTCTCCCGTATGGCGCTGCCCGACCAGCGCCGCCAGGTGACCCTGGAGGAGAAGCCGGTGACCATTACCGCCATCACCCTGGATAAGACCACCCTGGCCATTCAGCAGGGTGAGAGCGGCAAGCTTACCGCCTCCGTTACCCCCGCCAACTCCACTGAGGCTCTGACCTGGACCAGCTCCAACAAGAGCGTGGCCACCGTGGCCGCCGACGGTACCGTCACCGCCGTGGCCCCCGGCACCGCTGTTATCACCGCCGCCGCCTCCAGCGGCGTCAAGGCCACCTGCACCGTCACCGTGTCCAGGCGGGCCCTGTCCACCCAGCCCCTCTATGAGGACTCCAATGTCAGCATCAAGTTCTCCAAGGTTCAGAAGAGCAGATATGACGCCGGCGAGGCCGAGCTCTATCTGGACGTGACCAACAAGACGGGGAGCACCATCACCGTCCAGGCCGATGCGGTGAGCCTCAACGGCTACACCTTCAACGACCTGGTCATGAGCGCCGACGTGTCGGCCAATTCCACCGGCACCGTCAAGGTCACCATCCAGAACTACGATTCCTCCCTGGTGAACCTGAACAGCATCCAGACCGTGGGCGGACAGTTCCGGGTGATCCTGGGCGGCGTGGGCAGCGGCTCCAAGACCACCTATGCCCGCTTTGACGCCACCAACCTGTACACCGGCAAGACCGACGACACCATCCCTGCCGTCAGCGGCAAGGAGAAGCTGTACAGCGACGAAAATGTGGAATTCTACTACGGCAAGACCCAGAAGTACCCCTACTCTGACGACGGCAGCGAGATCGAGGTCTACCTGCTGGTCCGCAACAAGAGCGACATCACCGTGCTGATCCAGAACGACACCGTGGTCATCGACGGCAGAAGCTACAACCGCACCACCATGTCCCACCCCGTCCTGGCCCACTCCACCGGCTATGTGAAGGTCACCGTGAGAGAGTACAGCGGCCCCACTCCCTCCACCGTCACCACCGTGGGAGGCGACTTCCGCGTCATTGACGATCTGGGCGACCGGGGTACCTACACCATTACCCTGGGCGGCGGCTCCAGCGGCGGCTGGGAAGGCGGCGGTGACAGCGATGGTGACGGCGACGATAACGGTTCCTCCTCCGGCGGAAGTTCCGGCGGCAATACCGGCGGCATGGATATGGACGCCACCTACAGCAAGTATCCCAATGTGCCCGATTTCGGCGCCATGTTTGGCGTGCCCACCATGGAGGAGGATCCTGACGGGGACGCCACCATGTACATCTATAAGCTGAGTGACATCCCCGGCGGGTCCAGCAACCGGAGAACCGTGATGGATCTCTACATCACCATGCTGGAGGGCCACGGCTTCCGTTTCTCCAACAGCCAGGGCGGAATCAGCTACGGCTACACCTACGATGTGTACAACCTGGGCAGCTTCCCCAACATTCAGACTATGGTATCCGTGGGCTATATCTACAGCGGCAGCACCCCCATAGCCGTGGCCATCCGGGTCGTACCTATGAACTGACTGTGCTTTGTCTAAATATTTCACCACAAAAGGCCCCGGCGGAAGACCATTTTGGTCTTCCGCCGGGGCCTTTTATGTGATGAGAAGCTTGGGATCAGATGGTAGCGCCGTAGTCCACCACCAGGGTCTCGCCGTTGATGGCCTTGGACTCGTCGCTGGCGAAGAAGAGGATGGCGTTGGCCTGATCCTCGGGCTGGGTGCGGGGCAGGGAGCCGTCAAAGTGCTTGCCGCACAGGTGACAGAAGTCGTTGTCGAAGGTGGCCAGATTGGCGGGATCAAAGATGTCGGTCTGGGTGGGGCCGGGGCAGACGGCGTTGACCCGGATGCCCTTGCCGGCAAACTGGATGGCCACGTTCTTGGTCATGCCGATGACCGCCATCTTGGCGGCGGTGTAGGACACACCGGCGTTGGAACGGGTGGCGCCGATGGAGGAGATGTTGACGATGGAGCCGGAGCCGGCGGGGGCCATGTACCGCAGGGCCTCCCGCATCATGTAGTACACCGAGGTCTGATCCACGGCGATGACCTTGTTCCACAGCTCCTCGTCGCAGTTGGTGATGGACATATTCTTGTCGTCGATACCGGCGTTGTTCACCAGGATATCCACCCGGCCGAAGGTCTCTACGCAGGTATCCACCAGACGGCGGCAGTCAGCGGCCACGCTGACATCGGTGGACACGGAGATGGCCTTCACACCCAGAGAGGCGGCGTACTCCTCCACTTCCTTCAGTTTATCCAGCCGGCGGGCAGCCAGAACCAGGTTGGCGCCCTCCCGGGCGAAGAGAGCTGCGGTGGCCTTGCCGATGCCGGCGTTGGCGCCGGTGATGATAGCGACTTTTCCTTCCAGACGTTTCATGGGGTTGTTCATCCTTTCTATGTTGTGGGCGGCCCTGCCGCCGTTAATCAGAACAGACCTGAGTCATACAAAATAGGTATAGAGAAAGTCCCCTCTGTTCCGCTATACTAAAGGTATCACAGCGGAATAGAGGGGACTTTCAAAATGCCCCTTGCGGCGCAGCACTATGCTTTTGAAGTTATACCTGCGGCGGCCATCCGCACCTTCTCCTGCACCAGCAAGTCGATGGCAAACTGGATGAAGGCGTTGGCTGCGTCGGTGAGGGGATAACCCTTGTGGTAGGACACCCCCAGGCTGGCGGGAGGGACCCCCTCCTCCAGGGGAATGACCAGAATAGGGCTGTCGGGGAAGAGGGCCCGCAGCCGCAGCATCTGGGATACCGGCATCACGGCCACCCCGGCCTTTTGCTCCAGCAGGCGGTAGACCAGGCTGGTGCTCTCCACCTCGTAGGCCAGGGTGGGTTCAAAACCCCGGGCCCGGCAGATGGAGCGGAGGGTTTTGGCGTCCAGCCGGGAGGCGTCGCAGATCAGAGGCTGACAGGCCAGCGCCTTTAGCTCCACCACGGTTTCCTTTGCCAGGGGGTGGTCCCGGTGGACAAACAGGCCGTAGTCCATCTCCCCCAGCAGGCGGAAGGTGAGCAGATTGTGGTTGAGGGGGTAGGGGGTGACCGCCAGGGTGAGGGTGCGCTCCACCAGCTGCTGGGCCAGCCGGGAGGCGTCCCCCTGGTACTGGCGGATGCCGATCTCCGGGTGGGCCCGGGAGAAGGGCTGGAGGATGTCGGGGAGAAAGCCGTCGATGGAGCAGCCCAGAGAGAGGATATTCTGGTTGTTTTCATATAACCGCTGTACCGTCTGGATGCAGGCGTTCAGCTCCCCGAAGGCGTTCTCCACCCCGGAGAGAAAGATCCGGCCATATTCGTTGAGCACCACCTTGCCCTTCCGGTGCTCAAAGAGGGGGACCCCCAGCTCCCCCTCCAGCCGGGCAATGGAGCGGCTCAGGTTGGGCTGGGTGACAAACAGCTCCCGGGCCGCCTGGGAGATATTTCCCGTGCGGGCCACGGTGCGGAAGTAGTTGAGTTGGGAAAACTCCATTGACTCACGCCCTTTCCCCCGTATTATACCGGATTCCGGCAAAAAAGGAAAGAAATCATCCCGGGCCGACCCGGTCACTCCACTATTTACACCGACGGGTTTTGGGAGTACAATACACTTGTAGAAAATGCACAAGGAGGTGCCCCATGAAACTGACCTTTTTCGGCGCAGCCCGTGCCGTGACCGGCAGCTGCCACTGTGTGGAGTGCGGCGGGAAGAAGATCCTGGTGGACTGCGGCCTGCAGCAGGGCAGGGACGAGCGGGACAACCAGGAGCTGGACTTCAATGCCGGGTACATCGATGCGGTGGTGGTCACCCACGCCCACATCGACCACTCCGGCCGCATCCCCCTGCTGGTGAAGCAGGGCTTTGAAGGCAACATCTACTGCACCCGTCTCACGGGGCAGCTGCTGAGCATTATGCTGCGGGACTCGGCCCACATCCAGGAGAGCGACGCCCAGTGGCAGAACCAGAAGGGCAAGCGCGCCGGGGCCGAGCCGGTGGAGCCCCTGTACACCGTGGCCGACGCCGAGGCCGCCATCAAGCATATCGTCACCTGTGAGTACGGCACCCGCCTCCAGATCGAGGACGGGGTGAAGGTGCGCTTTGTGGACGCGGGCCACCTGTTGGGCTCGGCCAGCGTGGAAATGTGGCTCACCGAAGGGGAGGAGACCCGGAAGGTGGTATTCTCCGGCGATATCGGCAACCGGGACCAGCCCATTATCAGGGACCCGGAGTACATCCGGGAGGCCGACTACGTTCTGACGGAAAGTACTTACGGCGACCGGCTCCACGACATGAGCGAGAAGCCGGACTACACCGGCGACCTGGCCGCCATCATTGACGAGACCCTGGGCAAGGGGGGCAACGTGATTATCCCATCCTTCGCCGTGGGCCGCACCCAGGAGCTGCTCTATTTCATGCGGGAGATGAAGGAGCAGGGGCTGGTGAAGAGCGTGCCCAACTTCCAGGTGGTGGTGGACTCCCCCCTGGCGGGCGAGGCCACCCGCATCTTCTCCGGTGACCTCCACGGCTATCTGGACGAGGAGGCCATCGCCGCCCTGAAGGGAGGGGCCCTGTTCCAGTTCCCAGGCCTCACCATCACCGAGTCCAGCGAGGAGTCCCGGGCCCTTAATCAGGACAAGACCCCCCGGGTCATCATCTCTGCCTCCGGTATGTGCGATGCCGGCCGGATCCGCCACCATCTGAAACATAACCTGTGGCGGCCCGAGTGTACCGTAGTCTTTGTGGGCTTCCAGGCCGAGGGCAGCCTGGGCCGCCGGCTCATCAACGGGGTCACGTCGGTAAAGCTCTTCGGCGAGGAGATCGCCGTCCGGGCCAAAATCGTCAACTTCCACGGCCTCAGCTCCCACGCCGACAAGGACGGCCTGCTGCGGTGGATCGAGAGCTATAACCCCAAGCCCCGGCAGGTCTTTGTGGTCCACGGCGACGCGGAGGTCACTGAGATTTACGCCAACACCCTGCGCCAGATGGGGCTGGCCGCCCACGCCCCCAACTATGAGGAGGTCTACGACCTGCTGTCCAACAAGATGCTGGCTCCTGGCCTGCCGCCGGAGCAGAAGCCCGCAGCCACCCCCGGTGCCTCTCCCGCCTACCAGCGGCTGGAGGAAGTGGGCCGCAAGCTGATGGAGGTCATCTCCCACAACAAGGGCGGCACCAACAAGGATCTGGGCAAGTTTGCCGACCAGCTGCGTGCCCTCATCGAGAAGTGGGACCGCTGAACCCCATAACAAAGGGCCTGTTGCAAAATAGCTGTTTTGCACAAACCTGTCATTGCGAGCCAGTGCGCACACTGGCGTGGCAATCCGTTTCCCCGGCAAAAGGGGCGGATTCCCACGAAAAACGGCCGCCCGGTGGGCGGCCGTTTTTCTCGGAATGACGGGTCTTTGTACGAGCTGCACATTTTGCAACAGACCCTTTTTGTTATGCGGGAATGGCCCCGTAGCCGAATTTGGTCCGGTGGTGCCACAGAAAACCGATGGACAGCAGGCAGGAGACAGCCTCTGCCACCGGCACCGCGATCCATACGCCGGTGACCCCGATGATCCGGGGCAGCAGGAGCAGCCCGGCCATCAGGAAGCCGAAGGTGCGGGCGAAGGAGATGAGGGCGGAGGTCCGCCCGTCGGACAGGGCGGTGAAGAGGGCGGAGGCGAAAATATTGATCCCCGCAAAGAGAAAGGTGGGTGCAAAGAGGTGGAAGCCCTCCAGGGCCAGGGCGTTGACCTGGGTACCGGCGGGGGAGAACACCCCAACGATGACCGGGGCCAGCACGAGAGCGGCGGTCAGAATACCCACGGCGGCGCACAGGATGAACCGGGCGCAGTGGCGGAAGGTGGCCCGCAGCCGGTCATACCGCTCCGCCCCCTGGTTGAAGCTGAACACCGGGGCTACGCCCATGGAGAAGCCCAGGAACAGGGCCACCAGCAGGAACTGGGCGTAGAGCACGATGGTGATGGCGGACACCCCCGGCTCCCCCAGCAGCTCCATCATAATGGCGTTGAAGAAAAAGGTGGTGACGGCGGTGGACAGGTTGGTCACCATCTCAGAGGAGCCGTTGAAGCAGGCCTTGCCCAGCAGCCGCCAGTTGGGCTGGGGCCGGGAGAAGCGCAGCCCCTCCTTTCGGGTGAGGAAAAAGAGCACGCCGCACACCGCCGGGATACAGTAACCGGTGACGGTGGCTACGGCAGCTCCGGCGATGCCCATTTGCAGCGGCCCCATGTACAGCCAATCCAGTACGCCGTTGGTGACCCCTGCGGCGATGGTGAGCCCCAGCCCCAGGCCGGGCTTGCCCGCCGCCACAAAGAAGCTCTCAAAGAGCAGCTGGAGCATGGCCATGGGGGCGAACATCAGCAGAATCCGCAGGTAGCAGGCGGCGTCATCCAACAGCAGGTCGCTGGCCCCCAGCAGGCGGGCCAGCGGCTCCGCTCCAAAGACGGCCAGCATGGCAAAGAATACCCCGGCGCACACTGACGTCACGGCCAGAAAACCAAAGGTGTGCCGGGCTCCCTCCAGGTCCCCCGTCCCCATCCGGTGGGACACCACGGCGCTGCCGCCGGTGCCCAACATGATACCCATCGCCAGCACGATGCTGACAGCGGGATAGGCGATGTTGATGGCGGCCAGGGCGTTCTCTCCCACCAGCTGGGAGGTGAGCACCCCGTCCACAATGGTGTACAGGGAGGTCACCAGCATCATGATGGTGGTGGGCAGGGCAAAGCGGAGCAGTCCGCCCAGGGTAAAGTCCTGATCCAACCGGTTTTTCATGGCGTGTTCCCTCCATTTCCAGTAAGCGTTTACAAGCAGCACAAATCATGATAAGCTATCGGGTAACCCGATAGTCAAGAGGGAGGTTTGGGCCATGGATCAAACAGAGATGCGCTTTACCACCGGGGAGTTTGCGGCCTTGTGCGGCGTCACCAAGCACACCCTGTTTCACTACGATGAAACCGGCATCTTCTCTCCCGCCATCCGGGGGGAGAACGGCTACCGCTACTACGCCCCGGTGCAGATCGAGGTATTTCAGGTCATTTCCAGCCTCAAAGAACTGGGGATGCCCCTGTCCGACATCAAGGCCTACCTGGACCGGCGCAGCCCGGAGACCTTGCTGGAACTGCTGAAGGAGGAGGAGGCCGCCCTGACGGAGAAGCTGTCCCGGCTGCGGCGGCTGCGGACCCTGATCCGGCGGAAAGCAGAGCTGACCCGGCAGGCCCTGGCCGTCCAGCCCGGCGAGGTAAGGTTGGAGGAGTGGCCCCAGCGGTGGTATGTGGCCACCGCCGCCCCCGGTATCACCGACGCGGGCAAATATGCCCGCATCATGGCCCGTCACCTGGAATACTGTGAGGCCCATCAGGTGGCCAGTCCCTATGCCCTGGGGGCCATCCTGCCGGTGGAGGCTGCCCGGCGGGGGAACTGGGAGGGCTATACCTACTGCTACACCCAGGTGGACAAGCCCATCCGGGGGGTGCGGCTGCTCACTGCCCCGGCAGGGCGCTATCTGACCTACTTCCATGCCGGCGGCTTTGACACCGTGCGGGAGGGCTACCAGCGGCTACTGGACTGGGCCGACGCCCACGGCCTGACTTTGGGAGAACTGTTCTGGGAGGACGTGCTGCTGGACGAGCTGGCGGGCAAGGGCTACGACCAGTACCTGCTGCGGCTGTCGGTGCACCTGTCCGGGGAGAATTTTGAGCAAATTTAGAACAAATGTTTGCAATATTGAGGGGATTATGGTATACTGAGGTCGGATAAAACTGACCAAAGGAGGGTCTGCCATGAAAACGCTCTCGCCCAAGCAGCAGCAGATCTACGACTATATTATTTCCTTCTCGGCGGAGCACGGCTATCCCCCCTCCGTCCGGGAGATCGGGGCCTATGTGGGGCTGAAATCCCCCTCCACCGTCCACTTCCACCTGAAGGGGCTGGAGGCAGCAGGCCTCATCAACAAGGCGGAGGGTAAGACCCGCTCCATCACCGTGGCCCAGCCGGAGACCCCGGCCGTCCCGGAGGATAAGGTGCCGGTGGTGGGCAGCGTGGCTGCCGGGTCCCCCATTCTGGCCCAGGAGTGCATTGAGGACTACCTGACCTTTGACACCGGCGGGCGGCCGGGAGAGTATTTTGCCCTGAAGGTGCGGGGGGAGTCCATGAAGTATGCCGGTATCCTGCCCGGGGACCTGGTGATCGTCCACCAGCAGGCCGACGCCCACAGCGGGGAGATCGTGGTGGCCCTCTTTGAGGACGAGGCTACCGTGAAAACCCTCCGCCGGAAGGACGGCCATGTGTGGCTTATGCCGGAGAACCCGGACTACGAGCCCATCGACGGCGAGGGCTGCGCCATCCTGGGCAAGGTCACCGCCGTGGTGCGGCGGTACTGAGATGAACCGGGTGGTCTTTGATACCCCCGTTGGGCCTATGGCTCTGGAGGAGGACGGGGGCGGGCTGACCGCCCTGTACCTGCCCAATTCCCCCATGCCTCCGGCGGGGGAGGAGACGCCCCTGCTCGTCCGGGGGCGGGAGGAGCTGCTGGCCTATCTGGCGGGGGAACGGCGGGACTTTGACCTGCCCCTTGCCCCACAGGGTACCCCTTTTCAACAGCGGGTGTGGTCCGCTCTGGCGGAGATCCCCTACGGGCAGACCATTACTTACGGAGAACTGGCCCGCCGGGTGGGCTGCCCCAAGGGCAGCCGGGCGGTAGGCCAGGCCAACCACCGCAATCCCCTGCCCATCTTTTTACCCTGCCACCGGGTGGTGGGGGCTAATGGAACCCTCACTGGCTACGGGGGCGGACTGGAACTGAAGGAATGGCTGCTGCGACTGGAGGGAATCTTATGAGGAGACTGTTTTCTGCCGCCGACGCCTATATCGCAAAGATGAACTGGAAGGACCTGGCCCTGGTGAAGCTGTGCCTGTGCGCTGCCGGGGTCATGCTGGGCCTGGCCGCCCCCAAACGGGCGCGGAAGTGGGCGGCCCTGGGGGCGGTGGTGGTCTTTGTGGCCACCTATCTGCCCATTATGCTGAAATTCCTCCCCCATCTGGAGGGTGAGATGCGAAAGGAATAAAGGAGCGTGTCTATGGGAAAGGATAAGCGCTTTCAGGTGATCTACACCCAGGGTGTGGCCGATGCCACCCGGGTTCTGCTGGATACCAAGACCGGTATGCTCTACCTGGAGATGCACGACGGATATGCCGGCGGTATCACCCCGCTGCTGGACAGCGACGGAAAACCCATGAAATGGAAGGCGGAGGACTGGGAATGAAGCTGATCACCTGGAACGTCAACGGCCTGCGGGCCTGCCTGGGCAAGGGCTTTCTGGACTTTTTTAAGGAGATGGACGCCGACGCCTTCTGTCTCCAGGAGACCAAGCTCCAGCCCCACCAGATCGAGCTGGATCTGCCTGGCTACCACATCTACTGGAACAGCGCCGAGAAGAAGGGCTACTCCGGTACCGCCCTCATCACCAAAACCGAGCCTCTGGCCGTGACCTACGGCCTGGGTATCCCGGAGCACGACACCGAGGGCCGGGTGATTACGGCGGAGTATGAGGACTTCTATCTGGTGTGCTGTTACACCCCCAACGCCAAGGAGGGGCTGGCCCGCATCGACTACCGGATGCAGTGGGAGGACGATTTCCGGGCCTACCTGATGACCCTGGACCAGAAGAAGCCGGTGGTGTTGTGCGGCGATTTGAACGTGGCCCATGAGGAGATTGACCTGAAAAACCCCAAGACCAACCGGGGCAACGCAGGCTTCTCCGACCAGGAGCGGGGCAAGATGACTACCCTGCTGCAGAGCGGTTTTGCCGACAGCTTCCGTGCCCTCTACCCAGACAAGACCGGGGCCTATACCTGGTGGAGCTACCGCTTCAACGCCCGGAAGAACAACGCCGGGTGGCGCATCGACTACTTCATCGTGTCGGAGCGTCTGCTGCCCCGGGTGAAGGACCAGATCATCCATGCCGACGTCACCGGCAGCGACCACTGCCCGGTGGAGCTGGATCTGGAATAAGACAAAAAACAGGACTGCCGCACAGTTTGCGGCAGTCCTGTTTATTTATTTCCCTTCCCGGGTCAGCAGGCTCTGCTTCAGATCCCACAGCTTCTGGGACAGGTCCACATAGTAGTTGTGGGGGTTCTCAAATCGCTTTACCTCGTCCCACAGCAGGTCGATCTGCCCGGCGCACCAGGCCCGCATCTCGGCGATGGGCGGGGAGTCGTACACCCGCTTGCCGCCCTGGAACACCGGCACCAGCAGCTCCCTGGCGGTGAAGTTGGTGAACACGCTGCGCTTCCAGGTGGCGTCCGGGTCGAAGAGCTCCAGAGGCTTACTCTCGTCCACCGTCTCGTCCCACAGAGTGATGAGATCGGCAAAGGCCTTCCCCGTCTCGTTGTCAAAGAGGCGGTACACCTTCTTGAAGCCGGGGTTGGTGATCTTGTCCGGGTTGGCGCTGATCTTGATCTTGGGGATAATATTCCCCTCTTTGTCCTCGATGGCGGCCAGCTTGTACACGCCGCCGAACACCGGCTCGCTCTTGGAGGTGATGAGCCGCTCGCCCACGCCGAAGGAGTCGATCTGGGCCCCCTGGAGCAGCAGGTCCCGGATGATATACTCGTCCAGGGAGTTGGAGGCCACGATCTTGCACTCGGTGAGCCCCGCCGCGTCCAGCATCCGCCGGGCCTTCCGGGACAGGTAGGTGAGGTCGCCCGAGTCCAGCCGGATGGCGCAGTTGGTGATGCCCTGGGGGAGCAGCACTTCCTTGAAGGCGCGGATGGCGTTGGGCACGCCGGACTTCAGCACGTTGTAGGTGTCCACCAGCAGGGTGGCGGAGTGGGGATAGAGCTGGCAGTAGGTTTTAAAGGCGGTATACTCGTCGGGGAACATCTGGACCCAGGAGTGGGCCATGGTGCCCCCGGCGGGGGAGCCGTATACCTCGTCAGCCAGGGTGCAGGCGGTGCCTGCGCAGCCGGCGATATAGGAGGCACGGGCGCCCAGAATGGCGGCGTCGGGACCCTGGGCCCGGCGGGAGCCGAACTCGCTCACCGGCCGCCCGTCCGCCGCCCGCACGATGCGGTTGGTCTTGGTGGCGATGAGGGACTGGTGGTTCAGGGTGAGCAGCAGGAAGGTCTCAATAAACTGAGCCTCAATGGCGGGGGCCCGGACGGTGAGGAAGGGCTCCCGGGGGAAGATAGGGGTGCCCTCGGGTACCGCCCAGATGTCGCCGGTGAACTTGAAGTTCTTCAGATACTCCAAAAAGCCCTCGCAGAAGCAGCCCTTGCCCCGCAGATAGGCAATGTCCTCCTCATCGAAGTGGAGCCGCTCCACATAGTCGATGACCTGCTCCAGACCGGCGGCAATGGCGAAGCCGCCGCCGTCAGGCACGTTGCGGAAAAAGACGTCGAAATAACAAATCTGCTCGGTGTAGCCCGGCGTCTGGAAATAGCCGTTGCCCATGGTGAGCTCGTAAAAATCACAGAGCAGGGTGTAGTTCATATGTTCCTTCATGGCGTTCAAACCTCCCGGTTTATGGCTCACCATGGGGCCCCGCAAGGCGGGGCGCCGCGGTAAGCGGCGCAGGGCGGCGGAATTCAGTTTCGCCGCCCGCATATTAAATGGGATTGGGACCCCAGGTGAATGGGACATTCACCTGGGAGAGAGCTCGTAGAAATCACAGAGCAGGGTGTAGTTCATATGTTCCTTCATGGTGTTGTAACCTCCCGGTTGATGACCGTGATCTGCAGGGCCTCCATCAGGTCCAGCACGTTGTGGTGGAGGACGGGGTCGGGACCGGCGGTGCAGGCGGCATCCACCACCAGCTCCGCCTCAGGCAGGGCGGCCTTGGCCATGATGGCGTTGGACAGCACGCACAGGTAGGACACCAGCCCCACCAGCTCAATGCGGTCATACCCCTGGCTTTTGAGCCAGTTGCCCAGCCACAGGGAGGGGAAGGCGGGCTTGCATACCACCATATCCCGGCTCCTGTCTATGGCCTGTCCGGTTTTGCCGTAGAGCTGCCAGCCCTCCGAATTCATCAGACAGTGGGGCACCGGCAGCTTCCGCCCCTCCTGGGTGTCCAGGTAGTTTTCCTGGTGGGTGTCCAGGGTAAAGGCCACGTCGTCCCCGGCGGCGTGGTAAGCGGCGATTTTCTCCGCAATGGGGCCGTCCAGGGTTTCCGCCCCGGCAAAGCCCAGGGCGCCGTCCACAAAGTCCTTCTGGTAGTCCACCACCAGCAGCAGACGTTTCATGGCCTTTTCCTCCTTTTGGTGTCAAGATACCTGTCTATTATAGGCGCGCGTCCCTTAAATTGCAAGGGACTTTTCAAAGCAGGGGTAGGTGAGGGGCCGACCGTGAAGGTGGATCTCCCCCACCTTGGAAAAGCCCATCTTGCGGATCAGAGCCTGCATCCGGTCATTGAGGGAATAGGTGTCGATACGCATGGCGGCAATGCCCCGGCGGCGGGCTTCCTCCTCGGCAAAGGCGAAGAGGGCGGAGCCCACCCCATGACGCTGGAAGGTAGGATCAATGGCCATGCGGTGGATCACCACGGCGGGGCGGCTGGTGGTCCAGGGCAGGGGATCGTACTCGGGAGATTCGCTGGTATTGATGCAGGCCACACCGGCCAGCTTGCCGCCGAGGAAGGCGGCGTACAGCTCCCCCCGGTTCATGTCCCCGGCGTAGAAGTCCCGGGTGGGGTAGTCCTCCCCCCACTGGGGGTTGCCCAGCTGGTTCATGTGGGCCACCGCCCGGCCCACCATGGCCCAGATCTCCTCCAGTTCCTCCCGGCGGGCGGGACGGATGGTCACCTCCCCGGTCATTCGGCGATGGGGGTGGGGCCCATGGCCTCGTGGAGGGTGTTGGTCACCGCGCCCCGGAAGAGGCAGACGGCAAAGCGGTGCATTTTCTCCAGCTTCTCAGGCACGGCGTCGGCATTGATCTGACCGGCGGCGGAGAAGTCCCCGTCCAGAATGAACCGGGTCTCCTTGGGCTGGTTGGCGTTCTGGGGATTGTTGGCCCCCACCAGGCCGGGACCGGCATGGAGCTTCATGCGGTAGCCACCCACCAGGGGGGTCTCCACATCCAGGGCGCACTTGACGATCTCGCTCTCCTCCACGTCGGGCTCGCCCAGGATGCCCAGATACTGGCTCTGGATCAGATCGTCCCACAGCTGGTCCTCCAGGCCCAGGGCCTTCCGGGACACCGCGTTGACGTACCGCAGGCCGATGCGCTCAAAGTAGGCGGGCTGATAGATCTGGATGAACTGGGCCAGAGCCTGGTCCAGCCGGATGGCAAAGTCCTCCCACCGCTGATAGGTCAGGGTGGACAGGGCGATAAAGTTCTGGGTCAGGTTGATCTTCCAGCGGCCGTCCTCCGAGATGAAGTGGTAGTTGGTGATGGGCTTCTGGGGCTCCAGGGCGGTGGCGTTACCCTTCTTTACCACCTTGGGGGGCAGCTGCTCCTGCCGGGTCATATACTTGGGGAAGTCTTTCCGGATGGCCTCCTGGAAGGCGGCGGGCTCATTGGCGCCGATGGACAGAATGGTGGGGAAGCGAAGCTGACAGATGACCTCCACCAGGGGGGAACGGACATAATGGAACCGCTCATATGGGGCAAACAGCATAGTGGCTGCTCCTTCCTATTCTAAAGTCTCTCTTATTTTATCCCCGAACCGGCCATATGTCAAACATCGCAGCCTTGCATTGGAGGAAAAGGGCCGGTATAATGCAGGTAGCAACACAAGGAGGCGTATGTGATGGAACTGGAACTGAAACGGGGCGGGCGGACCGCAAGGGTGGCCACTCACGGCGGAGAGCTGGTGTCCTATCGGGACGAAAACGGCCTGGAATATATCTGGACGGGAGATCCGGCCTACTGGCCGGGGCGCAATCCCCTGCTGTTCCCCATTGTGGGCGGCCTGAAGGACGGTAAGGTCCGCATTGAGGGGAAAGAGGTCTCCATGAACCGCCACGGCTTTGCCCGCACCAGCGAGTTTGCGGTGGCCGGGCAGGGGGAGGACTGGGCGGAGCTGGAGCTGCGGGAGAGCGGCGACACTCTGGCGGTCTATCCCTATCCCTTCCGGCTGGTGGTGCGCCAGCAGCTCACCGATACCGGCTTTACCACCTCTGTGACGGTGACCAACACCGGGGACAAGCCCATGCCCTTCTGCCTGGGGGCCCACACCGGCTTCCGCTGCCCCCTGGAGGAGGGGGAGGCCTTTACCGACTACGAGGTGCGCTTTGAGCAGAAAGAGACCTGTCCCACCCTGGTGCCCGACGCCAACGGGGTGGATCTCAACCGCACCCGGCCCTGTCTGGAGGACACCGACGTGCTCCCCCTGGACTACAAATACTTTGACGAGATGGATACCCTGATTTTCCGGGGCCTCAAGTCCCGGCAGGTGGAGCTGCACAGCAAAAAGTCCGGCAAGGGCGTGCGGGTGCGCTTCCACGACTTCCCGCTGCTGGCTCTGTGGTCCATGCCGGGCAAGGCTGCGCCCTATGTGTGCATCGAGCCCTGGCACGGAATGTCCGCCGAGGCGGGAGAGGGCCCGGAGCTGGCCGACAAGGCCTACTGCATCACCCTGGCCCCTGGCGAGAGCCGCACGCTGGGCTATCAGGTGGACACCCTGTAAGCCTGCTTGACGGAAAGGAGTTTCTGCACCATGTTTTGTAAATACTGCGGGGCGGAGCTGGCGGATACCGCCGCCTTTTGCTACAAGTGCGGCAAGCCCACCACCAAGCCCGAAAGCCGTCCGCCCCGGCTCAGACCCCAGGCTCCGGCGGAGCAGCCCCGACAGGAACCGCCCAAATACGAGCAGCCCGAATATGAGCAGCCCAGGTACGAGCAGCCCAAGGAGCCGCCCCGGCGGGCCCCTGTAGAGCCGTTCGAGCCTGAGCAGGAGCCGCCCCGCCGGAAGGGGGGCTACATTGCCCTGGCGGTGATTCTGTGTGTGCTGGTGATCGGCGCGATTGTGGTCCTGGTGATGGCTATGGGCATTCTGAAGCCCACTTCTTCCGATGCTGAGGCCAGCCCCAGCCCCTCCGACGTCATGGAGACGCAGCCCCTTGAGAGTGAGCCGCCGGAGGAGGACGGCAAGCCCACCCAGACCCCCGATCAGGAGCAGAGCAGCTATCCCATTCAGCTGGATATGGACCAACTGCTCACTGGCCGGATCAATGGAACCACCTTCCGGGAGGCCTGGGAGCAGGGCTGGCTGGATGAGTGGATGAACCTCTATGTCAACGGCAGCTCCGACGGATCTTCCCCCTATGAGGCCTACTGGTACGACGAGGGCCTGCATGAGTGGACCTACTACGGCATCACCTACAGCCAGGCCGCATCGGCGGGCTGGGGCGACATCTGGCTGGAGCTGCTGGGCAGCCGGGACGACGACGATCCCGATACCATGGACAGCGACTATCTGCTGCCCACCGACAGCCAGTACATCGATAAGAGCGATCTGGCCCCCTTCACCAAGGAGGAGGTAAGCCTGATCCGCAACGAGATCTATGCCCGGTATGGCTATCAGTTCTCCAGCCAGGAGATCCAGGACTATTTTGACCGCCAGAACTGGTACACCCCGGTGGAGGGGCTCAACGCCTCCACCTTTGACACCAGCGTGTTCAATGCCTACGAGCAGGCCAACCTGGAGACCATCCTGGCCTACGAGCGGGAGATGGGGTGGCGGCAGTGAGACGACTGTGCTGCCTGGCGCTGCTGGCGGCGCTGCTGTGTACCGGCTGCGCCGGACAGGGCGGGGAACAGGCCGCCGCCACGCCCACCCCGGTGGTGACGCCCTCCGCCGAGCCCATCCC
>NZ_NFLU01000016.1 GCF_002161085.1 Flavonifractor sp. An112 | reverse complement strand
TGGCAATCCGTTTCCCCGGCAAAAGGGACGGATTCCCACGAAAAACGGCCGCCCGGTGGGCGGCCGTTTTTCTCGGAATGACGGGTCTTTGTACGAGCTGCACATTTTGCAACAGCCCCATAAAATTTTTCCTCTTTTGGGGAACCTTTTTCAAAAAGTCCCGTCTATCCTTGTGACAACAAACTTGCAAGGAGGACCTTACCGATGAAAAAATTCGGCGCCGCCGCGCTGGCCCTGACTCTGGCCGGTTCCATGACCCTCCCCGCCCTGGCTGTGGAGACCCCCGTGCTTATCTCCGCCAAGGTGGGCTACTCCACCGCCATCACCCTCAACGGTGAGAAGCTGGATACCGCCGCTCTCCCCGCCGCCTCCGACTCCATGCTGCCCCTGCGCCTGGTGGCCGAGTCCGACCACGGCAACGTGTACTGGGACCAGGAGGGCAACGAGGCCTGGTTCAACTTCGGCCAGGACCGGATCACCGTGCAATTTGCCGATAACACCATTCTGGTCAACGACGAGCAGGTGAAGGGTCAGGCTGAGGTCACCGCCGGCGTGACCTATGTGCCCGCCAGCGTGCTGGCCATGCTGGACGGCTACACCGTCACCTGGGCCGACCCCACCGCTGTGGACATCACCACCCCCAACAACGACCCCATGGTCAAGCTGGCCTACTCCATCATGGAGAGCAGCGAGATGTTCGGCTCCCGCACCTATGAGGATATGCTGGCCGATGCCTACAAGATCCCTGTGGATGAATTTGAGCAGATCGTGGCCTTCTTCCCCATGATCACTTCCCCCGACACCGTCATCATCGGCAAGCTGGCGGATGGCGCCGACGAGAAGGCGGTCACCGACGCCCTGGAGGCCTACCGCAAGAGCCAGGAGGACACCTTCTCCTGGTACCTGTCTCAGCACCTGCCCAAGGTGCAGGACGCCCGCACCGTGATCGAGGACGGCTATGTGTTCTTCTTCATTGGTGAGAACGCCGATCAGGCCGAGCAGCTCTTCCACGACTTCGTGGCTGCTCAGGGCTGAACCTTCCAAGCACGAAACAAGGTCCCGGCTATGGCCGGGACCTTGTTTTTTGCACCGGCAGCGACTATAATGTGGAAAAAAGGAGGGATCCCCATGGAAGAACACACCCCCGTATCCGCCCCCCAGGCTCTGGAGGACCTGGAGGTCTGCTACCGGGATTTCATCGAGAAGCTGAAAAAGAGCAAGGCCTCCAGTGTGGGGGAGGTCATGGGCAATTTTTTCCGGTCCCAGGGCAATCCCCGGGTGTCCTATGCGGTGGAGGAGTTTGACGCCGCCATGACAGAGCGCCTGACCACCCTGACCGCCGTGCTGGAGACCTGTCCGGCGGAGGAGGCCTGCCGTCTGGCGGTCCAGGCCCTGGAGCTGATGCTCTTCTATCCCGTCCCCAAAGACAACACCGTGGCCTTTTCCCTGTCTGCCTTTGAAGGGCGGGCCATGGCCCTGCTGCCCTTCCTCCCCCCCGACAAGCAGCGGGAGATCGCCAGCCGCTATGCCAGGCGCACCACACCCCGGCAGATGCTGCCCAATCAGAAGAAGCTGTGGAAGGCCCTCTCCCAGTTCTGAGCAGTCGGAATATCTTCCAAAATTGAATTCATACAAGCCGCGCAAAATGCAGAAAAGCCCACTGCTTTGCGCGGTTTTTTCTGTTTCTCCCTGGATATCTTTCCACAAACACTATGCAGCCAGCAAATTGTTTTACCTTAAAAAAGAGTATATAGTTGTGATTGGAAAGAAGGTCCAGCAGGGCAGGGCGAGGAGGCGCCCCGCCCTGTTTGGCCTGAGCGCACCCTGAAGAGGAGGAAGAGATTGTATGAAAAAACGCATCTTGTCCCTGGCGCTGACCCTGGGGCTGGTGATGGCCCTCTGTCCCACTGCTCTGGCCGCAGGCAAGGGTCTGTCCAACTTCCAGAAGAGCGCCGCCTACACCGCCGGTACCTTTACCGACGTGCCTGCCAGCACCTGGTACACGGAAAACGTCAAGACCGCCTATGAGCTGGGTCTGATGAAGGGCACCAGCTCCGTTGCCTTCTCCCCCGACGGCAACATTACCGTGGGCTCCGCCATTGCTCTGGCCTGCCGGCTCCACAGCATCTATGAGACCGGCGGCGCCAACTTCATCCAGGGCAACCCCTGGTATCAGGTCTATGTGGACTATGCCCTCAAAAACGGCATCATCACCCAGGGCCAGTTTACCAACTATGACGCGGTGGCCACCCGCCGGCAGTTTGCCGCCATTCTGGCCAAGGCCCTGCCTGAGGAGGCTCTGGAGGAGAAAAACACGGTGGAGGACGGCACTATCCCCGATCTGACCGCCGGTTCCGCCAACTATGACGACATCTATCTTCTCTATCGGGCGGGCATCCTCACCGGCAGCGACTCCAAGGGCACCTTCGTCCCCGAGTCCACCATCACCCGCTCGTCGGTGGCCGCCATCGTCTCCCGCATGGCCATGCCCCAGCTGCGGCAGTCCGTCACCATGAAGGTGGTCCCCGCCACCAAGCTGACCATGAACCAGACCAGCCTGACGCTGGAGGAGGGCAAGACCTCCACCCTTACCGTTACCCCCTCCCCCGCTGATGCCACTGTCACCAACGTGACCTGGAAGTCCTCCAACACCAGCGTGGCTACTGTGGACAACGGCAAGGTCACCGCCGTGAAGAAGGGTTCCGCCACCATCACCGCCACCACCGCCAACGGGGTCAAGGCCACCTGCAAGGTCACCGTCACCCCCGCCCCCGTGGAGGTCACCGGCGTCTCCCTGAACAAGTCCACCATGAGTCTGGCGGAGGGCACCACCGGCCGCCTGACCGCCACGGTGAAGCCCAGCGACGCCACCAATGACAGCGTCACCTGGTCCTCCTCCAACACCAGCGTGGCCACCGTCAGCAGCGGCGGCACCGTCACCGCCAAGCGGGAGGGCACCGCCACCATCACCGTCACCACCTACAACGGAAAGACCGCCACCTGCAAGGTCACCGTCACCCCTGAGATCAAGGTCTCCAGCGTCACCGTGGACCCCAGCAGCCTGACGCTGGAGGTTGGGGACAGCGAGTACCTCAGCGCCTCGGTGTATCCCGCCAACGCCACCGACGACAGCGTGGAGTGGGAGTCCTCCGACACCAGCGTGGCCACCGTCAACTCCAGCGGCAAGGTCACCGCTGTGGCGCCCGGCTCCGCCCGGATCACCGCCACCTCCGAAAACGGCCGGTACGACTACTGCCGCCTGACCGTCAAGGCCTCCACCAAGCTGGACTTCTCCGTGCCTGAGCTGAACCACAACTACGGCCCCATGACCATCGTCTATCGTTCCGGCGGTACGGTCACCAACTTCCTGGTGAATGACTTCACCTTCACCAGCGGCAAGCTGCAGTTCGGCAAGGCCCGTCTGGAGGCCACCGCTCAGGGCAGCGTGGGCAGCGGCTCCCAGTACTTCTACGTCCGCATCAATCTGTACGACGCCAGCGGCAAGCTGCTGGACACCGACTACAGCTCCAAGAGCGTGGGCAACAATCAGGACTTCGCGGTAGAGATGACCTTCGATGTGGACCCCACCGCTCTGTCCCAGGCCGCCTCCATCGAGTTTGTCAGCTACTCCGGCGACAAGGCCGTGCCCGGCCTGGTGGAGCCCGAGACCCCCGATCCCGAGCCCGAGGTGGACCCGGAGAAGGAGGAGGCCATGGAGATCGGCGAGCGGATGGAGGGCTATTTCCAGAGCGGTATGAACCATCTGACTCCGGTGCAGGAGTACATGAGCAAGGTTCCCGCCTATTCGGAAAACCCCTACGGCGACTCCCAGTACGTCAAGTTCTCCATTGACGGCATCACCAGCTTCCAGTCCGACGTGGAGAAGGTCATCGAAAACTGCGGCGACAATTCCTATTGGTCCGGCGTCAAAACCCTGGCTGAAAATCTGTTGGAGGATGTGGAGGAGGCCGTCGCCCTGTTTGACCGG
The DNA here is from genome assembly GCF_002161085.1 of Flavonifractor sp. An112. Lineage (GTDB taxonomy): Bacteria > Bacillota > Clostridia > Oscillospirales > Oscillospiraceae > Flavonifractor > Flavonifractor avicola. The sequence continues at coordinate 47,641 of NZ_NFLU01000016.1, read as the reverse complement.
GTGGGCAACAGCTCCTCTCCCACCAGCACCGATATCTCCCAGGCCCGCAACTCCTACCTCTACATTCTCAAAGCCTGGAGCGGGGTCATGGACGCCTCCTCCAGCGTGGTCAGAGGTCTGTAATTTCAACATTTACTGAAAGGAGCTCTCTCCCATGAAAAAACGCATTCTGTCCCTGTTCCTGGCTGTGGGCCTGTCGGTATCCCTGCTGACCACCGGCGCCCTGGCCGCCGACGACGGTCTTTCCAACTTCAAGTCCGTCAACACCTACACCACCGGCACCTTTACCGACGTGCCCGCCGACACCTGGTACACCAGCAACGTCAAGACCGCCTATGAGATGGACCTGATGAAGGGCACCAGCGGCACCGCCTTCTCCCCCGACGGCAACATCACCGTGGGCTCCACCATTGCCTTGGCCTGCCGTCTCCACAGCATCTACAACACCGGCGCCGCCAACTTTGTCCAGGGTGATCCCTGGTACCAGGTCTATGTGGACTACGCCGTGAAGAACGGCATCATCTCCCAGGGCCAGTTCACCGACTACAACGCCGTGGCCACCCGCCGTCAGTTTGCCGCCATCCTGGCCCGTGCCCTGCCCGCCGAGGCCCTGGAGGCCAAGAACACCGTGGACGACGGCATGATCCCCGACGTGGCCGCCGGCTCCGACAACTACAACGACATCTACCTGCTCTACCGGGCGGGCATCCTCACCGGCAGCGACTCCAAGGGCACCTTCCAGCCCGAGACCACCATCACCCGCTCCTCCGTGGCCGCCATTGTCTCCCGTATGGCCAACCCCGCCCTGCGGCAGAACATCTCCCTCACCTATGTGAACCTGACCGGCCTGACCCTCACCGGCCTGAGCCTGGAGGCCGGCAAGACCGGCGCCATCTCCGTACAGACGGCCCCCTCCAATGCCACCGTCAAGTCCCTGACCTGGAGTTCCTCCGACGCCAGCGTGGCCAGCGTCAGCAACGGCACCGTCACCGCCCATAAGGCGGGCACCGCCACCATCACCGCCGTGGCCGACAACGGCGTCAGCGGCTCCTGCACCGTCACCGTTACCGCCGCCCCCGTGGCCGTCTCCTCTGTCACCCTGAACCAGACTACCATGACCCTGGACGTGGGCAAGACCGGCACCCTCACCGCCACCGTCCAGCCCGCCGACGCCGTCAACAAGAACATCACCTGGACCTCCTCCAACACCGCTGTGGCCACCGTGTGGAGCGGCACCGTCACCGCCGTGGCCCCCGGTACCGTTACCATCACCGCCTCCACCCCCAACGGCAAGAGCGCTTCCTGCACCGTCACCGTGAAGAAGCCCGCCAGCTCCGGTTACCAGTCCTACTCCCGGTTCGCCGGCGTGCCTGACTTCGGTCTGGTGATGGGCACCTACGCCATGGACAGCACCTATGATCCCTCCGACAACTCCGGCGGCTTCTTCTACTCCTACACCAGCATCAAGAACGCCGGTCATGGCGAGGACTTCGCCGAGCGTTATGACGCCGCCCTGGTGGCCAGCGGCTTCCGGTACATGGACAGCTTCGTCAATGACGACGGCGGCACCACCCTGATTTACACCAACGGCACCTACTTTGTTATGATGGGCGCCAGCGTGGCCGGCGGTGTTCCCGGCATTCTGATCGTAGTTACTCCCTAAGTTTACAATTCCATGCAAAAAGGCCCCGCTGCCAACGGCAGCGGGGCCTTTTGTGATTCATTACTTCATCAGGGAGCACACCAGCTCGGTGTAGCCCGCGGGGTCGGCCAGAGGCAGACCGGCAATGAGCTGGGCCTGGGCATACAGCAGCTGGGCGTACTTGGCGGCCAGGTCCTTGTCCTCGGCCACCGCCCGCTTCAGGGCGGCAAAGGCGTCCGAATCGGGGTTGAGCTCCAGCACCCGCTGGGCCTTCATGTTGTCGGCGTTGTCCGGGTCCATCCGCTGGAAGTACTTCTCCATCTCCAGAGTGATGGGGCCGTCGGTGGTGAGGCACACGGCGCCGCTCTTCAGGATCTTGGACAGGCGGGCTTCGTGGATGTCGCCCCCCAGGGTCTCCTTCAGGAAGTCCAGCACCGGCTTGTTCTCCTCCGCCTTCTGCTCCAGGGCGGCCTTCTCCTCGTCGGTCTCAGGCAGGGCGTCGTCGTCGTCCACCGACTTGAAGGCCTTGCCGTCCACCGCGCCCAGCACGTTGATCACGAACTGGTCGGCCTCGGCGGTGAGGTAGAGGATCTCGTAGCCCTTGTCCCGGATGCGCTCGGCCTGGGGCAGCTTGTCCAGCTTGGCGGTATCCTCGCCGCAGGCAAAGTAGACGTACTGCTGGTCCTCGGGCATCCGCTCCTTGTACTCGGCCAGGGTGGTCAGCTTGCCCTCCCTGGAGGACCAGAACAGCAGCAGGTCGCTGAGCAGGTCCTTGTGGACGCCGTAGTCGGCCACCACACCCATCTTGATCTGGGGACCGAAGGCCTTCCAGAAGGTCTCGTACTTCTCCCGGTCCTCCTTCTGGAGGCGGAGCAGCTCGGCCTTGATCTTCTTCTCCAGGTTGTTGGCAATAACCTTCAGCTGGCGGGTGTGCTGGAGCATCTCGCGGCTGATGTTCAGGGAGAAGTCCTGGGAGTCCACCACGCCCTTGACGAAGCGGAAGTGCTCGGGCAGCAGGTCGGCGCACTTGTCCATGATGAGCACGCCGGAGGAGTAGAGCTGCAGGCCCTTCTCATATTCCCGGGTGTAGAAGTCGTAGGGGGCGTGGGAGGGGATGTAGAGCATGGCCTTGTACTCCACGGTACCCTCGGCGGAGACGTGGATCACGCTCAGGGGGTCCTCCCAGTCGCCGTATTTCTCCTTGTAGAACTGGTTGTATTCCTCAGCCTTGACCTCGCTCTTGGGCCGCTGCCACAGGGGCACCATGGAGTTGAGGGTCTCCCACTCGTCATAGTCCTCCCACTCGGGCTTGTAGTCGTCGCCGGCGTCCTCCGGGCGAGGCTTCTAGCGGGACTTGTGCATGAGCATGACGATGGGGTAGTGGATATAGTCGGAGTACTTCTTCACCAGATCGGCGATGCGGTACTGCTCCAGATACTCGTCGTAGTGGTCGTCGTCGGTGTTGGCCTTGATGTGGAGCACGATGTCGGTGCCCACCTTGTCCTTCTCGCAGGGCTCGATGGTGTAGCCGTCGGCACCGTCAGACTCCCACTTCCAGGCCTGGCCGGCGCCGTAGGCCTTGCTGGTGACGGTAACATGGTCGGCCACCATGAAGGCGGAATAGAAGCCCACGCCGAACTGACCGATGATGTCGGTGGTATCCCCCTCGGCCTTCTCCTGCCTGGCCATCTCCTGCTTAAACTGGAGGGAGCCGCTGCGGGCGATGGTGCCCAGGTTCTGCTCCAGCTCCTCCTTGGTCATACCGATGCCGTTGTCGCTGATGGTGAGGGTACGGGCGATCTGGTCGGGGGTGAGGGTAATCTTCAGCTCCGACCGGTCCAGGCCCACCTTGTCGTCGGTGAGGGCCTTATAGGCCAGCTTGTCCATGGCGTCGCTGGCGTTGGAGATGATCTCCCGCAGGAAGATCTCCTTGTGGGTATAGATGGAGTTGATCATCAGGTCCAGCAGTCGCTTGGATTCCGCCTGAAATTCTTTCTTTTCCACGATGAATGCCTCCTGTATATGAAAGTGTTTTTAAAAACATAGCGTTAGCACTCAACTATCTTGAGTGCTAACGCTATCATAATCCTTCGTATGAAAAATTGCAAGGGGGTTCAAGAAATGTTTACAATTCCTCTCCCGGCGTCCACAGGGCGGCCCGGAGGGTCTCCACGCTGTCAAAGTGGCTCAGGGGGCCGTCGTCCGTCGGCTCTCCCAGCCAGAGCACTCCGGCGGGCTGGCCGCCGATGGTCACCAGATAGGTGGCCTGCCAGTCCAGGCCGTGGACCCGCAACTGGCTGTCCACATAGGCACCCCCGGCCAGCAGTTGGGGAGCCCGCTCGGGCGGATCGGTGCGGAAGGCCGCACCGATGGTGTAGGCCTTGGCATCCAGAGCAGAAGCCTGGTCCTCCTCCCGGAAGCAGGTCAGCTCCCAACTCACGAAGCCGCCTTCGCCGCCCACCTGCGCCAGTCGGGCATCGTAGTAGGCGTCGGTCAGTTCCCGGCAGGCGGCGTAGGCCTCCTGGTCGATGTCGTCCGGGGTATCACAGCTGGTGCGAATGAGCTGGTAGAGGGACTCATCCTCCAGGTGGACCTTGCTCCGGGGCAAATTGCTCCCGCCGAAGACCTCCACCACGTTTTCCTCCAGCTCCACCTGGAGATGGAGCGCATCATCCTCGGAGTAGGCCCCCTGATCCTTTGGGGCCAGGTAGCAATCCAGGGTCCATATGATGTCGGTGTCCGAACCATTGAGGGTGAGATCAGGATGGTCCACCGGGTGGGCCGCCGCGGCCCGGATAAGGTCGGCCAGCTGCTCCGCCTCCAGGGGATCGTTGGGCCCATACCAGCTCACAGAGCCGATATGCTCCCCCTCCAGCCCGGCCAGCAGCTCCAGCAGCTTGTCGGAGGCAGTATTCCGGTGGGACCGGATGTGCCAGTTCTCCCCGTCCTTTCCCAGGGCCAGTTCAATACGGGAGCCGTCCTCCCCCTCGTCAGTCCACAGCAGAGCGGTTCCGGCAGCCTCGTCCACCTGGCCTCCGGCGCACACAAAACAGCCAGGGCCAAAATCGCTGGTGAAGGTATACCAGGCGTCGAACTCCTCTAGATAGGGCACGCCGGAGGTGTCCAGATCGGCGGAGGTGATGCCGGCGTAGCGCTCCAGGGCCTGGTCCACCGAAGCGCGGAGGATGCGGTGGGTGGGCACGGAACCCGGCGAATTCCCCCAGGGGTAGCCGGGCAGGGCTTTCAGGGCATCGGACTCCGCCTCATCTTCGGCGCTCAATGTGCCGTCGCCGGGGAAGTAGTACAAAAAGTCAGCAAAGTCCAGATTTTTCACATCGTCATAATAACAGGTAAAGAAGCAGCTCACCGGGGCAACGTAGGTCACGCCGTCTTGCTCCACCAAGGGTGAGAAGGCCTCGTTGACCCGGTCAATCTCCTCCTGGGTTAGGGGGCGCGGCTCCGCCGCCGGAGAGGGGGATGCAGGGGGCGGTGTCTGTGCCGCGCAGCCGCACAGGGCAAGGGCCAGCAGCAGGGCAGGCAATACCGTGTGTTTCATAACAGTAACCTCCTTTTCTGCCTCCATCCTATCATGTTCCGTGGTACAGAGGGTTACAGGGCCGGTGCCAATGTGGAGACAAGGGGTTACAAAGCGCAAAAACGGAGCGGCCAAAGGCCGCCCCTATTTTCCAACACAGAACCGCTCGAAGATGCGGGCGGTGATGTCCTCCCGGATGTTGGCTCCGGTGAGCTCACCCAGGGCGGACAGGGCCTCCTCCACGTCGGTAAGGAGGGCGTCGGGGGTGATCCCCGCCTCCAGGCTCTCCTCCGCCCGGGCCACGCCCTCCAGAGCCCGCCGGGCGGCCTCCGCCTGCCGGGCGTTGGTGAGCAGTTCTCCCGCCCCTCCCACGCCCACCGTGGGGAAGAGTCCTTCCACCAGCTCTCCCAGCTTGTCCAGCCCCTGGCCGGTCTTGGCGGATACCGACACCACCGGTGGCATCTCCTCCACCCCCAGCACCGGCATGGGCTTGGAGGGCAGGTCGGCCTTGGTGCGCACCAGGATCACCGGCGCGTGGGCTCTGGCATCGGCCAGCAGGTCCCAATCCTCCTCCCCCAGGGCCGTGGAGCCGTCCCACAGCACCAGGGCCAGGGCGGCCTCCTCCAGAGCGGCACGGCTGCGTTCCACGCCGATGCGCTCCACGGTGTCCTCGGTCTCCCGGATGCCGGCGGTATCGATGAGCCGCAGGGTCACGCCTCCCAGCACGCACTTGGCCTCCACCGTGTCCCGGGTGGTGCCGGGGATGTCGGTGACGATGGCCCGGTCGTAGCCCACCAGGGCGTTGAGCAGGGAGGACTTGCCCGCGTTGGGCCGCCCCACCAGCACACAGGGCACGCCCCCGGCAATGTACTTGCCCCGCTGGTAGGTGGCCAGCAGGTCCTCCAGGGCGGTTCTGGCCCCGGTCAATCCGGCCTGGATGGTGTCCGCCCGGAAGGGGTCGATGTCCTCGTCAGGATAGTCCAGCACAGCGTGGAAGTGGGCCAGCAGGTCGGTAAGGCCGTCATAGATGGCCCCCACCCGGCGGCCCAGAGCGCCGGAGAGCTGACCGGCGGCCTGATGCACGGCGGCGGGGGTCTCGGCGTCAATGAGGTCGGCCACCGCCTCCGCCTGAGTCAGGTCCAGCTGCCCGTTGAGGAAGGCCCGGCGGGTAAACTCCCCCGGCCCCGCCTGCCGCACCCCCTGGGCAAAGAGGGCCTCCAGCCCCAGAGAGAGCACCGCCGGGGAGCCGTGGCACTGCACCTCCGCCGTGTCCTCCCCGGTATAGCTGTGGGGGCCGTGAGAGATGGTGGCCAGGGCCTGATCGATGACCTCGCCCCCCGGCCCCAGCAGCTCCCCCAGCACCAGATGCCGGTCCTCATATGCCGTCAGAGGTTTGCCCCCCAGGGGCCGAAACACCGCAGAGACCGCGGCAATGGCCTCCGGCCCGCTGAGACGGAGGATGCCGATGGCACTGGGAACGGCTGGTGTGGCGATGGCTGCGATGGTGTCGGACATGGTCTTTCCTTCCCGTCTCCCGCTGTGTGGAAACTTTGGCAATTCTGCCGTGGATTTTTCCCTTGACTACTTTTATGTCTACCGGAATATGCATAACGGTTGTTTTCCACCAGTGTGGACAAGTGTGGAAAACCCTGTGGATAATGTGGAAAACCCTGTGGGGCAACGCGCCTCCGCTTGCTTACCGTTTTTTTACATTGCATACCCGTCTGTATATGCCGTGTCAAAAGATTTTATGGCCCCATATTTTTTGTCAGGTTGTCAAAAAAATTGATTGGTTTTTGGGCAAGTCGGCACTTGCGCCGGGCAGGCGGGCATGATACCATTACCATATAGTAACCGTCTGCCGCGCATGGCCCCAGCCCTTGTGCGGCAGATCTTTTACGGTCTTTTTCCCACCAGACGGCGGGCCCGCTCCAGCAGCTTGGTGTACACCTCATCCATCTGCCATTCGTTGGTGATGGACAGCAGCTTGTCCGCCGGCAACCAGGCCACCCCTGTATTCTCCCCCTCCCGGTAATGGAGGGGGTCTGTCTCGTCTGCGGTCAACAGATAGGTGAGATTCAGGTGCTGATGGGAGGGCACCCACGCCCCCCGCTTCACATGGCCCCACACCGGCAGGATCTCCAGGGAGGCCAGCGCCGTGCTCAGGGGCCGGATGTGCTCCACCCCCGTCTCCTCCCGGGCCTCCCGCAGGGCCACCGACAGCAGGTCGGCTTCCCCGTCGGCATGGCCGCCGGTCCAGGCCCATACCTGATAGAGGTTGTGGTGAGCCATGAGCACCTTACTGGCGTCGGCGTTGACCACAAAGCCGGAGGCGGTAAAGTGGGCGATCCTGTTCTGCCGGGTCAGAAGGTCATCGGGGAACAAGCGCAGGTACTCCAGCATCATTTCCTTATCTCCAAGTTCCTGCTGGTTTTGTGGCACATAGGCCGCTATCTCCTCCCGGTACATCACTTCACCCTCTCATAGGTCACATAGCGGAAGGCCAGGCCCTCGTGGTCCTGCCACTCTCCCTCCTCGGTCACCTGCCACGCTGGGTCGGCGTCCAGGTCGGGGAAGAAGGCATCGGCGGGCCAGGCCCTGTCGATCTTGGTGATATAGGCCTTGTCACAGTAGGGCAGCAGAGCCTTGTACACGCTCTCCCCGCCGATGACGAAGGCATCCGCCGGGGCCGCCTCCAACAGGCTGTCCACATCGGCAAAGACCTCCGCCCCCTCGGGAGCGAAGGCGGCATTGCGGGACAAAATCAAGTTGCGCCGGTTCTTCAGGGGCCGGCCGCCGGGGAAAGTGGCCAGGGTCTTGCGGCCCAAAATCACGGCGTGGCCGGTGGTGAGGGCCTGGAACCGCTTCAGGTCGGCGGGGATGTAGCACAGCTGATCCCCGTCCTTGCCGATGGCCCAGTTCTGGTCCACCGCTGCAATGAGATTCATGGCATATCCTCCTTACACCGCCACCGGGATGGGCTGGTCCAGGGTGTGGAACTGGTAGCCCTCCAGCTTGAAGCTGTCCTTGGTGAAGGCATAGAAGTCGGTGACGGAGGGGTCCATCCACAGCTTGGGCGCCTGGTAGGGGGTGCGGGCGATGATCTCCTCCACCACCGGCACATGGCGGTCGTAGATGTGGGCGTCGGCAATGACGTGGACCAGCTCGCCGGCCTCCAGGCCGGACACCTGGGCCATCATGTGGACCAGGGCGGCGTACTGCATCACGTTCCAGCCGTTGGCGGTGAGCATATCCTGGCTGCGCTGGTTGAGGATGGCGTTTAGGGTCTTGCCGCTGACGTTGAAGGTCATGGAGTAGGCGCAGGGATAGAGGGCCATCTCGTGGAGGTCGTGGTGGTTATAGAGGTTGGTCATGATCCGCCGGGAGGCCGGGTTGTGCTTCAGGTCATAGAGCACCCGGTCCACCTGGTCAAACATCCCCTCGGTGTACTGGTGCTTCACCCCCAGCTGATAGCCGTAGGCCTTGCCGATGGAGCCGTTTTCATCGGCCCAGGCGTCCCAGATATGGCTGTTCAGGTCGTGGATGTTGTTGGACTTCTTCTGCCAGATCCACAACAGCTCGTCCACCGCGCTCTTGAAGGCCATTTTCCGGATGGTCTGGACGGGAAACTCCTCCCGCAGGTCATAGCGGTTGACGATACAAAATTTCTTCACGGTGTGGGCGGGGGTACCGTCCTCCCACCGGGGGCGCACCTCCTGATCGGTATCCCATACCCCATGGGCAAGAATGTCCTTGCAATTTTGAATAAACAGCTCGTCTGCTCTGCTCATCGCGTACCTCCCGTTTTTCAAAAACCTCGACTGATCTCAAAATCAAACATCAGGAGTGTGACCTCATCATGAAAGACGCCCCCGCCTCCGGCTCCGCCACCACAACCCACCATCTGCATCTGCACATCGGCCTGCGCAATCTGAAAACCGCCCTCTCCGCCTCTCTGTGCGCCCTGATCTACCACTTCTTTCTCAGTGAGCGCAACCCCACCTTCGCCTGCATCGGCGCCATCTTCGGCATGGGGGCCAATATGGACCACTCCAAACTCCACGGCGGCAACCGGCTCTTCGGCACCATCATCGGCGGCCTGCTGGGCATGGGGCTGTTCCGCATCTACCTGATCTTCTACCCCGACGGGGAGAACCGGCTGCTGCTGGTGCCTCTACTCTTTGTGGGCGTCATCATCCTGATCCTGCTGGCCCAGACCTTCTGGGTGGGAGCGGTACAGCCCGGCGGCGTGGTACTGTGCATCGTCCTGTTCAACACGCCGGTGGACACCTATGTGTCCTACGCCCTGGACCGGATGTTTGACACCGGCATGGGCGTGGCCATGTCCCTGCTCATCAACTATCTTCTTCCCCGGGAGCGTCTGGAGCCCTGGGTGGAGAAGTTCAAGACAAAGTTTCATCGCAACAAGTAACGCAGAGCGGGAGGCCAGCCCCCGCCCCGCAGTCCCCGTTACAGCACAAGCTCACCCAACAGGCCTTCTCCATGAAGGCCTGTTATTTTTACGTCTTGTATCACATTGTGTAATCCCTGGCCCGAAACAAAGACCTCGGTATAGTTGGGGGCGTGGCCCCGCCACAGGCCGTCCTTCTCCTCCTCGAAGAGAACGGGCAGAGTCTGGCCCACCCAGCTCTCCAGCCAGGCCTGGCGGAGCCCACGGGCCACCTCACCCGCCCGGTGGGCCCGCTCCTCCTTCACCGCGTTGGAGCACTGGCCGGCCATGGCGGCGGCAGGGGTGCCGGAGCGGCGGGAGTAGGGGAAGATGTGCATGGCGGAAAAGGCGCACTTTTGCACAAAGTCCAGAGTCTGGACAAACTCCTCCTCGGTCTCGCCGGGGAAGCCCACAATGAGATCTGTGGTGATTCCGGGCCGGTCAAAGTATTCCCGCAGGAATCTGACGCTCTCATAATACCGCGCGGTATCATATTTCCGGTTCATCCGCTTCAAAACGCTGTCGCACCCCGACTGCATGGACAGGTGGAAGTGGGGGCACAGGTTGGGGATAGCCGCCCCCCGACGGCAGAAATCGGCGGTAATGGTGCGGGGCTCCAGAGAGCCCAGCCGCACCCGGCACTCCGGCGCGGCGGCGCACACCGCCTCAATCAGGTCCATCAGCTCCGGCTTGCCCTCCAGATCCCGGCCCCAAGAGGAGATCTCGATGCCGGTAAGCACCAGCTCTTTGTAGCCCTCCTCTGCCAGCTTGGCGGCCTGGGCGGCGGCCTCGGCAGCGGGCAGGGAGCGGATGGGGCCCCGGGCGTAGGGGATGATGCAGTAGGTGCAGAAGTTGACGCAGCCGTCCTCCACCTTCAGCATGGCCCGGGTGCGGCCCTCCAGGCCGCCGGCGGGCAGCCGCTCGAAGGCGCGGCGGCGGAGGGCGTCGTCCACGTCCACCACCTGGCCCCCGTCTGGGCTCAGGGCCTCCAGCCGGTCCAGAAAGCCCATGCGGTCGTTGGTGCCCATCACCAGGTCCACCTCCAGAGCCTCCACCGCCTCGGGGTCGGTCTGGGCGTAGCAGCCACACACCGCCACAATGGCGTGGGGGGAGCGCTTACGGGCCTGCCGGATCATCTGGCGGGACTTCTTGTCGCTCACCGCCGTAACGGTGCAGGTGTTGATGATATAGGCGTCGGCCTCCCCGTCAAAGGGCACCAGAGTGTGGCCCCGGCGGGTGAGCTCGGCCTCCATGGCCTGGGTCTCGTACTGGTTCACCTTACAGCCCAGGGTATAGATCGCTGTACGCATACGCTTTCCTCTCTTTACAGGCGTTTTCCTGTTGAAAAACATCTGACTTGTCAGTATAATAAACAGGACAGAGTTTCGATATCCCCTATTATAATGCGTACTGAACAAAGTCACAAGCCTTGAAAACCAAGGTTTTCAAGGCCAAATGGCTTTGTTCAAGTGCAAGGGTTTTGGACGATCTGGTCCAAAAAACCTCGCACTTTCCGTTGGTGCGTTGAGACGCGCCAACGGAAATACGCATTGTAACAATGGCTGAATTTCATAAAAACAGCCACTTTGAGCTGTTTTTATGAAATTGCGCGGCTACCTTCGCGCGAATAAACCGCATCGCGGTTTATTCAGCAGACATTATTATACGGAATTCCAGTTTGATTGCAAGGATAATATTCGTTCAGGAGGTGCCCCATGTCTGAATTCCAGGTCTCTCTGGCCTCCATCGAGGAGGTCCGCCAGTTTGTCAACGCCGCCACCCGCTCTCCCTGCGAGGTGGACATTCTGTCCGGCCGCTATGTGGTGGACGGTAAGTCCATTATGGGGCTGTTTTCTCTGGACCTGTCTCACCCGGTGACAGTCCGCCTCCACGGCAGCGACGGCGATCAGGCCGCCTTCCGTCAGGCGGTAGCCGCCTTTGTCAAGTAAAGGAAAACAAGCTGGGGCGCTGCTGTTGCAGCGCCCCAGCTGTTTTTAATCCTCGATATAGGCCCGGATACGGAGGGTGACCCCCAGCTCCTCCGTGATGGCCCGGCAGCGGTCGATCTCCGCCGGGGTCTTGTCCTTGTCCACGATGGTCATCACCACATGGGGCACATGGGCCTTGGCCTTCCTGGCGAAGTCCAGCATGGCCTCCCAGGCCTTGACCCCGTCCCTGGGCTGGGTGACGGCACAGTATTCCTCCGGCGTGGAGCCGTTGAGGGAGATGGATACGGTGTCGATGCGGCCGGACAGCTCAGGCGTCACGTCCCGGCCCAGGATCAGGTTGGCGTGGCCGTTGGTATTGATGCGGATGGGAGGCAGGTTGGGCACCTTCTCCTTCAGCTGGTCCACCAGCCACAGGATGTCGTCGGTGCGGTACATGGGCTCGCCGAAGCCGCAGAACACCAGCTCCCGGTACTTGGAGTAGTCCCGGGCCAGCAGGTCGTCCAGGGCCTCCTGCCGGGTGGGCTCGTGGTCCAGCCACAGATCATCGGCATAGATGGAGCCCTTATGGCCGTTGTGTCGCAGGCAGAACACGCACCGGCAGTCGCACCGGTTGGTCAGGTTCACATAGAGGGCGCCTTCGTACTCATAGGAAATGGTCTCCATAAAAATACCTCCTTACTCACAGGCCGAAAAACCGTTTTCCATTCTCCAGGGTAATCTGTAATACTTCTTCGGTGGTCAGTCCCTTCAGCTGGGCCACCGTCTGGGCCATCAGGGGGATGAGGGAGGAGTCGCACCGGCGGCCCCGGTAGGGCTCGGGGGCCATGTAGGGGGCGTCGGTCTCCAGCATAATCCGGTCCATGGGCAGCCAGCGGATCACCTCAGGGGCCCGGCGGGCGTTCTTGAAGGTGATATTGCCGGTGAAGGAGAGCATCCACCCCTTGTCCACCAGCACCTTGGCGTCCTCAATGCTGCCGGCGTAGCAGTGGAACACGCCCCGGGCGTTGGGATGGGCACGGACCATGTCCACACAGTCCTTGTGGGCGTCCCGGTCGTGGACGATGGCGGGCAGGTCCAGCTCCTCCGCCAGGGAGAGCTGGGCGTCAAAAAAGTCCCGGGAGTTGGCCCGGTCCTCGGGGGTCTTGACCCAGTAGTAGTCCAGGCCGATCTCCCCCACCGCCACACATTTCTTGTGGGCACACAGGGCGCGGATCTCATCCAGCTGACCCATGGTCACACCCTCCAGGTTCTCCGGATGGAACCCGGCGGCAAAGTAGAGATAGTCGTAGCGCTCGGCCAGGGCCATGGACTGCCGGGAGGACTCCAGGTCGCAGCCGGGGCACACCACCAGGTCCACCCCCTTGTCCGGCAGCTGGGCCAGCAGGGCATCCCGGTCGGCGTCAAAGGCGTCGTCATAGTAATGGGCGTGGGTATCGAAGATCATAAAGGCCTCCTGTGGTCTTGTTTTTTTCATCATAATGTCTGCTGAATCAACCGCAACGCGGTTGATTGGCGCGGCAGGGCCGCGCAATTTCACAAAACGGCGTACTTCGCTGTTTTGTGAAATTGCGACATTGTGACAATGCGTATGTTCGCCGGAACGAAACACGTCCCGGCGAACGGCGCAAGGGGTTGGGGCAGTATCGCACAAGCCCCTTGCGCCGCAAAACCGAACGCCTTGGCCTGCTGTGCGTTCGGTTTTGCTCTGTACGCATTATCATACTCCCTTTTCCCACAGTTGACAAGGGGATCAGCCTGTGGTATACTGCCACCGAAATACGGGGATGAGGTCCGCCCGGGGCATTTGCCCGAACCGCCGTTTGGCTGATGACTTCTGCAATTTGTTGCAGGGGGCATTGGCTTTTTTGTTGCGCAAAAACGCAACAAAAAAGAGAGATGTGCCATTTCCTCGCCCCGTTGGGGCAACCGGAAATGATGCACAACCCTTCCTGTGCGGCAATGCCGCGCAGGAAGGGTGACGCCCTCTGGGAAGGATGATGTGTGTATGTTAACAAGTTTAGGCTTTGTGCTGCTGCTGGGCCTGGCCCTGGGCACCCTGGCCACCAGGCTGCGGCTGCCCTCCCTGGTGGGTATGCTGCTGGCGGGCATTCTGCTGGGGCCCTGCGTCCTCAATCTGCTCTCCCCCTCCCTGCTGGGGATTTCCGCCGACCTGCGGCAGCTGGCCCTGGTCATTATCCTCACCCGGGCGGGTCTGAGTCTGGATGTGGAGGATCTGCGCCGGGCGGGACGGCCCGCCATCCTCATGTGCTTCCTGCCCGCCGCCTTTGAGGTGCTGGGCATGGTGGTACTGGCCCCCCGGCTGCTGGAGGTGAGCACCCTGGACGCCGCCATCATGGGCGCGGTGGTGGGGGCGGTCTCCCCCGCCGTCATTGTGCCCCGGATGCTCAAACTGATGGAGGAGGGCTACGGCACCACCAAGGGCATTCCCCAGATGGTGCTGGCAGGGGCCTCGGTGGACGACGTGTTCGTCATCGTCCTCTTTACCTCCTTCACCGGCATGGCCCAGGGGGGCTCCTTCTCCCCCGCCGCCCTGGCCGGGGTGCCGGTGTCCATTGTACTGGGTGCGGCCTTCGGCCTGCTCATCGGCTTTGTGCTGGCAAAGTTCTTTGCCCGGTTCCATATGCGGGACTCGGTGAAGGTGGTCATTCTGCTCTCCCTGGCCTTCCTGCTGGTGGCCCTGGAGGATGCGGTGGAAGCCTGGGTGCCCTTCTCCGGCCTGCTGGCGGTGCTGGGGGCCGGTCTGGGCCTGCGGCGCTGGCGGCTGGTGGTGGCCCAGCGGCTCACCGCCAAGTTCGGCAAGCTGTGGGTGGGCGCTGAGATCATGCTCTTCGTGCTGGTGGGCGCCGAGGTCAACCTGCCCTATGCCGCAGCCGCCGGTCTGGCCGCCGTGGCCACGGTGCTGGGGGTGCTGTGCTTCCGGGCCCTGGGCGTGCTGCTGTGCATGGCAGGCAGCCGCCTCAACAAAAAGGAGCGGATCTTTGCGGTGCTGGCCTATCTGCCCAAGGCCACCGTCCAGGCTGCCATCGGCGGCGTGCCTCTGGCCATGGGCCTGGGGTGCGGGCAGATCGTGCTCACCGTGGCGGTCATTGCCATCCTGGTCACCGCCCCCCTGGGCGCTTTCGCCATCGACTTCACCTACAAACGGCTGCTCTCCAAAGACAAGTAGGGGCGACCTTTATGGTCGCCCGCAAAAAACCGCCTGCCAAATGGCAGGCGGTTTTTTCAGGGCTTCTTGCCCAGCTTGTGCTTGGTGCCGTCGGGCTCCACAATATAGGTGTTCTCCAGCTGGGCCACCAGATTGTTCCGGTAGGCGGCAATGTACTCCTGCCGCAGCAGGTCCCGCTCCACCATCTCTTCGGGGGTCAGGCCCTCCTCGCTCTTGGCCTTCTTGGCCAGCTCGTTGATACGGGCAATCTTTTTGTCATCCATTATACATATCGCTCCAATAAAATCATAATTCGCCCCTTTTTGGACGGGCCGCCCACCTCTTTCAGGACACATTTGCCCAGGCCCCGGCAGCTCATCACGTCTCCCGCCGCCACGGGGCGGTCGGGCTTGAGGCACTCCCGGTGGTTGAGCTGGAACTTTCCCGAGGCAATGAGATCGGCCGCCTTGCCCCGGGACAGGGAAAATCCGGAGGCGGCCACCGCGTCCAGCCGCAGGGAGCTGACGGTGTCCCGGATGGGCTTCACCTTCACCTCGGGGGGCTTCAGGTCGGCCAGCTCCATGGGGGCTGTCTTGAGGCGCACCCGGCCCGCCTGGTCCAGATTCATGGCCAGAAAGTCGGCCACGTCCTCCAGGGCCAGGATGTGGCACTCCCCGTCCCCCACCAGCAGGTCCCCGATCTTCTCCCGGTCCAGCCCCAGGCCCAGAATGGAACCCAGAAAATCCCGGTGGCTTAGAGTACCATTGGACCAGGTGCAGCGGACGGCCTTGATGGGGCAGTCGCTGTCCAGCCACACGTCCTCCTCCTGCCAGTCGGGGAGGAAGGCGCACACCGTCCGCTCCGCCCCCTCAAACCCGCCGTAGAACAGGCGCCGGGGATGGCCGCAGGCATTGAGCAGGTTTTCCACACTGGCCCGCTCCTGTGGGGATAAAAAGCCGGTATGGCCGGGCACCGACCGGGTACGGGCCAGCTCCAGCTTGTCCATAGCCCGGGCCAGCAGCAGCCGCTCCTCCCCGTCCCGGGCCAGCTTATTCAGCAGTTCGGTCTTGGTCATATCCTTCCTCCTGTTGTTCTCTACAGGATAACACAGTTTTTCTCCCCTGGCAACTGCCGCCGCCTTGACAGGAATGCTATACTGGTCATAACCATTACAAAAAGGGGGTGGGCGGATGCCCACATTCATTCTTCACCCGGAGCGGCTGGATCTGACCGGCCCCGACGGCACCGTGACCCACGGGGCGGATCAGGACTGGTTCCCCGATCTCTGGCAGCAGCGGGCGGGGTGCGGCCCCAACACCGCCGCCCTCATCTTCCACTATCTTGCCCAGCAGCGGCCCGAGTTTTCCCCATTGCGAGCCAAAATGGGGACAGACCGGGCGGGCTTTCTGGAGCATATGTGTCGGGTGTGGGAGTATATCACCCCCCGGAGCCACGGTCTCAACCGGCCGGAGTACATGGTGGAAGGCATGACGGACTACGGCAAAGCCGTAGGGGTACCTCTGGCCCCCTCCCTTTTTGCCTTCCCCACCCCCCGCACCAAGCGTCCCCCCTGGGAACAGCTGCGTTCCTTTGTGACCGCCAGTCTGGAGGCGGACTGTCCGGTGGCCTTTCTCAACCTGGACAACGGCAAGGTCAAGCAGCTCCACCGGTGGCACTGGGTGACCCTCATCGGGCTGGACGGCGACACTGCCTCCATTGTGGACAACGGCGAGGCCTTCACTATGGACCTGCACCTGTGGTACGACACCACCAAGACCCGGGGCGGCTTTGTGTCCGCCCTGGGCGCCGGGGAGGAATTTGCCTCATGCTGAAGTGGATCGCGCTGTGGGTGCTCTTCTGGAGCATCCTGGACTTTGTCCTCATGGGTGTGGACAAACGGAAAGCCAAAAAGCACCGCTGGCGGGTACCGGAAAAGGCCTTTTTCCTCATCGCCCTGGTGGGTGGCTCCCCCGGAGCCATTCTGGGTATGTACGCCTTCCGCCACAAGACCCGCCACTGGTACTTCAAGTGGGGCCTGCCCGCCATCCTCATCGCCCAGCTGGCCCTGGGCGGCTGGCTGTACTGGCGGTTTTTTCTGCCATAACCAAAACTACCGGGCTGCCGATAAGGCAGCCCGGTAGTTTGTTCAGCGCTGGTACTCGAACTCCAGGTTGTACAGGGACACGATATCCCCATCCTTGATGCCCATCTCCTCCAGCCGGTCGAAGAGGCCGGACTGGCGGAGCATCTTGTCGAACCAGTTGCGGGACTCGTAGTCGCCGAAGTTGACGTTGGCCATGAGCCGCTGGAGCCAGGGGCCCTCCACGATCCAGGTATCGTCCTCGTGGATGATGTTGAGGGGCTCGGAGGTATCCACCTCCGGGGGCCGCTCCACATAGGTGGGCTCGTACACCGTGATGGGGGGCAGGTGCTCCAGCTCCCGGGCGGCGGCGAACATCAGCTCCCGGGTGCCCAGCTGGGCGGCGGCGGAGATCTCGTAGAAGGGCATACCCAGCCCCTCCACATAGGCCTTCAGGGCCTCCAGACCGGTGCGGTGGTTGGCGATATCCACCTTGTTGCCCGCCACGATCATGGGCCGGGAGGCCAGATCGGGGCCGTACTGTTTCAGCTCCTCCTGGATGGCCTTGAAGTCCTCCACCGGATCCCGGCCCTCGCAGCCGGACACGTCCACCACATGGATGAGCAGCCGGCAGCGGTCGATGTGCCGCAGGAAGTCGTGGCCCAGACCGGCGCCGTCGGAGGCGCCCTCAATGATGCCGGGGATGTCGGCCAGCACGAAGGACACCCCCTCGTCCACATAGACCACGCCCAGGTTGGGGAAGAGGGTGGTAAAGTGGTAGTTGGCGATCTTGGGCCGAGCCTTGGACACCACGGAGAGCAGGGTGGACTTGCCCACGTTGGGGAAGCCTACCAGGCCCACGTCGGCCAGCAGCTTCAGCTCCAGGATGACCTGCCGGTCCTGACCGGGCAGGCCCGCCTTGGCAAAGCGGGGCACCTGACGGGTGGGGGTGGCGAAGTGCTTGTTGCCCCAGCCGCCGTTGCCGCCCCTGGCCAGCACGAAGCGGTCGGTCTCCGACATATCGCAGATGATCTCATTGGTCT
Source organism: Flavonifractor sp. An112 (assembly GCF_002161085.1). Lineage (GTDB taxonomy): Bacteria > Bacillota > Clostridia > Oscillospirales > Oscillospiraceae > Flavonifractor > Flavonifractor avicola. Next base: position 29,776 of record NZ_NFLU01000016.1, on the reverse strand, counting down.
CGGCATCCCGGACCACGGTGCCCCGGGGCACCTTGATGACCAGGTCCTCCCCGTCCTTGCCGGAGCAGCGCTTGCCCTGGCCGTCCATGCCGTTGCCCGCCACATACTTGCGCTTGTAGCGGAAGTCCATCAGGGTGGACATATGGGGGTTGATCTCCAGGATCACGTTGCCCCCCCGGCCGCCGTCGCCGCCGTCGGGGCCGCCGGCGGCCACGTACTTCTCCCGGTGGAAGGCCACCGCGCCGTTGCCGCCATTGCCCGCCTTAACGGTGATGCGGGCGGTATCTACAAAGGGTGCTGCCATATAAACCTCCTTGCCAAGGGGTGATTTGTCTCGTAGGGGCGACCCTTGTGGTCGCCCGGCCGTTCCCCTCATCCGTCTGGCCTTACGGCCAGCCACCTTCCCCCAGGGGAAGGCGATAGAAAAAGCCCCGGAACGGGAGTCCGTCCGGGGCTTAGTGTACCCATATTGCGGGCAATTACTGGGCGATCTCCACAATAGAGACCTGCTTGCGGTCCTTGCCCAGGCGCTCAAACTTCACGCGGCCGCTCTTGAGGGCGAACAGGGTGTCGTCGCTGCCCTTGCCCACGTTGACGCCGGGATGGATATGGGTGCCCCGCTGGCGGACCAGGATGTTGCCGGCCAGAACGAACTGACCGTCGCCCCGCTTCACGCCCAGACGCTTGGCCTCGGAATCGCGGCCGTTACGGGTGGAGCCCACGCCCTTTTTATGGGCGAAGAACTGAAGACCGATGTTCAGCATGGTGTCACACCTCCAAACTTGTGTGTTAAAAAGTCGCCGTACGGAGAGGTCAATCCTCCTCCAGTACGAGAATATTTTCGGGATACTCCTCGTGCAGGCTGGTAAAGTGGACCATAAGGGCAGTCAGAAGGGTCTGACAGGTGCTCTCGCTGGTCTGGCTCAGCCCGCCGGGGATGCGCAGGGAGATGGATGCGTCATGCTCCTTCACCTTTACGGTCGCCCCCAGGCCCAGCACGTCGTTGACGGCGCACTCGGTCAGGCGGACGGCGCTGGTGACGGCGGCGCATACAATGTCGCTCCCCGCCTCGGCGTAACCGCTGTGGCCCTTCACAGTGAAGCCCACGATGCGGTCCCCCTCCATGTGAAAAGAGACGGTAGTCATCTTACAGGGAGATGGCGCCGATGGTCACCTTGGTGTAGGGCTGACGATGGCCCTGACGCTTGCGGTAACCCTTCTTGGGCTTGTACTTGAAGACCAGGATCTTCTTGCCCTTGCCGTTCTTCACCACGGAAGCGGCCACCTTGGCGCCCTCCACCACGGGAGTGCCCACGGTGATCTTCTCGCCGTCGATGACAGCCAGAACCTTGTCAAAGGTCACGTTGTCGCCAGCCTCGTTGGGCAGCTTCTCGATGAAGAGGGTATCGCCCTCAGCCACCTTATACTGCTTACCGCCGGTCTCGATGATTGCGTGCATTACGTTTTCAACTCCTTCATTACGGGCTCGCTGTCGGGGGAGGGCCGAAGCGTGACGTCACATCAGTCACGTCGGTCACTTGGGTTCCCATTCAAAGCGGCTCTAGTAGTATATCAATGCAATCTTTAAAAGTCAAGCATTTTTCAACTTTTTTGCAGCTTTTTTGTCAGCTCAGCAGGGCCCAGCTGCCGGTATCCGTCCCCTGGGTCACAATGGGCACAATCTCCAGCCCCTCGACGGTGGGAACCGTCTCTCCCTCGGGCACCTGGACATAGACCCGGTCGGCATACTGCTTGAGCAGGTCCAGGGTGAGGCCGCTGCCGTCGGAGCCGCCGCCCAGCACCGTCAGGCTGGTCACCACCGATACCTTTATATCAGGATATTGGGCCAACGTCTGGTCCAGCGTCTGGAAGAAGGCCTCCATGGTCTGGGTCAGGGTGTTGGGATCGTAGTTGCTGTCGCTCTTGATATAGCTGACGGTGCCCCGGGTGGGATAGCCGCAGTTGTCCAGCAGCAGCTCGTCAAAGCCCAGCCCGGCCAGTTCGCCGCATACCTGAGCCACATAGGTCCGCACCGATTCCACCGCCGGGCTGCTCCAGCGGACGCTCTCGTCGTCCCGCCAGTTGCCCGAATTGCTGTGGATGCCCAGGTCCCGGTCGTTCCAGGGCAGGGCGTTGTCCCGGAAACAGGAGATCCGGGCCACGGTGTACAGCTCCCCTCCGTTGAGGGTCTGGATGGCCTCATTGATGCCCTCCTGATCGGAGGAGGTGCCCAAAGTAGTCTGGGACTGATAACCCAGGGTGCCGTCCGCCTCCTTCATGGAGAAGATGGCGGCGGTGCCGCGGTTGGCCTCCAGCTGGGTCTGAGCGGTACCGTCGGTAAGGGCGGCGGCAGGCAGCTGCACGCCCCGGAAATCCACCTCCGGCTCCGGCGTGGGGGAGGGGGTGGGCTCCGGCGTGGTGATCTGAATGGGAACGGTGCCGGCCGGCGGGTCAGGCTCGGTCTCCGTCTCGCTGCCGCCGAAGAAGGGCAGCTCCACCCGGACTCCATCGGCCGAGTAGTGAATATACGGCTCCAGGAAAAACAGCGCCGCCACCGACAGCACCAGAAGCACCAGCAAAACGCCGATGAGCACCTTTAACGCGGTGCGGCCACGGCTGCGCCCATGGTAAGATTCATAACCATTCCGCCTCACGGCAGGACACCTCACTCTTTCCTCTCAGATCAGGGATCACTTCCCCTTTTCCTCCACCTGGCTCAACGCCTCGTCCAGCTTCTGGAGGGCGGCAGCCACCAGCTTCCGGTCCTCCTCCGGCATATTCCCCATCAGGGCGGTAAAGTAGCTGTTCACATCGGTGACCGCCTTGTCCCGCAGGGCGGCGTACTTCTCGGTGGCGCTGACGTAGATCACCCGGCGGTCGGTCTCGCTGCGCTGCCGCTTGGCCAGCCCCAGCTTCTCCAGCCGGTCCACAATACCGGACACCGTGCTGTTGGCACTGCCGGTCCGCTCGGCCAGGGTGCTGATGGGCACCGGCCCATCCTCACCCAGTACGGTAAGTACCATGGCCTGGGGAAAGGTCAGGTCCATCCGGCCGAAGTGACTGCGAAACTGCTGGGACATATGCTGTGTAACCCGCAGGTAGGATACGAACAGATTGCTTTGCTCCATGTTGGGCGTTCTCCTTTCTCTTGCCCGTGCCGTAGGGGGCCGGTCAGCCCATGGCCTGGGTGTGCATCCGCTGCAAAATGACCGCCAGCTGGGCCCGGGTGGTGGTGCTCTTGGGAGAGAGTTTGCCGCCGTCTCCCTCCATCCAGCCCATGCCGATGGCGTGGGCCATGCCCTCCTGGGCCCAGGAGGCCACCTGGTTGGCGTCGCTGTAGAGGTTCAGGGACCCCTCCGCCAGGGTGAGGCCCTTGTATTCGTCATAGCGGCTGAGCATCACCGCCAGTTCCTGCCGGGTCACCACGCCGTCGCTGAAGGTGCCCTTGTCGGTGCCGTTGATAATGCGGGCCTCACAGGCCCAGTCGGCGGCGATGCCGTACCAGCTGTTGATCTGCACATCAGGGAAATGGCCCCGCCACACCGGGGTGGGCTCCCCCTCCATCCGCCACAGCACCATGGCTACGGTAGAGCGGGTCACCGTGGCGTTGGGAGAAAACAGGGTATCGGACACACCGGTCATCCACCCCTGCTCCACCGACTCCTTCACCGCCGATTCATACCAGGCTCCGGTGGGCACGTCGGTAAAATTCGCCGCGGAGGCGGGCAGCGCCAGACCGGCGCATAAAGTCAGGGCGCAGGTGAGCGCCGCAAGTCGTCTTTTCAAATGGGTCCACTCCTTATAATCGAGTATTATTTATTTTACGATACGAATTTTAAAAAACTATGAACACAAAAGGACCCAATTATAAATAATTTTACAAAAAGGACGCCGCACCTCCAGGCGGCGTCCTTTTGTCACACAGTCAGCATCCACTCCAGGGCCGCCAGCAGTCCGAACCCCGGCAGCCCCAGAAGCCCCAGTACCAGGGCGTTGGTCAGGTTGACCCCCAGCTGGAGGCCCAGGATGCCCCCGGCCCAGCGCAGGACCCACAGCACTCCCAGCCCCACTCCTGTCCGGGCCGCCAGACGGCCCAGCCAGCTCAGGGGCTTACGCAGCACTGCCAGCAGCAGCACCAGAAACAGTCCTCCCGCCACCCATGGCAGGGCGTTGAGCAGCGGTTCCACCGCCGCCACCTCCTTTCTGTGTGCCAGAACCTTGGCGGCGGGGCGGACCCCTCTTATCCGGTGCGGACGGTCTGCCCGCCCTCCAGTTCCTTGACCTGGCGCAGCAGGTAGGTGTACCGGGACTGAAGGGCGTTGATCTCAAAGACATAGGATTCGATGAGATCCGGGTCACAGGCGTCGTTGAAGCCCTGATAGGCCTGGGCGATAAGGGCCCTGGTCTGGCTCAGTCCCTCCAGCAGGACCCGGCGGGTCCCCTCCCGCTCGCTCTCCCGTCGGCGCAGGCTGAAGCGCTTGGTGGCTTCCGGCATACGATCCTCCTCCTTGCTCCGGGCTTTCCGGTTTTATCCTATGTCCAGTTTGGGCAATTATGTCCGGTTCTATACCGTTTTTTTCCTGTATTTCAGGCCGCCATTGGGGCATACTGATGCTGGACCGGATGACCGCTGGTTCTTGCATCTCCTTTTAAGCCGGTGCCGGGTGAGCTCACCCTCTGGCGAAAGGCGAAAGGAGTGGAATCAAACGAACTCCGATCCTGTAAGGGGCGCGGTGGAAACACCGCGCCCCGGTTTTATGCGTGAAAAAGGCGCGCCCTGCGGGCGCGCCTTTTTTTGCAATTAGTCCTTGCCCTTTTTCAGGTCGGCAATGACCTTGACAATCTGGATCACCAGAGTAGGCAGGAAGGCCAGGCCCACCATCTCGCCCAGATTCATCAAGCCGAAGGCGGGAGAGACCATAAAGAGGCTGGTGAGGCCGGGGGTGAAGAGCACCAGAGCCAGCAGCACCACGCCGGCGAAGAAGGCGGCGATGGAGGCCTTGTTGGTGGAAAGCTTCAGCCGGAAGATGGACTCGGCGCCCCGGCAGTTGAAGCCGTGGAACAGCCGGGCCAGGGTGAGGGTGGAGAAGGCCATGGTGGAAGCCAGCGCCGCGTCCCCGTTCTGGTAGCCCAGGTAGAAGGCGATCATGGTGACAATGGCGATGAGCAGGCCCTGCCCGCCGATGCGGGAGAGCAGGGGCTTGTTCAGGATGGGCTCCTTGGGATCTCTGGGCTTCTGGTCCAGCAGGCCCTTGCGGGCGGGCTCCATGCCGATGGCGATGGCGGGCAGAGAGTCGGTGAGCAGGTTGATGAACAGCAGATGCACCGGCTGGAAGGGCACCGGCAGCCCCATCAGGGAGGCGTACAGCACACAGAAGATGCCGGCGGTGTTGCCGCTGAGCAGGAACTGGATGGCATTTTTAATATTGGCGTACACGCTGCGGCCGTTGACCACCGCCCGGACGATGGTGGCGAAGTTGTCGTCGGCCAGGATCATGGAGGCGGCGTCCTTGGATACCTCGGTGCCGGTGATGCCCATGGCCACGCCGATGTCCGCCTTCTTCAGGGCGGGGGCGTCGTTGACGCCGTCGCCGGTCATGGACACGATGTTGCCCCGGCGCTGCCAGGCGTTGACGATGCGGATCTTGTGCTCGGGGGACACCCGGGCGTAGACCGAGATCTTGGCCAGCCGCTCATCCAGGTCGGCGTCGCTCATCTGGTCCAGCTCCAGGCCGGACACCGCCTCATCCCCGTCCTGGAAGATGCCCAGCTGGCGGGCAATGGCGGAGGCGGTGACCTTGTGGTCGCCGGTGATCATGATGGTGCGGATGCCGCCCCGCTTGGCGTCGGCCACCGCCTGGATGGCCTCGGGCCGGGGCGGGTCAATCATGGAGATGAGGCCGATAAAGGTAAAATCGTTCTCGTCCTCCAGGGTGAGGGGCCGGACCGCGTCCACCTCCCGGTAGGCAAAGGCCAGCACCCGCAGGCCCTCCATGGACAGCTCCATGTTGACCCGGGCGATCTCCTCCTTGCGCTCGGGGGTCATCTCCACTCTGCCCTGCCGGGTGAGGAGCCACTTGGACCGGTCCAGCAATACGTCGATAGCGCCCTTGGTGAACATGGTGGGCGTCCCGTCGATGTCGTGGAGGGTGCTCATCAGCTTACGGTCGGAGTCAAAGGCCAGCTCGCCCAGACGGGGATGCTGGGACCGGTAAACCTCCTCGTCGATGCCGAACTTCTCGCCCAGCATCACCAGGGCTACCTCGGTGGGGTCGCCGATGGAGGTGCCGGTCTCGGCGTTGTTGGTAGCGTCGCTGGCCAGCAGGGCTGCCTTGAGGAGCAGCCGCTGCACGTCGTTGACCAGCTCCAGGTCGTCGCCCTCCAGCAGGGAGCCGTCGGCGTACACCTTCTGGGGGGTCATTTTGTTCTGGGTCAGAGTGCCCGTCTTATCCGAGCAGATCACGGACACGGAGCCCAGGCTCTCCACCGCCTTCAGGTCCTTGATGATGGCGTTCTGTTTGGCCATCTTCTGGGTGCCCATAGCCAGCACGATGGTGACGATGGAGCTGAGGGCCTCGGGGATGGCGGCCACCGCCAGGGCCACGGCGAACATGAGGGAGTCCAGCACTCCCATGTGGGTGCGGAAAATGGACAGGGCAAACACCACGGCGCAGATGGCCATGATGACGATAGCCAGCTTGGCGGAGAAGTTGTCCAGGCTCTGCTGCAGGGGGGTCTTGCGCTGCTGGGTCTGGTTCATGAGGGCGGCGATCTTGCCCAGCTCGGTGTTCATGCCGGTGCCGGTGACCAGCACGGTGGCACGACCATAGGTCACCAGGGAGCCGGAGAACACCATGTTCTTCTGGTCGCCCAGGGCCACCTGGTCGGCTTCGATCACGTCGGCGGTCTTATCCACGCCCTCGCTCTCGCCGGTGAGGGAGGACTCATTGACCTTGAGGGAGAAGTTCTCCAGCACACGGCCGTCGGCCACCACCATGTCGCCGGCCTCCAGCAGCACGATGTCGCCGGGGACCACGTCGGCGGAGGGGATCTCCACCCGCACGCCTCCGCGCAGCACCTTGGCGGCGGGGGAGGACATGGCCTTCAGACTCTCCAGTGATTTTTCCGCCTTCAGATACTGGACGGTGCCCAGAATGGCGTTGAGGATGAGCACGGCAAAGATGACGATGGTGCTCTCCACGTTCTCCGACACCGCGGAGATGATGGCCGCGATGATGAGGATGATGACCAGCAGGTCCTTGAATTGCTCGGCAAAGACCTGGATGGCGCTCTTCTTTTTCCCTTCGGACAGCTTGTTGGGGCCGTACTGTTCCCGCCGCCGGCCAGCCTCCTGATCGCTGAGGCCGGACATCCCAGCCTGCTGGGCCTCCAGCGCCTGCTGGGCGGTTTTCCGGTAATAAGCCTCTGTCATACCTTTCATTCCCTTACAGTTTACTTTCGGCGAAGAGCAAATAAAAAAAGACCCTCCGCCAACCGCCGGGCATAGCACGGCAGTTGTCGAAAAGTCTTGTTACCCATGGGGTGCACACAGCCAGGCTGGTGACAGCCGTGATTGTTGGCAGTGTGACTTTAAACTACTCCCTTTTCAACTGCGGCCATCATAGCACAGTTTGACCGGCAAGTCAATCTCATTTTGATAGGATACCCGAATTTTTCCACCCTATACCTCCCGGCGTTGACGGCGCATGGCTCATCCGTTATAATTTTATGATAGAAGGCACACAGGAAAGGAGCGCCCTCCATGAAAGGAACCGTCATAAAATTCCTTCTGAAAACCGCCTGGGTTCTGGAACTGGCCATTGCCCTGTTTATTTTGGTGATTACAGTGGTGCAGATGGTTCTGACGGGAATGGATTCCCTGGACTATCTGGCCCTGGGGCAATTCAGCCTGGACGAGTTTTTGGCCAATACCATGAACATCGTGGTATGCCTGGAGTTTGTGAAGATGCTCATTCTCCACACCCCCCGGGCGGTCACCGATGTGCTGCTCTTTGCCATCGCCCGTCAGCTGGTGGTAAGCCACTCCAGTTCCATGGATACCCTGCTGGGGGTGGCGGCAGTGGCCCTGATCTTCATTATCAAGAAGTTCCTGCTCAGCCGGGAGGACTCGGTGCCGCCCAAGGATATGCTGGCTAAATTCTCCCAGGAGTTTATTGCAAAAAAAGAGGAGGAGTCCCATCATGAATGACCTTCATTGGATTTCTGCCGTGTTCAGCCCCACCGGCGGCACCACCGCCATCGCCAAGGCCATTACCGGAGGCCAGGGCCATGTGGTGGATCTGGCCGTCCCCGCGCCGTCCACGCCGGTGGCGGGCAACACCGTGCTGCTGGCCGCCGCGCCGGTGTTCGGCGGGCGTATCCCCGCCGTGGCCCTGGAGCGGCTGGCCGCCCTCAGCGGCAGCGGCCCCGCGGTCGCCGTGGCGGTGTACGGCAACCGGGACTATGAGGACGCCCTGCTGGAGCTGTCCGACGCCCTGAAGGCGGGCGGCTTTCAGATGATCGGAGCGGCAGCCTTTGTGGCCCAGCACTCCATCGCCCCCACCATTGCCCAGGGCCGCCCGGACCAGGCCGATCTGGAGGCCGCCGCCAGCTTCGGCCGGGCGGTGCTGGACAAGCTGGCCGGACCCAATCCTCTTGCCCCGGTAACTGTGCCGGGAAACACCCCCTACAAGGACTGGAAGGGGGTCCCCTTCCACCCCGCCGCCGGGGAGAGCTGCATCTCCTGCGGCCTGTGCGCCTCCCGCTGCCCGGTGGGCGCCATTCCGGCGGGCAGCCCCAAGGAGACCGACCCGGAGCGGTGCATCACCTGTATGCGCTGCGTCTCCCTCTGCCCCCGTGGGGCCCGGACCATCCCCGCCCCTGCCCTCCAGGCCACTACCGCCATGCTGACGGAAAAGGCAGGCGTCCCCCGTCAGCCGGAGTTCTTCCTGTAACCGCAAAAATACCCTCCGCCTAAGGCAGAGGGTATTTTTTATGGACAATATCGGATGGGCAGGCGGCTTCCCAGCCGGGAGAGCAGCTCGTTGGTGATGGTGCCGCACCGGGCGGCCACCTCCTCCGCCCGGATCTCCGCCCCGCCGTCCCGGCCGATGAGGGTAACCACGTCGCCGGGAGCGGTCTGGGGTACGCCGGTCACGTCCACCAGCAGCTGGTCCATGCACATCCGCCCCACCATAGGGCAGCGCACCCCCCGGATCAGCACTTCCCCGCCCGCCTGAGCCAGCATCCGGGGCAGGCCATCGGCGTAGCCCACGGTGACCACCGCCAGCTTAGTATCCCCCCTGGCCCGGAAGGCCAGTCCGTACCCGGCCCCTTCCCCGGCGGGCACGGTACGCAGGGCGGCCACCCTGGCCCGCAGGGACAGGGCGGGACGCAGAACGTCGGAATCTGGCCGGTCCTCCTCCCGGCTGTACACGCCGTACAGGGCGATGCCCGCCCGGGCCCAGGCGCAGGGCTGGTGCGGCAAATTCAGGATGCCGTAGCTGGCCTGGATATGGACGGCCCCCGGGTCCAGACCGGCGGCGGCCATCCGGGCCACCGCCCCGTAAAACCGGTCCAGCTGGGTCTGGGTGAAAGCCTGGTCCTCAGGGCTGGCGCCGTCCGACACGCACAGGTGGGAAAAGGTGCCGGTAAACTTGAGGTTGGGCAGGGTCCGGGTGCGGGCAATGGCCCCATGGTCCTCTGCCGGGATGCCCAGCCGGTGCATCCCGGTGTCCAGAGCCAGGTGGACCTCCAGAGGCACCCCCGCCGCCGACAGGGCTCTGCCGTGGGCCTCGTCAGCCACACACTGGGTCAGCCCCCACCGGGCCAGCTCCGCCGCCTCCTCCGGCGGGGTATAGCCCAGGATCAGAATGAGCCCCTCCACTCCCTGCCGCCGCAGGCTGATCCCCTCCGACAGGCAGGCCACCGCGAAGGCCTTCACCCCCTGCTCCTCCAGGCATCGGGCCACCGGCCCGGCCCCGTGGCCGTAGGCGTCCGCCTTGACCACCGCCATCAGCCTGCAGCCGGGGCCTATCCGCCCCTGGAGCCATGCGGCGTTGTGGGCCACGGCTCCCAGGTCCACCTCCCGCCAGGCCCGGGCGGTCATTGCTCCCTCGTACTTCATACCCTCTGCTTCCTTTCCAAGATCCGGGGCGGCGGGGCCACCACGGTGCTGCCGTCAGGGATGTCCCGACAGACCACCGCCCCCGCGCCGACGCGGACACCCTGCCCCACCCGGATGTCTCCCACCAGCACCGCCCCGGCGCCGATGAGGCAGTCCGGACCGATCACCGGGGCCTTTCCGTCCACCTCACCGATGGTCACATTCTGATAGATTTTGCACCCTGCCCCCACCACCGCGTAGCGGGAAATGAAGACCCCGTGGAGGCCGTGGGGGAGGACCGGTTGGGACGCAAACTCCGCACCCGGCCCCACATAGCCCCCGTGGCGGTGGGCGCTGCGGCACATCAGGTAGGTACACAGGCTCCGCACCAGCCGGTGCTTTGTGTTCCGACGCAGCCGGTACAGCCGCCAGAACCAGCCCAGTCCATCCCCTCTGGACCGGGCAACCAGCCTGTCCTTTCCCATGTCCTCACCCCCCTGTGCTCCGCCAGGAGGCGGCCACCACGCCCCCGCAGTTGTCGCCGGAGCACAGCAATCCCTGCTGGCCCGCCAGCCGGAAGGGCTCTCCCGCCCCGCCGGGGAGGTAGGTAAGCGCGCACTCCCACTCCGCCGCGGCAAAGCGGAAGGGAGCCCCACCGGCTGGATAGTTCCGCAGCTCCTCCAGATACTCCTCCAGGGTAAGGTCCAGCCGGGCCATGATCTCCCCGTGGATGGAACCCACATAGCGGAAGTGCCAGGGCTCATGGGCGATGCCTGTGACGGCCTCCCGCCCGGCGGGATAGCGCAGCACGAAGCCGTACCGGGGGGCTGCCAGCCGGAAGGCCCGGCACACCCCCTTGTCTGGAAAGCTGGGGCGGATGAAATCCACATTCTCCTGCCGCCGGCCTAGGTCAATGGCCAGACCGGTCTGGTGCTCGCTGCAATCAGGCATGGCCACATAGCTTTGGGTGAAGACCAACCCCTCTTTGGCCAGGGTGTCGTCCCAGATGGCCTGCTGCTCCGCCCGGCTGCGCCAGCCGGACACGGGGAGGATGCCCACCGTCCCCCCTATCGCCCGGAGGCAGGCCCTCAGGGCCGCCGCCGCCCGGCGCTCCAGCAGTACCCCGTCCTCCAGCTCCGCCAGCTCCGGATTGGCCAGAGTTCTCAAAGGATGGGCGGCGTTGACCAAAATCAGCGGTCCGGTGGCGGTCAGGTCCCGGACCGTCCCCTCCCCCCTCACGGCTCCAGCCCCAGGGCAATGAGGCGGCTCACCAGGGCGGAAAAGTCCAGGCCGATCCCCTTCATCATATTGGGGTAGCGGCTGTGGGCGGTAAAGCCGGGGATGGTGTTGACCTCGTTGAAGTAGATCTCCCCCTCCAGGGTGAGAAACAGGTCCACCCGGGCAAACACCCGGCAGTCCAGGGCTCGATAGATGGTCCTGGCCGCCGCCTGGATGGCCGCCGCCTGCTCCGGCCTGATGCGGGCGGGACAGTGGATGGCAGAGGTCTTGAGGGTGTACTTCTCCTCGTAGTCAAAAAAGCCCTGGGACAGCTGGATCTCATCCACCAGCCCCACCGTCAGTTCCTCGTTGCCCAGCACGGCGCACCCCACCTCAAAGCCGGGCACCGCCTCCTCCAGCAGGGCCTCCCGGTCGTGCTTCAGGGCCTCCTTTACCGCCCCCGTCAGGGCCTCCGGCCCGGTCACCCGGGTAATGCCGAAGGAGGAACCGGCCCGCACCGGCTTGACGAACAGGGGATAGCCCAGGTCCTGGGCGGCCCTCTGGAGGTCGTCCTCCCGCCAGCTCCGGTCCACCACCGTCCCCCGGGGGACCTTCACCCCCGCCAGGGCGGCCAGCTTGTGGGCCCGGTCCTTGTCCATACACAGGGCGCTGGCCAGGGTGCCGCAGCCGATCACCGGCACCCCCGCCAATTCCAACAGACCCTGGAGGGTGCCGTCCTCCCCGTTTTTCCCGTGGAGCACCGGGAAGGCCCCGTCAAAATGAAGCCGCGTTTCGGTACCGTCCAGCAGCAGAAGCGCTCCCCGGCCCCGGTCCAGGGAGAGGGTGCAGGGGGTACAGTTTTCCTGCTGCCAGGTGTCGGCCTCCATCCGGTCCAGAGGGCCGGTGTAGTACAGCCACTGTCCCCAGCGGGTAATACCCACCAGCAGAGGCGTATAGGCCTCCCGGTCCATATGGCTCACCACGGCATAGGCCGATTGGAGCGAGACGGCATACTCCGTGGAGCAGCCGCCGAAAAGTACCAGAATGGTTTTCATTGCAGATTCCTCCCAACAGGCAAAAAACGCCTTGCTTTGATACCCATATGGTACCAAAGCAAGGCGTTTGATGTTTTTGCTTTTTCTTTCCCGCACCCTACAAGTTTCCGAACATTTCTTTCAGTTTTCTTACAGGGTCAGCTCTCCCCCAGCACCACGGCGTACACCGCCTCCTGCAGGTCCACCACCTGGCTTCTGGGCACCAGGGCGGTGGGCTGGCCGTCCACCACGGCCAGACAGTAGGTGCCGTCATAGCGGTAGAACTGGATGCTCACGGTGGGCTCCCCCTCCAGGGACAGGTGGAGGGTGAAGGAGATCTCCTCCTGTCCGGTGGGCTCCTCCCCGGTAAAGCTGTCGGCGGTCAGGGCCTGGAGGGCATCCGGCAGGTCGCTGGTCTCCAGCTCCTGCTCTCCGTAGGACCAGATCCGCTCCTCCTCCTCGCCGCTGGCGGTGACGGTATAGGAGGTGCCGTCCAGGGTCACGTCCACCTGGGACACATTCTCCAGGTCGGCGGGCAGGATCTCCTTGTGCCGCAGGGTGTCGTAGGAGGCGTCCATCAGGGCCCGGTATTCCTGGGTGGTGATCTTGTAAATGATGGGGGAATCATCCACCCGGGCGTAGGCGGTGACCTCCTCTTCCTCGCCGGTTTCCGTTTCGGCGTCGGCCTGGGTGTCGTCCCACCGCTCCGCCGGGGCGCGGCTCACCGCCAGAGACACGGTGTGGGCGGTCTCATTGCCGTCCTCGTCCTCAGTGGTGTAGTCCAGCGTAATGGTGCGCTCCGGGTCGTCCAGGCCGTAAGTGGCCAGATCGTCCTCCCCGGCGTTGTAGGTCATATACTCGGTCAGATCCTGAGAACTCAGGGTATACAGGAAGTCCTCCACCAGGCCGGTATCCAGGGGCTGGGCCTCTCCGTCCACTGTGACGAAGTAGTGGTCCTCCTCCCGGTAGCTGGTGCTCTCCTCCTGCCAGGTGATCTGGAGGGAATTTTCACCCTCCACGGTGATCTGGTCCGCCGTCCTCACATAACGCGGCTCATCAACAGTAAATGAAATTGAACCTGCCGGACGACGGCAAAGAAAAAAAGCCGTCGTACAGCAGTCCTTTTAACACGCCCATCCCACCAGCGGCGGCTTTGAACAATCAAGGCCGCCGCTCTTATTTTACATGAAGGAGAGTGATACCAGGAGCGGCGGCCCACGGAGGGAGCCGCCATGATAGCAGCATTTAGGCAAAATCATAGAGGCTTTACATTATCAAAAAAAGCCTTCCTTTATCGCCGGGATGCTGCGGCTATGAAAATGAATACACAATTCATGTAAATACCTCTTATAATTCCTTAACGCCTGTCCGCATCTTGCGGGCGGGCGTTTTTTGTCGTTTTTTCTGTTTTTCCGTCGGCTGCCGTTCTCCGCCCTTTCGCTTCGATCCAGCCATTGACCACACGAAGCGAAAGGAGCAATCATGGAGAACAAAATTTTTTCTGATAAACACGGTTTAGGGCTGCCAAAAGACCCCTTTGGTGAACGAGTAGTAGGCGAAAGGGGACAAAAAGACCTGCCTCCTGGCACGGAGGGAGGTGAGAAATTGAGACCTGACCGCCACTACGAGCACAAACAGCACGCCTTTGATAGCTATTGCAAGAAGGTGTTGAAATGCGAAGCGTATAACGGCTATCGAGAGATCAGCCGCCGCCAGAAGCGTGAAACACCGTTCAGTGAGTTGTCGGAGGAAGAATTGGCCCAGCTTGCGGTCTATGACCGCTATCCCTGGGAATACACCGCTTTCCCCGTGGGAGGCGATGTCATTCTAATCAAGGATGACCGGCTGGCCGAGGCGTTGAACGCGCTGCCTCCGGATAATCGGGACATCTTCCTGATGTACTGGTTCTTGGGAATGGCAGACCGTGAGATCGCTGAACATCTGCACATGGTTCGCCGGACGGTCAATGCCCGCAGGCAAAGTGCCTATCGGCTGCTGAAGGAGCTGATGGGAGGTGAAGCGGATGACTAAATCTGCAAACATGCGGGTGGCGCTGCTCCCTTACCCTGTCATTGCCGCTGCGGTGGGAGGAAATCCCGACGCAATAGCAAGGGTAATCCGGCACTATTCCAGTTACATAGCCGCATTATCTATGAGGACAAGCTATGATGCAAATGGCTTTCCCCACTTCCAGGTGGATGAAGATTTACGCAAGCGGCTGGAAACAAAGCTCATCGTTTCTATTCTGGGATTTGATCTGAACTGATTCGGGACAAGCTGTATGAACCCCTTTCCATACAGCTTCCCATCCCCACCTTGACAAAGAAAGCCTTCGGGCAGCATAAGGCAGACGGATACAATCTGTCTGTGTGGAGCCGGTCGGCCGGTGCGCCATGACCCTGTTGCAAGTCCGCAGGACGGGCCCCCTACCAAACAGGTGAGCGACAAAACCAGGCCATAAAACAGGTGTGGCAGCCTGTGGGTGAGGATGCACAGACAGGATAATGAGACTCCCGCGTTGAACGCCCTCAAAGCATTGCGCGGCGCACCCATCAGCATGGGCCGGGGTGAGATTCCCGTGGAGCTGCTTGCCGACAGCCATCCGTTTTTTGCCTCTTTAATTTTCAGATAAATCTTCTGCTTTTCTGTTTACGGATAGTTCGTAAACTTTCCATTAGCAGCAGACAAACCCGAAACGGCGCGTTACAATGAGGGTGGAAGTTATGAATGAACACCCTTTTGCGTGCCGTTTCCGATTAGAAAGGGGGCAGCCATGTCACAAACATGGAACGGTACGAAGAAGGAGCCTCCAGAACGAAGGACTTATACGGTTGAGGACATTGCTCATATCCTGGGCATTGGTCGGACTTCCGCCTATCTTCTCGTGAAGGAAGGACACTTTAAAATCGTACGAATTGGTAACGCCATACGGATTTCCAAGCGGTCATTTGACGAGTGGCTGGAGTCACTCGATTTGTGACAGAAGAAAGGAAGTAACGCTAAGCTCTATGTGGCTATGAACCTCTCTTTTGCCTGCTCATTGCGTATGGGCGAGATTCTGGGACTGACCTGGAGCAACGTCCACATCTCTGATGAAGAAATTGCTGCCGACAATGCCTATGTCTACATCGACAAGGAACTGACGCGGGCCTCCAAACGGGCCATTGAGATGCTGGGACAAAAGGACATCTACCATGTGTTCACGCCCTTATTTCCCAACACCAGCACCAGAGTCATCTTGAAAAAGCCAAAGACCGATTCCAGTATCCGCAAGGTGTGGCTGCCCAAGACCTTGGCTTACATTTTGCGAGAATGGAAAGACTCCCAAGATGAACTTCGGGGATTTCTTGGTGACGAATATCAGGACTATGATTTAGTGGTGGCACTGCCAAATGGTCGGCCTTGTGAGGATCGTATCATTCTGAAGGAATTTGAAAAGCTGCGTGAGAAAGCTGGTCTGCCCAGAGTCGTCTTTCATTCCCTACGACATTCCAGCACGACCTACAAGCTGAAACTCAACCACGGCGATCTGAAGGCCACTCAGGGCGATACGGGACACGCAGAGATCGACATGATTACCAGCGTGTATGCGCATATTCTGGACGAGGACCGCAAGATCAACGCCCAAAAGTTTGAGAGTGCCTTCTATGCCAATCCTGACCTTCGTTCGGTTCGTCCCCCGGAGGAACCAAAGGAACCGGCACCCGCTGCATTGGATTTGGAAGCCCTGGTGGAACAGCTTCGCAAGTCGCCGGAACTGGCAAATACTCTGGCGGCGCTGCTCTCGGCAACACCCAGCGGCAAATAAGTCCGAAAAATCGAATTAGCAGGGACGTAATTTTTCTTAGCAAGCGCGTGTAAACCGTTCAAATCCAATTAGCAAGCATACAACAAAATTGAATGGAAACCCTCCCTTTGCTATACGCTTTTTAATTAAAACAAAAACCGCTGTAAACCAGCGAAAAACGGCTTACAGCGGTTGTTTTGGCACCCCCGGCGAGACTCGAACTCACTACATTCCGCTTAGGAGGCGGACCCTCTATCCTGGTGAGGTACGGGGGCTTATACAACAAATATTCAATTTTCGGGCTCAACAGGATTCGAACGAACTGCCGCTTAGGAGGCGGTCGCTCTATCCTGCTGAGCTACAGGCGCATCTAACTTTGTCAGCGGAACAAAAATCCGCCTATGCCGCATTATTGTAACCCAATTTCCGGGCGGTGTCAACGCTGAGGGCGGGAAAGATGCGGGTTTTTGTTGGTTTTTTTGCGGAAAGCTGTTGCATGGCCCGTAAGGTATGCAGTATAATTAAGAGTCGAGCTGATTATGATCTTATGCGGCGGAGGATGGACGCCCCGCCGCTGAAGGAGAAGGAATATGCAGAACGAGAAATTACGCAACGTAGCCATCATCGCCCACGTCGACCATGGCAAGACCACCCTGGTGGACGAAATGCTCAAGCAGGGCGGCATCTACCGTGAGAACCAGGCCACGGTGGAGCGCGTCATGGACTCCAACGACCTGGAGCGTGAGCGCGGCATCACCATTCTGGCCAAGAACACCGCTGTCCACTACAAGGACGTGAAGATCAACATCGTGGACACCCCGGGCCACGCCGACTTCGGCGGCGAGGTGGAGCGTATCCTGAAGATGGTCAACGGCGTCATCCTGCTGGTGGACGCCGCTGAGGGCCCCATGCCCCAGACCCGCTTCGTGCTGTCCAAGGCCCTGGAGCTGGGCCACAAGGTCATCGTGGTGGTCAACAAGATCGACCGCCCCGACCAGCGCATCCACGAGGTCATGGACGAGGTGCTGGAGCTGCTGCTGGACCTGAACGCCACCGACGAGCAGTTTGAGTCCCCCACCCTGTTCTGCTCCGGCCGTCAGGGCACCGCCTCCTACTCCCCCGACCAGCCCGGTACCGACCTGGTGCCCCTGTTCGAGACCATCGTCAACTATATCCCCGCCCCCGAGGCCGATGTGGACGCTCCCTTCCAGATGCTGGTGTCCTCCATCGACTACAACGAGTTCGTGGGCCGGATCGCCATTGGCCGCATTGAGCGTGGCACCGTGAAGCAGAACCAGGAGATCGTGGTGTGCAACTACCACGACCCCGACGCCGTTCCCAAGAAGGCCAAGGCCACCGCTCTGTACCAGTTTGACGGTCTGGGCAAGGTGCCCGTCACCGAGGCCGACGCCGGCAACATCATCGCCATGAGCGGCATCGGCGAGATCACCATCGGCGACACCATCTGCGCCCCCGACGCAGTGGAGCCCATCGAGTTCGTCAAGATCTCCGCCCCCACCATCGAGATGACCTTCTCCGTCAACGACTCCCCCTTCGCCGGCAAGGAGGGCAAGTTCGTCACCTCCCGCCAGCTGCGTGAGCGTCTGTTCCGGGAGACCATGAAGGACGTGTCCCTGCGGGTCACCGAGACCGACTCCACCGACGCCTTCAACGTGGCCGGCCGCGGCGAGATGAGCCTGTCCATCCTCATCGAGACCATGCGCCGTGAGGGTTACGAGTTCCAGGTGTCTCCCCCCCGCGTGCTCTTCCAGGAGATCGACGGCAAGAAGTGCGAGCCCATCGAGCGCCTGGTGGTGGACGTGCCCTCCGACAGCGTGGGCGCCGTCATCGAGAAGATCGGCTCCCGCAAGGGCGACCTGCTGGAGATGACCCCCGTGGGCGAGCGTATGAAGATCGAGTTCCTGGTGCCCTCCCGCGGCCTGTTCGGCTACCGCAACGAGTTCCTCACCGACACCAAGGGCGAGGGCATCATGGCCTCCGTCTTTGAGTGCTACGCCCCCATGAAGGGCGAGATCCAGCGCCGCAACTCCGGCTCTCTGGTGTCCTTCGAGACCGGCGAGAGCGTGACCTACGGCCTGTTCAACGCCCAGGAGCGCGGCGTGCTCTTCATCGGCGCCGGCGTGCCCGTCTATGCCGGCATGGTGGTGGGCGAGACCCCCAAGCAGGAGGACATCAGCGTCAACGTCTGCAAGAAGAAGCAGCTGACCAATATGCGTGCCTCCGGCTCTGACGACGCCCTGCGCCTCACTCCCCCCCGCCAGATGTCTCTGGAGCAGTGCCTGGAGTTCCTGGCCGACGACGAGCTGCTGGAGGTCACCCCCCAGTCCCTGCGTCTGCGTAAGCGCCTGCTGGACCATGCGGCCCGGATGCGCGAGGCCTCCAAGAAAAAGGCCTGATCATAAGAACAACACCGCCCCCGGCGTGCCGGGGGCGGTGTTTTATGCTAAATACAACAGGCCCCGGAACCGCAGGGTTCCGGGGCCTGTTTTTTATGCCGGGATGGTTTTCCGCTTTTTTCTCCGATGGATTGCCAGCGCCGCGATGAGCAGTACAGCCGCCCCGGCGCAGCACAGCAGCACCACAGGCAAAACATTGGGCGTGGTGCGGTCCAGCAGCACCACCTGCCCGCTGGCCGGGCCGTCAAAGACCAGATAGCTGCCGTCCTGGCTGGCCTTCACCACCTGCCAGCTGCCGTCGGACTGCAGGATGGCCGCCGCCGGGTGATCGGCGTCCGCCGCCCGCAGCCGGAGGGTCACCGTATCTCCCTGGCTGCCTTCCACGGTATAGGACCAGCCCTCCACGCTCCGGTAGCCCGACAGGTCGGGCAGCTCGGTCAGCCCTTCCGCCTTCAGACCAGCGCCTGGCTCAAAAGTGCCCTCCACCAGCAGGGCGGGATGCTCCTCGCCGGAGGAGAGGGTGGCGGTAGGCTGGGTAAACTGGGCCTCCAGCACCATGGACCGGGTCAGCCCCTTGACCGGGAAGTCGGGCCACACCCCATACTCCCCGTCCCGGGCAGGCGGCTCGGGCACCAGGCTCTGGTCCAGGTCGTCCCCGTAGGCAAAGGGGATCTCGGCCACAGTCTTGCCGTCGGCCACAAAGCGGTAGGAGAAGGTGAGGAAGTCCTCGGGGATGCCGCTCAGCACCGAGAAGGCGTCAAACTCCAGCCCCTCCGCCTGACCGGCCACATCCACCCCGTCCAGCCCCGCCAGCTCCTCCAGCAGGTAGCGGTTGCCGGTGAGGGGATCGTCGGACTGACCGGCAATGGCCCCCCGGTACTCCCCGTCTCCCTGGGCCCGCACCATGGCCCGGCAGTCGGTGAGGGTGCCGCCCAGACCGGCGATGCCGCCCAGCCAGCTGCCGCCGTCCAGATCCACCAGGGCGGCGCACCGGATCACCGAACCGCCGGTGCGGCCTGCAATGCCGCCGCAGTAGTCGGTGCCCGTCTCCACCGTGCCCCGGGCGGCGCAGTCCAGGATGGAGCCGGTGGTACACCGACCGGCGATGCCGCCGCCGCAGTCGTTTCTCACGGTAACGGCGCCGTCAAAGCGGCACTGCCGCACTGCCGCCCGCAGGGTGGCGTACACGTCGGAGAGCAGTTTGATGTCCTCCATGTCAAAGGTAGCCTCGGGGTCGTCCCCCACCTCGGCCCCCATGGCCCCCACAATGCCGCCCACGTTGGAGTCACCCTCCACGGTGCAGGCGGCGGTACAGGCCATGACCAGGCCGGGGCCTTCTGTAATGTCCCCCGAAAGGTCCTGGGTGGTGAGTTTGGGCTCCCGGCCCATGTCGTAGATGGCCTGACGCACCTGGTCCAGAGCCCCGATCACCCGCTGGGCGGAGGCGTGGAGGGCGGTGTTGTCCGCCCCGGCAGCCTGGGTCATCTGGTCCACCCGGTGCTCGATCACATCCAGCTGGTCCCCGATATCGTCTGCCGCCGCCTGGGTCTGCTCCCCCAGCTGGTCGGAATAGTCCTTCAGCAGGGTACGAATGGCGGAGGCCTCGTTGCTGACGGCGTCCAGATCCTTCTTACTGTCCTTGGACAGGGCGCTGCCCGCCCCCACCAGATGGCTGGCGGCGCTGTGGATGGCCTTGGCAGCCTGATCCGCGTCCTTCCGCGCCTCCTCCATCTCTTTTGAGGTATCGTGGCTCAGCGTTTCCCACCGGCCGGTGAGATCGCTGACCAGGCCGGGCAGCTTGCCCAGGGCCTTGGAGATGGCGGACAGGTGTCCCGCCGGGTCCACGCTGGGGAAGGGTACTGCCAGGGCTCCCTTCAGATCCAGCTTTTTCAGGCAGTCGGTCACCTGGGTGAGATAGCTGCCCAGGCTGTCCAGCTCACGGGACATGGCCTGGAGGTGGGTGCGGATGGTATTGGCCTGCTTCTCAATGCCTTCGGCGGCATCATCCAGGGCCTCCACCCCTTCCACCAGGGCGCTGTCGGCGCTGTCCAGCATCTTGCTCAGGCTGCGGCGCAGCTGGGCGGTGCCGTCCAGCAGATCATCCAGGTCGTCCCCGGCCTCATTGGAAAAGGTATCCACATGACCCCGCAGGCCGTCCAGGGCATCCCCCAGGGCGGCGGCATGGCTGTCCAGCTGGTCGGTCATATCGCTGTAATCAGTGAGACCCTGGTCCCCGGCCTGCTGGGCCCGGTCCCGGATCTGACCCACCGCCTCATGGATGACCTGGGCGTCCTCCACTCCCTGGCCCACCATGCCGCTGAGCTGGTCGGCAAAGCCCTCCATCTCATCAAAGAGGACCCCCAGACTGTCGTTGAGGCTGTCGGCGGGAGAGTCGCCGTAGCGCACCTCCACATTGGGTTCGAACTGGCCCACGATGCCCCCCACGTCCTTCCGGCCCAGAATATGTCCGGTATTGGAGCAGTTGGTGATGGAGCCGGACTGGAGTCCCGCAATGCCGCCGGTGTTGTAGCCCAGGTGCTGATAGCCCACAGTTCCGGAATTGGAACAGCCGTCAATGTTGCCCCGGGACAGCCCGGCGATGCCGCCGGAGTTGGAGGGTATATCCTGATCGGAGGCGGTATTGATCTCCCCGGCATTGGTGCAGCCGGTGATGGTACCCAGATTCTGCCCGGCGATGCCGCCGGCGTTGCTGGGGGCGGAGATTGTGGCCTGGTTGGAGCAGTCCGTCACGGTGCCGCTCTCCCCGTTAAGGCCTACCACGCCGCCCACATCCGCCTGACCGGAGGCGGAGCCCTTGACGGTACAGTTACGCACGGTGCCGTAGTTCTCACCGGCCACCAGACCCACCTGGCCTCCGGTGCCGCCGGGTGTGAGGGTGCCCTCCACCGTCAGGTCCTCCACCACTGCGCTCTCGGTGAGGGTGCGGAAGAGGCCCACCTTGGACCCTTTGTCGGAGAAGGACAGACCGGTGATGGTATGGCCATTGCCGTGGAAGGTACCCTGGAAGATGGGAATGGAGGTAAAGTCTGTGCCGCTGAGATCCAGATCGGCGGTCAGCTCCGCCGTCACCCCCACCGACCAGGTGTCCTTGGTACAGCTGCGGGCAAAGTCCAGGAAGGCGGACTCGTCCCCGATGGTCACCGTGCCCGCCGCCCGGGCGGGAAGCAGCAGGGAGCAGAGGAGGGCAGCCGCCAGCAGCAGGGCGGTTACGGGTCTGTTGTGCTTCATGGCTGATCCTCCTGTTCCTGCTCCTCGATTTGGAGTTCCTGATACTTGCTCTCAATGAGGGCGTCCACACTGCCGTGGATGACCCCCTTGAATTCGCCGTCCACAAAGCCGGATACATGGCCCCGGACGTGACCGTCCAGCCGCATGGTGCCCTTGTTGAACCGCTGGGACCGGTCCCGGTTGAGGGAGATGGCGGTGCGCTCGATGATGGCGTCGCCCAACAGCAGCAGCTGGGGCAGCACGGTCATCACCAGGAAGATGGAGGTGACGGTGCCCCGTCCCAGGGTGAGGCCCACCGAGCCGATGGTGGCGTCGGTGGAGATGCCGCCGATAAGGAAGCCTGCCACCGCCATGATGGTGCCCGAAGTGAGGATGGTGGGGAAGCTCTGGCTCAGGGCCTCCACCACCGCCTTCCGGGGCTCCATGCGGGTCTTCAGCTCCAGATAGCGGTTGGTGATGACGATGGCGTAGTCGATGGTAGCGCCCATCTGGATGGAGCTGACCACCAAGTAGCTGAGGAAAAACAGATTGGTGCCGGTAAGTACCGGGAAGGAGAAGTTGATCCAGATGGAGCCCTGGATGGTGAGCACCAGCAGCACCGGCAGACCGGCGGACTTGAAGGTGAACAGCAGGATCACGATGACAAAGAGGGCGGTGAGTACGCTGATCTTCAGGTTGTCGCCGGAGAAGGAGCTGGCCAGGTCAAAGGCGTTGGTGGAGTTGCCCACCAGCACCACGTCGTTATAGTAGTCCTCACCGATGGCGCGGATCTCATCCAGCAGGGCGTAGGTGTCGTCCCCCTCGGTGGGCACGTCAGCCACAAAGACCAGCCGGGACCACTCCGTACCCTGGAGCTGCTTGAGGCCCACGTCCAGCTGCTCCTGCAAATCCTCCACCTTCTGGGCCTGGTCGCCGGTGAGGCTCACCACGCCCTTGTCCTTCTGCTCCAGCAGGAACTGGAAGATATCCAGCAGAGGCACCGAGTAGTCGTCCGGGTTCTGGAAGATGGAGCCGTACTCCTCCACACTCAGGCCGTAGGCCTGGAAGAGCAGCCGGGCCAGCTCCACGTCCACCCCGGCCAGCTCGGCAAACTGCCGGGGGGTGATATCGTCGGTGAGCATCCGGCCCGGTTCCACCTCGATGTTGGCAAGGCCGGTGACCTGGGTCACCTGGGGCAGGGCCTCCACCCGCTCCAGGATGCGGCCCTCCTTTTGATAGTCCCCCCGGGGCACCAGCATGGCGATGGTATTCTTCTTGCCAAAGGTATCGGTCACCTTTTCGGCAGCCAGCTGCCAGTCTGGCTTGTTGGAAAAATCGGCGTCGTTGGTGTCAAAAACGTAGGCGCAGTGGCTGGACAGAATCGCCCCGGCAATGACCACCACCAGGAAGATGGGGGGGAGCACAAAGCGCAGCTTGACCACCCCTTTGCCCCAGAAGTTGATCTTGGGCACCAGATTTTTGTGGCGGGTGCGGTCGATGGGCCCCTGGAACACCATCAGCAGGCCGGGCATCAGCAGAAAGACGCACAGCATGGAGCATACGATGCCCTTGGCCAGCACGATACCCATATCAAAGCCGATGCGCAGCTGCATGAGCATCAGAGCCACCAGGCCGGAGATGGTGGTCAGGCTGGAGGAAGAGATCTCCACAATGGCCTTGCTCAGGGCGGCAATGTCCGCCTCCCGGGCATCCAGGCCGTTGTCCCGCTCCTCCATGTACCGGTGGCAGAAAATGATGGCGTAGTCGATGGCCAGAGCCAGCTGGAGCACCACGGCGATGGAGTTGGTAATAAAGGAGATGGTGCCGAAGATGAAGTTGGTGCCCATGTTGAGCACCGCCGCCGCCACAAACACGATGAGGTAGACGGGCACCTCCATATAACTCTTGGAGGTAAAAAGCAGCACCACCACAATCACGGCGGCGGCGATGGCCAGGATGACGGTCATCTCCTGCCGCAGGGAGGCGGAGGTGTCCCGGCCCACCTCGGTGGACAGGGATACGTCGTACCCCTCCAGCAGATCCTCCACCCGGTGGAGGGCCGCCACCGTCTCCTCATCCCCGGTCTCCCCCTCAAAGGAGATGGAGAAGAGGGCGGCGGAGTCCTTGTAGTGGTCGGCGGTGTCGTCAAAGGCCACCTCCGACACCCCCTCCACCCCCTTCAGCCGTTCGGCCAGGGCGGCGGCGGTGTCGTAGGTCACGTTGGACACCATCACGTCGGCGGTGCCCAGGGTGACAAATTGCTCCTCCATCAGGGTCAGGCCCCGCCGGGTCTCGGTTTCCGGCGGCAGATAGGAGGTGATGTCGTTGTTGATCTGTACCTTATTGATGGAAGCCCCGCAAAAGATGAGGGCGGCGATAAAGACCAGAAAGAAGGCCTTCCGTTTATCCACAATAAAGCGGGCCAGTTTGGTCATAGGTGTCTCGGTTTTTTTGTCCGTTACCATAGGCAGATTCCTCTCAATGGTTGGGGATAAAGCGGGCCAGATGGTCCAGCAGGACCTCCTCCGGCACCAGGTCGGGGCTGATCAGCCACCAGTGCAGCAGGGACAGCATGGCCCCCACATAGAAGCGGGCGGCGATCCGGGGGTCCACCCCCGGCAGTGCGTCCGGGAAGGGCGGGCGGCTCATCCGCAGGCACAGCTCGTTGGCCGCCGCGTCCTCCAGCAGGCGGGTCTGGGTGTCGGCGCCGCTTTCCAGGCAGGCCCGGTACAGGGCCCTTCTCTCCTTAAAAAAGGCCAGGGTGCTGCGGGCCGCCTCCAGGAAAAACTCCCTGGGGGTGGGGGCGTCCTGGGGGATGCAGGCGTCAATGCACTCCCGCTCCAGCTGGGTCAGCAGGTAATGGAGCAGCTCCTGCTTGTCGGTAAAATGGGCATAGAAGGTGGTGCGGTGGACCATAGCCCGCCGGCAGATATCGGTCACCGACAGCTCCTGAAAGGGCCGCTCCTCCATCAGTTCCACCAGAGCCTGAGTCAGCTGCCGCCGGGTCTTGCGCTGACGCAGATCCAGATTGTCCTTTTGTTTCTCCTCCACAGGGACCCCTCCTTTCGTTGGCCGGAACAGCATATCACTTTACGCTACACTTGTCAAGATAAAATACAAATGTCGATTAGCCAGAGGGAAAGGCTGCGGGATTTATAGGTTGCTTTTTTTAAAAGGGGACAGTATAATGAAGGCGTCTAATTATGGAAACCTTTACGGCAACGGAGGGAAATGTATGAAAGCAAAGCGATTTGCCGCCCTATGGCTGGCACTGTTTCTGATGCTGTCTCTGCTGGTAGTACCCGCCGGGGCAGTAAGCTTTACGGATATGCAGGGCCACTGGGCCCAGGAGGACGTGGAGTATCTGGCTGGTCTTGGCATTGTCAAGGGTACCAGCGCCACCACCTTCGCCCCCGCTCAGAAGATGACCGCCTGCGAGGCCCTGCTGTTCTGTTCCCGGGCCACCGGCGTGTCCGCCGCGGATAAAAAGCAGATCGCCGCCGACCGGGCCGACCAGCTGAAGGAGATCCTGCCCGAGAACGTCTACAGCTGGGCGGAGGAAGAAATGGCCGTCTGTCTGGAGACCGGCATCATCAGCGTCAGCGAGCTGGAGGCCATGTGCGACTCCGGGGCCCTGCTCAAGTCCATCACCCGCGAAAACCTGTCCATGTATCTGGTGCGGGCCATGCAGCTGGAGCCCATGGCCAAAAACCTGACCAACTATTCCATGAGCTTTGCCGACACCGCCTCCATCTCCCAGGTGCTGCGGCCCTATGTATATCTGCTCAATACATACGGCATTGTCCAGGGCAACACCGCCAATGAGTTTATGCCCCAGGGCAGCCTGACCCGGGCGGAAATGGCCACCATGCTCCGCCGTGCCATCGACTTTATGGATGAGCAGGGCATCTATGCCGAGCTGCCCGCCTACACCGACTACCAGTGGGTGGGCGGCGTCATCGACGCGGTGAGCTCCACCAGCAACGGCGCCACCCTGCTCACCATCACCGGCAATCTGACCGATACCTTTGGCATTTCCGTGCCCGCCAACGTGCCCATCTATGAAAACAACATCCGCACCACCCCCAACTCCCTGCGTGCGGGCCAGTATGTCCGGGTGAACCTGGACGACAAGGGGGCGGCTCAGGCGGTCCGTCTGGGCGGGACCCTGACCAGCCTCAGCGGCAGCATCACTGAGGTATCCCAGGACAGCATCACCATCAGTGTCAGCGGCACCAGCAAGCGGCTGGACATTGACCGCTTTACCAGAGTCCAGGTGGGCCAGCTGGTGGGCGATCCCTCCCTGATTGAGCCCGACGCCGGTTATACCCAGGCCCAGTGCTGGGTGGACGGCATGGGCCATCTGGCCGAGCTGAAGCTGTCCGGCGGCACCCGTTCCGCCGAGGGCTTCCTCACCAGCGTGGAGAACACGTCCGGCGGCCAGACCATTACCGTCTCCGCCTTTGACGGCCAGCGCGCCCAGTACACCCTGGTGTCCGGCGCCGCCGTCACCGTCAACGGCAAGGCGGGCTCCATTACCGTGTCCAACAGGGGGGACTATGTGAGCCTGCGGGTGTCCAACGATAACGCCGGCACCGTGGTGAGCGCCGCGGTGGATACCGTGTCCGACTATGTCCAGGGCCCCATCAAGAGCATCAGCTTCACCAAGGACCCCTACGAGATCACCGTGGAGGACAGCCTCACCGGCCGCTCCCGCACCTACCCCATCGCAAGCAACGCCATTGCCCGCTATGACGGAGAGGAGATCACCGTCAAGGAGGTGGCCCGCAACAACTTTGCCACCCTTCAGATCTCCGGCGACCAGGTGGTGCTGCTGGACACCTACCCCGCTTCCACCACCACCCAGGGCGTGATTGAGAGCATCACCTACGCCAGCCCCACCACCCTGGCGGTGCGCACCCCCCAGGGCACCACCGCTACCTTCTCCATTGATCTGACCAACCTGCCCGACATTGAGCGGGACGGCAAGACCAGCTCCATTGACAAGCTGCGCAGCGGCGACAGCGTCACCGTCACCGTCCGCTACAACGAGGTGTATGAGATTGAGGCCACCTCTCAGAACGCCACCCTGTCCGGCACCATCACCCGGGTGATTCAGGATACCACCGGCGTCAGCATCGACGTGCGCTTCTCCGACGGCTCCACCGACACCTACCAGGTGTCCGAGGGTGTTTCGGTGACCCAGAAGGGCTCCGTCATCTCCCTCTACTCCCTCAAGCCCAATGACGCGGTGGATTTGACCCTCAGCGGGGATGAGATCGTGGCCATCGAGGTCACCGGCAGCTCCTCCTCTTCCACCCAGATCACCGGCTCGGTGCTGGTGGTCAACACCAAGGACGACACTCTGATGATCAGCCTGGAGGACGGCACCCCCCTCACCGTGGATGTGGAGGACGCCAGCTTCGTTACCATCTCCGGCTCCTCCACCAGCCTGAGCAAGCTGGCGGCGGAAGATCGGATCCAGCTGTACGGACAGTACTCCGGCAATCTATTCGTTGCCACCCTGGTGGTCAAACTGTAATTGTTCAAATTTTGCGGGGCCCGACTCATCTGAGCCGGGCCCCGATTTGTCAAACTGTTTTGACAAATCGGGGCGTTATTGACTGGACGCGAAAGACAACCCTGACGGTTTTCTTTCACACTATCTTTCCCTCCGAAGCCTCGGCCTGGAGCGCTTAATTCGTTAAAGCCCGGCTTTTATGCGCCGGGCCCTATACTTGACTTGACTTTTGGGCCGCAAATGAATAAAATAAGTAGCACCCATGCGTATTTTGATAAAAAAGGATTGAGATAGATATGGCACAGGACAAAAAGCAGGTGGAACAGATCACCGATATGGAGGTGGACTTCGCCAAGTGGTTCACCGACGTGTGTAAGAAGGCGGAGCTCATCGACTACTCCTCCATCAAGGGCGTGTTTATCTACCGCCCCTACGGCTACGCCATCTGGGAAAACTTCCAGAAGATTCTGGATGAGAAGTTCAAGGAGACCGGCCACGAGAACGTGTACCTCCCCCTGCTCATCCCCGAGTCCCTGCTCCAGAAGGAGAAGGATCACGTGGAGGGCTTCGCCCCCGAGTGCGCCTGGGTCACCATGGGCGGCTCTGAGAAGCTGGAGGAGCGCTACTGCATCCGGCCCACCAGCGAGACCCTGTTCTGTGAGCACTACAAGAACATCATCCACTCCCACCGGGACCTGCCCAAGCTGTACAACCAGTGGTGCTCCGTGCTGCGTTGGGAAAAGACCTCCCGCCCCTTCCTGCGTCACCGGGAGTTCCTGTGGCAGGAGGGCCACACCATGCACGCCACCGCCGAGGAGGCCATTGCCGAGACCGAGCAGATGTTCAACATCTACGCCGACTTCTGCGAGAACTACCTGGCCATGCCCGTGGTGAAGGGCCGCAAGACCGACAAGGAGAAGTTCTCCGGCGCCGAGGCCACCTACACCGTGGAGTGCATGATGCACGACAAGAAGGCCCTCCAGGCCGGTACCTCCCACTACTTCGGCGACGGCTTCGCCACCGCCTTCGACATCACCTTTACCGGTGAGGACAACAAGCCCCACCACCCCTTCCAGACCTCCTGGGGCGTGTCCACCCGCCTCATCGGCGGCGTCATCATGACCCACGGCGACAACAACGGTCTGGTGCTGCCCCCCCGCATCGCCCCCACCCAGGTCATCATCATCCCCGTGGCCCAGCACAAGGAGGGCGTCATCGAGGCCAACCAGGCCGTCATGAACCGCCTGAAGGCCGCCGGTATCCGGGTGAAGATGGACGCCTCCAAGCAGTCCGCCGGCTGGAAGTTCGCCGAGTACGAGATGAAGGGCGTGCCCCTGCGTCTGGAGATGGGTCCCAAGGACATGGAGAAGAACCAGTGCGTGCTGGTCCGCCGGGACAACGGCGAGAAGAGCTTTGTCTCCCTGGACAACATCGAGGAGACCGTCCAGACCATGCTGGACGCGGTGCAGCAGGGCCTGTACGACAAGGCCAAGAAGAACCTGGACGAGAACACCTATGCCTGCTCCACCGTGGAGGAGGTCAAGGAGAAGATGTCCACCCAGGGCGGCTTTGCCAAGACCATGTGGTGCGGCGACGAGGCCTGCGAGCTCAAGATGAAGGAGATCGCCGGCGTGTCCTCCCGCTGCATCCCCCTGGAGCAGGAGCACCTGGGCGACGTGTGTCCCGTCTGCGGCAAGCCTGCCAAGCACATGGTGTACTGGGGCGTGGCTTACTAATCACCCAAAACCATACGACAAAAAAGGACCCGGAGCATGGCTCCGGGTCCTTTTATTTTATTCCTCTACGCCGTACCAGGCCAGCAGGGATTCCACCATGCCGTCCACGATCTTGGCCTGATACTCCGGGGTCTCCATGAGAGCGTCCTCCCGGGGATTGGTCATAAAGCCCATCTCAATGAACACGCAGGGCATGGTGGAGAAGTTGAAGGCGGTCAGGTCGGACCGCTGGACGGTGCCCAAATTCTTGGCCCCCGTGTGCTCGCACACCGCCTCGATCATCAGCTCTCCCAGCCGGGCGCTCTCCTCCACGATGGAGGGGGTGCCCAGCAGGTCCCCGTAGGGCACCAGCACCATGGCCCCGTTGTAGTCCGGGTCGGTCCAGCCGTTGGCGTGGATGCTGATGTGTACATCGGCTCCCGCCTCCTGGGCGATCTTGCACCGGTCGATGCCGCCCAGGGTGATCTCGGACACCTCCCGGGTCATCACTACCTCGGCTCCCAGCGCCTCCAGGGCGTCCCGGAGCTGGAGCCCCACCGCCAGGTTGAGCTGCTCCTCGGTCTGATTGGCTCCGGCGGTGCCGCCGCCAAAGAGGTACTTGGTCTCATCGGACAGGGGAGAGACCAGCTCCCGCTGGCCGGTGCCGGTCAGCGGGGTGACGCAGTGGCCGGGGTCCACGCAGATCACCGCCCCCTCCAGGGGCAGCGGGGTGGGAGTGGGCTCCGGCGTG
>NZ_NFLU01000015.1 GCF_002161085.1 Flavonifractor sp. An112 | reverse complement strand
GGGCTCAACCGTGGGGGAGGGGGTGACCTCCGGAGCCTGTCCGCCGCAGGCGGTCAAAAAAAGGGCCAGAGCCAGGGCGGCAGCCCCGGTCAGAATGGTCTGTTTTTTCATGGTAACCTCCATTGTACTGTGGGCGGCAAGCCGCCCGGCGCATGAGATGATTTAGACATTTTAACACCCGCACCCCTGTGCCGTAAATGGAAAAACGCATTCTGTAAACATTTGTGACCATTCCGGCCCTCAGGCCGCGCCGCTGAGGAGGGCGGCCAGCACCCCGCAGCAGGGCAGGGTGAGAATGGACAAAAGGGTGCTGACGGTGACCAGCTGGGCGCTGGTGGACACGTCCTGGCCGTACCGCTGGGCAAACATGGCGGTAATGCTGGCGGTGGGCACTCCGGCCAGCAGCACCAGAGTGCAGTACAGATCGGGCTCCGGGTGGAGGGGGTAGAGGATCAGGGCGGTGAGCAGGGGCATGGCCACCAGCTTGAGGCCGCAGGTCAGAAGGATGGCCGGACTGCGGAACACCGAGCGCCAGTCGGCGCTGGCCATCTGGGCCCCGATGATGACCATGGCCAGCGGGGTGTTCATACTGCCCAGAAAGCTGACGGCGCTGCCCACCATGGAGGGCAGGGTGATCCCACACAGGAATAGCACCAGGGCCACCACAGTACCCAGAATCCCCGGATTGAGGACGGCCTGTTTCAGGGAGACCTGCCTGCGCCCTCCCATGAGCACCACGCCCTGGCTCCAGTTAAAGGCGTTGAACACCATGAGATTGATGACGCCGTAGACCATGGCCTGCTCGCCCAGCACCAGCTGGATCAGGGGCAGGCCCATAAAGCCCACGTTGCCGTAGAGGGTGCCGAAGCGCAGGGCCTTGCCGGTAGCGGGGTTCTGCCGCCGGAACAGGGGGATGGACAGCAGGCAGTAGAGCACATACAGCCCCGCCGCCAGCAGGGAGGTGTATCCCATGGATCCCAGCAGGGCAGGGGTCCGCTCGATCTGCATGGAGTCTACCAGCATACAGGGGAGCACCACGGTGAGCAGCAGATTGGTCATCTGCGGAATGGCCGCCTGGGTCAGCAGCCCCCGCTTGGCCAGGGCAAAACCCGCCGCCATCATCAGAAACATGGTCCCCACCTGGGAGGACACCATCAGCAGATAGTCCACCATTGCCGTTTCCCTCTTTTTTTGCACAAAAATTCAATTTATTGTATCATCAAACCGGGATAGAGGCAAGGGAACGGGCTCCTTCCGGCGCAAAAAGAAGCAGCCGGCGCGATCACACGCGCCGGCTGCTGAGGTCATTCGTATTTTTTCCCCACCAGGTAGAGGGGAAGAAACAGTCCGCCCAGCGTGAGGACGAGGATGACCCAAAGCTGGGTATCCTGCCACAAAGCGGGACAGGCCAGCCCCAGCGCCAGGGACAGCAGGGGCATACCCGCCATAACGGCACAGGACCACGCCCGGCCCACCGTGACGATGTGGGGCCAGTTGTGGTTATTGAAGTTCAGACCGGGCATATTCATGCGCAGCGGCCCGTCCCGCACCATACCCAGAGGGTACCGGTCATAGACCTCCGGCAGAGTGAGCCGGGTAAAAAAGCAGAACCAGACCCCAAAGATGGCCCCCAACAGCACTGGGGTCCACAGGGCCTCGGGCACACCGGTCCATACCCAGTTGGCCCACAAGCCCAGGCCTCCCGCCAGCAGTGAGAGCACATACCACAGGGGCCACAGTCTCTTTTCCTGCCAGGCCCGCTTGGGCCTGCCTCCGGCGCAGCGGATGGCGGTTTTTACCACGTCCTCTACTGCCTCCGGCTCCAGGGGTTTCTCCTGCCGCTTGCAGAGCAGCAGCTCGGTCACCGTCACCCCCAGCAGCTCGGACAGAGGGATGAGCAGGGCGGTGTCCGGGATGCTGGCCCCGGTCTCCCACTTGCTCACCGCCTTGTCGGTAATGTGAAGCTGTTTCGCCAGCTCCCGCTGGGTCCATCCCTTCTCCTTCCGCAGCCCGGCCACAAAGGCCCCGAAGGCCGCCTTGTCCATGTCGTACACGTCCATCACCTCGCTCCACCAGCATACCCCACAGGGGGCAATTTGGCAACCGAACAGCGGTAGAGTACCCGGCAGGACCGGGTTTCGCCCCCCTCCATCGGTTGACAAATCCAGTGGCAGCGGGCTATACTGTAAGGCAACGGATTTTTGAGAGGAGACCGTCATGACCAACCAAAAAGACTTTAAAAACCGGGGCTATCTGCGGATTTTTGCCTCCTATTATAAGCCCCACTGGAAGCTGTTCCTGCTGGATATGGTATGCGCCCTGCTGATCTGCATCGTGGACCTGCTCTTCCCCATGGTGTCCCGCTGGTCCATGCAGACCCTGCTGCCCAACCAGCTCTTTGCCACCTTCTTCGCCGTCATGGCCGCCCTGGCCCTGGCCTATGTGCTCAAGGGTGTATTCTACTTCATCGTCACCTACTGGGGCCACCTGCTGGGCGTGCGGATGGAGGCCGACATCCGCCGGGACCTGTTCTCCCATATGCAGGATCTGTCCTTCTCCTTCTACGACAAGAACCGCACCGGCCAGCTGATGAGCCGGGTCACCGGCG
This sequence comes from Flavonifractor sp. An112, assembly GCF_002161085.1. Lineage (GTDB taxonomy): Bacteria > Bacillota > Clostridia > Oscillospirales > Oscillospiraceae > Flavonifractor > Flavonifractor avicola. The sequence continues at coordinate 49,125 of NZ_NFLU01000015.1, read as the reverse complement.
ACCTCTTTGAGATCACCGAGCTGGCCCACCACGGCCCGGAGGACCTGTTTATCTCCTCGGTGACCATTCTGGGTGCCTTTTTCATCATGCTCACCATCCAGTGGCAGCTGGCCCTGATGGTATTCGCCGTCATTCCCATCTTCATTCTCTTTACCGCTCTTACCCGGAAAAAGATGATGAAGGCCTCCATCGAGGTCAAGGCCAAGCTGGCCGGCATCAACGGCGAGGTGGAGTCCTCCATCTCCGGGATGCGCACCGCCAAGGCCTTCGCCAACGAGGACGCCGAGAGCGCCAAGTTCAACGCCGCCAACGACCAGTTCCGCGGCGCCAAGCGGGGCTACTACAAGACCATGGCCTTCTACCAGTCGGGCATGGAGTTTTTCATGGGCATCCTGTCCGTGGTGGTCATCGCCTTCGGCGGCTTCCTTATTATGAAGGGTGAGATGGACTTCATCGATCTCACCACCTTCGCCCTCTATGTCACCACCTTCATTACCCCCATCCGCAAACTGTCCGCCTTTGTGGAGCAGTTCATGCAGGGCATGGCTGGCTTCAAGCGGTTTACCGAGCTGATGCGGGTGGAGCCCGACATCCAGGACGCCCCCGACGCCCGCACCCTCACCGACGTGAAGGGCGACATTCTGGTGGACGACGTGACCTTCCGCTACGAGTCCTCCCCTGAGCCGGTGCTGGAGCACATTACCCTCCACGTCCGCCCCGGCGAGACGGTGGCGGTGGTGGGTCCCTCTGGCGGCGGCAAGTCCACCCTGTGCCAGCTCATCCCCCGGTTCTACGACGTCACCGGCGGTCGGGTGCTGGTGGACGGCCAGGACGTGCGGGAGCTGAAGCAGCACGACCTGCGGGAACACATCGGTATTGTCCAGCAGGACGTGTTCCTCTTCGCCGGCACCATCTACGACAACATCCGCTACGGCCGGCCCGACGCCACCGAGGCGGAGATCATTGAGGCCGCCAAGAAGGCCGAGATCTACGACGACATTCTGGAGATGCCCGACGGCTTCCAGACCCAGGTGGGTGAGCGGGGCGTCATGCTCTCCGGCGGCCAGAAGCAGCGGGTGTCCATCGCCCGCATCTTCCTGAAAAACCCGCCCATCCTCATTCTGGACGAGGCCACCTCCGCCCTGGACACCGTCACCGAGGCCCGCATCCAGTCCGCCTTTGACGCCCTGGCCCAGGGCCGTACCACCCTCATCATCGCCCACCGGCTGTCCACCATCCGCTCCGCCGGACGCATTGTGGTCATCGACGGCTGCGGCATCGCCGAGGAGGGCACCCATGAGGAGCTGATGGCCAAGGGCGGCGAATACGCCCGGTTGTATCAGGCTCAGAAATCAGTTTCCGTATAAAGCGAGGTGGCCGGTATGGCGCGCAAAGCACGGATACAGCGGCTGGAATTCCCCGCCGGGCGGCGGGTACTGGTGGTCAGCGACATCCACGGCAGCCTGCCCCTGTTCCAGGGGCTGCTGGACCGGGCGGGCTACGGCCCCGACGACATTCTGGTGCTGCTGGGGGACCTGGTAGAAAAGGGCCAGGACAGCCTGGCGGTGCTGCGCTACGTCATGGACCTGTCCACCCGCCGGACGGTGTACTGCGTCCGGGGCAACTGCGACGACCTGGTCACCGAGTTTGTGGAGTCCCCCCAGGTGCGGCCGGAATTTTTCCACCACTACCTCAACGTGTGGCGCAACCGCTGCACCCTGCTCCAGATGGGCCAGGAGGCGGGCTTTGAGACCCGTTCCCCCGAGGACCTGCCCGCCCTGCGGCAGGTGATTCTGGACCACTTCGGCCCGGAGCTGGCCTTTCTGAAGTCCATGCCCGAGATCCTGCTCACCCCCGACTATCTCTTTGTCCACGGCGGGGTAGAGAACGAGGACCGGCTGGAGGACATGACCGCCTGGGACTGCATGAAAAACGACAACTTCCTGGACCAGGGCCGGGTGTTCCGGCGGTGGTGCATCGTGGGGCACACCCCGGTGACCCTCTACCACCCCCACATTCCCACCTCCAATCCCCTGATCTCCCAGGCCCAGCACATTGTCTCCATTGACGGAGGGTGCGCCCTCCATCTGGACGCCCAGCTCAACGCCCTGGTCCTCCCCCGGACCCCCGGGGAGGACTTCACCTTCTTTGCCTACGACGGCCTGCCCACCGCCATGGCTCTGGACCGGCAGGAGGAGACGGCGGAGTCGGCAAACGTCCGCTGGGGCCACAACCAGGTGGAGGTGCTGCTGCGGGGCGGCGCCCTGTGCCGCTGCCGCCATCTGGAGAGCGGCCGGGAGGTGGACGTACTCACCGACTACCTCTACCGCTCGGGAGACCAGACCCTGTGCAAGGAGTCCACCGACTACCGCCCGGCGGTGGAGCCGGGGGACATCCTGTCCATCGTCCGGCGGCTGGCCGACCGGGCTCTGGTGAAGAAAAACGGCGTCACCGGCTGGTACGTTGGACGGTTGTGCCGCCCGCCTCAAGCATAAAAAAGGGCCGCTGCCCATGGCAGCGGCCCTTTTTCAAGTTCTTACTCTTCCCAGTCGGCGAACTCCACGTCCTCCATGCAGTCGTCGCACTTGCCGGAGATCAGGCCCTTCACCTTGCAGACCAGTTCCATGATCTTGTCCCAGTAGGCCACCACGGCATAAACCACCGCGCCCAGCACCGCCAGCACGGCCAAAAACTTCACAATACCGCAGAAAAACTTCTTCATGATGCAAACAGCCTCCTTCGTGTTGAACGCAATGTGCCGATAGGAACAGTGTACACGTTTTTGTGGGAAATTACAAGTGTACATTCCCACTTTGAAGAAACTTTTTTCCCTTGTATTTTGTGGTGAAATAGAATACAATAAAAAGACAAACAATGTAACCTTTTCCCCCGCTTTGACGGGGATGCCATGCAGACACCCCAGGAAAGGAAGGGATCAGATCATGAAGCTGCAGACCGAACAGGGCGAGATCACCATCAGCAGCGAAGTATTTACCAACATCACCGGCGCCGCCGCCACCAACTGCTACGGCGTGAAGGGTATGGCGGTGCGCTCCAAGGCGGACGGCCTGGTCCACCTGCTGCGCCGGGAGTCTATGGGTAAGGGCGTTAAAGTCACTTACAATGAGGATTCCACCGTCTCCATCGAACTGCATATCATCGTGGACAACGGCGTGAATCTGATGGCGGTGAGCCGCTCCATTATGAGCGAGGTCCGCTATATCGTGCAGCGTACCACCGGCGCCGAGGTGCGCAACGTGGACGTGTGCATCGATTCCATGGTCATCGGCTGAGGCCGGTCCGCCCATTGAAAGGAAGGAACACAGACATGAGAGAGCGCATTGACGGAGCGTCCTTTGCCCAGGCTATCATCCACGCGGCAGCCTCCATCAATCTTCAAAAACAGCAGATCAACGAGCTGAACGTATTCCCCGTGCCTGACGGCGACACCGGTACCAATATGGGTCTGACCATCTCCACCGCCGCCGCTGAGCTGAAGAAAAAACAACCCCGTACCGTGGGCGAGGCCGCCGCTACCAACGCCTCCGCCCTGCTGCGGGGCGCCCGCGGCAACTCGGGCGTCATCCTGTCCCTGCTGTTCCGGGGCTTCTCCAAGGCCGTGAAGGACAAGGAGACCATCGACGGTCGGGATCTGGCCATTGCCCTGGACTTCGGCGTGGCCGCCGCCTACAAGGCCGTTATGAAGCCCGCCGAGGGCACCATCCTCACCGTGTCCCGTCTGGCCGCCGCCCGGGCTGCCGACGCCGCCCGCAAGACCCCGGACGACCCCGAGGCCGTGCTGGAGGCCGCCATTGCCGAGGGCCAGGTGGCCCTGGAGCACACCACCGAGATGAACCCCGTCCTCAAGAAGGCGGGTGTGGTGGACGCCGGCGGCAAGGGTTTCCTGGTGATCCTCCAGGGTATGCTGGACTCCCTGCGGGGCCTGCCCCTGCCTGAGGGAGGCGAGGAGAGCAAGACGGAGACCAAGACCGACTATGCCGCCATCGCCGCCGAGGAGATCACCTTTACCTTCGATACGGTGTTCATTGTCCGCAAGACCACCAACAAGGAGCTGACCTCCTTCGAGGCCTACCTGAACAGCATCGGCGACAGCCTGGTCATCGGCGAGGACGACGACTGCTTCAAGGTCCACGTCCACACCGACATCCCCGGTGCCGCCCTCACCGAGGCCCAGAAGTACGGCACCCTGGAGCTGGCCAAGATCGAGAATATGCGCACCCAGGCGGAGGATCTGGCCGCCGGTCGCCACATCCAGAGCACCGACGACCTGGAAGAGGACGACCACGACCACCACGAGGGCGGCCGGAAGATCGCGGCCCCCGAGAAGAAGTACGGCGTGGTGGCGGTGGCCGCCGGCGACGGCCTGGCCGCCGTATTCAAGGATCTGGGCGCTGATGGCGTGATCAGCGGCGGTCAGACCATGAACCCCTCCACCGACGACATTATGAAGGTGATTGACGCCACCCCGGCGGAGATCGTCTTTGTGCTGCCCAACAACGGCAACATCATCATGGCCGCCCAGCAGTGCATCCCTCTGGCGGAGGGCAAGCAGGTGGTGGTTCTCCCCACCAAGACCGTACCCCAGGGCATCTCCGCTCTGATGGTCATGGATCTGGACGCCTCCCAGGAGGACAACGTGGCCGCTATGACCGAGGCCATCGGCAACGTCCACACCTCCGAGATCACCTACGCCGCCCGGGACTCCGACTTTGACGGCTTCGCCATCAAGCAGGGGGACTACCTGGCCCTCACCGAGCATCAGCTCTTTGGCACCGATCAGAATCTGGACACCCTGCTGCGCCGTCTGGCCGAGGCTGACGCCCAGCAGTCCGCTGAGTTTATCAACATCTTCTACGGTGTGGATGTGTCCGAGGAGGAGGCCCAGAAGGCTCTGGCGCTCTTCACCGAGTGCTGCCCCAACGCCGAGATCACCCTGCTCTCCGGCGGTCAGCCTGTCTACTACTATATGATTTCCGCCGAATAAGCCGGTATACAGACCGGGGCGGCCCAGTGTGGGCCGCCCCGGTTTTTTGCGCTTATGCCACGAAAAAAGACGGTCCCGGTGGGGACCGTCTTTTTTATGATCGTTATACCTCTTCCTGTTTTCCGCCAAAGGCTTCCACCGCGCGGGCGTCGGCCTCCTGGCGTTCCTCGATGGCTTCCTTGAGGAGCATATCCTTCACCTTCATCAGACGGATGGTGTTGGAGCGCTCGTTCTCGTCCAGCTTCATGGAGATATACTTGATGGCCTCTTCCATCTGGGGGATCTTCACATACTCCAGGGCGTTGACCCGGCGGCGGGTCTTTTCGATCTCCTCCGCCAGCAGCTGGGAGGTCTTTTCGATCTCGGCCAGCTTGAGCATATCCTGAAAGACCCCGGACAGGGCGTCCACCGCACCGTCCAGCTCACCGGAGGTGGCGGCGAAGCCGTAGGGGTAGATCTCCCCGGCGTCGTCGCTCTTGGTGCGGAACTGGTAGACGGGCACGTTGACGCTCATGATGTTCTGGAAGGTCATGTCCAGCTCCACAGACTGCTTGGGATACAGGAGGGACTGCTCCAGCATTTCGGAGGACATGAGGGCGGAGGCCACGGTGAAGGAGCCGTGGGCTTTCATCAGCCCGTCCTCCACCTTCTTCCGCAGGGCCCGGTTCTCCCGCACCACGTCCATGAACTGCTTCATCAGCTCATCCCGCTTATCCTTCAGCAGCTTGTGGCCCCGGATGGAGGTCTTAAGCCGGGTTTTCAGCCGGGTCAGCTCCTGCCGGGTAGGGTTCACGTTAATCGCAGGCACGGATCACCCCTCCTCTCCTTCGACCATTGTCAGCTTCCAGAGGGGCCCCGCAACGCGGGGACGGCGCTTTTGCGCCGTAAAATTGCCGCAGGCAATTTCCGCAGGGCGGATTCACTCCGCCCGAGGATGTGAAATCTAGGGGTCCCCATGCGGCTGGCCGCATGGGGCTCACGTTAATGGCCGGCATGATTTATCCCTCCTTTTTCGGGAGGTATTTCTCGATATACTCCGGCTTGATACGCTTCAGCTCCGCCTTGGGCAGCAGGCTCAGCAGATCCCAGCCCAGGTCCAGGGTCTCCATGATGGAGCGGTTCTCATCGGTGCCCTGGGAGACATAGCGCTTCTCAAACTCGTCGGCAAACTTGGCGTACTGCAGATCGGTGGGGGAGAGGGCGGCCTCGCCCAGGATGCTCATGAGCTCCTTGTTCTCCTTACCGGTGGAGTAGGCGGCGAACAGCTGGTTCATGGTGCCCGCGTGGTCCTCACGGGTCTTGCCGGGGCCCACGCCCTTATCCTTCAGACGGGACAGAGAGGGCAGCACGTCCACCGGGGGATTGATGCCCTTGCGGTACAGCTCCCGGGACAGGATGATCTGGCCCTCGGTGATATAGCCGGTCAGGTCGGGAATGGGGTGGGTCTTGTCGTCCTCGGGCATGGTCAGAATGGGGATCATGGTGATGGAGCCCTTCTTGCCCAGCTGGCGGCCGGCCCGCTCGTACATGGTGGCCAGGTCGGTGTACAGGTAGCCGGGGTAGCCCCGGCGGCCGGGGACCTCCTTCTTGGCCGCGGACACCTCACGGAGGGCCTCGGCGTAGTTGGTGATGTCGGTGAGGATGACCAGCACGTGCATATCCTTCTCAAAGGCCAGGTACTCGGCGGCGGTGAGGGCCATACGGGGGGTGGCGATACGCTCGACGGCGGGGTCGTTGGCCAGGTTGGTAAAGAGCACGGTACGGTCAATGGCACCGGTGCGGCGGAACTCCTGCACGAAGAAGTCGGACTCCTCGAAGGTGATGCCGATGGCGGCGAAGACTACGGCGAAGTTGCCGGCGTCGTCCCCCAGCACCTTGGCCTGACGGGCGATCTGGGCGGCCAGGGCGGCGTGGGGCAGGCCGGAGCCGGAGAAGATAGGCAGCTTCTGGCCGCGGACCAGGGTATTCAGACCGTCGATGGTGGAGATGCCGGTCTGGATGAACTCGTTGGGGTAGTCGCGGGCGGCGGGATTCATGGGCAGGCCGTTGATGTCACGGTACTCCTCGGCCATGATCTCGGGGCCGCCGTCAATGGGACGGCCCATGCCGTTGAACACCCGGCCCAGCATATCGCCGGACACGGGGAGCTGAAGGGGGTGACCCAGGAAGCGGACCTTGGACTGGGCCAGGTTGATGCCGGCGGAGGACTCGAAGAGCTGCACAACCGCGTTGTCGCCGTTGACCTCCAGCACCTTACAGCGGCGGATGGAGCCGTCGGACAGCTCGATCTCGGCCAGCTCGTCGTAGGTGACGCGGTCGACCTTGCGGACCACCATCAGGGGGCCGTTGATCTCCTGAATGGTACGGTATTCACGGATCATGCCTCTTCACCTCCCTTGGCCGCAATGGCCTCGATCTCCTCTTCCATTTCCCGGGCCATATCGGCGTAGACGGCCTTGAACTGGTCGTCGGGCACGCTCTTGGCACGGCCCATCTTCTCACGGAAGGGGATATTGAACAGCTCTGCCACAGGGGCGCCCTTCTCGATGGCGGCCCGGCACAGCTTGTCGTAGTCCAGAATCATCTGGATCATCTTGTCCTGGCGCTCGTAGCTGGAGTACCAGTCCACCTCCATAAAGCCGTTCTGCTGGAGGAAGTCCTCGCGGAGCATCTTGGCGGTCTCCAGGGTCAGCTGGTCGCCGGCGGACAGGGAGTCCTTACCAACCAGCTGCACGATCTCGTTCAGGCTGGCCTCCTCCTGGAGGATGGACATGGACTTGTCGCGGTTGACCATGAACTGGGGACCCAGGTGCTCGTCGTACCAGGGCTTCAGGGAGTCCAGGTACAGGGAGTAGGAGTTCAGCCAGTTGATGGCGGGGAAGTGACGGCGGTAGGCCAGGGAGGCGTCCAGGGCCCAGAACACCTTGACGATACGCATGGTGGCCTGGGACACGGGCTCGGACAGGTCGCCGCCGGGGGGCGAAACAGCGCCCACGGCGGTCAGGGAGCCCCGGCGGTCGGCGTCGGAGCCGATGCACTCCACCATGCCGGCCCGCTCGTAGAACTGGGCCAGACGGGAGGACAGGTAGGCGGGGTAGCCTTCTTCGCCGGGCATCTCTTCCAGACGGCCGGACATCTCACGCAGGGCCTCGGCCCAGCGGGAGGTGGAGTCGGCAATAACGGCCACATGGTAGCCCATGTCGCGGAAGTACTCGGCGATGGTGATGCCGGTGTAGATGGAGGCCTCACGGGCAGCCACGGGCATATCGGAGGTGTTGGCAATCAGCACGGTCCGCTTCATCAGGGACTCGCCGGTACGGGGGTCCACCAGCTCGGGGAACTCCCGGAGCACGTCGGTCATCTCGTTGCCCCGCTCGCCGCAGCCGATGTAGACCACGATGTCCACGTCGGACCACTTGGCCAGCTGGTGCTGCATGACGGTCTTGCCGGAGCCGAAGGGGCCGGGGATGGCGGCGGTGCCGCCCTTGGCCACGGGGAACATGGCGTCCACGATACGCTGACCGGACAGCAGGGGGGTCTTGGGGGGATACTTATGCTTGTAGGGGCGGCCCACACGGACAGGCCACTTCTGAACCATGGTGAGATTATGCTTCTCGCCCTTGTCGTCCACCAGCACGGCCACGGTGTCCAGCACGGTGAACTCGCCGGACTGGATGGACTCAATGGTGCCGCTCATCTTGGGGGGGATCATAATCTTGTGGAGTACCACGCTGGTCTCCTGGACGGTGCCGATGACGTCGCCGCCGATGACCTTGGCGCCGGGCTGGACGGTGGCGTTGAACTGCCACTTCTTCTCCCGGTCCAGGGCGGGGACTTCCACGCCGCGGGGCAGGTTGTTGGAGCCCGCCTTCTTCATGATGCCCTCCAGGGGGCGCTGGATGCCGTCGTAGATGTTCTCAATAATGCCGGGGCCCAGCTCCACGGACATGGGGGCGCCGGTGGTCTCCACCACGGCGCCGGGGCCCAGGCCGGAGGTCTCCTCGTAGACCTGGATGGAGGCGGAGTCGCCGTTCATGGTGAGGATCTCACCGATGAGGCGCTGCTCGCCCACACGGACCACGTCGGCCATGTTGGCGTCGGTCAGTCCGGTGGCCACCACCAGCGGGCCGGAGACTTTGACGATTTTTCCGCTCAAATAGCTCAACCTTCTTTCTCGTCGGGACGCGGGCGGGTGTGGGCACCCGCCCCTACGAAGCGCCCCTTCTCCTCCCCGCCGGACCCACTTCGTTGGGCTCCGGCGGGGGTGCGGGCGGGTGTGGGCACCCGCCCCTACAGAGCAATGAAAGATCTGCGCGCGTAGGGGACGATGCCCACATCGTCCCATTTGACCCGTGCAGTCAGCAGTTAAAGAATATCCGCGCCCACGGCCCGTTCCACGGCGCTCTTGACGTTGGCCATGCCGATGCCCAGAGAGCCGTCCTTGCCGGGGATGAGGATGATGGCCGGGGTGAGCTCATCCTTGTACCGGGCCACCTCCGCCGTCATACCGGCGGCGTACTGCTCGGTGAGGTAGATCACCGCGTAATTTTCCTTGGCCAGCTGGTGGAGGGTCTGCTTGGCCTCCTCCACGGTCTCGGCGGGAAACACATCCAGCCCCAGGGCCTTGAAGCCCAGCACGCTGTCCTTGTCTCCCAGCACTGCGATTTTGTACTTAGACATAGGCTTCACGCAGCCTTTCCCGGATGGTGTCCCCGTCCAGCCCCGCCATGCGGCCGGACAGAATGGTGCGGATGGCGGTGAACTCGTTCTCCCTGGCGTACAGGTAGCCGATCACCGCCTGCTCCCCGAAGGGGATGCGGCGGGCCTGGGCCAGATAGCCCATCACCGCGTTGTCGCACAGGCGCTCAAAGGCGGTGAGCTCCCCGCTGCCGGGGGCGGTGAGGGCGGCGCCTGCGGCGGCCGCCTCGCTGAGGGGGCCCGCCCGGAACAGGGCGGCCAGGTCGCTGCCCTTGCCGGAGGTGAGGGTGTGTACCTCCACGTTGCCGCCGGGGAGGAGCACCTGATTGAGGAAATCGTTGCCCTTGCCCATGCGGGCGGCCCGAACGGCGGAGCGCAGGTTGGTGGAATCAATGAGCAGGCGGACATACCCCTCCAGGAAGGGACTGCCCACGGCCTTGGCGGCCTCGCTCATCTCGGCGAAGTAGGCCCGGTCCAGCACGAAGTCGGCCAGCTGGGGGTCGTTGCCGCCGCCCAGCAGCTCCCTGGCCTGGACGATGGCCTGCCGGAAGGGATCGGTGAAGTCCCGCAGGTTGTCCCGCTGGTAGGCCTCCTTGATCTGGGCGGCGGTCCAGCGACCGCCCTCCATCAGCAGCCGGTCGGGCTCAGCCCCTACGGCAGCGGCCTTGATGAGGGTCTTGGCGTTGTGGTAGTCGTATTTCATCTGGAACACGTCCACCAGCCGCTTGTCGGGCACCGCGCCCTTCAGCTCCTTGTACAGAGCGGCCCGGGCGGCGGAGAGCAGTTCGTCCAGCCCGGCATGGGTGAGGGCGGTCAGTTCCCCGTAGCCGCACTCGGTGAGGACCTTGGCGGCCTCATCGTCGGTGCGGGCGTCCAGCATCCGCTCCATCCGCTCCCGGGTAAGGAGACGGTTCTCCATGGCCCGGATACGGGCGGATATGGTCAGATAGTCGGTATCTTTGATCTTAGCCAAAATGTTGCCTCCTTACTTGCAAGGAGCGCATCAGTCAAAGAGCACCTTGGCCACCTCGCGGTCCATTTCGCCCCGCTGGAGGCGCACCAGCGTCTCAAAGGTGCAGTTGACCTCCACGTCCCCGTCGCTGAGGATGAGGCCCCCCTGAATGGGGCGGGACTGCTCGGACATGGTCAGGTGTCCGTCGCCCAGCTTCTCGTTGGCCTGGGTGACCACGGCCTTGCCGTAGCGGGCGCGGTCCTTCTGGGAGAAGATGACCGCCTCCCGGCCGGTGGAGGAGGCCTTCACGGCCAGGTCGGCCAGCAGGTTCACATACTCCTTGTCGGGCAGGTTGACCAGCTTCTCCAGCGCCAGGTCGTAGGCCTTGGAGAGCATCTCCTGCTTGGCGGCCAGCTCCAGCTTGCGGGCGTCCAGCTGGGCCACGCTGGCCAGCCGCTCCACCCGCTCGTCGGCGTTGCGGCGGCCCCGGGAGATAATCTCCTCACTCTCCCGCTGGGCCTGAGCCTCATACCGGGCCGTGATCTCGTCGGCCTGACGGCGGGCCTCGGCGTTGATGTCGCCGATCTCCCGTCCGGCGTCGGCCGCGATGCGTCCGGTGATTTTTTCAATTCCGTCCATAGTCTACCTCTTGCTTAGAAGCCGAACATGATCATCAGGAAGGAGATGAGCAGAGACAGGATGGCGTAGAACTCCACGATGATACAGAGCACCATGCCCTTGGACCAGTCGTTGGGGTTCTTGGCCACGATGTTGATGGAGGCGGCGGCCACGCGGCCCTGAGCGATACCGGAGAGCAGACCGCCGAGGGCCATGGGGATGCAGGCGGCCAGGACGATGAGGCCCTGGGCGATGGTGAGCTCACCCACGGTGCCGCTGAACAGGCCCATCTTCATCAGGGCCAGGAAGCCGATAACCAGGCCGTACAGGCCCTGGGTGCCGGGGATAACCTGCAGGATCATACACTTGGAGAACTGAGAGGGGTCCTCGGCCAGCAGGCCGGCGCCCGCCTCACCGGCCAGGCCGGTGCCCTTGGCGGAACCAACGCAGGCCAGGCCTGCAGCGAGAGCGGCGCCCAGGAAACCAAAGAACGCGCCAGCATACTGGGTCAAAAATTCACCGAATGTCATGTTACTGTTCCTCCTTAATGTCGACATACTTTGTCGCAATGTTCAGGGGCCGCCAGGGGCGTCCGCCCTCTTCATAGAACTGCTTGAAAAATTCCAGGTATTGCAGACGGGACGTGTGGACGTAGGTGCCGATGACGTTCAGGCCGATGTTGAAGGCGTGGCCGATGATGAAGATGATGAAGAAGATGGGGATGCCGATGGCCGGGGGCATTCCGCCGCCGGGCATGGCGCCCAGGATGTTGAACACCTGGCCGATGACGGAACCGGCCAGCATCATAACCATCAGACGGGAGTAGGAGAGGATGTCTCCGAAGTAGCCCGTCACGCCGTTGTACACCGCGCCGATGATGGCGGTCACCTTGCCGAAGCCCTTGGCCGTGCGGCCCTGGCCCAGCAGCATCAGGCAGCCGATGATGAGCACCACCGGGTAGCCCGCCACGTTGCCGATGCCGGCGGCGAAGAGGCCGATGCCCACAAAGATGACCCACCAGGTACCGATGTCCAGGATGGCGTCCACCACCTGGCCCCGGCGGCACAGCATCCAGAACTTCACCGCCATACCCACCACAATCTGCACGAAGCCCACGGCCAGCGCAAAGACCAGCACGGTCATGGGGTCGCCCATGACGTTAAGCAGGGGACCGGGCACGCCCGTCACCCCGTCGGGCACCGACAGGAAGGGGATCACCGGCTGAGACAGCCCCAGCATACTGGTGAACTGAGCCAGGAAGTCGGAGAAGAAGCCGCCGGTGAAGAAGCCGATGACGGCAGAGGAAATGCCGCACATGATCATCAGCCGGATCAGCTGTCCGAAGCCCCCCTTGGGGTGGGCCTTGTGGTTGATGAAGGCGCAGGCCCCCGCCAGGATCAGGCCGTAGCCCAGATCGGCGAACATGAACCCGAAGAAGAACACATAGAAGGGCATCATCAGCCCGTTGGGGTCCACACCGTCATAGGCGGGCAGGGAGTACATTTCCGTAATGGTGGTCAGCGGCTCGGTGAGCTTGTTGTTCTTCAACTTCACCGGCACCACCGGGTAGTCCTCCGGCGCCGGGTCCTGGGTCTCCCAGCAGCAGGTATACTGTCCCAGCTGCTCCAGCAGCTTTTTCTCGTCGGGGACAGGCACCCAGCCCTCCAGGAAGAAGGCGGAGCTGCTGTCCAGCAGGCGGCAGCGGGCCTCCTCCCGGGCGATCTCCTGATCGGCCCGGTCCAGGCACTGCTCCAGCGCGCCCTTTTTGGAGGCGTATTCCCCCACCTGGGCGATGGTGGACTCCAGCTCACGGGCGGCGTCGGCCAGCTGCTCGTCCAGCCGCTTATCGTTTTCCGCCGCCGTCCCCGTCCAGCCCCGCAGGGCCGCCCGGGAGAAACCGTACTCCTTGAGCACCGCCTGGCAGTCCTCCTCCACACTGCGGTGGCAGAGGAACACCAGATATTTCAGTTCGTTGTCCGCCCCCGCCCGCATGAGCTCATACAGGTCGGTGACCGCCCCCAGGGCCCCGTCCATGGCGTCCAGATCGGCGGACGCGGCCACGGTGCCGAAGGACACCGCCACCTCCGGGGTAGAGGCCGTCTCCAGGGGGATATCCAGCGCCAGCCAGGGAGCCAGCGCCAGCTTTTGAGTCCGCAGTTTGTTCTGCTCGGCGTACAGAGCCGAGATCTTCCGCTCCAGGGCCACCAGCTGCCCGGCGTCTGCCAGGCCGGTTCGGTAGGCCCCGTCGTCGAAGAGCTCTCCCTCTGTAATCACCGGTCTGGGGGTGAGGAGCCCGCCCTTCTGTTTGGGGCCGTACTTCTTCAGGGCCTTCAGGGCATTCTCCACGCTGGAACGGGCATCCCTGGCCTCGTTCAGCGCCCCGGTGTCCGGCCGTGTGAGGCTGGCCCAGTCGGGGTCGTCCTTGCGGTCCCCCGGCTCGTCAATCTCCACACAGCCCAAATGCTGAAGCAGCCGCAGCATGGACTCCCGCTCGGATTGCATTCCGATGAGCCGCAGCCGCTTCATTTTCACAATGGACATCAGTTCTTCACTACCCTTCTCACGATGCTCTCAGCGGCGTCGGCCAGACGGCCCTCCGCCTTGGCCCGCAGGGCGTCGCAGGCCTTCTGCGTCTGGGCGTTGACCTCGGCCGCGTGCTTGGCCGCCGTTTCCTCCGCCGCCCGCATAAATTCACGGACCTGAGCCTCGGCCTGAGCCCGGGCTTCCGCCAGCCGGGCCTTGCCAGCCCGCTCGGCCTCCGCCACGGTGCGCTTGGCCTCCGCCTGTGCTTCCGCCTTGCGCTGCTTGTTGGCCTGTTCAGCCTCAGTCACCTGCTTGATCGCTTCCAGAGACATACATTCACCGCCTTTCCCCATCTCTTGTCCCTCCGGACAATTTATCCGATGTTACTAGTCATGATACTTCAATTTGACCAAGATTGCAAGTTTAAAATAGCGAGTTTATTTTTTGGTCTTTCTTTTTTTCAGCTGGTTTTGCCTAGTTTTTCTTTCCATATTTTTAGCTTCTTTATCCATTATGCCGCATTTTCCTCCTTTTTTTACCTAATTCATTTTTGTTAATTATTTAACATAAAAATTTTTTGTATATATTTTTTCTTTCAGGCCTTTTTCATACCTTGAGAACTGGGCAAAAAAACGGCGCTGCCGCGATAGTCGCGGCAGCGCCGTTGAGGGATGGATCCTATCAGTCGTCGCTGAGATAATAGGGTTTCATCAGGCTGGGCTGCTCGGTGGAGTCCTTCTGGCCGTTGGACCGCAGCACGATCTCCGGCGGACGGCCGGCACGGCCTCTGCCGCCCCGCTTCTTCCGCTCACTCTTGGGCGCGGGGGCGGGGGACTGGGCTGCCGCCTGCTTCTTGCCCTGGGCCTTTGGCTGCTTCTGAGAAGCCTTCTCCTGAGGGGCCTGCTTCTCTTTGGCCTGCTTCTCCTTGGGCCGCTTTTCCTTCCGGTTGTCCTTCTTCTCAGGCCGGGGAGCGGGCTTCCGGGGGGCCAGCAGCCGGGCGGTGGCATCCATAATGATGTCGCTGGCCAGGGGATCGGGCCGGCGGAAATCCTCAAACGCCGGCTCGGGCGCAGCAGGGCGGGTGGGAGCGGTGGCTACCAGGGCCTCCTCCAGAGTGGCGCTGTTGCGCACCCCCCGCCTGGACTTCTTCTTTTTCTCCGGCTGGGCCGGGGCGGGCTGTTCCACCGCCTCAGCCGCTTTCTGAGCAGCCTTGGCCTTGCGCTCGGCAGCGGCGGCCTTGTTGGCGGCGTCCCGCTGGCGGCGCTTCTCCTTGGCGGCGGCCCGGGCCTCGGCGTCCTCCGGGTTGATAATCCGGCCCTTCTTATCCTTGGGCAGGGGCTCAAAGACCTCCATGGGCCAGGGGTGGTCCTCCACCACCGGGATGGCCTTGCCCAGCAACTTCTGGATGCCCTTGAGCTCCTCCTTCTCATTGATGTCGCAGAAGGAGATGGCGGTGCCGCCGTGGCCCGCCCGACCGGTACGGCCGATGCGGTGGACGTAGGTCTCGGGTACATCGGGCAGGTTGTAGTTAAAGACGTGGCTCAGCTCCTCGATGTCCAGCCCCCGGGCGGCAATGTCGGTGGCCACCAGGGCGGTGACCTTGCCGCTCTTGAAGTCGGCCAGGGCCTGCTGCCGGGCGGTCTGGCTCTTGTTGCCGTGGATGGCGGCGGCGGCGATACCCGCCTTCACCAGGTCCCCGGCCACCTTGTTGGCCCCGTGCTTGGTGCGGGTAAACACCAGGGCGTTCTTCACGTCGGGCTCCAGGATCAGAGAGGCCAGCAGCTTGGTCTTGTTGCCCCGGTCCACATAGTAGAGCTTCTGGTCGATGACCTCCACCGGGGAGGACACCGGGTCCACCGCCACCTTTACCGGATTCACCAGCAGGGAGTCCACCAGCCCCTGGACCTCCGGGGGCATGGTGGCGGAGAAGAAGAGGGTCTGCTTCTTCTTGGGCAGCCAGCCCAGAATGCGGCGCACATCGTGGATGAAGCCCATGTCCAGCATCCGGTCGGCCTCGTCCAGCACAAAGACCTCCAGCCTGGACAGATCCACAAACTTCTGGTTGTACAAATCGCCCAGGCGGCCGGGGGTGGCCACCAGGATGTCCACGCCCTTTTTCAGCTGCTCCACCTGGGGGTTCTGGCCCACGCCGCCGAAGATGACGGCGGAGCGGATGGGCAGGTGGCGGCTGTAGGCCACAATGTTCTCCTGGATCTGGAGGGCCAGCTCCCGGGTGGGGGTGAGGATGAGGGCCCGGATGCCCTTGCCCTTGCGGTCGCTGAGCCGCTGGAGGATGGGGGCGGCAAAGGCGCAGGTCTTGCCGGTGCCGGTCTGGGCGCAGCCCAGCACGTCC
Organism: Flavonifractor sp. An112; assembly: GCF_002161085.1. Classification (GTDB taxonomy): domain Bacteria; phylum Bacillota; class Clostridia; order Oscillospirales; family Oscillospiraceae; genus Flavonifractor; species Flavonifractor avicola. The sequence goes on along the minus strand of NZ_NFLU01000015.1, from coordinate 32,976 downwards.
CGGCCTGCCAGAGCGGGGGGAATGGCTTTTTCCTGAATGGGGGAGGGGCGTTCATACCCCTGTTCGGCCAGCGCCCTCAGGATGGGCGCTTTCAGGCCGAGGTCCTGGAATGTCATGCGGTTCGTTCCTTTCGTTAGAAATGCCCCTTCCGCGCCGGGGGCACAAAAAATAAGACTGCCGCGCGGAGGCAGAAAAAACACGACGAAGCCCGCCGGCCAGCCGGCGGGCATTTCGTACATGATAGTTTACTGGAATATAGTATATCATTATTTCAAAAAAATACAAGGGGCGGTCAGCCCAGCCGGGCCACCACTGCCGCCACCGTCTGCTCCAGGGTGTTTCCCCCCGTCACATCCACCGTCAGGTCGGCGTATTTGCGGTACAGAGGCTCCCGGGCGGCGTACACGTCGGCCAGGGTCTGGCCGGGGGACATGGCAATGCCCCGGGTGGTGATGTTGCGGATGCGCCGCTCCAGCTCCTCCAGAGGCACATGGAGATACACCACCAGCCCCAGCTCCTTGAGGTGGCGGGCGGCCTCCTCCCGGCAGATGGCGCTGCCGCCGGGTGCAATGACAGTGCGGGTGCAGTCCAGATCCCGGATCACGGCCTCCTCCACATCCAGGAAGGCCTCCACGCCCCGCTGGTCCAGGATGTCCTGGAGCAGGGCGCCCTCCCGCTGCTGGATGAGCAGATCGGCATCCACAAAGCGATAGCCCAGGGTCTTGGCCAGCAGCACCCCCACGGTGCTCTTGCCCGAGCCGGGCATTCCGATCAAGGTAACGTTTTGATACTCCACAGCGGGGTCATCCTTTCCCAATGTCATGATCTTTGCCAGTATATCAAATCTTTTGCCCGGTTGCAAGGAAAATAACCTCTTTTTCTGAACCTGGCGGTTTCCTATTTCCCCTCAAAAAAAGTGCTTGCAAAAATCGAACGTATGTTGTATACTGGGCACGAACAAAAGTTCTAATCCTGCGTCGGGAACTTTTTGCCGCTCTGCGCCGTCAGAAAAGTACAAGGGTCCTTACAAAGTACGTTTTATAGGACACCTTATCCCGTATACTGGGATCAAACGCCGGAACAACAGGAGGGAAACGGTATGGAGACCATTTATCTGAATCTGGACGCCAGACGGATTACAGGATACGCAAACGAGTCGGACCAAAAGGCCTGCGTGGGTCAGGAGACGGTGTGCTATACCGTGCTGCCCCGGCGGAAGCCCGCCCGGCCGGAGGGAAAGGTGCTGGACTTTGAGGCCTGCCGCCGGGCCCTGGAAGGGGATTCTGCGGCAGAAGAGATCCCGGAGGAGATTCCCGCGCCGGAGGAGGAGGCCCGGCCCCGCCGCCGGCTGGACCTGGCCCTGGCCGCCGATCTCATCGCGTCGGCGGGGATGCTCACCGCCGTGGCGGCGGTGGCGGTCCGGTTCTTCCTGGGGTAATCAAAAACAGAACGCAGGACACCCAAAGGATGTCCTGCGTTTTTGTTGTGGTTATGGAATCCACAAAACCGGCCCTTCGGGTCGGCGGCGCTTTTGCGCCGTTCGAGCGTTTTGGCCTTTGGGCCAAAACCTCGGCGCAGGCGGAATTTATTTCCGCCGAGCATTTCAAATTCTCACGGAATCCAGAAAAAGAAAGAGACAGGACATATGTCCTGTCTCTTTCTTTTTCTGGAGCAGGTGACGAGGCTCGAACTCGCTACCTCCACCTTGGCAAGGTGGCGCTCTACCAGATGAGCTACACCTGCAAGCGACGGATGTTATTATAGCAATCCGTGCCGCCAATGTCAAGGGAATTTTTCGATTTTTTTATTTTTTCTTTTCAGGCCTCCTGGTCTGTCCACTGATAGCCCATTTCAGCCATTTGGGCCGCCGTCCAGGTCTTGCCGGTGCTGCGGCTTAGATCCACCCACACAGTCTGTCCGTTGCGGTCCACCTGGTTGAAGAAGTGGGGCTGACCCTGCAGGGTACCCTCTATGATCTGACCCTTCAGCCCCAGGCCGTCGCACAGCAGCTGGAAGGCCAGGGCCAATCCCTCTTCGTTGGCTCCCTGCCCCACCAGAGCGTCCCAGGCGGTAGCGCCGCCGGTCTTCAGGTCTACCTGAACCACATTGGGCAGCGTCCCCATCAGCAGATCCAGCCGCCGGCTGGCGATCTGGTGCTGGATGGGGGTGAGGATGGCCGCCGACTGCTCCTGGAGCTGCTGGCGCTTCCGCTGGAGGGCCGTGGGCTCCTCCGGGTAGTCCAGCAGGATCTCCACGATGCGCTGAGTGCCGGCGTCGGTTTTGGGGTAGAGCTCCACCAAGCACTCCGGCATCCCCAAAGCGGTCTCAGGGGTGTCATAGTAGGCCTGGCGCACCTGTTCCTCCACCGCGGCGGCGTCCCCGGTGAAGTAGCCCACCCGCAGGGCCAGCTCGGTCTTGAAGGCCGACAGGGCCTGGACCGCCTCCTCCCGGATGGCGCTGGTACCGGTGATGTTCACCAGATTGCTCACCTGCTCGGGGGAACGGCGGTAAGAGATGGTGATGGTGGCCTCATAGGTGGTGATGATGGTGGTATAGTCGTTCTTGATGAAGTCCACCGCATAGGCCCCCAGAGGGTCGTCCTTGGCTACCTCCAGGCAGGCCCGGTTCAGGTCGGCCTCCACGTCGCCGTTATAGTCGGTGATCTGGATAACGCCCTCTTCTACCCCCTGGGAGACAAAAAACAGTATGCCGTTGACCAGCTCGGAATAGGTGCTGGCCTTGATGGTAGACTCATTTTCCCCCAGAACAGGATGCTCGGCGTGGGGCTCCACCACCGTATAGGCCTGCCCCGACAGGGAGCACCCGCCCAGCAGCAGGGCCAGGCTCAGGGCCAGGGCCGGTATGCACTTTTTCACAGGCCCCGCCCCCTTTCTTTCCTCAAAAGCCCAGGTCCTCGTCAATCAGTACCACCTCGGTACGTCCGATGCCGTTGGATGCCTGCCACAGCACCGTCATGCCCCGGCACAGCCGCTCGGGGCTGTTGCAGTCGTAGCACTTGTCCCCCTTGACGGCGCAGGGGGTCTTACGCTGGAGACGGATGGCGTTTTTGGGGGAGGCCACGTTGCGGGCCCGCCATACCGCGCCGTCGTAATCGGGGGCCAGTTTGTTGCGGCCCACCACCAGATAGAGTTCCTCATGGCCGAACACGGTGGAGGCAATGCGGTTGCCCACCCCGTCGATGTTCACCATCTCGCCGGTCTCCGCCAGGCCGTTCACCGAGCACAGGTAGACCTGGGTGAAGGCGGCATCCTCCTTGCGGCTGCCCTCCCAGTGGGAGACCACGGTGTTGTGGGTCTTGAGCCGGTCCAGAAGGCCCATCTCCCGGACGGTCACCGAACCGCCGATGCCGATGGTCCTGCCGTCCAGCTTGCCGTCCAGATAGCCGGCGGCCTCCGCCGCCGTGGCAAAGCAGGACACGGCGTAGCCCCGCTTCTCCAGGTTGGCCTTTACCTTGGTGAAATCCGTCATGGAAACCCTTCCTTTCTCTGTGGACTGGGATCAAATGTCGTCCTTGCTGTAGGTGCGGAAGCCCTCGCCCAGTACGTCGTGGGCGTCGCACACAATGAGGAAGGCGTGGGGATCGATCTCGTTGACCTTCTCCTTCAGGGGCACGATCTCCTTCTGCTTAAAGGCCACCATCAGCACCTTCTTCTCATCGCCGGAGTAGGCCCCCTCGCCGTGGAGGATGGTGGCTCCCCGGTCCATGGCCATCACCGCGTCGGTGATCTCCTTGCAGGCATCGCTGATGATATAGGCCACCTTGGAGCTGTCCAGGCCGTAGAGCACCATGTCCATCACCTTGGTGGTAATGAACAGGGACACCAGGCCGTACAGCGCGCTCTCCACCTTGCCGAAGGCGATGGCCGCCAGCACGATAACCACAAAGTCGGGGATGAGCACCAGGGTACCCATGGGCAGCCAGGCAAATTTCAGCTTGAGCAGCCGGGCAATCAGGTCGGTGCCGCCGGTGGTGGCTCCCTTGGAGAACACCAGGCCGATGCCCAGCCCCAGCAGAGCGCCGCCGAAGATGGCGGCCAGCATGGTGTCCATGGGCGGAAACTGATAGATCATGTCCATCAGGTCGATGGCAAAGGAGCTGAAGGTCATGGCGTACAGGGAGGACACCAGCAGGTGCCCGCCGATATACTTCCACCCCAGGAAGAACAGGGGCACATTCATGATAAACACCATGGTGCCCACCGGCAGCACCGGCACCAGGGCGTTGATGACCTGGCCCAGGCCGGTGAGGCCGCCCATGGCCACCAGGTTGGGGGCGTAGAAGATGTTATAGGCCAGAGCGTACAGGATGGAGCCCAGGGTAATGACCACATAGCTTTTTACATAATAGCTCACAGTGTGTTTCAACGAATATTCCTCATTTCTCTGGCTGGATCACAGCAGGCTGATCTGTTCCTCGCCCCGGTCCTCCTCCTTGAGCAGGGCCCCCGCCACCGGCAGGGACCGTGCCCGGTACCGGGCGGCGTTGACAATGGTGGTATCCGCCAGCGGCACGGCCTTTTCCACCTTCCACTTGGGCTTGAGGGTCATGACGTTGACCCCCTGGGTGGAGCGGGTGGTCTTGGGGGTGAGGGCGGCGGTGTGGAACACCAGGCAGCGGCCCTCGGTGGAGGTGACTGCCACCTCCAAATCCTCCTTGATGTGGAGGGCGGCGGCCAGGGGGGACTTGTCGGAGTAGGCGCCGGTGAGCTTTCTCCGCTTGGTCTGAGTCTGGTAGGCAGCCACCTCTACCCGGGCTACCTTGCCGTTCTCAAAGAAGAAGAGGATATGGCCGGAGTAGTCGCTGGTCAGGCAGGCCCACACGAAGCTCTCGCCGGGGTCCATGCCCAGCTTGGTGGGCAAAAAGTCGCCCAGCACGCTGGCCTTGGCATCGTCGAACTCGCTGAGGGGGGCCTTGTAGCACTGCTGCTTGTCGGTAAACACCAGCAGCATATCCCGGTTGTTCCCCTCCCAGTACAGGTAGGGGCCGTCCCCCTCCTTGTACTTCTGCTCGCTGCTCATGCGGAGAGACTGGGGGGTGATCTTCTTGAAGTAGCCCTCCCTGGAGCAGAACACATGGACGGGATAGTCGGGGGTCTCGTCCTCCTCTTCCACGGCGCCGGCGGCCTGATAGTCGTAGACGATCTCGGTGTGCCGGGGAGAGGCGTACTTCTTCTTCACCGCCGAGAGTTCCTGGGAAATAATCTTCTTGATGCGGCCCGGGTTGTTGACGATGTCCTGGAGGTCGGCGATCTCCTCCTCCAGCCCGGCCACCTCTTCAATACGCTTGAGGATATACTCCTTGTTGATGTTGCGCAGCTTGATGTCGGCCACATATTCCGCCTGGATGTTGTCGATGCCGAAGCCGATCATCAGGTTGGGCACCACCTCGGCGTCCTCCTCGGTCTCCCGGATGATCTTGATGGCCCGGTCAATGTCCAGCAGGATCTTTTTCAGGCCTTTGAGCAGGTGGAGCTTCTCCTGCTTCTTCTTCATCACATAGTAGGTGCGGCGGCGCACTCCGTCCATCCGCCAGCCGGTCCACTCCTCCAAAATCTCTCCCACGCCCATGACCCGGGGCATCCCGGCAATGAGGATATTGAAGTTGCAGGAGCAGGCGTCCTGGAGGGTGGTGGACTTGAACAGCTTGGCCATCAGCTTGTCCGGGTCGGTGCCCCGTTTCAGGTCAATGGTGATCTTCAGGCCGTTCAGGTCGGTCTCATCCCGCATATCGGCGATCTCTTTGATCTTGCCCGCCTTGATGAGCTCGGCCACCTTGTCCATGATGGCCTCCACCGTGGTGGTGTAGGGGATCTCGTACACCTCGATGAGGTTCTCGCTCTTGAGGTAGCGCCACCTGGCCCGCACCTGGAAGGAGCCCCGGCCGGTGTCGTAGATCTGCCTCAGCGCGGCCTCGTCGTACAGCAGCTCCCCGCCGGTGGGGAAGTCGGGGGCCTTCAGGTACTCCATCAGGTTGACCTGGGGGTTTTTCAGATAGGCCGCCGTGGCGTCGCACACCTCGCCCAGATTGAAGCCGCACAGGTTGGAGGCCATGCCCACGGCGATGCCCTGGTTGGCGCTTACCAGCACGTTGGGGAAGGTGGTAGGCAGCAGGGTGGGCTCTTTCATGGAGCCGTCGTAGTTGTCCACAAAGTCCACCGTGTCCTGGTCGATGTCCCGGAAGAGCTCGGCGCAGATGGGGTCCAGCCGCACCTCGGTGTAACGGCTGGCCGCCCAGGCCATGTCCCGGGAGTACACCTTACCAAAGTTACCCTTGGAGTCCACCAGGGGGTGGAGCAGGGCCCCGTAGCCCCGGGAGAGGCGCACCATGGTGTCGTAGATGGCGGCGTCGCCGTGGGGGTTGAGTTTCATGGTCTGGCCCACCACGTTGGCGCTCTTGGTGCGGTTGCCGCCCAGCAGGTGCATCTGGTACATGGTGTACAGCAGCTTCCGGTGGGAGGGCTTGAACCCGTCGATCTCCGGGATGGCCCGGGAGACGATAACGCTCATGGCGTAGGGCATATAGTTGAGCTCCAGCGTCTCGGTGATGGGCTGCTCCAGCACCTCGGGCCGCAGGCCCATGACGTTGGGGTTGTTGACCTTCTTCGCCCCCTCCTGGGGGTCCTTTTTCTTTGCCAAATCGAATCATTCCTTTGTCAGTACAGACTGGCCGCTTTCAGTGGTTAGAATTATATCATTCCTTTGAAAAAAACGCAATTCATCGCCGTAAAGCGCCAAAACAAAGACCGGCGGCCCGCGCAACGCGCAGGCCGCCGGAAGGGTTTACTCCATGACAGGAATGGTGACGTAGGTGCCGGTGCAGTCCACCGTAAAGTTGGTGACGGTCTCGGGCCAGTAGGTAACCTCCGGGTCCACGGAGTAGAGCACCAGGGCCAGCTGGTGGCCGGCCTCCACGGTGTAGTCCATGGGCTGGAGCTCCAGCTGGAAGGTGTAGAACTCGCCGGGAGTGACGGTGTCCACATTGTAGATGGAAGTGCGGTTCTGGATGTCCATCCAGCCACGGGTGATGATCTTGTGGTCGGTCTGGGTCAGGGCAAACTGCTGCAGGTCCTTGGCCGTCAGGCCGCCGCCCTGCCACACCGCGCCGCTCTCCAGGGTCTCGGTGGCCACAGCCTCACTGTACTGCTCCAGCATGACGGCCTTCATGCCGCCCTCGGGGGCCAGATCCACCAGCATGGCGCTGAGGATACCGGTGGGCTGGTCGGCGCTGGCCTTGATGGTGACGGTGGGAGTACCGTTGATGTGCAGGTCCTCCTCCACATCGAAGGTGAGCACCTTGCTGGCGCTGGTGCTGCCGGAGATCACATCGTTCTCCCAGGCGTAGGCCATGTCGGTGCAGTACTCGATCCAGCCCTCGTCCACGTCAGCCAGAGAGGTGTCGAAGCTGGTGGCGGACAGGTCGCTGGAGAAGGCCGCCTGGCCCTCCCCGGCGTCAAAGCGCACGGTGGTGTCGCTGCCCCAGCTGTCATAGCTGGCCCAGCTCAGGTCGGTGTTGCTCTGGATGCGGACGTTGGCCTCGTCCTCGGCGCCGTTGTCCACCCCGTACAGGTAGTGGGCGTACCAGCGGCCCAGGATGCCGTTCAGGTCCAGACCGTCGATCTGGTCGGGAGTCATGTGGGCGCCCTGGTGGAGGACCAGCTTGGCCTCCTGACCGGCGGACTGGAAGGCGTCATACATCAGGTTAAACTGCTTGGGCCGCACGTTGAAGTCGTTGAGGCCGTGGATGATGAGGGCGGAACAGTTCAGGTTCTCCGCGCCGTTGGTGTAGTTGCGCTCGTCCCAGAAGAAGTTGTAGTCGCCGGAGAGGGCGTCCTGCTCCTCCACCATACCGCTGAGGTAGCGCTCATAGTCCAGCTGGATGGTGGAGTAGTCCGCCGGTTCCAGCTGGCGGGACATACAGTAGTCGGCCAGGATGTTGCAGTCGTCGCCGGGGTAGTACAGGCCGCCCGCCGCGGTGCCCTGGGAGCGGTAGTAGTCGTACCAGCTGGCGATGCCCGCCCGGGGCACGATGGTCTTGAGGCCCTCCACACCGGTGGAGGCCACGGCGAAGGCGGTGGAACCGGCATAGGACTGGCCGGTCATAGCCACATTGCCGTTGGACCAGTCGGCCTTTACCTCAATGCCGGAGGTCTTGTCGGTGTAGGCCTTCACGCTCTCGTCCCCGGCCAGCCACTGCACCACCGCGGCAAAGGCGGCGGTCTCATCAGCGCTGGCGCAGGTCTCAAAGCCGTCGGAGCCCAGGGTGCCCGGTCCGGCGCAGGACACATAGGCGTAGCCCCGCACCAGCCAGTAGTCATAGGAATCCACGTTTTCGGTGGTGGTCCACACATCGCCGCCGTCTCCGGCCTTGCCGGTGCCGGTCACGGTCTGCCGGGTCAGTTTGGCGTCCTCGGTCTCAGCGGCAGTCCAGTCCCAGTCCTCCTTGGTCGTGGTGGTGGACTGCTGGGCCTGGGTGAGCTGGGCGTCCACGATGTGGGCGTTCCAGGTGTCCAGGTCATAGGCGTCGGTGCAGCCGGCGGAGTAGGGCCGGGCCTCAAAAATGGTGGCGGCCTTCATGCCCTCGTCGGTGGCGGCGGGGCGCTGGATCAGCACCTTGACCAGGTCCGCCTTGCCGTCGCTGTCGGTGTCCACGGGGGTCTCCACATACACCACTTCCCGGATGATGGTGTCATAGGGGAAGATGGGCTGGGCCTCGCCGTTGACGAACAGGGGCGCGGGGGTCTCGGCCTGGATGGTCTCCCGGTACTGAGCGGCAAGCTCCGCCATCTCCTTCAGGGAGCTTTCGGTCAGTACGTCCCCTCCGGCCAGAGTCAGGCTGTCGGCCAGGGCGCTGTAATCGTTGGGCCAGGCGCCGATCTGTTTGTCGCTCAGGCCCGCCCAGCGCATCAGGGCGGTGGCCGCCTCCAGCGGGGTGGCGGTACGCTGGGGCTGGAAGGCTCCGCCGCCGCTGCCCTGCATCAGGCCCTTGTCCTGGAGCAGATTGGCGGCGCCCTGACAGGCCGCGTCATCCGCCACGTCGGTGTAGACGCTGGGCTGGGCCTCGTAGGTCTCCAGCTCCTGGGTGTAGCCGCACAGCTCCACCAGCTGCTGGGCCAACTCCCCCCGGGTCAACCCCTGGTCAGCGGCAAAAGCGGGGGTGAGCAGGCTCCCGCAGAGCGCCAGGGTAAGACCACAAGAAAGCAATTTCCTCAAGATGATCCCTCCTGATCCAGATTTGTATTCTCCTGAATACGATGCGGATAAATTATAGCAAACAGCGGTTATTTTTGCAAGAATATACAGGCCAGGATCTGAAAAAGATCCCGGCCTGTATCCGTTACGAAATATCCGCCAGTTCCAGATATTTATATCCATTTTCTGCAATGTGGTCTTTCCGCCCCTGGAGGTTGTCCCCCAGCAGCAGGTCAAAGACCCGGGCGGTGTTTTCCACATCCTCGGGCATGACCTTGATAAGCCGCCGTGTCTCGGGATTCATGGTGGTGAGCCACATCATGTCGGGTTCGTTCTCGCCCAGACCTTTGGAGCGGTTGATGGAGCACTTCTTGCCCGCCAGCTCGCCGTTTACGATGTCGTTCTTCTCGGTGTCGGAGTAGGCGAACCAGGTCTTTTCCTTATAATTGATCTCATACAGGGGGGACTCGGCGATATACACATAGCCCCGCTGGATGAGGGTGGGGGTAAGGCGGTAGAGCATGGTCAAGATCAGGGTGCGGATCTGGAAGCCGTCCACGTCGGCATCGGTACAGATGACGATCTTGTTCCACCGCAGGTTCATGAGGTCGAAGGCGGCCAGATCCTTGGCGTGCTTGTCGTGAACCTCCACGCCGCAGCCCAGCACCTTCAGCAGGTCGGTGATGATCTCGCTCTTGAAGATCTTGGCGTAGTCGGCCTTGAGGCAGTTCAAAATCTTGCCCCGGACGGGCATGATGCCCTGGAACTCGGCGTCCCGGCTCAGCTTGACGCTGCCCAGAGCGGAATCGCCCTCCACGATATACAGCTCCCGGCGGGTGGTATCCTTGGTGCGGCAGTCCACAAACTTCTGCACCCGGTTGGAGATATCCACATTGCCGGACAGCTTCTTCTTGATGTTCAGCCGGGTGCGCTCGGCGTTCTCACGGGAGCGCTTGTTGATGAGCACCTGCTCGCCGATCTTGGCGGCGTCAAAGGGGTTCTCGATGAAGTAGACCTCCAGCTGGGAGCGGAGGAACTCGGTCATGGCCTCCTGGACAAACTTGTTGGTGATGGCCTTCTTGGTCTGGTTCTCGTAGGAGGTCTGGGTGGAGAAGTTGTTGCTCACCAGCACCAGGCAGTCCTCCACGTCGGCCCAGGTCAGCTTGCTCTCGTTCTTCTGGTACTTGCCCTGGGATTTCAGCCAGGCGTCGATGCCGTTGACAAAAGCGGACTTCACCGCCTTCTCCGGGGAGCCGCCGTGCTCCAGCCAGGAGGAGTTGTGGTAGTGCTCGATGACCTGCACCGTGTTGGAGAAGCAGAAGGACACGGAGAGCTTCACCTTGTACTCGTCCTTGTCCGCCCGGTCACGGCCCCGGCGCTCGGTCTGCCAGAACACCGGCTGGGTCAGGGGGTTGTCCCCCGCCAGCTCCTTCACATAGTCCTCGATGCCGTTTTCATACTTGAAGTCGGTGGTCTCGAACTTGCCCCCCACCTGATTGCGGAACCGGAAGGTAATACCGGCGTTGACCACCGCCTGCCGCTTCAGCACGTCCAGGTAGTACTCCACCGGAATGTCGATGTCGGTGAACACGTCCAGGTCGGGCAGCCAGCGGAATTTGGAGCCGGTCTTTTTGCCGGAGTAGGGCTCCTTCTTCAGGCCGCCGATGTTTTCACCCTTCTCAAAATGGAGGGTATACTCGAAGCCATCCCGGTGGATCACCGCGTCAAAGTAGCGGCTGGCATACTGGGTGGCGCAGGAGCCCAGGCCGTTGAGGCCCAGGGAGTACTCGTAGTTGTCGCCGGAGTTGTTGTTGTACTTGCCGCCGGCGTACAGCTCGCAGAATACCAGCTCCCAGTTAAACTTCTGCTCCTTCTCGTTCCAGTCCACCGGGCAGCCCCGACCGAAGTCCTCCACCTCGATGGACTTGTCCTCATACCGGGTGACGGTGATGAGATTACCGTGGCCCTCCCGGGCCTCGTCGATGGCGTTGGACAGGATCTCGAACACCGCGTGCTCGCAGCCCTCCAGCCCGTCGGAGCCGAAGATAACCGCCGGGCGCTTCCGTACCCGGTCCGCCCCCTTCAGGGAGGAAATGGAGTCATTGCCGTAACTTTTTGGGGAAGAACTTCTTGCCATGGGCCTCTCCTCATATCGTAAAACTGCCGGCCCTCAGAGCCGGCGCAAAAGATGCGTATATATTATTATATTACCCTATTCCCGCCTAAAGTGTCAAGAAAGGCCGGACCACGGCAATCCGTGGTCCGGCCCTGTTGCTCACGCAGCCAGGTCCTCCAGTTCGGCCAGCGCCTCCCCCTGGGAGTCGGCGGAAAACCGGAAGCGTCCGGCGGCGTCGTATACCTCAATGTGTCCGTTTACATAGCGAAGTTCAAATTCCATGGTTCAGCGCTCCTTTCCTGTATCGTTGGGTACAGGATACCAGAGCAGCTGTCCAATAAAACGGACTATTCTTGCAAGTCAGCCTTAAATTGTTCCCACGCCTCCGGGTTTCGAACATAATAAAGGGGACATTCCTTGCCGGTGACATCGTAGTGCCGGATGACCTGGTCGGTGTCCAGGCGGTACTCGTCCATAAGCCAGCGGACCAGCTTGATAAGGGAGTCGTAGGTGGCCTGAGTGAAGGCCCCGGTGTCGTCGGGGTGGCAGCACTCAATGGAGATGGTGTCCACATTCCGGGGGCCGGTACAGTAGGCGATCTCGTCCAGGGGGACGTTGCAGATGATCTCCCCGTCCAGGCCGATGAGGAAATGGCTGGAGGCGTAGGTCTCTCCGGTGGTGGCCAGGTTTCGGAAGTAGCTGTTGTTCTGCTGGGCGGTGGTGCCCGGGTTGCCCACATAGTGGACCACCACGCCGTTGACCTCCTCCAGGGGCTCGCCGGGCCGGGAATAGGGATTGATGGGGAGCAGCTCCTCGGTGATCCAGTCGGGCAGATCGCCGGAGGGCTGGGGGGCGGAGAAGGCCAGCCGCCAGATCAGAAAGGCCGCTCCAATCAGCACAAGAATGATAAGGGCGGGCAGCAGAGGGGAACGGCGGCGTTTTTTCACACGGGTGGGCATGGGCTTGTCCCTCCTTTTGGGGCTAAAACGCAGAAACACAGGCCCGCCGCCTGTTGCGGGCCTGTGTTTCCAAGATCTGAAAAAGAGAGGAAAGAGAGGAGTGGTATGTCTCAACCACGGTTCTTATCCTAACCTCTCACTGTGAACCCGTTTTGAACCGGATATGAACGTTTTGTAAAGCCTGATATTGGTTATTCCGCCAGGGTGCGGGCCACGTCGGCCAGGTAGTTCTGCTCCAGATCCTCGATCTTGCCGGCGTCGCAGGCGGCGGCCACGGCGGGATCGATGGGCAGACGGGCCAGCACCTTCAGGCCCAGGCCGGCGGCCACCTGGTCGATGTGGCTCTCGCCGAAGATGGCGTGGCGCTTGCCGCAGTCGGGGCACTGGAAGTAGGAGTAGTTTTCCACCAGGCCCAGCACGGGGATGTGCATCATCTCGGCCATCTTGACGGCCTTGGTGACGATCATGCTCACCAGATCCTGGGGAGAGGTGACCACCACGATGCCGTCGATGGGCAGGGACTGGAACACGGTGAGGGGCACGTCGCCGGTTCCGGGAGGCATATCCACGAACATATAGTCCACGTCGCCCCAGATCACGTCGGTCCAGAACTGCTTGACGGTGCCGGCGATGACGGGGCCCCGCCACACCACGGGGTCAGTCTCATGCTCGGTGAGCAGGTTGAGGCTCATGATACCGATGCCGGTCTTGGTCTCGGCGGGGTAGATGCCCAGCTCGCTGCCCTCGGCCCGGGTGTGGATGCCGAAGGCGGCGGGGATGGACGGGCCGGTGATGTCGGCGTCCAGCACGGCCACCTTCTTGCCCATGCGGCGCATAGCCACCGCCAGGGAGGAGGTCACCAGGCTCTTGCCCACGCCGCCCTTGCCGCTGACCACGGCAATGACCTTGCCGATGTGGGACAGGCCGTTGGCAGGGACGTGGAGATCCTGAGGGGCAGTGCGCTCGCCGCAGCTCTCGCCGCAGGAGGAACAGTTGTGGGTACATTCAGACATGGTATTTTTCCTTCTTTCCTATGTTGTTACCAGAGATTTCAGTAAAAATAAGTCCGCAGGCGAATTCATTTCGCCGCAGGACACCGCTGCTTGCTCCGCCACCGGCGGGCAACCACCCGCGTGGGCGCGGGTGAGGGGGGTATCAGCCCCGCTGTGCCGCCTGCGGCGCGGCGGGGCTGTATCCAGGGGGGACTGGTCCCCCCTGGACATGATCAGTAACTGTATGTTCCGCCGCCGATAAACTCCCGGATCAGGGACTCGGGAGGCACCAGGGCCGGGTCCACCGGCTCAAAATACCCGAAGGCGTCCACCAGATCGTGGAACTCATGACAGCGGGGGTTGTCGGCGGGGATCTGTGCCACCGCTTCTCTCAAAGCGTGAGCGTAGTTGGCAAACACCGGCACCTCGTAGGGCAGGGAGGAGTCGATGATGATATTGGCCCGGTTCTTAAAGGGGGAGATGTACGTCTTCTCGCCCCGGCGCACATTATACCACATCAAAAGGGTTTCCAAAAGGTCTGTGCCCCGGAAATTATAGTCACGGACCGCCCGGCGGGAAATGCGCATCCAGGTGCCCTTGAACCGCAGTTCCTCCCCCTCCAGCACGTTGGAGCGGGCGGAGATGTACAGGCCGGTGGCCTCGGGGTGGCGGCCGAAGATGTCGTCGTTGAGGGCGTGGATGCCCTCGAAGATGGCGATCTCATTTTTGTCCAGCTTCAAAAAGGTGCCCCGGCTGTCGTTGCGCATCTGCCGGGCAAATTCATACTTGGGTACCACCACCCACTCGCCCCGGGACAGCCGGGAGAAGGTCTCGTCCAGCAGGTCCAGGTCCAGCAGCACCGGGGACTCGTAGTCGATGTCCCCCTCGGGGGTGCGGGGTGCGGTCTTGCGGTTGAGGGTTTTATAGTAGTTGTCCATGGAGATGGTGTGGGTGTTCACGCCCCGGCGCTCCAGCTCCTGCTCCAGCTTGAGGGCAGTGGTGGTCTTGCCCGAGCCGGAGGGGCCGGACAGCAGCACGATGGGGCTCTCCTTCATCCGCTCCAGAATGCGGTCCACCGCCGACGCAATGCGGCTTTGATAGGCGGCGTCGCAGGCCTCCAGAAATCCCTTGGGGTCGGTGCGGATGCTCTCGTTGATCTCTTGCAGCTGATAGGGCATAACGGACCTCCTTACAGGGCGCCGTGAAAGCGGGCCACCCGCTCCTTTCCGGCGCAGACGGCGTCGATCTTCTCGATATACTCCTTGGGATACTTGGGGTTGGCCACACGCTCGATGTAGCCGGTGGCCGGGTTGACCAGCTTGGTCACCCCGCCGCCTCCCAGGGAGACGATGGTGTGCAGCTCCTCCATCATGCAGATGTTATAGAGGCTCTCGGTGCCCGGCAGGCACCAGCCCACGTTTTCAAAGGAGCCGGACATATACTTCTGGCGGTAGAGGTAGTAGGGGATCTGCCCCGCCGTACGCAGGGCGGACCAGGCGTACTCCAGCATGGCGGCCACCTCTTCATCGGCGGGCACGCCGCTCCCCTCCTCCATCAGCCGGGAACCCTTCTTCATGGCCAGGGTGTGGACGGTGATATTCTCCGGCGCCATAGCCAGCACCTGATCCAGGGAGGACCGGAAGCCGTCCACGCTGTCGGCGGGCAGACCGGCGATGAGATCCATGTTGACGCAGGGGATGCCGCTGTCCCGGGCCATGGCGTAGGCCCTGCGGATGTCCTCGGCCCGATGGGCCCGGCCCATGGCGGCCAGCACATGGTCCTGCATGGTCTGGGGATTCACCGACACCCGGCCGCAGCCCCGGCGGAAGAGGACCTCCAGCTTTTCCCGGGTAATGGTGTCGGGCCGTCCCGCCTCCACCGTGTACTCGGTGCAGCAGGACAGGTCAATGGAATCGGCGATCTCCCCCATGAGCCGGTCCAGCTGAGGGGCGGACAGGGTGGTGGGGGTGCCGCCGCCGAAGTAGACCGAGCGCACCTTCAACCCCGCCCCCGCCAGCATTTCACCGGTGGCCTTGATTTCCCGGGAAAGGCAGTCCAGGAAGGGGTCGATGAGCTTGAGGGCACGGCCCACGTCGGCGGACACAAAGGAGCAGTAGGCGCACCGGGTGGGGCAGAAGGGAATGCCCACATAGAGGGACACCTCCTCGGGCCGCAGGCTCCGCTGGGCGTCCAGGCTGGCTCGGGCGCAGTCCATGGCCAGCTGCCGCCGCAGGGGAGATACCCGGTAGGTATCTTTGAGTACCTTCTCCGCCTGGACGGGGGTGGCTCCGGCCAGCATGGCCTTGGTGGGGATCTTCACCGGCCGCACGCCGGTCAGCGCCCCCCAGGGAGGCTCGCTCCCACGGGCGGCCACCCCGGCGTCGTAGAAGGCCAGCTTCAAGATCCGCTGGAGGGCCCGGCTGGTGGAGAGGTCGTCGGCGAGCTCTTCCAGTTTACACCGGTGGCTTGCCCCATATGACTGACCGTGGTAAGTCAGCCTGGCGGTGGCGGTGGCCCACAGCTCCCCCCGGCTCAGGGAGAGCACCAGATGGTCCTCCCCGGCAGCGGGGGGCTGGTCGTCGTATTCCGGCCGCTGGTCAGGAAAAAGCGTCAATAACATTTGCTCGGCGGCATATTTGTAGTCGTGGCCGCGGAGGTAGAGTTTCATAGCGGAATGATCCTTTCCGGGGAAATCAGATTACCCCATGGCCTCCTGCATATAGTAGTTGCTCTTCCGCTCGGCCTCCAGGGTGGACATACCCATGTGGCCGGGGAGGACGTGGAAGTCCCCGGGCAGCCGGGCCAGCCGGGCCAGGGAGGCCATGATCTCCCCATAGCTGCCGCCGGGCAGGTCGGTGCGGCCCATGGAGCCCTGGAACAGGGTGTCGCCGGTAAAGAGGGCGTCCCCCGCCATCAGGCACACCCCGCCGGGGGTGTGGCCGGGGGTGTGGATCACCTGCACGTCGATGCCTCCCACCTTCACCAGGTCGCCGTCGTCATAGGGCTTGGGGTCGGTGCCCAGCGGGGGGAACACCGGGCTGCCCAGCCGGGCGATGTCGGCAGGGTGGAGGTACACCGGGATGTTGGGCAAGGCCTTGAGCAGCCCGGCCACGCCGGTGGTGTGGTCATAGTGGGCGTGGGTCAGCAGGATGGACTGGATCTCCACCCCATCCTCCCTGGCCTGGGCCAGGATGCGGCCGGCCTCGTCGCCGGGGTCCACCACGGCGGCGGTGTGGGTGTCCTCGTCCTCCAGCAGATAGCAGTTGGTGCCGATGGGCCCCACCTGTAAAACACGCATTTTCATGGGTTGTCTGCCCCCTTCTTTACATGGTATCGGTGTCCAGCAGAATGGTCACAGGACCGTCATTCTGAGAATAAACCTGCATATCGGCGCCGAATCCCCCACAGGGCCACGGCCCTGCGGGGACCCCGCATCTTTTGATCTGCTCGGGCGGAGTGAATCCGCCCGGCATCGAGGTTTTGCCTTTGGCAAAACGCTCGGACGCGCAAAGCGCGGGGGCGAATTCGGCGTTACATCTGGTCGGTGTCCAGCAGAATGGTCACAGGACCGTCGTTCTGACTATAAACCTGCATATCGGCGCCGAATTCGCCGTGCTGGACCTCAAAGCCCCGGCCGGCGCACTCGGCCATGAACTTCTCATACAGGGGGATGGCGATGTCCGGCTTGGCGGCCCCGGAGAAGCCGGGGCGGCGGGACTTGGTGTCGGCATAGAGGGTGAACTGGCTCACCACCAGCAGGGAGCCCCCCACTGCCTCCAGATTCAGGTTCATCTTCTCGTTCTCGTCCTCAAAGATACGCAGGCCGCACACCTTGTCGGCCATCTTGACGGCCTGGGCCTCGGTATCGCCGGGGGCCACCCCCAGCAGCACCAGGAAGCCCTGGCCGATCTCGCCGTTCACCTTGCCGCCGATGGTGACGGAGGCATTCTTCACGCGGGTCACAACTGCACGCATAGTATAAATTCCTTTCTCATTTACCGATATTCACGGACAAACCCCTTGACAAAAATGGGGTCGATATCGAACACCGCCTTGTCTCCGGCGGTACATTTCAGGTCGGTCACATCCACAATGGTCTCGATGGCGCCGATGCCCCCGATGACCCTGGCCTTCTGGCCGTTGACCCGGACGGTGATCTGCCGCTGGGTGAGCCAGCGGCGGATGGCATCCAGCAGGCCTCCCGCCCAGGGGCGGCCCATGCCGAAGCCGTTCTGATAACCCACGGGCAGCACCGCCACCCGGGTGTTTTTCTTCAGGGGCGCGGGGGTGTTGCCCCCCACAATGTGGCCCTTGGGCACCCAGCGGGTCTCCTCCACCTTGACCTCGCCGTAGCCCACCCGGCGCAGGCCGTCTCCTCTGGCCCGGCGGCACCGGCCCATAAGGACCGTACCCGCCCGGACGCCCCCCAGCCGGGCGGCAGGATGGTGCATCAGCACATAGGACCCGGCGGCGTGGACGGTGCCCGTCTCAAACCCGGCGGCGTGGATGGCCTCCACCGTTTTGGTGAACTCCTCCACCTGGGCCGCCAGGGCCTTGCCCTTGCGGCTCTTGGTATACAGCTGGGTACACACCCCGGACACGGCAATGCTGGACAGGTCCCGGAAGGTAGACAGGATCTTCTCCGGCTCGCTGGAGAGAAAGCCCCCGAAGCCCATGCCGGTGTCAATCTGGATGTGGGCCTCGGCAACGGTGGAGCGGGCCTCCGCCACCCCGTTGAGGGCCATGCCGCTGTCGTGGGAGCCCACGGTGCAGATCACGTTGAGATCCAGCAGCTGCTCCAGCTCCTCCCGGTCGGTGGTACAGCGGAGCATGAGAATCTCCTCCTCCACAAAGCCCGCCTTCCGCAGGGCGGCGGCCTCCGCCACCTCGGACACGGCGAAGCGGCCGATGCCCTCGGCCCGGAGGGCCTTTGCCAGCTCCACCAGACCGGCTCCCTGGCCGTCTCCGGTGACCACGCCGTAGATCACGGCGCCCCCCGCCCGCTCCTTGACCACGGAGATATTATTCTTCAGTGCATCCCGCTCGATGACCAGGGTTTTCATGGCTCCGCCGCCTTTCCGTGGATAGTCCTTTCCATTATATACTCCCTGCCGATTTGAGTCAATGAAAAGGGGACGGGCCTTGTGTTTGAGCGCAAAAAGTGCTATGATTAAACATTGATACAGACTTTTCGGGAGGAACCGTTTTGAACCGACAGACCACCAAAATTTCCCCCGCCGACGTGGCGCGTCAGCGGGACTTCTGCCAGAAACTCCATGAGCGCAACGCCGCCCGTCCCACCGCCCCCCTAGCCTTCGTGGACACCTACGGCTGCCAGCAGAATGAGGCCGACTCCGAGCGGCTGCGGGGCTACCTGCGGGAGATGGGCTACGACTTCACCGACAGCGAGGCGGAAGCCGATCTGATCCTCATCAACACCTGCGCCATCCGGGAGCACGCCGAGATGCGGGTATTGGGCAACGTGGGCGCGCTGGTGCATACCAAGCGCCAGAAGCCCAACCAGCTCATCTGCGTGTGCGGCTGCATGGCCCAGGAGCCCCACCGTGCCCAGAAGATCAAGGAGAGCTACCGGCAGGTGGACCTGGTGTTCGGGCCCCACGCCCTGTGGCGGTTCCCGGAACTCTTGTACCGGCTGGTGACCCGCCGGGGCCGCATTTTCGACATCGCCGACGAGCCCGGGTCCATCGCCGAGGGCATCCCGGTGGTGCGTCAGGACAAGGTAAAGGCCTGGGTGTCCATCATGTACGGCTGCAACAACTTCTGCACCTACTGCATCGTGCCCTACGTCCGGGGCCGGGAGCGGTCCCGTCAGCCGGAGGTCATTCTGGAGGAGATCCGGGGCCTGGTGGCCGAGGGGTACAAGGACATTACCCTGCTGGGCCAGAACGTCAACTCCTACGGCAAGGACCTGGACGACCCCATGGACTTTGCAGACCTGTTGAAGGCGGCCTCCGAGATCGAGGGGGACTTCCTGCTGCGCTTCATGACCAGCCACCCCAAGGACGCCTCCCAGAAGCTCTTTGACACCATGGCGTCCTCCCCCAAGATCGCCCCCTGCTTCCATCTGCCCTTCCAGGCGGGCAGCGACCGGGTGCTGAAAGCCATGAACCGGGTATACGACCGGGCGGGCTATCTGGACAAGGTGCGCCGTTTGCGTGAGGCCATCCCCGATGTGGTCATCACCTCCGACGTCATTGTGGGATTTCCCGGGGAAACCGCCCAGGAGTTCGAGCAGACCATGACCCTGCTGGACGAGGTGCGGTTTGACGCCCTCTTTACCTTTATTTATTCCCCCCGTGTGGGCACCCCCGCCGCCAAGATGGAAGACCCCGTCTCCAAGGAGGAGAAGGCGGCCTGGTTCCAGCGGCTGGTGGAGCGGCAGGATCAAATTTCCGAGGAAAAGCACGCGGCCTACATCGGCAAGACGGTGCGCTGTCTGGTGGACGGCACCGACGACAAGGGCCTCACCGCCCGCACCCCCGGCAACCGGCTGGTGCGCCTCACCGGAGACGAGTCCCTCATCGGCCAGTTTGTGGACGTGAAGATCACCGGGGCCAATAAGTGGTCTTTGATGGGGGAGAAGGCGGAGTAAAATACGGATTGCCACGCCAGTGCGCGCACTGGCGCGCAATGACAGGCAGGAGAACGGAGCCATGTATTACGTCTATATCCTGGCAAACGCCACCAATGTAGCCATTTACACCGGGGTAACCCGGGACCTGGTCCGCCGGGTCGCCCAGCACCGCGCCCATGCCGATCCCGCCAGCTATACCGCCCGTTATGATATTACAAAATTGGTCTATTTTGAGGCCACCCCATCCATCCAATCAGCCATTGCCCGAGAAAAGCAGATCAAATCCTGGTCCAGGAAACGAAAAAACGCCCTGGTCAACCGCCGGAATCCCGGATGGACTGATCTGTACCCCACACTATAGGGCCGTCATTGCGAGCCAGTGCGCACACTGGCGCGGCAATCCGTCCCTTTCCATTTCAATTATCATTTAGAAAAGGAGCGCCCGCCATGCCGTCCGAGCTGACCCCCATGATGCGCCAATATCTGAAAATGAAAGAGCTTCACCCGGACTGCATCCTCTTTTTCCGGCTGGGCGACTTCTACGAGATGTTCCAGGAGGACGCCAAGCTGGCCTCCAGGGAGCTGGATCTCACCCTCACCACCCGGGACCGGGGCAAGCCGGAGGATCAGCGCACCCCCATGTGCGGCGTGCCCTACCACAGTGCCGACGCCTATATCGCCCGGCTCATCGCCAAGGGCTACAAGGTGGCCATCTGCGAGCAGATGGAGGACCCCGCCACCGCCAAGGGGCTGGTGGATCGGGACATCATCCGCATCGTCACCCCCGGCACCGTCATCGCCTCCTCCATGCTGGAGGAGGGCCGCAACAACTTCATCTGCGCCATCTACGAGGACTCCGCCGGGGCGGGGCTGTGCTTCTGCGACATCTCCACCGGCGAGATCTCCGTCACCTCCTTTACCGGCCCCGACAGCAGGGAGCACCTGTGCAACGAGCTGGGCCGCTTCTCCCCCCGGGAGGCCATGCTGTCCGATGGGGCCTACAGCGACGCCGCCCTGCTGGACTTTCTCACCAATAAGCTGGACTGCCGGTGCGAGAACGGTGGGGAAGCCCGCTTCCGGCCCGACGCTGCCCGCTCCCTGGTGGAGGAGCAGTTCACCAGCGGCCTGGATCAGCTGCCCCAGGGGGACGACCACGCCCTCCAAGCGGTGGGGGGCCTTTTGAGTTACCTGTACGAGACCCAGAAGACCGACCTCTCCCACATCACCACCCTCTCCTGGTACACCTCCGGTCAGTTTATGGAGCTGGACCTCACCGCCCGGCGCAATCTGGAGCTCACCGAGACCCTCCGCTCCAAGGAGAAGAAGGGCTCTCTGCTTTGGGTGCTGGACAAGACCCGCACCGCCATGGGCCACCGGCTCATCCGCGCCTGGATGGAGCGGCCCCTGCTCTCCCCCGGCGCCATCAGCCGCCGGCTGGGGGCGGTGGAGGAGCTGGTGGGCGACCCCATCGGCCGGGACGAGCTGAAAAACACTCTGCGGGAGGTCACCGATCTGGAGCGGCTCATCGGCCGCATCGTATACGGCACCGCGGGAGGCCGGGACCTGGCCGCCCTGGCCGCCGGTCTGGGCAGGCTGCCCCGGCTGCGGGAGCTGCTCTCCCCCTATTCCGGGGCCCTGCTCACCGCCCTGTCCGCCGCCCTGGACGACCTGCCCGACCTGCGGGAGCTGATCTGCTCCGCCATTGTGGACGAGCCCCCCTTCTCCGTCCGGGAGGGCGGCTTTATCCGGGCGGGCTATAATGCCGAGGTGGACCGGCTGCGGGACATCCTCACCAACGGCAAGGACCTGGTGGCCGCCGTGGAAGCCCGGGAGAAGGAAAAGACCGGCATCAAGAGCCTGAAGGTGGGCTTCAACAAGGTATTCGGTTACTACATCGAGGTATCCAAGTCCTACTATGACCAGGTGCCCGAGGATTACATCCGCAAGCAGACCCTGGTCAACTGTGAGCGATTCATCACCCAGGAGCTGAAGGACCTGGAGCACGAGATCCTGTCCGCCCAGGACCGGGTCACCGCCCTGGAGTATCAGCTGTTCTGCGACCTGCAGCAGCAAGCTGCCGCCCGGGTGGGGGACATCCAGCGCTCCGCCGCCGCCGTAGCCCAGGTGGACGTGCTGGCCTCCTTTGCCGCCGTAGCCGCCGAGAACGGCTACTGCCGCCCCGAGGTGGACCTGTCCGACACCATCGAGATCTCCGAGGGCCGCCACCCGGTGGTGGAAAAAATGCTGAAAAACGCCCTCTTTGTCCCCAATGACACCCGGATGGACGGGAAGGACAACACGGTGGCCATCATCACCGGCCCCAACATGGCAGGCAAGTCCACCTATATGCGGCAGGTGGCCCTCATTGTCCTCATGGCCCAGATGGGCTCCTTTGTCCCCGCCAGGTCGGCCCGCATCGGCATCGTGGACCGGGTATTTACCCGCATCGGAGCCAGCGACGACCTGAGCGCCGGCCAGTCCACCTTTATGGTGGAGATGACTGAGGTGGCGGAGCTGCTGAAAAACGCCACCAGCAAAAGCCTGCTCATCCTGGACGAGATCGGCCGGGGCACCTCCACCTACGACGGTATGTCCATCGCCCGTGCGGTGCTGGAGTACTGCGCCGACAAAAAGCGGCTGGGTGCCAAGACCCTCTTCGCCACCCACTACCATGAGATCACCGCCCTGGAGGGAGTTATCCCCGGGGTGAAGAACTACAACATCGCCGCCAAGAAGAAGGGGGACGACATCCTCTTCCTGCGGAAGATCGTCCCCGGCGGGGCCGACCAGAGCTACGGCATCGAGGTGGCCAAGCTGGCTGGGGTACCCGACAAGGTCATCACCCGGGCCCGCCACATTCTGAAGGAGCTGGAGTCCGGAGGCGTCCAGACCCCCCAGGCCCCGGCGGCTCAGACCACCGGCCAGATGTCCCTGCTGGACATGGGAGGCGGAGAGGTGGCCCGACGGCTCCAGGGGGTGGATCTCAACACCCTCACCCCCATCGAGGCCATGAACCTGCTCTTTGAATTGAAGCAGCTGGTATAAAACCAACCACAAAAAAGGAGGAACACACCATGCTCACCGGACGGCGCCGCCCCTGGCGCTCCCAGATCACCCAGGCGGAGTTTTACCGGGGCTGGGTCTTTTTCGCCCTGTATGTGTTTCTCTTCCCCTGGCTCATGGGCTGGGTCCAGCGCTCCTATCAGGGGGAGTTCCCGGTGGCTGAGGCCAATGTGGTGTACTACCTCATCATTGCCGCCCTCACCTTCCTGGTGTTCTGGTCCTTCCTGAGAACCGGCTTCCGGCTGCTGCTGGACTGGCTGCCGGAGAACCTGTTCGCCTTTGTCACCGGTCTGGTGGGAGCCGAGATACTCTCCTTCCTGGTGGGCCTCATCCCCCTGCCGGTGCAGAACCCCAACCTGATGAGCTACCCCGAGCAATACTACTTCGCCCCCGCCGCCACCGTTTTTATCCTGGTGGTGCTCATGCCCCTGGTGGAGGAGCCCCTGTTCCGTGGACTGCTCTTCGGCTCAGTCCGCAATTACAGCCGGCCCCTGGGCTATGTGCTGTCGGTGGTCCTCTACTCCTTCTACTGCGCCGTCCAGTTTGTGTATGCCTTCGGGACCCTGGACCTGCGGTACCTGCTGCTGATGATCCAGTACGCCCCCATGGCCCTGGCCCTGGCCTGGTGCTATGACCGGGGGGGCTCCATCTGGAGCGCCATTGCCCTGCACATGGCCCTCAACGGGTTTACGCTGCTGGGGACGCTGCACTGATCCCGCGGAGTGCCGGGTGCGCCGCCCCTGCATTCATCCATTCCTCCGTTTAGAAAGCAGGTATTTCTATGCCTCACATCCAACAACTTGACTCCCATGTGGCCGACCTGATCGCCGCCGGCGAGGTGGTGGAGCGGCCCGCCTCCGTGGTGAAGGAGCTGGTGGAGAACGCCATCGACGCCGGAGCCGGCAAGCTGACGGTGGAAATCCAGCACGGGGGCATGACCCTGATCCGGGTCACCGACAACGGCTGCGGCATTGCCGCCGACGAGGCCCCCACCGCCTTTCTCCGTCACGCCACCAGCAAGCTGCGCACCGAGTACGACCTGGAGGCCATCGGTACCCTGGGCTTCCGGGGGGAAGCTCTGGCCGCCATCTCCGCCGTGTCCCGGATGGAGCTGCTCACCCGCACTGCTGATGCCCCCCTGGGCTCCGCTCTCTCCCTGGAGGCGGGGGTGGTGGTGAGCCGGGAGGAGGCGGGCTGTCCCCAGGGCACCACTATGGTGGTGAAGGACCTGTTTTACAACACCCCCGCCCGGCTCAAGTTCATGAAGAAGGACTCCGCCGAGAGCGCCGCCTGCTTCGCCATGATCCAGCGGCTGGCCCTGTCCCACCCGGAGGTGAGCATCAAGTTCCTCCGGGACGGCAAGCAGGACCTGCTCACCCCCGGCGACGGCCAGCTGAAATCGGCGTTGTACGCCGTGCTGGGCCGGGATCTGGCCCTGGGCTTCACCCCGGTGAAGGGCTCCGGGGAGGATATGACGGTCACCGGCTTTGTGTCTCTGCCCACCTGCTGCCGGGGCACCCGGGGCTATCAGCACTTCTTCGTCAACGGCCGGTATGTAAAGAGCCGCACCATGATGGCCGCCCTGGAGGAGGCCTACGCCAACCAGAAGATGGTGGGCAAGTTCCCCGGCTGCGTCCTCCATCTGACCACCAGGCTCAACGCTGTGGACGTGAACGTCCACCCCACCAAGCAGGAGGTCAAGTTCGGCAGCGATAAAAAGGTATTTGACGCGGTGTATTACGCCGTAAAATCCACCCTGGAGGCCGACCGGTCCCGGCCCTCCGCCCTGGCGGACAGCCCCCGGCTGGCTCCCAAGGCAGCTCAGGACACGGTGCCCCCTCACCAGACCACCTTCCGCACCATGACGGCGGAGCAATTCCGCAAGACGGCGGACAAACCCGCCCCGTCTCTGCCTCTCCACGATATTGCCGCCCGGCCTGCCCAAACCGCTCAACCTGTGCGGGCGGCCACAAGGGTGGCCCCTACCGTTCCGGAACGGCCGGTTCCAACCGCCTCCACCATACAGCCCGAGCCCAAACCGGCTCCGGCTCCCACCCCATCGTCTGTAAGGACTGCTGTCCCAGACATCCCGGCCAAAACCACCCCGCCTGTGGAGGTGGCTCCCGAAACCCCGCGGGCGACCACAAGGGTCGCCCCTACGGTGGTCGAAAAGGAACCCGTTCCCACCATCCCCCCTGTGGAACCCCAGACTCCCATCCAGCCCGAGCCAGAAGAAACACCCTGGCGGATGGCAGGCGAGGTCTTAAACACCTACATCATCGTGGAGCAGGGGGACAAGGTGCTCCTTATCGACAAGCACGCCGCCCATGAGCGGATGAACTTTGACCGCCTGAAGGCGGCGGGGTACACCCCCATGGTCCAGACCCTCCTGACCCCGGTGGTCTTTACCCCTCCGGCGGAGGAGGGGGCCGCCCTGCTGGCCCAGCTGCCCCTGCTGGAGCGCTTCGGCTTTGAGGCGGAGGACTTCGGCGGCGGAGCTCTCATCGTCCGCACCGCCCCCGACGATGTGGACGCCGCCGCCATTCCCGACGTGCTGCTGGAGCTGGCGGGCAGGCTCATCACCTGCGGCACAGCCGACCCGGACAGCGCCCGGGACGCTCTCCTCCACACCATGGCCTGCAAGGCGGCCATCAAGGGGGGCCAGAAAAACGGGGAGGCCGAGCTGCTCAAGGTGGTTAAAGCTGTCATGGCGGGGGAAGTGAAATATTGTCCCCATGGCCGCCCGGTGGCCATTGAGCTGACCCGCAGCCAGATCGAAAAGCGGTTCGGACGGGCATAACTCCCCGGGAAATGTGGTCCCTTCCCCAGAATCCGACAAAACCTTTCCAGTAATTGGTATATATTGGATGCATCTCAGAGAAAAAGGAGTGCATCCAAATGCAAAAGACACCCAACCTGCAAGACCTGTTCCTGCTCCGCGCCCGGCGGACCCGGGCCAACGTCACCACCTTTTTGATGAACGGCTATCAGCTGAAAGGCCAGATCGTGGGCTATGACGCCTTTGTGGTGGTACTTATGACGGGGGACAAGCAGCAGGTGATCTACAAGCACGCCATCTCCACCATTGTGCCCGAACGGGCCATCTCTCTGGAGCGGGAGGAGCGTGGCGACTGACCAAAGGAGCGCCTATGAAGCAAGGTTCTTTGAATTCCCGCATCGTGATGCTGGTGGTACTGGCCGCGGTGCTCATTTCCATCGGAGTCTCCGCCTTCAGCAGCCTGCGGGAGCTCTATCCCACGGTGCTGGCCTATACCTACACCGTCAGCGACAGCGTGGAGGCCACCGGCTTTCTGGTCCGGGAGGAGAGTGTCCTCACCGGCCAGGGCGGCACGGTGGAGGTCCTCCCCGAGGAGGGGGAGAAGGTAAGCCGGGGTGAGACCGTGGCCCTGCTCTACCAGAGCGACGCCGGACTCACCCAGCGGGAAACCCTCCAGCAGCTGCTGCTGGAGCAGGAGCAGCTGGAATATGCCCTGGCCCAGACCGGCGGCAGCGGCGACTCCGCCCAGCTCAGCGACCGGGTGGCCGACGCCATTGCCAATCTCCGGGGGGCTTCCGCCTCCGGCGACCTCACCTGTCTGGAGAGCCAGACCATGGAGCTGAAGAGCCTGATTTATAAGCGCAGCTATACCTTTGACGCGGAGGGGGAGGACTCCACCGCCGCTCTCCAGGCCTCGTTGGACGACGTGAAGGCCCAGATCCAGTCTTTGACCGCCCAGGCCTCCCAGAGCACCAGCCGGGTCACCGCCGCCCAGTCGGGCATTTTCTCCGGTCTGGTGGACGGATACGAGAGCCTTATCACCCCCGCTATGATGGAGACCCTTACCCCGGCCCAGCTGAAGGACCTGTCCAACCAGAAGCCGGCGGAGGATACCTCCGCCATTGGCAAGCTCATCACCAATTCCACCTGGTACTTTGCCTGCACCCTGCCGGAGGCGGACGCCGAGCGGCTGGTGGAAGGGCGGAGCATCACCGTCCGCTTTTCCCGGGACTGGTCCGGCGAGGTGGACATGAAGGTGGAGCGGCTGGGGGACCCGGTGGACGGGCAGGTGGTGGTGGTACTGTCCACCGACAAGTTCCTGTCCGACACCACCCTGCTGCGGCGGCAGACGGTGGAGCTGGTCTTTGAGACCACCTCCGGCATCCGCCTGCCCAAGGAGGCCCTGCGGGTGGAGCAGCAGACCGTCACCGACAGCGAGACCGGCGAGGAGTCCCAGGTATCGGTCACCGGCGTGTACGCCCTGGTGGGCCAGTGTGCCGAGTTCAAGCCGGTATCCATCCTGGCCGAGGAGGACAACTACATCCTGGTCACCGCTGCCGATACCTCCACCACCACGGCAGCCAAAAAGGCCCTGCGGGCGGGAGACCAGATCATCATCTCCTCCGGCGAGCTCTATGACGGCAAGGTCATCGATTAGTTTGGACGATCCCTCTGCGCCCCACACGCGCAGGCGGTTTTGCCTTATTTATGTGTGTATTTTTTGGAGGTGCCTATTATGTCCCTGGAAGAGAAAGTAGCGCAGGTCAAGGCCAACATCGCCGCCGCGGCCCGGGAAGTGGGCCGTGACCCGTCCGAGATCACCCTGGTGGCCGCCACCAAGGTCCAGACCTCGGATACCATCCGGCAGGCCATTGCCGCCGGTATCACCATCTGCGGAGAGAACCGGGTGCAGGAGATGACCGCCCACCTGGACGACGACGCCTATGCCGGGGCCGCCCTCCATTTCATCGGCCATCTGCAGACCAACAAGGTCAAGCAGGTGGTGGGCCGGGTGGATCTCATCGAGTCGGTAGGCTCGGAGCATCTGCTGGACGCCATCGAGGCCCAGGCCGCCAAGCTGGACCTGGTGCAGGACATTCTGCTGGAGATCAACATCGGCGGCGAGGAATCCAAAAGCGGAATTTCTCCCGACGAGCTGCCCGCCCTGGCCCAGAAGGCGGCCGCCTGTCCCCATGTGAATCTGCGGGGACTGATGGCCATTCCTCCGGTGGCCGAGGGGCCCGACGGAAACCGGCCCTTTTTTGCGAAAATGCGTCAGCTTTTTGTTGACATAAGAGACAAGATGTCGGATAATGGAACCACAATCGACTGTCTTTCTATGGGAATGAGCGGCGATTACGAGGACGCCGTCCGCGAGGGCGCCACCCTGGTGCGCGTAGGCACCGCCCTGTTCGGCCCCCGCCCTCCCATGCATAAAGCTTGATATGATTCAGGAGGTAACCGAATATGGGATTGTTTGATGAACTGCGGCGGCTGGCCCGCCCCTACGAGGACGAGCCGGAGGACGACTACGAGGACGACTTCGAGCCTGTCTCCCGCAGTGAGCGGATGGACCGCACCGGCGGCGACCGGCTGGAGCGCAAGAGCGCCAAGAGCCAGGCCGCTCAGGAGTCCACCGGCAGCCTCTATTCTCTGGATAACGAGCGCCGCAGCAACAAGGTGGTCAACATCCACACCACCACCCAGCTGCAGGTGGTGCTGGTAAAGCCCGAGCGCTTCGAGAACGCCAGCGAGATCGCCGACCACCTGCGCGAAAAGCGCACCGTGGTCCTCAACCTGGAGTCCACCAACAAGGACATTGCCCGCCGCCTGCTGGACTTCCTGTCCGGCGTGGCCTACGCCAACGAGGGCAAGATCAAGAAGGTGGCCATCTCCACCTACATCATCACGCCCTACAATGTGGATATTCTGGGTGATCTCATCGACGAGCTGGAGAACAACGGGCTGTATTTCTAAAATGGCCACCGGGCCCCGCCGCAGGCGGGACGGCGGTTACGCCGTTCAAGCGTTTTGCCCAGCAAAACCTTGATGCCGGGCGAATTCAGTTCGCCCATGCAGATATAAAATCGGGGTCCCCCCACGATGCACAGCATCGGGTGGGGCTAAGACACAAAAAATCAGGGGGAATCAACCTATGCTTACGCCGCAGGAAGTTTCGGAACACGCCTTTACCAAGGCGTTTAACGGATATAATATGTCGATGGTGGACGAATTTCTGGATATCCTGACGGCGGATTACACCACCCTCTACAAGGAAAACGCCACCCTGAAGGCCAAGATGAAGGTGCTGGTGGACAAGGTGGAGGAGTACCGCTCCACCGAGGACGCCATGCGCAAGGCCCTGATGACCGCCCAGAAGATGGCGGACGACCTGGTGGCCGAGGCCGAGGCCAAGCGCAACCAGCTGCTGCAAAACGCCGAGGCCGACGCCAAAGCCCGCATTGCCGAATTGCAGCAGTCCATCCGGGACGAGCAGATGCGTCTGGCCGCCGCCCAGCAGTCCACCGCCGCCTATGTGGGCAAGCTCAAGGAGCTGCACCAGCATGAGATGGACTTTTTAAGCGGCCTGTCCAAGCTGACCGCCTCCGCTCCGGCCCCCGCCGACCCGGTGGGGGAGACCGCCCGGGACATTGAGGAGAACGTGGAGCGGATCATCCAGAAGGAGCAGGAGGACACCACCGACCTGTCCGCCCCCAAGCCCGCCGCCCCCGCCAAGGAGAGCAGCCTGTACGACGAGCTGATGGAGCTCAGCGGCCGGAAGGCCCCCGCCGCCCACCCGGCTCAGGAGGACGAGGACGACGAGGTGGAGGAGCCCACCCGCCGCATCGACTTTGACAACCTGCAATTCGGCAAGGACTACGAAATCCGCTGAACCCCTTGACAGAAGTCCTGCAAACAGGTAAGATACTGGGAGACGCCTGAAAAAGGCGTCTCCCAGTGATTTTCATCTGCAAAATGCTGTGACGAGGACGAGTACCGCCCCCAACCCTGCGCAGAGAGCCGCCGTTTTGGTGCAAGGCGGACAGGACGGGCCGGGAAAATCACCTCCGAGCATGGCCGCCGAACCCAGTAAGCGGCCCCGGCTGGCCCCGTTACAGGCTGTCGAGTGGTTCCGGCCCGTCCGGAGCAATGAGAGTGGTACCGCAGAGGTGTGCGCCTTTGTCTCTTGAGAGACAGGGGCGCTTTTTGTTTGCCCCGTCGAATCAAAACCTTTTGCACAGCTGCCGTTTCCCTCATCCGGCCTGACCGGCCACCTTCCCCCAGGGGAAGGCTATAAGGTTATTATTTTATTTCAATATAAAAAGGAGAAACACCCATGGACTACAACCAGACCGTCCACCTGCCCAAGACCGACTTCCCCATGCGGGCAGGCCTGCCCAAGCGCGAGCCCGATATGCTCCAGGAGATGTACGACCACGACCTGTATAACAAGATGGTCAAACGCAACGAGGGCAAGCCCTCCTTCGTCCTCCACGACGGCCCCCCCTATGCCAACGGCAACATCCACATCGGCACCGCCCTGAACAAGATCCTCAAGGACATCATCGTCAAGCACAAGAACATGACCGGCCACTACGCCCCCTATGTGCCCGGCTGGGACACCCACGGCCTGCCCATCGAGTCCGCCGTCCTCAAAGACAAGAAGGTCAAGCGGGACGAGATGACCACCGCCCAGTTCCGCACCAAGTGCCGGGAGTACGCCGAGGGCTACATCGCCAAGATGACCGAGCAGTTCCAGCGCCTGGGCGTGCTGGGGGAGTGGGACAACCCCTATATCACCCTGCTGCCCGAGTTTGAGGCCAAGCAGATCGAGGTCTTTGGCAAGATGGCCGAGAAGGGGCTCATCTACAAGGGTATGAAGCCGGTGTACTGGTGCCCCCACGACCAGACCGCCCTGGCCGAGGCCGAGATCGAGTACGCCGACGACCCCTGCACCACCATCTTTGTGAAATTCCCCGTCCGGGACGACAAGGGCAAGCTGGGCCAGTATGCCGACCTTAGCAAGACCTACTTCGTGATCTGGACCACCACCCCCTGGACCATCCCCGGCAACTTCGCCATCTGCCTGAACGCCGAGTTCGACTACGTGCTGCTCCAGGTGCCCTCCGGCGACGTGTACGTGCTGGCCAAGGACCTGGCCGAGAGCGTGTGCAAGGCCGCCCATATCGACTATGAGGCCTGCCAGGTGCTGGCCACCCTGAAGGGCAGCGAGTTTGAGCTGATGACCGCCACCCACCCCCTCTTTGACCGGGAGAGCGTCATCCTCAACGGCGAGCACGTCACCCTGGACGCCGGCTCCGGCTGCGTCCACACCGCCCCCGGCTTTGGCGCCGAGGACTTCCAGATCTGCCAGCAGTACGACAAGGCGGGGCTCACCCACATCGGGGTGCCCGTGCCCGTCAACGCCAAGGGCGTCATGACCGACAGCCGCTACAACGGCCAGTTCTACGCCAAGGGCAACGACATGGTGGTGGCCGATCTGGAGGCCGAGGGCTTCCTGGTGGCCAAGGAGAACATCACCCACTCCTACCCCCACTGCTGGCGGTGCAAGAACCCCATCATCTACCGGGCCACCGAGCAGTGGTTCTGCTCCGTGGACGCCATCAAGGACACCGCCGTCAAGGCCTGCGACTCCATCCAGTGGCACCCCGGCTGGGGCAAGGAGCGGATGATCTCCATGATCTCCGAGCGCAACGACTGGTGCATCTCCCGCCAGCGGGTGTGGGGCGTGCCCATCCCCATCTTCTACTGCGACGACTGCGGCGCCGACATCGTCACCCCCGAGACCATCGCCCATGTGGCCGACCTCTTCCGCCAGCACGGCTCCAACATCTGGTTTGACAAGCAGGCCGCCGACCTGCTGCCCCAGGGCTTCGTGTGCCCCAAGTGCGGCAAGGCCCACTTCTCCAAGGAGACCGACATCATGGACGTGTGGTTCGACTCCGGCTCCACCTGGGCCGCCGTGGCCGCCGAGCGTCCCTACCTGAAGTACCCCGCCGACCTCTACCTGGAGGGCGGCGACCAGTACCGGGGCTGGTTCCAGTCCTCCATGCTCACCTCCATCGCCGTCAACGGCGTGGCCCCCTATCACCAGATCGCCACCCACGGCTGGACCGTGGACGGCGAGGGCAAGGCCATGCACAAGTCCCTGGGCAACGCCGTGTCCCCCGATGAGGTCATCAAGGAGTACGGCGCCGATATGCTCCGTCTGTGGGTGGCCTCCGCCGACTACACCCAGGATATGCGTATCTCCAAGGAGATCATGAAGCAGCTCTCCCAGGCCTATCTGAAGATCCGCAACACCGCCCGGTATATGCTGGGCAACCTGTGCGACTTCGATCCCGACGCCAACCTGGTTCCGGTGGAGGAGCTGATGGAGCTGGACCGCTACGCCCTCCACTGCCTCAACGAGCTGGTGAAGAACGTCCGGGCCGCCTACGACCGCTACGAGTTCCACGGGGTGTACCGGGCCGTCTACAACTTCTGCGTGGTGGATATGTCCAACTTCTACCTGGATATCATCAAGGACCGGCTGTACTGCGGCAGCGAGGCCGAGCGCCGCTCCGCCCAGACCGCCCTCTACCACATCCTGGACGGCATGACCCGTCTGGTGGCTCCCATCCTGGCCTTCACCTCCGACGAGATCTGGCACGCCATGCGCCACGCCTCCGGCGTGGACGCCGAGAGCGTCCTCCTCAACGATATGCCCCAGGACAACGCCGCCTTCGCTCTGGACGAGGCCGCCCAGGCCCGCTGGGCCAAGCTGGTGGGCCTGCGGGACGCCGTCAACAAGGCCCTGGAGAACGCCCGCAATGCCGGCGTGTTCAAGAAGGCCCAGGACACCGAGGTCACCATCTCCGTGTCCGCGGAGGACGCCGAGTTCCTGAAGGGGGTGGACCTGGCCTCCCTGTGCATCGTGTCCAAGGTCACCGTCACCACCGGCAGCGTGGAGGGGGAGCGCAACGAGGAGAGCCTCATCCCCTGCACCATCGCCGTCAAGCTGTCCGAGGCCCCCAAGTGCCCCCGCTGCTGGAACCACAACGACGCCATCGGCACCGACGGCCATCACGCCGAGCTGTGCCCCCGCTGCGCCGCTGTTGTGGGCGAGTAAGCCATATTGTGAAAAAGGGCCTGTTGCAAAATAGCTGTTTTGCACAAACCTGTCATTGCGAGCCAGTGCGCACACTGGCGTGGCAATCCGTTTCCCCGGCAAAAGGGACGGATTCCCACGAAAAACGGCC
>NZ_NFLU01000014.1 GCF_002161085.1 Flavonifractor sp. An112 | reverse complement strand
GCGTCAGTGAAATCCTTGCTCGCAGCGCCGGCGCCCACGACCATCATGCCCATCAGCATAACAGCGGCCAGAGCCAGGCTGAGAGTCCTCTTGAGGTTTCTCATTTGGAATTCCTCCTTGTTTTATTTGACCATGAGGAGGGGACATCCTGCGAGTTTTTCAAGAATAGACTGTGCTGCAAGGCTTTCCTCTTTTTTAACCGGCTACTGGTAGCCAGCGGGTAGCCGTCAGGTAGCCACAAAAAAAGGCCGAAATCCCCTGTTTGGAGATTTCGGTCTTTTTGACCCAATCAATGGTTTTCCATCAGCCGCACAGGTCAATGATGGCCTGAGCGAAGATCTTGGCGGCGGTGAGCTGGTCGGCAATGCAGGTGTGCTCGTCGGCGCCGTGCATATTGCCATTGAAGCCGGGCATGGCGCAGCCGAAGGCCACGCCGCCGGGGATATCGTGGACGTAGGTGCCGCCGCCGATGGCCAGGCACTCCCCCTTCCGGCCACTGTACTGCTCGTAGCACTTGAGCAGAGTGCTGACCAGCGGGGTATCGGCGGGGGTATAATGGGGGGCCTGCATCCCGCCCTCGGCAGTAAAGCCGAACTTGGCAAAGGCGGCCTCAGCCGCGGCCTTGCAGTTTTCCTCGTTGGCGCACACCGGCACCCGGCTGTCAAACTGGCCGGACAGGCCGGTGTCGTTCAATTCCAGCAGAGAGAAGGCCAGGGTCAGCGGACCGGACATCTCGTCGGCCTGAGCAATGCCCAGGGCCTTACCGGCGCAGTCCCCGTGGGGGAAGAGGGCGTTCAGGGCATGGAGGGCAGCGGTGGAGCCCACCTTGGCCAGAGGCAGAGCGCACAGCAGATGGATCAGGCCGGTGATGGCGTTGACGCCCTCCTCCGGAGTGGAGGCGTGGGCGCCCTTGCCCTTGCACAGGATATGCAGGTCATCTCCCCGCTCGGTAAGCACATAGGTGACGCCGGTCTCACCGGCAGCCTTGTCGCAGTAGGGCTGCGCCGCTTTGGCGGACAGGCCGGCCACCACACACTCCGCCTCGGGAGGCAGCACGTTGATGCGGAACCCGCCGTGGAGCTCCTTCACCCGGGGGGTGGCGCTCTCCGCCGCCCAGGTCTTGGTGAATACCGGCTTGTAGCTGCCCTTCTCCAGGTTGATGACGGGGAACTCGCCGTCGGGGGAGAAGGTGCAGGGGGCGTAGGGCTCCTTACTATAATAATAGGCGATATCTTCAGAGCCGCTCTCCTCGTCGGTGCCCAGCAGCAGCCGGACATTCTTCTTCAGGGGCACGCCCAGGTCCCGGACGGCCTGCATGGCCAGCAGCACGGCGGCCACCGGGCCCTTGTCATCGTCGGTGCCCCGGCCGTACAGCATCCCGTCCACCTCGATGGGCTCATAGGGCTCCGTCACCGTCCAGCCGGTGCCCTCCCCCACCACGTCCAGGTGGCACAGGATGTGCAGCTGGGTCTCCTGATCGTTGAAGTCCACCGCGCCCACATAGTTGTCATAGTTCTTGACGGAGAAGCCCAGCTCCTCCGCCAGCTTCAGGCCCTCCGCCAGGGCGGCGGCGGGGCCGGGGCCAAAGGGCATCCCGGGCTGAGCCTCCTCCCGGACGCTGCGGATGCGCACAAGCCGGGAGATCATCTCCACCAGCTGCTGCCGGCGGGCCGGGTCGTCAAAATAGGCGTTGATTTGATCCTGATACATGGAACTTATTCCTCCTTGGGTTCTTCATCTCCGCCGGCGGCGCCGGTCAGCTCCCCCAGGTACTTGTACACCGTATACCGGGACACCTGGAGCCGCTTGGCCACAAAGGGCACCGACTTGCGGAAGGAAAAGGCGTTTTTCTGGTCCAACAGGGCAATGATCTTCATCCGGTCCCGCTTGGTCAGCACGTTCACCGGCTTGCCTACCGCCGCCAGGCACTCCTCGAAGATCTGGGTCAGCTGGCCCTCCCCGCCGTGCCACATGGCGCTTTGCAGGTCGGCCTCGGCGCTCATCAGATCCACCAGGATGCGGTTGGCATAGACCAGAGAGCTGTAGTCAAAGTTGATGCCCAGGGCCAGGTTGAAGTCCTCCCCGATGAGGTGGAAGGTACTGCTCTTGATCTGCTGGCCCGAGGGGGTGGTGGCGTAGAGGTTGACGAAATCGGTGACCAAGGCGTCCTGGTCCAGCTCCTTGGCGGTGCCCAGGATGTCCATGGTGGAGCCTACCGTCCGGCCGGATACATGGCCGTTATAAATGGATAAAATGGGGTGCCTGGGGTCCCCCATGTCGTGGACCAGCGTCTCGCAGGTGGAGCCAAACATCTCCGCGATCCCCCGGGCGGTCCGGTCCAGAAATTCAAAGGCTTCCTCCCGATCCATTGGTTCACTTCCTTCTCTCTTGGTTTCCAGTCCAGATTGTACTCTGAACCGGGCTAAAATGCAAGGCTCAGGCCTGGCGGTAGCTCTGGAACTTACCCAGCACCGCCTCCAGCTCCTCCGGCGTCAGGTTCACGCCGCCCCCGGCCTGCCTGGTGTAGTAGTACACCTTGGCCAGAAACTCCAGCTGCTGGGCGGCGTCAAAGGCGAAGGACAGGCTGCCCCCCACCGTCAGCAGGCCGTGGTTGCCCAGCAGGCAGGCGTTGTACTCCTCCTTCATCCCCTCCCAGGCCGCCTCGGCCAGCTCCAGAGAGCCGAAGGGATAGTAGGGGATGCAGGGCACCTGCCGCCCGGCGTAGGCCACCAGATAGTGGACCGGCTCAATATTCCAGCGCAGGCAGGAGAGCACCGTAGCGAAGGTGGAGTGGGTGTGGACCACCCCATTTACATCCTGCCGCCGCTGGTAAAACAGCCGGTGGAGGTCCAGTTCGCTGGAGGGCTTGCGCTTGCCCTCCACCACCTTGCCCTCCAGGTCGGCCACCACCACGTCCTCCGGGGTGGTGGCAAAATAGTCCATACCGGAGGGGCTGATGGCCATGAAGCCGCTCTCCCGGTCAAATACACTGAGGTTGCCGAAGGTTCCGTCGGTGAGGCCGGTGGTGACCAGCTTTTTGCCGTACTCCACCACCTGCTCCCGCTGCTCCTGTAACAGCATAAACAAGACTTCCTTTCTCCATGCTCGTTTCCTCAAGCATACGGAAAACCGGAGCGCAAGTCAAGCCTTTGCATTGACAGCAGGGCCACCCGCGCATAAAATGGACACAGACAAGGAGGCACCCATTATGACAACGGAAACCCTGCGCTTCGCCCTGGGGGGCGTGGCCGCTTATCGACATATTCTGGACACCCCTGAGCTGGGTCTGGTACGCACGCTGCTGGACAAGCTGGCCGGAGGGGACGCCGCCGGAGCGGCAGAAGCTTACGCCAGTCTCTTCTATACCCTGCGGGAGGGCCGGTATCCCGGCCTGGGGGACTGGCTGTACGACCAGCTGCGCTATACCGAGTCCCCCTACGCCCGGCTGGCCGAGGAGGGCGGGTCAGACCCCGCCCTGGAGGAGGCCGCCCGCCGGGACGTGGCCATTTTCGCCCAGCTGTGTGAGCTGGACTGCGGGCAGCTCATCGCCGCCATAGCCCGGAAGGCCGCCCCCGCCCTGCTGCCGGTGCTGGAGGGCCTGCCCCGGTGGCCCGCCGGCTGTCCCTTCACCTTTGAGGGGCTCACCGAGTTCTACCGCGCCCACGGCTCCGGCCTCTTCGCCCGCAGCCGTGCCTTCCTGTGGGAGGACGGCCAGCTCTTCCCGGTGGAGGAGCCCGACTGTCCCGGCCCCGACGAGATGCTGGGCTACGAGCTCCAGCGGGACCAGGTCATTGCCAACACCCGGGCCATGCTGGAGGGTCACCACGTCAACAACGTGCTTCTCTTCGGAGAGAGCGGCACCGGCAAGTCGGCCACGGTGAAGAGCCTGCTCTCCCGGCCCGGCTTTGAGGACCTGCGGCTCATCGAGGTACAGAAGGAGGGGCTGGCCGATCTGCCCCGGCTCATCCGGAAGCTGGGCGGGCGGCGGCTCAAGTTCATCCTGTTTATCGACGATCTGGCCTTCGATCAGGACGACACCACCTATTCTGTCATGAAAACCATCCTGGAGGGCGGTCTGGAGCGCCGTCCCGCCAACGTGGCCATCTACGCCACCTCCAACCGCCGCCACCTGGTGCGGCAGACCTTCTCCGACCGGGCGGGGGACGAGGTGGATGCCAGCGAGACCATCCAGGAAAAGACCTCTCTGGCCGAGCGGTTCGGCCTGCGTATCCCCTACCTGGCCCTGAACAAGGTGGAATTCCTGGACCTGGTGGAGAAAATGGCCGCGCTGCACGGGGTGACCATGGACCGGCAGGCCCTGCGCACCGGCGCCGACCGCTGGGAGATGAGACATCCCGGCCGAACCCCCAGAACCGCCAAACAGTACATCGCCAGCCTCAGTCTGGCATAAACACAGTGCCCCGTACAAGGAAAGGAGCATCTCTATGAGACGGAATCTGTTGAAAAAAGCACTGGCCGGTCTGCTCTCCGCCGCTCTGCTGGCCCTTCCCACGCTGGCGGCGGAGCCCCAGCAGCCCTCCCCCTGGGCGGTAAGCCAGCTAGCCGACAGCTACGCCCTGGGTCTGGTGGACGACAACTACACCACCTACATCCAGAGCCCGGTGACCATGGAGCAGTTGGAGTCCATGACCAAGGTAGTGGCCGACAAGCTGGCCCTGCTGGAGCTGGAACCCCGGACGGCAGACGCCGTGGGCCTGGTGGTAGACACCACCCGGGGCGGCGTGATGAACGCCCTGTATCAAGAGGCGGCCACTTATGACCTGCCCGGCGTGGAGGAGGGCCCGGAGGCCTTTCTGACCGGGCTGGGCGTGGTCCAGGGAGACGGCGCAAGCCTGGCCCAGGAGCGCACCTGCACCTATCAGGAGGCCATGGTCATGGCCAACCGGCTGATTCTGGCCATCTATGACGGGCAGGACGCCGGCTCCAAGGGCCTGCTGTGGAAGGCCACCAACGGGGATAATACCCTGTATCTGCTGGGCACCATACATCTGGACCGGGACAACGTCTATCCCCTCCACAAGTCCCTCCGGGACGCCATTCAGGCCTCCGAGGAGGTCATCTTTGAGCTGGATCTCAACGACCAGGAGGGCATTGCCCTGCTCCAGAGTATGCAGACCTATCAGGACGGCACCACCCTGGCCGACCACATCAGCCCCGAGCTCTATCAGCGGGTACAGGCCGCCGCTGCCGCCCTGGGCATGGCCCCCAACGGGCTGGACGCCTATAAGCCCTGGGCTCTGGCCTCCACCTTCTCCACCCTGTCCATGCAGGACGACACCACCGGCAGCAACGCCATGGCCATTGACCTCTATGTGAACGCCGCCGCCGTCAATTCCGGCAAGGCCATCGGCGCGGTGGAGACCTACGCCTTCCAGGGCGGCATCTTTGACGGTCTCTCCCCCGAGTATCAGGAGGCCTATCTGGACTCCGCTCTGGCTGGTTTTGAGGCCACCCTGTCCGGCGCCGCCACTTCCCCCGAGATCGACGAGGCGCTCCAGGCACAGGAGGAGATGCTCTCCGCCATGTTCGCCGCCTGGAAGGACCGGGACCCGGAGGCCTTCTCCAAGGTCTACGACAAGGCCGCCATCATCAACAGCACCGACGAGCTCAACTCCAAGCTGTTCACCCAGCGGGACCCCGGCATGATCGAGGCCGCCGCAGGCTATCTGGAGACCGAGGGGAGCCACACCTACTTTATGGCAGTGGGTGCGGGCCACATGGTGGACCCGGGTGGAATTGTCAGTGGTCTGCGTGAGCTGGGCTATACTGTAGAACTGGTGCCCTAAACTCCGCTAATCCCGAAAGGAGTACCATATGATCCTGAAAGGAACCTTCCTCCACACCCCTACGTTGGGGGAACTGGAGGTACGCCAAAATGCCTATCTGGTCTCTGAAGGCGAAACCATTGTGGGGCTGTACGACACCCTGCCCCCGGAGTACGCCGCCCAGCCGGTGGAGGACTGGGGGGACGCCCTGATCATCCCTGCCTTTACCGACCTGCACATCCACGCCCCCCAGATCATTAACCGGGGCATCGGCTACGACAAGGAGCTGCTGCCCTGGCTGGAGACCTATACCTTCCCGGCGGAGGCCCGCTTTGCCGATTCTTCCTTTGCCGACCGGGCGTGGAAGGCCTTCCTCAACCGCCTTTGGGCCGTGGGTACTTTGCGCTTTTCCGCCTTTGCCACCATCCACAAGGAGGCGGCCTGGCGTCTTATGGAGCTGTCCGAGGCCTCCGGCCTCCGGGGACTCATCGGCAAGGTGAACATGGACCGCAACTCCCCGGACGACCTGCGGGAGGACACCGACGCCTCCCTGGCGGACACCGAGGAGCTGATCTGCCGCAGCCGGGAAGCGCTGCGCCGCACCGGCTTCATCCTCACCCCCCGGTTCGTCCCCTCCACTACGGCAAAGCTGATGGACGGTCTGGGTCAGCTGGGCGAGAAATATGATCTGCCCATCCAGTCCCACCTGTCAGAGAACCAAAGTGAGGTGGCCTGGGTAGCCCAGCTCCACCCGGATATCCCCACCTACACCCAGGTGTACGAGCACTTCGGCCTGCTGCGGCAGGACAAGACCATCATGGCCCACGCCATCCACCTGTCCGACGGGGAGAAGGCCCTGCTCCGGGACAAGGGGGTCATGCTGGCCCACTGCGCCCTGTCCAACACCAACCTGTCCAGCGGCATCATGCCTCTGCGGCAGGATCTGGAGCAGGAGCTGCGGTGCTGCGTGGCCAGCGATGTGGCCGGAGGCCACACCGCCAACGTGAGCCGCAGCGTCACCGCCACGGTGCAGGCCTCCAAGCTGCGCTGGCTGAACCACCCCGACCAGGCCCCCCTCTCCCTGACCGAGGCCTTCTATCTGGCCACCCGGGGCGCGGGCTCCTTCTTCGGTCAGGTAGGCGCCTTCCTGCCCGGCTTCGCATTTGACGCCCTGGTGCTCCGTCCCTCCGCCCTGGACGCGCTGGTGGAGCGCACTCCCTTCGAGCGGCTGGAGCAGTTCCTCTATGACGGGGACGACCGGAACATCGCCGCCCGCTACTGCGCCGGGGAATTGATTCCTCAGCCCTTCTCCCAGCTTTAAACCAAAAGGGGCCTGCCGCCGCAGGCCCCTTTTTCCCATAAAAATTAGTTCTGACTGTAACCTTTCCCCCTCCCAACTCGCTGACAGGGGTGAAAGGCCTTTTCACCAGCCCACAGGAGAGGAGTGAGTACCGTGGAGGACGCCCAGATTGTGACCTTATTTCTGACCCGGGACGAGGGAGGCATCCGGGCGGCATCGGACAAGTACGGCAGCCGCCTGCGGCAGCTGGGCTTCCGGCTGCTGCCCGACCGGCTGACGGTGGAGGAGTGCGAAAACGACGCCTACCTGCTGGCCTGGGACAGCATCCCGCCCCACCAGCCCAGGGATTACCTCTTCCCCTTCCTGGCCCGGCTCATGCGCCACACGGTGCTGGACCGCTGCCGGGCCCTCACCCGCCGGCGGCAGCTGGCCCGGCTCACCGCTCTCACTCAGGAGCTGGAGGACTGCCTTCCCGGCCCCGACCACACCCAGGCGCTGGTGGACGCGCTGGCCCTGGGCGAGAGCCTGAACGCCTTTCTCAAGGCCCTGCCTGAGGAGGCCCGGAACCTTTTCCTGCGGCGGTACTGGTTCTTCGACTCCATCACCGCCATCGCCCGGCGGTACGGGCTCACCCAGAGCAAGGTGAAAACCACCCTGTTCCGCACCCGGCAGCGGCTGCGGGACCACCTGATTAAGGAGGGATTTACGGTATGAAAGCGGATGATCTGTTGGACAGCCTGGAGCACGTAGACCCGGAGCTGGTGGCTCAGGCAGACAAACCGCCCCAAAAAGCGCCTCACCGCCGCCCCCTGTGGATGGGGCTTACCGCCGTGGCGGCAGCCGCCGCCATCGTCATCGGCATCGTGCTGTGGCCGGGCGGCGGCCCCCTGACGGGCCAGGCCTACGCTCTGGCAGTGGCGGAGTACCCGGAGGTGCCCCCCTACCCCAGCGAGATGGACTATCTCAACCCCGACGGTTCCCTGGATTCCGACCGCTGGAGCGCCGACTACGACACCTGGCGGGCCGACCAGAAGGCCCGGCTGGACCAGCCCGAGGGCTACGACAGCGGCCTGGAGGGGTACTATACCGCCGCCCTGCGCCAGTTCCTGGGGGACAGCGGTACGGAGAACAAGGTCTGCTCCCCCCTGAACATCTACTTCGCCCTTGGGATGCTGGCCGAGCTTACCGACGGCAGCAGCCGACAGCAGATCCTGGACCTGCTGGGCCAGGACGGTATCGAGGCCCTGCGCACCCAGGCCAGGGCCCTGTGGAACGCCAACTACTGCCACGACGGAGCGGTGACCAGTATCCTGGCCTCCTCCCTGTGGCTCAATGAGGACGTACCCTTCAACCAGTCCACCCTGAACACCCTGGCCGACACCTACTACGCCTCCTCCTACCAGGGGGAGATGGGGTCGGCGGAGCTGGACCAGGCCCTCCAGACCTGGCTCAACGACCAGACCGGCGGGCTGCTGAAGGAGGCTGCGGACCAGGTGAGCCTGGACCCGGAGACGGTGCTGGCCCTGGCCACCACCGTGTACTATCAGGGCCGGTGGTCCCAGGAGTTCAACCCGGACAACACCGCCCCCGAAACGTTCCACGCCCCCGGCGGGGACGTGACCTGTGACTTCATGCACAGCTCCTCCTCCAACACCTACTGCTGGGGGGATCAGTTCTCCGCCGTGGGGAAGTCCGTGCTGTACGGCGGTACCCTGTGGATGGTCCTGCCCGACGAAGGAGTGAGCGTAGATCAGCTGCTGGACGACCCGGAGGTCATGGAGTTCCTGCTCTCCAACGGGGAATGGGAAAACCAGAAGTACCTCAGAGTCAACCTGTCCATGCCCAAATTTGACGTGTCCGGCCAGCTGGATCTGATTGAGGGATTGCAGGCCATGGGGATCACCGACGTGTTTGACCCGGCGGTGTCCGACTTCACTCCCATGACGGAAGCTGTGGAGGACATTTCTGTCACTCAGGCCACCCACGCCGCCCGGGTGGCGGTGGATGAGGAGGGCGTCACCGCCGCCGCCTTCACCGCCATGGCAATGGGGGGTTCCGGTATGCCGGAGGACGAGGTGGACTTCACTCTGGACCGTCCCTTCCTCTTTGTCCTCACCAGCGCCGCAGGCCAACCCCTCTTTGCCGGAGTAGTCAACCAGCCCACATAAAAAACGAGGCGCCTCCCCAGAAGGAAGGCGCCTCATTTCTTATCGATATTTATCTACCGCGGAGCACATCTTGTCCCAGCAGGCCTCCATATCGGCCACCAGCTTGAACTGGGTGCGGCACCGGTCCAGGTTCTGGCCGGGCCGGTGGATACGGAAGTATTTGTCCCCCTCCAGGTAGTCGGTGAGGAAGCGGATGCCGCACTCCAGGGTGATGAGCCGGGCGCCCCAGGGCAGGTAGTCCAGCTCCGCGGGGGTGAGGGCCCCGTCGGCCCCCTCCAGAAAACCCTGGGTGTAGGCATCAAACAGGTTCAGGTCGAAGTGGACCTTGTTCATATCCCGCTCATCCTCGTCGCAGTGGTTGGCACCGAACCGGATGGAGTCGCCGAAGTCGTTGACCGACAGGCCGGGCATCACGGTATCCAGGTCGATGACGCACACCGCCTCGCCGGTCTTGCGGTCCATCAGCACATTGTTCAGCTTGGTGTCGTTGTGGGTGACCCGCAGGGGCAGCTCTCCCCGCCGCAAGGCCTCCAGCACCACGGAACAGTCGGCCTCCCGGGCGGCTACAAAGTCCAGCTCGGGGCCTACCTCCTTCACCCGGCCCACGGGATCGGCAGCCACCACTTCCTTCAGCCGGGCCAGCCGGGCCTCGGTGTCGTGGAAGTGGGGGATGGTCTCATACAGCGTCTCCGCCGGGTAGTCCTTCAGCATCCGCTGGAACTTGCCGAAGGCCCGGGCCGAGGCGGCAAACCGCTCCGGCGTCTCGGCAGACTGGAGGCACATGGTGTCCTCCAGGAAGGGGTACACCCGCCAGGCACCTCCCTCGGGGTCGGTATGGTAGTAGCTGCCGTCCCGGGCGATGCACAGGGAGAGGGTCTCCCGCTCCGGATCGCCCCCCTCGGCGGCAATCTCCTTTTTCAGGTAGTTGGTGACCCCCGCAATGTTGGCCATCACCTGTTCCGGGTGGTGGAAGGCGTTGCGGGAGATCCGCTGGAGGATAAACCGGCGGCAGGGGTCCTCCCCCGGCTGGGTGTGGACGCAGAAGGTGTCGTTGATGTGGCCGGAGCCAAACCGCACCGCGCCCACCACTTCTCCTCCAAAGTCAAAGGCATTCAGGGCCTCCTGTAAGTACTGCTCAGCAGGCGCCATGGTCGCACACACCCCACAGATCGTCGGGATAGAGGCCCGCCTCGGTCATGGCCTTCACCGCAGCCACCACCACCGGCTTGTCCTCCCGGTAGGTGACGCCGTACCACTTATCGGCGCTGCGGAGCACCTTCACCCGGGCCTTGCCCTCCTCCAGTAACTGGGTCACCACGCTGGGCAGGAAGTACTCCCCTTTCTCCGGATTTTCCACCAGGGCCTTGTCCAGGAAGGCAGGGAACCGGGCTTGCGCCTCGGTGAGGAAGCTTTTGGTAAAGCCCCACAGGTTCATGGATACGATGGTATCGCCGCTGAGATGGGTCCAGGTCTGGCCGTCG
This sequence comes from Flavonifractor sp. An112, assembly GCF_002161085.1. Taxonomy (GTDB): domain Bacteria; phylum Bacillota; class Clostridia; order Oscillospirales; family Oscillospiraceae; genus Flavonifractor; species Flavonifractor avicola. The sequence goes on along the minus strand of NZ_NFLU01000014.1, from coordinate 42,123 downwards.
TCCTCGGTATAGCGGGCGTCCGCCCCGTCCTTCTCAATGTGGGTGTGCTCCACCACCTCTTTCAGGTAGTGGTCCCCCTCCTCGGCGCACACGCCCCGGGCCACATGGCCGTGCTCGGTAACGGTGTTGCCCAGGCGGTAGCCCACCATGGCGTACTCATAGCAGCCGGGCTGGTCGGGATGGCTCTCCAGGTACTGATAGATCTCCCGGAAAGCCTGGGGGCCGTAGTAGTCGTCGGAGTTGATGACGGCGAAGGGACCGTCCACCACCTGACCGGCGGCCAGCACCGCGTGGCAGGTACCCCAGGGCTTCACCCGGCCGACGGGCACGGCGTAGCCCTCCGGCAGGTCGTCCAGCTCCTGATAGGCGTACTTTACGTCGATCACCTTGCTGAGCCGGTCGCCGATGGCAGCCTTGAAGGTATCCTCGATCTGGTGCTTGATGACAAACACCACGGTCTCAAACCCGGCCCGCCGGGCGTCATAGATGGAATAATCAATGATCATCTGGCCGTGGCTCCCCACGGGGTCGATCTGCTTGAGCCCTCCGTAGCGGCTGCCCATGCCCGCCGCCATGACCACAAGAACAGGCTTGTTCATGCCTCTGTTTCCTTCCTTCCTCTCCCCGTCCGGCACCGCAAAACACAACGCTGGAGGGGGAAATGGTGATACAATAGTAGGTTTTTTGCTGAGATCCGGCTTTTTCGCCGGATCTTATTTATTATATACGCCTGTGTGTCAATGTGCAACCGCAGAAACCGGACTTCACGCAGTTTTTCCCAGATCTGACCTTACTAAAAAAGCAATATGTGACACTTTAATAAGGTCAGTTTCTCTGTTATACTGCACCCAACGAAACCAGAAAGGAAGTGCGGTTCTTGAAACGGATCGTCAGCATTCAGGATGTGTCCTGCCTGGGGAAATGCTCCCTGACGGTAGCCCTGCCCATCATCTCGGCCATGGGCGTGGAGTGCTCCATCGTCCCCACGGCGGTGCTGTCCACCCACACCATGTTCTCCGGCTTCACCTGCAAGGATCTCACCGACCAGATTGAGCCCATTGCCGCCCACTGGAAGGAGAGCGGCCTGGGCTTTGACGCCGTTTACACCGGCTATCTGGCCTCCGCGGAGCAGATCGACTATGTGTGCGCCTTCTTTGACGCCTTCCGGCGGGAGGGCAGCCTCATTGTGGTGGACCCGGTGATGGCGGACAACGGCAAGCTCTACCCCGCTTTCGGGCCCGACTTCCCCGCCCAGATGGCCAGGGTGTGCGCCAAGGCCGACCTGATCCTGCCCAACCTGACCGAGGCCAGCCTGCTCACCGGCCTGCCCTACCGCACCGAACAGGACGAGGGCTATATCAAGGAGCTGCTCCAGGCCCTGGCCGCCCTGGGTCCCCGGTACGTGGCCCTCACCGGCGTCAGCTTTGAGCCGGACAAGCTGGGTGTCATGTATTACGACAAGGTCACCGGCCAGTACGGCAGCTACTTCACCCAGCACCTGCCCGCCAGCTTCCACGGCACCGGCGACGTGTTTGCCTCCACCTGCGTGGGCGGCCTCATGCGTGGCCTGGAGCTGGGGGATGCCCTGGCCCTGGCCGCCGACTACACGGTGGAATCCATCCGCTGCACCCTGGAATCTCCCGACGCCAACTGGTACGGCGTAGAATTTGAGCGCGCCATTCCCTACCTGGTCCAGCACCTGAACTGATCCCCAAAGCGCCAAAAACGGCCGCCTTTCGGCGGCCGTTTTGTTTTTTGCCTCTGTCAGGCTTCTTCCTGGCTCCGGTCGGCAAAGCAGACCCGCTTCAGCCCCAGAATGGGGGCGGCCCCTGACAGAGTGGTACCGAAGAACACTACCTCTTTATCCAGATCCAGATAGTCCACAATGGTGCCGTTGCACAGGGTGCTGCCGGTACACAGCACCAGGTCGGCCCAGTCCACCGCCTCCCGCCGGTCGGCCTCCCCGTCCAGCACCGGGCAGCCGTCCTTCATCTTGCCGATGTTGTCCGGGTTCAGGTCCAGCACCTTCACGGAAAAGCGCCGGGACAGTGCGGCGATGAGGGCGGGCTGGAAGCCCACCAGGGCGATTTTGGGGGCGCCGTAGTGGTCGGCCACCCACTCCACCATGTGGCGGGCGCAGAACTCCGGCCCGCCGTCCTTACAGTGGACGGTGTTGTCCGCCCGACCCAGATACTTCATCACCGCGTTCAGGGTGGCGATGAACAGCCCCCGGCTGTGAGGGTCCCCCTCCAGATCCAAAGCCAGCACCTGGTCCAAAGCCCCCTCAAACTGGGCGGGGGCGTCGGTGAAGGCCTGGCCCTTCGCCCCCCGGAAGTCGGCCATCAGCATGACCTCCTTGCCGGTGAGGATGGGGTAGTCGGTGCGCTGGGTGTGGCCGATGGCCTCCTCCGGCGTCAGCCCACGGGCTTTGATGGTCACCGCCGAGCCGGTAAGGCCGTGCTCCTCCAGGGCGGCAGCCAGAGCGGCGCGCAGGGTCTCGTACAGGGTATGCCGGTCCATGTTACAGATCCCTTCCTTTTCGTCCGGCCAGACGGCTTACCCCCTGGACCGCCAGGGAGAGCAAAAGCAGCAGTAGAGCCGCCGCCAGCGCCATGCCGTTGTCGCCGGTAGAGATATTAAGGTAGATGCTGGCGGGCAGGGTCTCGGTTTTCAGCCGGGTGACCCCCACCAGCATCAGGGTGGCGCCGAACTCCCCCATGCCCCGGCTCCAGGCCAGCAGAAAGGCCGACAGCAGGGCCGGGCGGCACAGGGGGAAGGTAATGTAGCGAAAGGCCTGGAACCGGGTGGCCCCCAGAGTCTGGGCGGTGAGGGGAAGCTCCGGGTCGATCTGCCGGAAAGCCTGGGCGGCCAGATGGATCACAAAGGGCAGGTTGATGAGCAGATGGACCGCCACAATGCCCTTTGGGTCAAATACCAGCCGCAGGCCCAGCTCTTTCAGGGCCTTGCCGAAGGGAGAGGAAAAAAGGGTGAGCAGGCACAGGCCCAGCACCAGATAGGGTAAGGCCAGGGGCAGCTCCAGCAGGGCCTCCGCCCACCGCTTGCCGGGCAGAGGCGTGAAGGCCAGCAGATAGGCGCAGGGGATGCCGATGAGGATGCACAGCAGGGTGGACAGGGTGGTGGTCCACAGACTCAGCCCCACGGCAAACCGGATCTCCCCGTCGGCCAGAGCACGGCCCAGGTTGGGCAGGCCCCCGGTCACCACCCCCCACAGGCTGGCCGCCACATAGAGCAGCACCGCCAGCAGCAGCACCAGAAAGCCCCACTCAAAGGGTTTTAACGGGCGTTTATCCCGCCAGCTCATAGCCGTAGCTGGTCCAGATGTCCTGGGCGGTCTGGCCGTTCAGAAATTCCGCGAAGGCGTCGGCAGCCTCAGCGTCCGCCGAGCAGGTCAGCCGGGCGGCGGGGATGGTCTTGACATAGGCCTCCATCTCGGCACTGTCCACGATCTCCCCCTGGTCGGCGCTGACGTTCTCCTTCCACACGATGATGGCATCGCACTCGTCGGCGGCCAGAGCGGTGGTCATGGCGGGAGCGGTGGCGGTATTGGACACGATATCCACCTGATTGGTAATGCCGAAGTCCTCAAAAAGCTGCACGGCGATCTTGCCGATAGGGGTAGCCTCCGGGTCACCGATGACCACACGGACCCCCTCCTTGGCCAGGTCGGCGGGGCCGGTGATCTTCAGCGGATTGCCCTTCTGCACCGCGATCACCGGGATGTGGCGCACCAGAGGAGTGGAGGACTCCACCAGCTGGGCCACCGGCTTGACCTCCTGCTCGGAACCAGCGATGAAGAAGTCGCCCTCCTGGGCGGTATTGATCTGAGTCTGGATCTGAGCGGCGTTGGCGCAGGTCACCTCCACCGTACAGCCGGTCTGATCCTGGAAGGCCTGGGCGATCTCAGCAAAGGGGTCCTTCATGCCTGCGCCGCAGAAGACCAGCAGGGTGTGGCCGCTGAGATCTGCAACAGCCGGGGTGGTCTCCACAGCGGCGGGGGTTGTCTCCGGAGCGGACGGCGTGGTCTCCGCCGGGGCAGGGTTGGAGCAGCCCGCCAGCATAGACAGCGCCAGCAGGGCGGACAGGGTCAGGGATACCAGTTTCTTCATGACAAACACCTCCAAGGTTTGCCACGAGTATACCAAAATCCCCTCACCCGGTATGTTGTCCGGACAACTTTTCTGGAAAAAGCGTAAACCGATTCTTGCGAAAGGTGAGCACCCCTTCCCCCTCCAGCTCCTTCAGGGTATGGGAGAGGACTGAGCGGTTGAGGCAGAGGTAGTTGGCCATGGCCTCCCGGTCGAAGGGGATGGTAAAGGTGGTGCTCCCCGACCGTCCGGCCTGGGCGGTGAGATACTTCAAAATCCGCTGTCTGGCGCTTTTCACCGAAAGGGCATCAATTTTATAATATTTTCGGATGTTCTGGTTGGATACGAAGTGGAGCAGATTGCCCAGCAGGGCCAGCCGCAGCTCCGCCGGCAGGGCGGGGTCGCTCAGCCGGTCCACGGGAACGCTCCAGGTGGTACAGCGCTCCAGGGTACAGACCGAGTAGGGGCTGGTGCGCCTGGGGGTGCAGGCCACCTCCCCCGCCACCAGATGGCCGGGAAAAAGCTGCTGGTAAAGAAATTCCGAGCCGTCGGCGTCCAGTCGGACCGCCCGCATGGTACCAGAGAGCAGCACCTCCAGCCGGTCCACCCGCTCCCCTTCCTGAATGACCACCCGGTTGGCGGGGTACTCCTCCTGCCGCCCGCCCAGCAGCGGCACTACCTCCTCCGGCTCCAGGTCCCGGAAGAGCACACTGCCCGCCAGGATCTCACGGTCCTCCATGGTCCCACCTCCTTGCCCGCAAGGATAGCACGCCCCGGTCTTTTTTGCAACCGCCGGGGCATACAGGCAGGAAAACCCGTTCTGCCACACTTGTTTTTGCCGTTCTTGTTTGATATAATAACGTGTCATCTTGTATTTGATCGCAGTTGGGAGGTCCCTATGCGTAAGAATAAGCTAACTCATCTGGTAGAGCCCAGTCTGAGGTTGTATTTCCTCTGTCTGGTGGTGTTTGCCATCATTACCGCCTTTTTCTCTGTCCCCGCTGCGGTGGCGGAGCTGGCGGTGGTGGTCATTCTCTACCTCTACTTCCGCCGCAGCAATGCCCTGCGGCAGAAGGAGATTTTAAAGTACATCGAAAACGTGACCTGCAACATGGACTCGGCCACCAAAGACACCATGGTGAACGCCCCCCTGCCCATGGTCATCTTCCGGCCGGAAAATGACGAGGTCATTTGGTCCAACGACCGGTTCCTCCAGATCACCGGGGAGCGGGAGCACCTCTTTGACGCCAAGATCACGGCGGCGGTGCCCGACTTTTCCTCCCGCTGGCTGATGGAGGGCAAGACCGAGTGCCCCACCGAGGTGCGCATCGGGGACCGGCGGTTTTTGGTGTTCGGCCATCTGGTCCGCACCGAGGAGCAGGGAGCCAGAGGCTATCTGGCCACCACCTACTGGGTGGACGTTACCGACTTTGCCACTGTGCGGGACGAGTTCTATGCCACCCGCCCCGTGGTGGCCATCCTGACGGTGGACAACTACGAGGAGCTAATGAAGGGCGCCAACGACAGCGCCAAGTCGGCCATGCGCAGCGAGATCGACGACCGGCTGGCCCAGTGGGTTGCCCCCGCCCAGGGTGTGTTTACCCGGTATGAGCGGGACCGCTACCTCTTCCTCTTTGAGGAGCGCTTCCTGGCCCAGTTCCAGGAGGGCAAATTCTCCATCCTGGACACCGTGCGCCAGGTGACCAGCCCCTCGGGCATTCAGGCCACCCTGTCCATCGGCATTGGCAAGGACGGCGACAACCTGGGCGATTTGTTCCAGTACGCCGCTCTGTCGGTGGAAATGGCCCTCAGCCGGGGCGGTGACCAGGTGGTGGTCAAAAACAAGTTCAACTTCGAGTTCTTCGGCGGACGCACCAAGGAGCTGGAGAAACGCACCAAAGTGAAGAGCCGGGTCATGGCCAACGCCCTGGGCGAGCTGATGGCCGACGCCTCCACCGTGTTCGTCATGGGCCACAAGTACCCCGATCTGGACTGTATCGGCGCCGCCGCCGGCGTATGCGCCATGGCCCGGAAAAAGGGCACCCCGGTCCATATCGTACGGGAGCCGGGCGTCAACCCGGCCAGCGAGATGAGCGACCGGCTGAGCCAGGTTCCCGAGTACAAGGACGCGTTCCTCTCCCCCCAGGATGCCATTCTGCTGGCCGACTCCAACTGCCTGCTGGTGGTGGTGGATACCAACCGTCCCGAGCAGGTGGTGAGCCAGGACCTGCTGGAGGCGGTCCACAAGGTGGCGGTCATCGACCACCACCGCCGCGCCTCCTCCTATATCGCCGACGCCGCCCTCAACTTCCACGAGCCCTACGCCTCCTCCGCCAGTGAGCTGGTCACCGAGTTGTCCCAGTATCTGCTGGAGCCTGCCGACCTGCTGAAGATCGAGGCGGAGGCCCTGCTGGCGGGCATGGTACTGGACACCAAGCAGTTTACCATGCGCACCGGCAGCCGCACCTTTGAGGCGGCGGCCTTCCTGCGCCGCTCCGGCGCCGACACCGGCGACGTGAAGAAGCTGTTCCAGAACGATCTGGACGGCACCATTGCCAAGTACGACATCATCCAGACCGCCCGGATGTACAAGGACGGCATTGCCGTGGCCCGTGTGGACCACACCGTGGGACGCATCACAGCCGCCCAGGCCGCCGACGAGCTCTTAAACATCTCGGGCATCGACACCTCCTTCGTTCTCTTCCCCGACAATGAGGGGCGGGTCATCCTGTCTGCCCGGAGCATGGGGGATGTGAACGTACAGGTGGTGCTGGAGAAGCTGGGCGGCGGCGGCAACGCCGCCACCGCAGGCGCCCAGGTCCCCGGCAAGACGGTGGACGAGGTGACCAAGCTGCTCCTCCAGGCCATTGATCAGTATCTGGAGGATGAATAAAAAAGCCTTCCCCTCGGGGGAAGGTGCCCCCGTAGGGGGCGGATGAGGGGTCCGATACCATTTCCCTCATCAGTCACGCTTTGCGTGACAGCTTCCCCCTGGGGAAGCCTAACAGGAAGGAGATAATAGTTATGAAAGTGATTTTGCAGCAGGATGTAAAGGGCCAGGGCAAGAAGGGCCAGATGATCGAGGCCAGCGACGGCTACGCCCGCAACTTCCTTCTTCCCCGCAAGCTGGCGGTTCTGGCCACCGCGGAGAATATCAACACCATGAAGATGCAGGAGAAGGCCAAGGCCGCCCAGATGGCCGCCGAGAAGGCGGAGGCCGAGGCCACCGCCGCCAAGCTGAAGGAACTCTCCGTCAAGGTTGTTGCCAAGGCGGGCAACGGCGGCCGGCTCTTCGGCGCCGTCACCACCAAGGAAATCGCCGACGCCCTCTCCGCCCAGCATGGCATTACCGTTCAGAAGACCAAGATCGTTCAGGATGAGCCCATCAAGGCCTTCGGCACCTACGAGCTGAAGGTGAAGCTGGGCTACGAGGTCACCGGCACCCTGAAGGTGGTCGTGGCCGAGCAGTAACTATGCGTAGGGGCCGATGCCCACATCGGCCCGTCCAGGGGAGGTGAAGGAACATGGCAACCGAAGAGGAACTGCTGCTGCGGCAGATGCCCCACAGCGTGGAGGCCGAACAGAGCGTGCTGGGCGCCATGCTCATCGACGCCCGGTGCGTACCCGATGTGATCGAGGAGCTGAAGCCTGAGGACTTCTACCTGCGGACCAACCGGGAGATCTACGAAACCATCTACTCCATGTTCAACTTCTCCCTCACCATTGACCCGGTGACCGTGCTGGACCATATGCGCCAGAACGGGGTATACGACGAGAACACCTCCCGCAGCTATATCCTCCAGCTGATGGAGGTCACCCCCACGGCGGCCAACGTGAAGGAGTATGTGGCCATCGTCAAGGACAAGGCCCTGCTTCGCCGCATTGCCGAGACGGCGGGGGATCTCACCGCCCTGGTGCAGGAGGGCACCGGCACCGGTCAGGAGGTGCTGGAGGCCGCCGAACAGCGGATCTATGCCATCCGTCAGGGCCGGGCCTCCCAGGGCCTGACCCACATCTCCGGCGTCATTCTCAACGTGTATGAGCGCCTCAATGAGCTGGCCGCCAGCGATTCCGCCGTGCCCGGCCTGAGTACCGGCCTGCCCGACGTGGATATGGCTATCTCCGGTCTGAACAAGTCCGACCTGATCCTGTTGGCCGCCCGACCCGGCATGGGCAAGACCTCCTTCGCCCTGAATATGCTGCTCCACGCCGGCAAGTTCTCCGGCAAGACGGTGGTCTTTTTCTCTTTGGAAATGAGCCGGGAGCAGCTGGCCATGCGCCTCATCTCCGGCGAGGCTTTCGTGGACAACAAGAAGCTGGTCACCGGCAAGCTGGGCGAGGAGGACTGGTCCAAGATTGCCGCCGCCTCGGCAGCCCTCAACCAGACTCAGATCCTCATTGACGACAACCCCGCCCTCTCCGTGGCCGACATGAACGCCAAGTGCCGCCGGGTGGATAATCTGGGCCTGGTGGTCATAGACTACCTCCAGCTCATGACCTCCGCCGGCGGTCCCACCCGCAGCAGCGACAACCGTCAGCAGATCGTCTCCGACATCTCCCGCGCCCTGAAGATCATGGCCAAGGAGCTCAACGTGCCGGTGGTCTGTCTGTCCCAGCTGTCCCGTGGCCCCGAGAGCCGCCAGAACAAGCGGCCCATGCTGTCCGACCTGCGTGAGTCGGGCGCCATCGAGCAGGACGCCGATATCGTCATGTTCCTCTACCGGGACGACTACTATAATGAGACCAGTGAGAACCACAACCTGGCCGAGTGCATCATCGCCAAGAACCGTCACGGCGAGACCGGCACGGTGGAGCTGCAGTGGCTGCCCGAGTACACCACCTTCTCTTCCATCGACCGGAGACACAGTGAGTATTAGAATCACCCCTACAGGAACACCACAGGAGAACACCTTTATGCTGGAAACCGTCAAGGCCCTCACAACCGAATACGATATGCTCCCCTCCGGGGGCAAGGTGCTGTGTGCCGTGTCCGGCGGGGCCGATTCCATCTGCCTGCTCCACCTGCTCCACAGCCTGTCAGCTGAGGGTGGTTTTCAGATAGCCGCCGCCCACTACCACCACGGGATGCGGGGGGAGGCCGCCGATGCTGACGCCGCCTTTGTGGAACACTTCTGCAAAGAGCGGAACATCCCCTGCGTGGTGGAGAGGGGCGACGTGTACGGTGAAGCCGCCCGCCGCGGCCTGGGGGTGGAGGAGACCGGCCGGGAACTGCGGTATGAGTTCCTCCGCCGTACGGCGGAACAGCTGGGCTGTGACCGCATCGCCACCGCCCACAACGCCGACGACAATCTGGAGACCCTGCTGCTTCACCTGACCCGTGGGGCCGGGCTCCACGGCCTGGCAGGTATCCCGCCCCGCCGGGGAGAACTGGTGCGCCCCCTGCTCACCACCCCACGGGCGAACATCGAGGCCTATCTGGAAGCCCATAACCTGGCCCATGTGGAGGACTGCACCAACACCGACGAGCGCTACGCCCGTAACAGGTTGCGCCGCCAGGTGATCCCGGTACTGCGGGAGCTGAATCCCCGGCTGACCGAGCGCTCTGTGGAAACGATGAGCTATCTCCGGGCTGATAACGACTACCTCAACGCCCAGGCCGCTATGGCTTGCAGCCACGCCCGCTGGGCGGAAGACGACCTGGTCATCGAGGCCCACTACATTGCAGAACTGCCCGCCGCCATTGCCCCCCGAGCAGCCCGCCGCCTGTTGGAAATGACGGGGGACGGCAACACCGACTGTTCCGCCGCCCATTTGAAAGCAGTGGTGGACCTGGCCGTGGGAGACGATCCCTCGGCGGTGGCTTTCCTGCCCAACGGGCGGCTGGCCCAGCGGGTGTACAAGGAGCTGCTCATTACCACCCAGAGCGACAACCCGGCGATGACCCCCTGTCCTCTGAACACTAACGGGGAGACCGCCCCGGAGGGCACCGACTGGCGCTGCACCTGTCGGGCAGTAACCTGTCCCCCCAAAGAGCAGCAAAAGCCCAACGCCTGGTATTTATCTCAGGAGGCTCAGGGCCCCCTGGTGCTGCGCCCCCGTCAGACGGGGGATGAACTGGCCCTGCCGGGCCGGGACACCAAGACCCTGAAAAAATGGATGATCGACGAGAAAATTCCTCGTCGGGACCGGGACCGCATCCCGGTGCTGGCGGATGAACGGGGCGTGCTGGCGGCAGCCGGTCTGGGCCCCCATAGAGAGCGTATGGCAAAGCCCGGCCAACCGGCCTGGGAAGTGGTATTTTGGAAGGAAAGGTAAGGAGAATTATGGAACATATGCTGGACAAAGACGTGGAGCGAATCCTTTTTTCTGAGGAAGAACTGAAAAACCGTGTGGCGGAGATTGCCGCTGAGATCGACAGAGACTACGCCGGCAAGGAGCCGCTGCTGGTCAGCGTGCTGCGGGGTTCCTTCGTCTTTATGGCCGACCTGGTGCGGCAGATCCACCTGCCCTGCACCGTGGATTTCATGGCGGTGTCCTCCTACGGCGCCGGCACCTCCAGCTCCGGCCAGGTCAAGATCATCAAGGACCTGTCCGAGCAGATCGAGGGCAAGGACCTGATTGTGGTGGAGGACATTCTGGACAGCGGCAACACCCTGAGCTATCTGCTCCAGCTGCTCCAGGCCCGCAAGCCCGCCTCCGTGCGGCTGTGCACCCTGCTGGATAAGCCTTCCCGCCGGGTGAAGGAAGTAGAGGTCAGCTACTCCGGCTTCTCCATCCCCGACTACTTCGTGGTAGGTTACGGCCTGGACTACGCGGAGAAGTACCGCAATCTGCCCTACATCGGCGTGCTGAAGCCCTCCGTGTACGGCGGGGAATAAGGCTCCTCAAATCTACCCGGAAAGGACGTGTCTGTTCCTTGAAACGTAACGGAAGCCTGCGGGACGTAGGCTTTTATGTACTCATTGCCATTTTGCTGATCGTATCCATCTTTATCCTCCGGGGCGGCATGAACACCGGGGACAACATGACCTACGGCCAGGTCCGCCGCCTGCTGGAACAGCAGCAGGTCACCAAGGTGGAGCTGGACAATAAAACCGTCACCCTCTGGCTGAAGGAGGCGGTGGGCGGCAAAGCCACCGTCACCTACGACGTGGCCAATCCCCAGTGGTTCTACAACGACTTCAACGACCTGATCGTGGAGCAGATGCAGCTGGGGATTATCCAGGACTACGACTACCCCGCCGGCTTCGAGCCTCCCTTCTGGGTCAGTTTCCTGCCCTGGATCGCGGTGCTGGTGGTCTTTGGTATGCTTTGGTACTTCATGTTCCTCCGCCAGGCCGGCGGCGGGGGCGGAGGCGGCGGAGCCGACCGCACCGCCCGCTTTGGCCGGGCCCGTACCCGCACGGTTGCCGACGAGCAGAAGAAGGTCACCTTTGACGACGTGGCCGGTGCCGAGGAGGAGAAGGGAGAACTGCAGGAGATCGTGGAGTTCCTCAAGGACCCCCGCCGGTTCCTGGACCTGGGTGCCCGTATCCCCAAGGGCGTACTGCTGGTAGGCCCTCCCGGCACCGGTAAAACCCTGCTGGCCAAGGCGGTGGCCGGAGAGGCGGGCGTCCACTTCCTGTCCATCTCTGGCTCCGACTTCGTGGAGCTGTATGTGGGCGTAGGCGCCAGCCGTGTCCGTGACCTGTTTGACCAGGCCAAGAAGAACGCCCCCGCCATTGTGTTCATCGACGAGATCGACGCCGTGGGCCGCCAGAGAGGCGCGGGCCTGGGCGGCGGTCACGACGAGCGTGAGCAGACCCTCAACCAGCTGCTGGTGGAGATGGACGGCTTCGGCAACAACGAGGGCGTGGTGGTCATGGCGGCCACCAACCGGCAGGACATCCTGGACCCCGCCCTGCTGCGGCCCGGCCGGTTCGACCGGCAGGTCTATGTGGGCTATCCCGACATCAAGGGCCGCGAGGCCATTCTGAAGGTCCACGCCCGCAACAAGCCCCTGGGAGATGACGTGTCTCTGGCGGAGCTGGCCAAGGGTACCGGCGGCTTTACCGGCGCCGACCTGGAGAACCTGATGAACGAGGCCGCCCTGCTGGCCGCCCGCCAGCACCGCCGCTTCATCGGCATGAAGGACCTGAACGAAGCTGTCATCAAGGTCATCGCCGGTCCCGAGAAGAAGAGCCGGGTGGTCATTGAGCGGGAGCGCAAGCTCACCGCCTACCATGAGGCGGGCCACGCCATTGTGATCCACGACCTCAAGACCCAGGACCCGGTCCACCAGATCACCATCATCCCCCGTGGTATGGCAGGCGGCATGACCATCTCCCTGCCCCAGGAGGATGTGACCTTCCAGTCCAAGCAGCAGCTCACCGAGCGCATTGCCGTCTGTCTGGGCGGCCGGGCCGCCGAGCAGCTGGCCCTGGGCGATATCTCCACCGGAGCGGGCAACGACCTGCAGAAGGCCAGCGCCATCGCCCGCAATATGGTCACCCGCTACGGCATGAGCGACAAGGTGGGCAACGTGGTCTTTGACTCCGGCCACGACGAGGTGTTCATCGGCCGCTCCATGGCCCAGACCAAGAACTACTCGGAAGAAGTGGCCGCCCTCATTGATCAGGAGATCAAGGGCCTTATCGACGGCGCCTACAACCGCTGCGTGGAGATCCTCTCCGCCCGGCGCAAGGAGCTGGACTTTGTGGCCGACTACCTGCTGAAGTACGAGAATATGGACGCCGCCGCCTTCGAGCTGGTGTTCACCGATCCCGCCGCCATCCAGCCCCCCGCCGCCTATCAGGCAGTCGAGGAGGCTCAGGAGGAGGAATCCAACCCTCAGGATGAGCAGGAGTAACCCCCGAAAATAAAAACACGGTGTATTTTCCTTTCCGGAAAATACACCGTGTTTTGTTTATTTCAGCTCCAGACCGGACAGATATCGCCGGGCCAGGTCAAAGCCGTGGCTGGCGGCAATATGGCGGATGCGCTGGCGGCCCATGGACAGATTCACCTTACGGACCCAGGTGCCGTCGGGGGTGGCCAGGCCGATGAACACCAGCCCTACCGGGTTGCCCCGCTCGTCGGGGTCAGGGCCCGCCACGCCGGTGGTGGAGATAGCCAGGTCACAGCCCAGCACCTTCCGGGCCCCCTCAGCCATGGCCCGGGCCACTGGTTCGCTGACAGCGCCGTACTGGTCCAGCAGGTCCTGGTCCACACCCAGGACGGTGTGCTTCACTTCGGTGGCGTAGCTCACCACGCCCCCCCGGAACACCGAGGATACCCCGGCCAGATCGGTCATCCGCTTGGCCACCAGTCCGCCGGTACAGCTCTCGGCGGTACCCAGGGTGAGGCCCTTCTCCTTCAGGAGGGCAAAGACCGCCGCCTCCAGAGAGGGAATATCCACTCCGTAGACCAGAGGGCCGAAGTGGGCCTTCAGGTCGGCCTCCACCGGGTCAATGAGGGCGTGGGCGGCCTCCTCGTCGACAGCCTTGGCGGTGATGCGGAGCTCACATTCCCCCTCTTTTGCGTAGGGGGCCAGGGTGGGGTTGGTCATGGCGTTCATGCGCTCCCGCAGCTGGGCCTCCATGGAGGACTCCCCGATGCCGAAGAGCTTCAGGGTGCGGGACACAATGACCCCGTCGGCCAGGTCCTTCAGATAGGGGACCACCCGGTAGGTGAACATGGCCCTGCACTCCCGGGGCGGGCCGGGGAGCATGATGACCCGGACACCATCGGCCTCAAAGGCCACGCCAGGGGCGGTGCCCCAGTCGTTTTCCAGCACGGTGCAACCCTCAGGCAGCATGGCCTGCTGGTAGTTGTTGTCTGTCATGGGGCGGTTGGGATGGAGCCGCTGGAAATAGGCCTCGATCCGCCGGGCGGAGGGCTCATGGAACACCAGCTGCTTGCCGAAGCACTGGGCCAGCACATTCTTGGTCAGGTCATCGCAGGTGGGACCCAGGCCGCCGGTGGTGATGATGATATCCGCCCGGGTCTTGGCTAGCTCCACGGCGGCGCGCAGCCGGTCCGGATTGTCCCCCACCACCGTGTGGTAGTAGACGTTGATGCCCAGGGCGCTCAGCCCCTGGGACAGCATCTGGGCGTCGGTGTTGGCGATATTTCCTAACAGCAGTTCGGTGCCCACCGCGATCAGTTCAGCGGTATGAGACATGAGGCAAACACTTCCTTTGTTGGAATTAGGGAACGGGCGGGGATAAAGCCCGCCCCTACTGGTTGCATTGTAGGGGCGACCCTTGTGGTCGCCCGCATTCCTTATACCTGTACCCGCTCGATGCCCTCCACGGCGGCCTTCACCAGGCCCTCCACATCCAGGGCCTCCTCGGCGTGCTCCAGCTCCCCCAGCACCGGGCGGAGACGGGGATGGCGGGGGGTGAACACAGTGCAGCAGTCCTCGTAGGGCAGGATGGAGGTCTCAAAGGTGTTGATCTTGCGGGCAATCCGCACGATCTCCTCCTTATCCATGCCCACTACGGGGCGAAGGATAGGCAGGTCGCACACGGCGGTTGTGGCCCGCATGGCCTCCATGGTCTGGCTGGCCACCTGGCCCAGGCACTCGCCGGTGACAATGGCCCCGGCGCCGCACCGGGCGGCCACCGCCTGGGCAATGCGCATCATGAACCGCCGCATAAGCACGGTAAACAGCTCCTCGGGGCACTTGCGCCTTAACTCTTCTTGGATCTCTGTAAAGGGTACCACATGGACGGTGAGCCGTCCGCACCAGGGGGTGAGCAGCTTGGCCAGGTCCAGCACCTTCTGCTTGGCCTCCTCGGAGGTGTAGGGGTAGGAGAAGAAGTGGACCATCTCCAGGGCGATGCCTCGCTTGGCAATCATCCAGGAAGCCACCGGGGAGTCGATACCGCCGGACAGCAGGCTCACCGCCCGGCCTCCCACGCCCACCGGCAGACCGCCGGCGCCCGGCTCCGGGTCGGCGTGGACATAGGCGGCGTAGTCCCGTACTTCAAGATAGACGGTGAGCTCCGGATGGTGTACGTCCACCTTCAAGTTAGGGTATTTCTCGTCCAGCTCGCCTCCCACATACTGGGACAGCTGGATGGAGGTCATGGGGAAGGTTTTGTCGGCCCGCTTGGACTCCACCTTGAAGGTGTGAGCGGCGGCCAGCTTGTCCCCCAGATACTCAATGGCGGTCTGAAGCATGGCGTCCTTGTCCTTCTCGCAGGCCCGGGCCCGGCTCAGGCCCACCACGCCGAACAGCTTGGTCATGGCCTCCCAGGCCCCGTCCAGGTCGCAGTCGTCGTTTTTGGGCTCCACATACATGGTGGACTGCTTGCAGTACACCTTGAAATCGCCATAATGTTTCAGGCGGCGGCGTGCGTTGGCGATCAGCTTATCCTCAAAGGTGCGGCGGTTCAGGCCCTTCAGGACCAGCTCCCCCAGCTTGAGCAGAATGATCTCGTTCAATGGTAGTTCTCCTTTATCAATGGTTTATAAATCCCGTTTCTTTTGCAGGCGAATGTCCTCCCCGTAGAAAGGCAGCACCCGGTACTCCCCCTCCAGCCGGGAGGAAATTTGGGGTGTGTAGCGCTGGCGCACCTGGGTCATGGTCAGGTTGGAGGAGATCACCGTCTGTTTTCCCGCCATGAGCCGGGAGTTGACCAGGGTATACAGGGCGGACTGGACGAAGGGGGTAGTGAGCTCGCTGCCCAGGTCGTCCAGAATCAGCAGGTCGCAGCCCAAGTAGCGCTTTGTCTCGTCTTTGGCCTCGTCGGCGTCCAGCTTGTCCCGGGCAAACTTCTGCTCCTCAAACCGGGCAAACACGTTGACCGCCGTATCGTATACCACGGAGAAGCCGTTTTCCGACACGGTGCGGGCAATGCAGGCGGACAGGAAGGTCTTGCCCAGTCCCGGCGCACCGGAGAGGAACAGGTTGCGCAGCTTGAACCGCCCGAACTTCCGGGCGTAGTTGGAGCACAGGTCGAAGATGAACTCCATGTTCTCCCGGGGCGACATGACCTCCCCCGGCCAGGGCAGAGGGGAGTAGTAATCCATGGAGAAGGTCTCAAAGGACTGCTCGCCCAGATCCAGCAGCTTGGACAGCTCCTTAATTTGCTCCTCACCGCACAGCTTTTTCAGGCAGGTACACATCCGGGCGCCCACCCAGCCGGTGTCGTTGCACTTGGGACAGGCGGGCTGCTCGTCCAGGGCGTCGGCCCCCCAGCCGTTCTGGAGGAGCAGTTGGGTGCGTTCGGCCTGGAGGGACAGATTGTGGTCCTTGATGACCTGGATGGAGGGGCCGGGGTCCCGCCCCTCCCGCAGAGAGGAGGCGATGATCTGGTACACCGTCCCCTTCAGCTCCTTGTCGATCTCCCGGACCCGGGGCAGCTGGGCATAGATCTCCGTCTTGCGGCGGGCAAGAGCCTCCTCCCGCCGGCGGCGGCCCTCCTCCAGCCGTTTGGTGGCCCGGTAGAGCACGCTGGCTTCGTATCCCATGGCTTATCCCTCCTTGTCCCGTTCCTTCTCCTGCCGGAGAAATTCCCGCATCCGTTCCAGATCCTCCCGCACACGCCGGTCCACATCGCCGGGGGCGGCGGGGTGGTCCTGCATGGCCGGCCTGCTGCCGGCGGAGGGAGCGCTCTGGGCCGTCCGGGCGGGCTTGTCCCCCGCCTCGATCTCCGCCAGGGTATGTAGGTTCTTCTTGTGCCAGCCCGTCAGGATGCCGTTCATGTAATCCCAGTCCATCTGCTGCTTCTTGTACACCGTCTTTTCGTAGGCCAGCCGCAGCACATCGTCGGAAAAGCCCATGTCGGTCCAGGCCGCCACCTTCCGCTTCTCCTTCTCCACCAGGGGCCGGGGCTTGAGACCCAGCAGCTGGAGGATGGCCCCCTCCCGGGTGCGGTAGAGGCTCTTGCGTTTCAGGTGGGCGTCGGCGGCCTGGGCGGTATCCACCCCCAGCCGCTTCCAGGCGAAGCCCTCCTTCAGCACCTGGGACATCCGGGGCTTCTGGCCTACGCCGTATTTCCGTTCAAACTCCTCCACGCACCAGCTCACCAGCAGGCAGATCACCTCGGCGGGGAGAGCCAGGTAGTCGTACAGGGTGTACAGGCTCTTCAGATCGGCGGTGGACAGCACCTTGCCCAGCCGCCGCTGGACCTCGTTCACCAGACCGGGGAAGGTAGAGGTGGTGTCCTCGATCTCCCGGGTGATGTCGGCGGCGGTGTAGTCCGGCGGACCCTGGGGGGCGGGGATGGGGGGGGCCTCGGCCTGGGTCTTGCCGTCGGACAGGCCCAGATTCACCAGGGCGGCGGAGGCCTCCTCCAGCCGCTGGCCGTCCCACTTAAGTCCCTTCCTAGCCTGGGCGGGGTCCAGCACCCCCCCGTGGCGGAGCAGCCACAGGTAGAGCAGAGCGGCGTCCCCGTTGCCGCAGGCGGTGAGCCGGTCGGCGGCCCGGGCGTCCATGGATATGATATTGCCCGGCAGCAGCAGCTCCGGCATAGGGCATCCCTCTTTCCCTCGTGATCTCGTACCTGTTATCATACCACATTCCGGGGGTTGGGCACAATCCCGCAGTAAACATTTCCGGAGATGTGTTTTTCTTGGGAATCAATTGCATTCCAAAGGAAAAATGGTACAATGATTGTGAAGAGATCCACCTGCAAGCCTTGGAAAGGGGGCCTTGCCATGACCCGGCAGAGTTACCTCTGGCTGCTGTGTGCCGTCAGCCTGCTGCTCACCCTGCGAAGCGTTTACCAGATTGGAAAAACCCTGTTGGCGGGCGGGATGACTGGCCTGCTCCCCAACGCCATCCTGCTGGTCTGCCTGATCGCTGTGGATGGCTATCTGCTGTGGAGCGCCCTCCGTGCCGCTCCAGCGGTGGAGGCCCCGCCCTCCCCCGGACAAAAAGCCCCCCTCTGCCGGGTGGGCTGGACCTGCCTGCGGATTCTGGCCGCGGCTGGGCTGCTGGTCCTGTTCCTGAAGGATCTGCTGCCCCTTTGGGCGGTGTTCCTCCTGCTCGGCGTGATGATCCTGCTGATGATACTCATCGCCTGGCGCTTCTGCCGCTGCCCCCGCTGCGGCGGACGGCTTCGGGAGCGGGACGTGGGCGCGGAGGGCATCTGCCCCCACTGCGGGGCCCGGTTATGAGGGGGGGGAATCTATGATGGGCGTGTTTGAATGGCTGGTTGTAATCGTCCTCGCGCTGGCCGGTCTGGTCAGCCTGATCTGTCCGGGCGCAATGTGGGAGCTCTGGCGGATCAGCCGCAGTCCCTGGATCAAGTCGGCGGAACCTACCCACCTCTTTCTCATTTCCACCCGCATTTCCGGCGCTCTCTTTCTGCTGTTTGACCTGATCATGGTCCTTCGGCTGTGCCGGGTCTTGCGCTTCTGACCTCAATCTATTCGATCCCATGAGCGGAATCCATGGATTCCGCTCATGGGATTTTTATTTGCATTTCCTCAGCAGACAATCTGTTTTCCCTTGAAAAACCGCACAAAATGTAGGGGCAACGTTCCGTTGCCCCCTCCGCAACAAATATGTGGTTTACAAAAACTTCTCCATTGGATAAGCTGATTTTTAAGGATAGAGATGACGCAGCCATGTCCGCGTCTGCAAAATGCGGCTCCCTATTCTTATTCCCTTCCAGAGTCCGGGGGCGGAATCAATCCATTCCGCCCCCGGGCTTTGTCATGTGCGGAGGAGGCTGGATGGACCACAGGTTGCGGGATCGGGCAAATGGCGGTAGAATTGAGGCACGCAACGCTTCATTGCTCATGTGCAACGGAGATGATGTTTACAAAAAATCAGGTATCAGCTAGGCTATTGAGGTGAAGAAAGATGAAATTGACAGAGAGACTGGTTGAGGCGCGGAAAGCCATGGGGCTTTCCCAGGCTGATGCGGCGGAGCGGCTGAACGTGTCCAGGCAGGCCATCTCCCGGTGGGAGACCGGCGTGGGTACGCCCTCCCTGGACAGCCTGATCCAGATGAGCCAGCTGTACGGGGTGTCCCTGAACGAGCTGGTATACGGCCCTGAAACAGCCCAGCCCCGGGAGGAAATGACGGAACCGGAGGCGCAGCCGGAGTGCCCGGCGGTGCGGGAGCCCCACAGGCGGCGGACAGCTCTGCTGGCGACGGTTCTGGCCTTTGCCGCCGCTGGCATCCTGGTCCTGGGAATCTGGATCGGCTTTGGAATCGCCGGCACAAGCGGGGATGCTAAAATGTTTTCAGACGATCTAGTAGTAGAAGAAAATGTAAATGTTGGAGAGGAGTTTGATTTAGTGCCATGGGAATGAATTGTAAAAATAGGTTAAAAGCAGTAACGGCTTGTGTTGCCCTGCTGGGGTGTCTCAGTATGCAAAGCCCGACTTTTGCGATCCAATGTGATATGACGCACGGTGTGGGTGCAAAGTCTCTTCTGGAGCATCAAATAGACAGCCTTATTGAATCCAGAGCGACTGAAACCTATAATATTAGAATTTCTGCAAATACACTGTCAAAGGCCTCCAGCAGCTTTTCCATGTCTGCGGGAGAAACCATCACCATCAACGCCACCTACACCCCCTCTACCGCAAAACTGGACGTGGGACTGATCTATTCAGACGGCTCCTTCCACTATTTCACCGTCACCGGCGGACAAATCAGCAAAACAATTGAAATGACGGAGGCCGGTACCTATACGCTGGCCATCCGAAATAACGCATCTTATAAGGTCGGTGTTTCCGGTTCTGTCAACTATTAAGAAGCAGGTGGAAGGCGGATCTTCCCGCCTACCGTGCAGCAGGAAAGGGGTGAAGCCGATGGGCTAATCTATCGCTTTCTGGGAGGATATCACTGCTTTGCTGTCAAGTACGCTAACCGGAATATCTCTGCTTTGAACGCTATTCCCTGCTAGTTTTTTTAATATTCAACCCAAGCAATCTAACATTTAAACAGAGGGGGAGGAGTGCAGAAAAATGGAACCGAATCCATATAAAATAATCTTTGATATTATATTTGCTTGTACTGGGCTGATTGGTAGCATGATGGTCTTAGGCATTTCTCTTTTCCTGACGTTTGATGGTTCTTGGGACGGAGATTTGTGGGGCAATATGCGCTACACCGGCCTGAACAACTTCCTTATTTTCTTTGTTGTAATCTATTTGATTGGAATTATTCTAATCCTGATCCATGCTAAGAGTAGGAAAACTCCGTTTCATTAAGGAGGTTTGGACTCAATGAATAAGCGCTTAATATCTGCATTATTGTTTATAGCTGTTCTGTCCTCACTAGTCCCCGCCTCTGCACTTTCCAGCAGCGATATTCAAGAAGATTTATTAATGGCAGACTACAGAGCACAATCTATCATAAATGCCTACCCTAATGAAATAGAACTTGTGGAAAGTCTGTGCAATATATCTATCTCTCAAGCGGACGAAACTACTCTTCAAAAAATAGCAGAGACAGCTATAAATTATTATGATAATGACTCTTACGATTTTTCCGGTCTTATGACCTCACTTTCTGTTCTAGCTACCGAAAGAGAAATGGCCTCCTATTTCGACTCGCTCTATCCCAACAGTCTAGTAGATAATTGTACTGTTACTCCTTTTCAGGCATTTTCAGCACTAAAAGGGAAGTATATATGCGATCTGCCAATTGGAGCCACTTCAGAACGCTCGGGTACTATTTCTATAGGCATTGCCACCGGAGAGCTTATTAGTGCTGTAGAAATAGCAGCTGGTATATCTAAATCAACAACATATGAATTTGCCGGCCCGAGCCCTGGCGAAACAATGCATGATGGTAGTTATCCAACCCACCGTATTCTTGTTGGGGCATTCTGGGGATCCATAAATAAGGTAGAATTTGATGTGTATAATCCAATTACCGGTATGACAACGCACCATGTTGAATATAGGATCCCATCAGAAACCGCTTTCGTTAAGAGCTATGGGACACTTGCAATTATATTTACACCTTGCCGTATTGAAAGCGCAACCAAGTCTTACATTGTTCAGTATCCTACTTGGCCTGATTTTATCTCTATTTTTGAGACAACTCCATCTATAATTCTAACAGAATATTAAAATATGTTATTTTACCATGTTCTCAGTTTACCCACTAAGACAGTGGTTTAATGATCCCGATTCCCTTTGGTGCCCGTAGGCGGAATGAATCATTCCGCCCACGGGCCTTTTGCGCGCCCTCGAAAATTCACGAAGAATTTGTTTTTCTTCCAGGGCTGGATGTGATATAATACTATAAATTATTATGGTCAGGAGGGGTTTGCATGAAAAACCGCGTCGCCGTTACCATCGCCGGGCAGGAGTACACCCTGGTTGGCACCGAGGACGCCGGCTATACCGAGAAGGTGGCAGCCCACGTGGACGAAAAGGTGCGGGAGGTCATGGAGGGCGCCCGCGTCTCCCTGGTAGACGGAGCTGTCCTGGCGGCGGTCAATATCGCCGATGAATATTTTAAAGAGGTGGAGGCGGCGGAAAACCTGCGCCGCCAGCTGAAGGAATATCTGGAGGAAGCCACCAAGCTGAAGATGGAGCTCTCCGAGGCGAAACGGGAGATCTTCAAGCTGCAGAATAAGAAGTAAGGAAACGGG
This sequence comes from Flavonifractor sp. An112, assembly GCF_002161085.1. Classification (GTDB taxonomy): domain Bacteria; phylum Bacillota; class Clostridia; order Oscillospirales; family Oscillospiraceae; genus Flavonifractor; species Flavonifractor avicola. Next base: position 20,500 of record NZ_NFLU01000014.1, on the reverse strand, counting down.
GGGCGTTCTGCCCCCCTGCTCCGGGAGGGATCGTATGTTGGAACTGCTCGCCCCCGCCGGGTCCATGGAGGCCGTGGCGGCGGCTGTACAGAACGGCGCGGACGCCGTCTATTTGGGATACGGAGATTTTAATGCCCGCCGCAACGCGAAGAATTTCTCCCGGGAGGAATTTGCGGCGGCGGTTTCTTATTGCCATGTGCGGGGAACCAAGGTATATCTGACCCTGAACACCCTGCTCACCGACCGGGAGCTGCCTCAGGCCGCCGACTTTGCCGTGGAGGCCAGCACTCTGGGAGCCGACGCGGTGCTGGTGCAGGACATGGGCGTACTGCGGATGGTCCGCCAGGTGGCTCCTGATCTGCCCATCCACGCCTCCACCCAGATGACCGTCCACAATCTGGACGGCGTCAAAATGGTGGCCGATCTGGGCATGACCCGTGCGGTGCTCTCCCGGGAGCTGTCCCGGGACCAAATCGAATATATCTGCCAGCGCTCTCCCATTGAGATCGAGGTATTTGCCCACGGCGCGCTGTGTATGTGCTACTCGGGCCAGTGCTTCCTCTCCTCCGTCATCGGGGGACGCTCCGGCAACCGGGGCCTGTGCGCCCAGCCCTGCCGGCTGAAATACGGCTGGGAGGGCAAGGCGGACTCCTATCCCCTGTCCCTGAAGGACCTGTCTCTGGCGGGTTACCTGCGCCAGCTGCGGAAGATGGGGGTAACGTGCGTCAAGCTGGAGGGCCGGATGAAGCGGCCCGAATATGTGGCGGTGGTCACCGGCATCTTCTCCCGGGCCATCCATGAGGACCGGGAACCTACCCCCCAGGAGATGGAGCAGCTTCAGGCGGCCTTCTCCCGTCAGGGCTTTACCCAGGGCTACTACCTGGACCAGCAGGGGAGCCATATGTTTGGCGTACGGGAGGAGACCCGCGAGCCCAAGGAGCTCTTCGCCGCCGCCCGCAACACCTACCAGAGCGGCGAGGCCCAGCGGGTGCCCGTCACCTTCTACGCCATGCTCCGCCCCGGCGAGCCCGCCCATGTGGGCGTGAAGGACCCCGAGGGCCGGGTATCCACAGTGGAGGGTCCGGTGCCCGAAGAAGCCCGCACCCGTCCCCTGACGGCCGACGCGGTGGAGAAGCAGCTTGCCCGCACCGGCGGCACCCCCTATCGGGCGGAGCGGATGCGGGTGCTGGTGGAGGACGGCCTGTCCCTGCCGCTGTCCACCCTCAATGCCCTGCGGCGGGATGCCCTGGACGGTCTCACAAAGCAGCGGGAACAGCTGCCCCAGCGCCGCACCGGCGAATACCACCCCGGCGCCCGGTATGAGAACCGGCGGGAGGCCCCCGCTCTCACCATTTCGGTGCGCTCCGCGGATCAGGTCACCCAGGAGCTGCTGGACCTGGGACCCGCCCTGGTCTACATCCCCCTGGAGGAACTGGCCGCCCATCCGGAGAAAGCCAACGCCCCGGCGGGCACCTCTATCGGGGTAATCCTGCCCCGTATTGCCTGGGATCGGGAGTTCCCCCAGATGGTGGAGAACCTGAAAAAGGTGAAGGACCTGGGGGTAAAAGATGCCCTGGTGGGCAACCTGGGCATGATTCAGGTGGCCAAGGAACTGGGCTTCACCCTGCGGGGAGATTTCGGTCTGGAGGTCTATAACGCTCAGGCTGTGAAAGAATATAAACGTCTGGGCTTCTCCTCCCTCACCCTGTCCTTTGAGCTGAAGTTCCCCCAGATCCGGGATATTTCCAAAAGTCTGGACACCGAGCTCATCACCTACGGCCGGCTGCCCCTGATGATCATGGAAAACTGCATCATTCAAAACCGCACCGGCGGCTGCAAACAGGGCTGCCAGGGCACCAACATTCTGACCGACCGGAAGGGCGCCAAGTTCCCGGTGGTGAAGGCCCCCGGCTGCCGCAACGAGCTGCTCAACTCCCAGAAGCTCTTCCTGGCGGACAAGGCCGCCGACTACCGCCGCATCGGCCTGTGGGCCCAGCGGCTGCTGTTCACCACCGAAACCCCTGACGAGTGCGTCCAGGTGACCCGGCGCTATCTGGAGCAGGGCAGCTGGAGCCCCAACGAGTACACCCGTGGTCTTTATTATCGAGATGTGGAGTAACCATAGATGAAGCTGAGAATCAAAGCGGTGTCCCCCAGAATCGGCCGGGACCTGCCCTGGCCCAGCCGGGCCACCGCCGGCTCCGCCGGTATGGACCTGTCTGCCTGCATCGAGGAAGATATCATCATCGCACCCCGGCAGCTGGTGAAGATCCCCACCGGCATTGCCATCGCCCTGCCGGGGCCGGAGTATGTGGCTCTGGTGTTCGCCCGCTCGGGGCTGGGCATCAAGCACGGCATCTCCCTGTCCAACGGGGTGGGTGTCATTGACAGCGACTATCGGGGTGAGATCATGGTGGGGCTCACCAATCTGTCTGAGGAGCCCTACACCATCCACCCCGGCGACCGGATCGCCCAGCTGGTGATGACCCCGGTGGTACTGCCCCAGCTGGAGCTGATGGCCGAGCTGGATGAGACCGACCGGGGGACCGGCGGCTTTGGGTCCACCGGGCAATAATGGAAAGGAACGAAAATCGCATGGATATCATTCTGGCCTCCAAAAGCCCCCGGAGACGGGCGCTGCTGGAGCAGATGGGGGTGCGGGATTTCCGCATCGTCACCCCCGACATCGACGAGCATATGGACCGGGGCCTGCCTCCGGCGGAGCTGGTGCGGCAGATCTCCCTGGAAAAGGCCCAGGCGGTGGCCGCCCAGGCCGACCCCAACACGGTGGTCATTGCCGCCGACACGGTAGTGGCCCTGGACGGGGTGGTGCTGGGCAAGCCTGCCGACAAAGAGGAGGCCTTCCGGATGCTCTCCCTGCTGTCGGGCAACCGGCACCAGGTATACACCGGCCTCACCGTACTGCGGGGAGAGCAGGTGTTCAGCCAGTGGGAGGAAACCGCCGTCACCTTCCGCTCCCTGACCGCTGAGGAGATCGAGGCCTATATCGCCACCGGCGAGCCCATGGACAAGGCGGGGGCCTACGGCATCCAGGGCTACGGGGCCCTGTTCATTGAGGGCATCAGCGGCGACTATTATAATGTGATGGGTCTGCCGGTGTGCCGTCTGGGTCAGATCCTGGGACAGCTGGGCATGGACTGTATGGCCCTGGCCGCAGCACGGTAAGAAAGGCTGGATGCAGGCGTGAAGGACTTTTTCCGGCGTAACGGACTTTTGATATTGATCGCCGCCATCCTGCTGGCACTGGTGACGACGGTAGTCTCCATGCTGCTGGGAGGCAAGGCCAACCCGGTGGCCAACCTTGTCAATTTCATCACCACCCCGGTCCGCAACGGCATCAGCGCCGTCACCAACTGGGCGGAGGAGCGCTATTCCGACGCCTTTGAGCTGGAGCAGATGAAGACCAAGCTGGCAGACCTGAAGAAGGAGAACGCCGAACTGCAGGCCAAGATCCGGGAGGCGGAGGCCGCCATCCAGGAGAACGAGCGGCTGTACAACCTGCTGGAGCTCACCCCCAAGGGCAAGGAGTTCACCAAGGAGGCCGCCATGGTCACCGCCCGCTCCACCTCCAACTGGGAGTCCACCCTCACCCTGAGTAAAGGTTCTGCTCAGGGGATCGAAGTGGATGACTGCGTGGTGGACGAATACTGGAATCTGGTGGGTATCGTGGCCGAGGTGGGCGAGAACTGGTGTACCGTCCGCACCCTCATTGACGCCAACACCGAGATGGGCGGTCAGCTGGTCCGTACCGGCGGCGCCGCCATTCTGGAGGGCGACCTGGCCCTCATGGGCGAGGGCAAGCTGAAGCTGACCTACCTGCCGGAGAACAGCCAGCTCATGTCGGGCGACCTGGTGACCACCTCGGGCCGGGGCGGCGTCTATCCCTCCGGGCTGGTGGCCGGCCATGTGGAGGAGGTACGCACCGACGCCTCCGGTATGACCGACTATGCCGTCATCGTCCCCGAGACTGACCTGGGCAACCTCCAGCAGGTCTTTGTCATCAAGGACTTTACCATTGTGGAGTAGACCCTGAAGGAGGAACGTACCCTGTGACCAGACAGGATTTTTTCATCAAGTGGGGCGTATATGCCCTTGCCCTGCTGCCGGTGTGGTTTTGTGAGGTCTATATCCTCAACCGCTTTCCCCTGTTTGGGGTGGCCCCCATGCTGCTGCCTCTGGCCGCCATCGCAGTGGCGGTGCTGGAGGGTACCGTGGCCGGTGCCGGGTTTGGCCTGGGCGTGGGCATTCTGTGCGACGCGGTCTATTTCAACCCCGACGGCGCCATGACTCTGGGCCTGTGTCTGCTGGGCTTCGGCGCCGGGGCGCTGGCCCAGTATGTGCTGCGGCAGAACCTGCTGGGCTGTCTGCTGTGCTCCCTGCTGGCCCTGGTGTGTATCGACGCTGTGCGCATCCTCTCCCGGCTGCTGGCGGGCACAGCCACGCTGCCCGCCATGCTGTCCCTGGCCGGGCGGGAGATCGCCTGGTCCATGGTATTTGTATTTCCGGTATACGCTCTCTTCCTGTGGGTGTTTCACCGGGTCCCCAAGAAAACCGTTCTATAGGGAAAGAGAGAATAACGATGCAAGGTATCCATTCGGCCTGGAAAAAATACGGGCCCTGGCTGCTGCTGGCTCTGCTGGCGATCAGCCTGATCCCCATCCTGCTGCTGGGCCGGTACGACTGGCCCTCTGCCGACGACTACAGCTACGCCCTTTTGTCTCATGAGTCTTTGCTCAAGGGAGAATTTCCTCTGGTGGGCAGCTGGAAGTATATTTTAAACTGCTACAAGGGGTGGCAGGGCACCTTCTCCGCCATTGGCATGATGACCCTCACCCCCCTCACCTTCTCCCCCTTTCTCTACTGGCTCACCCCGGTGGTTATGCTGGCCTCCCTGTGCATCGGCACCTTTAAGCTGGCCCATACCCTGGTGTGCCGGGCTCTGGGGGGGACCTGGCGGCAGGTCATTTTCCTGGCCGTTCCCATTCTGCTGCTGTCCATCCAGTTTGTAGAGTCCCCCAAGGACACCTTCTACTGGTGGAACGGCGCGGTATATTACACCTTTACCTACGGCATCTTTTTGCTGCTGATTGAGCGGCTGGTGGCCCTCAAGCTGGCCTCCACCCGGCGGCAGACCCTGTGGGCGGTGATTCCCGGCGTACTGGCCGCCCTGATGGTGGGCGGAAGCAACTATGTCTCCGCGCTGCTGGGCACCCTGCTGTGCGGACTGTTCCTGCTGTGGTTTCTGTGGAAGGATCGGAAAAAGTTCCTTCCCGCCCTGATTCCCACGGCGGTGCTGGTGGCTGGCTTCCTGATCAGCGTGGTCGCCCCCGGCAACCAGGTCCGGCAGGCCACCGTGGCGCCCCCCATCGGGGTGGTGGACGCGGTGTGCCGCTCCATTGAACAGGCATGGGCCGATGTGCTGGAGTGGTTCAGCTGGCCCATTCTGATGGTATTCCTGCTGATGATCCCCCTGCTGTGGGCCCTCACCGGCAAGGTGAAGTTCACCTTCCCCCTGCCTGTGGTCTTTTCGGTCTTTACCTTTCTCCTCTTCGCCGCCCAGAACGCCCCCCACTTCTATGCCCTGGGGGAGGCAGGACCGGAGCGGCTGCGGAGCATCGTGTTTTATTTCTTCTTCTGGCTGGTGACCTCCAACCTGTGGTACTGGCTGGGCTGGATTCGCCGGGCAGTGCTGCCCCGGCTGGCCGGTGGGGAGAAGGTGCTGCGCCGGGCCTGGGTGGCCGTGCCGGTGCTGCTGGCCCTGCTGGCTTTCACCACTGTTTACTACCACTACTACGACATGAGCACCGCCGGCCGGACCGCCGCCGCCCTGGCCGACGGCTCGGCAGAATACTACTGGCAGCAGCAGGTGGACCGCCTGCCTCTGCTGGAGGACCCCACCGTTACCGATGTGGTACTGAAGCCGTTGGACGTGCCGGCTAACCTGAATGATCTGCTCTTCAACGGCGACCTGAAGGAAGACCCCGCCATCTGGGTCAACCGGGCGGCAGCCAACTTCTACCACAAAACGACCGTTTGCATTCGCCCCTGACCCCGGAAGGAGACCTGAACTCGTGGAAGGCAAGCAATTCAACATCCGTACCCTGATTATTTCCATCCTTCTGGCATTGCTGTTGATTGGCTTTGTCATGGTCCTTTACAATCTGCAAATCGTTAAGGGCGATGAATACCGGGCCGCTTCCACGGTAAAGATCGCCAACACGGTGACAGTGGAGGCCGCCCGGGGAGAGATCCTGGATCGGTACGGCCGCTCTCTGGTGGGCAACCGTGCCACCTATGAGATCACCCTCAACTCCTCCCTCATGGGGGCGGAGGCGGAGCGCAACGCCAATTTGATGGAGCTGATCACCATCTGCCGGGACAACGGCCTGGAGTGGACCGATACCCTGCCCATCTCCAAGGACGCCCCCTTCACCTATACAGATGAAAATGCCCTGGTGTATACCAACAGCGAGGGGAAAGTCAAATTCAGCTACCTGGGATCTCTGCTGAACGCCCTGCCCCTGGGCACTGATATTCTTCCCAACCGCTGGGACAGCGACGACCTGGCCGCCGCCTCCAGCGTGGCTGACCTGGGAGAGGGCCCCACGGCGGAAGAGGTCATCGACGGCCTGCGGCAGTACTTCCTCATTGACGAGTCTCTCTCCGACGCCGACGCCCGTGCCCTCATCGGCGTGCTGTACGAGCTCAATCTCCGCAGCCAGAACGTGAAGCAGACCGAGTATATCTTTGCCCAGGATGTGGATATCGACGTGATCTCAGCCGTGAAAGAGCGGAGTCTCACCGGCGTGAATATCTCCGCCACCACCGTCCGGCAGTACAACACCACCAGCGCCGCCCATCTTCTGGGCCGGGTGGGCTCCATTCAGAGCGCAAACTGGGAGACCTACAAGGCCAAGGGCTATAATATGAATGATAAAGTGGGTATCGACGGCATGGAGGCCGCCTTTGAGGACTACCTCCGGGGCAAGTCGGGCACCCTGATCCAGGAGATGAACACCAGCGGCAAGGTGGTCAGCGAGAGCTGGATGGTGGACGATGAGACCGGCGAGGCTATGGAACCCGAGCCGGGCAACCATGTCATGACCACCCTGGACCTGCGGCTCCAGGAGAAGGTGGAGGAGGTGCTGGCCAACACCATCGAGAGTCTGGCCGACACCAAGGAGAAGGGCGCCATCATCGTGCAGAGCGTCAACGACGGCGGCATTCTGGCCATGGCCTCCTACCCCACCTACGACCTGTCCACCGTATACAGCAGCACCGAGGCCTATAAAGCGGTGTCCGACGATCCCCGCAACCCCTTTGTCAACCGGGCCACCAGCGAGATCTATTACCCCGGTTCCACCTTCAAACCTCTGGTGGCCATTGCCGCCCTGGAGGAGGGGCTGGTGACCCCCACCGAGGAAATCCAGGATACCGGTGCGCTCCAGCTGCCCGAGGAGGAGCACTATCCCTACGGCGACTACCATCCCCAGTGCTGGATCTACCGTCAATACCGGGGCACCCACGGCTGGGAGAACATGGCCGACGCCCTGCGGGACTCCTGCAACATCTATTTCTACACCCTGGGCCACCGGCTTGGCATTGATAAGATCGACGAGTACGCCGCCATGTTCGGCCTGGGCCAGAAAACCGGCCTGGAACTGAGCGAGGCGGAAGGCTATGTAGCCGGCCCGGAAACCAGCGCCATGCTGGGCCAGGAGTGGTACGGCGGCAACCTGCTGTCCGCCGCCATCGGTCAGGACAACACCAAGATCACCATGCTTCAGCTGTCCAACTACATTGCCACCCTGGTCAACGGCGGCAACCGCTACCAGACCCACCTGCTCAAGACGGTGAAATCCAGCGACTTCTCCGAGACGGTGTATGAGTATGAGGCTCAGCCTGTGGAAACCCTGGACCTGGACCCCGCCTATGTGGAGGCGGTGAAGAAGGGTATGTGGGAGGTGGCCAACGACGAGGAGAGCACCGTGGACCAGTACCTGAGCAATCTGGCGGTGGAAGTGGGCGCCAAGACCGGTTCCGCCCAGGTGTCCGCCGATGAAAACGCCAACGCCGTGTTCGTCCTCTTCGCCCCCTATGACGATCCGGAGATCGTCATCTCCATGGTGGTGGAGGGCGGCGCCTCCGGTGCCAACCTGGCCAGCGCCGCCGGTGAGATCGTGAACTATTACTTCGGCAGCGAGCATACCATGGAATCCATTGGGACAGAAAATACCTTGATCCGCTGAAGGGAGTCTTTTCTTTGCTGGATGCAATGACCTTTGACAGCCGGGACAGCCGGTATAAACAGCCCTATGGCGCGGTGCCCTCGGGCACTCAGGTATCCCTCACCCTGCGCCCACTCCGGACGGAGGGCTTCTCCCAGGCGGTGCTCATCGCCTACTTTGAGTCCTCTCAGGAGCGACGGCTGGAGCTGCCCATGGCCTGGGACGGCATTGATGGGGACCGGGACGTGCTCAAGGTCATCCTGGACACCGGGGACCATGTGGGGCTGATCTGGTACTCCTTCCGTCTGGAAGGGCTGGACGGCCGCCAGGAGGAGCTGGGCCCCTATCAGCTGACAGTGTACGACGGCACCGACCAGGTGCCCGGCTGGTTCGGGGAGGGGGTCACCTATCAGATCTTCCCCGACCGGTTCCGCCGCACCAGAGTGCCCGATCCCACCGGGATGCCCGGGGGCCGCACCGTCCACACCAGCTGGCGGGAAGAGCCGGAGTACCGGCCCGACCAGAACGGCGAGGTCCGCAACCGGGACTTCTTCGGAGGCGACCTGAAGGGCGTTATGGAAAAGCTCCCCTACCTCCACGACCTGGGGGTGGAGACCATCTACTTCTGCCCCATCTTTGAAGCGCCGGAAAACCACCGCTACGGCACCGGCGACTATGAGAAAATCGACCCCATGCTGGGCACCGAGGAGGACTTCAAGGCCCTGTGCGGCGCCGCCCACAAGCTGGGCATGAAGATCATGCTGGACGGTGTGTTCAACCACCAGGGCTATGTGAGCCGCTATTTTAACGGGGACGGCTCCTATCCGGAAAACGGAGCCTGCCAGTCCCAGGACAGTCCCTACTACAAGTGGTACCATTTCTCCCATTGGCCGGATAAATATGACTCCTGGTGGGGAATCTACTCCCTGCCCGCCGTCAACGAGGGGGAGCCCTCCTACCGGGACTATATCTTCGGGGATGAAAACAGCATCGTCCGCCGCTGGCTGCGGGCGGGGGCGGACGCATGGCGTCTGGATGTGGCTGACGAGCTGCCCGACGACTTTGTCCACGGCATCCACCAGGCCGTCCGGGAAACCAACCCTGAGGCGGTGGTCATCGGCGAGGTGTGGGAGGACGGCTCCACCAAGATTGCCTACGGCGTCCGCCGCAAGCACATCCTGGGGGGCCACTGCGACGGCCTGATGAACTACCCCTTCCGCAACAGCCTGCTGGGCTATCTGATGGGGGGCGACGCCGTCCACTTCAAGAACACCATGGAGGCCATCCGGGAGAACTATCCCCCCTTTGCCTTCCACTCCGCCATGAACTTTCTGGGCACCCATGACACCCCCCGCATCCTCACCCTGCTGGGTTACGGCGGGGACGGCCAGGACCACGACAAGGACTGGCGTTCCTCCTACTTCCTTACCCCGGAGCAATATCTGCTGGGCCGGTCCAAGCTGATGCTGGGGGCTCTGGTGCTTTTCGCCTTCCCCGGCTCCCCCATGATCTATTACGGGGACGAGGCGGGCATCGAGGGCTTTGAGGACCCCTTCAACCGCCGGACCTACCGCTGGGAGATGGCGGACGACGTGCTCCGCCGCTGGTACGCCAGCCTGGGCAAGGCCCGGAGGGAGCTGCCTGCCCTGCGCCGGGGGAGCATCCGCTGGTGGAAGGCGGAGGGCAAGCTGCTCTCCTTCCTGCGGGAGGGGGAGGGTCAGCCGGTGCTCACCGCCGTCAACATCGGCAAAGCTCCTGAGCTCATCACTCTGCCCTGGGCCGCCAAAGACTGGATGACCGGCATGGAGCTGCCCGCCGGGCAGGTGGCTCTGCCTCCCATGACCGGCTGGCTGCTCACCCCCTACCGGCCGGGGACCCGATAAAATCTGAAACGGGCCTGCTGCAACTGCAGCAGGCCCGTTTGGTTTATATTAGATCAATGACCCAGTTCAGGTCCCCATAGACCACGTCATCCTGGGTTCGGACGATGCCTCCTCCTGGACCGTCCCACCAGGTATCATGCTCATAGACCAGCCTGATCGCCCCGATCTCCACCGCCACAATGGGTTCCTCCACCCAGTCGGGGGCAGAGGCCAGCTGGACGTTCACATGGCCGGAAGTGAAACTGCGGAAGCCCTCTCCCGCGTCGGGGTAACGCTCCCCGGAGGCCCCGATAAAGGTGACCTGATGGTGGAAGAGAGCAGCCCCCGTCAGCAGCAGGCCGTCGTCGTTCTCCTCCTGGTGGGCGTATACCGACAGCTGCCGTCCATCCTGGCTGACCAGGGCAGTAACCGTGCCCTCCTCAAAGGTCCGGCTGTCCGTGTGGGCAGCCAGGGTCTCCGCCGAGGTGAGTTCCAGCAATCCGGTGCGGGACCCGCCCGCCTCCAGATCCAGCAGCTCATAGGTCACCTCCCGGGGCGTTTCCTCCGGCAGCCGATAGAGGAAGGCCATGTGGACCCGGGACTGGTAACCATCCTCCCGCCAGGCCACCTCCGGCCCACAGTCCAGGCCAGAGAGGGACACCCACGCCTGGCCCTGGGGAGCAAAGCCGTTGTAGGGCAGCCACTCCGAGTAGACCAGACACCCCTGTTCCAGGGGGGTGTCCCCGGCGTAGACCTGGAGCTTCCGGGTGGCCAGCTGATGCTCTTCCAACTCCGGGCTCACCAGGTAGAGTTCCAGCAGCAGCCACTCCCCCTGGCTCACCCCGTCCAGCTGGCACAGCCAATCCCCCTCAGTCCACTGGTCGGCCTCCTCCACCACCATGACGGGGGTCTCCGACGCCCCGGTACCGGCAAAGAACCGGATGATCTTTTGGACCCCCGCCGCCAGGGCCTGATAGTTGCCCACCCCCAGCACCAGGGCCAGACACACCAGGGCGGCCGCCAGCCGCTTGGCGGGGATGCCCCTCCGCCGGGGCCGCTCCGCCGCCGCCAGGGTATCCTCCACCAGATCCCGGCTGGGGGACGCCCGGTCAAACAGCGCCCGATAGTTCTCTTCCGTCATAGCTCTTCCGCTCCTTTCCATGCGTCGTGCAGCAAGGCCCTGCCTCGGGCCAGCTGACTGCGGACGGTGTTGGGACTGCGGCCCAGGATGGCCGCAATCTCCCCGGTGGCGTAGCCCTCGTAGTAGTAGAGGTGGAGCACCGCCCGGTACTTCTCCGGCAGGCCCTCTATCAGCTGGAGCAGCTCCCCCTCCTCCTCCGTCCGGGCGGGGATGGCCTCGGACAGGGCCGTGGTATGCCGCCGCCAGAAGGAGGTGTGGAATTTTTTGCAGCAGTTTACCGTCACCCGCAGCAGCCAGGCCTTCCGGTGCTCCTCCTCCCGAAAGTCCGGGGCGGCGCGGAGATAGCGGAGAAAGACCTCCTGAAATACGTCGTCGGCGTCGTGGCCGCTGTGGGTCTGGGCCAGGGCCAGGCGGTACACCATGTTCCCATAGGTCTCCACCACCTGCCGCAGGCCGGTTTCCTCTGCCATTGCCCTCCCCCCTTTCGCCCCTAACATCCCTGAGGGGGCACTTTTGTTGCATCCGCTCCAAAAAATAATGCTTGCGCCCAACGGCGGATGGTGCTATTATCATAGTATCTTAATCATACCATATGGTTTAAAAAGGAGAATCATCATGAAAGAACTGGAACAAAAGGTCGCGCTGGTCTCGTCCTCCACCCGGGGCATCGGCCTGGCCTGCGCCAAGGCTCTGGCCGCCCAGGGCGCTGCTGTCTATCTGGGCGTGCGCCGTATGGACGCCGGTCAGCAGATCGCCGACGAGATCATCGCCGCCGGCGGGCGGGCCGGGGTGGTCTACTTTGACGCCGCCAACGAGGAGAGTTACTCCGGTATGGTGGAAGAGGTGGCCAAGAAGGAGGGCCGGCTGGACATTCTGGTCAACAACTTCGGCGCCACCGACGTCAAGACCGACCTGGACGTGGTGACCGGCGACACCGACGACTTCTTCCGCATCGTCAACACCAACCTGAAGAGCGTGTACCTGCCCAGCAAGGCAGCGGTGCCCGTCATGGCCAAGAACGGCGGCGGCTCCATCATCAACATCGGCTCGGTGGGCGGCCTCTATCCCGACCTGAGCCGCACCGCCTACGGCGTCAGCAAGGCCGCCATCCACTTCCTCACCAAGGACATCGCCGTGCAGTACGCCCGGCAGGGGGTGCGGTGCAACGCGGTACTTCCCGGCTTCACCGCCACCGACGCGGCCCTGAACAATATGTCCCAGGCCTTCCTGGACCTGTTCCTGAAAAACGTCCCCCTGAACCGTCCCGGCCGTCCCGAGGACATTGCCGACGCCGTGGCCTTCCTGGCCAGCGACCGGGCCGCCTTCATCACCGGCGAGATTTTGCCCGTGGCCGGCGGCTTCGGCCTGCCCACTCCGCTGTACAGCTCCTATATGGGCGACGGCGCCAAAGGCTGATTCCAACTTCCCAAAAGGGCCCTTCGGGGCCCTTTTTATTTGCCCCGCTCCCCCGGACATGATATACTATCCTATCATACCGCAAAGGACGGCAGCTATGGAAAAATTAGTCGTGGGCATTCTGGCCCATGTGGACGCAGGCAAGACCACCCTCAGCGAGGGACTGCTCTACACCTGCGGAAAATTGAAAAAGCTGGGCCGGGTGGACCACGGGGACGCCTTTCTGGACACTGACCCTATGGAGAAGGAGCGGGGCATCACCATCTTCTCCAAACAGGCGTTGCTCCCCCTGGAACAGATGGAGATCACCCTGCTGGACACCCCCGGCCACGTGGACTTCTCCGCCGAGATGGAGCGCACCCTGTCGGTGCTGGACTGCGCCATTCTGGTGGTCAGCGGAGCCGACGGGGTCCAGGGCCACACCCATACCCTGTGGAAGCTGCTGGAGCGCTATCATGTGCCCACCTTCCTCTTTGTCAACAAAATGGACCTGGCGGGGGCGGACAAGGCCGCTCTGCTTGGTGAGCTGAAAAGCAAGCTGAATGAGGGCTGCGTGGATATGGGGGACAAAGAGGCTCTCTGTGAGCAGGCCGCTCTGTGTGACGAGTCTCTACTGGAGGACTACCTGGAGACAGGGAGCATTGCCAACGCCGTCCTCACCGCCCTCATCGCCCAGCGGAAGCTCTTTCCCTGCTGGTTCGGCTCGGCCTTAAAGCTGGAGGGGGTGGAGGACTTCCTCCGGGGCCTGGAGCGCTACGCCCCCCGTCCGGTGTACGGCGAGGAGTTTGGCGCCCGCATCTTCAAGATCTCCCGGGACACTCAGAACAACCGGCTGGCCTGGATGAAGATCACCGGCGGCAGCCTGAAGGTAAAGACGGTGCTGGATGGCCCCGGCTGGAGCGACAAGGCCGACCAGCTGCGGGTATACTCCGGCCTGAAATTCCAGCCGGTGGACATGGCCCCGGCGGGGTCCGTGGTGGCGGTCACCGGTCTGGGCTCCGCAGCCGCCGGGCAGGGCCTGGGCTTTGAGGCTGAGGGTGCGCCCCCCGCTCTGGAGCCGGTACTCACCTATCAGGTGATCCTGCCTGACGGTCAGGACCCGGTCACCGCCCTGCAGAAGCTGCGCCAGCTGGAGGAGGAGGACCCCCAGCTCCATCTGGTGTGGAACGAGCGGTTGAAGGAAATCCATATTCAGCTCATGGGCCAGGTCCAGCTGGAGATTTTGCAGCGGCTCATTGCCGAGCGGTTTAACATGGACGTGACCTTCGGACAGGGGGGCATCGTGTACCGGGAGACCATCGCTTCTCCCGTCATCGGCGTGGGCCACTATGAGCCTCTCCGCCACTACGCCGAGGTCCATCTGCTGTTGGAGCCGGGGGATCGTGGCAGCGGCATCGTGCTGGATACCGCCTGTCCGGAGGACGTGCTGGACGGCAACTGGCAGCGGCTCATTCTCACCCATCTGGCCGAGCGGGCCCACCCAGGCGTCCTCACCGGCTCCCCCCTCACCGATGTAAAAATCACTCTGCTGGCTGGCCGCGCCCACCTGAAGCACACCGAGGGGGGCGACTTCCGGCAGGCCACCTACCGGTCGGTGCGCCAGGGGCTCATGGAGGCGGAGAACATCCTGCTGGAGCCCTGGTATTCCTTCCGGCTGGAGGTGCCTGCCGCCCAGGTGGGCCGGGCCATGAGCGACCTCCAGCGGATGGGTGGCGACTGCGATCCCCCAGAGACGGCGGGGGAGCTGACCATCCTCACCGGCTCCGCCCCGGTGGCCGGGCTGCGGGACTACGGCAGCGAGGTGGCCGCCTACACCAGAGGCATGGGGCGGCTCAGCTGCACCCTGAAGGGCTACTACCCCTGCCACGACCAGCAGGCCGTGGTGGAGGCGCTGGGCTACGACCCGGAGCGTGACGTGGACAACCCCACCGGCTCGGTGTTCTGCGCCCACGGGGCGGGGTATAACGTGAAGTGGGACCAGGTGAAGGAGATGGCCCATGTGGACAGCGGCCTGTCCCTGGACGCACCCCAGGAGCCTGAGACTCCCTCCGCCCCCGCACGGCGGAGCAGTTCCAACCCCGGCCTGTCATTGGAGCAGGACAAGGAGTTATTGGCCATCTACGAGCGCACCTACGGCAAGGTGGAGCGCAACTCCTTCCGCCCCCAGCCCAAACCTGCCCGCACCAGCCTGGACGAGGGGAAGTACAACGTCCAGGCCCAGAACAAGGGACCGGAGTACCTGCTGGTGGACGGCTACAACATCATCTTTGCCTGGGAAGAACTGAAGGCGGTGGCCCAGACCAACTTGGACGCCGCCCGGCAGCTGCTGATGGATCTGCTGAGCAACTACCAGGGCTTTAAAAAATGCGTGGTCATCCTGGTATTTGACGCCTACAAGGTGCCCCGCAATGTACAGGATGTATTCAAATACCATAATATTTACGTTGTGTATACCAAAGAGGCGGAGACAGCGGACACTTATATCGAGCGGGCCACCTATGAGATCGGCAGGCACCACCAGGTCCGGGTAGCCACCTCCGACGGGGCGGAGCAGCTCATCATCCTGGGCCACGGAGCCCTGCGTTTGTCCGCCACCGCCTTCAAGGCGGAGGTGGAGCAGGTAGGCGGGCAGATCGCCGCCATCCTGGCCCGCAACAACCGGTCTACCCCGTCCCGGCCGGTGGCCGCCGCCCTGAAAAAGGCACAGGAGGGAAGCAAATGATCCCCATGCATATCATCGCCCGCATCCGCAGCGACTTCCCCACCAAGTTCGGCATTCCCCGGCAGAGCGGGCTGGTGGAGGAGTTGAAGGCCACCATCATCTTTGAGCCCGAGTACCGCAACCCGGACGCCCTGCGGGGACTGGAGGAATTCTCCCACATCTGGCTCATCTGGCAGTTTTCTGAGGCGGTGCGGGACAAGTGGTCCCCCACGGTGCGGCCTCCACGGCTGGGGGGCAACACCCGTATGGGGGTATTTGCCACCCGCTCCCCCTTCCGGCCCAACGCCATCGGCCTGTCCTGCGTGAAACTGGAGTCCATCCAGAAGGACCCCAAACTGGGTACCGTGCTGGTGGTGTCGGGGGCCGACCTGATGGACGGCACCCCCATCCTGGACATCAAGCCCTATCTGCCCTACGCCGATTCCCATCCGGAGGCCACCGGCGGCTTTACCGGCAACGTGGGGGGCAAGGTGCTGGAGGTGGAGTTCCCCCCGGAATTGCTCTCCCAGGTACCGGAGGACAAGCGGGAGGCTCTCATCGGGGTGCTGTCCCGGGACCCCAGGCCCTCCTACCAGCACGACCCCGACCGGGTGTACGGCATGGCCTTCGGCGGGGTGGAGGTGGGCTTTTCGGTAGATGGAGAGACCCTCACCGTCCGTTCCGTCAAACACGCCTCCCCCGCCGAAACGAGGATGTGAACTTATGACGGAAAAAGAAATCCGCACCATCAAGAAGTACTATACCCGCCCTGTGACGGCGGCGGCCTATCTGTGTACAGGCCTGCTGTCCATGTTTATCTGGATCTTTCTGGACATGATCCGAAGCGTGGTGTTTCACCTGTCCGGTTCCAGCATGGAGGTAGCCTATGTGGCAATTGCCATTCTTCTGATCTATATGGTCCTGTTTTTATTTCAGGGTGTCAGCGTCATATGGGGAGTCAGAAGAAAAAAGTGGGAGGTCATTCAGGAAAAGGCCCACACCTATCTATCCTACACCGACCGCTCGGCGGAGGTACTGGCCGCCAACACCGCCATCGCCGCCGGGCGGCTCATGTCCCGCTCCGACGACGACAGAGTGAAGACTGCGGGTGACATCAGCACTGCCGTGGGCGGACTGATCGGACTGCACGCCATTGTGAGCATCCTGTTTGAGATCCGGAAAAGCGCCAAGCGCATTGCAGACGCCCTGGGCATGAAGCTGCCCTCCGTCAAGCTGCGGGTGGCGGTCATCATCCTGGTTCCGCTGGCCCTGCAGCTGGCTGTGGCGACGCCGTACTATGTGCAGGCAGTCCGGGAGAGCAGGGAGGGCGCGGCCCGGGCGGCGGTGGTGATTGATGAGCTGGAGCGGGTGTTCCAGGTCTCCTGTGACCGTGCGTATGCCGACGACCCCATGGAGTATTACAAGGATTACGGGTACCGCGTAACGGGTTACCTGGAACACGAGGACAACGACACCCAGTCCTACCTGTCCGCCACGGTGAACAACGACGGCGTGGTGGAGGACATTACCTACTCCCTGGACATCGACGTCAATGCCTCCAAGGAGGACAACATCGCTCAGGCAAAGGCAGATCTGGCCCGCCTGAACCAGGCCCTCCGTTCGGCGGATGTTCCCTTCCTGTCCCCCAATCTGGGGGAAGAGCACACCCTCAGGGAGGACTTTATCGCCCTCTTCCAACAGAACTCCTACTATGAGAACTGCCGGTCCTATTATGATGAAGAGGGCCTGTTCATCGGCTACTATACGGAGAGCCAGGAGGACTACAACGACTACAGCTCCTCCTACATTTACATGACTGTGGAGCCGCCGGAAGAAGAGAGCTGACCGTCTGTTCCGTTAAAAAGGGCCTGCTGCACCATTGCAGCAGGCCCTTTGCCTGTCCATATTCCCTTTCCTCCTCAGGTCTGGGGCAGGGAGTCGTCCTCCCGAACCCAGTCCTCCACATGGACCACGGAATAGTCGGTCTTGGTGTTGCGGATGACCACCCGCTGGATGCCTGCGTTGATGATGAGCCGCCGGCACATGGAGCAGGAGGTGGAGTTGGGGATCAGCTCCCCGGTGGCGGGATCCACACAGGCCATGTACAGGGTGGCCCCGATGGTCTCGCTGCGGGCGGCGGAGATGATGGCGTTGGCCTCGGCATGGACCGAGCGGCACAGTTCATACCGCTCCCCGGAGGGGATATTCAGGGCCTCCCGGGTACAGTAGTTCAGATCCACGCAGTTTTTCCGGCCCCGGGGAGCCCCGTTGTAGCCGGTGGCAATGATCTCGTCGCTCTTTACCAGGATCGCGCCGTAGCAGCGGCGCAGGCAGGTGGCCCGCTCGGCCACAGTCTGGGCGATGTCCAGATAGTAATTTTCCTTGTCGATGCGGCCCATGGGGACCCTCCTTTGTGTCACTTCTCATTTGATACCGTCAGTATAGCGGTTTTTTCTCCAAACCGCAAGTACCGCCTTCTCCGCCGGTCCATCGTTCATGAAATGTTTACGGTTGTATCCTTGACGAAAAAAGCCGCAGGCGCTATCATATAGACATCAAAAGTGCACCCAATTCTTACGTCAAAGGAGACGACCGTATTTCATGCTCATGAATTTTTTGCGAAAATTGATGTACGGACGGTATGGCAGCGATCACCTCTCCTTTTTCCTGCTTTTCCTGTATGTGGTGCTGATTTTTATATCGGCACTGCCCCATATGGCATGGATCTCCTGGCTGGCACTGGCCGTGCTGCTGTGGGACCTGTTTCGGATGTTCTCCCGCCGCATTGACCGCCGTCGGGCGGAAAACGCCCGGTTTCTGGCCCTGTTTGGGCCGTTCATCCGCTGGTTCAAAATGCGGCGCACCATCCACCGGGACAAAGATCACCGCTATTTCAAATGCCCCAACTGCGGGCAGTATCTGCGGGTGCCCCGGGGCAAAGGGAAGATCACCGTCAACTGCCGCAACTGCGGCGCCAGTTTTGAGGAACGTAGCTGAATCCAGTCAAGGGCTGCTGCCGGACGCAGCAGCCCTTTTCATCACAGAAAGGGGGAGCGCCCATGAGACAGTGTATGGACGCCGACAATCTGCACCGCCGCTTAAAGAAAATCATCGGCCAGCTCAACGCCATTGACCGGATGGTAGACGAGGACGTGCCCTGTGAGGAGATGTTGATGCAGATCAACGCCGCCAAAAGTGCCCTGCACAAGGTGGGTCAGGTGGTGCTGGAGGGTCATCTCAACCACTGTGTCCGGGACGGCATCGAGCACGGCGACGCCGACCGCACCATTGCTGAATTCGCCAAGGCCATCGAGCATTTTTCCCGTATGAGCTAAGAGGTGTGCCCCACAGACATGGGGCACACCTCTTTTTTATTTGCCCATGGCACTCACTGCCGCCCGGACGGCAGCGGCGTCGGTGACCGGCACCTGCTCCTCCGGGGGACATACCCCGCCGGAGAAGGACACTGCCGGGTTGTGGGTGGCAGAGATGTCGGTCCGGCTGGTCTTGAAGGAGCCGTGGAGCTGATGGCAGCCGGTGGCCGCCAGCAAGGCGGCGGCGTTGTCCGGTTTCACGCCGCAGCCGGGCAGGATCTGGATGCGCCCCGCGGCATACTCCCTCATGGCCCGGATGGTGTCCGCCCCCGCCGGGGCGGAACTGGCCTGACCGCTGGTGAGCACCCGGGTCACCCCCAGCTCTATCAGCACGTCCAGAGCCTCCCGCCAGTCGGGCACCACGTCGATGGCCCGGCTGAACACGCTTTCCTTCTCCCCAATGACCTCCAGCATGGCGGCGCACCGGGCCCTGTCCATCCTGCCGTCGGGGTGGAGGCAGCCGAACACGATGCCGTCCGCCCCCGCCGCCAGCAGGGCGCGGGCATCGGCCAGCATGGCGGCAAACTCCGCCTCACTGTAGCAGAAGCCCCCCTCCCGGGGCCGCACCATGGCCATAATGGGGATGGACACCTGCCGGGCCACTGTCATGGCCCCGATGGAGGGAGTCAGTCCCCCCAGAAACAGAGCGGAATTCAGCTCCACCCGGTGGGCTCCAGCCTGTGCGGCAATCAGCACATCCTCTGCCGAGCCGCAGCACACTTCCAGAATCATGGCAACACCTTCTTTTCTTATCTGGGGCTATGATACCACAAAGAAATGTGATATCATAGCCCCATTCCAAAGGAGTGGATCATATGGATCAGGAACTGACTTTTATCCGGCAGGCCCTGCCGGAGGACTGGGACAGCTACCCCCAGTCCCTGTTTGAGGCCTTCGCCGCCCACAGCCATATGCTGCGCCAGACCGTCCCCTGGTGCGCTTCTCTCAGCCGGGAGGCCTACGAGCAGTACGTCCTCTGCCCCCGGGTCAACGACGAGGATCTGTCCGACCACCGGGCATTGTTTTACAGCCATCTGTGGAACCGGGTGAAGGACCTGTCCCAGGAGGAGGCCGCCCTGGAGGTCAACCGCTGGTGCCACGAGCAGGCCAGCTATCAGGCCCAGGACGACCGCACCGCCTCCCCCCTGACGGTATACCGCTGCGGCAGCGGCCGGTGCGGGGAGGAGTCCGCCTTCCTGGTGTCCGCCCTGCGCGCTGTGGGTCTGGCCGCCCGGCAGGTGTACGCCCCCCGCTGGTCCCACTGCGACGACAACCACGCCTGGGTGGAGGTGCTATGTGAGGGCAGGTGGCGCTTCCTGGGAGCCTGCGAGCCGGAGCCGGTGCTGGACCGGGGCTGGTTCAACACCGCCGCCTCCCGGGCCATGCTGGTCCACAGCCGCACCTTCGGCCCGGTGGCCGACCTGGCCCTCCACGGCGCCCCTCTGGGCAGGCAGGGACAGGCCCTGTACCACAACCAGACAGCCCGCTACGCCCACACCAAGATGTATACCTTCCGGGCCGAGCCGGGGGAGACCATTACGCTGGAAGTCCTCAACGAGTCTCGCTTCTGCCCCATTGCCGCCCTTACCGCCGATGAAACCGGCAGGGTCCAGGTTGAGCTGGGGATAGGTGACCTCCATCTGTCCGCCGGTGAAAAGGAAGCCTTCTGCCACGGCCAGACCGAGGACGGGGCGGAGCTGACCCTCCCCTCCCCCTGCACGGACTGGACTCCCTTCGATTTCCGTGCCCCCCAGGAC
>NZ_NFLU01000013.1 GCF_002161085.1 Flavonifractor sp. An112 | reverse complement strand
GGGGGCGGTAGGCGCCTCCTTACTCTCCTTGGGGGCGGAGTCGTCCTTGGCGGGGGCTATCCCCTTGGGAGTGTCGGTGACCTTGCCGTCCGGCTTGGCCTCCGTCTTGCCCTCGGTGGGCTGCTCCTTGGCCTTGGGAGTATCCGCAATGGAGGCGACCGGCCCCTCCTTGCCCTCCTTGGGAACGGGGCCGCTCTTGGCGGGAGCTGTCTCCTTGGGAGTGTCGGTGGTCTTGCCGTCCGGCTTGGCCTCCGTCTTACTCTCGGTGGGTTCCTTGGGCTTGGGAGCACCAGCGGCGGGGGAAGCCGACGTTTCCTTGCCCTCCTTGGGAGCGGGGCCGCTCTTTGCGGGGGCTGTCGCCTTGGGGGTGTCGGCGGTTTTGGCGTCTGGCTTCCCCTCTGACTTGCCCTCGATGGGCTGCTCCCTGGGCTTGAGAGGATCAGCGGCGGGGGTGGCTGTCGCCCCCTTGCCCTCCTTGGGGGCGGGACTGCCCTTGACGGTGGCTGTCTCCTTGGAGGTGTCGGTGGTCTTGTTGCCCGGCTTGTTCTCTGCTTTGCCCTCGGTGGGTTCCTTGAACATTGACACAGCAGTTGGGACAGGTTGTTCCGCTTTTTTCTTGGCGGTGGGTTTGAACAGCTTGCCGGGGATCGGTAAAGCAGGCTGGTTCTGGACCCGCCGGTGGTAATCCACCGCCTCCTGCAAGGTCATTTCGTAGACAAACGCCAGAATGTCCTGCTTCTTGGCAAGCTCACTTCCACGCCGGCGGCGATAGCCTGTCACAAGCTGGTATTCGCCGTCCTCCCGCAATCGGAGGATGACCGGCTCCTTGACGCCGCTGGCCTGGATGCTGCTCACCAGGCCGCCGTAACTCTTGTCTGGCTGTTTGGGGATAAACACGCCGGGCAGGTCATGGATTTTTGCCAAAGGGATATTCTGAGGGGAAGGTCGTTCCGTAGGGGATTCGGGGGTCTTGCTGGTTTCATCTGCCATAGGGTTTCCTCCTTCAAAATATTGCTTAAAATTGCGTCTCACCGTGAGATTTAATATTTTCCGGCCCTGAAATGCTGTTTTGAGGGATTTGCGTTTCATGGTGAGATTCAATTTCAGCCGAAGTCATGCCGCACAGCGGCGGAATAGTAAGGGCCTATCGTCACCGGCGCGTTGTAGAGCGCCGTGAGCAGATAGGCCCGGATATTATTGATTTTTGTGGTGGTCTGCTTGAGGGAGTCGATCACATACTCGATGTGAGAGCTATCCAGTTGCAAAAAACGCCGTTTCACCGTCTCCGCCGGCAAAACCTCCTTGCCGATGCGGATGGTGGAGGCGGTACTGCCCACCACATCCACGATCAGTTCCAAAAGGCTTTCCACATCGTCGTATGAACACTGGCGCCTCAAATAGTCATAGTCAATATTGGCTTTGATTTGCTCTCGCTGTTCGTATCGCTCCATCTCCGATCCGCCCCCCTCTGGGGGGCTGGGGGGATAGATGGATGGATCAGGATAGCTAAAATCAGTTTGATTCTGATTAGTATAATTAGGGTCGGTTTTCTCGACGTCTGGAGGTCGGCTATCTCGACTTCCAGAGGTCGGAAAAGCCGACTTCTGCACGCCGGAAAAATCGACGTCTGGAGAGGGCATAAAAGGACGCTTCTCCGGTGAGGGCGGCTGAGAGGGAACGGAGCCGGTGGTAAATCGCTTTACATAGAGCTTGGTGGGTTTGCCCTGCCCCTGCTTGATACGGCTGATGAGGCCCACACCTTTCCGAGTATCCAAGTCGGCCAGCATTTTCATGGCCTTATCCCGACCACAGTTCATGTCTCCGCATATCTCCTCTACGGTGTAGTAGATATACACGCGCCCATCCTCGTCATACCAGCCGTTTTTGACGGACAGGCTCATTCGGTCTAACAGCATCCCATACAGCAGCTTGGCGTCTGTGGACAGGTGCTTGAAATGGGGGTCTGTGATAAGCTGGCGGGGGATGCGGAAATAGATAAATTGCTCCGCCTCGTCGCCATAAAAATATTCCGATATTGCGGCCTCTGGCATGGTCGGTGCCTCCTTCCGGGCATGAAAAAAGCACGATTGTCAAATCGTGCTTTTTTCGGGGTGTTCAATTTTGTCACAAGAGTTGGCTTTTGCGGTAACTGCCTGGTTTTTTCTTTCTTTTAGTCTTGTTCTTTACCAGTAGTCACCTGTGGGCGGCCGTTTTTCTCGGAATGACGGGTCTTTGTACGAGCTGCACATTTTGCAACAGACCCTCAAGCAAAATGGACTTATTTTTTCTTTTCTTCCTTGACCAGTACCTCTTTCAGGTCGGAACGCTCCTTCAGGGCGGCAATCATCTCCGCCTTGTCCTCGGCAGGCACATCCGCGGGGAGGGCATATTCCTCCACCTTGGCAAAATCCTGCTCCAGGCGCTTTTTCTGGCTGGCCAGCCACTTTCCGCCCTGTCCCTCAGGGTAGACCAGAGCCACCAGCCTGGGATGGGCCTTCATCTGGTTGACCCACAGCTTGTCCGGGTCGTGCTTGCGGAAGCCCAACAGGTAGACCAGCGCCACGATGGCGACGGCGGCAGTGGCGAAGCCGAACACCTGGGAAACCCGGATGGGGGTGTTGAAGAAGTACAGGCTGTCGGTCCGCAGGCCCTCGATGAAGCCCCGGCCCACCCCGTACCAGGCAAAGTAGCTCAAAAAGATCTGGCCGTCAAACTTCCGCCACTTCTTGGCGATGACGATGAGCAGTACCAGCCCCACCAGGTTCCACAGGGACTCATACAGGAAGGTGGGATGGACCTCCACATATTGCAGAGATCCGTTTACATACTCGTAGATACCCATGCGCCAGGGCAGATCGGTAGGACCGCCGTAGGCCTCGATGTTGACAAAGTTGCCCCACCGGCCTACCAGCTGGCCGATGAGCATTCCGTAGGCGCCCAGGTCGGCAAAGGCCAGGAATTTGATCTTCCGCACCTTGCAGAACACCAGCAAGGTAATGACCGCGGCAATGACGCCGCCGTAGATGGCCAGGCCGCCGTCCCAGATGCTTACCATGGCCCCGAAGTCCAGGGAGCCGTCCGGTCTGCGGTACAGATCCAGGTAGAAAATGATGTAGTACAGCCGGGCCCCGATGATGGACAGGGGCACGGCAAAAAAGAGCATATCGATGATGTCATCCTGACGGATGCCGAACTGGGACGCCTTCCGGGAGCAATACACCACCGCCAGCAAGAAGCCGGCGGCGATGATAATGCCGTACCAGTGGACAGGCCATCCAAAGACCCGGAAGGCAATGGGGTTCATGGTCAGCTCCAGCCCCAGGCCGGGAAAGGATACGGTACCCATTACGCCTCACCCTCCCCCGGGCGCACCACGGCCAGACCGCACCGCTCAGCGGTCACCCAGCTGCGGATGCAGTCCTCCACGCAGGCCTGGTCGATGGAGTCGAAAATCTCCGGGAACTTGAAGTAGTCCACCCCGGTAAAGTGGGACTGGGCCATGGAGATGCAGGTAAACTCAAAGAAGTTGAGGCCCCGGACCTTGGCGCCGTAGACCCCCTTCTTCAGCCGCTGGAACAGGCCGGGGTCGATGCCCTCCCGGGCCAGACGCTCCCCTTCGGCCAGCACCGCGTCCCGCACCTTCTTGGGGTCCCGGCTCTCGCCGCCGGCCACCATCATGGCGCAGCCGGGATAGAGCTCAAAGCCGTAGCTGAAATTCTTGTTGATGAGCCCCTGGCTGTACAGCTTGGCGTACAGGGGTGTGGAGTTGCCCAGCAGAGCTTCGCAGGCCAGCTCGCCTGCCAGCTCCCGACGCATCCACTCTTCGCCCTTCTGGGCGGGATCGCACTTGAAACCCAGCATGAAGATGGGGGTGGACACCTCCATGGTCAGTTCCTTCTCGAAGCAGGCGGCCTGGGGGTCCTCCTCCCCGCCGTAGTCCCGTTCCATCTGGCCCAGAGAATCCTTGGGCAGGATCTCCTTGGCAATGGCGCACACCTGCTCCGGGTCCACGTCGCCCGCCACGGTGAGCACCATGTTGGCCGGGTTATAGAAGGCCTTGTGGCAGGAATAGAGGGTGCCGGCAGTGATGTGGGAGATGGACTCCTGGGTACCGGCGATGGGCACCCGGATGGGATGGTGATCGTACAGGCACTCCATCAGGGCGTAGAACACCTGGTTCTCCGGGTCGTCCTCCACCATGCGGATCTCCTGACCGATGATGCCCTGCTCCTTGTCCACGCTCTCCTGGGTGAAGTAAGGCACGGACACAAAGGAGAGCAGGATCTTCAGGTTGTCGAAGAACTTCTCGGTGCTCTCAAAGTAGTAGCCGGTGATGGCGGAGCTGGTGAAGGCGTTGGGAGAGGCTCCGTTGGCCGCCAGATCCTGGAGGGCGTTGCCGTCCTCGGTGTCAAACATCTTGTGCTCCAGGAAGTGGGCCACCCCCGCCGGGGTGTCCTTCCACCGGCCATCCTGGAAAAAGCGCATATCCATGCCGCCGTAGTTGGTGGCAAAGAAGGCGTAGCTCTTCTGGAAATCCCGGCGGCGGTCCACATAGATGTGGAGCCCGTTCTCCAGAATCTCATGAAATACGGTCTCCCCCAAACTGGGGTACTGCTTGCTTACCATAGAATCACTCCCTGCCTTTCAGGAAATATACGGTGTCCAGGGTCAGATCCTGGGCAGCCTCCACCACCTGGGCCCGTGTAACGGCCTCCACCCGGGCAGCCATGTCGTCAGGGCCGTCGGTGAGACCGGCGGCGGACTGGCCCAGCCAGTAGTCCTCCAGCCGGGCCTGGGTGTCCAGGGTGGTGCGCAGGGTGCTCACCACCGACCGGCGGGCCCATTCCAGCTCATCGTCGGAGAAGTCCCCGGTCTGGCACTTGTAGAGCTGGGAGAGGATCTCGGCCTCCGCCTGACCCACCTTGTCAAACTCCACGCCGGAGGAGACCAGCATCACGTCCTTGTATTTCATCAGGCCGGAACTGGCGTAGTAGCACAGGCTCAGCTTCTCCCGGACATTCATAAACAGCTTGGAGGTGGTAGTGCCGCCATAGATGGCGTTGACCAGGGTGAGGGCCGGATAGTTCTGATCCCAGGCGTCGCAGTTGGTACGGAAGCCCATAGCCAGCTTGCCTTGGGTCACATCCAGAGCCTCCTCTACCCGTTTGGCCTGCTTGGGCGCCTTTCCCTTGGCGGGGCGGACCAAACCGGCCCGCTCCCCCTCCGGCAGCACCGCCAGCAGAGGCCCGAAGGCCGCCTGTACCCGCTGGGCGTCCGCCGAGCCGCAGTAGTAGAGCTCCACCCGGGCCTCCTTCAGCAGGGCCTGATAGCCTGCCCACAGGCTCTGGGGAGTGATGGCCTCCACCGCCTCCAGGCTGCCCAGCTTATCCACGCCGAAGCTCTCCCCGGCGCACATCTCGGCCACCACCCGGATCTGGGCGTACTGCCGCTTATCATTGACCTGGGCCTTGATGCGGTCGGCCAGATTGGCCTTCTCCTGCCCGGTATAGTCGGGGCAGAAGGCCCCGTCCTGAGTATAGGGGGCGCCGATCAGCTCCGCCAGCAGGGCGGCGGCCGGCTCCAGCACCTGCTCCTTGTTCAGGGTGTAGACGTCATCCAGAAAGCTGCCCACAAAGCCCACGCACTGGGTCTCGCCCTTCTTCCGCACCATGGGCTCCAGAGAACCGCCGTACAGCTCGTCCAGGGCAGCGGACAGGGATTCCATATCAGGATGAGCCGCCGTTCCCCGGCGGAGCACCATGGGAGCCAGGGCATTGAGAGAGGCCTTTTCCGCCGTCAGCGGGGTGAGAAACTGGGCCCCCAATACGCTGGATTTGAATTTTTTAGTCTGTACCGCCGTCAGCCAGACGCCGGGCTGCAATTCGATCCTTGTGACCTTCATGTGCTAAGAACCGTCCTTTCTTGTTTACCTCCATAGCCTGCCCCATTGGACAGGCTCTATCCATCTACAGCCTGCTGCGGTCCCGCAGCCAGCTGGGCAAAGAGCGCATTTTGATGCTGGAAACCACGCCCATGGCGGCATACATGGTGATGATGGAGGAGCCGCCATAGCTGATAAAGGGCAGAGTGAGACCTACCACCGGGAATACATAGAGGCACATCCCCACATTGACGCCCACCTGAGCCAGCAGCATACCGGCGTAGCCCATGGCAATAAAGGCGCTCTGGGGGGAACAGGCCCGGCGGGCCACCCACACACACCGCAGGATGATGGCCGCCAGCAAAACCAGCAGCAGCAGACAGCCGATCAGGCCAAACTCCTCGCCGCAGACGGCAAAGATCTCGTCGGTCTCCCGGGCGGGCAGAGACTGCTTGTACTGACTCTGGGTCTGGATACCCTGGAGGTAACCCATGCCGGTGAGGCCGCCGCTGCCGATGGCCAGGATACTGCGGCTCTGCTGCCAGCCTTTGCCCTGGGTCTGTTCCCAAATGGTGTTGAGATTGCCCAGAATATGGTCGATTACCACGGTAAACCGCTTCATGTAATACATATCCTTGACATGAGGCCAGATCAAAACCACGCCAACCACACACACTACAGCCGCCAGCAGGAACCAGCGTTTTTTGACCCCGGCGCACCAGGCCATAATGACAAAAATGATCAGATAAGTCAGACCCATGCCGAAGTCGCCGGAGGTCACCGCCACCACACCGAACATGAACAGGGTGTGCCCCGCGATCTGGAACACCGAGGAGGGCTTGCTGATGCCCTTGTCCCGCAGCCGGCTCATCTGCCAGGCCAGCAGCAGTACAAAAGTCAGCTTGGCCAGCTCGGCGGGCTGAAGGTTGACGGGAAACCCAGGAATGTGAAGCCAGCTGCGGTTGCCGTTGACCTCCACACCCAGAGGGGTACGGACCAGCGCGTTGATGACCACGTTAAAGAGCAGCAGCCACTTCCAGGATTTATCCACGAACAGCTCGATGTCCACCGAGGACATGAGCATATAGATCACAACACCCATAACAATCGCCACGGCCTGCACGATCATGCAGCGCATGGCGTCCGCCTCGCCCAGGTAGCGGGTGGCGCTGAAGATGAGCACCAGACCATACCCACTGGCCAGCAGGCACAGGGTCAGCAGCAGCCGGTCGCCCTGCTGCCAGAAGGAACGAAAGGAATCTCTCAGCCAGGACACCGACTCGCCTCCTTACCTATTTCGTCCGCGGGTTCGGACGTACGTCAAATTAGTTTACCATCTTTTTTGCGTTTGGTAAACAGGTGTGTTATAATCTTGTCAGAATCTTCACATTTTGAAGAGGTGCTATATGGAAATTATAACCAACTCCCCTGCTGAGACTGAGGCCGCAGGCGCTGCTCTGGCCGCCCGGCTGAATCCGGGGAGCGTCATCGCCTTTACCGGCGATCTGGGGGCGGGCAAGACCGCCTTTACCCGAGGTCTTGCCCGCGGCCTTGGGGTGGAGGAGCGGGTGACCAGCCCCACCTTTACCATTGTCAATGAGTACGAGGGCGGGCGTCTGCCCCTGTTCCACTTTGATATGTACCGGCTGGGCTCTTCAGACGAGCTCTTCGACATTGGCTGGGAGGACTACCTGGCCCGGGGCGGCGTGTGCGCTGTGGAGTGGAGCGAAAACATCGCCGACGCGCTGGAGGAGGATACCATCCGGGTGGACATCCGCCGGGGCGAGCACGACGACCAACGCATCATCACCATTACGGGAGGTCCCCAACCATGAAGATATTAGCTCTGGAATCCTCCGCCACCGCCTGCTCGGTGGCTCTGTGTGAGGATGAAAAGCTCATTGCCCAATCCTATCAGAACAACGGCCTGACCCACTCGGTCACCCTGATGCCCATGACCACTTCCCTGCTCTCCGGGTGCGGCCTTACTCTGGAGGATGTAGACGTCATCGCCGTGGCGGCGGGCCCCGGCTCCTTTACCGGTCTGCGGATCGGCGTGGCCGCCGCCAAGGGCCTGGCCTGGCCAGGCAGCAAGCCCTGCGCCGCCTGCTCCACCCTGGAATCCATGGCCTGGAACCTGGCCCACACCGGGCTGGAGATCTGCGCCGTCATGGACGCCCGGCGGCATCAGGTGTACAACACCCGCTTTGCCAGTAACGGCGAAACGCTGGAGCGCCTGACTCCCGACCGGGCCATTTCCCTGGAGGAGCTGGGGGCGGAATTAAAAAACAGCGGAAAAACGCAATTACTGGTTGGAGACGGCGCGGTTTTATGCTATACTACCCTCAAAGGGCTGGGGCTGGACGTCCGCCTGGCGCCCCCCCATCTGCAATTCCAGAACGCGTGGGGCGTGGCCCGGTGCGGTCTGGAGCTTGCCCGGCAGGGCCTGCTCACCGACGCGGCGGGTCTGGCGCCCGACTATCACCGGCTCTCCCAGGCTGAACGGGAGCGGCTGGCAAAAGAACAAAACAAAGGGGAATAGCGCCATGGATATGGAAAAAGTACACATTCTCGATCACCCTCTCCTGCAGCACAAGCTGTCTATCCTCCGGGATGAGACCACCGGCGTCAGGGACTTCCGTCAGGTCGTCTCTGAGATCGCCACCCTCATGTGCTATGAGGCCACCCGCGACCTGCCTATGGAGGAGGTAGAGATCAAGACCCCCATCACCACCGGCAAGTTCAAGACCATCGCCGGCAAGAAGCTGGCCATCGTTCCTGTTCTGCGGGCCGGCCTGGGTATGGTGGACGGCATCCTGACCCTGATCCCCTCCGCCAAGGTGGGCCACATCGGTCTGTACCGTGACCCTGATACTCTGGAGCCTGTGGAGTATTACTGCAAGATGCCCAACGACATTGCCGAGCGCGAGGTTATCATTCTGGATCCCATGCTGGCCACCGGCGGCTCCGCCTCCGCTGCTATCCAGTTCATCAAGAACTATGAGGTCAAGCATATCAAGCTGATGAACATCATCGCCGCCCCCGAGGGCATCGAGCGGGTCCATCACGATCATCCCGATGTGGACATCTACTGCGCCGCTCTGGATGAGAAGCTGAACGAGCACGGCTACATCGTTCCCGGTCTGGGCGATGCCGGCGACCGCATCTTTGGCACCAAGTAAATTATATTGCAAAAAGGTCCTCTTCCCCACTGGGAAGAGGACCTTTTTTATTATTCTTTCATCTGCACCAGCCGCCACCGCAGGCCGGAATACCGCCTCTGCTGGCGGTCGTTGGCGGTCATGGTGGCCACCACTTCCTCATCCCCCACCAGGATGAGCAGTTCCCGGGCACGGGTGATGGCAGTGTACAGCACCCCCCGGGTGAGCAGCATGGGGGCCCCCTCACTCACCGCCAGGATCACCGCCCGGTACTCGCTGCCCTGGGCCTTGTGGACGGTGATGGCGTAGGCGGGCTCCAGCTCCACCAGCATATCCTGGGTGTACTCCACCACCCTGCCCTCAAAGTCCACGGTAAGGGTGCCCTCCCGGTTGTCCACCCGGGTAATGGTGCCGATATCTCCATTAAAAATGCCCATGCCGCTGTCGGAACCGTCATGCCAGATCACATCGTAGTTGTTGCGTACCTGCATGACCCGGTCACCCTGTCGGAACACATACTCGCCAAACCGCTTCTCCGGCTTGTCGGGATCAGCGGGATTGACCGCCTCCTGAATGGCCCTATTGAGAGAGGCAGTGCCGGTCACCCGCTTGCGGGTGGGTGACAGCACCTGGATCTGGTCGGCGGGAATGCCCATATTGTTGGGCAGCCGGGTCTGGATCAGCTCCACAATGGTCTCAGCCGCCCGGGCCGGGTCCTTCCGGCGCAGGAAGAAAAAGTCGTGCTCCCGGTCCTTCAGGTCGGGCAGCTGGCCCCGGTTGACCCCGTGGGCGTTGCGGACGATGGCGCTCTCGGCGGCCTGCCGGAAAATCTCGGTGAGCCGCACCATAGGGATGGCTCCGCTGCGGATGAGATCGGAAAACAGGTTGCCGGGGCCCACGCTGGGCAGCTGGTCCGGGTCCCCCACCAGGATCAGGCGGCAGTCGTCCCGCAGGGCGGCCAGCAGCCCCTGCATCAGCACGATGTCCACCATGGAGGTCTCGTCCACGATGACGGCGTCCGCCTTCAGGGGATCGCTCTCGTCGTGGGCGAAGATCAGCTTGCCGGAGCGGGGGTCGTACTGGGTCTCCAGCAGCCGGTGGATGGTATATCCCTCCGCCCCGCACAGCTCTCCCAGCCGCTTGGCGGCCCGGCCGGTGGGGGCAGCCAGGGCAGTCTCCAGCCCCAGCTGGTCAAAGAGGGCCAGGACCCCCCGCAGAGAGGTGGTCTTACCGGTACCGGGACCGCCGGTGAGGAGCATCACCTGGCTTGTAGCCGCCAGGGCTACCGCCTCCCGCTGCTGGGGTGCGTACACGATGCCCTGGCCGTCCTGGATACGGTCGATGAGTTCATCCAGGCCGTGGGGGGCGGTGAGCTCACCCCGGGACATCTCGGTGAGCCGCCAGGCCACATACTGCTCGGCCTCGCACAGGGCCTGGAGGTAGACAGCCTCCTCCCCTGCCACCGGCTCCTGGATCACCTCACCCCGCTCCAGCAGGGTCTCCAGGGCGTCCTCCAGGCTCTCCCCCTCCACGCCGATGAGCTGGCCGGTGGCCATCAGCAGCTTCCGCCGGGGCAGGAAGGCGTGGCCGTTGTCCAGATTGTAGGTCAGTTCAAACAGGAGAGCCGCCTCGATGCGCTGGGGGTCGTCCCCCTCCATGCCCATGGACAGGGCCAGGGCGTCGGCGGTGGAGAAGTCCACGCCCAGCTCCTCGTCCACCATCAGATAGGGATTGCCCCGGATGACCTCCAGGGCCCGGTCCCCGTACCGGCGGTACAGAGGCATGGCCAGCTGGAGGGGCACCTCATGCTCCCCCAGAAAGGCCAGCAGCCGCCGCATCCCCATCTGGAGCCGGAAATGTTCCCCGATGGTCAGAGCCTTCTTGCGGGTGATACCCTTGATGCGGGTAAGCTGCTCCGGATGTTCCTCCAGCACGGTGAGGGCGTCCTCCCCAAACTCCTCGATCATCCGCCGGGCGGTAGCGGCGCCGATGCCCCGCACCGCCCCCGAGGACAGGTAGTCGAAGATGGCCTTGGCCCCGGCGGGCAGACGCCGCTCCACGGTCTCAGCCTTGAACTGCTCGCCGTAGGAGGCGTGGCGGGTCCAACTGCCCTGGACCGAGATACTCTCTCCGGGGGCCACCCCCGGCATACAGCCCACCACCGTGACCAGAGCCCCGTCCCCAACGTCAAGACGAAGCACCGTGTAGCCGTTCTCCTCGTTCTGGTAGATCACGGCCGACACGGTGCCCTGCATATAATCCTGTGACTCCTCCTGCATGGCTGCCCCTCCTTGTGTCGCTTGGAGAATATGATACCATCCGCAGGCGGATTTGTCGAATGCTATTTCTCTGTGATGTACTCGCTCAGCCGCCCGGCAGGACAGACCACCACGCCAGTGGCGCCGGTGAGCAGGGCGGCAGCCACCGCTTTTCCCGCCGGGTCCAGTCCGCCGTCGGCGATCACGATGGTAAACCCCTTTTTCTGCCGCCCCCGCAGCCACAGCAGCCGCTTTACATCCTGCTCCAGATGGGCGCCCTCCCCTGCCGCCGGGACCACGGCATAGACCGGGCCGGCCCCTTCCGCCGGAGCAAGCAGCCATCCAAACAGCACCCAGCCCAGGGCCAGAAGGCCGATGGCCGCCAGCAGGGCCAATACGGCCTGTAAGATTCCGTCCAAACCCTTCACCTCCGCCCCATCCTATGCACGGGGCGGAAGAAGGGACTCAGCTCCCTACGGTGGAGACCACAATGCCGGTGGCAAAGGTCATGATCAGCCCGGCGGTGACCACACCCAGGAAAATGGAGGGCAGCGCTTTCCGCAAAGGCATATCCAGGAAGGCGGCCGCCAGGGCGCCGGTCCAGGCGCCGGTGCCCGGCAGGGGGATAGCCACAAATATCCACAGACCGATATATTTATATTTGGTCACCTTCTGCCCCTTCAGGTGGGCCTTTTTTTCCAGCTTGTCCACCAGGGAATTGAGCTTGGGGGATTTCCGGCGCATCCATAGAAAAATCCGCCGGATATAAACGATAATAAAGGGGATGGGGATCATATTGCCAATAATCGAGGCCACCAGCGCCTGTCCCGGAGGCAGGCCCAGAGCGGTACCGAAGGGCACGCCGCCCCGCAGCTCAATGATAGGCACCATGGACACCAGCATGGTAAAAAACATTTCGCCCAGATTGGTGGACGTCAGCCATTGCAGCAATTCCAAAAGAGAACACCTCGCTTGCGTCAGTTTCTGTATTGTATCATATTGGCGGGAAAAAGAACAATTAAAATTTCCTAAAACCATCTTTTCTTTGGACGGCGCAAGCCCTTGTCCAGTTCCTTCATCAGTGGTATAATATTTTGACTATTTTGAGAAGAGAGGTTTTTCACATGACCTACAAAGAAGAATTCATCACCTTCATGGTGCGCTCCGGCGTGCTCACCTTCGGCGACTTCACCACCAAGTCCGGCCGCAAGACCCCCTATTTCATCAACACCGGCAACTACAAGACCGGCGCTCAGGCTGCCAAGCTGGGCGACTACTACGCCGCCTGCATCCAGGAGAACCTGCCCGAGGGCGTGACCTGCCTGTTTGGCCCCGCCTACAAGGGCATCCCTCTGGCTGTCACCGCCGCCGCCTCCCTGTACCGCAACTATGACCGGAACCTGCCCTACTGCTTTAACCGGAAGGAAGCCAAGGACCACGGCGAGGGCGGCTCCATGGTGGGCTACAAGCCTCAGGACGGGGACGACGTGGTCATCGTGGAGGACGTGGTTACCGCCGGTACCGCCGTCCGGGAGACCATTGAGCTCTTCAAGCACGTGGCCAACGTGAACATGAAGGCCCTCATCGTGTCCGTGGACCGCATGGAGCGGGGCACCAAGGACTGCTCTACCCTGGACGAGCTGCGGGAAGACTACGGCATCGCCGTCTACCCCATCGTCACCGTCAAGGAGATCATTTCCTTCCTCCACAATAAGGAGATCGACGGCAAGGTCTACATTGACGACGAGATGAAGAGCAAAATGGAAGCCTATCTGGCTCAGTACGGCGCCAAGGCCTAAACATATAAAGGAGGAGTCCGGTCATGGGCACCCACGACGGCCACCGTCAGCGGTTAAAAACTGAATTTCTGGCCCGGCCGGACTCCTTTCCCGACCACAAGCTGCTGGAATTGCTCCTGTTCTACGCCAATCCCCGCAGCGATACCAATCCCCTGGCCCATGAGCTTCTGAATCATTTCGGCTCTCTGGCTGGGGTACTGGACGCAACACCGGAGGAGCTGCAAAAGGTCAAGGGCGTGGGCGAACACGCCGCCGTTCTGTTCAAAGCCACCAAGGAATTGTCCGGCCGCTATCTCACCGCCCGCACCCAGATGGACGACATTGCCCGGAACACCAGAGACTATTTTGCCCTGCTCCAGCCCTACTTCTTCGGCGCCCGCAACGAACAGCTCTGCCTGCTGTGCATGGACGGTAAGGGCAAGGTGCTGGGTATCCGTAAACTGGGCGAGGGCAATGTAAACGCCGTCAACATTACCACCCGGCTCATCGCCGAGGCCGCCCTCTCCCTCAACGCCGCGGCGGTGGTGCTGGCACACAACCACGTTTCCGGCATTGCCTTCCCCTCCGGGGACGACATCGCCACCACCAACAGCCTGGCCCCCATCCTGGCCAAGCTGGGTGTGGAATTGGTGGACCACGTGATTTTTGTGGACGACGATATGGTGTCCCTCCGGGACAGCGGCTTCTACAAGCCATAGGAACATTTATTCGATTCCCCGTTGCAATGGAACTGATGTTCTGATACAATGGAACCACGAGGTGATGGTATGCCCAAATTTGAAGTTGTCAGCGAATATCAGCCAGCAGGCGATCAGCCCGAGGCCATTGCCGCCCTGGCGGCGGGCATTGAAAACGGGCTGGACGAACAGACCCTGCTGGGCGTCACCGGTTCGGGCAAAACCTTCACCATGGCCAAGGTCATCGAGGCGGTCCAGCGCCCCACCCTGGTGCTGGCCCACAACAAGACCCTGGCGGCCCAGCTGTGTGCCGAGTTCAAGGAATTCTTCCCCAACAACGCGGTGGAGTACTTCGTGTCCTACTACGACTACTACCAGCCCGAGGCCTATATCCCCCACACCGACACCTTTATTGAAAAGGACTCGGCGGTGAACGAGGAAATTGACCGGCTGCGGCTGGCGGCCACCGCCTCCCTGATGGAGCGGCGGGACGTGATCGTGGTGTCCTCGGTGTCCTGTATCTATGGCCTGGGCGAGCCAGAGGACTTTGCCAAAATGATGGTGTCCCTCCGGGTAGGCGCTCAGATGGAGCGGGACGAGCTGCTGAAAAAGCTGGTGGCCATCCGCTACGAGCGCAATGATATCGCCTTTGAGCGCAATATGTTCCGGGTCCGGGGAGACACGGTGGAGATCTTCCCTGCCTACTGGAAGGACTCGGCTATCCGGGTGGAGTTTTTCGGTGACGAGATCGACCGCATCAGCGAGATCAACGTGGTCACCGGC
This sequence comes from Flavonifractor sp. An112, assembly GCF_002161085.1. Taxonomy (GTDB): domain Bacteria; phylum Bacillota; class Clostridia; order Oscillospirales; family Oscillospiraceae; genus Flavonifractor; species Flavonifractor avicola. The sequence continues at coordinate 39,531 of NZ_NFLU01000013.1, read as the reverse complement.
GCCCCCATCCGGCGGCTCAACACCATTCCCGTATGGCCCGCCACCCACTATGTCACCCCCAAGGAGAAGATGGACGCCGCCGTCCAGGAAATTTATAAGGAACTGGAGGAGCGGGTGTCCTTCTTCGAGCAGGAGGGCAAGCTTATCGAGGCCCAGCGCATCAAGCAGCGCACCATGTACGATGTGGAAATGATGCAGGAACTGGGCTACTGCACCGGTATTGAGAACTACAGCCGGGTCATTGAGGGCCGCCCCGCCGGGTCGCCCCCCCACACCCTGCTGGACTACTTCCCCAAGGATTTTGTCCTCTTCATCGACGAGAGCCACGTGACCCTCCCCCAGGTGCGGGCCATGTACAACGGTGACCGTGCCCGAAAGACCTCCCTGGTGGACTACGGCTTCCGTCTCCCCTGCGCCTTTGACAACCGGCCCCTGAAGTTTGAGGAGTTCCAGAAACGCCTCAATCAGGTGGTCTATGTGTCCGCCACCCCCGGCGAATACGAGCGGGAGCGGTCAGGCCAGATCGTGGAGCAGGTCATCCGCCCCACCGGCCTGCTGGACCCCAAGATCGAGGTGCGCCCGGTGGAGGGCCAGATCGACGACCTCATTGGGGAGATCAACGACCGCACCGCCCGCAAGGAACGGGTGCTGGTCACCACCCTCACCAAGAAGATGGCGGAGGATCTCACCGCCTATCTCACCAATGCCGGCATCAAGGTGCGGTATATGCACCACGATATCGACACCATCGAGCGGATGGAGATCATCCGGGACCTGCGGCTGGGCACCTTCGACGTGCTGGTGGGCATCAACCTGCTGCGCGAAGGTCTGGACCTGCCGGAGGTCTCTCTGGTGGCCATTCTGGACGCCGACAAGGAGGGCTTCCTCCGCTCCGAGACCTCCCTCATTCAGACCATCGGCCGTGCCGCCCGAAACGCCCAGGGTCTGGTGGTCATGTACGCCGACTCCATCACCCCCTCCATGCGCCGGGCCATTGACGAGACCGAGCGCCGCCGGGCCAAGCAGGACGCCTTCAACCAGGCCCACGGCATCGTGCCCAAGACTGTCATCAAGTCGGTGCGGGACGTCATCGACCTGTCCGAGGACAAAGGCGAGCTGCCCCACTCCAAGAAGGCTCTGTCCAAGAAGGAGAAGGAGGCCGCCATCGCTAAGCTGGAGAAGGAGATGCGGGAGGCATCGAAACGGTTGGAATTCGAGTACGCCGCCGTCCTCCGGGACCGCATCATTGAGCTGCGGGGCCAGGGGTGACCTCTTACAAGGAGGGCTGTTATCATGTACGACCGGCTGAAAAAGATCCTGCCCATTGTTTTGATCGTCATTGTCGCTGTCTTTTCGGTCCTCTACTTCTTCATTGGCCGCCAGTACGGCGTGGAGTACCAGGACGCCCTCTACTTCCCTGCCACGGAGGGCGATACCACAGTGTACTCCGCCAAGGTGGACGGTCAGAGTGCCTCCTTCACGGTAGAAGGAAACACCGTCACTTACCACTGGGGGGACACGGTCTACGGCCCCTATACCGTCCGTGAAGACCCCACTGCCGCCCCAGGCGGAGAGTGGGAGTCCCTGGACCTGATCGGTGTAGAGATCCGGGAGGAGGACAGCATTCTTTTTCGGGGCGGATACACCGAAGATCTGTTCCTGTTTATACGGGAGGACGGCGAGCCTGATTCCGACCTCTTTCATGTCACCTACTCGGTGAACGGTGTCGAACACGACGCAGACGGCAATGTGGTGGACCCACACCGGCCCAGCCTGTCCACCCTCATCCGATTCTCCCAGCTGCCCCAAGCGGATGCCCACCGGGGTAATTCCCTGATGTGGTTTCTGGGTCTCTTCCTTGCCGGGATTGCCGCCCTGCTCATTAAATTCGACGACACCCTGTTCCGCCTTCACCTGTCCTTCCGGGTCAAGTATCCGGAGGACGCCGAGCCCTCTGACTGGGAGATCTTTTCCCGTATCTTTAGCTGGATCGCATTTACACTTCTCTCCCTCGGCCTATTCATCGCGGGACTCGTTATCATTAGCTGACCAAACATCATAAAAGTGAGGTTTTTGTCATGAATTACGTCACACTTGGTAAAACTGGTCTTAAAGCTGCCCAGGTTTCCTTCGGCGGCATCCCCATCCAGCGTGCCGACGCCGCCAATACCAAGGCGGTGGTGGACAAGCTGGAGCAGTACGGCATGAACTATATCGATACCGCCCGCGGCTACACCGTGTCCGAGGAGTATCTGGGCGCCGCCCTGGAGGGCCGCCGGGACAAGTTTATTCTGGCTACCAAGTCCATGGCCCGGGACAAGGCGTCTATGGCCAAGGATATCGACATCAGCCTGAAAAACCTGCGCACTGACTACATCGACATCTATCAGATCCACAACCTGCCGGAAAATGAGATCGGCAAGGTGTTCGGCGAAGGCGGCGCCTGGGAGGCACTGGAGGAGGCCAAGGCCGCCGGTAAGATCGGCCATCTTGGCGTCACCGCCCACAACGTGGATGCGTTGAAGAAGATGATCGAGCTCCACGGCGACAAGATTGAAACCATCATGTTCCCCTATAATATCGTGGAGACTCATGGCCACGAAGTTCTGAAGAAGGCCCGCGAGATGGGCATCGGCACCATTGCCATGAAGCCCATGGCCGGCGGCAACCTGGACGACTGGAACCTGGCCCTGCGGTTCATCGCCGCTTCCGGTGTCATTGATATCGCCATTCCCGGCATGGGTTCCCCTGAGGAGGCCGACCGCAACGCCGAGGCCGCTGAGCACTTCTCCCCTCTCACCCAGGAGGAACTGGCCGAGTGCGACCGCATCCGCAAGGAACTGGGCAACGAGTTCTGCCGCCGCTGCAACTACTGCGCCCCCTGCCCCAACGGCATCAGCATCCCCAACTGCTTCCTGATGGCCAACTATGCCCGCAAGTACGGCCTGGCCGACTGGGCCAAGGCCCGGTACGACGCCATGCAGTACCACGCCGGCTCCTGCGTCCAGTGCGGCGCCTGCGAGAAGCGCTGCCCCTACAACCTGCCCATCCGTGATATGCTGGGTAAGGTGGCTGATCTGTTCGGCTATTGATCTTTTCCTTCCAAAGGAGTACCTGAACCATGCTCGACCATATTTCCGTCAAAGGCGCTCGCGCCAACAATCTGAAAAACATCGATGTGGACATCCCCCGTGACAAGCTGGTGGTACTCACCGGCCTGTCCGGCTCAGGCAAGTCCTCTCTGGCCTTTGACACCATCTATGCCGAGGGACAGCGACGCTATGTAGAGTCCCTGTCCTCCTATGCCCGGATGTTCCTGGGACAGATGGAGAAGCCTGACGTGGATTACATCGACGGTCTCTCCCCCGCCATCTCCATCGACCAGAAGACCACCTCCAAAAACCCCCGGTCCACCGTGGGCACCGTCACCGAGATCTATGACTATCTCCGTCTGCTGTGGGCCCGGGTGGGTACCCCCCACTGCCCCAAGTGCGGCAAGGAGATTAAGCAGCAGACCATCGACCAGATCATTGACCAGGTGCTGGAGCTGCCCGAGGCCACCCGCATTCAGGTCATGGCCCCGGTGGTCCGCGGCAAGAAGGGCACCCACCAGAAGCTGCTGGAGGACGCCCGCAAGTCGGGCTACGTCCGCTGCCGGGTGGACGGCTCCCTGTACGACCTGACGGAAGAGATCGAGCTGGACAAGAACAAGAAGCACAACATCGAGATCGTGGTGGACCGGCTGGTCATCAAGGAGGACATCGCCCGCCGGCTCACCGACTCGGTAGAGGTCGCCTCCAACCTGGCCGGCGGCCTGGTAGTCATCAACATTGTGGGCGAGGACCGGGATATCATGTTCTCCCAGAATTACGCCTGCGAGGACTGCGGCATCTCCATCGAGGAGCTGTCCCCCCGTATGTTCTCCTTCAACAACCCCTTCGGCGCCTGCCCCACCTGTACCGGCCTGGGCTCTCAGCTGAAGGTGGACCCGGACCTTATCATCCCCAACAAAGAACTGTCCATTCTGGAGGGGGCCATCACCGCCTCCGGCTGGAACAACATCAAGGGGGATTCCATTTCCCGGATGTATTTTGAGGCTCTGTCCAAGAAGTACAACTTCAAGCTGACCACCCCTATCAAAGACCTGCCGGCAGAGATCATGGATATCATCCTCTACGGCACCAGGGGGGAAAAGCTGAAGCTGACCTATGAGCGGGAAAACGGCCACGGCACCCTGATGCAGCCCTTTGAGGGCATCATCAACAACCTGGAACGCCGTTATAAGGAGACCCAGTCTGACGCCATGCGCCGGGATCTGGAGGACTGCATGGGCGAACGCCCCTGCCCCGACTGCGGCGGCAAGCGCCTGCGGAAGGAGGCTCTGGCCGTCACCGTGGGGGGCATCAACATCGACACCTTCTGCCGCAAGTCCGTGACCGAAGCACTGGACTTTGTGGACCACCTGGAGCTCTCCGATCAGAAAATGCTCATCGCCGACCGCATCCTGAAGGAGATCAAGAACCGGCTGGGTTTCCTTCAGAGCGTGGGCCTGCAATATCTGACCCTGAGCCGGGCCGCCGCCACTCTGTCCGGCGGCGAGAGCCAGCGTATCCGCCTGGCCACTCAGATCGGCTCCTCCCTGATGGGGGTGCTCTACATCCTGGACGAGCCCTCCATCGGCCTGCACCAGCGGGACAACGACAAGCTGCTGGCCACACTCAAGCACCTGCGTGACCTGGGCAACACCCTGCTTGTGGTGGAACACGACGAGGATACCATGCGTCAGGCCGACTATATCGTAGACATCGGCCCCGGCGCAGGCGTCCATGGCGGCCAGGTGGTGGCCTGCGGCACCGCCGAAGAGGTGATGAATACCCCCGGCTCCATCACCGGTGACTACCTGTCCGGCCGGAAGAAAATCCCCGTTCCGGCGGAGCGGCGGACCGGTAACGGCCACTTCCTCACGGTCAAGGGCGCGGCGGAGAACAACCTGCAAAATGTGGATGTGTCCATTCCTCTGGGCACCTTCACCTGTGTCACCGGCGTATCCGGCTCCGGCAAATCCTCCTTGGTCAACGAGATCCTCTATAAGCGGCTGGCCGCCGACCTGAACCGGGCCAAAACCCGCCCCGGCAAGCACCAGTCCATCGAAGGCGAGGAATATCTGGACAAAATCATTGCCATCGACCAGTCCCCCATCGGCCGCACCCCCCGGTCCAACCCGGCCACCTACACCGGCCTCTTCAACGACATCCGGGACCTGTTCGCCTCCACCCCCGACGCCAAGGCCAGAGGTTACGGCCCCGGTCGGTTCTCCTTCAATGTGCGGGGCGGACGGTGCGAGGCCTGCCAGGGCGACGGTCTCATCAAGATCGAGATGCACTTCCTTCCTGATATCTACGTCCCCTGCGAGGTATGTAAGGGAAAGCGGTACAACCGGGAAACCCTGGAGGTACGCTACAAGGGCAAGAACATCTATGAGGTGCTGGATATGACGGTGGAGGAGGCCCTCCCCTTCTTCGAGCACCTGCCCCGGCTGTACAACAAGCTCCAGACCCTCTACGAGGTGGGTCTCAGCTATGTAAAGCTGGGCCAGCCCTCCACCGAACTGTCCGGCGGCGAGGCCCAGCGTGTCAAGCTGGCCACTGAGCTGGCCAAGCGCTCCACCGGCAAGACCATCTATATTCTGGACGAGCCCACCACCGGCCTTCACACCGCCGATGTGCATAAGCTGATCGAGGTACTTCAGAAGCTGGTGGACGCGGGCAACACCGTGGTGGTCATCGAGCACAATCTGGACGTGATCAAGACTGCCGACCACGTCATTGATCTGGGCCCCGAGGGCGGCTCCGGCGGCGGTACTATTGTGGCCACCGGTACCCCCGAGGCGGTGGCCCAGTGCCCCGCCTCCTACACCGGGCAGTATCTGAAGCGGATGCTGGAGTGACCTCAGGAGAGCTGACAGCCCATTGTGATGAACAAAAAACAGGCGCACTGCTATAGGCAGTGTGCCTGTTTTTTTGCCTTTTGAGCGGAACAGCGTTGACAAAACACCGTTATTGTATTATACTATCATTAGCTAAACTATTTAGTTCATTATATAAACGTGAATTTTTTAACAGGAGGCAGCGTAATGAGCATTCAGAATGTGGTTCTCATCGGCGGCGGCGTGCTGGGCAGTCAAATCGCCTACCAGACCGCCTACAAAGGCTTTCACGTCACCATCTGGCTGAGGAGCGATGCCTCCATCGGCCGGGCCCAGCCCAAGCTGCAGAGGCTTCACGACATCTATGTGGCGGAACTCACTGCCGCCAAGTCCACCCCTGGCCCCTATAGTCCCGGTCTGCTGGACAACAGCCGCACCTACACTCCGGAGGAGATCGACGGGCTGATCGCCCAGGCGGACGCAGCTTTGACCGGCCTGACCCTGACCACCGACCTGGCCGGGGCGGTGAAGGACGCCGACCTGGTCATTGAGGCCCTGGCAGAGGTTCCCCAGGAAAAGATCGAATTCTATCAGAAACTGGCTCCTCTGCTGCCGGAAAAAACCATCCTGGCCACCAATACCTCCACCCTGCTCCCCTCTTCCCTGGCCCAGTATACCGGCCGGCCGGAGAAGTACCTGGCGCTCCACTTTGCCAACAACATCTGGAAGCAGAACACCGCGGAGGTCATGGGCCACCCCGGCACCGACCCGGCCGCTTACGAAGAAGTTGCCCAGTTTGCCGCGGATATCAGCATGGTGCCCCTGCGTCTGAAGAAGGAAAAAAACGGCTACCTGCTCAACTCCATGCTGGTCCCCTTCCTGATGGCAGCCCAGAGCCTGTGGGCGGAGGATATCGCCGACTTCGAGACCATCGACAAGACCTGGGTGCTGGCTACCGGCGCCCCCATGGGCCCCTTCCGCATCCTGGACATCGTGGGTATCACCACGGCCTACAATATCCTCACCAACAATCCTGCTGCCGCCGACCCCAATACCACCTACGGCAAAATGGCCAAGCGGCTGAAAGAGGAGTACATTGACACCGGTAAGCTGGGCATCAACGCCGGTGAGGGATTCTACAAGTATAAATAAGCATTCGTACACAAAAGGGGCGCCGCGTATCTCGCGGCGCCCCTTTTTTCATTCCTTACAAAGTCGTTCCCGTCCACTGACCTGCTCCAAATCAATCCGCCACACCGCGGTGCGGGGCAGGTGCTTCTCAATGACCTCCTCCACCCGTTCCGGGCAGTCGGGGGCATATTTTTTGCAGATGGCCCGCAGAGCTGCCTTCTGCTCCTCCGGGTCGGTCACCTCATGGGCGGTCCCACGGGCTACGGCGCTGGTGAACTCCGTCTCGTAGGCCGCCTGCACCACCCGCTGATGGCCTACAGCCGTCAGGCAGACCTGGGGGTGGAGTCTCAGGCAGTCCAGCTTTTCTCCCCCCAGCCTGGAGTGAAAATAGACCGCCTCCCCCACCCGAACGCCGTTAAGCGGCATACAATAGGGCAGCCCCTCAACGTCGTTTACCGCCAACACCATATATTCGCACCGGTCCAGGGCCTCCAGGCCCACATCCCGTCCATCATCTCGCTTCATATCTATCCGTCCCTTCCGGCCCCAAGGGCCTGTTCTCTCCCCCATCATACCCCCGCCCGAGCCCCATCGCAAGAAAAACTTCCATTCCCTCTTGACATCCTGCCGAGCAAGTATATAATAACATATGAACAATAGCTCATATGTTATTAGAAAGGATGGTCGCCATGACAGACAGCAACGGCGTGGAACGGTGCGATTACAGCCACGTCCACCAGGAGATCGTGGATAAAGTGGAGCGCACCATGCCGGAAGATGAGATCCTCTACGATCTGGCAGAGCTGTTTAAGATCTTTGGGGATTCTACCCGCATCAAGATCCTGTATGTGCTTTTTGAGTCGGAGATGTGCGTGTGCGACATCGCCAAGCTGCTGGGCATGACCCAGTCCGCCATCTCCCATCAGCTGCGGGCTTTGAAGCAGAGCAAACTGGTGAAATACCGCCGGGAGGGCAAGACCGTGTTTTACTCCCTGGCGGACGGCCATGTCCGCACCATTCTGGGCCAGGGCATGGAACACATTGCGGAATGAGAGGAGTTTTACGATGAGAAAGTCATTCAAGCTGAGAGATCTGGACTGCGCCAACTGCGCCGCCAAGATGGAGGACGCCATTCGCAAGCTGGACGGGGTGAACAGCGCCACCGTCAGCTTTATGACCCAGAAACTGACCCTGGACGCCGACGACGCCCGGTTCGACGAGATTCTCCAGCAGGCCGCCAAGGTCTGCAAAAAGGTGGAGCCCGACTGCACCATTGTGTTCTAATCCTGTCATCTGTGTGCAAAGGAGAGATGGATCATGACCAAAAAGCAAAAGCGGATGCTCATCCGCATTCTGGCCAGCGGGGTGCTGTTTGTTGGGGCTGTACTGCTTCCCCTGTCCGGCTGGGCGGAGCTGGCGGTCTTTCTGGTCCCCTATGCCGTCATCGGCTGGGATGTGCTGTGGCGGGCGGTGCGCAACATCGCCCACGGGCAGGTATTTGACGAGAACTTCCTCATGGCCCTGGCCACCATCGGCGCACTTGCCATCGGCGAATACCCGGAGGCCGTCTTTGTTATGCTGTTCTATCAGGTTGGAGAGTGGTTCCAGAGCTATGCGGTCAACCGGTCCCGCACCTCTATCGCGGCTCTGATGGATATCCGCCCCGACTACGCCAACATCGAGGTGGACAGCCAGCTGCATCAGGTGGACCCGGAGGAAGTATCTGTGGGAGACGCCATTGTGATCAAGGCTGGGGAGCGGATTCCCCTGGACGGCGTGGTGCTGGAGGGAACCTCCACCCTGGACACCGCCGCCCTCACCGGCGAGTCCCTCCCCCGCCAGGTCCAGCCCGGCGACGATGTGGTCTCCGGCTGTGTCAACCTGTCCGGCTTGCTGAAAGTTCAGGTCACCAAGGCTTTTGAGGAGTCCACCGTATCCAAGATCCTGGACCTGGTGGAGAACGCCAGCAGCAAAAAGGCCAAGGCGGAGCACTTCATCACCCGTTTTGCCCGGTACTATACCCCCATTGTGGTGCTGGCTGCCGTGGCTCTGGCCCTCCTGCCTCCCCTCTTCACCCAGGTGAGCTGGCTGGATTCCATTCAGCGGGCGCTCAATTTCCTGGTAGTATCCTGCCCCTGCGCCCTGGTGATCTCGGTGCCGCTCTCCTTCTTCGGCGGCATCGGCGGGGCCTCCCGGGCCGGTATTCTGGTCAAAGGAGGCAACTACCTGGAGGTGCTGGCCAAAACGGAGATCGTGGTCTTTGACAAGACCGGCACCCTGACCCAGGGAGCCTTTAACGTCACCGCTATTCATCCCGATCACTGTGACCAGAGCCAACTACTGGAGCTGGCCGCCCTGGCAGAGGCCTCCTCCGATCACCCCATCTCCCGCTCTCTGCTGGAGGCCTGGGGCCAGCTGCCCGACCGCAGCCGGGTCACTCAGGCGGAAGAGCTGTCCGGCCGGGGCGTCAAGGCTGTGGTGGACGGCAAAGTGATCTGCGCCGGCAACGACAAACTGATGGATGAGATCGGCGTCACCTGGCACCCCTGCCACCATGTGGGCACCACGGTCCATGTGGCCGCCGACGGGGTCTATCTGGGGCACATCGTCATCTCCGACCAGGTAAAGCCGGACGCCCAGCAGGCCATCGCCGCACTGAAGGCGGCAGGGGTGCACAAAACCGTGATGCTCACCGGCGATGCCAAGCAGGTTGGCGAGGCGGTAGCCGCCCAGCTGGGGCTGGATGAGGTCCACACCCAGCTCCTCCCCACTGACAAGGTAGACCGGGTAGAGGGACTGCTGAAAGAGGTGTCCCCCAAGGGGGCCCTGGCCTTCGTGGGAGACGGTATCAACGACGCCCCCGTCCTTTCCCGGGCGGATGTGGGCATTGCCATGGGTGCCCTGGGTTCCGACGCTGCCATCGAGGCGGCAGACATCGTCCTCATGGACGACAAGCCCTCCAAGCTGGCCCAGGCCATTGCCATCGCCCGCCGCACTCTGGCTATTGTCCGTCAGAACATCGTGTTTGCCCTGGGGGTAAAGCTGCTGGTGCTGGTACTCAGTGCCCTGGGCCTGGCCAATCTGTGGGAAGCCGTCTTTGCCGATGTAGGCGTCTCGGTCATCGCCATTCTCAACGCCATGCGGGCCATGCGCACCGCCAAGCAATAAAAAAACGCGAGCCGTAAGGCTCGCGTTTTTTGTGTATTTAACTCAGACGCAGGGTGGATACCTCGTTCAGCACGGTCTGCATGGCGGCCTTGTCATACCCGCCGTTGGAGGCAGTGCGGTCCAGCAGGATTCCGCCGTCCTTGGTGGGAGCCGAGAGGGCACACACCGACAGATAGACTACCTGGGCCCGCAGGAAGGTGCCGCTCTCCAGCATAGTGCGTTCACTCTGACGGATGGCACCCAGCGTTACCCCCGCCTCCATGGCAGTCTGCCAGGTAAAGTCAGGATTGGTGCCAGTCTCGGAATAGCCCAGCGCCCGGAGCACGAAGGTCATATACTCCCCTGCCGTAATGGTGTTGTTGGGGGCAAAGACCAGCTGACCGGCGGCGTTGGTACCAATGCCGGTAGTGTAGCCCTTTTCATAGGCATAGGCCAGATAGCGGTCGGCCCAACTGGGGCTGTCCACAAAGGGATTGGTTGCCGTACTGGACAGGGCGGCCTGTTCCTCCCCCAACAGGCGAATGAACATGACCAGGCCCTCCACCCGGACCGGCTGGCGCTCCAGCTCATAGCCGGAGCCGTAGGTGGCGCCGGTGCCCTTCAGAAGGCCCATCTTAGTCAGGCCGTCAGCCATAGCGTTATAATCTACGTTTCCGCTGGCGGAGAGGGTATAGCTCCCCTCCAGACAGAGGACTGCGGTATCAGAGGTCACAGTCACCGCCACAGCGGCGCTCTCCCCTGCCAGACAGCGGTGGCGGGCAGTCAGCCCACTGCCGGAGGCCACCGTATTGCCTGCCGTTGTATCCACCAGCACACCACCGGAGGCCGTAGCACTTCCTGCCAGCAGCATCACGCCGGAGCCGGAGGTAAGGGTCAGCACATCGCCCTTTTTAAAGCGCAGGTCATTGAGTCCGGACGTTCCGCCTGCTTGGGCCAAATATGCGGAATGCTCGCTGTTGAGCTGGTTCAGCGCCTGATTATAGACAGGTGCCGTCAATTCCTCCACCCGCTGCTCCGCCTGCTTCAGGGCCTCATCGGTAAACGTACCATTTACATAACTTTTGCTCACCAAAGACTGGTCGGCGGCTACCACCGCCCCGCAGCTCACCAGAATCACCCCGGCAAGCAAGATTGCCGCTGCTTTTTTCATGCGTCCTCCGAGATCATATAGCTGAGGGCCAACAGGCTGTCCGCAAAGTGAACATCTTCAATGACCACGCCCGGCGCCTCCACCGTCAGCTCGCTGTTAGTAAAATTCCAGATACCCCGTACACCGGCTCGCACCAGCCGACTGGCGGTGGTATTGGCAACGCTCCGGGGCACGGTCAATACACCGATGCTGGCCGGATGCTCCACCAGATACTCCTCCAGCCGATCCACATGATAAATGGGCACGCCAGAGCGAGTCTGGCCCACGATCTCCGGGGCCACGTCAAAGGCCGCGGCCAGCGCCACACCCGAGCGCTCAAAGTGGAAGTTCTCCATCAGGGCCCGGCCCAGATTGCCCGCGCCCAGAATAACCGCCGTATGTCCCCGGTTCATACCCAGGATATCAGAGATCTCATCCCGCAGTTTCTCCACGTTATAACCATATCCCTGCTGGCCAAATTCCCCAAAGCAGGACAGATCCTGCCGGATCTGGGAGGCTGTCAATCCCATGGAGCGGCCCAGAGCACTGGATGAAATACGCTCCACACCGGCCGTATGCAGGTCCGTCAAATGGCGGTAATACCGGGGCAGCCGCCGAATCACCGCACTGGACACCTTTTGCTTTCTCATGCGCCATCACACTCGTTCCAGAGGATATCTTTCCTATTCAGTTTACTCAAAACCGGCCCCGATGTCAACGCCTCACGGGCAATTCCTCCGTTGACGGCATAGAGTGGAAAGAAAAGGAGGAATGCAACTTGGCCGCAACAGGAACCATTCTGACCCGGGTATTTACGTCCCGGGCCCAGATCCCGGTGGCAGGCGCCACCGTAGCTTTTACCCAGCGGGGCACCGAAGGCCGCCACACCCTGCTGGCCCTGCGGGTCACCGACGCCAATGGCCGCACCACACCGGTTCAGGTAGAAACGCCTGACGCCTCAGCCAGCGAGTCTCCCGGCACCGTCACTCCCTTTGCCGTATGTGATATCTGGGCTGAGTCCCCGGGCTATGAACTGCTGGTGGTGGAGAACGTCCAGATCTTTGCCGGTACCCAGACCTTGCAGGAGCTGGAGCTCATCCCTCTGCCGGAGCAGTCTGCCACTCTGCTGCCGGAGGACCCGGTCAACGTACCGCCTCAGAATCTGTAAAGGAGGGATACCATGCCAGAATCGCTGCCCATTACCCCCTATGTGCCGCAATACATCACCGTTCATCTGGGCCCGCCGGGCTCCAGCGCGGAGAATGTGACGGTATCCTTTCCGGAGTATGTGAAAAACGTGGCCTCCAGCGAGATCTACCCCACCTGGGAGCCCGCCGCCCTCCAGGCCAACATCCTGGCCATCATCTCTTTCGCCCTCAACCGGGTATACACCGAGTTCTACCCAAGCCGGGGCTACCCCTTCAATATCACCTCCTCCACCGCCTACGACCAGAAATTTATCAAGGACCGTAACATCTTTGAAAATATCAGCCAGCTGGTGGATGAGATGTTCAACTCCTACATACGGCGCATCGGCTTTGTAGAGCCTCTGGCCGCCAAATTCTGCAATGGCACCACCGTCACCTGTGACGGGCTGTCCCAGTGGGGCAGCCAGGCCATGGCGGAACAGGGGGCGGACTATATGACCATCCTGCGCTCCTACTACGGCGATAACATTGAGCTGGTGACCAACGCCCCGGTCCAGGGCATCCGCTACTCCTACCCCGGCTATCCTATCCGCCGGGGAGACAGAGGCGAGGCGGTCCAGCGCATCCAGGTCATGCTCAACCGTATCTCCCGGGACTACCCCGCCATTCCCAAGGTCTACCCGGTGGACGGGGTCTTTGGTCCCGCTACCGAGGCGGCGGTCAAGAAATTCCAGTCCATCTTTGACCTGACGCCCGATGGCATCGTGGGCAATTCCACCTGGTACAAGATGGTGTTCCTCTATGTGGGGGTGCTGGATCTGGCAGAGCTCATCAGTCAGGGGCAGACCTATTACCCCGGCAGCGGAAGCCAGCCCTTCCCCAACGTGCTGGCCGAGGGCGCCAGAGGTGATTCTGTACGGACCGTACAATATGTGCTGTCGGTGGTGTCGGAGTTCTACAGCAATATCCCCCGGGTGGCCATCGACGGCATCTACGGTCCCGCCACAAAAAATGCTGTCATCGCAGTGCAGCGCATGGCCGGCCTGCCCCAGGACGGCATCATGGGTCCCCAGACCTGGGCCGCCCTTTACCGGCTGTACGCCGGCATCGTGGACACGGTGGAGACCTACACCAATGTAATCCCGGAGCAATTCCGCCCCGACCTGCCCGAAAGCCAGGCCACCGGCTTGACTCAGTACCCCGGCCAGCCCATGACCCTGGGCTCCGCCGATGAGAGAGGAGTATCCGCATGATTGTGCCTCAAGAGATCCGCCTGATCGGCCAACCGGTCCGCAGCCTGCAAACCATGCTGCGGGAGCTGTCCTTCCTCTACGACTTTCTGCCGCGGCTCACTCCAGATGGGGTCTTTGGGGAGCGCACTCTGGAGGCCGTTATGCTCTTTCAGCGGGAATTTTTCCCGCCGGTGACCGGTCGGGTGGACCAGGCCACCTGGGACGCCATTGCCGCCCTCTACCTCCAAGCCAAGGCCCGGCTGAACGGTCCGCTCCCCTTCCGGGGCTACCCCCAGGGAGATTTCACTGTAAAGCCTGACCAGGACAGCGTCCATCTCTATCTGGTTCAGTCCATGTTCCGAGCCCTGGCCCGGCTGCTGAACGGCATCCAGTCTGCTCCGGTCACCGGCCAGAACGATACCGCCACTCAGCATAATATCCGCTGGGTCCAGCAACTGGACGGCCGGCCCCAGACCGGCGTACTGGATCAGGACAGCTGGAATACCATCAGCCGGCTGTATACTCTGTTCGTTACCTACGGGCAAAAATAAAGGAGAGCTAATATCGCACCTTTTATCCAAAATCGTGTCTGGTTCCACAACCACCGCCTAAATTCTCAATTACACACACGATTTCTTCAATTTTTTGAAAACACTCCGCATCATCCAGGCGATCGTCCCTCAGGATCGCCTGGATTTTTTGTAAGGCCTGATAACACTCCTGTTCTACCAGTGCACTAATGTCACATTTTAGCTCTGGAAAGGATATGCACACGGTCGTATTCTGTAGGATGTGAGCCAATATTTCCTGATATAGTTCCATCACGTCCTCCTTTTAGTACTTATAAGTACTGTATCAAACATTCTAATGAGAACCTGTTGTATTGTCAATAGTATTCATAAGTACTATTACAAGGAGGCAGAGCAATGTATTTTCAGCGGCTGCGTGATCTGCGGGAGGACAGGGATTTGTATCAAAAGGATATTGCCGAGGTGCTGGGCATCAGCCAGACAGTGTACTCCCGCTATGAGCGTGGTTTTCAGACTATCCCGGTGGTTCATTTGATGGCGCTGGCCGACTTCTATCACACCTCCACCGACTATATTCTGGGCCGCACCAACATCAGCAGCCCTTACGAACGCGCAAAATAAGAAACCGGGTCCTGCCGTCCATGGCGGCAGGACCCGGTTTTGTAATCATTACATCTTATCAGGTCTCGTGGTCCACTGTCTTCATCTGTTTCAGATTGCCGATCTTATGGCTGCGGCGCTCCAATTCGGCCAGCACCGCATCCAGGGGGATGTTCTGGTCGGCCATCATCACCATCAGGTGGTAGATGAGGTCGGAGATCTCCCCCACCGTCTCCTCCTGCTTGCCGTTCTTGGCAGCGATGATGGTCTCGGAGCACTCCTCCCCCACCTTCTTCAGAATTTTGTCCAGGCCCTTATCAAACAGGTAGCAGGTGTAGGACCCCTCCTGGGGATCGCTCTTGCGGCCCAGCACCACCTGGTACAGGTCCTGTAAAATGGTATCGCTCATGGTGTTTCCTCCCAAATCGTGTTAAAAAAGCAGCTGCGTGCTCCGGTATGGCAGGTGGGGCCCTCCGGGGTGCAGAGATAGAGCAGGGTGTCGGTGTCACAGTCGGTAACCATCTTCTTCACATGGAGGAAGTGGCCCGAACTCTCGCCCTTGTTCCACAGTTTCTGGCGGCTGCGGGACCAGAACCACGCGGTTTTGGTCTTTAAGGTCAACTCTACCGCCTCTTTGTTGGTAAAGCCCAGCATCAAAATATCTTTGGTATCCGCGTCCTGGATGATGACGGGGATCAAATCGGATTTCTGAAACAAAAGGTCCAGATCCAGCATACTATCACCTCAAAACTCCCAGGGCGGCTTCTCCTCTTTCCAGTCCCAGGGATCTTCTCCTCCCCGCCGGTCCCGGCGGGCGGTCAGCTTGGTCTGCCCCGCCGATGTGCGAGACGCCGGTCGGCTGGTGGCCGGTCTTTGTTTGACCGGTTTCCGCATCTGGTTCCCGCCCGGCAATCGCTTTCCAGTCAACTGATTGACATTGTTTTCTCCGATCAGATCGGACACCAGATCAAAAATATTATCCAGCATACCATCTTCCCCCTTGTGTGAGTTATCGCACCGGGATCTGTCTGGTTTCAAGATACTCCTTTACCTGGGGCACTGTCAACTCCCCAAAATGGAATAAAGAGGCTGCCAGGGCCGCGTCGCACCCGGTCTCTTCAAATACCTCCGCAAAATGGGCCAGGCTACCGCAGCCACCGGAGGCAATGACGGGGATGGATACCGCATTGGTGACCGCTTTTGTCATGGCCAGATCAAAACCAGCCTTGGTTCCATCTGCGTCCATGGAGGTGAGCAAAATCTCTCCCGCTCCCAGGGCCTCGCCCTTCTTCACCCATTCGATGAGGTCCATGCCGGTGGGCTTGCGGCCTCCGGCCACCACCACCTCCCAGGTGCCGTCTCCCCGGGACCGGGCGTCCACCGCCAGCACCACGCACTGGGAACCGAACCGCTCCGCCGCTTCGGAAATCAGTTCAGGCCGGGCCACGGCGGCGGAGTTGACAGAGATCTTGTCCGCCCCTGCCCGCAGCAGCCGCTGGAAGTCCTCCAGAGTACGGATGCCACCCCCCACGGTTAGTGGGACAAAGACCTGAGCGGCGGTGCGTTCTACCACGTCGGCCACGGTATCCCGGGCATCACTGGTGGCGGTGATGTCAAGAAAGACGATCTCATCAGCTCCCTGATCGGAATAGTATTTGGCCAGCTCCACCGGGTCGCCGGCGTCTCGGATATTGACGAAGTTGACCCCCTTCACCACACGGCCGTCCCGCACATCCAGGCAGGGAATGATTCGTTTGGCTAACACTGCTCCCCCGCCTCCTTTACCGCTTGTGCCAGGTCCACCGTTCCGGCGTAGTAGGCCTTGCCGATGATGGCTCCGTACAACTCCATGCCGTTCAGCTTGGACAGGTCTCCGTTGGAGGATACCCCGCCGGAGGCCACGATCTGACAGCTTACCGCCGCTTGCAGCGCAGCCAGCCGGTCAAAAGAAGGGCCGGACAACATCCCGTCGGTGGCGATATCTGTAAAGATAATCGTCCTTACACCTATCGCCTCCATGGACTTGGCGAAGTCCAGGTAGTTGAGGCCGGAGGACTGCTCCCATCCGGCGGTCTTGACGATGCCGTCCATAGCATCAATGCCCACGGCAATGCGCTCGCCATACTTGGCAACCGCCTCTTTTACAAACTCCGGATGGCTGACGGCGGCGGAGCCGATCACGCACCGCCAAACTCCCAGGGCAAAGACCTCCTCCAGGTCGGCCATAGAGCGGATACCGCCCCCCAGCTCCACCTCCAGGCCAGAGTTCTGGGCCACCGCCTGCACGATGGCGCCGTTCTGCCGGGCTCCACTGCGGGCTCCGTCCAGGTCCACCATATGGATATGGCGGGCCCCGGCGTCATAAAAGGCCTTTGCAGTCGCCAGCGGATCATCCGCCACCTGGTGAGCCGTTGCGAAATCTCCTTTGTAAAGGCGGACAGCCTTACCATCTTTCAAGTCAATGGCGGGAAATAAGATCATCTGTTCAGCCCTCCGAAGTTTTTCAGAATCTGCAAGCCCACCTCGCCGCTCTTCTCCGGGTGGAACTGGCAGCCGTACACGTTGCCCTTCTGCACCGCCGCCACCACCGGGATACCGTAGTCGGTCTGGGCGATAACGGTGGCCGGGTCAGCGGCCACGCCACAGAAGGAGTGGACAAAGTAGACGTAGCTACCCTCCTCCACCCCAGCAAACAGCGGAGACGGGTTGGGGTAGCTCAGGCTGTTCCAGCCGATGTGGGGCAGCTTAAGATTGGTCTCAATCTTACGGACACAGCCAGGTACAAGTCCAAGTCCTTTACACTCCCGCACCTCTTCACCCCGGTCGAAGAGCAGCTGCATTCCCAGGCAAATGCCCAGGATGGGTTTGCGTTCTGCCTGGGCCACCAGCACCTGGTCCAGACCGGTCCCCCGCAGCTTATCCGCCGCGTCGGGGAAGGCTCCCACACCAGGCAGGATGATGGCGTCGGCCAGCTCCAGCTCCTTTGGATTGCTGGTGATACAGGTTTTCAGGCCCAGGTAGTCCATGGCGTTAGTTACGCTCTTCAAATTACCCACGCCGTAATCCACGATAGCGGTATAACCCATCACAGCACCCCCTTGGTGGAGGTGACCCCGGTACCGGTAATCTGCACGGCCTCCTTGACCGCCACACCCAGGGACTTGAACAGGGCCTCAGTAATGTGGTGGGCGTTCTTTCCGTAGTAGCACTTCATATGTAAAGTTAATCCACTGTTCACCGCGAAGGCCCTCATAAACTCCTCGGTAAGACAGGAGTCATAGGCCCCGATCATGGGTTGAGGCATCTCGGCGTCAAACACCAGAAAGGGCCGGTTGGAGAAATCCAGGGCGGTGAAGCACAGGGCCTCATCCATGGGGATGAAGGCAGAGGCAAACCGTCGGATGCCCTTCCGGTCCCCCAATGCCTCCTTCATAGCCTGGCCCAGCACGATGCCTACATCCTCCACGGTGTGGTGCCCGTCCACCTCCAGATCGCCCTGGACATAGAGTTCCAGGCCCAGCCCACCATAGAAGGCGAAAGCCGTCAGCATATGATCGAAAAAGCCGATGCCGGTGTGGACGTCCACCCCTCCTCCCTCCAGAGAGAGGGTTAGACGGATATCGGTCTCCTTGGTGGTGCGGGTCAGTTGGGCTGTTCTCATGGTCATTCTCCTTTACTCAAACCGCACCCTGATGGAATTGGCGTGGGCGGTGAGATGCTCCGCATTGGCCAGGGTGATGATCTGCTCCTTAATGGGACCCAAGCTGGCCTCGTCATATTGGATGACACTCATAGTCTTGAGGAAGCTGTCCACGCTGAGGGGCGAGAAGAACCGGGCGGTACCGCTGGTGGGCAGCACATGGTCGGGTCCGGCCAGATAGTCCCCCAGAGGTTCCGGGGACCAGGCGCCCAGGAACACCGCACCGGCGTTCTTGATAGAGGGCAGCAGGGCCCGGGGGTCCTCGGTGACGATCTCCAAGTGCTCCGGGGCTACCTCGTTGGCCAAGGCGACGCAGTCAGCCAGACTATCGCACACGATGGCGCAGCCAAAGTCCCGCAGGGAGCACTCCATGATCTCAGAACGGTCCAGATAGCCAGTCTGGCGGATAATTTCAGCGTCCACCGCCTGGGCCAGTTCCATGGAATCGGTGAGCAGCACGGCGGAGGCCAGCTTGTCGTGCTCCGCCTGGCTCAGCAGGTCGGCGGCTACAAA
This sequence comes from Flavonifractor sp. An112, assembly GCF_002161085.1. Classification (GTDB taxonomy): domain Bacteria; phylum Bacillota; class Clostridia; order Oscillospirales; family Oscillospiraceae; genus Flavonifractor; species Flavonifractor avicola. The sequence goes on along the minus strand of NZ_NFLU01000013.1, from coordinate 20,454 downwards.
TTTGGGGTTGGCCTTGCCATCTGCGATAATCAATATCTCGGAAGGCCCTGCCACCATGTCGATGTCCAGCTTGCCGTAGGCCTGCCGCTTGGCGGAGGCCACAAAGGCGTTGCCGGGGCCTACCAGCTTATCCACCCGGGGGATGAAGCCCGCGCCATAGGTCAGAGCCGCCACCGCCTGGGCGCCGCCTACGGCGATGACCCGGTCCACCCCGGCGATCTTGGCGGCAGCCAGCACCGCGTCGTTCAGGTTCTCGGTGGGGGGCGTCACCATGACGATCTCCTCCACCCCGGCCACCTTGGCAGGCACCGCATTCATCATCACACTGCTGGGATAGGCTGCCGTGCCGCCGGGCACATAGATTCCCACCCGGGTCAGGCCACGGACCACCCGGCCCACCACGCCCCCGTCAGGGGAAGTCCACTCCATGGTATGGGTAAGCAGCTTCTCATTGTAATCCTTGATGTTGGCCGCCGCCCGCTCCAGGGCGGAAATCAGGTCCGCCGGGCAGCGGTCATAGGCCGCCTGGAGCTCCTCCTGGGAGATCTCACGGGGTTCAGCCTTATCAAAGCGGAGAGAATAGTCCCGCACCGCTTCAAAACCCTTCTCCCGGACCGTCTCCATGATCTCGGCTGCCGCCGCGTCAATGGCCTGGTTTGCCTGGGCCGCTCGGGCCTTCATGGCGCTGATAACCGCTTTTTCGGCCGCGCCGTCTGCTTTTACGATCTGAATCATGTCCGCTTCTCCAATTCTCCCTCACAACGGGCGATAAAGTCTTCAATCTGATTCTTGTACAGCTTCATGCTGGCGGTATTCACGATAAGCCGGGCAGACACCGGCGCCACATCCTCGATGGGAACCAGGCCGTTGGCCTTCAGAGTGGCTCCCGTCTCCACGATATCCACGATGGCGTCGGCCAGGCCCAGAATGGGGGCCAGCTCCACGCTGCCCTCGATCTTGATGATATCCACGTCCATACCCTTGCCTGCAAAGAAGGCACGGGTCACCTCCGGGTACTTGGAGGCGATGCGCCGGGTCTTGTAGGTACCATAGAAGTCGCTCCCCGCCTTGACGGCCAGGGCGAACCGGCATTTGCCGAAGCCCAGGTCCAGCACTTCGTAGAAGGAGCCTCCCTTCTCCAGGATGGTGTCCTTCCCTACGATGCCCAGGTCGCACACCCCATGCTCCACATAGGTGATGACGTCGGGTGCCTTGGCCAGCACCGCGTCCAGGGGGTAGTTGGGCACACAGTGGACCAGACGGCGGCCCGGGTCCTTGATGGGGGAGCAATCCAGCCCGGCCCCCTCAAAGAGCTCCATGCTCTTGTCCAGCAGCCGCCCCTTGGTAATGGCGATCTTCAGCCGCTCACTCATACCCGCACCGTCCTTTCTCCGTCCTTATCCAAAACCAGCACCATCTCCGCGCCCTTGTCCCGGGCCAGATTCAGGCTGGACTCCAAAGTCCGGCAGGGGGACAGCTCACAGGTACCGGCAGGGCGGCCATCCACCGCCTCCAGGGCCTGGGCCAGATAGCCCGGCTCATAGTGGACCACGGTGCGCAGCACCGGCAGCACCATCTCAGGCAGGGTGCGGGCCACCGCGTCCACATCCACGGCAAAGCCGGTGGCCTGGGCCTCCCGGCCAAAGATACCCACCAGGTTATCGTACCGACCGCCGGAGAGGACGGCGTCTCCCGCGCCCTCCACATAGCCCCGGAAGACTACGCCGGTGTAATAGTCGATCTGGTGGACCATGCCCAGATCGAAGCGGATATAGGGGCCGTAGCCCGCGGCGGACAGCTCGTCATACAGCTCGGACAGGTAGTCCACCGCCGGGGTCTTCCCCGCCAGCTTCTCTGCTTGACCCAGCACCTCCACCCCGCCAAAGAGGCGGCTGAGCTGTTCCAGGGCGGCACAGGCCGGGTTGCCCCGGTAAGGTTCCAGGAAATCCTTCAGGGCCGCGAAGTTCTTGCCCTCGATGAGGGCCCGGATCTCCTCCACGGCGGAATTCTCCAATTCCAGCCGACCGGCCAGCTCCCGGAAGTACCCGGCGTGACCCAGCTCAACATGGAACTTGGGGGCTCCGCAGCACCGCAGGGCATCAATGGCGGTAACAATGATCTCCACGTCCGCCTTCTTCCCTTTTGCACCGATGAGCTCCACCCCGCACTGGGGAATCTCCCGGCTGCCGCCGTTGTGGGCGGGGTTGGCGCGATACACTGTCTGATCGTAGTACAGACGCTGAGGCATGGCCACCGCCTTCAGTTTGGTGGCCGCTACCCGGGCAATGGGGGTGGTGGAGTCGGGCCGCATGACGCAGAACTTACCGCTGGGGTCCCCTACTTTGATCATGCGCTCCTGGGGAATAGCGCTGCCCGACCGGGCAAAGAGATCATAGAACTCGGTCTCCGGGGTGGAGACCTCCAGAAACCCCCGCTGACGGAACAGGCGGGTTAGCTTAGCCTGGACCTGCCGCCGCTCCTGACACTCGGCAAACAGCCGGTCCCGGGTTCCTTCGGGGGTGTTGATGTTGAATTTCATGGGATCACGCCCTTTGCTTTATCACTTTACCACGCTAATATACTATAGCATCCCAATTTTGTCAAGTGCGAACCGAATAAAATACGGGCAGCCCCCTGGGGGCTGCCCGCTGCAATCGCTTAAAGAACCAGACTGGGGGCTCTGTAGACCCGGGCAGCCATTTCACTGTTAAGCATATACAGGCCCTTGGCGTCATCTCCAAAGAGCTTCATTTTTTTGATCATGTCCTCCGCGTTCTTTTCCTCCTCGCCCTGCTCCTTGACAAACCAGTCCAGGAACTGCGTGGTGCGGAAATCCTTGGCGGCCTGAGCAGCCTCATAAATATTGTGGATCAGGCCGGTAACGTAGCGCTCATGCTCCAGGCCGAACTCCAACACCTCCAGCTTGTCCTTGAACTCCTTGTCCGGCTTCTGGATGGTGTCCAGAGTGGCCTTGCAGCCGTTGTTCTGCAGGTATTGGAGGAAGAGCATGGCGTGGTCCCGCTCCTCCTGGGCCTGTACCTTGTACCAGTTGGAGAAACCGTCCAGTCCGATCTCATCATAGTAGATGGAAAAGTCCAGATAGAGGTAGGCGGAGTAGAACTCCTTATTCACCTGTACATTCAGCAGCTCAGCAACCTTTTGATCCAACATGGTCACACACCTCATTTATGTAATAGGATGGGTTTATGGTACCATTTTCCCAGACAAAATACAAGCCCGCAAAGGGGGACGGTATGCCTTTCCTTAAAATCCGTCAAACAGCGTGATCTGACTGGTATCGGGCATACCCACAAGAGGCAAGCCTCTTGTGGGGTCCCATTTCACCCCATCTGCCGGACGAAATCAATTCGTCCGGCATCGAGGTTTTGCCTCCAGCAAAACGCTCGGACGCCGCAAAAGCGGCGGGAGGACGGTATGCCCTCCCTTAGAAGCCGTCAAACAGTGTAATCTGACTGGTATCGGGCATACCGTCCAGGGCACCCACTGCTTTCAGCTGCTCAATGTGGGTCTTGGACACCTTGGGGCAGGCGGCGGAGAATTCCTCGATGGAGATGAACCGCTTACCCTGCCGCTGCTCCATAATGGACAGGGCCGCCGTCTCACCCAAGCCGGGGATGGAGGTAAAGGGCGGCAGCAGGGTCCCCTTCTCCATATCGGGCAGGAAGTTGATTGCGTGGGAGCGGTACAGATCCATGTGCTCAAAGGTGAAGCCCCGGAGGTAGAACTCATACACCACTTCCAGGGTGACCAGGGTATCCTCCTCCACAGGAGTGGGCTTCTCCTTGCTCTCGATCTCCTTCATCTTGGCCTTGCACACATCCATGCCCATACACATACAGGTGGCGTCGAAGGCCTTGGCTCGGATGGAGAAGAAGGCGGCGTAGAAGGCCAGGGGGTGGTGCACCTTGAACCAGGCAATGCGGAAGGCCATCATAACGTAAGCCACGGCGTGGGCCTTGGGGAACAGGTACTTGATCTTCTTACAGGAGCCGATATACCAGTCGGGCACACCGGCGGCCTTCATCTCCTCCTCTGCTCCCTCGGGCAGGCCTCTTCCCTTTCGCACCGCCTCCATGATCTTGAAGGAGCGCTTCTCCGGCATACCGCAGGAGATCAGGAAGATCATGATATCGTCACGACAGCCGATGGCCTGGCCAACGGGGATACCCTGATCCACGATCAGGTCCCGGGCATTGCCCAGCCACACATCGGTGCCGTGGGAGAAGCCGGACAGGCGCAGCAGGATATCGAACTGGTGGGGCTGGGTGTCCATGAGCATTCCCCGGGTGAACTTGGTGTTGAACTCAGGAATGGCCACGGCTCCGGTGGGGCCCAGAATGGGGTCGTCCTCAAAGCCCAGCACCTTGGAGGATGTGAAGATACTCATGGTGTCCTTGTCGTCCAGAGGGATCTTCTGGGGGTCCACCCCCGTCAGGTCCTGAAGCATTCGGATCATGGTGGGATCATCGTGGCCCAGCATATCCAGCTTCAGCAGATTGGACTCCATGGAGTGATATTCAAAGTGGGTGGTGATGATGTCGCTGTCCGGGTCGTCGGCGGGGTGCTGCACCGGGCAGAAGTCGTAGATCTCACGGTTCTGGGGAATGACCACCATGCCGCCGGGGTGCTGGCCGGTGGTGCGCTTAACACCGCTGCAACCCAGCGACAAACGGTTCTCCTCCGCACGGGTGCCGTGGAGCCCGTGGTCGTCCAGATAGTGCTTCACATAGCCGAAGGCAATTTTGTCCTTCACCGTACCAATGGTGCCCGCCCGGAACACATGGGTCTGTCCAAACAGCTCAAAGGTATAGCGGTGGGCGCTGGACTGATATTCGCCGGAGAAGTTCAGGTCGATATCAGGCACCTTGTCGCCGCCGAAGCCCAGGAAGGTCTCAAAGGGGATGTTGAAGCCGTCCTTGTCATAGGGAGTGCCGCACACCGGGCAGTTGGCATCCGGCATATCAGCGCCGCAGCCGATGCCCAGCTCCTTGGCCGCCTCAAAGTCAGAGTGCTTGCACTTGGGGCAGCGGTAGTGAGGCGGCAGCGAGTTCACCTCGGTGATACCCGACATGAAGGCCACCAGAGAGGAGCCCACCGAACCACGGGAGCCCACCAGATAGCCGTGATCCAGGGAGTCCTGCACCAGCTTCTGGGCCGACATATAAATCACGTCGTACTTACACTTGATGATGTCACCCAGCTCGGCGTTGATCCGGTCCACCACGATCTGAGGCGGTTCCTCACCGTAAAGTGCTTTCGCCTTATCCCATACCAGCCGGGTCAGCTCCTCAGCGGAGTTTTCAATCTTAGGAGCAAACAGGCCCTTGGGCAGGGGCACCACGTCCTCGCACCAGTCGGCCACCAGGTTGGTGTTGCGCACCACCACCTCGTAGGCCTTCTCCTTGCCCAGGTAGGCAAACTCATCCAGCATCTCCTGGGTGGTCTTGAAGTACAGGGGCAGAGGGGAATCGGCGTCGTCAAAGCCCTTGGAGGCCAGCAGGATATGGCGGTAAATCTCGTCCTCCGGGTCCAGAAAATGGACGTCGCCGGTGGCGCACACCGGCTTGTCCAGTGCCTCGCCCAGAGCCACCACCGTGCGGTTGAAGTCCCGCAGCTCCTCCTGGCTCTTCACCATGCCCTTGCGGAGCATAAAGGCGTTGTTGCACAGGGGCTGGATCTCCAGGAAGTCGTACCAGGAGGCGATGCGCTTGAGCTCGTTCCACTCCTTCCGTTTGACGATGGCCTGGAACAGCTCGCCGGCCTCGCAGGCAGAGCCGATGATGAGACCCTCCCGGTGCTGGTTGATGAGGCTTTTTGGCATGATGGGATAGCGCTTGAAGTGGTCCAGATAGGAGGCGGAGATCAGCTTATAGAGGTTCCGCAGGCCCAGCTGATTCTTGGCCAGCACGATCAGGTGCTTGGGCTGCCGCTTGGCCTTGCCGCCGGAGCGGAGCTTGGACATGGCCGGGTTGATCTGCTGGAGGGTATGCACCCCCAGGTCGGCCAGCATCCGGAAGAAGGGCACCAGCATATAGCCCACCGTGGCCGCGTCGTCATAGGCCCGGTGATGGTTGAAAGCAGGCAGATTCAGGTGATTGGCCACGATATCCAGCTTATACTTGCCCAGGTCGGGCAGCAGGTTCTGAGCCAGGATCAGGCTGTCCAGAGAGGTATTCTCGAAAGGCCGGCCCATGCGGCGGCAGGCCTCCCCAATAAAGCCCATATCGAACTCCGCGTTGTGGGCGGCCAGAGGCCGGTCCCCCACGAAGTCCAGGAACGCATTGACCGCCTCCTCCTGGGAGGGGGCCCCCTTCAGCATCTCATCCGTGATGCCGGTGAGCTGGGTGATCTCCCGGGTCAGGGGCCGGCCCGGGTCGGCGAAGGTGGAGAACTGCTCCACCACTTCCCCGTTCCGCAGCACCACGGCGCCGATCTCAGTGATGGCCTCGGTGCGCTTGTCCAGGCCGGTGGTCTCAATATCAAAGCAGACGATATCTTGTGTAAAGTCCTGTTCCTTGTCACCGTGAATGACCACCCGGTCATCCACGTCGTTGATGAAATAGGCCTCCACACCGTAGAGGATCTTGATGTTCTTGGCCGAGTGCCAGGCGTTGGGGAAGGAATGGGCCACGCCGTGGTCGGTGATGGCGATGGCCCGGTGGCCCCACCGCTCCGCCCGCTTCACCACGTTCTTGTCCACGCCGATGGGAGAGTCCATCTTGGAGCCCACAGCGGTAAGGGCATCCATGGCCGACATATTGGTATGGAGGTGGAGCTCCACCCGTTTCTCGGGGGCGTTGTCCATCTTGGGCTCTTTTTTGCCCTCCATCACCGCGAAGGGCTCCAGCACCATGTCACCGGTAAAGCGGTCGATATTCAGCTTACCCTGGATAAAGAGATGCTGACCTTTCTTCACACCCTCTACCAAGGGCTTGCCCTCATCGCCGGGAAAAAACTTGTTGACCCGCACGGAGCCGGTATAGTCGGTCACGTCGAAGGACACCACCCAGGCCTCCCGCCGCTTCAACTCCCGGTGGTCTACCGCGAACACGTCGCCCTCCACAATGACGGTACCCATATCCAGATCCAGGGTACCCATTGGGATAGGTTCCTTCTTGATCTCATGGCGGCCGTAAAGTAATTTCCCTTTCCCCTCTTTAGGGGCCTTTTTCTCTGTGGGACGGGCCACCTTCAGGCTCTCCAGAGCCTTGCGGCGGATCTCCTCGGTACGGCGGAAGGCCGCGGCGGCATCATCCTCCACCGGCGGCTTTTGGGGCTGCTGGACGGGAGCAGGCTGCTCCGGAACCGGGGCGGCTGCCGCAGGCTTCCGGGGCGCTTCGGGCGTAGGGGCAGCCCCATCCCCAGCCGGGACAGACATCTCCAGCGACACCTGCTCCACCCGGTAGGCCAAGGCAATGCTGCGCTCGATTTGGCGGCGCAGCTCCTCCGCCGGGAGCGCGGTGCACTCCACCTGGGCCTTGATGGACCGGGTATGTTTATCGATGACCGCCCGGGTCACTAGGTAGCCCTGGACCATCGCCGTCAGCTCCGGGCCGGCCCGCCAGGCGGAAAACAGTTTTAAAAATGGGATCTTTTGTGCTTGAGGCATAGGACACGCTCCTGCTTTACAGTTGGTCGATCAGGGTAAATAGCTCGTCCACCAGCTGCTCCTGGGGGACCTTCTTCACAATCTCGCCCTTGCGGAACAGAAGGCCCTCCCCCTGTCCACCGGCAATACCTACATCGGCGGCGGCGGCTTCGCCGGGGCCGTTGACCACGCAGCCCATCACTGCCACGGTAATGGGCTTGTGGACTTCCTTCAGCCGATCCTCCACCTGGTGGGCCAGGCCAATCAGATCAATGCGGGTACGACCGCAGGTGGGACAGGACACCAGATTGGGCTCGTTGGCTGCCATACCCAGGGCCTTTAGGATATCCTTGGCGGCGTACACCTCCTCCACCGGGTCGGCGGATAGAGACACCCGCAGGGTGTCGCCGATACCCAGGGCCAGCAGACCCCCGATGCCGATGGCGGACTTGATGGTACCCATACGGGTGGTGCCCGTCTCGGTAACGCCAAGGTGTAAAGGATAATCACTTTTCTCGCTCATCAGCTTGTAGGCCGCCATGGTGGTGACCACCGACGAGGACTTGAGAGAGACGCAGATATCATGGAAATCATACTGTTCCAGCAGAGCAATGTGACCGAAGGCAGACTCCACCAGGGCCTCCGGGGTGACTCCGCCGTACTTGGCTAGCAGGGGCTTCTCCAGAGAACCGCCGTTGACGCCAATGCGGATGGGAAGGTGTCTTGCTTTACAGGCTTCCGCTACCGCTTTCACCCGGTCTTCCCCGCCAATGTTGCCGGGATTGATGCGCACTGCGTCGCACCCCTCCTCTACACAGGCCAGGGCCAGCTTATAGTCAAAGTGAATGTCCACCACCAGCGGGATATGGATACCGGCCTTGATGGCCCCTACGGCTTTGGCCGCCGCCATATCGGGTACCGCTACCCGGATGATCTGGCAGCCTGCCTCCTCCAGACGGAGGATCTGATTCACCGTGGCTGTCACATCCTCGGTGCGGGTATTGGTCATGGATTGAATGGTGACCGGAGCGCCGCCGCCCACCGGGACGCCGCCCACAAGAATCTGTCTGGTCATTGGTATACCTCCCGCTAAAACAGCTTGATCACGTCGTTGACCGCCACCACCACCATTAAGGCGATGAGGCAGAAAAAGCCCACGGCATTCACATAGCCCAGATACTTTTCATTCATCTTCTTTTTGGTAATGAGCCGGTAGATCCCGCCCACAAACACAAACAGGATCTGTCCGCCGTCCAAAGCCGGGATGGGCAGCAGATTCATCACCGCCAGGTTAATGGCAATCAGAGCAGTAAAGTCCAGAATGTTGATGAACAGGCCGAACAAACCGGCCGCTGCGGCGCCTGCCTGGCCCACATCGCCTGCCACGGCTACAATGCCGATGACACCCGACATATCGTTCAGGCCCACCGCACCGGTAATCAGGTCGCCAAGGCCCATCCATACCATACGGACGTAGTCCACCGCCTGATACCAGGTGTTTCGCAGCAAGGTCAGGGGGGTATCCTCCTGGAACTCGCCCAGATAAATTCCCCGCTTCATGACCTGATTGCCGTTTTCATCGGTGAGCTGTCGATAGGGCAGGTCAATGGTGCCCAGATCCACCTTCTCACCGTCCCGCAGCACCACCACATCCACCTGCTCCCCTGCTCGCTCCAGGAAGATAAAGGCGTCGTTGTTGAAGTAGATGCGGTGTCCGTCAATGGAGTAAAACTGATCTCCCGGCTGAAGCCCGGTCTGGGCGATATCCTCTGCCCCGGGCATAAAGCTGGTGACCACCGGCATGGAGGGACTGCCCGCCATAGCCATGATGATGAGGATGAGCACCACACCGGTAATGAAATTCATGAACGCACCGGCCACCAGAATAATAAGCCGCTTCCAGCCCGCCTTGTTACCAAAGGCTCTCGGATCATCGGAGGACTCTCCCTCTCCCTCCATGGCGCAGAAGCCGCCGATGGGGAAGGCACGTAGACTGTAAAGCGTTTCCCCTTTCTCCCTGGAAAACAGCTTGGGGCCCATGCCGATAGCAAACTCGTTCACCTTCACACCCATCAGCTTGGCGGCAATAAAGTGGCCGAATTCATGGATGGCAATGAGCAGCCCGAAAAACAAGATGATAAGCACAATGGAAAGTACGTTCATAGACACCTCAAACTCAGATTACCTGCCTGCAATCAGACGTGCGGCTTTGTCGGCCTCCAGCACATCCTCCAGGGCAGGCGTTTGAACCACAGGAACCTGGGCCAGCGCTCGCTCCACTCGCTTGGCAATCTCGCCGAAGGAAATCTGCCCCGCCAGGAAGAGGCCCACCGCCGCCTCGTTTGCACCGTTGAGGATAGCGGTAGCGGTGCCGCCGGTTTTGGCGGCCTCCAGCGCCAGGGAGAGGCAGGGAAACGCCTCATAATCCGGAGCATGGAAGGTCAACGGCGGACAGGTCAGCAGGTCCAGCGGCTTTGCCACCGCCTGGGTACGGGCGGGCCAGGTCAATGCGTACTGGATAGGCAGACGCATATCTGGTACCCCCAACTGGGCCAGCACCGCGTTATCACAGTATTCCACCAGGGAGTGGATGATGCTCTCCCGATGGACCACAATGGAGATTTTTTCCGGCGGCATCCGATAGAGCCGCATAGCCTCGATAAACTCCAGGCCTTTGTTCATCAGCGTAGCGGAGTCCACCGTGATCTTGGCGCCCATAGACCAGTTGGGGTGCTTCAGGGCCTGCTCCACCGTAGCAGAGGCAATCGCCTCTTTATCCCAGCCCCAGAAGGGCCCGCCGGAGGCGGTGAGGATAAGGCGTTTCACCTCTCCCCTGTCCCGGCTGCCCTGGAGACACTGGAAAATAGCTGAGTGCTCCGAGTCCACCGGTACGATCTCCGCGCCGTACTGATCGGCCCCATTCATCACCAGCTCGCCGGCGCACACCAGGGTCTCTTTATTGGCCAGTGCAATCCGTTTGCCCTGACGGACCGCCGCCAGGGTAGGAACCAGGCCCACCATACCCACCACAGCGGTGAGCACAGTGTCCGCCTCCTCCAGAGTGGCGGCCTCCACCAGTCCCTCAGGACCGGAGGCCACCCGGATGGACGTATCGGCCAGCCGGGTCCGCAGGTCGGCGGCAGCGGCAGGGTCCATCATGACCGCCAGTCGGGGCCGGAACTGGCGGCATTGGGCCTCCATCCGCTCCACGTCCCGGTTGGCGGTCAAGGAAGCCACAGTCATGCCACAGGCGGCAATCACTTCCAGTGACTGCCGCCCGATGGAGCCGGTAGAACCCAGCAAAGAAATGCAGTTGCTCATGTGTTCAGCCTCCCACAGCGGGCAGGAATTGGATCAGCAGTTCGATCAGGGGCGCGCAGAAGATCACGCTGTCGAAACGGTCCAGCACGCCGCCGTGGCCGGGGAAAATGTTGCCGAAATCCTTGATGCCATACTCCCGCTTGATATAGGAAAAAGACAGGTCGCCCAGCTGGGATACAATGCTGCCCAGAGCGCCGTAAATCACAAGATACAGGTAATTGACCTGCATGGAGAAGCCAAACTGGAGGACAGCACCATAGATCACCGTGCAGATAATGGCACCTGCAAAGCCGCCCACAGCGCCCTCCACCGTCTTTTTGGGGGAGAGCTCAGGCGCCAGCTTATGCTTGCCAAAGGCCATGCCTGCAAAGAGGGCAAAGGCATCGCTGAGGAAAGCCACCTCAAAGGGCAGCACGATGAGGGCCATCCAGTGCTCCATGAGCCGGATCCGCAGCAGCGAGGACAGGAAAAAGGGAATGACTACACTGAGGAAGAAAGCGCCTCCCATTTTCTCCAGGGTAATGCGCTTATGGCTGCCAATGGCCTCGGCAAAGAGAAGCACCACATAGAGGAACATTCCGGCCAAGGCGGGTATTAGTTTGCCGTTATAGTAGACCCAGAACGGAATGAGGCCTGCCAAAACAATGGAATAGCCGGAAATACGGGTATGCTTAAGAAATCCGGTGGACCACAGTACCTCATGCACCGCGATCATAGACAATCCGGCCACCAGAATGGGCAGGATAACCGGATAGACCGGCGAGACACCGTATACCGCTGCCGCCAGCAGCGGGATACAGACCACCGCCACCATGATTCGCTTGACCACTCAGACACCTCCATAGCGGCGGGAACGGCCCTGATAAGCCGCCAGCGCCTTGTTCAGCTCTTCCTTGCTGAAGTCAGGCCACAGCACGTCGGTATAGTAGAATTCCGCGTAGGCCGACTGCCACAGCAAGAAGTTGGAGATCCGCAGCTCACCGCTGGGCCGGATCACCAGGTCCGGGTCGGGTACCCCGGCAGAATAGAGGTAACCGGAAAAATCCGCCTCTGTCAGCTGAGCGGGGTCCTTCTTCCCCGCCGCACACTCCGCCGCAAAAGCCCGGGCCGCACGGACAATCTCATCCCGTCCGCCATAGTTGAAGCATACGTTGACCTGCATACCATCATAGTGTGTGGAGATATCGTCGGTACGCACCGTCAATTCTCTCAACTCCGGAGGAAGTGCCTCCAGATCTCCGAAAAAGTGGAGTCTGATCTTGTCCCGCTCCATCTTCTCAATGGACTCCAGAAGATACTTCTTCAGCAGTCCGATGATGGCGGAGACCTCCTCCAGAGGTCGCTTCCAATTCTCCGTGGAGAAGGCGTATACCGTCAGATACTCAATTCCGATCTTCTGACAGTATGTGGCGATGGTACGGAAGGTCTCCGCGCCAGCGGCGTGTCCTGCCGTACGGGGCAGCCCCCGACGCTTGGCCCAGCGGCCGTTGCCGTCCATGATGATCGCCACATGACGGGGCAGGTAGTCAAAATCCACCTGGGCCTGCGCCGCCTTCGGTTTGAATAATGCCATGTTCAACCCGCCTATACGACACCAGTGCGGGACACTCTTCGCATCCCGCACCATGTGTCTCTTGTTTGATGTTATACCGCCATCAGTTCCGCTTCTTTTTTGACGGTCAGCTCATCGATCTCCTTGCACCGCTTGTCGGTGAGATCCTGGAGCTCCTTCTCATAGTCCTTGCGGTCGTCCTCGGTCATCTCGCCCTTTTTCTCCAGAGCCTTGAACTTCTCCATAGCGTCCCGCCGGATGTTGCGGATGGCCACCTTACCGTTCTCACCGTACTTCTTCACCTGCTTGGTCAGTTCCTTACGGCGCTCCTCGGTGAGCTGGGGGAAGGACAGGCGGATCACACGGCCGTCGTTCTGGGGGTTGATACCCAGATCAGAGCACTGGATGGCCTTCTCGATGGCCTTCAGCAGAGTACCGTCCCAAGGCTGGATCATCAGGGAACGGGGATCGGGAGAGGAAATGGCGGCCACCTGATTCAGGGGGGTGGGGGCGCCGTAGTAGTCCACCGTAATTTTATCCAGCACGGCGGCGTTGGCCCGGCCGGCACGGACACTGGCGAAATCACTCATCACTACGTCGATGGTCTTTTTCATCTTGGCGTCGAATTCTTTATTGAGCTCTTTCATTTCACGGTTCCTCCTTGACGATGGTTCCGATTTTTTCACCCATGACCACACGCAGAATGTTCTCAGGGTCCTTGAGTGCGAACAGGATCACCGGGATCTTGTTGTCCATGGACAGGGACGTGGCGGTGGAATCCATCACCTCCAGGTGCTGAGCCAGCACATCGTCATAGGTGATGGTATCATACTTCACCGCGTTGGGGTCCTTGCGAGGATCGGCGGAATACACGCCGTCAATGTTCTTGGCCAGCAGAATGGCGTCGGCGTCGATCTCCGCCGCCCGCAGCACAGCCGCCGTATCGGTGGAGAAGAAGGGATTGCCGGTGCCGCAGCCGAAAATGACCACTCTGCCCTTCTCCATATGCCGGATGGCCTTGGAACGGATGTAGGGCTCGGCGATGGACCGCATTTCAATGGCGGTCTGCACCCGCACGTCCACACCCTTCTGCTCCAGCACGTCGGCCACTGCCAGTGCATTGATGGTGGTAGCCAGCATTCCCATGTGGTCGGCACGGGTACGCTCCATCCGGTCGCCGCCATCCTTCAGGCCGCGCCAGAAATTGCCGCCGCCAACCACGATACCCACCTGGACACCGGCTGCCACGCACTTCTTGATTACGTCGCAAACGCTGCCGATGACATCGAAATCCAGACCCCGGCTGGCCTCGCCGGCGAGGGCCTCGCCGCTGAGCTTCAGAAGAATCCGCTTGAACTGCGGTTCACTCATATGTTCAACCCCTTTTCGGAAAATCATGCTATCTTATTTTAATATAGTTTTCCATTTTTGCATAGAGGTTAGGCTAAAGTTTTTCAAATTATTCGTATTCTCTCCTTCCCTTCCTGTAAAAATTGTCAAGGGCTCTGTTCCCGCCTTCAAAAAAGCGGGAACAGAGCCCGTTTTCCCCTTTTACGCCCTTTTGTGCCAGCGCAGCAGCAGGGCAGAATTGACAATGACCACCACCGAGCCCGCGTTGTGGACCAGCGCCCCCACCACAGGATTCAGAATGCCGGTAATGGCCAAGGCAATGGCCGCAAAGTTCAGCGCCATGGAGAAGGTCAGATTGCATTTGATGGTGACCATCATCCGCCGGGCCAGCCGCAGCAGATGGGGCAGTTGCCGTAGATCGTCCCCCACCAGGGCCATATCGGCGGCATCCACAGCGATATCGCTGCCCACACCGCCCATGGCAATACCCACCATGGCCCGTTTCAGTGCAGGAGCATCGTTGATGCCGTCGCCGATCATGCACACCGGTCTGCCCTCTTCCTGAGCCCGGGCAATCCAATTCAGCTTGTCCTCCGGCAGGCATCCAGCCTTCACCTCCCGGATATTCAGCAGTGCCGCGATATGCCCGGCGGCGCTTGGGTGATCCCCCGTCAGCAGCACCGGCTGCACTCCGGCACCCTTCACTGCCCGAATGGTCTCTGCCGCGTCGGGCCGCAGGGTATCGGCCAGAGCCATCACCCCGATCAATGTTCCCTCCTCTGCCAGATAGATAAGGGTACACCCCTCGTCCAGCCGGGCCTGAACAAAGCCCTCCGCCTCCTGGGGCATGGGCACACCCAGCTGCTCCATCAGCGCCAGATTGCCTGCCCATAGGTCTCTGCCCTCCACAAGGCCCTTCAATCCCAAGCCGGGCAGCACCTCCACGCTCTCCCCCTTCAGCACCAGATCAGGAAAGCGCTCCCGTCCACCCGCGGTAACAGCCTTACCCAAAGGGTGCTCCGACCAGGACTCCAGTCCCATAGCCCCTGTCCACACCTGTTCCTCCGTCCGGCCATTCAGGGGAAGCACCGCAGTTACCTGCAGCTTTCCTAATGTAAGAGTGCCCGTCTTGTCAAAAGCCACACACTGGACCCCAGCCAGCCGCTCCAGCGCATCTCCCTCCCGTACCAAGAACCCGTGCCGGGTGGCGTTGCCAATGGCCGCCATAATGGCGGTAGGGGTAGCCAGCACCAGGGCACAGGGGCAGAACACCACCAAAATAGTAACCGCCCGGATCAGCTCCCCGGTAACAAAGCCGGTGATGGCAGCAGCAGACAGGGCAATCGCCACGATCCAGGTGGCCCACCGGTCGGCCAGTCCCACGATTTTCGCTTTTCCTGCGTCCGCCGACTGGACCAGCCGTACCATCCGCTGGATGGAGCTGTCCTCCCCCACTCGGGTGGCTTCCATGGTGAAGGCCCCGTATTGGTTGACCGTTCCGCTGGACACCTGGTCCCCTGGGACCTTGTCCACCGGCAAGGACTCTCCTGTCATGACCGATTGGTCCACAGAGGTGCGCCCGTCCCTTATGATCCCATCCACAGGAATGGTCTCACCGGGCAGCACCCGCAGCAGTTCCCCCACCTGGACCACCTCCGCGGGCACCACCTCTTCCCCGTCGCCAGTCAGCCGGCGAGCGGTGCGGGGCGTCAGTTTCACCAGCTTTTCAATGCCCGCTCTGGCTCGGGCCACCGTCAGATCCTCCAGCAGGGCGCCCAGCTGCATAATAAAGGCCACCTCGCCAGCGGCAAAGTCCTCGCCGATGATCACCGAAGCCACCAGAGCAATGGATACCAGCACATCCGCCTTGATGTCAAAGGCAGTGATCAGCCCAATGAATGCCTCCAAAATAATAGGCAGACCGCACAGCACAATGGCCACCCAGGCCGGGTCTACCGGCAGATGAGCCCCCCACAGAATGCTGACCACCAGAGCCAGTCCGGAAAGAACGAGCAGTGTGATATCCTTGCGGACACCGCCCCACTCCAGTATGGCCTCCAATTTTTTCATATCATCCACCCCCTATACCCCTATGGGTATCTCGCCATCATTATACCCATGGGGGTATAGGTTGTCAAGGAGAAGTGTGATTCCCTTGTTCTACAAAAAATCGGGCAGCCATATGGCTGCCCGATTTTCGGAAACAATCTGTTCAGTCGTCCCGCTCGGCACTTAGAATCCTGCCATCGGCAACGCTGATTTCATACTCATATTCATATTGGCCTGACTTAAACTCCACCTTGTAGCAGCCATCATCCGCTTCCAATTCCACTTCCAACTCCCGTGTATCCGAAAGGGCCACTCCGGCGTTGGACAAAGCAATATCTCTGGCCTCCTGGCTGCTGATGGTGCCGCTGGAACCACCCTGAGGCTGTTGGGTCTGGCCCGGAGCCGGTGTCTGGATGGTCTGTCCCTCCTGCTCCGCTTTGAGAATAGCACCGGTGGCCGCGTCGATATCGTATTCATACTCCACACCGCTGACGCCAAATTCAACCTCGTAAACCATCCGGCCATCTTCATAGTCATAGTCAGCTTCCAGGTAGTCCAGCTGGGACTGCTGAACACCGGCATGGGTCAACGCCGTCTGGGTGGCGGCATCCACACCCACATAGCCACTCTGGCTTGCAGTACCGGTAGAACGGATGCTTTCCTGCTCACCGCTCTGGCCTGTCAGGTCGGCTGCAGCCTCGGAATTGGCCAACAGATTCAGTTCGTTGATGGACAAGCCTACCAGCGACTCAAAGGTCAGGTGGGAACTGCTGTCCACCAATGTCTGGATTAATGCAGCCTTACCCTGGGAGATCCCGTATTCTTCCGCCTTCTGCTGCAAGGCATCATCTGTGGCAAAGCTCTGGGACAGGATAGCCCCGTTGATAGAAGCCGACTCCAGCACCTGGGAGATCTCCCCTGTCAGCTTCTCTTCCAACGCAGCGCCCCGGGTCAGATCGTCATCCTCCACCGAAATCAGCACAGAATTGGCCAGTTCGTCCACATATCCGTGCTTCAGCAGAGAGCCAATAATGGCATTGACCGCCACCTCCAGATCCGTACCGGTCAGATCCATGCCGTCCAAAATCTGATTGGCATCATCGTTGACCGGGGTGGCGGAAAGAACCTTTTCTTCCCGGTTTACCTCCAGCCGGACACAGGGATTCACGTCGAGGGAGACCACAGAGGCTACCGCGTTGGCCTGCTGATACCGCACTCCGGCCACACCGCCGCCAATGGCAAGCGCCAAGCAGGCAGCCGCGATCCAGGGCAGGATGCGCTTTCGCCGTTTGGGTGCGGAAATCGGAATAATCTTCCCATTCTGGGGCCCCAGGCGAGCAAGCACCGCCTCCACATCGTCAGGCGCGGCGTGCTCCAGTGCCGTATGGAGTTTACGCTCCAATTCCTGATCATTCACGGTTTCTCACCCCCTTCCAGTATGGTCCGCAGCTTCTGCAGCGCCCGGCGGTACTTGGACAGCACCGTAGACAGCGGCAGATCCAGCAGGTGCGCGATCTCCTTATGTTTCCAGCCGGTGACTGCGTGGAGGGTAACCACCTGGCGCTCTTCATCGGTCAGACCTTCCAGCGCAGCCCGCAGTACCTGACGGTCCTCCACCGTTACCAGAGGACTGTCCGCCGCCAGCCGTTCCCAGGATTCCGGTTCCAATTCCTCCGTCTTGCCCCGCTCCCGCAGCTTCATCAGGGCCAGATTGCGGGCAACGGTGAGTACCCACGCCAGCGGTGTACCACGGGACTGGTATTGATGGACATTTTCCCAAACACGC
Organism: Flavonifractor sp. An112; assembly: GCF_002161085.1. Classification (GTDB taxonomy): domain Bacteria; phylum Bacillota; class Clostridia; order Oscillospirales; family Oscillospiraceae; genus Flavonifractor; species Flavonifractor avicola. The sequence goes on along the minus strand of NZ_NFLU01000013.1, from coordinate 2,787 downwards.
ACAAAAGTATCTTGCGTCACATCCTCCGCATCATGGGTATTCTTGAGATAGGAGAGAGCAAGGCCGTATACAGCTGTCCGGGCATGATGATAGAGTTCCGCCAGTGCCTCCTGTTCTCCAGCCTGCATCCTGACCAGCAGCGGCTCCAGAATATCTGGAGCGGTCACCCGGCGGCTCTCCTCCGCCATGGTCTCCAGCAGGATCAGCATAGTTTTCTCTCCTCTCATTGGTGGAATGCAAAACACAGGCATTTTATTGCACTCAAATCAAAATAATTTTGCCGTCCGCACGAAGGCAAGACAGTTATTGTTATTATAACCCAACAATCACCGCCGCGTAAAGTCCTACCGCTGGGTCCCCATGGCTGTCTCCAGTTTTTTCAGCGCCTTTTTTTCAATGCGGGATACATAGGACCGCGAAATGCCGCATTTGGCAGCCACCTCCCGCTGGGTCAGGGGCTTACGGTCATTTAATCCGTAACGGAGGGTAATAATAGCGGCCTCCCGGGCATCCAGGCACTTCTTTACACATTCCCGCACCTGGATACACGCGTCTCTGGCATCCAACTCCTCCAGCATATCGTCATCCACACTGATGGTATCCATTAGAGAAAGCGAATTCCCGTCCCCGTCTCCATCAATAGCGTCTGACAAAGATACCTCCCCCTGGGTCTTACGCTGGGCACGAAAGTGCATCAGGATCTCATTTGCTACCTGCTCCTGACGGCTCCGCAAGGCCCCGTTCCGCCGCTTCTGCAAGATTTTCCTCTGTTTGACCGTCCACGACCCGCTTCCCCAATCCTGCTGGAATTTTGGGAAACTCGTATTCATACTCCGAGCCAAACAGCACCACATGGGCGTCCGTCCCATCCCAGATAATCTCTTTGACAAAGGTACGGATGGCCGCCCGCTTCTGCTCCACCGTCATTTTGTCCACGGTGTCCTTGAACGTGGACAACATCTGCGCCAACAGGTCAAACTCAATGTCCGCCAGGGCATGGCTGGAGGTCAGTTCTTTCAGTTCCGCCAAATGCCGCTTCAGGCCCTCCCCTTTCTCGTGCAGCTCATCAATCTGCTGCATAATATAACTTTCGGCAGAAGTACCGGAGGACTTTCCCAAGGCAGAGACCAGTCCCTTGATCTCCTCCTCGTTTGCGGCGATCTCGGACTCCAAGTTGGAGATCTCCGCGTCATAACTCTGCCGGTTGCCCAGCAGCGCCCGCTTGCTCTGCTCCAGTTGACGGATAAAATCGGAGCCGTCTTCACTCAAATGTTTCAGCTGCTCTATAATGTCGGCATCCAATGTATTGCCGTTACAGTTTTTCATGTTGCAGACATATCCTCGGCTGCGCTCCTTCATGGAGCAAAGGTAGGTATAAATGAACTCCCCCTTTGCGTTTCGCCGCTTGGACAGTTTCGGGCGCATGTACTCGCCGCAGTTGCCGCAGATCAGCAGGCCGGAGAGGAGAGCCACATTGCTGCGGGGCTTGCGGTAACTTTTGGATTTGTTCCGCTCCAGAATGGTCTGTACCTTGACCCACGCCTTCCCCTCGATGACTCCCTGGTGCTTGCCCACCGAGACGATCCACTCCTCCATGGGCTTGATCTGGTGGGCTCTCCCCGGCTGCTGCAAGGTGCGGTTATAGGCCATAATGCCGTGGACGCCGTCAAAGTCGCTTTGCTCTGCAAAGAGGTCCACATGATTTTTCGTCAGATATTCATAGGCAAATTCGTCAGCAATCAGATAAACCGGATTGGACAAAATCCCCTTGACGGCAAAGCGGGTGAACTGCTTGCCGTTCTTTGTGGTATAGCCTTTTTGCAGCAGGTAGGTCTCCGTCTTTGTCAGCGAGCCGGTTTCCAAGAACTTGTCGTAGATCAGCTTGACGATGCCGATCTCCTCCGGGAGAATCTTCAGTTTGCAGGCCTTCTTGGTCTTGCCGTCGATAGTCACATGGGAAACGCTCTCAGACTCATAGCCGGTGGGAGTGTTTCCGCCCAGCCAGCGCCCTGTTTTGGACAACTCATGCATATTGTCCCGGATGCGCTCGGCAATGGTCTCCCGCTCCAACTGGGAAAAAACCGAAGAAATATACATCATCGCCCGTCCCATGGGAGAGGAAGTGTCAAACTGCTCCTTGATGGAAGTGAAGTCGATCTTCATCCTGTTCAGCTGCTCGATCAGTTTCGCAAAATCGCCGATGTTGCGGCTGATCCGGTCCAGGCGGTAAACAACGATGGCCCGGAAGTTCTTTTCTTTTGCATCGGCCATCATTTTTTTGAATTGGGGACGCTCCAGCGTACCGCCGGAGAACCCCTCATCCTCATATATCAGTGCCTGCTCTGCGGCATCGTCTCCGAACTGCAGCCGGATATATTGTCTGCACATTTCAATCTGGTTTTCGATGCTCTCCCCTTTACCGGTGAACTTGGATTTTCGGGAGTAGATGACGATTGGATTGGCAGCGACCATACTATCACCGTCCTGTTATGTAATATGATATGTTTGTTAGATTAGTATATCATATTGTCCCCGCTTGGTAAATACATAAAATAATTTTTCGGCGGTGCAGTCTATGCCGTTATCCAAAAAAGAAGGATGCGCTGCAAAAACAATCGTTTTGCGGCACATCCTTTTCTGGTGTTTTTACCGTGATAGGATTCCCTTGTGTGTTTGTCAAACGAAAATGTGAGCAAAAGGGCCCCAAAAAAGTGAGCACCTTCAGCACCAGATTTCATGTCGTGAGCAATGTTTTTCCCAAGTACCAAATGCTCACCTTTTGAGTAC
>NZ_NFLU01000012.1 GCF_002161085.1 Flavonifractor sp. An112 | reverse complement strand
CCTCCCGCCCCCGATCTGCCCCCGGCGGATCTGGCCAAACGGTACGGCAAGGGTCTCAAGGGGATGCGGCTGAGGGCCACCCTGGTCCTCCTGCTGTTCCTGCCCGCCCTCTATCTGACCCTGGAGGTCTTTCCCCATCCCCAGGCCCTTACGCCTGAGCTGCGGGTGCTGGCCCTGGCCGGGGTCCAGGTGCTGGCCATGCTGTTGGGACTGGATGTCCTCTTCCGGGGTCTGTTCGGCCTGCTTCGGCTGGAGTTCGGCATGGACACCTTGCTGCTCTTTGCCTCCGCCGCCACCCTGGCCGACGCCCTTACCATGTTCAAGCTGGACCCCCGGGAGGGCCAGATGCCCTACTGCGCCGCCATTGTGCTGGGCATCTCCCTGCTGCTGCGGGGCACCTACCGAAAGCGGCGGGGTCTGCGGCTGGCCTGTAAGACGGCGGCGGCCGCCTCCCACCCCTATCTGGTCACCCTGGATGAGGGCAAGTGGAACGGCCGGGACACCTACGCCAAGTGGTCGGGCGATCCGGTAGGCTTTGGCCGGCAGATGCAGGCCAGCGACGGCGCCCAGCGTATTTTCCGGCGGATCTGCCCCCTGCTGTTTATCGCCAGTATGCTGCTGAGCATCGTGGCCTCCATTGGCCGGGGCGCGCCGGAGCGGCTGCTGTGGTGCCTGTCCGCCACCCTCACCGCCTCCGCCTCCCTGTCGGGGGCCCTGTGCTTCGGGCAGCCCTGGCTTACCCTGTGCCAGCGGCTGAGCAAATCGGGGGCCGCCATCGCCGGCTGGGACGGCGTCACCGCCACCGGCGGCAGCGGCATTCTGGTCACCGACTCCGACCTGTTCCCCCCGGGCTGTGTCTCCCTCAACGGCATCAAGATCTTCGGCGACTTCCCGGCAGAAAAGGTGGTAGCCGATACCGCCACCCTCATCCGGGAATCGGGCTGCGGCCTGGACAAGCCCTTCCACGACCTGCTCCGGGCCCAGGGGGCCATTTACCGCCGGGTATCCAACTTCTTCTGTTATGAGGGCGGCCTGTCCGGCGTCATCCGCAACGAACAGGTACTGGTGGGCTCCGCCGACTTCATGCGGCTGATGGAGATTGCCCTGCCCCCGGGACTTCATGTGAAGAACGCCGTATTCTGTGCCATCGACGGGGAGTTGGCGGGTATCTTCGCCCTGAACTACACCCTCCACGGCACGGTGGACCCGGCCCTCACCAGCCTGATCCGCAACCGGGTGTCCCCGGTGATGGCCACCCGGGACTTCAACCTGACCCCCGCCATGCTCCGCCAGCGATTCAAGCTGCCGGTGGACCGGATGGAATACCCCTCTGTGGAGCGGCGGATGGAGCTGTCCGACGAGGACCAGCTCCACAGCGACATTCTCACCGCCGTCCTCTGCCGGGAGGGCATCGGGCCCTACTCCGAGGCGGTGGTAGGCGCCGCCCGGCTCCGCCGGGCCGTCCGCACCTCGGCGGTGCTGGCCAGCCTGGGGGCGGTGGTAGGCCTGATTCTGGCCTTCTACCTCACCTTTGTGGGAGCCTACGCCTCCCTGTCGGCCTCCAACCTGCTGGTGTTCCTCATCATGTGGCTGGTGCCCACCCCCCTGATCTCGGGAATGGTCAACAAATATTGAGACGAAAAGATCCCCTGCCATCTGGCAGGGGATCTTTTTATCTTGGTGGCTCCTCTTCTCAATATCCTCCGTCGATGACCACCCAGGGAGAGTCCTTGTCCTCCCGCTGGAGGATGAACTGATAGTCGGTGTAGGTGGTGTTGGGGTCCAGCACCGGCTGATTGCCGTCGGTGGTAAAGCTCACAAAAAAGACGATCACATTGTTGATCCGCTCCGGGTCGTCGGTGTGGAGATAGTCCGCCGCCACCGCATAGGACTGCTGGGGATCATAGTACGAACTTTCCAGGGTACACCCTGCCATCCCGGTCTCAAAGCTCTGTACCACCGTCTCATAGGCCCGGTTATACTCCTCCGAGGAGTAATTGTGGGAGGGCGGCGGATTTTTCATGGCCAGCCAGTCCTGGCAGGCGCTGTACATGGTCTCATAGGGGCTGGGGGCGTCGTAGTCGTAGGCATAGGCATACCAGCTGGTCTCCCCGTCCCGGACGATGCCCACCAGTCCGCCCTCCTCCAGGAAGATGAGACTGTCTCCGTTTTGATCGGTGCAGGTCACCGCCTTGCCGTTGAGGGCGGCAGGGGCCTGGGCCTTCACCCACACCCGCACCCACAGCTGGATGCTGCTGTCGATGACGCCGCAGGTCTCCACATCCGTCTCCTGCCCGTTTTCATAGGTCAGGGTCCGGGCGGGGCTGCTGCCGGCCAGGATGGGCTCCATCTCCCGGCTGTAGATATTCCAGGCCGGGTCCCCCTCCACCAGCTCCACATAGCCGGCGCCCACGTTGTAGCCCTGCCCGCTCAGCCATTCCCTGGCGGCGGAGAGGGGGTCCAGCAGACCGTTTTCACGGCCTCCGTCCGCCTGCTGCTGGAGCTGGGTGTAGTAGTCCGCCGCCGTGGTGCCGGTGTCCCGGGGGAGCACCAGATAGCGGGTACCGTAGTTGTTGTCCACCCAGCCCTCCACGCACCAGATGCCGCCCGCTCCCTGCTTGATGGGCTGGGAGAGGAGCAGAGTAATGGACTCGCCCCAGTTTTCCGTGCGGAAGTAGACATAGCGGTGATCGCTCTCCCACACATAGCCGTCGTGGAAGTACATACTGTCCTCGTAGGCTTCCAGGCCGTTGCGGGCAAGGAAGTCGGGGCGCACCTCCTCGGGCAGGCGCTGATTCAGGTTCGTCCATTCCGCCTCCTCCGCCTGTATCACCGCTTCGTCCTGGGAATTGCTGTAGAACCGCACATCGCTGGCCGTCAGCCACACATAGTACCAGCCGTCCCGATAGCCAAAGGGCGTCACCCCGCTGCCGTCGGAGATGAGATACTGTTCGTAGGTGGCCTGGTCCCACCGGACCAGGGTGAAGAGCCACCCCATGTCGGTGTCGCCGCCGCCCGCCGCCTCATAGCTGCGCTTTTCCCACACGCAGACCAGGAAGTCCTCTCCCTCCTCGGGCAGCTCCACCAGCAGCTTGCCGTCCAGGTCGCTGGGAATGGCCAGCTGGAGGTCGTAGTCCAGGTCGTACAGCACCGGGTTCTCCAGCAAAGCGCTCAGGTCGGGGGTAGGCTCCGGGCTGGGGCTGGGGGCCGCCCCGCTGATGGCGGCGCAGCCGGTCAAAACAATGGCCAGAGCCAGGGTGGCCGCCAGGGCGGCGGGCCCCTGCCGCTTTCCTTTCATGATGGACACCAGCCTTTCTTTCAGTCGGGTCTTTTCCTCGCACAGGGTGGTGGCCAGCACCCCCATGCCTCTGGGGGGCCGGGCGGCCAGCACCAGCAGAGTCTCCCCGTAGTGCTTCCGGGCGGGGCCGTCCATGGTTCTGGTCACCGCCTCGTCACAGGAGAGCTCGCAGGAGCGGGAGATTTCCCGCCGCACCACCACCATCAGGGGATTGAACCAGTGGAGGCTGGTCACCGCCGCCGCCAGCCATTTATAGAGCAGATCGTGCCGCCGGGCATGGGTCAGCTCGTGGGACAGGATATCCGCCAGCCGGTCGTTTTCCACCCCCACAGGCAGCACAATGGCGGGATGGATCGCCCCCAGCAGCATGGGGGTATGGACATGGATACACTCCAGCACCACAGTGCGCCCGCCCGGGTCCAGGGCGGCCAGCACATTCCGGGCTCCTTGCCCGGCAGGCCGGGCAGAGATGCGCACCAGGGCGGCAAAGCGCCGGTAGCCCCACACATACCGCCCCAGCCACAGGCCTGCCCCTGCGGCCCACAGGCCGAACCACAGTTCAGGGGCGGTGAGCACTCCCTTCCAGTCTGCCACCGGAGCGGCAGGCTGCTCCGGCGCGCCAGGATTTTCAGGCATGGCCGGGCCTGTCGGTTCCCCTGTCTGGCCCTGGATCTGGACCGGGTCGGTCTGACCGCTGAGGGAAACCTCCGTCTGGGTGTGGGCCTGGTAGGTCCCCTGCTCCGGCAGAGCAGGCAGCGGAAGGGTCACCCCCACCGGCAAAACCAGGCGCACCAACACCAGCAGCCACAGATAGTAAACCGCTGCCTTGCTCTTGATGAGGGGCCGAACCAACAGCAGCAGGCCGGTGAGCAGCGACCCCAGCACGCTCAGCTTCAGCAGGGTATACAGAAAGGGTGTCACGTCAGCTCCCTCCTTCTCCGTCCAGGCTGTCCAGCAGGGCTTTTAACTCCGCGATGTCATCCCCGGACAGCTGGTCGTGCTCCACCAGGGCGGCCACCATCTGCCGGGCCGACCCGGCGTACAGCTTGTCAATAAGCTTGCGGGTGCGGTAGCAGCCCAGCTCCTCCCGGCTCACCAGAGGCCGGTAATAGTAGACCTGCCGCTTCTCCTGGGCCGCCGCACCCTTGGCGCACAGCCGCCGCAGCAGGGTCTTGACCGTCTCCCCGTTCCTGTCTGCCAGGGCCTCCCTGATCTGGCTCAGTGTCACCGGTTCCCCGGCGTCCCACAGCACCTCCATCACCTCCAGCTCCGCCTCGGTGATCTTCTCTTCTGCGGCACCCATGGCGTCTCCTCCTTCCGGTTACAGTTGTACCTTTCAGCTTTAGGGTACAACTGTAACCTCTTTTTGTCAAGCCCAATCGGGTTACAATTTCATGACAGATCATGCCGGAGCCCCCAAAATATGAAAATTATTTTCATACTGTACGGTTTGGTGAAAAATGGCACATAAACCCGTCCAGCCCTTGCATTTGTTTGTCAAAATGGTATAATATGACCCAGTGAACCGTCCCGCCCCAGGCGGGGCAAACTTAGGAGGAATGTGAAAATGGGCAATTCTCACAAGTACGTCTACTTGTTCTCCGAAGGCAACGGCTCTATGCGTGAGCTGCTGGGAGGCAAGGGCGCCAATCTGGCCGAAATGACCAATCTGGGTATGCCGGTGCCTCAGGGCTTTACCGTGACCACCGAGGCCTGCACCCAGTACTATAATGACGGTCGTCAGATCAACGAGGACATTCAGGCCCAGATCTACGAGTACCTGGGCAAGATGGAGGAGATCTGCGGCAAGAAGTTTGCCGACCCCGAGAACCCCCTGCTGGTTTCCGTCCGCTCCGGCGCCCGGGCCTCCATGCCCGGTATGATGGACACCATCCTCAACCTGGGCCTCAACGACGTGGTGGTGGAAGGCCTGGCCAAGTTTACCAACAACCCCCGCTTCGCCTACGACTCCTACCGCCGGTTCATTCAGATGTTCTCCGACGTGGTCATGGAGCTGTCCAAGAAGCGCTTTGAGGAGATCATCGACGAGGTCAAGGCCAAGAAGGGCGTCAAGCAGGACGTGGAGCTGGACACCGACGACATGAAGCACCTGGTGGTTCTCTTCAAGGAGTTCTATAAGAAGGAAAAGGGCGAGGACTTCCCCCAGGACCCCAAGGTCCAGCTGATGGAAGCCGTCAAGGCCGTGTTCCGCTCCTGGGACAACCCCCGTGCCAACGTGTACCGCCGCATGAACGAGATCCCCTACGACTGGGGCACTGCCGTCAACGTGCAGTCCATGGTGTTCGGCAACTCCGGCGACAACTCCGGTACCGGCGTGGCCTTCACCCGCAACCCCGCCACCGGTGAGAAGGCCCTCTTCGGCGAATACCTCATCAACGCCCAGGGCGAGGACGTGGTGGCCGGCGTACGTACCCCCTCTCCCATCTCCAAGCTTCACGAGGAGATGCCCGCGGTCTACGAGCAGTTCGCCGACATCGCCAACCGCCTGGAGCAGCACTACAAGGATATGCAGGACATGGAGTTTACCATTGAGAACGGCAAGCTCTATATGCTCCAGACCCGCAACGGCAAGCGCACCGCCGCCGCCGCCCTGAAGGTGGCTGTGGATCTGGTGGATGAGGGCATGATCGACGAGAAGGAGGCCGTGTGCCGCGTCGATCCCAAGCAGCTGGACGCCCTGCTCCACCCCACCTTTGACCCCGAGGCCCTGAAGAAGGCCCAGGCAGTGGGCAAGGGCCTGGCCGCCTCTCCCGGCGCCGCCTGCGGCCGTGTGGTCTTTACCGCCGAGGACTCCAAGGAGTGGCACGCCCGCGGCGAGAAGGTCATCCTGGTCCGTCTTGAGACCTCCCCCGAGGACATCGAGGGTATGCAGGTCTCCCAGGGTATCCTCACCGTCCGCGGCGGCATGACCTCCCACGCCGCCGTGGTGGCCCGCGGTATGGGCACCTGCTGCGTGTCCGGCTGCGGCGATATCGTGGTGGACTACGAGGGCAAGAAGTTTACTCTGGCCGGCAAGGACTACCATGAGGGCGACTGGATCTCCCTGGACGGCTCCACCGGCAACATCTACGGCGAGGCCATCGCCACTGTGCCCGCCGATCCCGGCTCCGGCTACTTTGGCCGCCTGATGGGCTGGGCCGACAAGTACCGTCAGCTCAAGGTGTACACCAACGCCGACAATCCCCGTGACGCCGCTCAGGGCTACGCCTTTGGCGCGCAGGGCATCGGCCTGTGCCGCACCGAGCATATGTTCTTCGAGGGCGAGCGCATCAAGGCCATCCGTGAGATGATCGTCTCCGACAACGTGGCCGACCGTGAGAAGGCTCTGGCCAAGATCATGCCCTATCAGCAGGGCGACTTTGAGGGCATCTATGAGGCCATGCAGGGTCATCCCGTGGTCATCCGCTTCCTGGATCCCCCGCTGCATGAGTTCCTCCCCACCAAGGAGGAGGACATCGTGGAGATTTCCAAGGAGATGAACATCCCTCTGGAGAAGCTCCACAACGTCATCGCCTCCCTGCATGAGTTCAACCCCATGATGGGTCACCGCGGCTGCCGTCTGGCCGTCTCCTATCCCGAGATCGCCGCCATGCAGACCACCGCCGTCATCAACGCCGCCATCAACGTCCAGAAGAAGCATCCCGACTGGACCATGGTGCCCGAGATCATGATCCCCCTGGTGGGCGAGGTCAAGGAGCTCAAGTACGTCAAGGACGTGGTGGTCAAGACCGCCGACGCCATCATCGCCGCCGCCGGTATCGACATGAAGTATGAGGTTGGCACCATGATCGAGATCCCCCGTGCCGCCCTCACCGCCGACGAGATCGCCAAGGAGGCTCAGTTCTTCTCCTTCGGTACCAACGACCTGACTCAGATGACCTTCGGCTTCTCCCGGGACGACGCCGGCAAGTTCCTGAGCTACTACTACGACAAGAAGATCTACGAGTCCGATCCCTTCGCCCACCTGGATCAGAACGGCGTGGGCAAGCTGGTGGCCATGGCCGTCCAGCTGGGCCATCAGACCCGTCCCGACATCCATATGGGCATCTGCGGCGAGCACGGCGGCGACCCCACCTCTGTGGAGTTCTGCCACAAGGTCGGCCTGGACTATGTGTCCTGCTCCCCCTTCCGTGTGCCCATCGCCCGTCTGGCCGCTGCTCAGGCCGCCATCAAGAACCCCCGGTAACACCCTTGCAAATTACACAACAGAGGCCGGCTGCTTTGCAGCCGGCCTCTGTTTGCCATTTAAACTTTATGACAGCCGCTGGTCCCGGTAGAGGAAGGTGACCACCTGGGCCCGGGTGCAGGGCAGGTCGGGGGAGAAGGTGGTGGAGGAGGTACCGGTGGTGACGTCGTTGGAAGCGGCCCACCGCACCGGATACCAGTAGTAGTCGCTGCTCTTCACATCCCGGAACACGGTACTGCCGGAGAGTTTGGGCTGGTCGGCGTGGGCCCGCCACAGGAAGGTAACCACCTGGGCCCGGGTGCACACGGCATTGGGGGAGAAGGTGGTGGCCGAAGAGCCGCTGGTAATGCCGCTCTCCACCGCCCAGCGCACCGCATCATAGTAGAAAGCGTCAGAGCTTACATCCCGGAAGGGCACGCCGTCATCCTCCACCATGGGAGAGCCGTAGGCCCGCCACAGGAAGGTGACCACCTCGCCCCGGGTACAGGCCCGGTCAGGGGAGAAGGTGGTGGCCGTGGTGCCGGTGGTGACCCCGTTGCTCACCGCCCAGGTGACGGCGCTGTTGTAGTAGCTGCCTCTGGCCACGTCGGGCATCAGCGAATCCAGCCAGTTGTTGGTCTCGGTGTTGGTGACCGGCCGCATGGAATAGTCGTTTTCATCCTGGTAGTCATAGTACTCCATCAATGCCAGATAGACCTCCGGATGATGGCCCATGGCCACTTCGGAAAAATTATCCGACAACAGGTTGTCCGGGAATACCCCCACAGCGTACTGGAACAGCACCCCCAGTACATCGGGGGCCAGCCCGTGAATCTGACCAATGATAATTAGCGGCACCGGAATCTCCACCCCTGCGGCGGAGCGCACCAGATCAGAAATCAACTGAGCCCCCTCCCATTTGGAGGACACCTCCTCCGCACTGATGGAGATGTGATCCAGGGAGGCAATCTGCTGGGCGATCTGGTCCAGATTATCCTTTGACTCGCTGACCACCGAGCGGTTGGGCACCATGTAGAGATACTGGAAGATGTCCATGACGGCATCCTGATAGTGCTTTTCGTAGTAAGCGGCGTCCTTGGCGATGGAGGCCAGGGCATTCTCCAGTTCCAGAATCTTGCCCGAACCGGCCAGCTCCTTAAAGTTGATATTCTGCCTGGTGATTTCCATATAGGCGGCGCCCAGACCCCCAACCTCCGACGAGACCCGGGTTACAGGCAGGAACAGATCATTGCCGTTTCGTTGGTAGCCCCAGTCGTTCAGGGGCACCCGGGGCACCACGTCGCCGCTGTAAATGATATTGTGGATGCAGCTCTCCTCATACTCCTGCTTTGGGATGAGCGCGGCGGTATAGTTGTTGTTATAGTCCCAGCTGACGCCGCCCTCCTCCATGCCGGTCACCGCGTGGGGGGTGGCGAAGGTGTAGGCGTACACATTGCTCTCATCCACCCGGGAGAAGTCATTGCACACCTTGGCCGCCAGCAGGTTGGCCACCGCCGCGCCCCGGCTGAAGCCGCCGATCCACAGCTTGATGGTACCCAGCTGGGCGCCGCCGGCCTCCGCTTCCTCCACGTACTCCTCCAGGGCATCGTATACCCCCTCGGCCGCGCGGCGGAAACCGGCATGGGCCGAGTCGTCGTTGACGTAGAAGTTGCTGGCCCACTCGGCGCCGTAGCCGCCGCCACGGACGATCACCGGGATGACGGTGTAGGTCCGCCCGTTTTCCTCCAGCGTCTTGCGGGCAAAGGAGAAAGCCACCTTGTTGTCGGTGCAGTCCAGGGCCACGTCGTAGTTGTAAAAGGCCGCCCCGTCAAAGCCCAGAGTCTCATAGGCCTGGCGGATATGGTCCTCCCGGCCCACATCCCCGTCGGTGTTGTAGTATCTGTCGCTGGAGGTGGTGGAGAAGCCCGCCATAACCAGCCCCAGGGTGGTCTTGGCCAGCTCATGGTCGTACTCGGTGGCCGGGTGAGTGAAAAAGTCCTCGCTATAGTAGAAGTCATAGGTCAAAGACCCATACACCGCGTCGGAGCGGAACCGGATGGGATACTCCCCGTCCTCCATGGCCTGGCCCGTCTGGGCCGGGGTCGGGGTGGGCGTCGGAGTAGGTGTGGGTGTGGGCGTGGGGGTAGGCGTCGGTGTCACCGTAGGCTTGGGCGTCACCGTGGGCGCCGGAGTGGGGGTCTCGGTGCCCGAGCCTCCGCTGCCGTAGTAGATGGTGGACCCCGCGGGCACCAGCTGTCCCTTCCATTGGGCGATGCCTTCCCACTGCTCACGGCTGCCCTCATAATAGACCGTCAGGGGGTTGCAGCCGTTAAAATAGTTGTAGCTGGCGCTCATATACTCCGGCCAGTACACGGTTTTCAGCTTGGGGCATTCCCCAAAAACATACTCTCCCATCACCGAGATGGCGGGCAGATCAACGGTGGTCAGGTTGGCGCAGCCGTAAAACACCTGGCCATTGATGGTATGGATGGTGTCTGGCAGCTCCACCTCCGTCAGTCCGTCGCAGTAGGCAAAGGCCTCGCTATAGAGGAAGTCCACCGAGCCGGGGAACTCCACCGAGGTCAGGCCGCTGCTGCGGAAGGCCCCATTGCCGATCAACTCCAGGGATTTGGGAAATTCGATGGAGGTCAGGGCTGTACAGTCGGCAAAGGCGTTGTCGCCGATGTTCTGGAGAGAGCCGGGCAGTTCCACATCCGTCAGTCTGGTACAGCCGGCAAAGGCATTGTTGCACAGAGTGGTGATGCCATAGCCCACCTCCACCCGGCGGATGTCCGACTTATACTTGTCCCACGGTGTGGTGGTACCGTACAGCATGGGCCCGGTACCGGTGAGCTTCAGCGTATCCCCGCTGAAACTCCACTGAATCGAAGAACTGTAGGAGCCGCCGTCCTCCGCTGAGGCAGAGGCAGCGGGCAGCAAGCCCAGCAACAGCGCCAGGGCTGCCAAAATGCTCACAAACCGTCGTTTCCTGCTAGCCATGTGTGTTCCTCCTTCTCCTGCATCCGCACCAAGTCGGCAGTGCGGCTCTATATGATACCAGTATAGCACAACTTGCCCTGTAACGGGAAATTTTGTATCATTTTTCCTGTTCATTTTTTCCGGCCTTTGTTCCTGCTTTGGGACAGGAAGTTTAACCGCCTGCCGTTTACACCGCCCCACTTTTATGGTAAAATAACTTGTTTCGACGGATGGGAGGCATTTTTTGTGGATCAACATCCTTTTTTTGCCTATTTGTCCCGAATGCGGTATATCAACCGCTGGGGGCTCATGCGCAATACCTTCCAGGAGAATATTCAGGAGCACTCCCACATGGTGGCGGTACTCGCCCACGCCCTGGCGGTGATCCGGCGGGATGTGTTCGGGAGAGAGGCCGATCCCGGGCTGGCCGCCATGGCCGCCCTGTACCATGACGCCCCTGAGATCCTCACCGGCGACCTGCCCACCCCCATCAAGTACTACGACCCGGAGATCCGGGACGCCTATAAAAAGGTGGAGGAATTTTCCGCCGGCAAGCTGCTGGCCATGCTGCCGGAGCAGCTGCGCCCCGCCTTCTCCCCCCTGCTGCGGGAGGACTATGACCCGGATACCAAGGCTCTGGTGAAGGCCGCGGACAAGCTGTCCGCCCACATCAAGTGTCTGGAGGAGCTGAAGGCGGGCAACAGCGAGTTCCAGCAGGCCGCCCGTCAGACGCTGGATGCGCTGAAAGGCTATAACCTGCCCGAGGTAGACTACTTTTTGGAGCATTTCCTCCCCGCCTTCGGCATGACTTTGGATGAGATGGGCCGGGAATGACCGGCGCCGTTTTCATAGAGACAGAAGAAATAAAGGAGTTATCAAGTATGAGAGCCATTGTCACCGTTCTGGGCAAGGACCGTGTGGGCATCATGTCCGCCGTTTGCGCCCTGCTGGCCCAGCACAACGTCAATATTCTGGATATCAGCCAGACCATCCTCCAGGATTACTTCACCATGGTTATGCTGGTGGACGCCGGCAACTGCGATATGCCCTTTGCCGATCTGGCCGCCCTGATGGAGCAGGAGGGCAAGGACCGTGACCTGTCCATCCGCGCCCAGCGGGAGGACATCTTCAACGCCATGCATCGCATTTGAGGGTGAGCCGACATGATCAATACCAACGAAATTTTTGACACCATCCACATGATCGACCAGCAGCATCTGGATGTGCGTACCATTACCATGGGCATCTCTCTGCTGGACTGCGCCGACTCCGATCCCAACGCCGCCTGCCGCAAGATCTACGACAAGATTACCCGCCAGGCCGAGCATCTGGTGGCCACCGGCGAGGCCATTGAGCGGGAGTTCGGCATTCCCATCGTCAACAAGCGCATTTCGGTGACTCCCATGGCCCTGGTGGCCGGCGCCTCCGAGACCAACAGCTACGTGCCCTTTGCCGTGGCCCTGGACAGCGCCGCCAAAGCGGTGGGCGTCAACTTCATCGGCGGCTTCTCCGCCCTGGTGCAGAAGGGTGCCACCAAGGCCGACCGGAAGCTCATCGCCGCCATCCCTGAGGCCCTGGCCCGCACCGACCTGGTGTGCGCCAGCGTCAATGTGGGCTCCACCAAGGCAGGCATTAACATGAACGCCGTGGGCGTCATGGGCCGCATCATCAAGGAGTGCGCCCAGCTCACCGCCGACAAGGGCGGCTTTGGCTGCGCCAAGCTGGTGGTGTTCTGCAACGCCGTGGAGGACAACCCCTTCATGGCCGGCGCCTTCCACGGTGTGGGCGAGCCCGACTGCATCATCAACGTGGGCGTGTCCGGCCCCGGCGTGGTGCACCACGCCCTGAAGGACGTGAAGGGCCAGCCCTTTGACGTGGTGGCCGAGACCATCAAAAAGACCGCCTTCCGGGTGACCCGTATGGGTCAGCTGGTGGCCCAGGAGGCCAGCCGCCGTCTGGGGGTGCCCTTCGGCATTGTGGACCTGTCCCTGGCCCCCACCCCCGCCATCGGCGACTCGGTGGCCCGCATCCTGGAGGAGATGGGTCTGGAGACCTGCGGTACCCACGGCACCACCGCCGCCCTGGCCCTTCTGAACGACGCGGTGAAGAAGGGCGGCGTCATGGCCTCCTCCCATGTGGGCGGCCTGTCCGGCGCCTTTATCCCCGTCAGTGAGGACGAGGGCATGATCGCCGCCGCCCGTGCCGGCACCCTCCACCTGGACAAGCTGGAGGCCATGACCTGCGTGTGCTCCGTGGGTCTGGACATGATCGCGGTCCCCGGCGACACCTCCGCCGCCACCATCTCCGCCATCATCGCCGACGAGGCCGCCATCGGCATGGTCAACTCCAAGACCACCGCCGTCCGCATCATCCCCGCCCCCGGCAAGGTGGTGGGCGACACCGTGGAATTCGGCGGCCTGCTGGGCTCCGCCCCCGTTATGCCCGTCCACTCCGAGAGCGCTGAGGCCTTCGTGGCCCGGGGCGGCCGTATCCCCGCCCCCATGCAGAGCCTGAAGAACTGAGTCCAGGGGGGACGTTGTCCCCCTCTAGATACAAAACCGCCGGGCCGATGTGGGCGTCGGCCCCTACGCAAATGATTCCTGTTTTGCTCGCAAAAGGCCGCCCACGGGCGGCCTTTTTCAAAAGGAGGTTATCATCATGTCCACTTGTCGTTCTGCCTGTCCCTATGATTGCCCTGAGGGCTGCTCTCTGCTGGTAGAGACCGAGGGCAATACCGTCACCTCCATCACCGGTGATCCGGCCAACCCCTTCACCGACGGCTGGGTGTGCGCCAAGATGCGCAATCTGCCGGAGGCCATCAACAGCCCTGAGCGTATCCTCACTCCCCTCCGCCGCACCGGCGCCAAGGGGACCGGGGAGTTTGAGCCCATCTCCTGGGATCAGGCCATCGGAGAGATCACATCCCGCTGGAAAGATCTGATCGCCCAGTACGGAGCGGAGACCATTCTGCCCTACTCCTACGCCGGCACCATGGGCGTGGTCCACCGCAACTGCGGAGAGGGCTTCTTCCACGCCCTGGGCGCCAGCCGCCTCAAGCGCACCCTGTGCAGCACCGCCAAGTCCACCGGCTGGCAGAAGGTCATGGGGGGCTCCTGCGACCTGGCCCCCTGGGATGTGGAGCACAGTGACCTGATCCTGCTGTGGTCCGCCAATATCCCCGCCACCCGGGCCCACCTGGCCCCCATCCTGCGGAAGGCCAAGGCCAACGGGGCCAAAATCATCCTTATTGATGTATACGAAAACGCTTCCGCCGAGCTGGCCGACCAGACCATCCTGATCCAGCCGGGCAGCGACGGCGCCCTGGCCCTGTCCATGCTCCAGGTGCTGGACCAGGAGGGACTCACCGACGAGGCATGGCTGGCTGAGCACGCCGCCGGGTGGGAGGAGTTTCGGGCTACTCTGGATGTGTGGGACCCGGAGGAGACCCAGTGTCTCATCGGTCAGGCCCCCGATGTGATCCGGGACCTGGCCCGGGCCTACGGCAGAGCCAAGGCCCCCTGCATCGTGCTGGGCAGCGGCTTCTCCCGCTCGGGCAACGGCGGCGAGGCCACCCGGGCCATCACCGCTCTGCCCGCCGCTGTGGGCGCCTGGGCCAAGAAGGGCGGCGGCACCTATGGCGTGTGCTCCTCCCCCGATCTGGTGGATAAGTCCGCCGTCAAGCGTCCCGACCTGGCCGGGCCGAACACCCAGATGATCAACATCAACCAGCTGGGCCGTGCCCTGGAGGGCAAGGGACTCTCCACCCCCATCCGCAGCCTGTATGTCTACCACGCCAACCCGGCCACAGTGACCTCCGACCAGAACGCCGTCCGCCGGGGCCTGGCCCGGGAGGACCTGTTTACCGTGGTCCATGAGCGGTACATGACCGACACCGCCAAATACGCCGACATCATCCTGCCCGCCCCCTACATGGTGGAACAGACCGACCTGTACACCCCCTACGGGTACCGGCAGATCCAGTACGCCCCGGCGGTGGTTCCCGCCCCCGGCGAGGTGAAGAGCAACCTTGAGGTATTTACCCTGCTCTCCGCCGCCATGGGTCTGGACGATCCCTTCCAGGGCCGCACCGCGGAGGAGCTGTGCCGCCAGATGGTGGAGGACAGCTGGGCCCTCTCCCGGGAGGAGAAGGACAAGGTGCTTGCCGGGGAGCCGGTGGTGCTGGAATCCCCCTTCCCCCTGCCCATTCAGACCGAGGATGGCAAGGTCCATCTGGACGATCCTATCATCGGCTGGTTCCCGCCCCACGGCGGCTCCGACCCCTTCCACCTGATCTGCGCCCCGGCTGTCCACACCCTCAATTCCTCCTTCAATGAGTCCTCCACCCTGCGGGACCTGCGGGGGGAAATGACGGTGCGTATGAACAGCGAGGACGCCGCCCGTCTGGGCCTGGTCCTGGGGGAGCAGGTGGTGTGCTATAACAAGCTGGGCGAGATGACCTGCACCCTGGCTCTGGACCGGGCAGTGGCTCCCATGACGGTGGTGGCCGAGGGCGTCTATCCCGGCGAGAACACCGTCAACTGCCTGACCCACGACCGCCTGTCCGACTGGGGCGAGGCCACCACCATGAACGACAACACCATCTGGGTCCGTAAGGCCTAAAGGTTTTTCCGGGAATTGGCTTTTTTCTCTGGTCAAAGCCGGTCCCCGGGTGTATGATAAAGGCATCAGCCGATTCTGGCTTTGTGAAACATAAAAGGAGTGACGTCACCATGATTCAAATCGACACCTCCAACGCCCGTTCTTTCCTGCCCGACACTTGGCTCACCAGCCGTCTGGACGCCCTGGAGAGCGCCCGTCAGAAGCTGGAGACCGGCAGCGGCGCCGGCGGCGACTTTACCGGCTGGGTCCACCTGCCCCGGGACTATGATAAAGAAGAGTTTGCCCGCATCCAGGCGGCGGCGGAGCGCATCCGCGCCACCTCCCAGGCCCTGGTGGTCATCGGCATCGGCGGCTCCTATCTGGGCGCCCGGGCCGTGGTGGAGCTGGTCAACTCTCCCAATTTCAACCTGACCCACAAGGACGGCCCCGCCATCTACTTCGCCGGCAACGGCCTGTCCACCGACGCCATGCTGGAGGTGATGGACCTCATCAAGGATAAGGACTGGTCCATCAACGTGATCTCCAAGTCCGGCACCACCACCGAGCCCGCCGTGGCCTTCCGTATCTTCAAGAATCTGCTGGAGGAGAAGTACGGCAAGGAGGAGGCCCGCAAGCGCATTTACGCCACCACCGACGCCCACAAGGGTGCCCTGAAGGGTCTGGCCGACGCCGAGGGCTACGAGGAGTTCGTGGTGCCCGACGCCATCGGCGGCCGCTACAGCGTGCTCACCGCCGTGGGCCTGCTGCCCATCGCCTGCGCCGGTGTGGACATTGCTGCCCTGATGGAGGGCGCCCGGGAGGAGATGGAGACCCTGGCTGTGCCCGGTGAGGCCAACCCCGCCTGGCAGCACGCTGCCGCCCGCCACGCCCTGTACACCGCCGGCAAGAAGGTGGATATCCTGGTGGGCTACGAGCCCTCCTTCCGGTTCTTCGGCGAGTGGTGGAAGCAGCTCTTCGGCGAGAGCGAGGGCAAGGACGGCAAGGGCCTGTTCCCCGCCAGCGTGGAGTTCACCGCCGACCTGCACTCCATGGGCCAGTACATCCAGCAGGGCGAGCGCCTCATGCTGGAGACCGTGGTGCGTTTTGCCAACAGCAACGGCCCCGCCATCACCATCCCCCACGACCCCGATAACGTGGACGGGCTCAACTTCCTGGCGGGCAAGGACCTGTCCTTCGTGGCCGAGCAGGCCATGCGGGGCACCCTGCTGGCCCATGTGGACGGCGGCGTGCCCAACCTGATGGTCACCGCCCCCGGCCGCTGCGCCAAGAGCGTGGGCGCGCTGATCTACTACTTTGAGTACGTCTGCGGCCTGTCCGGCTACCTGCTGGAGATCAACCCCTTCGACCAGCCCGGCGTGGAGGCCTACAAGAATAATATGTACGCCCTGCTGGGTAAACCCGGCTACGAAGATAAAAAAGCTGAGTTGGAAGCCAGACTGTAAGGCCTCCACAACAAGCGTTTTGCCGCAGGCAAAACCTTGATGCCGGGCGGATTTATTCCGCCCGAGCAGATCAAATCTTTGGGGTCCCCACGGAACTGTAGTTCCGTGGGGCGGCCTATAAGAACAATATGTACGCCCTGCTGGGTAAGCCTGGTTACGAAGATAAAAAGGCGGAGCTGGAGGCCCGGCTGGGCTAACAGTAAACCTGACGGTCACCCAGGGGTGGCCTGTGGGAATTTTTTGTGAACTTGAGCAAATCAGTTGCAATCCCACGGTAAAAATGGTAACATAAATGCACCAGGCCGGGGTGGTCCCGGCGGACTAAGAAGGAGTGATAACTATGGTGAGAGTGATCATGGGGGTCAAGGGCACCGGTAAGACCAAGCAGATGATCGAGCTCATTAACTCCGCTGTTCACAGCGAGAATGGCAACGTCGTTTGCATTGAGCGCGGCCCCAAGCTGACCTATGACATTCACTATAAGATTCGCCTGGTTGAGGCCAGCCACTTTGATGTCTGCAACTTCGACTTTATGAAGGGCTTCATCAGCGGCCTCTATGCCGGCAACTACGATATTACCCACGTGTTCATCGACAGCCTGACCAAGATCGTGACCGCCGACGTCACCGATCATGCCGTTGAGGAGTTCCTGGATTGGCTGAACAGCTTCTCCGAGAAGAACAACATCAAGTTCACCGTCACCATCAGCGCTGACGAGTCTCTGGCCACCGAAGGCATCAAGAAGTACTTCTAATGAACGAAAAACCGCCCTGCCGAAGCAGGGCGGTTTTTTTATGACCTTTTACATCTGCTCGTGGAAGGTGCGCTTGATGACCTCCAGCTGCTGCTCCCGGCTCAGGCGGGAGAAGTTCACCGCGTAGCCCGACACCCGGATGGTGAGGGTGGGGTACTGTTCGGGATGCTCCATGGCGTCCACCAGCAGCTGCCGGTTCATGACGTTGACGTTCAGGTGGTGGGCTCCCTGGAGGAAATAGCCGTCCAGAATATGCACCAGGTTGTCCACCCGCTCCCCCTGGCTCTTGCCCAGGGCGGAGGGCACGATGGAGAAGGTGTTGGACACGCCGTCCTGGCACACCGCCCGGTAGGGGATCTTGGCCACCGAGTTGAGGGAGGCCAGAGCGCCGCTCTTGTCCCGGCCGTGCATGGGGTTGGCGCCGGGGGCAAAGGGCTCCCCCGCCTTCCGGCCATCGGGGGTGGCCCCCGTCTTTTTGCCGTACATCACGTTGGAGGTGATGGTGAGGGCGGACAGGGTGTGGATGGCGTTCCGGTACAGGGGGTGTTTCTTCAGCTCGGCGGAGAAGTAGGACACCAGCTCCACGGCGATGTCGTCCACCCGGTCGTCGTCGTTGCCGTACTTGGGGAAGTCTCCCTCTACTTCGAAGTCCACGGCGATGCCCTTCTCATTGCGGATGGGGCGCACCTTGGCGAACTTGATGGCCGACAGGGAGTCGGCGGCGATGGACAAGCCCGCCACGCCGAAGGCGGCCAGCCGCTCCACCAGGGTGTCGTGGAGGGCCATCTGGCTGCTCTCGTAGGCGTACTTGTCGTGCATATAGTGGATGATGTTGATGGTATCCACATAGAGCTCCGCCACATAGGACAGCACCTTTTTATAGTTGCCCAGCACCTTGGGATAGTCCAGCACCTCGTCGGTGTCCAGCTGGATGCCGGGCACCACTTTGATGCCCTTCTTCTCGTCCACGCCGCCGTTGATGGCGTACAGCAGGCTCTTGGCCAGGTTGGCCCGGGCCCCGAAGAACTGCATCTGCTTGCCCACCGCCATGGCGGAGACGCAGCAGGCGATGCAGTAGTCGTCGCCGTACATGGGCCGCATGAGCTCGTCGCTCTCATACTGGATGGAGTCGGTGTCGATGCTCATTTTGGCGCAGTAGTCCTTGAAGCCCTGGGGCAGATGGGGGCTCCACAGCACCGTCAGGTTGGGCTCGGGGGCGGTGCCCAGGTTGGTGAGGGTATGGAGCATCCGGAAGGAGTTGCGGGTCACCAGGGTGCGGCCGTCCACTCCCATGCCGCCGATGGACTCGGTGACCCAGGTGGGGTCGCCGCCGAAGAGCTCGTTGTACTCCGGGGTACGCAGGTGGCGCACCAACCGCAGCTTGATGACGAACTGGTCGATAAGCTCCTGGGCCCCCTGCTCGTCCAGCACGCCGTTGTCCAGGTCCCGCTGGATGTAGATATCCAGGAAGGTGGACACCCGGCCCAGAGAGGTGGCGGCGCCGTTGTTCTCCTTGATGCCCGCCAGATAGGCCATATACAGGTTCTGTACCGCCTCATGGGCGTTCTCCGCCGGGCGGGTGATGTCGCAGCCGTACCTGGCGGCCATGGAGGCCATTTGCTCCAGGGCACGGATCTGCATCTGGACCTCCTCCCGCAGGCGGATGCGCTCGTCGGTCATGGGGCCGTCGATGCGGTCCAGGTCGGCCTGCTTCTCCTCGATGAGGAAGTCGGTGCCGTACAGGGGCACCCGGCGGTAGTCGCCCACGATGCGGCCCCGGCCATAGGCGTCGGGCAGGCCAGTGAGCAGGCCCGCGTGGCGGGCCAGGCGGGTGCGCTTGGGGTAGGCGTCAAACACGCCCTCGTTGTGGGTCTTGCGGTAGAGTCGGAAGTGGCGCTCGATCTCCGGGTTGAGCTGGTAGCCGTACTGCTCCAAAGCGGAGGTGGCGTTGCGGATGCCGCCGAAGGGGTTGACGATGCGCTTGAGGGGGGCGTCGGTCTGGAGGCCCACGATGACCTCGTTCTCCTGATCGATGTAGCCGGGGGCGAAGTTGTCGATGCCGGAGACAGCGTCGGTCTCCACATCGATGATCCCCTTCTTCACCTCCTCAATGATGAGGGCCTCGGCTTTTTTCCACACTGCCGCCGTTTTTGTGGAAACAGGGGCCAGAAAATCCCCATTTCCCGAATACGGAGTGTAATTCTTCTGAATGAAATTACGGACGTTCACCAAATGCCGCCACTCGCCGGTGCGAAACCCCTGCCAGGCGGCGCAATTTACATCAATGCTCATATGACGACTCCTTTTCTCAGGCCTGAACGCAGGTGCGGTTCAGGCGTTCATTCCAGTGCTCCAGGGCCGCCCCGTCCATGGGGGGCACCCCCTCCAGGGGGTAGGGCAGGCCCAGGGACGCATACTTGTGGACGCCCAGGGTGTGGTAGGGCAGCAGCTCCACCCGCTGGATGTGCTTCAGCCCCTTCAGATAAGCCTCCAGCCCGGCAAGGTGGGGCTCCCCGTCGGTGAGGCCGGGCACCACCACATGGCGGACCCAGAGGGGGACGGCGGCCTGCTGGGCCTGCTCCAGGAAGCGGTCAAAGGCCGCCATGGAACTGCCGGTGACCTGCCGCCAACCCTCGGGGGTGTAGTGCTTCACGTCCAGCAGGATCAGGTCGGTGTGCTCCAGGATGGCCTCATACTCCCCCAGACCGCACCCCGCCGTGTCCAGACAGGTGTGGATGCCAGCCTCATGGCACAATGCCAGGCACTGGGCCAGGAACTCCGGCTGGAGCAGGGGCTCCCCGCCGGAGAAGGTGACCCCGCCGGTGCTGCCGTAGTAGGGCTTGAAGCGGACCAGCCGCTCCACCAGCTGCCGGGGTGTGACGGTCTCTGCCGCTCCTTCCGCCGCCCAGGTGTCCGGGTTGTGGCAGTAGCGGCAGCGCAGGGCGCAGCCCTGCAGAAAGACCACCGTGCGGATGCCGGGGCCGTCCACCAGCCCCATGGATTCCAGGGAGTGGACCCTCCCCTGTGTCATAGGGAACCATACCTCCTTTTTTGCACAAAGAAAAGCCGACAATCCGGGCTTCTCTCGCCCAGACGGTCGGCTTTTTACTATCATACTCCATGTGGTAGGCTCCACATTATCCGTCAGTCATATGATATTCTTTTTATAGCATGGACCGCCCCACTTTGTCAAGGGACGGAGAAAGGCAGAGAAAACAAAAAAGACATCCAAACGGATGTCTTTTTTGGTGGTGGAGACGACAGAACTCGAATCTGTGACCCCTTGCGTGTGAAGCAAGTGCTCTACCGGCTGAGCTACGCCTCCATATTGGTGACCCGTACGAGACTCGAACTCGTGTTACCGCCGTGAAAGGGCGGTGTCTTAACCACTTGACCAACGGGCCATGTTGCCCAAGCGGGCCGAACGCTCGGAAAAGGGACCCCAAAAGACGGCACGTGCCGTCTTTTGGGTCTGGTAGCGGCACCTGGATTTGAACCGGGGACACTACGGGTATGAACCGTATGCTCTAGCCACCTGAGCTATGCCGCCATTTGCACCCGGACGAACAGGGCAAGAGATAGTATATCCGAAGTGTCCCATTTTGTCAACAGCTTTTTCGCAATTTTTTCAAAAAATTTCAGACGGGGGTTTTTAGTCGATCTTGTAGCCCACACCCCACACGGTTTTAATGAACCGGGGGTTGCGGGAGGGTTCCCCCATCTTCTCCCGCAGGCGGCGGATGTGGACCATGACGGTGTTGTTCCGGTCCAGGTACTTCTCCCCCCACACGCTCTCAAAGAGCCGCTCGGCGGAGATGACCTGACCCCGGTTTTCCGCCAGCATCCACAGGATGTCAAACTCGATGGGGGTGAGGTTGAGCTCCTTGTCGTACAGAGTACACTCATGGGTGGAGCGGTTGATAACCAGACCGTTGAAGTCCAGAATGTCCTTGCTGTCCCCCTTGTCGGCCTCGTTATAGCGGGTATAGCGGCGCAGCTGGGCCTTCACCCGGGCCATCAGCTCCAGGGGGTTGAAGGGCTTGGTGATATAGTCGTCCGCCCCGATGGTCAGCCCGGTGATCTTGTCCATGTCCTCCGCTTTGGCGGTGAGCATAAGCACCGGGAAATGGTGGTCCTTGCGGATCTCTCCGCACAGGGTAAAGCCGCTGATATCGGGGAGCATCACGTCCAGGATGGCCAGGTCCACCGACCGGCTGTTCACCACCGCCAGGGCCTGGGTGCCGGTGTTGCACTTGTAGACGGTGCAGCCCTCACTCTGCAAATAGACCTCTACCAGATCGGCGATCTCGGGCTCGTCGTCCACCACCAGAATGTTGGCCTCCATAGCCATCCCTCCTTTTGTCTCGATTATACCGGTCCGGCCGTATTTTCGTCAAGCCGGCGGAAAAAATGTAATAAAATCATAAGATGGGCCGGGCCGAGGCGCCGGTGGTGACTTTTCCCGCCAACAGTGGTACAATATAAGTCTACAATTCTGATTCTTCCAGAGAGAGGGCTGTTCCATGCACGACGCAGATACATTGCTGGCCCGGGTGGTGGCCCAGGCCAAGGCCCTGGGCATCCCGGTCTCTCCCCATATCCTCCCCCAGGTACGCCTCAACCGCCGGGCGGTGACCCGGTTCGGCTGCTGCATCCGGCAGGCCGACGGCACCTACCGCATTGAGCTGGCCCAGCGGCTGCTGGAAGCCCCGGAGGAGGCCTGCCTCCAGACCCTGGCCCACGAGGTGCTCCACACCTGCCCCGGCTGCCGGGACCACGGCGTCCGGTGGAAGGCCTACGCCGGGCAGATGAACGCCGCCTACGGCTATACCATCTCCCGCACCGGCACCTGTGACCAGCTGGGGGTGGAGGATATCCGTCCCATCCGCCATCTGGTGGTGTGTACCAAGTGCGGCCGGCAGTTCCCCCGCGCCCGCCGCTCCCCCCTGGTGGCCCACCCGGAGCGCTACCGCTGCGCCTGCGGCGGCGTGCTGCGCCTGGCGTATTAGAATGGAGGGAAGGCTACGAAAAAGCATAGCAAGGCCGCCCTGTTCAACCGCATTTTCTCCATCGCGGGTCTGAGCATCGGCGGCGTCATTCTCATTGCGCTCATCGTCCATGTGACACGCACCATGGATCTGCGGACCCTGGTGGCCCAGGTACAGCCCGGCTGGCTGCTGCTGGCCGCCCTGTGCATCCCCTTCAGCGAGAGCGTGGACGCCATCCTGTTCTACGGTATGGGCAGGGCCGCCGGCTGCCCCATGAAGCTGACCGGCTGCTTTGACGCGGCCTATATCGGGGAATTTTACTACAAGCTGGGCCCCGCCGGGGCCCCCATCCAGCTCAAGCTGATGTACGACGCCGGAATGTCCGCCACCTACACCGCCTCCATCTACACCTGGAAGGCAGTGGCCAACACCATGGTGTACACCGGCTATGCCGTGGCCGCCCTGGCCTATGAGCTGATCTGGCGAAAGGCCAGCCTGGGTGCCGCCGTGGCGGGGGCCGGGGTGCTCATCGCCCTCTACCTCTTCCTGTGCGGCCTGGCGGTCTTTACCGCCCTCCGTCCCGCCCCCATCCAGCGGCTCATCCGCCGCATCCTCACCTTCCTGTCCCGGCACTGGAAGGTGATGGCCAAGGAGGGTATGGTGGACAAGGGCATGAACAAGGTGGAGGAATTCTGCCAGCAGCTGGGGGCCTTCCAGGGCAACAAACGGCTGCTGGTCTGGCTGTACGCCGGGATGTTTGTGGAGCTCACCGCTCTGTTCTCCATCCCCTTCTTCCTGTACCGGGGGCTGGGCCTCACCGGCTTCTCCTTCTGGGAGCTGGTGATGGTACAGTGCCTGGTGATGGTGCTCTCCCGCATCATCATGCTGCCCGGCAACGCCGGAGGCGCGGAGGGCAGCTTCTATCTGTTCATGGGCCCCATCTTCGGGGAACATCTGGCAGTAGGTATGGTGCTGTGGCGCTTCGCCTCCTTCCTGGAGGTGCTGCTGCTGGGCGGCGCCTGGTCGGTGGGCCGGTTCGCCAAGCGCTCCGCCGCCCGCCGCCACGCCCAGGAAAAGGAGGGGCCCGCGTGAAGGGGAAATACACCCGTCTCAAACTGAAAATGCTGCTGGTGGTCATTGTGGGCACCCTCATTGCCGGAGCCGCCGGCATCTTCCTGCTGGAGGTAGTGGTGGACGGGGTGCTTCAGGACCCCTTCGCCCGGTTCTTCCTGTGGGCGGCCCAGACTCTCTTCGGCCAGAGCCCGGAGGATGCCGCCCACCTCTATCAGATCCTGATCCGGGACAATAAGCAGGAGATCCTCACCGTCTGCATCATGGTGCTCATGCTCATCGCCTTCTATCTGGCCATGGGCCGGTTCACCCACTGGCTGGAGGACATCCGGGCGGCCACCCGCCGCCTGGTGGAGGACCGGGAGGACCCGGTGGTTCTGCCTCGGGAGCTCTCCCCTATCCAGGACGATCTGAACGCCATCCGCCGCCAGCTGGCCGCCCGGGAGCGGGCCGCCCAGGAGGCGGAGCAGCGCCGGGGGGATCTGGTGGCCTTTCTGGCCCACGACCTCAAGACCCCCCTTACATCGGTGGTAGGCTATCTGACCCTGCTCCACGACGACCCCGGTCTGGCCCCGGAGCAGAGGGCCAAATTTACCGGCATCGCTCTGGACAAGGCCCTGCGGCTGGAGGAGCTGCTGGGGGAATTTTTCGACATCACCAAAATGGACCTGGACAGCGGAGCGGGGGAGAAGGTACCCATCCAGCTGTCCATGCTGCTGGAGCAGCTGGCCGACGAGTTCTACCCCCTCTTTGCCGAAAAGAACCTGACCTGCGTGGCCGACATCCAACCCCATCTGGTGGTGCGGGGGGACCCGGACAAGCTGGCCCGGGTATTCGACAACGTGCTGCGCAACGCGGTGAGCTACTCCATCCCCGGGGGCACCGTGGATGTGGTGGCCAGGGCCATGGGCTCCTACACCGAGATCACCATTCAGGACGAAGGGCTGGAGATCCCCGAGGGGGAGCTGGCCAACATCTTTGAAAAATTCTACCGGCTGGACGCCGCCCGCTCCACCCGCACCGGCGGGGCGGGGCTGGGTCTGGCCATCGCCAAGGAGATCGTGGAGCTCCACGGCGGCTCCATCCGCTGCGAAAGCAACGGCAAGCTGACCAGCTTCATCATCTCCCTGCCGCTGTACCGAGGAGGAAAGACATGACATTGGAAGAGATTGCTCTGGCCCGGCTGACGGGCAACCGGCTTTTATACCTGGATATGCTGGAGGTGCTCCGCCGGGGGACTGCCCAGGTCCGCCGGGCGGGGGAGGACGGGGTACTGCTCTACGATCCCCCCAGCGAGGTGTGGTTTGTGGACGCGGAAACCCCCGCCGTCCTGGAGGAGATGCTCCCCCTCATGGAGGGGTGTACCATCCTGACCGGCCACCAGATGTGGTACAAGGACATCCTGGCCGCCCACTTCGGCTTTCAGACCGAACAGATCTGCCGCCAGTCGGCCTGGCTGAACCCTCAGCCCCCCGCCGTCCCACCCTTCGGCGGGGAGATCCGGCGGCTGGACCGCAGCTGGGCGGTGTGGGCGGAGGAACACTACAGCCACTCCTTCGGCGGGGTGCCCTACATGGAGGACGCCATCCACCGGGGGATGCTGGGGGCCTTTGTGGACGGGCAGCCCGCCGGGTTTATCGCCACCCACATCGAGGGGTCCATGGGGATGCTGGAGGTGCTGCCCCAGTACCGCCGCCGGGGCATCGGAGAGGCCCTGCTGCTGGCCATGACCGTCTTTTGCATGGAGCAGGGACAGTACCCCTACGGCCAGGTATTCACCGACAACGGCCCCTCCCTGGCCCTCCAGCGCAAGGTGGGCATGACCCTGTCGGAGGAGCTGCTGTTCTGGCTGTTCTGACAGATGCAAAAAGGGTCTGTTGCAAAATGCGCAGCTCGTACAAAGACCCGTCATTCCGAGAAAAACGGCCGCCCGGTGGGCGGCCGTTTTTCGTGGGAATCCGCCCCTTTTGCCGAGGAAACGGATTGCCACGCCAGTGTGCGCACTGGCTCGCAATGACAGGCTTGTGCAAAACAGCTATTTTGCAACAGGCCCTTTTTCTGCATTTATGCCTCCGTGCCGTGGGCGATGGGCCCGAAATCCTGGAAGGGCAGAATCACCCACAGGGCCCGGCCCAGCACATACCGCTCGTCCACCGTGCCCAGGGTCACATCCCGGCTGTCGGAGGAGTGGTTGCGGTTGTCGCCCATGACGAAGATGGAGCCCTCGGGCACCACCACGTCGGTGAGGGTCTCCCCGCCGGGCTGGCGCATGACCTCCTCCGGATTGATATAGGGCTCGTCCAGCACTTCGCCGTCCACGGTGACGGTGCCCGCGTCGTAGTCGATGACCACGTGCTGACCGCCGGTGGCGATGACCCGCTTGACGATGGGGCCCTCGGAGGCGTCAAATTCCTTGGTGAGCACCACTACGTCTCCCTGCTTGGGGGTATAACCGATGCTCTGTAACAGCAGCAGGTCCCCGTCGTGGAGGGTGGGATACATGGAGGAGCCCACCACGCCGATGATGCGCCCCACGAAGGTGAAGATGAGGATCAGGGCCACCAGCACCATCACCAGGGCCTGTAACCAGAAGTAGAGGTCCACCTTCAGGGCGTCCTTCCCCTCCAGCTCCTGCTCCTGGGTCTTTTCTTTTGCCAATGCCATCAGCTCCATATGCTTGGAATATGCAAATTATAGCCCGATTTTCCCCCGATTGCAAGGGAAATTCGCGTCAGCGGCCCTCCTGCCAGGCTCTTTCCCGGCTGTGGCAGGTGAAGAGCAGGATCTGCCGCTCCTCCCCCAGCTCCTCCAGGCACTCCAGCGCCAGGGCCGCGCGGCTGTCGTCGAAGTTGGCCAGGGCGTCGTCCAGCACCAGGGGGCAGGGCTCCTCCTGAGGCAGCACCAGCTTGCAGGCCGCCAGCCGCACCGCCAGATAGAGCTGGTCCGCCGTTCCCTGGGACAGGGCCAGGGCCCGCCGGGGCTGGAGGCCGCCGGCCTCCTCGGCCAGAGCCTCAAACTGCCGGGTGAGGGACACCTTGTCGTACTTGCCGCCGGTGAGCTTGGCCAGATAGTCCCCCGCCAGATGGTTGAGGGCGGGAGAGAACCGGGCCTGAAGGCCGGCGTGGGCGGCGTCCAGGGCCTTGAGGGCGGTCTCCAGAGCGGCGTGCTCGGTCTGCCGCCGCTCCAGCTCCTCCCGGGCCTCCTCCTGCCGCAGCTCCAGCTCCGCCGGATCGCCCAGGGTGTTCAGCTCGCCCTGGGCCATGGCCAGGCCGCTGCGGAGCCGGGACAGCTCCCCCTCCGCCGCGTTGAGCCGGGCCGCCGTCCCGGCGGGGTCAAACCGGGGCTCCACTCCGGGGTCGGCCGCCACCGGCTCGGGCCGGGGCAGGCTGGCGGCCAGCTTTTCCGCCCCCTCCAGCTTCACCTGGGCGGTGGCCAGCCGCTCCTCCAGCTGGAGGGCACGGGAGATGGCCGCCGACACGCCGAAGGTGTCCTTTACCGTGGGGGCAAAGGGGTGGACCAGCTCCAGCAGGGCCTTGCGGGTGTTCTCGTCCTGGGCCAGCAGGGCGTCCAGAGCCTGCTGGGCCTCCTCCCGCTGTTTGGCGGCCTGTCCGGCCACCACACAGGCCTCCCGGTAGGCGCTGGCCCGGTTCAGGATACCCTGGGGGTCCTCCGCCTCATAGCGCTCCAGCAGCTCCGCCGCCAGAGTCCCGGCCTGCTTTTTCCGCAGGGCGGCCGACACAAACAGGCCCACACCCGCCACGGCCAGCACGCCGCAGGCAGCGCCGCCCATCCACAGGGCAGGCAGCACGCCGGTAAAGGCCAGCACCAGGGACCCGGCGGCCAGCGCCAGGGCAACGGCGCCCCCGGCATACAGTCCGCCGCAGCGGGGGACCTCCCCCGCTGTTTGAGCGTCGGCGCTGGCCTGCTCCCAGGCCTGGTCGGGGGTCATGTCGGGGAACAGGGGGTCCACCGCGGCGGCGGCAGCTTCCGCCTCCTGGGCCTTGGCCTGCTCCAACCGCTCCTCCGCCTGCTTGCGGCTGGTGTGGAGGGCGTTGAGCTGGTTCAGTTCCCCCTGGGCCTTCTGCAGGGTGGCCTTGTCGGGAGGCGTGCCATAGCGGTTAAGTTCCGCTTCGATGGTGTCCACCTGTCCCCTGGCCGTCTCCAGAGCGCTCTGGGCCTCCTCCCACCGCTGACGGCGGGCAGCCATAGCCCGGGCCAGGTGGGCGTCCCGCTCGGCCTGAAGGCGCTTGTGCTCGGTCTGGAGCTTGTCCATCTCCCGGCGGGCCTCCTGGGCCAGCCGGAAGGCCTTGGCCTGACGGCCCGCGATCTCGTCGTTGCCGGCCAGCTCCTCCTCCAGCTTGGGGATGAGTCCGGTCTTGTTGTGCTTGCGGCGGTTGAGCCAGTCCCGCAGGCGGCGTTCCACCTGGGAGTAGGACACGTCCTCCTCTCCGCTGGAGGCCAGGGCGGCGATACGGGCCTCCAGGGCGGGTGCGCCGTCAATAGCCGCCCCTCCCTGGCCCACAAAGGCGGAGCGCTCAAAGACCTCTCTGGGCGCGCCGATGAGGGTCTCCCCCACGTTATCGGCGGTGAGGTATCCCACCGGCTCCCCGGTGTCGGTATACACCGCCTCAAACTTGCCGAAGGGGGTGTTGCCCTTGGGGCCACGGCGAAGGGTGATCTGCTCCCCCTTCCACTCCAGCTCCACCACGCCCTCCATGGCCCCGCCGTTCCAGGGCTGGTAGCGGTTCTTTTCGGCGATGTAGCCCTGCTTGTCCCGTTCCTTGGTGTTGATGCCGTAGAGCATGGCCCGCAGGAAGGCCGACCAGGTGGACTTGCCCCCCTCGTTGGGGGCCTCGATGATATTCAGCCCCTCCTTCAGCTCCAGCTCCCGGTGGTCCAGGCCGCCGAAGGTGGCTTTCATACGAATGATTTTCATGGGCAGGGGTCCTCCCCGTTTTCCAGCGCCGCCAACGCAAACCGGGCGGCCAGCTCGGCTTCCGGTCCGCCCTGGGCCTTCAGCTGGCGGAGGACCAGGCCGGTGAGGGAGTCCTCCCCCGCCCGTTCCCACAGGTCCCGCAGCTGTCTGGTGTGGTCCCGGATGGTGACGCTGTAGTAGTATGGTTGGGCCTGGGCGGTGAGAGCCGCCAGATCAGGCGGTCCAAAGGACCGCTGGCCGGTGAGCAGGATGCGGCAACAGTCGCCGCAGGGCTCCGCCGGCAGCACCTCCTCCAGGGCCTGGGCGGCGGTGTCCGCCCCGGTGACGTCGGCCTCCACGATCTCATACCGCCGGGCGGCCAGGGGTACGAACCGGGCGGTGACATCGCTGGGGTCGTCCCCCACGGTGACCACCAGCACGCCCTTGTCCCCCGTCTCGTCAAAACCCCGGCCCTCGGGGCAGCCGGGGTAGGCCCACCAGGTATCCCCCGCCTTCTGCAAACCGGAGCAGGCATGGATATGGCCCAGGGCCAGATAGGTCAGGCCGCTGGCGGCGATGTCGGCGGGATCGATGGGGCCGTAGCGGCCCTTGCCGTCCACGTCGCCGTGGAGGGCCATCAGGTGGATGCCCCCGTCCCGGGGGACGGTAAAGCCCATGAGGGGGGAGCGGTCGGCCTGGGGGGTGGTGAAGGCCGCGCCGTGGACGGTGCAGCCCAGCTCCGGCAGGGCCACCGACTCCACCGACACGGTGGAGAAGATGTGTACGTTGTCAGGCCATACGGTGTTGGCGTATACCGACCGGGGGCCGTAACAGTCGTGGTTGCCCGGGGCGATGAACACCGGGGCCTGGATCTGGCCCAGGGTGCGGGAGAGGGCCTCCACCGTCTCCTGGTAGGTCTGGCTGGAGTCCAGCAGATCGCCGGAGAGGAGCACCAGGTCGGCCCTCACCTCCTGGGCCAGATCGGCCAGCCGGTCCAGCAGCTGCCGCTGCTCCTCCCGCCGCTGCCTGGCCTTGTCGGGGGGCAGGGCGGCAAAGGGGGCGTCCAGATGGAAGTCCGCCCCGTGAATGATGGTTAACATAAATGTATGTTCCTTTCCAAAAGGATATTACGAAAAAGCAGAGAACGCTGTAAGAAAGGCGCCTCGCAGAGTTCGCGCCCGCAGGCGCGAACAAAAATCATAATCTCGTTTTCTCCGGCGACATGTGCGTCGGAGAAAACACTTCTCAGCACGCAAGTGCAGACTTTGTCTGCGCGCAGCGGGCTGCCTCCCCCTCAAAAAAGTGGCTGCGCCACTTTTTTGAAAGCCGCAGGCTTGGTCAGTCCCGCAGGTCCAGCCGCTCCACACCCACGCACTTGCGGGCGTCGGTATCGATGGAGAAGAGGACGCTCTCCAGCTTACAGGGCCCGTCCGCCTGCTCAAACCGCCGGGGCAGGCCACCCAGAAAGCGGTTGATGGCCTGGTCGGGCCGGATGCCCAGCACGCTGCGGGCGGGGCCGGTCATGCCCAGGTCGGTGACGAAGCCCAGCCCCTTGGGGAGCACCTGGGTGTCGGCGGTGGGCACATGGGTGTGGGTGCCCCACAGGGCCTGGACCCGTCCGTCCAGGTAGTAGCCCATGGCGCCCTTCTCGCTGGTGGCCTCGGCGTGGAAATCCACCAGTACCACGTCCACCCCTTCCATCCGTTTCAGCACCTTGTCGGCAGTGGTGAAGGGGTTTTCAAAGTTGCTGTCCATCTCGCACCGGCCGATGAGGTTCATCACGCCGATCCGCAGGCCCTTGGGGCCGTCGTACACCCCCCAGCCCCGGCCGGGCACCCGGTTGGTGTAGTTGGCGGGCCGCAGGGTATAGCGGTCGTCCTCCAGAAAGTCGGCGATCTGGATGCGGTTCCAGGTGTGGTTGCCCAAAGTGATCACGTCGGCCCCGGCGTCGAAGATGTCCCGGGCCTGCCGGGGCAGGATGCCCACGCCGGAGGCGTTCTCCCCATTGACCACAGTGAAGTGGACCTCATGGAGCTTCTTCAGGCTGCGGAGGTGACGGTTCAGGTACTCCACGCCGCTCTCGCCCACCACATCACCTACCGCCAGCACGTTTAAGATCATAGTCTGCCTCCCTCTGTGTTTTTACGCAGTGGTTCTATTATATGTGATTTTTCGGAAAAGGGCAATTCTTCTTTGCCGGCTGGAGACGCAAAAAAGCACGCCCGAGGGCGTGCTTTTTTGTCATTGCTCCTTCAAGCCCAGCAGCACCTGACCGGCGGAGCGGGCGAAGAGCCGGGCGGCGGACAGGGCCTCCTGGAGGGTGTTGCCGTGGGTGCCCACCTCCACCAGCAGGGAGCCGGTGGACAGCTCCTGATTGTAGCTAGAGGAGCGGAAGGTCATGGGCCGGGCCAGGGTGGGATAGAGGGTATTCATGCTGCTCTGGATCTTGCAGGCCAGGGCCAGATTCTCCATCCAGTGGGGGTTGCTGCCGTCCTGACCATGGCCGATAACCAGCATCACCTGGGCGGTATCCACCCCGTCGATGACCGTCACCGCCTTGTACACCGTGCCGTCCTCCCCCGCCAGGGCATCCCGGTGGACGTCCAGCACAATCTTGATGGAGGGATATTGCTCCAGATAGTCCTGCACCGTCTGGGCGGAGCGGGTATAGGCCCCGTTGTACTGGGGGTAGTCGTGGACGGTGCGGTCGTGAATGACCGACAGGCCCATCTCGGTGAACACCCGCTCCATCTCGTCCCCCACCCGCAGCATATTGTCCTCCTCCTCCAGGGTGCGGGCCACCCCGCCGTCGGGGGTATACACGTCGGTGCCGTCTGGGGTGTATGCCTCGGTGGTGTGGGTATGGATGATAAGGATCTGAGGTCCCTCGGCGGGCAGGGTGATGTTCACCGACGCCTGGGCCGCCGCCGCCAGATCCACGGACTCCCCGGTGCGGTTATAGAGATACAGGCCACCCGCCACGTCGTAACCCTCCGGGCTGGTAGGGATCAGGGTGCGGGCGATGATATCCGAGGGGGCGGTGGTGGTCTGGGGCTCCTCCACCAGGTCGTCGTGATCCTGAGCAGGCTGTCCCGCCGGCAGTTGTATTTCCTCCGGCACCTCTTGTCCCAGATGCTGGGCCACCGCCTCCTGATTGCCTGCCAGCAGCAGGGACTGGCCCACCGCCAGCCGGTCCCAGCCGTCCAGTTTGTCCAGGGTGTCGCCCCCTGTCTTGCCCAGTTCCGCCGCCAGAGCGGTGGACACAAAGGCGCCGCTCTCCCCCAGGCTTTGCAGCGCCCCCGCGCCTCCGCCGCACAGAAGCAGCAGCCACACCGCCAGGGTGGCCAGGAACAAAGCGGCACTCCGGCGGAACAGTCGTTTCCATAAGATCGGCCCTTTCATATCGCACCATCCTCATCTGTAATGTGGGATCCTTTCGGTCCCTTCTACCCTATGCGCCCATTCCTCCGGGTATGCCTTGTCCCAAATCTCACCGGCGGTGGAAATTATTTTGACTGTCAAAGGATTCCCTTGACATTTTTCTACAATCCGGTATAATTCAGTTGCGAAACAAGCCACGCAGAAGGGAGGCCCTCAGTGGAGTATTCCAGCGAAATCATCAACCATTTTCTTTCCGACGTCTTTGGCGACATCCTGAAGCGGGAGGAGGCCACCCTGGCGGCAGGGGACCTGTCCCTGCGGGAGGTACAGCTCATTGACGCCATCTGCCGCACCGTGGACGAGGGGGGCGACAACCGCTCCACCGCCATTGCCTCCGCCCGGCAGATGCCGGCGGGTACCCTGACCTGCGCCGTGGGACTGCTGGAGAAGAAGGGCTATCTGGTCCGCCGCCGGGACGAGAAGGACCGGCGGGCGGTGCGCCTGCTGCCCACCCAGCTGGGCCGGGCCGCCAGCGAGCGGCACCGGGCCTTTCACCGCCGTCTGACCGACCGGATGCTGTCCGCCCTGACCGATCAGGAGGCCTCCGCCCTGGCGCGGGGTATGGAAAAACTGACCGCTTTCTTCCGCGGCGGAGCCCAGGCTCCGGCGGAGTCACAACCATAAAGATCTGATGAAATGAGGTACGTTATGAGTAAGATCGCCATTGCCACTGACAGCAACAGCGGCATCACCCAGGCTCAGGGCAAGGAACTGGGTATTTTTGTTCTGCCCATGCCTTTCTATATCAACGACGAGCTCTTCCTGGAGGACATCACCCTCTCTCAGGAGCAGTTCTATGAGCGTCTGGCTCAGGACGCCGACGTCAAGACCACCCAGCCCTCCCCCGGCGACGTCACCGACCTGTGGGATAAGATCCTCCAGGACTATGACCAGATCGTGTACATCCCCATGTCCAGCGGCCTGAGCAGCTCCTGCGAGACCGCCATGATGCTGGCCCAGGACTACGAGGGCAAGGTGTTTGTGGTCAACAACCAGCGCATCTCGGTGACCCAGCGCCAGTCGGTGCTGGACGCTCTGGAAATGGCCCAGGCCGGCAAGTCCGCCCAGGAGATCCACGACCATCTGGAGCGCACCAAGTTTGACTCCGATATCTACATCACCGTGGACACCCTGAAGTACCTGAAAAAGGGCGGCCGCTGCACCCCCGCCGCCGCCGCTCTGGGCGCCGTGCTGGGCATCAAGCCGGTGCTGCGGATCAAGGGCGAGAAGCTGGACTCCTTCGCCAAGGTCCGTGGCTGGAAGGCCGCCAAAAAGACCATGATCGACGCCATCCACCACACCATGGAGACTGAGTTTGCCGGGCTCTCCGGTCCGGAGCAGCTCCACATCGCCGCCGCCTACACCGGCGACCGGGCCGACGCCCAGGAGTGGCTGGAAGAGCTGGAGGCTATTTTCCCCGGTTATCCCATCCATATGGACCCGCTGTCTCTGTCGGTGGCCTGCCATATCGGCCCCGGCGCCCGGGCTGTTACCGTAACAAAAGCGCTGGAAAAATAATAATATTACTGAAAAAGGGACGCAAATGCGTCCCTTTTTCCTGTTATTTGCCCTTTTCTGACACAAACCTGCCATCGATGGGAACAATTTAAAAATCATGCACATTTTCTTCACAGTTCCGCCACAATTACAGGGTATTCTAAGACTCGTTCAAAGGAAACCGCAAAATCCGCTGGTAAAGGAGAGATCCGTTTATGTATTACAGTGATTATAACCGGCCCCCCGAGGACCGCGACTCCGTCATAGAAACCAATCAGTTCCATGTGTATGACGCCGTACCCCCCAAGGAAAAGAAGAAGGGCGGCTTTGGTAAGTTCATTGCCGTTGGCCTGTGCTGCGCCATCATCGGCGGCGCGGTGGGCGGCGGCGGCGTGTGGGCTGTCAACCGCTTCGGCGGCAACTCCACCACCATTTACGAGGGCACCCGTCCCACCGCCGTGTCCCTGGCCAACGTGGACGGCAAGACCGTCCTCTCCGCCGAAGAGGTGTACGCCTCCAACCTGGAGTCGGTGGTGGGCGTCAACGGCAACGTGACCACCAACGTGTGGGGCCAGACCGTTAAAAACGCCGTGTCCGGCTCCGGTTTCGTCATCAGTTCCAATGACACCGCCAGCTACATCCTTACCAACTACCATGTCATCAACGGCGTCAGCGACATCACCGTATTCTTCTCCGACGGAAAGAGCTATGACGCCACCCTGGTGGGCGGCGAGGAGGAGAACGACATCGCCGTGCTGAAGATCGACCAGGGCAACCTGCGGCCCGTGGTGCTGGGCGACTCGGACGCCATCAATGTGGGCGAGGATGTGTACGCCATCGGCAACCCTCTGGGTGAATTGACCTTCACCTTCACCGGCGGCTACGTCTCCGCCAAGGACCGCTCGGTCACCATGAGCGACGGCACCGTCATGAACATGATCCAGACCGACACCGCCATTAACTCCGGCAACTCCGGCGGCCCCCTCTTTGACAAGTACGGCCAGGTGGTGGGCATCGTGTCCGCCAAGCTGTCCTCCAGCTCCAGCTCGGAGGCCTCTGTGGAGGGTCTGGGCTTCGCCATCCCCATCAACGACGTGAAGGACATGGTCACCTCCATTATGGAGAACGGCTATGTCACCGGCAAGCCCAACGTGGGCGTGCTCATCAACGCCGTGGATGAAAGCGTTCAGCGCTACGGCGTGCCTGCCGGTGTGGAGATCATGGCCATCCTGGACGGCTCCTGCGCCCAGAAAGCCGGCCTCCAGGTAGGCGACATCATCACCGCTGTGGGTGACACCCAGGTATCTACCGAGACCCAGCTCCAGAGCGCTGTGAAGGATCACAAGGCGGGAGAGTCCGTCACCTTCACCATCTACCGGGACGGCAACACCTCCACCGTCAATGTAACCCTGGATGAGGACAACCAGGAGCGGCAGGAGGCCATGAATCAGCTGAGCGAGGAGTACAACAGCCAGCAGCAGCAATCCCAACCCCAGCAGGGCGGCAATTACTACTACAACTTCCCCTTCGGCAACTGGTAAGCATCTGAGCAAAGACCCCCGGCGCACTGGGCATCCCAGTGCGCCGGGGGTTTTCGTTCCATCGGTAAGGCCGCACCGGAGTGAGGGCGTGTGTTTTGCAGCGCAGCGGTAATGATATCCCCTGGCAAACGGGCGGGTTCGGTCTTCGCCCCCTACAGAGCGGCGCTTTTCATCCGCAGGGACCATGTCCCCACCGGCCCGCCGTTCCTTGCCGTGGATCGCCGGCGGGGGTAAACCGCCGTCCTACTCAGCGCTGAAACATTGGACGTCCACAAGCCCTACGCTAGAGCTGTAAAGTCCAGCAAAAACCGGGCGGAGCCAAATGGCTCCGCCCGGTTTGTTTGGCTGAAAATCAGCCCTGGGTGCAGTGGTCGAAGAAGAAGTAGCCCAGAGGAGTATAGTACATACCCTGGATGCCGTCGGCCAGCATATACTTCTGAGTGTAGAAGTACAGGGGGCACAGAGCGTAATCCTGGCCCATGATGATGTCCTCGGCCTCGTGCATCAGCTGCATACGCTCGGCAGGATCGGTAGAAGCCTTGGCAGCCTGGATCTTGGCGTCGTACTCGGCGTTGGAGTACTGAGCGTCGTTGTTGCCGCCGCCGGTGAGCCACATATCCAGGAAGGACATGGGATCGTTGTAGTCGGCGATCCAGCCGTTACGGGCGATGGAGTAATCGCCGTCCTTACGGGTCTGCAGGAAGGTGGCCCACTCCTGGTTGTTCAGGGTGACGGTCACGCCCAGCTGGGTCTGCCACATATTCTGCAGGGCCTCGGCAACAGCCTTGTGGGAGTCGTCGGTGTTGTACAGGTACTCAACAACGGGGAAGCCCTCGCCGTTGGGGTAGCCGGCCTCGGCCAGCAGCTGACGGGCCTCCTCGCAGTTGGCCTCGTAGTCAGCGTCGGTGGGCTTGTAGTAGTCGCCGCCCACGGTGCGGAAGTCGTCGCCGGTAGCGCCGGCAGCGTCGTAAACACCAGCGGGCACGAAGCCGCCAGCCTCGACCTGACCGGTCTGGGTGATCTCGTTGACGATGTAGGTACGGTCAATGGCCAGAGTGAAGGCCTTACGGACGCGAGGATCGTCGAAGGGGGCCTTCTGGGTCTGGTAGCAGACATAGTAGGTGCCGATGTAGTCCACGATCTTCAGGTCGCCGGAAGCCATCAGGCCGGCGATCTCGTCGGTGGGCATGGACTCGATGAAGTCCAGCTCGCCGGTCTTGAAGCCGTTCAGCATGGCGTTGTTGTCTTCCATCAGCTTAAAGGTGATCTTCTGGGGACCCAGGGTATCCACATTGTAGTAGTACTCGTTGGGCTCCATGACGATCTCGGAGTTGGTGACACGGTTGGTCATCTTGTAAGCGCCGTTGGACACGTAGGTAGCGGGATCGTAGGTCCACTGAGCGTTGCTCACGATGTCCTCACGCACGGGGAAGGTGGCGGGGAAGGCGCAGATCTCGGTGAAGTAGGGCAGGTCGGAGGTGATGGTGACCTCGAAGGTCTTGTCGTCGGGAGCGGAGACAGCCAGCTCGCTGGGCTCCATCTCGCCGTTCATGATGGCGTTGGCGTTGACCACGCAGTCGATCATGTAGCTGTAGTCAGCGGCGGTCTCGGGGTTGACCAGGCGCTGCCAGGAGAACACGAAGTCCTGAGCGGTAACGTCCTTGCCGTCGGACCACTTAATGCCGTCGCGCAGGTGGAAGGTGTAGGTAACGGTGCCGTCCTCGTTGGCAACCTTGTCGTAGCTCTCGGCCTGGCCGTAGCCCAGCTGAGCGTTGGTGCAGGTACCGTCGGAACCGGCGGTCTCGCTGCCGGAATCCTCCCAGCGCATCAGGCCCTCAAACATATGGCTGATCATAATGGCGCCGTCGACCGCGCTGTTCAGAGCGGGATCGATGGTCTG
Organism: Flavonifractor sp. An112; assembly: GCF_002161085.1. Lineage (GTDB taxonomy): Bacteria > Bacillota > Clostridia > Oscillospirales > Oscillospiraceae > Flavonifractor > Flavonifractor avicola. The sequence goes on along the minus strand of NZ_NFLU01000012.1, from coordinate 20,925 downwards.
GGGCTCAGAAGCAATGTTGACAGTCATCTCAAAAGCGTCGCCGGAAGGAGCTTCGCTGCTGGGAGTGCCGCTGTTCTGAGCGTCAGGAGTCTCGTTGCTGTTGCTGGTGCCGCCGCCGCAGCCGGCCAGCAGGCCGAACACGAGGGCCCCGGACAGAAGCAGAGAGACAAGCTTTCTCTTTTTCATGGTTGGACCTCCATCTTTCTCATTTTTGTATCTATAACGCCTTGGGGCGCGATACACAGGGGAATGGTCATCGGCGCCCGCAGTGCGGGCGCCGAAAGGCCATGGCCTTTCGCACGTTAAAGTAAAGCAAAGATATTATACCACAGGTCAGGTACAGGTGTAAAGAAAATGTTTCGAAATTGTTACGAACTCTTCAGTTTATTTCTATCTGGTTCCGAAAAAAGGCGGCAATCTGCCGCCTTTTTCCAATTTTCGCTTGAGCGCCCTTACTGCGCGGACCCGGCTTTCCCTTAGCCCAGCAGGTGACAGGCGGCGTAGTGGCCGGGAGAATGCCTCCCACCCGGCTCAGGCCGCCGGGCGGGTACCCCATTCTCTTTCATCTGCTCGGGCGAAGTGAATTCGCCCGGCATCAAGGTTTTGGGCACAGCCCAAAACGCTTGGACGCCGCAATGCGGCGGCAGGCCCATTCGCCCCTCTTAGCCCAGCAGGTGACAGGCGGCGTAGTGGCCGGGCGAATGCTCCTTGAACTGAGGCACGCACTCCTTGCACTTCTCGGTGGCGTAGGGGCAGCGGGTATGGAACCGGCAGCCCGTGGGCGGATTCATGGGAGAGGGGATATCGCCCTGGAGCACGATACGCTGACGGGTCCGGCTCACCTCGGGATCGGGCACCGGCACGGCGGACAGCAGGGTCTTGGTGTAGGGGTGGATGGGATGCTTGTTCAGCTCGTAGCTCTCAGCCAGCTCCACCATGGTACCCAGATACATCACGCCGATACGGTTGGAGATGTGACGCACCACGGACAGGTCATGGGCGATGAACAGATAGGTCAGGCCCAGATCCTGCTGCATATCCTCCAGCATATTCACCACCTGGGACTGGATGGACACGTCCAGGGCGGAGATAGGCTCGTCACACACGATGAATTCGGGGCGCACCGCCAGGGCGCGGGCGATGCCCACGCGCTGCTGCTGGCCGCCGGAGAACTCATGGGGATAGCGGTTGGCGTGCTCGGTGTTCAGACCCACCCGGGCAAGCAGCTCCTTGATGCGGTCGGTGCGGTCCTTCTTGTTGGGGCACAGCTTGTGGATATCCAGGGCCTCACCAATGATCTCGCCCACCGTCATACGGGGGTCCAGAGAGGCGGAGGGGTCCTGGAAGATGATCTGCATCTTCCGCCGGTAGGGCAGCATATTGACTGCCTTGGGCTTGGGGGTCTTGACGTGGATCAGCTGACCGTTCTCGTCCTTCTGCCAGGGGTCCTCGCCCTCAAAGATGGTCTCGCCGTCATAGACGATCTTGCCGGACGTGGGGGGATGGAGCTGGAGGATGGTACGGCCCAGGGTGGTCTTGCCGCAGCCGGACTCGCCCACCAGGCCCAGGGTCTCGCCCCGCTTGATGAACAGGGACACGTCCTCCACGGCCTGGACGCCGGGGCCCTTCAGGCCCTTGACGCCAAAGTATTTCTTCAGGTGGTCTACCTGAACGAGGATATCATTCTTCTCACTCATGGTCGCCCGCCTCCTTGTTCTCGGTCTCCTGCGCGGGCTTGGCGTCCGCCTGGCCGGCCTTCTCCCTGGCCATCTGCTCCTGCACCCGCAGCCAGCAGGCGGAGCGGTGGTTGTCGCCCAGCTCCACATAGGGAGGCATCTTCTGCAGGCAGATCTTCATGGCGTATTCACACCGGGGAGCGAAGGGGCAGCCCTCGGGAGGATTGAGCATATCCACGGGGGTACCCTCGATGGGGATCAGGCGCTCGTAGCTCTCGGCGTCCACACGGGGCATGGACCGCAGCAGGCCCATGGTGTAGGGGTGGCCGGGCTTGTAGAAGATGTCGTCCACAGGGCCCTGCTCCACCATCTTGCCGGCATACATGACGGAGACCTTGTCGCAGATCTCGGCCACCACGCCCAGGTTATGGGTGATGAAGATGATGCCCATGTGGGTCTTCTTCTGCAGCTCCTTCATGAGCTCCAGGATCTGAGCCTGGATGGTCACGTCCAGAGCGGTGGTGGGCTCATCGGCGATGAGCAGCTGAGGATGGCAGATCAGGCCCATGGCGATCATGACGCGCTGACGCATACCGCCGGACAGCTCATGGGGATACTGCTTCATCCGCTTTTCCACGTTGTTGATGCCCACCATCTCCAGCATCTCCATGGCCCGCTTGGCGGCCTCCTCCTTGGAGACCTTCTTGTCGTGGGCCTTCAGGGCCTCGATGAGCTGGTTGCCGATGGTGTACACGGGGTTCAGGCAGGTCATGGGGTTCTGGAAAATCATGGCCACCTTGTTGCCCCGCAGGTCGATCATCTCTTCCTTGCTCTTGGCCAGCACGTCCTCGCCCTCCAGGGTGATGGAGCCGCCCACCACCTTGCCGGGGGACTGGAGCAGGCCGATGATGGAGTAGGCCTCCACGCTCTTGCCGGAGCCGGACTCGCCCACGATGCCCATGACTTCGTCATAGTTCAGGTCATAGCTGATGCCGCCCACAGCCTTGACTTCGCCGGCGGGGGTAAAGAAGGAGACGTGGAGATCCTTCACTTCCAGCAGCTTGCCGGTTTTCTGTTTTTCTTCCATGGTGTCTCCTCCTTTCTTACTTCTTCAGACGGGGATCCAGAGCGTCGCGCAGGCCGTCGCCGAACAGGTTCAGGCAGAGGATCAGGATGCTCAGGATGATGGCGGGGATAAACAAACGATAGGGATAGCTCTGCAGGCCGCTCAGACCATCGGAGCACATGGAGCCCAGGCTGGTCATGGGGGCGGAAACGCCCATGCCCAGGAAGGACAGGAAGGACTCGGTAAAGATGGCGGAGGGGATCTGCAGGAAGGTGGTGGTCACGATCTGGCCCACGCAGTTGGGCAGCAGATGGCGCTTGATGATGCGCCCGCCCTTGGCGCCCAGGGCGCGGGCGGCGGTGACGTACTCCTGCTGCTTGAGCTGGAGGATCTGGCCGCGGATGATGCGGCTCATGGTCACCCAGTACAGCAGGCCGAAGGCGATGAAGATGGCGATCAGGTTGGGGCCCAGAATGGTGACCATGTTCTGGAAGAACCCGTCGCCCGAGTTTTGGAAGTCCTCCAAAATGGGTTTGAGCGTGGCGCCCAGCAGCAGGATGATGAGCACCTCGGGGATGGTGTAGATGATCTCCACGATACGCTGCATGACGGCGTCCACCTTGCCGCCGCAGTAGCCGGAGATGGAGCCGTAGATGGCACCGATGACCAGCACGATGAGGGCACAGCAGATACCGACAATCATGGACACACGGGTACCGATCATGGTACGGACCATAATATCACGGCCCTGCATATCGCAGCCGAACACATGGGGGAAAACCGACTCGCCGTTGGCGATGCGCTGCAGCTCGTCGTTGGTGTAGCCGAACAGCTTGGGCTTGATGCCCAGCTCGGCCCGCAGCTCGTCCACGTCGCCGCCGCTCTTCACCTGAGCGCGGATCTGAGCTTCCTCGATGCGGCTGAGCTCGCGGCCCTCGGCCTCGGCCTCGGCCCGGGCCAGCTCAATGGCTTTCTCCGGGTCCTGCGCCGCCGCCAGCTCCTCCTGGTCCTCCAGGGAGTAGTGCCAGGGGTGCAGGTTGTTGGCGCCGGGGATCACTTCATCATAGCTGTAGGGCACGATCAGGGGACCCACAAAGGCAAACAGGCCCAGCAGGATCACGATGACCATGGCCACCATGGCTACCTTGTTGCGGCGCAGGCGGCGCCATGCGTCCTTCCAATAGGACACGCTCTTGCGGTCCTGAATAAAACTCTCTTTCTCTTCTGCGCTGGCCGGCTGAAAGGCGTCTTCCGGCAGCTTGTTCCAATCCAGGATATCTTCAATATCCGGCTGAAGAGAGCCGAGCACTTTTTTCCGTTTCTCTGCCAACTCAGTTCCCTCCCTTGCTCAGATTGATCCGCGGGTCCACCAGCTTGTACAGCAGGTCCACAACCAGGTTCATCACGATGATGAAGGCCGCCAGGAAGATGGTGGTGCCCATGATGATAGGATAGTCACGGGACTGGATGGACTGGACGAAGTAGCGGCCCAGACCGGGGATGGAGAACACCTGCTCCACCACGAAGCCGCCGCACAGGGTAAAGGCGATCTGGGGGCCCAGATAGGTGATGACGGGGATCAGGGCGTTGCGCAGGGCGTGCTTGAAGATGATCTTCTTGTTGCGCAGGCCCTTGGCCCGGGCAGTCTTGATGTACTCCTGGTTGATGGAGTCCAGCATGGCGGTACGGGTCTGCCGGGACAGATAACACATGGGGTAGAAGCCCAGGGCAGCACAGGGCAGCACATAGCTCTGCCAGCTGCCGTCAAATACCGTTGGTAATATCTTAAAGCCCTCAATACCACCGGTAAAGATCTGCAGCAGGATGGTAGCCACCACGAAGCCTGGCATGGAGATACCTATTGTACATATTACGCGCAATAGGCTGTCCACCCAGGTACCTCGTTTGTATGCGGCCAGACAGCCCAATGGGACGCCCACCAAAATAGCCCACACAATGGCGATGATACCGATCTTGGCCGAGATGGGGAACATGGTGGTGATGATGTCCAGCACCGGCCGGTCCTTCTGCATCTTAATGGAGGTACCGAAATCGCCGTGCAGAATGTTGCCCAGGTACTTACCCAGCTGCACGATGACCGGCTGGTCCAAGCCGTACTTCTCATTCAGGGCATCGATGGTGGCCTGAGATGGGGTCTTCTCAGACAGCCAGGGGTTGCCCGGAATGGCGTTCATGAGGAAAAAAGTGAGGCAGATGACGATGAACAGGGTAATCACTGCCATCAGCACTCTTTTCAAAACATATTTTGCCATTTCTTCACTTCCTATACCAGTCTCTGTTCGTTTTCCGTGAATGCCCCACAATAAACGTCTGTTTATTTTATCGTAATTAACACCTTCCGTCAAGAGTTCTGCCGCCTGAATTTGATGGAATCGCCGTCAAATCTTGCAGCTGTCCTTGTCAGAAAGACACTTTTCTGCATAATTGTCCATTTCATTCTTCGACATCGGATGCTTTCTTCCCTTGTATCACCTGCTTTTCGACACTTTTTCTCGCTAATGCGATGAAATTTGCTTATATATATTCACGATTTTGCCCCGCATATTCATTTTAACGGAATTCTTGCAAAACCCCGGCTTTGAATCTTGCCCCACCGTCTGGTTGCAAAACCCATGCCAAGATAAAGAAACGCGGACAGATGAGGGACCATCCCCCGTCTGTCCGCGCCCATCTTTGAACGCTGTATTCTGTTTTGGAGCCGGTCAATCAAAGCCCAGGCCCATATAGCCATGGGTCTCCTCCCCCCACAGGGCGCCCTTCTCCCGGTCATACCACTTGACCATGCCGAAGGGCTGGAGATAGCTGCCCTGCATCCCGTCCCACTGGGCCGGGGTGCGGACGAAGCACCGCTGACCGGGCATCTGGGCGGCCAGGGCGGCCAGGCCACGGGGCATATGCTCCGGCGGCAGCAGCAATTCCTTAAAAAGAACGCTCTCCTGGTTCAGGTATTCGGCGGCGGCACAGCCCTGGAACTCTCCCACGGTGACGCGGTACAGACCGCCGCCGGTGATCTTACCCATTCCCTCCTGATAGCGAATCAGCTCCTGGCTGTAGGAGACAAAGGGCAGGCCTGCCAGCGCCGCCTCCCGGATGGCGTTGTACTCCGCCGGGCTGATGGGTTCCACCTTGTCCTCCGGGAAGGCGGGCGTGGTCATGCTCCGCAGCAGCTCCACCTTGCGGGTAAAAAAGCCGGGCAGATAGCCCACCATGCCGAAAAATTTAAAGAGCCCAGCCTCAGCGGGCACCACAGTCACACAGTCGGCCCCCCGAGCCTTCAAAAACTCGTCCACATAGAGCAGAAGCTGCCGGCCATAGCCCTTGCCGCGCACATTGGGGTCGGTGGCCAGGGCGTAGACATACCAGGCGGAGGCGGTGCCGCCGCCTGGCAGGTGGATGGTCTGAGGCAGCAGGGCCAGCATGGAGGCCAGCTTCCCGTCCTCCAGCAGCAGGAGGGTGTCCTCCGGCCGCCAGCAGCATTCATAGAACCAGTCAATATAGCGGGGGTCCTCCCCAAAGGCGGCCCGCCACAGGTCCTTCTGGGCCTGGGCCTCGCCGGGCCGGGAGGGACGGATCTCTACCATAGGAACACTCCTCTCTCTTTCAGGCGGCAGACAGGACCCGCACGGAATTCGTGCCGCAAATCATCTTATCCCAGTACAGTTCGCCGACATGATATCATGGCCTCCGGAAATTGGCAAGGGAAATCCGGCGAACCGGCCCGGAAGCAGGAAAATGGGCGGCCAAAGGCCGCCCATTCAACGATTTATTGCTGCTCCACCAGCATGAGGCAGCCGTCCTGATCGTATTTCAGCCGCTGAACCTCCGCCTTGGTGTTGCGGATGATGTCGTCCATGCGGACGCTCTCGGTGACGGTGGCCACAAAGGTATAGGCCACGCCGTGGCGCTTGGCACGGCCGGTACGGCCGATGCGGTGGGTGTAGTTCTCCATCTCGTCAGGCACGTCGTAGTTGAACACCGCGTCCACGTCGTCGATGTCCAGGCCACGGGCGGCCACGTCGGTGGCCACCAGCACCTTGATCTCGCCCTTTTTAAACTTGTCCAGGGTCTTTTCCCGCACCCGCTGCTGGATATCGCCGTGGATGGCCTGGCAGGAAATGCCCCGCATCTGGAGCAGCCCGGCCAGCCGGTCGGTCATGTTCTTGGTGTTGCAGAAGGCAATGGCCCGCTCGTACTCCCCGTGGGTGATGAGGGCCACGATGGTGTCCAGCTTCTTCTCCCGGCCGTCCAGATCAATGCGGTACTGGGTGATGTCGGGCTTGGACTCCTCCACCGGGCGGACGGTGATCTCAATGGGGTCACGCTGGTACACCCAGGAGATGTCCATCACCTCCCGGCTGATGGTGGCGGAGAACATCCCCAGGTTCTTCCGGTGCTTCAGCTGGTCCAGAATACGGGTCACGTCCCGGACAAAGCCCATATCCAGCATCCGGTCGGCCTCGTCCAGCACCACCGTCTCCACCTTGTCCAGCTTGACGGTGCGCCGCTTCATGTGGTCCATGAGGCGGCCGGGGGTGGCCACCACGATCTGGGGGCGCTTCTTCAGGGTGTTGATCTGCTTGTCGATGGGGGCGCCGCCGTAGAGGCACACGGTGCGTACCCCTTCCTTAAATTCGCACAGGTCCCGCAGCTCCTCCTGGATCTGCACTGCCAGCTCCCGGGTGGGGGCCAGCACCAGGGCCTGCACATCCTGGTTGTCCGGATCGATGTGCTCCACCATAGGAATGCCGAAGGCAAAGGTCTTGCCGGTACCGGTAGGGGCCTTGGCGATCACGTCCTTCCACTCCATAAAATAGGGAATGGCGCCCGCCTGGACCGGCGTGGCCTGGACGTAGCCCTTCTTGTCGATGGCCTTCATGACCTCAGGGGACAGGCCCAGGTCGGCGTAGTTGACGATCTCGTTGACCTGCTCGCCGTTGATTTCCATGGGTACAAAACTTCCTTTCCGTTTCAGTCTGCCTGATTCAAGGTCCCCACAGGCATCGAAACTCCCTTTCGTACCCAACGCCCTCTTTCCCCGGGGCGCGACCTCAAATCGTACCGAAAAAGTGTATCATATCCGGGGAAAAAATGCAATCCTTTCACCCTGGAGGGGGCTCATGCCGGCAAAAAACCGGCGGGCGGCCATAAAGGCCGCCCTTACAAGTCAGTTATCTTCGCTACTCTCTTCTGCTGAACCGTACTCCGCACTCCAGATTTCTAACGCCTCTTTGATACCATGAAGCATACCACGATAATAGTAGTACCGACAACAACTGTGCAAATAGTGTGCCCCGCTCTTCAAATACTGCTCTAGCAGTTCGCCTGTTTCATCGGTCAATCTCTGCCGAAGTGCTGTCAGGTCCCGCTCAAGCGCCTCCAGAACCTGTGTTGTCTCCCAGTTATAGGGGCCTTTCCCAACACCAAACGAAGGGCATTGTTCATAGGCAGCCTCCCAATCCATTGCATCACCCCCCGCACGTCTTACTATTTGTCTTACATACTTATATCACAAATTGTATTACGTTGTAAATGACAAAATGTAAGACATGGTGATACTATGGCTAAATTTAAACTGCCCGCCGTTCCCGGCACCACCTCTAAAACCATCCGCTTTCCCAATCAGATCCTGGAGGAGGTTGAGAAAGCCATTCAGGGAACTGACTGCAACTTCTCCCAGTTTGTCATTGAGGCCACCCGGGTGGCGCTGGAAAACCTGAAGGAGGAGGACCATCCGCAGTCCTCCACATAAAAAAGGACGCACCGCGCTGCGGTGCGTCCTTTTCCTTTTATTACGCCCGTTTGGCGGCCAGGGATACCCAGCCGTTCTGCTCCCGGCGGCGGATGATGTGCAGGCCGTTGCGCTCCAGGGCAGCCTCCACCTCGGCGGAGCGGGTGTCGATGATGCCGGAGCACAGGAACACCCCGTCCTCGGTCATCCACTCCCCCGCCTTGGCGGACAGGGGCATGATCACGTCGGCCACGATGTTGGCCAGTACCAGGGGGTAGCGCTGCTGGCCCAGCTCCTTGACCAGAGCCTGGTCAGTGAGCACATCCCCCGCCCGGACGGTGTACCGCTCCCTGCCGATGCCGTTGAGGCCGGCGTTCTCATAGGCCACGTCCACCGCCTTGGGGTCAATGTCCACCGCCACGGCGGTGGAGGCCCCCAGGGCCATGGCGGCGATGGACAGGATACCGCTGCCGCAGCCCAGATCCAGCACCGGCTGGCCGGGTACCACATACTCCTCCAGCCCCATGAGGCACAGCTGGGTAGAGGCGTGGTTGCCGGTACCAAAGGTAAGGCCGGGGTTGAGGTACACCGGGGTGCGTCCCTCCGGCGGGGTCTGATCCCGCTCCCACTCAGGGACGATCCACAGCTTCTCGCCCACGGTCATGGGCTTATAATACTTCTGCCAGGAGTGAGCCCAGTCGTTGTCCCCCAGGGATGCGGTGGTGTAGGGCTTGTCGATGCCCTCCAGCCAGCGCGCCAGCTGGGCCTTGCCGTCTGCGTCGTCGGTGACGTAGAACTTGACTCGGCACACGCCCTTCATCCGCTCCATCAGGTCCTCGTCCACATAGTCCCAGTACTGACGGTTCTGCTCCAGGAAGGTCTTGAAGTCCTCTTCATCCTCAATGGCGAAGCCGGTGACGCCGTTGGCGGTGAGCCGGGCACACAGGCCGTCCAGTTCCTCCTCGGTGGTGTCCAGCACCACTTCCAGCCACTTGATATCCTCCATCAGCGCTCGCTCCCCATAAAGAAGAGGGCCACGGTGCCCGGGCCGGAGTGGGCGCCGATGACGGGACCCACATAGTTGATGACGATATCCTCCACCCCAAAGCGGGCCCGGATATCATCAGCCACCTTCTGGGCGTCTGCCAGGCAATCGCCGTGGCTGATGAAGATGGACTGACCCTTCAGATCCAGCACGGTCTGCTCCATGTGGTCCACCAGGGCCTTGAGGGAGGCGTTGCGGCCCCGGGCGGTGCCTACCTTAATGAGGTGGCCCTCATTGTCCACGTGCATCACCGGCTTGATGGACAGCATGGTGCCCAGCACAGCGGTGGCGGCGGAGATGCGGCCGCCCCGCTTGAGGAAGTGGAGGTCGTCCACGGTGAACCAGTGGCACAGGTTGAGCTTGTGCTCCTCGGTCCAGTCCCGTACCTCCTCCATGGTCTTACCCTGCTTTTTCAGGTTGGCGGCATACCACACCAGCAGGCCCTGACCCAGGGAGGCGCACAGGGTATCCACCACATACACCTTCCGGTCGGGATACTGCTCCATCAGCTCCCCGGCGGCGATCTGGGCGGAGTGGCAGGTGGCGGACAGGCCGGAGGAGAAGGCCAGCACCAGCACGTCCTTGCCCTCCTTCAGAATGGGCTCCATAGCCTCGGTATAGTCGGCCACATTGACGGCGGCGGTGGTAGCCATGGCGCCCCCCCGCAGGCGGGCATAAAAATCCGCCGGGTCGATGTCCCGGTTGTCGGGATAGTTGAAGTAGGTCTTATCCTCCATAGTGAAGGACAGGGGAATCACTTCCACCCCCAGCTCGGCCACCAGCTCGGCGGTCAGGTCGGCGGAGGAGTCGGTCAAGATCACATATTCTCCCATTGTTCAGAGAACCTCCATCGTTGTTAAAATCTGAGCGGTATTCAGTCTTTTTTCTTCTTTTCCTTTTCATTGGGGGGCTGTTTGGCCCGCAGCAGTTCCAGGATACGCTGGCAGGCCAGCTTGTCGGCATAGCTGCGCAGGGCCAGCGCCAGGGCCAGGCCGGGCAGGTCCTCCTCCCCGGCGGTGGGGTCCAGGGACCCGGCGGTCACGTCCAGGGCCCGGTCCAGCTCCATGCGGAACTGCTCGTACAGCTCCTTGGGCTCACGCCCCTGAGCTGCCGCGGCCAGCAGCAGACCGGCATCCTTCACCGACAGCACCTGCTTGAGGGCGCACAGGGCTGTGAGGTAGGCCAGGTGGGTGCGGGAGTACCGCTTGCCCTCCGCCCGGGGCATGGCCCCATCTTTAATATAATTATTCACCATGGCGGAGGTCAGGGCCTCCCCCTCTCCATAGTGGATCAGTTGGCGGGGCATATAGTTGATGAGCTGGTCCATATACAGCCCGATATCGGGGAAACCCTCCCAATCTACCGGTCGTTCCCCCTCCAGCCGCTCCTTTAATGCGCGGATCTCTTCCAAGGTGGGCCTCCTTTCTGGTTTTCAAAACCATATCTAAACATATCGCTGTCATTATACCACATCACTTTCCCGGAAGTAAACCCTTTCAGGTGCTGAAAACAGGCCTGTTTTCTCACATAACAGCATTATGTGACCCTTTTCACCCACCTGCGGGCACGGAGAGAGACCGGCTGAAAACTTCCAGGTTTTTTGTGGGGTTTGACGAATGAATAAATATTGCATTTATTTGCATACGGTGTATAATAAGAGACACCTAATACAAGGAACGCAATGAGGATCGCGTGATACGCAATGAATAGGAGAGAATACAGTATGAAGAACTTCAAGAAGCTGGCCCTGATGGGCCTGACCGCAGTCATGTCTCTGTCTCTGCTGGCCGCCTGCGGCGGCGGCAACAGCGGCAGCGCCGAGACCCCCGCCAACAACACCGAGACCCCTTCCGTTGAGAACACCGAGACTCCCGCCGCCTCCGGCGAGTTCACCACCGTGGAGGCCGGTAAGCTGATCATGAGCACCAACGCTCAGTTCCCCCCCTATGAGATGGTGGGCGACGGCGAAGGCTACGAGGGCACCGGCTATGAGGGCATCGACGTGGAGATCGCCTATGCCATCGCCCAGAAGCTGGGCCTGGAGCTGGTCGTGGACAACATGGGCTTTGACGCCGCCCTGCAGGCTGTGCAGACCGGCAAGAGCGACATCGTCATGGCCGGCGTCACTGTGACCGACGACCGTCTGGAGGTCATGGACTTCTCCGACACCTACGCCAACGGCATTCAGGTCGTCATTGTCCCCGAGAACTCCGACATCGCCACCATCGATGATCTGGAGGGCAAGCTGATCGGCTGCCAGATGGGCACCACCGGCTACATCTACTGCTCCGACACCCCCGAGAACGGCGGCTACGGCGAGGACGCCGTGATCCCCTATGACGACGGCGCCGCTGCCATCCAGGCTCTGATGAACGGCCAGGTTGACTGTGTGGTTATCGACAACGCTCCCGCCCAGGAGTATGTGAAGGCCAACCCCGGTCTGAAGATTCTGGACACTGAGTTCGCCAACGAGAACTACGCCATCGGCTTTGCCAAGGGCAACACCGCTCTGAAGGACGCCGTCAACACCGCTCTGAACGAGCTGATCGAGGACGGCACCGTGCAGTCCATCATCGACAAGTATATCCCCGCTGAGGGCTAAGACAAACGACAAATCCGTGTTCAACTGAAAAGGGCGGCCTTCGGGCCGTCCTTTTTCGGGTCGTATTTGGCAGAAGGTAAGAAAGGAGAATCTCTGTGAACTGGGCGCAACTCTATGAGTCCCTGGGACAGCAGCTGAAAGACGGTGTGGACTTGCCCTGGTGGCAAGACGCCTTTGTGGGCATTTATAAGGCCTTCTTTGAGGAGGGCCGTTGGCAGTTCTACCTGGACGGCGTGCTGACCACCCTCTGGATCACCGCCATGGCCCTGATCCTGGGTATTGTGCTGGGCGTGGTAGTGGCTGTGATCCGCACCACCCACGATCAGCAGCGTCTGGGACGGCACAACCCCGTCCTGGGCGTACTGAACGTGATCTGCAAAATCTATGTTACCATTATCCGCGGCACCCCCATGATGGTCCAGCTGCTGATTATGGGCTTTATCATCTTTAAAAGCAGCCGTGAGTACACCCTGGTGGGCACCCTCACCCTGGGCATCAACTCGGGCGCCTATGTGGCCGAGATCGTCCGCGGTGGCCTGATGAGCGTGGATATCGGCCAAAGCGAAGCCGGACGGTCCCTGGGCCTGAACTATCTGGACACCATGCGCTTTATTGTCATTCCCCAGGCCTTTAAGAACATCCTGCCTGCTCTGGGCAACGAGTTTATCACCCTGTTTAAGGATACTGCTCTGATCTCCGCCATCGGCGGCAAGGAGCTGGTCTATGCCGCCAAGTCCATCGGCAGCAAGACCTACGATGTGATGTATCCCTATCTGGGCATCGCCATCATCTATCTTCTGATGGTCATGCTCTTCACCTGGCTGCTGGGTATTCTGGAAAGGAGGCTGCGTCAAAGTGATAGACGTTAAACATCTGTCCAAGTCCTTCGGGGACCATCTGGTGCTGGACGACATCTCCGAGCACATCTATCCCGGGGAGAAAGTGGTCATCATCGGGCCCTCCGGCTCGGGCAAGTCCACCTTCCTGCGCTGCCTCAACCTGCTGGAGGCCCCCACCAAGGGCACCATCACCTTTGAGGGCACCGCCATCACCGACCCCAAGACCAACATCGACCTGATCCGTCGGCAGATGGGTATGGTGTTCCAGCACTTCAACCTCTTCCCCAACATGACCATTCGGAAGAACATTACCCTGGCTCCCGTCCGCACCAAGCTGATGAGCCAGGCCGAGGCCGATGACACCGCCACCGCCCTGCTGAAGCGGGTGGGTCTGGAGGAGAAGGCGGACGCCTATCCCGCCCAGCTCTCCGGCGGCCAGAAGCAGCGTATCGCCATTGTCCGGGCTCTGGCCATGAAGCCCAAGGTGATGCTGTTCGACGAGCCCACCTCCGCCCTGGACCCCGAAATGGTGGGCGAGGTGCTGGAAGTCATGAAGCAGCTGGCCGACGAGGGCATGACCATGGTGGTGGTCACCCACGAGATGGGCTTTGCCCGGGAAGTGGGCAGCCGGGTCCTCTTTATGGACGGCGGCCATGTGCTGGAGCAGAACGAGCCCCACGCCTTCTTCGCCAACCCCAAGGAACAGCGTACCATCGAATTTTTGTCCAAGGTGCTGTAATCTGCCACGTCCCCCGGTACAAACTGTACCGGGGGACGTTTTCCGTTTCTTTTTCACCGGTCGGCTTTGACAAGCTGGGCTTTTTGCGCTATAATGGCACACTATCTTCCCAAATGACCGGAGTACCATACTATGATGAACCGTGAACAAATCCTTTCCCTGCTGCGCAAGGACCGGCTGTGGCAGGCGGTCTTTCTGCTTTTGACCCCCTTTACCGCCGTGTGGCTCATGCAGTTTACATACGGAGCCAATCCTTTTGCTCTGACCTTCCCCGTACTGGTGGCCAACGCCCTGTGCGTGGCTCTGCTGTTCTGGCTGCTGTGCGCCCTGGTGGGGCGCATCGCCCCCTGCACCATCGGCATCCACATCGCCGCCGGGTCCTGGGGCGCCGCCAACTGCTTCGTCAACACCTTCCGGGGCACCCCCATCCTGCCCTGGGATTTCTCCGCCCTGGGCACCGCCGCCAGCGTGGCGGGCAACTACCACCTGTTCCTCACCTGGCAGATGGGAGTCGCCATCTTTCTGGCGGCCGCCCTGGTGGTATTCCTCCACCCGGAGCGGCGCAAGGCCCGGCTGCGGCTCACCACCCGGAAGCGCCTGCCCCTGCGGCTGGCCTGTCTGGCGGCGGGGCTGGCCTGCCTCATGTTCCTGCTACCCTCGGAAAAGCTGGAGAAGCTGGGGGTCAAGACCGACGTGTGGGATCAGGCGGGGGCCTACCGCACTGGCGGCTGCCTGGCCGTGTTTTACCGCAACACCGAGTTTCTGGAGGTTGAGGAGCCGGAGGGCTACTCCCCGGAGAACGTGGATACCCTGCTGGAGGGGGTGGAGGCCCTGGAGCCGGCGGCGGTGTCGGTCCAAAAGCCCAACATCATCGCCATCATGAACGAGTCCTGGGCCGATTTTGAGTCCTACGGCAACCTGCAGCTCAGCGAGAGCGTCACCGACTACATCCGCTCCCTGGACAATTCCATCTTCGGCCACACCTATACCTCGGTATTCGGGGCGGGTACCAGCGCCAGCGAGTTTGAGTTCCTCACCGGCAACACCATGGCCTTCCTGCCCTCGGGCAGCATTCCCTACCAGCAGTATGTGCTGGGGCCCACCGCCTCTCTGGCCTCCCTGCTGAAGGCCCAGGGGTATGACACCCTGGCCTTCCACCCCGGCGAGCGCACCTCCTGGCAGCGCAACCTGGCCTATCCCCAGCTGGGCTTTGACCAGTTCAAGTGTGTGGAGGACATGGACGTGGCCCAGACCATGGAACACGGCTATGTCAGCGATCAGTCCGATTTCCAGCAGATCATCTGGGAGTTTGAGCACAAGGAGGAGGGGCAGCCCCTCTTCCTGTTCAACGTCACCATCCAGAACCACGGCAGCTACACCGCCGAGGACTATCTCGCCCAGGTCACCCTCACCGACCAGCCGGGCAAGTACCCCCAGGCCGAGCAGTACCTCACCCTGGCCAACAAGACCGACCAGGCCTTCCGCACTCTGGTGGAGTATTTCCAGAACCAGGAGGAGCCCACCATTATCCTCATGTTCGGTGACCACCAGCCCTCGGTGGAGCAGGGCTTCCTGGACAAGGCCTACGGCGTCACCCAGGACCAGATGAACATGAATCAGTACATGGGCAAGTATGAGACACCCTTTGTGATCTGGGCCAACTATCCCCTGCCGGAGGAGGGCCCGGAGATCACCAGTCTGAACTTTTTGAGCCTCTATCTGCTGCGGTACGCCGGTATCGGGGGCACGGTGTACGACGGCTATCTGTGGCAGCTCCAGCAGCAGCTGCCCGCCCTCACCTTTGTGGGCTATATGGACACAGCCGGGCAGGCCCACAGCCATCTGGAGACCAACGACTACGCCGCCCTCATTGAGGACTACCAGCAGATACAGTACAACAACCTGTTTGGAGGGGGCGGACGGCGAAGCGCCGTTTTCGATCCCTGAGCTGCCCACAAAAAAGCGCGCCGCATCTGCGGCGCGCTTTTTTCATTCCCTGAGATTCCAGGCAAAGTGGTCCAGATCCTCCTCCAGGATCAGCTCCCGTTTGCTGTCAGCAATCGTAATGGGGCGGATGGGGCGGCAGGGATTGCCGTAAGCCAGCCAGCCGGCGGGGATGTCCTTGGTGACCACACTGCCCGCGCCGATCACCGCTCCGTCTCCGATGGTGACGCCGTCCAGCACCACCACGTTGCAGGCCAGCCACACCCCGCTGCCGATGTGGATCTCCCGGGCAAACTCCGCCATGGTGGTGCGGCCCTCCCCGTCCAGGCCGGTGCGCTCCTGGGCGGGCAGGGGGTGGTTGGTGGCCATCAGGGACACGTTGGGCCCAAAGCACACGTTGTCCCCGATGAATACCCTGGCATCATCCATCACCATCAAATTGAAGTTGGCGAAAAAGTTCTCTCCAATAAAGGTATGGCAGCCGTAGTTAAACTGGACAGGGCCCTGGAAGTAGCAGGCCTTGCCCGCCCGGCCCAGAATGGCCCGGATCACTTCCCCCCGGTCAGGGTCGTACTCGTCCATGGAATTGTACTTCCGGCAGGCCTCATGGGCCTTGTGCTTCAGGTCCTTCAGCTCCTGCCGCCGGGGATCAAACATCTTCCCGGCAAAGATCTTTTCTTCCTCCGTCATGCTTCATTCACCTGATTTGCCTTGGAATTGGTCCCCTTCCGACAGCGCGCTGTTGCGGAAGGAATTTTTCAGCAGCCGGATGCAGTCGCCCAGCAGCTGATCCAGGTCGGAGAATACGGTGTGAGCCAGCCTGTTGTAGTAGGTATTGAGCAGCCCGTTGAGAAATACGATGATGGAGAAGGCCGCCGCGTCCCGGGACACCTGGAGGGTATATCCCTTGTCGCTCAGATAGTGCTCCATCACCTGCCGGGTGAGGGTAAAGACCTCCATCCCAGCCTCATACTTCCGCCGGGCCACCTCCTCCATCTCGGTGCCGGCGTAATCGGCCTGCATGGGGACCTTTTTCAGCGCCATCACCTCGTAAAAGGTGGGGTGGCTCCACGCAAACTCCAGATAGGTGTGCAGGAAGGCGTCAAACTGAGCCTCCCCGCCGGAGACGGTTTCCATGGCCTGCCGCAGACTGTCGCACAGCTGGCGGTAGCCCTCAATCACCACCGACAGATATACCTCATCCTTGTTGACAAAATAGAGATAGATCTTGGTGGCTGAGGCGCCGATTTTCTGCCCCAGGCGGCGCATGGTCAGGCCCTCATAGCCGTCGGCCGCAAGGATGTCCAGGGCGGCGTCCAGAATACGGGCTTTTTCTGCTGCTTTTTCCGCAGGCGTCTTTTCCCTGGGCGGCATAAGACCACCTCTCTTTCCTCTCTTTCTTGATACCGTTATTGTACCAAATCCTATTTTTACATTCAATACTTCCCTTTTTTCAGGGGGGCGTAATATTTCTGAGAAAGGTATGGATATCCCGGGGGAAATGTGATAAGCTGTAAACCGGTGTCCACCGGAACACCGCGCTTTTTTGCAGAAAGGAGGTCTCCCCGTTGAAGCCGGACTACAACGAGCTGCTGGAAATCGTAAGCGAAATGGGCTTCCGGCTCATGCTCAGCGGAGCGGAGATCTACCGGGTGGAGGAGTCCATCAGCCGCCTGCTCCAGGCCTATGGGGCCGAGCGGGGGGAGGTCTTTGCCATCCCCAACTGCATCATCGTCAGTCTCACCTCTCCCCAGGGGGAACCTATGACCCAGATCCGCCGGATGCCCAACCACGGCACCGACATCTACCTGCTGGAGCGGTACAACGATCTGTGCCGCCGCCTGTGCCGGGAGACGCCCCCCTTTGAGGAGGCCCTGGACAGTATGCGTCAGATCGAGCGCACCCACAAGGTCTACTCTCTGCCCGTCCAGCTGCTGGCCCACTTCCTGGGCTGCGGGATGTTCTCCCTGTTCTACGGCGGCTCGGTATGGGACGGTCTGTGCGGCGGACTCTGCGGCATGGTGATCTGCCTGTGTATGGCCTTCACCTCCAAGCTGGGGGCCAACCTCTTTTTCAAAACCATCGCCGGCGCGGCGGTGTCCGCCTTTGTGGCCCTGGCCCTTACTGCCGCCGGCATTGGCCAGAATTCCGACAGCATCATCATCGGCGCCCTGATGGCCCTGGTGCCCGGCATTGCCTTTACCAACGCCATGCGGGATATTATGGCCGGCGACATGGTGGCCGGCATCAGCAAGGCCGCAGAGGCCCTGCTCATCGGAGCGGCCATCGCCCTGGGCACCGCTCTGGCCCTGGGCCTGATCCGAATGCTGATGGGAGGCTGACATGGAAGAGTTTACCTACTATCTGCCCTGTATCTACGCCTTCCTGGCCTGCATCGGCTTTTCCCTGCTGTTCAACATCCACGGAGCCGCGGGTATGCTCATCTGCGCCGGCGGCGGGGCCCTGGGCTGGCTGGTCTATCTGCTGGCCGCCCCCCTGGTTCACAGCGACATCATCCAGTCCTTTTTCGCCGCCCTGGCCATCTCCGCCTGGTCGGAGATCATGGCCCGTCTGCGCCGGTGCCCGGTGACCAGCTATCTGCTGGTGGCCCTCTTTCCCCTGGTGCCCGGCGGCGGCATCTACTACACCATGGAGCACGCCATGAGCGGGGAGACCTCCCTGTTCCTGGAGTCTCTGCTCCACACCCTGGGCCTGGCCGGGGCCCTGGCGGTGGGCGTGCTGATGGTGGCCTCTCTGGCCCGCCTGGTCACCAACTACCAGAATCACCGGCGGGGCCTGTCAGGAGGCAAACACCCATGAGACGCTACGATTTCGTCCTGCTGGACGCGGATAATACCCTGTTCGACTTTGATCGCTCGGAGCACGAGGCCCTGCGCCTGGCTCTGGAGGCCTTCTCCATCCCCTGTCCCCCGGAGACCGAGGCCCTCTATGTGTCCATCAACAGTTTCCTGTGGGCCATGCTGGACCGGGGAGTGGCCACCCGGGAGTGGCTGGTGGTGGAGCGCTTTGCCCGGCTCACCGCCGCCCTGGGGGTGGACGCCGACCCCGCCGCCCTCAACCGGACCTATCTGGACCGGCTGGGCGAGCAGTCCTTTCTCCTCCCCGGCGCCCTGGAGGTCTGCCGGGCCCTGGGGGAGCACTGCACTCTTGCCATCCTCACCAACGGCGTGGCCCGGGCCCAGCGGGGCCGGTTTGACCGCTCCCCCCTGAAAGAACTCATTCCCCATCTCTTTATCTCCGAGGAGATCGGCGCTTCCAAGCCCAGCCCCGCCTTCTTCCGACCGGTGCTGGACGCCCTGGGCATCACCCACCTGAGCCGGGCCCTGATGGTGGGGGATAACCTGACCTCCGACATCGGCGGCGGCGCCGCCATGGGGCTGGATACCGCCTGGTACAACCCCCGCCATCTGCCCAATCCCGGCCCCGTTACCCCTACCTGGGAGATCGCCAGGCTGGAGGAACTGCTGCCGCTGGTGCTGGACGGCCCTGATTTTTAAACTTCAAACGAGGTGTTTTGTTTGTCCCGCTCGCTCTATTCCCAGCTTACCGGCAACTCCTCTCCGCCGCCCCGCCGCCGTCTGCCCCTGGTGCTGGCGGCCATTGCGTTGGGTGTGGTTCTGGTGACCGTTCCGGTGCTCAGCCGCTCCCCGGCGGAGGGGGCTGATCCCCTCCCCACGGCCACCGTCACTCCCACGCCTACACCTACCCCTACACCTGCCTTTGATTTTACCCAGCCCGCCCCCAAGACCGATCCGGTGGACATGGACTACTTCTCCGACGCCCTGTTCATCGGCGACTCCCGCACCCATGGGCTGGAGCTGTACAGCGGCGTCAGGGGCGCCACCTTCTACGTCTACACCGGACTGAGTATTTTCGGGGTGAACAATCCCGGCCTGGTGACGGTGGACGGACAGGACTATTCCATTGTGGAAGCCCTGGAGAAGGGTCCCCAGTTCGGCAAGGTCTACATAGCCTTCGGTATGAATGAGCTGGGTTATTACAATGAGGAAAACTATTTGCGCACCTTCGGCGTCTTTATAGAGGAGGTAAAGGCCCTTCAGCCCAATGCCGTGGTCTATCTGCAAAATCTGGCCCCGGTGGACGAGGCCAAATGCAAGGCCTACGGTCAGGCCTCCTGCATTACCAACGCCCGGGTAGAGGCCTTTAACCAGCTGTTTGCCCAGCTGGCCCGGGAGCATCAGGTGGTGCTGGTGGACGTGTACAGCGCCCTCACCGCCGACGGCCCCCTGCCGGACGACGCCACGTCGGACGGCATCCACTTCAAGCGTCCCTGGTATGAAACATGGCTGACCTGTCTGATGGAACACACCGTGGACCCGGCGATCTACCAGGCCGGACAGACCCATGCGGATGATATGGAAGGAGATAAAGAACCATGAAGAACCTGTTGACCCGACTGCTGCCCGGCGTGCTTGCCCTGTGCCTGACCCTTTCCGCCTGCGGAGGCGGTGGAAGCGCCAAGAGCTATGACCCTGCCACCACCGCCAAGGCTCTGCTGGAATCCGACGCCTTCAGCGACACCTTGGACACCCTGGACAAGGACACCGCCGCCACCATGTACGGCATTGACGCCTCCACCATCACCGACTGCGTGGTTTACACCTCCCTGTCCATGGGCGCGGAGGAGATCGCCGTGCTCACCCTCACTGACGAGGCCGCCGCCAAAACCGCCAAGGAGGCCCTGGATAAGCGGGTCAGCGATCAGATCACCGCCCTGGAGAGCTATATGCCCGGAGAGGTGGACAAGCTCAACCACGCCATCGTGGAGCAGACCGGCAACACCGCCCTGCTGGTGGTGGCCGCCGACGCTGACGCCGCTCGCAGTGTGCTGGACAGCCTGAACTGAGTCCCACCCAAAAACGCCGGGGATACCCCGGCGTTTTTTCTGAAAAAATAAACTGGCTTTCCCTCAACTTTTCACTGGCCCCTGCCGTCTAACAGATGCAAACACAAGACCCCCGGCCGGGTCCAGTTTATACAGATCGAGGTGTCTTCATTGTCCCAGTCCTATCATCCCAAACGCATGAAAAACAAGAGAAATGGCCCCGGTGCCACCCTGCCCCTGCTCATTGCCGCCGCAGCGGTATGCGTCTGTCTGCTGCTCATCCCCTCCGCGGGCAAGAGCGCTCCCCCCGCCGCCGAGGTTACCCCCTCCGTGCAGCCCGAGGTCACCCCCTCCGCACCGGTGACCGAGCCCTCCGCCGCCCCGTCGGAGTCTCCGGC
>NZ_NFLU01000011.1 GCF_002161085.1 Flavonifractor sp. An112 | reverse complement strand
GGTAGAGCTGGGGGTGGCTGTGGGGGCGGGACTGGGAGTAACCGACGGCGTGGCCGAGGGCGTAGGACTGGGCGCGGCCGAGGGCATAGCCGATGGGGTGGGGGAGACCACAGCCATCACCGGGACACTGGGCTGAGGCTCCTGCGGGGGCCGGGTGGCCAGAAACACGCCGCCTCCCGTAGCCACAGCCGCCGCCACCAGCAGAATGGCCACCTTGCTGCCCAGGGTCAGACCCCCGCCCCCGGCACCAACCGCCGCCGAAGCGGAGGCGGCAGCAGTTGCGGTGGAAGCCGCCGAGGTGGAAGCCGCGGTGGTGGCCGCCGCAGCAGAGGAGCCTGCCGCTGCCGCCGCGGTGAGGCCCAGAGCCCCCTTGACAGCCAGCAGCCCCCGCTCCATGGTCTGCGGGTCCACCGCCAGATTCTGCTCCTGGAGCACCATGGCCAGGAAGAGCAGTCCCGGATTGAGGGCATGGAGCCGCACGCCGTCCCGCTGCTCCCGCTGGAGGATCAGCTTCTCCAGCGCCTTGCGGGCGTAGTTCAGGCGGCTTTTGACGGTGCCCTCGGCACATTCCAGAATGGACGCAATGTGCTTAATGGGGCACTGGTCGTAGTAGTAGAGCATGACGGCGGTGCGCTGCTCGTCGGGGAGCTGGTCCACCAGCTCCCCCAAAATCAGGCCCGTGTCCCGCTCGCACAGGGTATCCTCCGGCGAGGACACGGGTGGGCCGGAATCCAGAAGGTCAAACATAGCCTCCTCCTCCAGAGCGAACTCACGGGAGTCGGTCTGCATCTTCCGCTGATGGAGGGCCAGCCGGACCGCAATGCCACCGATCCAGGACCGCAGGGACTCCGGGTCCTTCAGCTTGTCGATGGAGCGGAACACGGCGATGAATACGTCCTGCACCACCTGCTCGGCCTGATCGGCCTGCCCCAGGATCTTCATGGCCTGGAGATAGACCATGCGGTAACAGGCCTGATACAGTCGGGTAAAGACCTCCTCATCCCCCGCCCGAAGCCGGGCTACCGCCTCGGTGTTGGACAAATCGGACAAAAGCTGCATATGACTTCCTCCCTTTGGAACGTTTCTGTCTGTTTGTGTTGGAAAAGGCTCCGCCGGTTTTATTCCCGCGAAAATTTTGTCTCAGTTTTTCTCCATTGTACCATCATTCCCCGGCCCGAGACAACAAAAGCAGGACGGGCCTTTTCAGGGCCCGTCCTGCTCTGCGGTTGATAAGGTCATTTTTTCTGATCCCGCCTCCGCCTGCGGTCCCTCCGCCTGCTGAGGAAACGTCTGAACTTGTTTCCAAACAGATGGAAGATGGCATACCCGGCGGTGATGGCCACCCCAACAAACAGGATCCGCTGGAGCAGATGGATCACGGAGCCGGAAAACACATCGCTCCAGGTGGCGATATAGTCATACCCGTCGATCCAGGCGGAAAAGATGGCCAGAATGGAGATGATGGCCAGAGAGGTGTCCATCCGCTTGGAGTCGTTGCGGTCGATGATGTCGCACTTGGTGTCAAACACCGTCTGCATCTGGGCCTGATTGCGCTGCATAAACGCCAGCTGCTCCTTGATCTTGAAGGCCTGGCGCAGCATATCGATGGACTTCTGGGAGGTGGGGTAGTTCACCTGAATGTCCCAGAAATCAATGGTTTTGGAGAAATTGTCGTAGATATTCTCCACCTGCTTGAGAAACTCCACCGGCTCGTCCACCGCCTTTGAGGTAATGAGGCGGATGATCTCCCGGTCGGCGATCTGGATGGCGGCCTCCTCCAGCAGAATGAGCTCGATGTAAAACAGGGTGATGGACTCCTCGCACAGCCGGTCCCGCAGGGTGGCCTGAAAGTCGGGAGTGAACTGGAGCACCACGTTGCTGTAGGCGCACACAAAGGCCCGGTCATACTGCCCCATGCCCTTTTCCGAGCTGATGGCGGCCACGATCTCCCGGTCCACGATCTCACCGAAATTCTCCCCGTCGGGGTAGATGGTCTCGGCGGCCAGCAGGGAGGCGATCTGGCTGGACTTCAGGCAGCTCTTGGCCTTGGGGATCACCGCAAAGATCTTGGGGGTGCCCCGCTTGATGACCCCATAGTTCAGGCTGACAAAGTCAAAGAAATTGGTGTGGCTGCCGTCCGCTCCCACCACCATCAGATTGTTGCGGATGATGTTGTCCATCAGGTGGCTGATGAGGAAGGGGGAGGAGAGGGAGTACCAGGTCAGCACTCCACAGTTGCTGTCGGTGTCAATGGAGATGTACAGATCCACGAAGGCAGGAGCGCCGATGGGGTCGCCTGCCTCGTCGTAGCAGTCCACCGTTCCCTCTCTGGTGATCTGGACCGGAATCTTGCCCAGGTAATAGCGCCTGATGCGGCGCTTGAAGCCGGCCAGATCGTCCACATCCTCCAGCTGGGAGGGGACCCCCGCCTCGTAGTGGGTGCGGAAATCCATGTCCTTCAGCAGAGCGGCGGCTTTGCGGTCGGGCTGAGCCGGGCAGTCCTCCAGCAGGTCCATGGACCGGTACTGAACGGGCACCGACACAAACACATCGGGGATCACCGCCCATTCCGCCTGGCGGGAAGGGAGCATCTCCTCCAGCACACGGTTCATCAGGGGCGGGGCGGGATAGGGGGTTTTCTGGACATAAAAGACCCGGTCCCCCGCCATATGCTCCTCATACTGGGCCACGTTAATGAGCCGCTGGTACTGCAAATAGCTGTCGTAGTCCAGCTCCACCACGGCCCCCATGGCCAGCTCCCCCTCCCGGTCCACAAAGCAGGCCACGCCGTGGTCCTCCACTGTGCCGTACCCGGCCACCGCCGTCTGTTCCTTCACCACACGGCAGGGGATCTGATACCGCTCCAGCAGGCCGGGGGAGGGGAGCAGCAGTTTGACCGTGCTGCCGATGGAGCAGGTATGGGCGGGGTCCTGGGGGGCATGGATGATGAGATTGTAGTCCTTGTCGATCTCCCGGATGGAGAAGTTCCGCTTCCGGTAGATCCCCAGGGAGTCCGGGTTGGACACGTCGCTGACCAGGTAGTGCCGGGGATAGTCCTTCAGGATCAGGTCGATGAGGCAGGCCCCCAGGCCCCGGTTCTGGCAGGCGGGGCGCACCGCCACCGACAGCAGGTAGAGCACATCCCCGGGCAGCCCCTCCACCACGTCGTGGAGGGAAGCGCTGTAGGGGAGGCCCTGGCCCCCATCCTCCCCGGCGAAGATCATCCGGAAGGAGGCAAAGTCCTCCCCCCGCACCTTACGGTAATCAAAGCAGAGCAGGAAGGCCGTCAGGGTGTCCCCGTCCCAGATCCCCCGGCAGTCTCCGTGCCGGAGGCAGTACAGCAGGCTGGGCCCGTAGGCCTTCCTCATATCCTGCATACGGGTGGCTTCCGAGGGGAAGGAGCGCTTGTAGAAATGATCGTCCTGGAAGCACTGACAGAACAGCTCCATCACCTGCTCCATATGACGGTCTCGCAGCATCCCGGTCGTCATGTCACATTACCTCAACCACATATTTTTTCAGCAGTTCTATGGGGTGGTAGGCCTGCTTGGCCCGCCGCAGGCCGGGGTCCCCCATATCCTCTTCCCGGTTGATATAGGTCACGTCTCCCCCCGTGTAAGCGGCGGCAAACTGATTGACCAGCATCTGATAGGCGCCCTTGCAGCTTCGGTCGGCCTTTTCGATGTGGGTAAACAGGGTGTCGTTGACAATCTCCCCCAGGGAGAAGCCCACGATGGACCCGTCGGCGGTGAGCACGCCCCCCACCATGCCGTACCGGTCCAGATTTTGCAGCACCTCCAGGACCCGGTCGTTTTCCTCCCGCTCCGTGGCCCCGGCGCCCGCGCCGGACAGATAGGTCTGGGTGAAAAAGGCCTCCACCGCCCCTACGTTTCCAGCGGTCAGGGGCTCAAAGGACCACCCCTCCACCCCCCGCTTAAACTGGCTGATCTGGTTGCGCTGGCCGCTGTACCGCTTCCCCCCCAGCTGGGCCAGATCGGAGGCCTGATACAGATAGTCGGCAAAATCGGTCTGCTCGCTGACGGCACACCCCGGACAGATGGCCTGGAATTCCTCCAGATAGCACTCCGGGACGGTGCAGAACCGCAGCGGGCCGCCCTCGGTCTGCCCCTTCAGCACCTGGATGCCGCCGGCCACATCGCCCCCCAGAGGGAGATTGTAGTACACCTGGCCGTCCTGGTCGTGGAGACGGGAATAAAAGATCTCCCCGTCCATGGCATATTCCATTTTATAGTAATTCCGCCACATGAACATTCCGCCCACGGTAAAGTCGCAGGTCCTGGATTTCATCTGCCGGAAATAAGGCTGAACAAGAGGGATCTCATTCAGCGTCAGTTGCTTAAATTGCATGATGTGTCTCTTTTCTTTGTCGTAATAGGATCGCTGGCCCCCGCAGCGGCAAACAGCAGGGAGGGCTCTGGAGCTGTGCGCTCCTGTATCATGCCCGTTTTTGTCCTTTTTCTTCCATAAGAGGGCCTGTTTTTCGCTTTGAGGCTCCTCTATTATCTACCAAGCCGCTCTACATTACAAGTCCCTTTGCTGCCGGAGCAGAAATATCTGTCGGTCCCCCCTCATATACTCCACCAGTGAATGAATGGAGGAGTGTTGCTGCTTGAAAGGGAACATCGAGGAACGCGCCTGCCGGCTGGCGCTTTACATCATAGAGAACCGTGCCACGGTGCGGGCCGCCGCCCGGCAGTTCGGCATCAGCAAATCCACCGTACATAAGGACCTCAGTGAACGCCTGCCCTCCTTCAACCGGCCCCTGTACCTCCAGGTAAAGGGGGTGCTGGAGGAGAACAAGGCCGAGCGCCACATCCGGGGAGGCATCGCCACCCGGCGAAAATACAAAGGCATCTAAACAAAAACCGGCGGGCTGCTGATGCAGCCCGCCGGTTCAGACAGTCAAAAAAGTGGCTGCGGCCACTTTTTTGACTGTCTGCTAAACTTTTGAGGCCTTCCATAAGTCCTCAAAAGTTGTTTGATTGCACGCGAAAGGGAACCCTGACGGTTCCCTTTCACACTATCCTTCCCTCCGAAACCTTTGGCCAGGGGTCTTTTTCGACAGTCTAAACCGGCGGGCCGCTGACGCAGCCCGCCGGTTTCATCCCTCTGATTACTTGGCGTAATCCACCACTTTGGTCTCCCGGATCATGTTCACCTTGATCTGGCCGGGGTATTCCAGCTCTTCCTCGATCTTCTTGGCGATGTCCCGGGCCAGCAGCACCATCTGGTCCTCGCTGACCTTGTCGGGCGCCACCATGATGCGGACCTCCCGTCCCGCCTGGATGGCGTAGGACTTCTCCACACCGGGGAAGGAAGAGGTGACCTCCTCCAGCTTCTCCAGACGCTTGATGTAGTTCTCCAGGTTCTCACGCCGGGCGCCGGGCCGGGCAGCGGAGATGGCGTCGGCCGCCTGAACCAGGCAGGCCACCACCGTCTGGGGCTCCACATCGTTGTGGTGGGCCTCAATGGCGTGGATCACGTTCTCGCTCTCCCGGTACTTCCGGGCCAGCTCCACGCCGATCTGGACGTGGGAGCCCTCCACCTCGTGGTCGATGGCCTTGCCCAGGTCGTGGAGCAGGCCGGCCCGCTTGGCCTCGGTGATGTCGGCGCCGATCTCGGCGGCCAGCAGGCCCGCCAGGTGGGACACCTCGATGGAGTGGTTGAGCACGTTCTGGCCGTAGCTGGTGCGGTAGCGCATCCGGCCCAGCAGCTTGATGAGCTCGGGGTGCAGGCCGTGGACGTTGGTCTCGAACACGGCGCGCTCGCCCTCGGCCTTGATGGTGGCGTCCACCTCCCGCTTGGCCTTCTCCACCATCTCCTCGATGCGGGTGGGGTGGATGCGGCCGTCCTGGATCAGCTTCTCCAGAGCCAGCCGGGCGATCTCCCGGCGGACGGGATCGAAGCAGGAGACGGTGATCACCTCGGGGGTGTCGTCAATGTTCAGGTCCACCCCGGTCAGGGTCTCCAGGGTGCGGATGTTGCGGCCCTCGCGGCCGATGATGCGGCCCTTCATCTCATCGTTGGGCAGGGGTACCACAGAGACGGTGGCTTCCGCCACATGGTCCGCGGCGCAGCGCTGGATGGCCAGGGACAGGATCTCCTTGGCCTTCTGGTCGGCCTCTTCCTTGAACTGGGCCTCGATCTCCCGCACCTTCATGGCCGACTCGTGGGTCACTTCCTCGGCCAGCTGGTTGATCAGGTAGTCCTTGGCCTCCTCGGCGGTGAAGCCGGAGATGCGCTCCAGCACCTCCATCTGGGTCTTCTTGACGGTGGCCACCTCTTCCCGGGCCTCTTCCAGCTCGGCCAGCTTGCGCTGCAGGGTGTCCTCCTTCTTCTCCATGTTCTCGGTCTTGCGGTCCAGGTTCTCTTCCTTCTGCTGCAAGCGCCGCTCCTGCTTCTGCAGGTCGGCCCGGCGCTCTTTTACTTCTCGTTCGTACTCGTTGCGGGCCTGGAGGATCTCCTCCTTGGCCTCCACCAGGGCCTCGCGCTTCTTGCTCTCGGCGCTCTTGATGGACTCGTTGATGATGCGCTTGGCCTCCTCCTCCGCGCTGGAGATCTCCTTCTCTGCCACGCGGCGGCGGTACTGGATGCCGAGCACAAAAAACACCACAGCCGCGACCACGAACGCGATGACGGCTGCTAATATGACAGGCAACATGAGCCGGGTTTACACCTCCATCTGTTTTGATTTTTGTTTCAATCGTTTTGTTCAATTCCCATGTGGGCGGCGGGCACGGATTTGTCCGACCCGCACAAAAATTTGAAGAGCGTACCCCTTGCTCTTCAAAAAATGCACCGAATCTATTTTAAGGCTGTCCGCCCCTTCTGTCAAGAAAATTCGTCTCCGGAAGAATCCATTCCTGCCTGATTTCCCGGGAAAAGGGAGGACGCGCCGCAATTTTGCAGCGCGTCCGTCAATTTTGTGCCATGGCGCCAGGGGCAGGGGGCTCCTCCCGCTGAAACTCTGTCATGGTACCCCAGTACCGCTTGGGCATCTGGGTCATGCGGCAGCGGGGGTTATAGCGGCCCTCAATGGCGATGGTGTCGTAAAACCGCCGCCACAGAGCCCGGTAATCCAATTCACCCGTACCGGGCGGGGCCAGATCAAACCGGTCCAGAGGCACAATGGCCCACTTCCCCTTCTGGCAGAACAGGGCCTCCCGGTGGGTGCGGTCGTAGAGCACCAGGGTCTCCCCGGGGTAGCGGGCGGCAAAGTGGGGCCGCAGCAGGGGGAGCACCCGGTTTTTAGGCTCGATCTCTCCCACCAGGGCCCCGTCCTGGTCGGAAAAGCGGGTAAAGCCCTTGAGCAGGTGGGCCTCGTGGGTCAGGTGCTGGACCGCCTTGCCCAGGACAGCCACCCGGGGGTCGGTGAGATCCCGCACCACCGACGGCCCCCGCTCATAGCCCAGCCGGAGGAAATCCCACAGAGCCAGTTCCCGCTCCTCCAGGCAGGTGAGAAAGCCGTAAGTCACCAGGCGGCGGCCCTGCTGGCCCATGCTCCGGTCCAGAGAGCGGTACACCCGCCGGGCCTTCTGGTCGTCGGTGTCCACCGTCCGCTGGGGCCACAAGGTCACCCGGCCGTCCCCGTAGGTGAGGAAACAGGCGGGCTCCTCCTTATTGGCGTAGGCCATAAACACACAGGTAAGGAACCCGGCAAAACTGCCGTCATAAGAATAGGAAAACCTGGTCCAGTCCATGGGGACCTCCTTTCACACTGCTGTCATTGCCAGCCAGTGGGCACACTGGCTCGGCAATCCGTATTTCCCGCTCCTCAGAACAATGACAGCTGCTCCGGCTCGTAGCCCGCCAGGGCGGGCTTCTCCAGAGCCACCATATGGCGGAGCACCCCGTCGGGGTTTACTCTTAACCCCTCCAGCATCTTCCCCGAGCAGGTGATGAAATACTGGGCCCGTTTCAACACCACCCCCAGGGTTTTCAGGCCCGAGAAGGTGAGGGGCCCCACCCGCCGGGCGGTTAAAATCCGTTTGGCGGACACCACCCCGATGCCGGGCACCCGCAGCAGAGTCTCGTAATTGGCCCTGTTCACCTCCACCGGGAACTGCTCCATATGCCCCAGGGCCCAGGCGCACTTGGGGTCCACCCGGGTGTCGAAGTTGGGGTGGGCCTCGTCCAGCAGCTCCTCCGCCCGGAAGTGGTAGAACCGCAGCAGCCAGTCGGCCTGGTACAGCCGGTGCTCCCGCAGCAGGGGCGGCTTGAAGTCCTGCCGGGCGGGGAGGAGGGAACTGTCGGACACCGGCATATAGGCGGAGAAAAACACCCGTTTCAGCTTGTATTGGTCATATAAGGCCTGGGTCAGGGTCAAAATGTGCTTGTCACTCTCGGGCGTGGCCCCAATGATCATCTGGGTGGACTGGCCCGCCGGGGCAAAGCGGGGGGCGTGCTTATACTTTACCAGCTCCCCCTTGGCCTGGGTGATGCCATCCCGGATCTGAGCCATGGGGGCCAGAATGGCCTTTTTCTCCTTGTCGGGGCACAATTTATGGAGGCTGTCCTGGCTGGGCAGCTCGATGTTGACGGACAAGCGGTCGGCCAGCTGACCCAGCCGCTGGGTAAGGAGCGGGTCGGCCCCGGGGATGGCCTTGGCATGAATATAACCGTGAAAGCCGTACTCCTGCCTCAGCAGGGTGAGGGCAGATATCATCTCCTCGGTGGTGCGGTCGGGGCTGACCCACACCGCGGAGGAGAGAAACAGCCCCTCAATATAGTTGCGCCGGTAGAATCCGGTGGTCAGCTCCGCCAGCTCCCTTGGGGTGAAGGCCGCCCGGGGCAGGTCGTTGGACCGGCGGTTGACGCAGTAGGCGCAGTCGTAGATACAGCGGTTGGTGTACAGTACCTTCAAAAGGGAGATACACCGGCCGTCGGCAGAGAAGGAGTGGCAGCACCCGGCGGCCATGGTGCTCCCCATGCCTTTGCCGCCCCGCCGGTCCACCCCGCTGGAGGTGCAGGCCGCATCGTACTTGGCCGCATCCGCCAAAATGGTCAGCTTATCCATCAGGTCCACCGTACTCCCCCCTTTGGCCCTATTATAACTCGAACAAATGTACCAGTCAAGAGGGGAGTTTTGGAACTTTTGTTCCTCATTCCACACAGCAATCCTCATTGCTTTTTCCTATTATAAGGTGTATAATTGCATAGATTAACCTTTCATAGGACCGAAAACTTTTACTTTCATCCGCTGTTAAGGAGGATCTGTTATGCACTATACCTTTGCGCAGTATCAGGAGAGCGCCGACTACATCCGCAGCAAGATCGGCACCTTTGCCCCCAAGGTGGCCATGATCCTGGGCTCCGGCCTGGGCTACATGGGGGATATTGTGGAGAACGCCATCGCCGTGCCCTACGGGGAGATCCCCCACTTCAAGGCCTCCACCGCTCCCGGCCACAAGGGCCGTCTGGTGTTCGGCACCCTGGAGGGCCAGAGCGTGGCCGTCATGCAGGGCCGGATGCACCACTATGAAGGCTACTCCTATGAGGAGGTGGCCTACGCCGTCCGGGTGCTCAAGCTGCTGGGCTGCGACACCCTCATCGTCACCAACGCCGCCGGCTGCGTCAACACCAGCTGGAAGGCGGGCGACCTGATGCTCATCACCGACCAGATCAAGATCTTCATGGAGTCCCCCCTGCGGGGCGAGAACCTGCCCCAGTTCGGCGTCCGCTTCCCCGACGCCTCCCACCTGTACACCCCCGCCCTTCAGGATGTGGCCCGGAAGTCCGCCGCCGAGCTGGGCATTGCGCTGAAGGAAGGCGTGTATATGTACTTCCCCGGCCCCCAGTACGAGACCCCCGCCGAGGTGCGCTTCGCCCGCATCGCCGGGGCCGACGCGGTGGGTATGTCCACCGCCCCCGAGGTCATCGTGGCCGGCCACTGCGGGATGCAGGTGCTGGGCTTCACCCTGCTCTCCAACATGGCCGCCGGTATCCTGGATCAGCCCCTCTCCGAGGAGGAGGTGCTGGAGGCCGCCGAGGCCTGCAAGGACAAGTTCTCCCGGCTGGTACTGGCCTGCCTGAAGCAGATCGGGTAAGACGGGGCTTTCTTCTGTATCACAAACAAAGGAGATCAACAGTTTATGTCCATTCTCATTCACAACTGCACCGCCGTGCTGATGGACGAGGCGGGCACCGTCCTGCCCGGCGCCTATGTGGCGGTGGAGGGCACCAGGATCGTCTCCGTGGGCACCGTCCGCCCCCAGGGGACCTTTGATCAGGAGATCGACGGCAAGGGCAACGTACTGATGCCCGGCTTTGTCAACGCCCACACCCATGTGCCTATGACCGCCATGCGGGGCTACGGCGACGGCAACAACCTCCAGGACTGGCTGAACAACTACATCTTCCCGGTGGAGGCCCGCTGGGACGACCGGGCCGTGCGCTGCTGCACCGACCTGGGTCTGGCGGAGATGATTGCCTCCGGCGTCACCGCCATCGCCGATATGTATATGCACACCGACGTCATCGCTCAGGAGGTGGCCTCCGCCGGCATCAGCGCCAACCTGAGCGTGGGCGGCGTCCTCTTCGGGGAGGGCTTTGATCCCGACACCAACCACGACTGCGTGGCCCAGCGGGAGCTCACCGAGAAGTGGCACAACTACAACGACGGCCAGATCCGCATCGACGCCTCCATCCACGGGGAGTACACCTCCCGGAAGGAGCTGTGGCAGTGGATGGCAGACTACGCCCGGGAGCACGACCTGGGAATGCACGTCCACATCTCCGAGACCCGCGCCGAGCACGAGGCCTGCCTGTCCCGCCACGGCAAGACCCCCATCCAGGTCCTCAATGACTACGGCGTGTGGGACGGCCGGGCCATCGCCGCCCACTGCGTGTGGACCACCCCGGAGGACTGGGCCATTATGGCCGAGAAGGGGATCTCCGCCATCCACAACCCCATCTCCAACCTGAAGCTGGGCAGCGGCATCGCCCCGGTGCCCGCCATGAAGAAGGCGGGGGTCAACGTGTGCCTGGGCACCGACGGCGTGTCCTCCAACAACTGCACCGACTTTTTCAGCGACCTGAAGTTTGCCGCCATCCTCCACAACGGGGCCAACTGCGATCCCCTGGCCCTGCTGCCCCTGGACGCCCTGAAGATGGCCACCCGGGACGGCGGCGTGGCTCTGGGCCGCCAGACCGGCGTCATCCAGGCCGGGTATGAGGCCGACCTGATCCTGGTGGACTTCTCCCACCTGAACCTGACCCCCTGCCACAGCGTCATCTCCAACCTGGCCTACGCCGCCCATGGCTCCGATGTGTGCATGAATATGGCCCGGGGCAAGGTCATATACAAGGATGGGGACTTTTTGACCATCGACCTGGAGCGGGTACGACGGGAAGTGGCGGACTACGCCCTGCCCCTGCTGTTCCAGAACAACTAAGGGGGACTACCGTTGTCAAACCAGCAGAAAAAAAATACCTTCTACGGCGCGGCGGCCTTTTTGGCCATGACCACCATCATCGTCAAGGTCATCGGCGCCATCTACAAGATCCCGCTGACCGCCCTGCTGCCTGACGAGGCCTACGGCGACTTTAACGCTGCCTACAACATCTATACCTTCTTCCTCACCATCTCCACCGCCGGCCTGCCTGTGGCCCTGTCCAAGACGGTGAGCGAGTGCAACACCCTGGGCCGCCAGAACCAGAAGAGCAAGGTGTTCCAGGTGGCCTTCTTCGCCTTCCTGTTCATGGGCCTGTTCAGCTTCGTGTGTATGTCGGTGTTCTCTCCCATTGTGGCCAAGTATGTGCTGCAGAATGAGAAGGCCGTCTTTGCCGTGCTGGCCCTGTCCCCGTCGGTGCTGTGTACCTGCATCTGCTCCGCCTTCCGGGGCTACGCCCAGGGCCACATGAACATGGTGCCCACCGGCATCTCCCAGGTCATTGAGGCCCTGTCCAAGATGTTCCTGGGCCTGGCTCTGGCCTTCCTCATCCTCAACTCCGCCATCCCTGACGAGGATCTGAAGAGCCGCCTGTCCGCCTCCGGCGCCCTGCTGGGCGTGTCCATCGGCTCCATTCTGTCGGTGGCCTTCCTGGCCTTTAACCACATCCGCACCAACAGGCGGGAACGGATTACCTCCAACGACACCCCCGACACCTCCAAACAGATCCTGTCCCGGCTGCTCAAGCTGGCCATCCCCATCACCCTCAGCTCCTGCACCCTGACCATTGTCAACCTCATCGACACCGGCCTGGTGCAGAGCCAGCTGCAGACCGTGTTTACCGCCATTCAGGACGGCCTCACCGGCATCTCCAACAGCGTGTTGGACATCTTCCCCAAGGCGGTGGAGATCTTCCAGGAAAACCTGGCCGCCTTCCAGGCCGAGGTGCTCACCAACCCGGACACCCAGCTCAATCCCATTCTGGACTCCGCCCGGGAGCTGTACGGCGTGTACAGCAAGACCATGAGCATCTACAACCTGCCCTTCAACCTGATGGTACCCCTGACCGCCTGCATCGTGCCCGGCGTGTCCGCCTGCATCGCCCGGCGGGACCGGCGGGGCGCCCAGCGCACCACCGAGTCCGCCATGCGCATCTCCGCCCTCATCGCCCTGCCCTGCGGCTTCGGCCTGTTTGCTCTGGGCACCCCCATCATCCAGCTGCTCACCGTGGGCAACGTGGACGAGACCATTGCCGGACCCCTGCTGTCCATCCTGGGCATCGCCGCCCTCTTCGTGTGCATCCAGGTGGTGGCCTCCGCCATCCTCCAGGCCAACGGCATTGTCAACCTGCCCATCATCACCATGGTGATCGGCGGCGTGGCCAAAGTCATCGTCAGCTACACCCTGGTGGGCAATCCCAAGTTCATGATCTTCGGCGCCCCCATCGGCACTTTGACCTGCTTCGTGATCGTGTCGGTGCTCAACCTCATCGTCATCAAGCGCATGGTGCCCAATCCCCCCCGGCTTATCCCCGTCTTTGTCAAGCCCCTCATCGCCTCGATCTTAATGGCGGCTGCCGCCTGGGGCTGCCAGGGCCTGCTGGCCCGGTTCTTCTCCGGCTCCTTCCTGATGAACGCCATCGCCACCGGCGGCGGCATTCTGGCCGGCGTGGTGGTATATGCCATCCTCATCGTGGTGCTGAAGGTGCTGTCCAAGGAGGACCTGGAAATGATGCCCAGGGGAGATAAGATTGCCAGGTTCTTGCGGATTCGCTGACTTTTTTGGAAAAAGAGGTTGCAGGAGGCTTTGAAATATGGTAGATTTTCAGTATAAAGATTTCTATGACGTTCGGGACCTGGAGGAGATCGTCCGCATTCTCCGCGCCCCCGGCGGCTGCCCCTGGGACGCGGAACAGACTCATGAGTCTATCCGCCGCAACTTCCTGGAGGAGGCCTATGAGGCCGTGGAGGCCATCGACGAGCAGAACCCCGACCACCTGAAGGAGGAGCTGGGGGACGTGCTGCTCCAGGTGCTCTTCCACGCCCGCATGGAGCAGGAGGCCGGCCGGTTTAATCTGGACGATGTGGCCGACGGCGTGTGCAAAAAGCTCATCTACCGCCACCCCCATGTGTTTGGGGACGTGAGCGTGTCGGGCACCGGCGAGGTGCTCACCAACTGGGAAGAGCTCAAGCGCAAGGAAAAGGGCCAGGCTACCAACACCGACGCCCTGGACGCCGTGGCCCGTTCTCTGCCCGCCCTGTGGCGGGCGGAGAAGGTGCAGAAAAAGGCCAAAAAGGCGGGCTTCGACTGGCCGGATATCTCCGGCGCTCTGGACAAGCTGTCCGAGGAGCTGGAGGAGCTGAAAACCGCCGTGGCCCAGGGCACCAACGTGGAGGAGGAGCTGGGCGACCTGCTCTTCTCCGCCGTCAATGTCTCCCGTTTTTTGAAGGTGGACCCGGAGGTGGCGCTAGGCAAGGCCACCGACAAGTTCATCGGCCGGTTTGCCAAGGTGGAGGAACAGGCCGCCGCCCAGAATCAGTCCATGGAGGGCATGACTCTGGAAGAACTGGACAAGCTATGGGAACACGCCAAAGAAACTTAAAGGCGCACCGCCTTAAGTAAATATCAAGTACAACAGAGCAAAACAGGAGGAACGCACCAAATGAACAAGGCTGAACTGATCAATGCGGCCGCCGAGAAGGCCGGCCTGTCCAAGAAGGATACCGAGAACGCCATCAACGCCGCCATCGAGGTCATTTCCCAGTGCCTGGCCGAGGGTGATAAGGTCCAGCTGGTGGGCTTTGGCGCCTTTGAGGTGAAGTGCCGTGCCGAGCGCACCGGCCGCAACCCCAAGACCAAGGAGAGCATCAAGATCCCCGCCTCCAAGGTGCCCGTATTTAAGCCCGGCAAGGCCCTGAAGGACGTCGTGGCTCAGTAATCTGACCTGATAAAAAGTGCCAGTCCGGAAGGACTGGCACTTTTGTAATATTACGTTTTTATATAACAAGGAGGACTCAATATGCGCCTGGATAAATGGCTCAAGGTCTCCCGGCTCATCAAGCGCCGGACGGTGGCCAACGAGGCCTGCGACAACCAGCGGGTCACCGCCAACGGCCGGCCGGTGAAGGCCAGCTACGACGTGAAGGTAGGCGACGTGCTGGAGCTGCGCTTCGGCGAGCGCACCGTGAAGGTGGAGGTGCTGTCGGTGGCCGAGCACGTGGGCAAGGCCGACGCCCCCGCCCTGTACAAGGAGCTGCTCAGCTGAGGGGCTCCTCCAGCAGCCCCGCCAGCAGCAGGGCGTAATCCGCCAGCCCCGCCAGCGGCGCCCGCTCGTCCACCGAGTGGGCGTCCATGATATCCGGTCCCGTGGAGGCCATCACCAGTCCCGGCGCTTTCGCCCGGAACACCGAGGGCTCCAGCCCCACATGGACCATATTGATTTCCAGCCCCCGCCCGGTCTGGCCCCGGTACACCCGGTCCAGCACCTGGGCCAGGGGGTTGTTTTTATCTCCCGGCCAGCCGGGATAGCCGGTGACGGTGAGGGAGAAGCCAGCCTCTTCCGCCAACCGGCGGTTGTCCGCCGCCATGGCGCCCTCGTTCTCCTCCCGGGCAGCCCGGAGGAAGAGGCGGACGGCGAAGGTATTTTCCTCCCGCCGGGCCACGCCCAGATTGACCGAGGCCCCCACCACGCCGGGGAACTGGGGGTCCATGGCAAACACGCCGTGGCGCAGGGCGGTGAGCAGGTCCAGCACTTCCCGGCGGAAATCTACCGTCCACACCGTCTCGGGCCGGGAGGCGGGGGACAGGTCCAGTTTCAGGTTGGGATCGGTGGTCCGAAAGGGGAGAAGGGCCTCCTCCAGCGCTCCCAGATCGGGCTTCTGACCCACCACCACAGCCTCTGCCCCGGCGGGGATGGCGTTGAAAGCGGAGCCGCCGGTGAAATCGGCCACCGCCA
The DNA here is from genome assembly GCF_002161085.1 of Flavonifractor sp. An112. GTDB lineage: Bacteria > Bacillota > Clostridia > Oscillospirales > Oscillospiraceae > Flavonifractor > Flavonifractor avicola. The sequence continues at coordinate 117,666 of NZ_NFLU01000011.1, read as the reverse complement.
GGGCGGGCCGGTCCTTCAGATAAGCGGCCAGCACCTTGATAGGGTTGATGCGGCCCAGGTGGATGTCATCGCCGGAGTGGCCGCCGGTGCCGCCGGTCATGGAGATGCGCCAGGCCTCGCCAACCGGGGCGGGGCAGGTATCCAGGGTCCGGGTCCAGCACTCCCGCCGCCCTCCGGCGGAGCCCACAATGGCTCTGCCCAGATGGAAGCCGTCGGTGTTGAGCAGCCAAGCCGCCCCCGCCAGCCAAGCCGGGTCCACCACCTTGGCTCCCTCCAGGCCCATCTCTTCGCCTACGGTGAAGAGGAAGCGCAGAGGTCCGTGGCTCACCCCCTGCTGTACCACCCACAGGGCGGCGGCGTTGCCCAGGTTGTTGTCCGCCCCCAGGGAGGAGCGGCGGTCGGTACACAGATATCCGTCCTGTTCCAGAATGGTCACCGGATGGGTAAGGGGATCAAACCCGCTGCCGGGAGCCACGGCGCACACCATGTCCATGTGGCCCTGGAGGATGAGCAGAGGCTCGTCCTCCCGGCCGGGGGTGGCGGGGCAGTCCGCCATCACGTTGCCCGCCTCATCCCGGACGGGGGAGAGGCCCAGGCCCCGGAGAAACTCCATGTAGTCCTGACCCACTGCCTCCTCGTGGTGAGAGGGGTGGGGATGGCGGGACAGGGTGCGGAAGGTAGTAATCACCCCGGCGGTGATGGCCGCCCGGGAACCGAGACGATCAGATAATGTCATATGCGTTCTCCCTTTTTCTCTGGCGTGTTTTCTTCATTGTACCACATTCCCCCAAAGGGGGCATCTTTTCCTTGACAAAATCTCCTCCGCCGGTATAATAGTGCATTAAGGTGTCATGACACCTGTAATGACTTTTTGACAGAGGAACTGGTTATGGGACAGATTTCGGCATTTCTCAAAAAGAAAAACATTGTAATTTCCGCCAAGCGGTACGGCGTGGACGCCCTGGGAGCCATGGCTCAGGGTCTGTTCTGCTCCCTGCTCATCGGCACCATCCTGGACACCCTGGGCAAACAGCTGGGGCTGGCCTTCCTGGTGGAGGTGGGCGGTTACTGCTCGGCCATGAGCGGCGCGGCCATGGCGGTGGCCATTGGCTACGCCCTCCAGTCGCCCCCCCTGGTGCTCTTCTCCCTGGCCACGGTGGGCTATGCCGCCAACGCCCTGGGTTCCACCACCCTGGACGGCGGTAAGGGAGCCGGCGGACCTCTGGCGGTGCTCTTTATCGCTATCATCGCCGCTGAGCTGGGCAAGGTGGTAAGCAAAGAGACCAAGATTGATCTGCTGGTTACCCCTCTGGTGACCATTCTCTCCGGCGTGGGACTGTCCGCCCTGTGGGCCCCCGCCATCGGCACGGCGGCCTCCTCCCTGGGTGAGTTTGTCCGGTGGGCCACCGTCCTTCAGCCCTTCTGGATGGGTATTCTGGTATCGGTGGTCATCGGCATCGCCCTCACCCTGCCCATCTCGTCGGCGGCCATCTGCGCTGCCATCGGCCTCACCGGCCTGGCGGGCGGGGCCGCGGTGGCGGGCTGCTGCGCCAACATGGTGGGCTTCGCCGTGCTCTCCTTCCGGGAGAACCGCTGGGGCGGCCTGGTGAGTCAGGGCCTGGGCACCTCCATGCTCCAAATGGGCAACATCGTGAAAAATCCGAAAATCTGGCTGCCTGCCATTCTCACCTCCGCCATTACCGGGCCTCTGGCCACCTGTGTCTTTGGATTCCAGATGAACGACCCGGTCTCCGCCGTGGCCTCCGGCATGGGCACCTGCGGCATGGTGGGCCCCATCGGGGTGTACACCGGCTGGGTCAACGACGTGGCCACCGGGGCCAAGGCCGCCATCACCGCCTTCGACTGGACGGGAATGATCCTGATCTGCTTTGTGCTCCCCGCCGTCCTCACCTGGCTGTTCGGCCTGTTCTTCCGCAGGATCGGCTGGATCAAAGAGGGAGATCTGAAGCTGGACTGACGTAAAGCCGAATTAGCCCTCATTAACACAAAAAGCGCGCCGAAAGGCGCGCTTTTTGCTTATTTACGGCTGTTACCGCACATAATAGATGTAATTCTCCTTGCGGGCGGGGGCGGCGGGCTTCTCGCCGGCCCGGTAGCCCAGGATGCAGTGGCCGATACCCTCGTAGTCGCCCTGAATGCCCCACTTGGCCAGCAGAGCCTTGCCCTCGGCGGACTCAAACTCCTCCTTGGCCCGGTGAATCCAGCAGGAGCCCAGCCCCACGGCCTCGGCGGCGTTGAGCAGGTTATCCATGACGCAGCAGCCGTCATAGAACCAGGTGGGGAACTGCTTGTCGGCCAGCACGATGAGCACGGTGGGGGCGCCGTAGAAGGGGTCCATGTCCGAGTTGCCCATAATGGCGGCGTTCTGCTTGCTCAAAGCGGCGATGATCTCCTTGTCCTGCACAGCAACAATGATGGGGGACTGTCTGCCCATGCCGGTGGGGGCGTAGGTGCCCGCCTTGAGCACCGCCTGCAGCTCCTCCTCAGTGATCTGCTCCGGCTTGTAGGCCCGGCAGCTGCGCCGCTCTTCCAGTACCTTCAGCGCTTCCTGATTCATAATCCAACTTCCTTTCCGCCTCTGGGGCTGTGATTACTAAACTCAGTATACTCGTTTCCAGCCCCATCGTAAAGCGGGCGATTTTCACAGAATTTTCTATTTTGCCCCCTGGGCCCTTTGTTTTTCGGCTGACAAGCCATTTCAGGTATGATATAATGTCGTGCAGGGCAATCTGAGGAGAGGAGCGGCACGGCATGAAAATGAAAGTCATCGGATACCTGGCCCTTGTCCTGGCGATCACCGGGGTGGTACTGCTCCTGATCGCCCTCCGGGGTTGATCCCCACACAAATGAATGTGAGGTCCTTTTGTTTGAAGTATGAAAAACGGACGCTCCCCAACGGGGTGCGTATTCTCACCGAGCAGGTGCCCGGTGTGCGCTCGGCCTGCCTGGGCATCTGGGTAGGCACCGGCTCCCGCCACGAAAAGCCGGGGGAGGGGGGCGCCGCCCACTTCATCGAGCATATGCTCTTCAAGGGCACGGCCACCCGCACCGCCGCCCAGCTGGCGGAGGAGATGGACGCCATCGGCGGGCAGGTCAACGCCTTTACCACCAAGGAGTGCACCTGCTTCCACGCCCGGGTGCTGGACACCCATCTGCCTATGGCCACCGACATCCTGTGCGATATGTTCTTCCACTCCAAATTTGACGACGGCGACGTGGAGACCGAGCGTGGGGTCATTTTAGAGGAAATCGGAATGTACGAGGACAACCCCGAGGACCTGTGCGCCGAACGGCTGGCCGGGGTGGTCTTTCAGGGTTCCCCTCTGGCCCGGCCCATTTTGGGCAAAAAAGCCACCCTGGAACAGATGGACGGGGCCTGGCTGCGCCGGTACAAAGACAGCCACTACGGCCCGGAGTCCATTGTGGTGGCCCTGTCGGGCCGGTTCACCCAGGCCGACGTGGATGATCTGGCCGCCCGGTTCTCGGTGCTGGAGCCCCGCAAGCCCATCATCAGCAAGCCCGCCGCCTACCGCAGCGGCATTGTGGTTAAGAAGAAGGCCATTGAACAGAACCACCTGACTCTGGCCTTCCCAGGGCTGTCCTTCTCCGACCCCCGGCGGTTCACCCTCCAGCTGCTGTCCTCCATTCTGGGCGGCGGGATGTCCTCCCGGCTGTTCCAGCAGGTGCGGGAGCAGAAGGGGCTGTGCTACTCCGTCTATTCCTACGGCACCTGCCACGACGACGCGGGCTACTTCGGCATCTACACCGCCCTGGGCAAGGAGACCGAGCGCCAGGCTCTGGACACCATTCTGGCCGTCATCCGGGATTTCAACGAACACGGCGTCACTCAGGAGGAGCTGGACCGGGCCAGAGAGCAGTCCAAGGCCAATGTGCTGATGGGGCTGGAATCCACCCAGGCCCATATGAGCAGCCTGGGCCGGGGCGAGATGCTGGTGGGCCGGGTACTGGACGAGGATGAGATCATCGCCGCCTACGACGCCGTCACCCGGGAGGATGTGCGCTCTTTGGCGGAGGAGCTGATGGATCTGTCCAATTCCTCCCTGTCCGCCGTGGGCCGGGTGGGCAAGGCCGAGGAGTACCAGGCCCTGCTGAACTGATCATTGTGGAAAACCCTGTGGATAATGTGCAAAACTCTTTTCTTAGGTAAATAGAAGGGGCGCCGCTGCGCGGCGCCCCTTCTTTCTGTTTTTCTTTTAACCCGCTGTGCCCCAATGGATTGGGGCGATCGGAGTCTGGCAGGTTGGAAAATGAGCCGGAGTTAACCCCGGCCCTTCCGCCGGTGGAAAAACGGCCCCGTGGAGGGACAGCTTTACACAAAGACGGCCTGGACCAGAACCATGTACAGGATGGTGCCGCCGAAGATACTCAGCAGGTTGTTGTGCTTCCACAGGTGGAGCACCACCACCACCGCCACCGAGATGAGCTGGGGGACCCAGCCTCCCGCCTGGGCAAAGGAGATGTCCTTCAGGCAGTAGATGATGAGCATGGCAATGACGGCAGGGGGCAGCACCCGGCCCAGGTAGAGGATGATCTTAGGAGGCGCGCTCCCCCGGTCAAAGAGCAGGAAGGGGAGGGCCCGGGTGAGAAAGGTGACGACGGCCATAACCGCGATGGCGGCAATGGCCCCGGCAGTGGTCAGCATGGTGTTTCCTCCTTTTCCTCCAGCTTGTCCCGCAGGATGAGCAGCAGCAGCACGATGACGCCCAGGGAGACAATGAGCATCTGCTGCTGGCCGAAGATCTGGCCCAGAATAATGAGAAATACGATGGTAACCCCAAACCCAAGCAGGGCGGGCAGGTGCCTGCGGTAGGCCTTCCACTGGTCCACGGCGATGACCACAAAGAGGGCGGTCATGGCAAAGTCGATGCCCTTGGTATCCACCGGGATGAGGGCCCCCGCCACCGCGCCGATCACCGAGCCGATGATCCAGTAGCTGTGGTCCAGCAGGGCGATGGCAAAATAGAAGTTCCTGGGGTTTACCCCCACCGGGGCCTGAGCGGAGGAGAGCAGGGCGTAGGTCTCGTCGGTGAGGGAGAAGATCATATAGAATTTCCGCCAGCCCATACCTCGAAACTTCTCCAGCATGGACAGGCCATATACCAGGTGGCGGAAATTGATGAGCAGGGTCATAAGCGCCACCGTGCCCAGGGAGGCGGCGGTAGCCAGCAGGGTCACCCCCAGGTACTGGCCCGACCCGGCATAGATGGTGAGGGACATGAAAAAGGCCCAGATAAAGTTATAGCCCACGGCCTGGAGCATGAAGCCGAAGGCCATGCCGATGGCCAGATAGCCCATCAGCACCGGCACCGTCACCGGAAAGGCGGCGGACAGGGCTTTGCGGTCCATAGCGTACACTTCCTTTGCGCTGAGATCGAATCCATATTTTACACACTTTAGCGCAGAAAAGCAAGTAGGGCCGGGAATTTTCCTGTTTTTGAAGGAATGCAGGCGGTTTCTCTGCAAAAGAGTTGTGTTTTCCCACTGTGGCGGTATATAATATGGAACAATGTTATGTTGGGACCCACCGGCGTCCCGTTTTGGAGCGAGAAAGATGAAAAAGCTGTTATTTATCTACAATCTGTACGCAGGCAAGGGCACCCTGCGGGGACGTCTGGCCCCCATTCTGGACGCCCTGACGGCAGAGTGGGACGTGACGGTCCATCCTACCCGTGGGACGGGGGACGCCACAGCGGTGGCCCGGGACCGGGCGGGGGAGTTTGACCGCATCGTGTGTTCCGGCGGCGACGGCACCCTCCACGAGGTGGTGACCGGTCTGATGGAACTGCCTCCCGAGGCGCGGCCCACGGTGGGCTACATACCCGCCGGGTCCACCAACGACTTTGCCAAGAATCTGGAACTGCCCCGCACCCTGGAGGAGCTGGCGGTGGTGGCGGCGGCGGGGAAGCCCAGGCCGGTGGATGTGGGGAAGTTCAACGATCAGGATTTCCTCTATGTGGCTGCCTTCGGGGCCTTTACCGACCTGTCCTATAACACCCCCCAGCAGGTCAAGCACATTTTCGGCCACATGGCCTACCTGATGGGGGTGCTCTCCCGGCTGGGGTCCATCAAGCCCTACTCCATGACAGTGGAGCACGACGGCAAGGTGGAGCTGGGCAGCTACTGTCTGGGGTTTGTGTCCAACACCCACTCCATTGCCGGTATCCAGGCCAATCCCGCCCGGCCCATCGCCCTGGACGACGGCCTGTTTGAGGTGATGCTGGTGCGCCAGCCAAAGACTCTGCTCCAGCTCCAGCGGATCTTGAAGGCCCTCACCAATGTGGAGAGCGACGACAAGGGGTTGGTGACCTGCTTCCGGGCCAACAAATTGCGCATCATCAGCGATCAGGATCTGGCCTGGACCCTGGACGGGGAGTACGGCGGGGACCACCGGGTGGTGGAGGTGGCCAACTGCCACCAGGCGGTGACCATCGTATATGGGGCGTAACGCCTGTCCCCATGATTTTATTTTGAAATAAAAGGACTTGGACCTAATATGACGACTTACGACGCTGGAACCTTTGATATTGCTGTGATTGGAGCGGGCCACGCGGGCATTGAAGCTTCGCTGGCCGCCGCCCGGCTGGGCCTGCGTACCCTGTGCTTTACCGTCAATCTGGACGCGGTGGGCAATATGCCCTGCAACCCGGCCATCGGCGGCACCGGCAAGGGCCATCTGGTCCGGGAGCTGGACGCCCTGGGCGGGGAGATGGCCAGGGCCGCCGACCAGGCCTGCATCCAGTACCGGCTCCTGAACCGGGGCAAAGGCCCGGCGGTGTGGTCCCTCCGGGCCCAGGCCGACCGCCGCCGGTACCAGGAGGTCATGAAGCACACCCTGGAAAATCAGGACAACCTGTGGGTCAAGCAGGCGGAGGTCACCGATATTCTGACGGAAAACGGCCAGGTGTCCGGCGTGCGCACGGTGTACGGCGCTGCGTATAAGGTCCGGGCGGTGGTGGTGGCCTCGGGCACCTTCCTGGGTGGCCGCACCATCATCGGCGAGGTGACGAGAGATTCCGGCCCCGACGGCCTGGCCGCCGCCCTGCCCCTGACCGACAGTCTGAAAGGGCTGGGGGTCACCCTCCGCCGGTTCAAGACGGGCACGCCCCCCCGCATCCACGCCCGCAGCGTGGACTTCTCCCAGCTTGAGGTCCAGCCGGGGGACCAGCAGGTGGTGCCCTTTTCCTTTGAGACCAAAACACCCCCGGAAAACCGGGCCATCTGCTGGCTGACCTACACCAACCAGCAGACCCATGATATCATCCGGGCCAATCTGGACCGCTCCCCCCTGTACGACGGTACCATCGAGGGGGTGGGCCCCCGGTACTGCCCCTCCATTGAGACCAAAATCGTCCGCTTCCCCGACAAGGAGCGGCACCAGCTCTTTCTGGAGCCCATGGGGCTGAACACGGAGGAATTGTACCTTCAGGGCTTCTCCTCCTCGCTGCCCGAGGACGTGCAGATCCAGATGCTCCACACCATTCCCGGCCTGGAGCACGCCGAAATGACCCGGCCCGCCTACGCCATCGAATACGACTGCGTGGACCCCACCGAGCTGCTGCCCACCCTGGAGCACAAGAAGGTGAAGGGTCTCTATGGCGCGGGCCAGTTTAACGGCTCCTCCGGCTATGAGGAGGCCGCCGTTCAGGGCTTTGTGGCAGGTGTGAACGCCGCGCTGAAGCTGCTGGGACGTGACCCGCTCATCCTGCGGCGGGACCAGGGGTACATCGGGGTACTCATCGATGATCTGGTGACCAAGGGCACCAACGAGCCCTACCGCATGATGACCTCCCGCACCGAATACCGGCTGCTCCACCGACAGGACAACGCCGACCGGCGGCTGTGCCCCATCGGCCACGCCATCGGGCTGGTCAGCGATGAACGCATGGCGGCGGTGGAGGAGAAATACGCCGCCGTGGACCGTGAGATACGCCGCCTCACCCACACCGGCACGGCGGAGGGCCGCCTGGTGGACCTGCTGCGCCGGCCGGAGAATACCTATGACAGTCTGGCTGCCGTGGACCCCAATCGTCCCGAGTTATCCACAGAAGTGACTGAGGCGGTGGAAATCTCGGTAAAATATCAGGGGTACATCGACCGGCAGCTGCGGCAGGTGTCCGAGCAGCGGAAGATGGAGGACAGGCCCCTGCCCGCCGATCTGGACTACCTGTCCATGGAGGGCCTGCGGCTGGAGGCCCGGCAGAAGCTGGACCAGATCCGGCCCTTGAACCTGGGCCAGGCCTCCCGCATTTCCGGCGTCAGCCCGGCGGATATCGCCGTGCTGATGGTAATGCTGGAAAAATAGTTAGGAGTGATGAGATAGGAGATAGGAGTTGTGGTGTCCGGCGCAGCCGGACAAATTAAAATCATTCGCCTGCGGCAACTACCCTATCTTCTATCTCCTATCTTCTATCTCCTATCTTCTATCTCCTATCTCTCATCTGGTGGTGTTTCATATGCAAAACTCTGTGGTACTGGGCCTGTCCGGCGGGGTGGACTCCGCTGTGGCGGCCACCCTGCTGAAGGAGCAGGGCTTTGCCGTCACCGGCCTCTATCTGGACATCGGCCTGGGGGGCACCGGGGCGGCTGACGCCGCCGCCGTGGCCCAGCGCCTGTCCATCCCCTTTGAGATCGCCGACATCCGGGCGGAGCTGGAGGACCAGGTGTGTACTCCTTTTGCCGCCGCCTATCAGAGCGGCCGCACGCCCCTGCCCTGCGCCCTGTGCAACCCCACGGTGAAATTTCCCGCCCTGTTCCGGCTGGCCGACAAAATCGGGGCCCGCTATGTTTCCACCGGACACTACGCCAATGTGGAAAACGGGGTGCTGAAAAAAGGCAAACCCGCCAACGACCAGTCCTATATGCTGGCCCGATTGACCAGAGAACAATTACAGAGAGTGATTTTTCCCCTGGGAAATTACGAAAAGACGGAGGTTAGGCAGCTGGCCCGCAGCTTTGGCATTCCCGTGGCAGACAAGCCGGATTCCATGGAGATCTGCTTCATCCCCGACGGGGACTACGCCGCCTGGCTGGACCGCCGTGGATTTTCCACACGGTCGGGCAATTTTGTGGACAAAGAGGGCAAGGTGCTGGGCCGCCACAAGGGGGTCCACCACTACACCCTGGGCCAGGGGAGAGGGCTGGGTGTCTCCGGCCCCCACCGGTACTTCGTCACTGCCCTGCGGCCCGCTACCCGCGAGGTGGTGCTGTCCGACGGCTCCGACCTGGGCAAGTCCACCGTGTTTGGCTCTGCCCCCAACTGGATCGGGGTGGAGGTGCTGGACGGGCCCCTGGAGGTCACCGTCCGCCTGCGCCACTCCCGCACCCAGGCGGAGGGCATCCTCTATCCCCACGAAAACGGGGTACGCATTGAGATGAAGGCCCCCGCTCGGGCCCCTACCCCAGGCCAGCTGGCGGTGTTCTATCTGGGAGACACCGTGGCCGGTTCCGCCTGGATCGAGGGAGCTCTGTAAGGCAGGGTATCCCTGACGCACACCCCCTCATCCGGCCCTGCGGGCCACCACGGGTTAAGGAAGGGTTCTTTTGATCGGACTGTCCACCGGACAGTCCGACCCCCCTGAGAGGGGAAGATTTGTATGGAGCTTCCCCCCACTGGGGGGAAGCTGTCGAGCGCAGCGAGACTGATGAGGGGGGCCCGGCAGATAAGCCATACCTTACTTTTCTCCACAAAGGAGGGAAATTCTGTGGAAAACACGCCGCTGTATGACGCTCTGACTTCTTTCGCGGCCCAAAATCCTCTGCGGCTCCATATGCCCGGCCACAAGGGCAAGCCTCTGCCGGGGCTGGACAACCTGGCCGCCATCGACTTCACCGAGCTGCCCCCCACCGGCAACCTGTTTGAGGGGGGCGGGGCCATCGGGGAGGCCGAGGCGCTATGGGCGGAGGCCTTCCGCATGGAAAGCTGTCTCTTTCTCACCGGCGGCTCCACCCAGGGGGTGCTGGCCGCCCTCACCCTGGCCTGCCAGCCGGGGGACACGGTGCTGCTGGACCGAGGGAGCCACCGCTCGGCCTACAACGCCCTGGCCCTGCTGGACTTAAAGCCGGTGTATCTGGACCGGCCCTGGCTGGCCCGGGCGGGGGTAACCGGACCTATTTCCCCGGAACGGGTGGAGGAACAGCTGACCGCTCACCCGGAGATCAAGGCCCTGTGCATCACCTCTCCTACTTATTACGGCGTGTTGTCCGACCTGCCTGCTCTGGCGGAGGTCATGCACCGCCATGGGGGCGTGCTGGTGGTGGATGGGGCCCACGGAGCCCATCTGCCCTTTTTGGGGGACTACGGGCTGTCCGAGGCCGACCTGCTGGTAGCCTCCGCCCACAAGACCCTCCCGGCGCCGGGGCAGAGCGCCCTGCTCTTCTCAAACGGCGCCTTTTCCCACGCCGACCTGCGGCGGGCGGCCAGCATTTACGGCTCCTCCAGTCCCTCCTATCCCATGATGGCCGCACTGGACCTGTGCCGGGCCCATATGCTGGAGGGAGGGGGAGAGGCCTACAGCCGGACGGCGGAGGAGGTGGCCCGGCTGCGGGAACGCTTCCCCGCCCTCACGGAACAGGACGCCCCTCTGGACCCCACCCGGCTGGTCCTGTGCGCCCCCGACGGCTACGCCGCCCAGGAGGCACTGGAGGCGCAGAATGTATGGCCCGAAATGGCCGACGGGGGCCATGTGGTGCTTATCCCCACCTGTGCCGACGGCCGGTCGGACTTTGCAAGGCTGGAGGAGGCCCTGAGGCAGGTGGCGCTGGGGCCCTGTCCCGGCTATCCCGCCCCAACCGTCCCGCCGGAAATGGCACTCACCCCCCGGCAGGCCCTCTTTGTCCCCCGCAAAAGCCTCCCGCTGGAACAGGCGGAGGGACAGGTGGCCGTCTGCCAGGTGGCCCCTTATCCCCCAGGGGTTCCCGTCATCGCGCCGGGGGAGCGTGTGAACAAAAAAAGTATCGCATATTTGAAACAAATAGGTTATAATACACTGGAAGATGTTTCTGTGGCCGTCCTGTGAAACGCGGCCCCAGCGCCGGACTTCCGGCATCTTTAAGCAGGAGGGATACCCATGAAACTGGTTCTGGCTATCATCAATCACGACGACGCCAACACCGTCACCCAGGCCCTGACCAAGAAGGGCTTTTCGTCCACCAAGCTGGCCACCACCGGCGGCTTCCTCATGGCGGGCAATGTGACCATCCTCATCGGCGTGGATGAGGAGAAGGTGCAGAACGTCATTGACATCATCAAGGAGCACTCCCACTCCCGCAAGCAGATGATCCCCACCACCACCGAGATGAGCTACGGCTACTATCCCAGTATGCCCGTGGAGGTTGTGGTAGGCGGCGCCACCATCTTTGTGGTGGATATCGAGCGGTTCGAGCGGGTATAAGATGGACCTTTCCTTATTGGCGGGCAATTCCCCTCTCAAGCGGCAGCTCTCCCTGGAGACTGCCCGGCGGGGACTGTCCCACGCCTATATCATCAGCGGGCCGGCGGGGTCGGGCAAGCGCACCCTGGCCGGCCTGCTCTCCGCTGCCCTGGTATGCACCGGCGGCGGGGAGGTCCCCTGCATGGCCTGCTCCGGCTGTAAAAAGGCCCTGGGCCACATCCACCCCGACGTGATCCACGCCGGAGGGGAGGGGGACGAGCTCAACGTGGCCCGCATCCGGGCCATCCGCAACGACGCCTACATCAAGCCCAACGAGGCGCCCCGGAAGGTGTACATCCTGGAGGGGGCCCAAAACATGAAGGACCCCAGTCAGAATGCGCTGCTCAAGCTGCTGGAGGAGGGACCGGCCTACGCCGCCTTCCTGCTGCTCACCGACAACGCCGCCGCCCTGCTGTCCACGGTGCGCTCCCGGTGCGAGGTACTGGCTCTCTCCCCGGTGACGGTACAGGAGGCGGAGACCTGGCTGACCGCCCGGTATCCCGACCGCTCCCCGGCGGAGATCTCCAACGCCGCCGCCCGGTGCGAGGGCATTCTGGGCCGGGCCGTGGACCAGCTGGAGGGCAAGGCCGCCGACGGCAAGGCTCTGGAGGGGGCGGCAGCCCTGCTGGAGCGCTTCTGCGCCAAGGACGAGCTGGCCCTGCTGGAGTTCTGCGCCGGACTGGAGCGGGACAAGTGGGACCGGGATTCTCTCAACGCTCTGCTGGATGAGTTTTTGCTGCTGGTGCGGGACTGCCTGGTGTGTGCCGCCGGGGCCCTCCATGAGAGCGACCCCCGCCGCCGGTCGCTGGCAGAAAAGGGGGCCAAGGCCCTGTCCCCCAAGGCCCTGACTGGGGCCGCCGCCCTGACGGAACAGCTGCGCACCGCCTGCGGCTTCTATGTGGGCCCCGGCCATATGGCCGGCTGGCTGGGGGCGGGATTAGCCCAGCTGTGCCGGTAAATCCGGCCCCAACATTTCCAATTTGGAGGTAACCATGACCGAGATCATCGGCGTCCGCTTTAAAAGCGGGGGCAAGCAATATTATTTCGATCCCCAGGGACAGCAGGTCGCGCCCGGTCAGGGGGTCATCATTGAGACCTCCCGGGGCCTGGAGTACGGCGAGTGCGCCCAGGGCAACACCATGGTGGAGGATGAAGAGGTGGTGCAGCCCCTCCGCCCCATGGTGCGCATCGCCACCGACAAGGACCTGGAGACGGTGGAGAAGAACCACGAGAAGGAGAAGAAGGCCTTCACCATCTGCCAGGAGAAGATCGCCGCCCACGGGCTGGACATGAAGCTGGTGGAGGTGGAGTACAACTTCGAGGGCAACAAGATCCTCTTCTTCTTTACCAGCGAGGGCCGGGTAGACTTCCGGGCCCTGGTGAAGGACTTGGCCAGCGTGTTCCACGCCCGCATTGAGCTGCGGCAGATCGGCGTCCGGGACGAGGCCAAAATGCTGGGCGGCCTGGGCATCTGCGGCCGGCCTCTGTGCTGCGCCTCCTTCCTGGACGAGTTCCAGCCGGTGTCCATCAAGATGGCCAAGACCCAGAACCTGTCCCTCAACCCCACCAAGATCTCCGGCACCTGCGGTCGGCTCATGTGCTGCCTGAAATACGAGCAGGAGGCCTATGAGGATGCAGTCCACCGGATGCCCAAGAACGAGTCCTTTGTGGAGACCCCCGAGGGGGCGGGCAACGTGTGCCAGGTGGACCTGCTGAAGGAGACGGTAAAGGTACGGCTGGACAGCGCCCCCGAGACCCCCAAGTGCTTCCACAACTGCGAGCTGCGGGTGATCCGCAACGGCAAGGGCAAGCGGCCGGAGGACTATGTGGAGCCCCCCGCCCAGGAGCTGGCCAAGCTGCGGAAGGTAACTCCCGTGGAGGAGCCCCGCACCCTGACCGGCAGCGTCAACGCCGCCCTGGCCGGGCTGAGCGCGGCCCTTGAGGAGGAGAACGCCCCCGCTCAGGAGTCCCGCCGGAGCCGCAGCCGCCGCCGGAAGAGCGGCGGGGAGCAGCAGCCTCAGCCCCAGAACAGGAAAGAGGAGGCCAAGCCGGCCCAAAAGGCCGGCCAGCCCAAGGCTCCCAGGGGAGAGGGCAAGCCCCGGCCTGAGAGCAGGCCCAAGCCACAGGAGAAGCCCGCGCCTGAAAAACCCGCCGCCGAGGGCGGACAGGCCAACGCCGCTGGGGAGAAGAAGCGGCCCCGCCGCCGATATCACCGCCGTCCCCGTGGGGACAAGCCCCAGAATCCCAATCCCCAATAAAACAGAACGGGCGGCCAAAAGGCCGCCCGTTTTTTGGAGGTATGCGCTATGACAGAACTGGAAAAGATGATTGCCGGTGAGCTGTACAACGCCGAGGTGCCGGAATTGCAGGCCATGCGGACCCGGGCGGCTCAGCTGTGCCACCAGCTGGAACAGCTCTCCCCCACGGAAGGAGAGGCCCGCCTGGCCTTGCTGAAGGAGCTGCTGGGCAAGACCGGGGAGCATCTCACCATCAACCACGGCTTCAAGTGCGACTACGGCTCCAACATCACGGTGGGGGAGCACTTTTACGCCAACTACAATCTGGTGGTGCTGGACTGCGCCCCGGTGGTCTTTGGGGAGAACGTGTTCATCGCCCCCAACTGCGGGTTCTACACCGCCGGCCATCCTCTGGACGCCCCCACCCGCAACAGCGGCCTGGAGTTTGCCAAACCCATCACCGTGGGAGACAACGTGTGGATTGGCGGCAACGTGACGGTACTGCCCGGCGTCACCATCGGCAGCGGATCGGTGATCGGCGCGGGCAGCGTGGTGGTCCATGACATCCCCTCCAACGTGGTGGCGGTGGGCAATCCCTGCAAGCCGGTACGGGCCATTGAGAACCCCTCCGTCTGAGAATGCGGGCGACCATAAAGGTCGCCCCTACAAGCGAAAAAAGTCCCTGAGCCATAGGCTCAGGGACTTTTTTCAGCCTCGCAGAGTTCCACCGCCCGCAGGCGGTGGAATCAAATCAAAATTCGTCCTTTCCGGGGACATGAGCCTCGGAAAGGACTCTTCTCATGAGGAATGGGGTGACAATTTCGTCAGAAATCGAACCTCATTCCTCATGCAGCCCCCTGACGGGAAAGACCCGCAGGGTCTTTTTCGTCAAATTTTTTTACCGGTGCTCGCCCCGGCTGTAGGCCACCACGGTCCGGCGGTTGGGCTCGGTGCCGATGGAGTAGGTGGTCACATCGGGGGTATCCTGCAGGGCGGTGTGGATCACATGGCGCTCGTAGGCGTTCATGGGCTCCAGGGTCACGTTGCGGCGGTACTTGACCACCTTGCCGGCCACCTTGTGGGCCAGACGGATGAGGGACTCCTCCCGCTTGGCCCGGTAACCCTCGGCGTCCACGTGGATGCGGACACGCTTGGACTGGCCGTGGTTGACGGCATAGCCGGTGAGCTGCTGGATGGCGTCCAGGGTCTCGCCCCGGCGGCCGATGAGACCGCCCAGGTCCTGGCCCACCAGCTCCACCTGATAGGTGCCGTTCTCGTCCATTTTGATCACCGGCTTGGCGGCCGCCCCCATGTGGGACAGCAGGCCGGTGAGAAAGGCGTCGATCTGCTCCGCCTTCTCCCCCTGGGCGGGGGCGGCGGCGGGGGCCTCAGCCTCCGCAGCAGGGGCAGGCTTCTCTTCCTGAACGGGCTGGGCAACGGGAGCCTTTTCCTCCACGGGGGCGGGGGTCTCGGGCTCGTCGGGGGCCTCGTAGGTTACTTTCACTTTGGCGGGACAGCTGCCGATCCCCAGGAAGCCGGACTTGGCCCGCTCCAGGACCTCCACAGATACCTCGTCCCGATCCATGCCCAGCTTCTGCAGGGCGGCCTCGATGGCGGCCTCCTCGCTCTTGCCGGTGCTCTCGATCCATTTCAGCATTTTGGGTATCTCTCCTTATGAATCCACGGCAGGCGCCGTTATTCCTTGGTTTCGCCGTCACCGGCGGCAGGGGTGTCAGCGGCAGAGGCGTCAACCTGGGGGACGGCCTCCAGAGCGGGGGCCTCCTCCACCGCGGCAGTCTCCTGCACAGGGGCGGCCTTGTCCGGCTTTCTGCCGAAAATGGGGGCCTCGCCGGGATAGCAGGTGGGGCCGTCCTCGCTGTAGCGGTAGGGATCATAGGCACGGCCGCGGGCGTACTGCCGGATACCCACCCGGCTGTACTCCTTCACGATGCCGGGGATCTTCTCCTCGTCCTCGTGCTTCTTCTCGGCCTTTTTCTTCTTGCCCTTGTTGAGCTTCTCTTCCTCGATGCGGCGGGCGCGCTCCTCGGCCTTGCGGCGGCGCTCCTCCTTCTCCTCTTCCTTCTCCTGCTGCTCGCGCTCGGCCTGCTTGCGGGCGGCCTCCTCGTAGTCCTTCTTCAGGATACGGCTGCACAGGAACTCCTGGATCATACTCAGCACGTTGTTGGCCACCCAGTAGAGACACAGGGCGGCAGGCATGGTGAAGCCGATCCACAGGGAGATCAAGGGGGAGATGATGAGCATGGTCTTGGCGGTACTATTGTTGGCCTGAGCGCTCTGCTTGTTGATCACGTTGGTCTTCATGGAGATCAGGGAGAAGAGCACGCCGGACACAGCGGAGATCACCGGCAGCAGGAACAGACCAAAGCCGCCGGCAATGGTCCAGAACTGCAGCTGAGGGATCTGGGACAGGTCCACCAGACCAAACAGGCTGAAGTTGATGGAGAACACGTTGGCACCCACACCGCCGGCGGCGGTGACCGCCTGCTGCACGGCAGCCAGGTTGTTCTCGTTGATGAGGGAAGCCAGATACAGCTGGTTATAGGCGCTGTTGGTAAAGGTATCGGCGGCTTCCTTGATCCAGCCCATGTTCACGGCCTGGGTGCTCCAGTCCACGGCCTGGGCAATGGCATTGAGGGAATTGGCGTCGTTGATGCCCATCATGTAGTGGATGGGCTCACGGATGATGGGGTAGAGGATCATCAGGATGAGCAGGGGGATGAAGGACCACAGGCAGCCGCCCATGGGGTTGATCTTCTCCTTCTGATACAGCTTCTGGACCTCCAGATTATAGCGCTGCCGGTCTTTGCCATACTGCTTCTGCAGCTTCTGCATCTGGCCCTGGAGAATGTTCATCTGGATCATGCTGCGCTTGCCCTTCAGGGAGAGGGGGAAGAGCACCACCTTGACCACCAGGGCAAAGAACACCAGAGCCAGGCCATAGCTGCCGCAGAAGCTGTAAAAAGCCTTCAGCAGCCACGCAAAGGGGGTGAGGATAATTTCCATTTGTGCGCCTCCAAGTTACATTGTCTTGCCGTTACGGCACGGGGTCGTACTCGATGGATTCCTGCTTATGGAAGGGCTGACATTTGAGGATACGGCGAATGGCCAAAAATCCCCCCTTGAGCGCGCCGTATTTCTCCACCGCCTCCAGCGCATACTGGGAGCAGGTAGGGATAAAACGGCAGCAGGGGGGACGGGCAGGGGAGATATGCTTGCGGTAAAACCGAATGAGAGCGAGCAGAAGGCGCTTCAATTCAGGCCTCCTCCTTTCGGAGCAGACCCAGCTTGTCCGCCAGAGAGAGGAGACTGCGCTCCACCTCCCGGTACCGGCTGTGGCCGGCCCGGACACGGGCCACCACCACCAGGTCGTAGCCGGGGAGGAACCGCCCCTCATGGATGCGGTAGGCCTCCCGGATGCGGCGGCGGGTGCGGTTGCGCACCACCGCCTTGCCCACCTTCACCCCCACGGTGATGCCCAGACGGCTGCGGGGGGAGTTGTTCTTCCGGCAATAGAGTGCAAGACAGGGATTGACCGCGCTCTTACCCTTGCTGTAAAGGCGGCGGAACACATGATTTTGCTTCAGGGATACGGTGTGCTCCACGGCGGTCCTCCTTTCCCGGTCCAAACTTCCGTATGCTGCGCAGGGGCGGTGGGAAAAGCTCCCCCGCCCCTATGAAATGCCCTATTCCATTTGCGGACCCATCAGTGGGTCAGACGGGCGCGGCCCTTCGCGCGGCGGCGAGCCAGGACCTTGCGGCCGTTGGCGGTACGCATACGCTTACGGAACCCGTGCTCCTTGGAGCGCTGGCGCTTCTTGGGCTGATAGGTACGAACCATGTTGGGACACCTCCTGTACAAAAATCAAGCGGGTTGCCCCGCCCACCACAACAGCCTTTCGGCTGCGGTCGTCAAACAAAACTGCTTTACACCATAGCAGTTTACACGATGCACATGGTATTATAGCCTATTTCAAAATAGGCTGTCAACCACTAATTTGGTTTCTTTTTTGGTTTTTTTCTGGGTCCGGCAGGGAAATACCATATCTTGTGGCCCATGTTGAGCACACCCCCACGCATAAGCCCTTCTGCCCTATTTTTTTGAGGCTCCGGGCAGAGGCGGCCGTTCCGGCTGCCCGCCGGCCACCGTCAGACTGTGTGGAAACCTGTGTGGAAAAGTAGTTTCTTTTTATAATTGTATCGTTGCTTTCCACAGGGTGATTTGCTATAATAATGTCTACTGAATAAACTGCAAATCAGTTTATTTGCGCGGCAGCAGCCGCGCAATTCCATAAAACGGCTCAGGGGGGCCGTTTTATGGAATTCAGACATTGTTACAATGCGTATTTTCATTGGAACGTCCTGCGTTCCAATGAAAGGTGCAAGGATTTTGAGAACTATTGTCCAAAATTCTTGCACTAGAACAAAGCCGAAAACCTTGAAAACCAAGGATTTCGGCTTTGTTCCGTACGCATTATAATGATACGCGTTAAATTATCTGTACTCCCGCCGCTGGCGGCAGCATCCACGACCCAGGTCTTGAAAGCCCAGGCTTTCAAGGTCTTGTTTTGCTGCGCCCACAGCGGCCATCTATTCTACAAAAGAGGTGGTCTTTCCGTGAATCTACCGGCCGATCTCTGGGCCAAGGTCCTCTCCCTGATGGAGGGGGAGATGACAGCCACCGCCATCAACACCTGGTTTGACGACGCCACCCCCGTGGCGCTGGAGTCCAACCGGTTTGTGCTCCATACCCCCACCAACTTCAAGCGGGATATCATCAATTCCCGCTACATCCCCAACATCCAGAAGGCCCTCCATGAGCTGTTCTCCTCCGACTTTGAGGTTGTGGTGCTGGGAGAGGGGGAGCTGGAGGGCTACGGCAAGAAGAAGGTGGACGACGTATTTCTCCCGGGCACTGAGGAATACACCTTCGAGCGCTTTGTGGTGGGCGCCTCCAACAAGTTCGCCCACGCCGCCGCCCTGGCGGTGGCCGAGCAGCCCGCCCAGACCTACAACCCCCTGTTTATCTACGGCGAGTCCGGCCTGGGCAAGACCCATCTGCTCTACGCCATCGCCCACAAGATCCATCAGGCCCACCCCGATTACCGTATCGTGTATATCAAGGGTGACTCCTTCACCAACGAGCTGATCCAGGCCATCCGGGAGGGCCGCAACCCGGAGTTCCGGGAAAAGTACCGCTCCGCCGACGTGTTCCTCATGGACGACGTGCAGTTTATTGCCGGCCGTGAGTCCACCCAGGAGGAGATGTTCCACACCTTCAACACCCTGTACGAGGCCAAGCGGCAGATCGTGTTCACCGCCGACCGCCCCCCCAAGGAGATGCTGCGTCTGGACGACCGGCTGCGTACCCGGTTCGAGTGGGGCCTGCCCGTGGACATCCAGCCCCCCGACTATGAGACCCGTGTGGCCATCATCAAGACCAAGGCCATCCGCCGGGGTATGAACCTGCCCGATCCCGTCCTCCAATATATCGCCGAGAACATCACCTCCAATGTGCGGCAGATCGAGGGCACCGTCAACAAGATCCTGGCCTTCCAGGAGCTGATGGGGGAGAGCGTGGACGTGGACACCGTCACCCGGGCCGTCCGGGATATGTTCAAGGACAAGGCGGAGTTCCTCCCCTCGCCGGAGATCATCATTGACGAGGTCAGCAAGTTCTACAACATTGACGAGGAGGCCCTCCGGGGCCAGGGCCGCACCAAGGACACCGCGCTGGCCCGCCAGATCGCCATGTACCAGATCCGCCGCATGACCAACCTGTCCCTGAAGGAGATCGGCAAGGAATTTGACAACCGGGACCACACCACTGTCATGCACTCCATTGACCGGATCGAGAAATTGACCAAACAGAGCCCCGAAATTGCAGAAGTCATCAAGGACATCAACGCCAACATCAACGCCCGGTATGAATAAGGCTGAATGGTCTTTGAATATTCCTGCATAAATATGAATGAAACTGGATTCCCACTGGAAATCCGGTTTCCAGACCGCCTTCCACATTTCCACCCTCTTTCGGGGACATGTGGAAAAGGGGATGTGGAAAACTTTTTTGCTCCTTTTCCCCTGTGGAAACCCCCTCTTTTTTGTCCACACCCCCTGTGGACGGGCCAAACCATGGGTCACAAGGAGTTTCGCCACTTTTCCACAATGTTTTCCCCTACGGCTTACTATTACGAACTATATCCCTCCTCTCTCCGGAGGAGCGAGAGAGATCCCGGGGAGCCCCTTCTCTCCCCACGAAACGGAGGACCGAACAAATATGAAATTTTCCTGCGAAAAAGCCCTGCTGCAATCCGCTATCTCCACCGCCTCCCGTGCCGTTTCCCCCAAGAGCTCCATTCCCGCTCTGGAGGGCATTCTGCTGGAGGCCGGACAGGAGCTGCGGCTCACCGGCTACAATCTGGACACCGGCATCCGCACCATCGTCCCTGCCGACATCAGCGAAACCGGCACCCTGGTGCTGGCCGCCCGGCTCTTCGGCGAGATCATCCGGAAGCTGCCTGACGACATCGTCACCTTCCAGACCGACAACTATATGGTCCACATCACCTGTGGACCCAGTGAGTTCAATATCCTGGGCACCGACCCGGAGGAGTTCCCCGAGCTGCCCACGGTGGAATATCAGAACTCCCTTACCCTGTCCCAGTCCAAGCTGAAAGCCATGATTTCCCAGACCATTTTCGCCGTCAGCGACAACGAGAGCCGCCCGGTCCACACCGGCTCCCTCTTTGAGGCTAGCGAAAACGGCCTCACTGTGGTGTCGGTGGACGGCTTCCGGCTGGCCCTTCGCCACGAGGCCATCGACAAAAAGGACGGCGCTCCGGAATTCTCCTTTGTTGTCCCCGGCTCCGCCCTGTCCGAGGTGGAAAAAATCTGCACCGACTGCGACGAGCCGGTGTCGGTGACCCAGGGCGCCCGGCACATCATGTTCAAGGCCGGCTCCACCATGCTGGTGACCCGCCGGCTGGAGGGTGAGTTTTTGGCCTACCGCCAGGCTATCCCCCGCAGCAACGATATCTGCCTGGAGGGAGACACCCGGACTCTGCTGTCCTCCATTGAGCGCGTGTCCCTCATTATCACCGAGAAGCTGAAATGTCCCC
Organism: Flavonifractor sp. An112; assembly: GCF_002161085.1. Taxonomy (GTDB): domain Bacteria; phylum Bacillota; class Clostridia; order Oscillospirales; family Oscillospiraceae; genus Flavonifractor; species Flavonifractor avicola. Next base: position 96,819 of record NZ_NFLU01000011.1, on the reverse strand, counting down.
TGCGGTGCGTGTTTGAGGACGGTTTGATGAAGATTTCCACCAAAACCGCCATCGGCGACGCCTACGACCAGTGCCCTGTCACCGGCGACGGCCGGGGGCTGGAGATCGGCTTCAACAACAAGTACCTGATGGATGCCCTCAAGGCCGCCCCCGCCGACAAGGTGCGGCTGGAGCTGTCCACCAGCGTGTCCCCCTGTGTCATCCTGCCCACCGAGGGGGAGGAGAATTTCCTGTATATGGTACTGCCCGTCCGCCTGAAGGCCGGGGAATAAATTGGGCACAAAGGTTCTGAAAGAAAGGAAAAATGCCTTGGAACTGCATCCTTACCTGCATAAGGTTCAATTTTATGAGACCGACGGCATGAGCATCGTCCACCATGGAAATTATATCCTTTGGATGGAGGAGGCCCGTACCGACTTTATGGACCAGATCGGCTGGAGCTACCATATGGCAGTGGACGCGGGCATCGACTTTGCCGTTACCGACGTGAGCTGCAAGTACCGCTCCATGACCCGGTTTGGGGAGACGGTAGCCATCCACATGGCGGTGGAGTCCCTGTCTCCCGCCAAAATGCAGCTGTCCTACAAGATGGTCAACGCCGACACCGGGGAGCTGCGGGCGGAGGGCACCTCCGGCCACTTCTTTTACGACCGGGCCAAGGCCCGGCCGGTGGCCCTGAAAAAGGCCCTGCCCGACCTGTGGGAACTGCTGCAATCCCTGCACGAAGAAGGGAGAAATTCGGAAGTATGAAGACCATTCAGTCCAAAATCACAACGGAATTTATCAAGCTGGAATCCCTGCTGAAATTTGAGGGTCTGGTGGAGACCGGCGGGGAGGCCAAGGAGCGCATCCAGGACGGAGAGGTCCAGGTCAACGGCGAGGTGTGCACCATGCGGGGCAAGAAGCTGCGCCCCGGCGACGTGGTTACTCTGGACGGCCTGCGCGTAGAAGTTTTATGATCGTAAAGTCGGTCTGCCTGGACTTTTTTCGCAATTATCTTCACTTTGAGGGGAGCTTTTCTCCCAATGTCAATGTGATCTGGGGGGAGAACGCCCAGGGCAAGACCAACCTGCTGGAGGGCATTGCCTACCTGTCCACCGCCTCCTCCCACCGGGCCCGGTACGACCGGGAGCTGATCCAGATGGGGGTGGACCACGCCTTTGTGAAGGCGGAGGTCTTTTCCCGGGGGCGGGACTTCACCCTGGAGGCCAAGCTGGGCCGGGGGGTGCGGCGGCAGCTCTTCTCCAACGGCGTGAAATTAAAGACCGCCGGGGAGCTGGCGGGGGTACTCAACACGGTGCTCTTCTGCCCGGAAGATCTGTGGCTTATCCGGGAGGGGGCCGCGGTGCGCCGCCGGTTCCTGGACGACTGCATCTGTCAGCTGCGGCCCCGGTACGCCGAGGCTTTGGCGGAATACCGGCGTCTTTATGAACATAAGACCCGGATTTTGCGGGACTGGGAGGAGCATCCCTCCCTGCTGGACACCCTGGACGAGTTCAATCTGCGTATGGCTCAGACCGGGGCCATGCTCATCCACTACCGGGCCTACTTCATCAAGCGGCTCCGGGAGGTGACGCCCCCCATCCACCGGGACTTTTCCGGCGGACGGGAGGAGCTGGGGCTGAGCTACCAGACGGTGAGCACCATCGATGATCCATTGGCCCCCACCCGTACTCTGCTGGAGCAGCTGCTGAAACATCAGGACTCCCACCGGAAGGCGGAGCTGGAGGCCCGGCAGTGCCTGTCGGGGCCCCACAAGGACGATTTGGTCGTGGAACTGGACGGGGTGAGCGCCAAAACCTTCGCCTCCCAGGGCCAGACCCGGACGGCGGCATTATCCCTCAAGCTGGCTTCCCGGGAAATTTTCTTCCAGGAGACCGGGGAGTGGCCGGTGCTGCTGCTGGACGACGTACTGTCCGAGCTGGACCATAAACGGCAGGAATTTGTCCTCAAACGCATCAATGGGGGCCAGGTTTTTATCACCTGCTGCGAGGAAATGAGCCTGGACCGGCTGGGGGAGGGCAAGACCTTCCACATTCACAACGGCGTACTGGTGGGATGACAAACCGGCCCGTAATACAGATCAGATTCAGGAGAACACTATGATACTTTTGATCCTTGCCCTGGTCCCCCTGGTGGGGGGCTTTCTGCTGGAATTTCTGGTGTGCCAGTTTACCCGGAAGGGAAGCAAGCTGTGGAAGCTGATCCCTCCGGTGGCTGCCGTTCTGGTGACAGCCGCCATTGTGGTCCACCGGCTCAACCTGTGGGAGGCGGATACCTCCCCGGTGACCCAGCTGCTCTTCATTCCCGGCCTGCCCGCCCTGGGCTTCTTTGTGGGGCTCTTTCTGGGCTGGAAGCTGTACCGCTGGCTGTGGAAGCCCAAAATCGTCCGGGACAAGAAGGAGGGCAAGTAGATGTATCTGCACATCGGTCAGAACGTGGTGGTGCCCTTTGGAGACGTGGTGGGGCTCTTCGATCTGGACAACACCTCCTCCTCCCACCTGACCCGGTCCTTTCTGGAGCGGGCGGAAAAGGAGGGGCGGCTGGTCAACGTGTCCGACGATCTGCCCCGCTCTTTTGTGCTGTGCGCCCGGCGGGAGGGGCCGCCGGTGGTTTACCTGTGCCAGCTCTCCGCCGCCACCCTGCTGCGCCGGGCGGAGAACAACAGTTTTGAATAAAAAAATTTGGGGTATGGCCGCTCTCACAGAGCCATACCCAACCTATGGTTAATCTAGCGGAGGTTATTATGTCTGACGAGTTAGAATTGGAACTGAACACCACCCAGGTGGAGCACGAGTACGGCGGCTCCGAGATCCAGGTGCTGGAGGGTCTGGAGGCCGTCCGCAAGCGCCCCGGTATGTATATCGGCTCCACCAGCGAGTCCGGCCTGCATCACCTGGTGTACGAGATCGTGGACAACTCCATCGATGAGGCCCTGGCGGGCTACTGTGATGAGATCACCGTCTCCATCGGAGAGGGCGACATCATCACCGTGGTGGACAACGGCCGCGGTATCCCCGTGGACATCCAGCCCCAGACTGGCCTGCCCGCCCTGGAGGTGGTGTTCACCATCCTCCACGCCGGCGGTAAGTTCGGCGGCGGCGGCTACAAGGTGTCCGGCGGCCTCCACGGCGTGGGCGCCAGCGTGGTCAACGCCCTGTCCGAGTGGCTGGAGGTCCGGGTCCACAAGGAGGGCAAGATCTACGAGATGAAGTTCTCCCGGGGCAAGGTGACCCAGCCCATGCAGGTGGTGGGTGACACCGGCCGCCACGGCACCGAGGTGGTGTTCAAGCCCGACCCCGAGATGTTCGAGGTCACCGAGTATAACTACGAGACCCTCCACACCCGGATGCGGGAGGAGGCCTTCCTCAACGCCGGCCTGAAGATCCACACCATCGACAAACGCCCCGGCAAGGAGCAGAGCGACACCATGCACTACGCCGGCGGTATCCGGGAGTTCGTGTCCTACATCAACCGCTCCAAGGACCCCATCCACCCCGACGTGATCTATATGGCGGGGCAGAAGGAGGACTCCATGGCGGAGGTGGCCTTCCAGTACAACGACGGCTACAACGAGACCATCGTCTCCTTCGCCAACAACGTCCACACCCCCGAAGGCGGTATGCACGAGGAGGGCTTCAAGCGTGCCCTCACCACCGTGCTCAACAACTACGGCAAAAAAATGAAGATCCTCAAGGACGAGGACAAGGTGTCCGGCGAGGACTGCCGGGAGGGCATCGCCTGCGTCATCTCCGTCAAGCTCACCGAGGCCCAGTTCGAGGGCCAGACCAAAGCCAAGCTGGGCAACGCCTCCATCCGTACCCTGGTGAACAACATCGTCACCGAGAAGCTGTCCGAGTACCTGGAGGAGAACCCCGCCGTGGGCAAGGCTATTCTGGAGAAGGCCCTCATGGCCAACCGGGCCCGTGAGGCCGCCCGCAAGGCCAGAGAGTCCATCCGCCGCAAGACCGCCCTGGGCGGCGCCGCCATGCCCGACAAGCTGCGGGACTGCAACGAGGTCAACCCCGAGCTCACCGAGCTGTACATCGTGGAGGGCGACTCCGCAGGCGGCTCGGCCACCCAGGGCCGGGACAGCCGCTTCCAGGCCATCCTCCCCCTGTGGGGCAAGATGCTCAACGTGGAGAAGGCCCGGGCCGACAAGGTGTACGGCAACGACAAGCTGACCCCCGTCATCACCGCCCTGGGCGCCGGCATCGGGGACGACTTCGACCTGGACAAGCTGCGCTATCACAAGATCATCATCATGGCCGATGCCGATGTGGACGGTTCCCACATCCGCACCCTGCTGCTGACCTTCTTCTTCCGCTTCATGCGGCCCCTCATTGAGCACGGCTACGTCTACGCCGCCGTGCCTCCCCTGTACAAGCTGACCCGGGGCAAGACCACACGGGTGGCCTTCTCCGACGAGGAGCGGGACCAGGTGTCCGCCGAGCTGCGGGGGGACAACCCCAACGCCAAGGTGGATATCTCCCGGTATAAGGGCCTGGGCGAGATGAACCCCCACGAGCTGTGGGAGACCACCATGGACCCGGAGCGGCGCACCCTCAAGCGCATCGAGCTGGACGACGCCGTGCTGGCCGACCAGACCTTCACCGTCCTCATGGGCGAGAAGGTGGAGCCCCGGAAGGAGTTCATCGAGCGCAACGCCAAGTACGCGGTGAATTTGGACTATTAAGGGAGTTCGGGCGACCATAAAGGTCGCCCCTACACGGCCCTGACGTAGGGGCGGCCCTTGCGGCCGCCCGCCGTGAACCACCCTATCATAAAGATTGAGAGGCAACAGCATGAGCAAAAAGCCACAGTACGATCCGGAGGAGATCCGGTATCCGGACCAGACCATCGTCACTTCACCTCTGGTGAAGGAGATGGAGCAGTCCTATATTGAGTACGCCATGAGCGTTATCAAGGGCCGGGCCCTGCCCGACGTGCGGGACGGCCTGAAGCCCGTCCACCGGCGTATCCTGTACGCCATGTACGAGGACAACCTGACCGCCGACAAGCCCTTCAAGAAGTCCGCCACCTGCGTGGGCGATGTGCTGGGCCGGTACCATCCCCACGGCGACGCCAGCGTGTACGACGCCCTGGTCCGTCTGGCCCAGGACTTCTCCATGCGCTATCCCCTGGTGGACGGCCACGGCAACTTCGGTTCCATCGATGGCGACCCCCCGGCCGCCTACCGTTACACCGAGGCCCGGATGTCCAAGATCTCGGACGAGATGCTCCGGGACATCGAGAAGGACACGGTGAACTGGGACCCCAACTTCGACGAGAGCCGGAAGGAGCCCCGTGTGCTCCCCTCCCGGTTCCCCAACCTGCTGGTCAACGGCTCGGCGGGTATCGCCGTGGGTATGGCCACCAACATCCCGCCCCACAACCTGCGGGAGGTCATCAATGCCACCATCTGCGTGCTGGACAATCCGGAGGCCACCCTGGCCGACCTGATGGAGCACGTGAAGGGCCCCGATTTCCCCACCAAGGGCATCATCATGGGCCGCTCCGGCATCCGGGCCGCCTACGCCACCGGCCGGGGCCGGGTGTGCGTCCGTGCCCGCACCGAGTTTGAGGAGTTCGGCAAGGACCGTACCCGCATCATCGTCACCGAGATCCCCTACCAGGTCAACAAGCGCCAGCTCATTAAGAACATGGCCGACCAGGTGGAGGACAAGCGTCTGGAGGGCATCTCCGACATCCGGGACGAGTCCGACCGAAACGGTATGCGGGTGGTCATTGAGCTGAAACGGGACGCCAATCCCCAGGTGGTGCTCAACCGCCTGTTTGCCCAGACTCAGCTGCAGACCACCTTCGCCATCAATATGCTGGCCCTGGTGGACGACCAGTCCCAGCCCAAGATCCTGTCCCTGCGGCACATCCTGGACGAGTACATCGCCTTCCAGGAGGAGATCATCATCCGCCGCACCAAGTACGACCTGAAGAAGGCCCAGGAGCGGGCCCACCTGCTGGAAGGTCTGCTCATCGCCCAGGACAATATCGACGAGGTCATCCGCATCATCCGCTCCAGCTACGACAACGCCAGGGAGAACCTGATGAACCGGTTCGGCCTGGACGACGTGCAGGCCCAGGCCATTCTGGATATGCGCCTGAAAGCCCTCCAGGGCCTGGACCGGGAGAAGCTGGAGGCCGAGTACAAGGAGCTGGAGGAGCGCATTGCCTACTTCCAGCAGCTGCTGGGCTCCGAGGAGATGCTGCGGGGCGTGCTGAAGGACGAGCTGTCCGCCATCCGGGACAAGTACGGCGACGACCGCGTCACTGAGATCCAGGACGTGGAGGACGAGATCGACATTGAGGACCTGATCGAGGAGGAGGAGTGCGTGTTCACCCTCACCGCCGGGGGCTACATCAAGCGCACCCCCGCCTCCACCTACCGCACCCAGCGCCGGGGCGGCAAGGGCATCACTGCCATGGCCACCAAGGAGGAGGACTATGTGGATACGGTGTTCACCGCCTCCACCCACGACTATATCCTCTTCTTCACCAATAAGGGCCGGGTCCACCGGAAGAAGGGCTACCAGATCCCCGAGGCCGGCCGCACCGCAAAGGGCACCAACCTGGTGAACGTGCTGCCCATCGAGCAGGACGAGAAGGTCACCGCCATGATCCACCTGCGGGAGTTCCCCGAGGACCGGTATCTGGTGATGGTCACCCGGGCGGGTACCGTGAAGCGGATCCAGCTCTCCTCCATCTTTACCGCCCGCAAGGCGGGTATCCGGGCCATCACCCTGGAGGAGGGGGACGAGCTGATCTGCGTCCGGGAGACCGATGGGGAGCAGGCCATTTTGATCGTCACCCACGACGGCATGACCATCTGCTTCAAGGAGACCGACGTGCGCTGCATGGGCCGGGACGCCTGCGGCGTCCGGGGCATCAACCTGCGCCCCGGCGACTTCGTGGTGGGCGCCGCCCGGGCCAAGCAGGACCATCAGGTGCTGATGATCACCGAGAACGGCTACGGCAAACGCACCGAGATGGACGAGTATATCCGGGCGGGCGGCCTCCAGAAGCGGGGCGGCTACGGCCTGAAGGGCTACAACGTCACCGACAAGACCGGTCCCGTGGTGGGGGTCAAGGTGGTCAACGACAACGATGACGTGCTGGTTATCAACGACGCCGGCGTCATCATCCGCATGGCGGTGTCCGGCATCTCCACCTACGGCCGCACCGCTCAGGGCGTCAAGATCATGAATCTGGAGGAGGGCGTGAAGGTTATCTCCTTCGCCCGCACCGACCACGAGGAAGAAGAGGAGGACACCGGCACCACTGAAGGGGAGGAATAAGCTATGTCCAGGAAACGGGTAACCTACCGTCCCAGTAAGCCCGGCTCGGTGGCGGGGGGCGTGGTGGGCTGCGTCTTTGTGCTCATCGGCCTGTTCGTCGTCATTCCCCAGTTTGCCATGGCGGGGGGCTTCGGCCTTATTTTCGGCATCATTTGGACCGTCATTGCCGCTGTGATCGCCGGTACCAACTTCTATTCTGCCTTTGGCAAGAAGTATATCGGCCCCGAGATCCACATCGAGGAGGAGGGGGTGTCGGTGGACGATCCCAAGGGCACCCCGGAGCAGCGGCTGGAGCAGCTCCAGTCCCTCTATGACCGGCGGCTCATTACCAAAGAGGAGTATGAGCAGAAGCGGCAGGAGATTTTGAAGGAGCTGTAAAAAGCCTTCCCCTGGGGGAAGGTGCCCCAGTGCGCACACTGGGGCGGATGAGGGGAAGAGGTGCGCCTATGGAAGATATCACCCGCATTCGCGCACAGAAACTGCGAAAAAATGCCACAAAAGAAGAGAATCATCTGTGGTATGATTTTTTGCGGACCTATCCCGTCCAATTTCTCCGACAAAAGCCATTTGGTCCTTATATTGTGGATTTTTATTGTTACAAAGCCAGGTTAGCCATTGAATTGGATGGTTCCCAGCATTATGAGGGAAATGGTCCAGAACTGGACGCCGCCAGAATGGCTTACCTGCAAGAAGTGGAAAAAATCAAGGTTTTGCATTTTACAAATCTTGAGATCAAACAGAATTTTGAGGGTGTGTGTGCCGTCATTGACCGGCAGGTAAAGGCGGCGTTCCCCTCATCCGTCTGGCCTTCGGCCAGCCACCTTCCCCCAGGGGAAGGCTATAATAGGAGATCTATGAAAACAGTTACCATTTACACCGACGGGGCCTGTTCCGGCAACCCGGGCCCCGGCGGGTGGGGGGCCATTCTGCAATACGGAGAATTCAAAAAGGAACTCTCCGGCGGGGAGGCCCACACCACCAACAACCGCATGGAGCTTACCGGCGTCATCACCGCCCTGAAGGCCCTGAAGGAGCCCTGCATCGTGGAGCTCTACTCTGACTCCAAGTACGTCATTGACGCCCTGGAGAAGGGCTGGGCCAGGGGCTGGAAGGCCAGAGGCTGGGTGAAGGGGGACAAGAAGCCCGCCCTCAACCCCGACCTGTGGGCCACCCTGCTGGACCTGTGCGACTACCACACCGTCCATCTTCACTGGGTCAAGGGCCACGCCGACAACCCGTTTAATAACCGCTGTGATGAATTAGCAGTAGCGGAGAGCCGGAAGTATAAGTAGGGGCGCGGTATGCGCCCGCCGTCCAAAGGAGGACCTATGAAAATCGCCATTGTATTTGACAGCCAGACCGGCAACACCGCCCAGGTGGCTCAGGCCATCCGGGAGGCCTGTGAGGGCCACGACATTGTGGCCTTCGGCCCGCCGCCCCAGAACGTGGACCAGGCGGAGCTGGTTTTTGCCGGGTCCTGGACCGACAAGGGTACCCTCACTCCGGCTATGCAGGAATTTTTACATAGCCTGTACGGCAAGCGGGTAGCCATCTTCGGCACCGCCGGTTTCGGTATCTCCGAGCTGTATTTTGCCTCCCTGTCCGACCGCTTCAAGGCGGAGGTGCCCAAGGGCAACCAGGTGGTGAGCAGTTTCTTCTGCACCGGAAAGATGCCCCAGACGGTGAAGGACCGGTACGAGGCCCAGCTCAAGGCCGACCCGGACAACGCCAAGCTGAAATCCATGATCCAGGCCTTTGACCTGGCCCTGACCCACCCGGACCAGAGCGACCTGGACCAGGCCGCCGACTTCGCCCGGGAGGCCATAAAGGCGTAAAAAAACGTGCTGCCTTTGCAGCACGTTTTTTATGAAATCGTTCAGGATTGTTCCTGAAGCTTGTTCAAATAGCGGTAAATGCTGGTTTCGGTGGTCTTGAGGGCGGAGGCCAGCTCGGCAATGGCTCCCTTTACCAGGAAGATACCCTTTTCGTCCAAACGACGCACCATCTCCATCTTCTCCTGGTAGCTCAGGCGGGTGGGTTCCACCCCAAAGCTGTCCAGCTCTTCCTGGATAGAGGTGGATACCAGCCCCTCCACCGATACCTCAAAGCTGTTGTAGAAGGGGCTCTCGGCGGGAGCCTCATAGGGCCGATAGCCCGAAATCATTACATTGAGGGCATCCCGCAGCTCCACCAGCCGCTCCACGTTGATGTTGACGGTAATCATGCCCCGCAGCTGCCGCTCTGGGTTGTTTTTCAAAAAGAAGGTGGCGGATTTCAGCTTATGCTTGGAGCGGGAAAGTGCCCGGTAATTGACGATAAAATCTTCTTTTTCATAGATCTTCGAGTCCAGAAGGTTCCGCTCCAGCGAGCGCATCTCGCTGCCGGGTACCATCTCATCGTCCATGGGGTTGAGGACCTGATACACCACCCGGTCATCCACGTCGTATAAAATGATCTCAGCATCCGGTCCCAGCATCTCTGCGAAAAAGCGCATCAGCGGCAGAACGGATTCCAGCTGTTTCTTCTGTTCCATGGATGGCTCACCTCACTGGGGCGGCAGTTGATATATCTGCGCTCCCTTTCTTCTTCATTTCAGTTTAAACCAAAACCACCCGATTGTCCAGAGGAAGCGGCGGAAAAACAGAGGTACGGCAGGGTCCGGCGCCAAACCGGGCCCTGCCGCACCAGGGAATAAGAAGAGGGCTGAATGAAAGAGGGAGGCTAGAATGTGATCACGCCGATCAGCTGCAGGAACATGAGGATGATGGCGATGGGGGCGATATAGCGGATGGTAATGGTGTAATAGCGGTTCACCTTCAGGCCGTCGCCGATGTTCATCTCGTCCAGGATGGTCTTGGGCTTGAGGATCCAGCCCACCAGAATGACCATGAGCAGGGCGCCCAGCGGCAGCAGGATGGCGGACACCACGGTGTCGTTGAAGAAATCAAAGATGGTCTTGCCAAAGATGAGGAAGTCGGCCAGCGGCCCGAAGGACATCATCATCACCGAGCCGATGACAAACACCACGCCGGCCACGATCCAGGTGGCCTTCTTCCGGGCGATCTTCAGTTCATCCACCAGGAAGCCCACAATGGCCTCCATGATGCAGATGGTGGAGGTCAGGCAGGCGAAGAACAGCATGATGAAGAAGATGGAGGCGAAGACCATGCCGAAGGGCATCTGGGCAAAAATGGCGGGCAGGGTGATGAAGACCAGCGGGGGGCCCATGCCGGCTTCGATGTTGAAGGCGAAGGCGGAGGGGAAGATGATCAGGCCGAACAGGATGGCGGCGGAAGTGTCACCCAGAGCCACCATGATGGTACTGGAGCCGATGGTCTTTTTCCGGTCCAGATAGGAGCCGTAGATCACCAGGTTGCCGCAGCCCACACCCAGGGAGAAGAAGGCCTGGCCGATGGCGGCCATGACGGTCTCCGCGTTCAGGTTGGAGAAGTCGGGGATCAGGTAGAAGGCCAGACCGGCGTCGGCGCCGGGGAGCATGATGGCCCGGATGGCCAGGAAGATGATGAATACGAACATGATGGGCAGCAGGATGTTGCACACCTTTTCAATGCCGCCCTTGACGCCCCGCAGGACGATCACGGTGGTGATGAGGAGCATGACGCCCAGCCAGAATACCATCTGGAAGGGGTCGGCGGAGAAGCTGCCGAACATGGCGCCGATCTCATCGGCACCCATGCCGCTGTAGGAACCGGTGATGGACTTGGTCAGATAGGCCACCGTCCAGCCGGCGATGCCGCCGTAGAAGGACAGGGTCAGGGTCAGGGCGATGACGCCGATGATGCCCAGCAGATACCACTTCTTGCCGGGCAGCAGCTTTTTCAGGGCGGTGGTGTAGCTGGTGCCCGTCTTGCGGCCGATGGCGAATTCCGTCATCAGCACGGGTGTGGCCACCAACAGCAGCGCCAGAAGATAGACGACAATGAAGGCTGCGCCGCCGTGCTGTCCCACCAGGTAGGGGAATTTCCAGATGTTGCCGAGGCCGATGGCGCCGCCCATGGAGGCCAGCACAAAGGCGATCCGGCTGCCGAATTGTTCACGATCAGGGGTTTGCAGGGTGTTGTCAGGTTTTCCCATTTGTTGTCCCTCCTATCCTCTTTGCAAGCGTACAGGGATGTTGGAGACCGGCGGCATGGGAACAAGATTCAATTTGATGCTGGCGGCAGGTGGCCGCCGCCCTGCGCATCCGCCCCTTGACAGAGGAGGAGAATGGGCATATAATTAAATTTGATGTTCAGGATTCCCATCCATACGGATGGGTTTTCTGCCCATTAGCCGCGGAAAAGTGCCAGCTTTTCCGCGGTTTTTTTGCGCTGAGCCGTTCGACCGGGCGCACAGGCGCGCCTGTCCAAACAAAGCGGACGTTGACTTTGTTCCGGCTGAGGGGGGTCTCCCCGGTACAGTTTGTACCATCTGGTTGTAAAAATGCGGACCGGGACCCGGTGTCAGGCCCCGGTCCGGGGCCCGTGTGATTACAGCAGCTCGAAACCGGCGGTGAAGTGCCGCAGAGCGGTAATGGGGCCTTCATAAACCAGCTTCATGCCCTTGTACTCGTCACGGTGCTGGTAGATGTACTCCAGTGCGTCCACGATGCAGTCCAGGTGGTTGTTGGTGTACACCCGGCGGGACACCGAGATGCGCATCAGCTCCAGAGCGGGCCAGATGGGCTCGCCGGTGACGGGGTCCTTGCCGCCGAAGGCGCAGGCGCCCATCTCCACGGCCCGGATGCCGGCCTCCTCGTAGAGGGCCACCACCAGCCGCTGGGCGGGGAACTCGCACTGGGGGATGTGGGGGAAGAACCGGCGGGCGTCCACATAGATGCCGTGGCCGCCGCTGGGCTCCACGCAGGGGATGCCCTTCTCCTTCAGGCGGTCGCCCAGGTACTTGACCTGGTTGATGCGGTACTCCAGGTACTCGTCGGTGGTGGCCTCCCGCAGACCCACCGCCAGAGCCTCCATGTCACGGCCGGACTGGCCGCCGTAGGTGATGAAGCCCTCGTGGACAATGGCCTGGACGTTGGAATAGAGGTAGAAGTCGTGGTTGCGGGTGACGATCAGGCCGCCGATGTTCACCAGGCCGTCCTTCTTGGAGCTCATGGTAGCGGTTTCACAGTAGGAGAACATCTCCCGGGTAATCTCCTTGATGTCCTTGTTCTCATAGCCGGGCTCCCGGGTCTTGATGAACCAGGCGTTCTCGGCCAGACGGGCCGAGTCGATGACCACGGGAATGTTGTGGGCCTTGGCAAACTCGCTGACCGCCTTGATGTTGGCCATGGACACGGGCTGGCCGCCGTTGTTGTTGCAGGTGACGGTGATGATGATCACCGAGATGGCGTCCTCGCCGTGCTCGTCAATGATCTTCTGCACCTTGTTCAGGTCGATGTTTCCCTTAAAGTCCTCGGCGGGGCTGGCGGCGTCCAGGCCGGCGTCGATGACGCAGTCCACAGGAATGGCGCCCAGGATCTCGGCGTTGCCGTGAAAAGTATCAAAGTGCATATTGCCCACGGCATACTTGCCGGGCTTGGCGTAATACTGGGCCATGATGAAGTCGGCGCCGCGGCCCTGGTGGGTGGGCTGGACGTAGGGCATACCGAACACTTCCTGGGCGGAGGCCTCCAGCTTATAGAAGCTCTTGCAGCCGGCGTAGCTCTCGTCGCCCAGCATCATGGCGGACCACTGCTCGGTGCTCATGGCGGAGGTACCGGAATCGGTGAGGCAGTCCACATACACGTCCTCGGCCTTCAGACGAAAGGCGTTGTACTGGGCGTCCTTCAGAGCCTGGGTGCGGTAGGCCCGGGTGGTCTTCTTGATGGGCTCCACCACTTTGATGCGGAAGGGCTCAGCGGTCTGGAAGTTGCGTTCCATAAAAGACACTCCTTTTAAAAATATTTTTGCGGCGATAAAAAACTTTACCTTCTGTGAAAATATTATCATCATTGAAGCTGTGTGTCAATTATGTAATAATAAATCAAACTATGTAAGAAAAGTTGTGCGATTTAGACAAATATACATGATGTAAGAAAAATTAACATCACTATTTGGCGGGTTTTGACAGAAAAAAGCTCCGGTTCACAAAGAACCGGAGCTTTTTTGTCCTTTATACTCAGAACTTCACGCGCTCGGCAATATAAGCCTTGACCTGATCCATGGGGATTCTGACCTGCTCCATGGAGTCGCGCTCACGGATGGTGACGCAGTTGTCGGCGGGGGTGTTCTCGTCGCCCACGGTCTGGAAGTCCAGGGTGATGCAGAAGGGGGTGCCGATCTCGTCCTGGCGGCGATAGCGCTTGCCGATGGAGCCGGCGTCGTCGTAGTCCACCATGAAGTCGCGGGCCAGCTCGTCCCGAAGCTGCTGGGCGGGGCCGGCCAGCACTTCCTTCTTGCTCAGGGGCAGCACGGCGCACTTGAAGGGGGCCAGAGCAGGGTGGAGGCGCAGCACGGTGCGGATGTCGTCGTTGCCCTTCTTGTCCTGGCCCACCACCTCCTGGTCGTAGGCGTCCACCAGGAAGGCCAGAGTCACACGGTCGGCGCCCAGGGAGGGCTCCACCACGTAGGGGATATAGTGCTCGCCGGTCTCCTGGTCGAAGTAGGTCATGTCCTTGCCGGAGGTGTTCTGGTGCTGGGTCAGGTCGTAGTCGGTACGGTCGGCCACGCCCCACAGCTCGCCCCAGCCGAAGGGGAAGAGGAACTCGAAGTCGGTGGTGCCCTTGGAGTAGAAGCACAGCTCCTCGGGGCTGTGGTCACGCAGCCGCAGGTTCTCCTCCTGCATACCCAGGCTCAGCAGCCACTCCTTGCAGAAGGAGCGCCAGTACTGGAACCACTCCATGTCGGTGCCCGGCTTGCAGAAGAACTCCAGCTCCATCTGCTCGAACTCACGGGTGCGGAAGGTGAAGTTGCCGGGGGTGATCTCGTTGCGGAAGGACTTGCCCACCTGGCACACGCCGAAGGGCAGCTTCTTGCGGGTGGTGCGCTGGATGTTCTGGAAGTTGACAAAAATGCCCTGGGCGGTCTCAGGCCGCAGGTACACGGTGTTCTTGGCGTCCTCGGTGACGCCCTGGAAGGTCTTGAACATCAGGTTGAACTGACGGATGTCGGTGAAGTTGTGCTTGCCGCAGGTGGGGCAGGGGATGTTGTTCTCCTCGACGAAGTTCTTCATCTCCTCCTGGGAGAAGGCGTCGATGGGCTTGGGCAGCTCCACGCTGTTCTCAGCGCACCAGTCCTCGATGAGCTTGTCGGCGCGGAAACGCTCCTTACACTCCTTACAGTCCATCAGAGGATCGGAGAAGCCGCCCAGATGGCCGGAGGCCACCCAGGTCTGGGGGTTCATGAGGATGGCGGCGTCCAGACCCACGTTGTAGGGGTTCTCCTGGACGAACTTCTTCCACCAGGCCTTCTTGACGTTGTTCTTCAGCTCCACACCCAGAGGGCCGTAGTCCCAGGTGTTGGCCAGGCCGCCGTAGATCTCGGAGCCGGAGAAGATGAAGCCCCGGCCCTTGCACAGGGTGACGATTTGCTCCATGGTCTTTTCGGTGTTTTTCATGGTACAATCAAACTCCTTTTGTTTGTAATTTATACATATATGGTACCGTTTCCCTCATCCGCCCCAGTGTGCGCACTGGGGCACCTTCCCCCAGGGGAAGGCTAAGAAAAAACCGCCCTGAGCCTAAGCTCAGGGCGGAAAAATCCGTGGTACCACCTGAATTCGGACAAGTTGTCCGCACTCGAACCCGGTAACGGCGGGGGACCGGCGGGGCATTGCCTCCCCGCGGCTCACGGGCGCCTTCCCTCCACCTCCGCCGGAGCCTTGCACCGTCCGGCTCCTCTCTGGTGCGGAAACATGGGGGTACTCTTCCCGATCACTGCCTTATCGCGGGCTATTCTATCATTTTTTCCCCCTACCGTCAAGGCAAAAAGGGGGGAATCCTCACCGGCGGCCCATAATTTCGTCCAGCAGGGCGTGGGCGGCCTCCTCCTTGCTCATGAGGGGTAGTTCCTTGGCTCCGTCGGCGGCGATGAGGGTGAGCACGTTGGTATCCACCCCAAAGCCCGCACCCGCCTGCTTCAGGTTGTTGGCGGCAATGAGGTCGATGTGCTTTTTCTCCAGCTTCTTTTTGGAGTTGGCCACCATGTCTCTCGTCTCCATGGAGAAGCCGCACAGGAACTGACCGGGCACCCGGTGCTCACCCAGCCAGGCCAGGATATCGCTGGTGCGGGCCAGGGGGAGGGAGAGGTCGGAATCATTGCCGCTCTTCTTGATCTTGTCCTCCGCCACGGAAGCGGGGCGGTAGTCGGCCACGGCGGCGGCCTTGATGATGATATCCTGCTCCGGCGCCCGGCTGGTCACCGCATCAAACATATCCTGGGCGGACACAATGTCCACCACCTCCATGTAGGGGGGCTTTTTCAGGTTCACCGGCCCGGACACCAGGGTGACCTGGGCCCCCCGGGCGGCGGCGGCTTTGGCGATGGCGTAGCCCATCTTGCCGGTGGAGTGGTTGGTGAGATAGCGCACCGGGTCCAGAGCCTCCCGGGTGGGACCGGCAGTGACCAGCACCTTAAGGCCGGTCATATCCTTCTCGTGGCTGAGGGCGTGGAGGACGGTCTCCAGCAGGTCCTCCGGCTCTGGCATCTTGCCCTTGCCCACGGCCCCGCAGGCCAGACGGCCGCTGGCGGGCTCCACGATCTCCCAGCCATACTTGCGCAAAATGTCCAGGTTGTCCTGGGTGACGGGGTTCTCGTACATTTTGGTGTTCATGGCGGGGGCGGCGATCTTGGGGCAGTTGCAGGCCAGAATAGTGGTGGTGAGCATATCGTCGGCCAGGCCGTGGGCCAGCTTGGCCAGCACGTTGGCGGTGGCGGGAGCCACCAGCACCAGATCGGCCTGGTCGGCCAGAGCGATGTGCTCCACCTGGAACTGATAGTTGCGGTCGAAGGTGTCCACGCTCACCCGGTTGCCGGTGAGGGACTCAAAGGTGTGGGGACCGATGAACTCGGTGGCATTTTTGGTCATGAGCACCTGGACGTTGGCCCCCTGCTTCACCAGGGCGGAGGCCAGGTTGGCGGATTTGTAGCAGGCGATGCCGCCGGTGACCCCCAGCAGCACGGTTTTTCCTTTTAACTGCATAGCAAGAAGCTCCTTATGATCTGTAGGGACGGCCTTCCGCCGCCGTGATGTGTCCCTCAATTATAGCAGACACAAAGTAAGTTTTCCACATTCCCATTGCATTTTGGGGATAAAACCGCTATAATATCTGCGGCTGTCCCCGTCGGGGACCGCTGTACTCTCAGGAGACGGCAGGTCCCAGCCCATCGGTGGTCAGTCACCCAAAATATGCGCTGTATCCTCTTAAGAGGAACGGCAGCTGGAGGTAATTGAATATGAAAAAAGCGCTCACCCGGTCTCAGCGGAGCAAGCAGGTGCAGGGTATGGCCATTCTGGCGATGTTTACCGGCATCATCTTTTTGCTCACCTTTACACCCCTGGGTCTTATCGACCTGCCTGTGATCAAGGCCACCATTCTCCATGTGCCGGTCATCATCGGTTCCATTCTGTTGGGGCCCAAGAAGGGCGCGTTCCTGGGAGGAATGTTCGGTCTGTCCAGCATGATCAAAAATACGCTGGTACCCGGTCTTTCCTCCTTTGTGTTTTCCCCCTTCATTCCCGTGCCCGGCCTGGACCGGGGCAGCCCCTGGGCTCTGTTCATCTGCTTTGTGCCCCGTATCCTGGTGGGCGTCACCCCCTGGCTGGTGTACACCCTCATTAAGACCCTCTTCCGCAAGTCCAACGCCGGTATCCAGACGGTTGGCATGGTGATCGCCGGTATTGTGGGCGCGCTCACCAACACCGCCCTGGTCATGGGCTCCATCGGCGTCATCTTCACCGAGGCCTATGCCGCCGCCCAGGGTATCCCCGCCGACGCGGTGCTGGGCTTCATCCTGGGCATCGTGGCCGCCAACGGCGTGCCCGAGGCCATTGTGGCCGCCGTCATCACCCCCGCGGTGTGCGTGCCCATGGTGCGGGCTCTCAAGCTGGAGAAAGCTCCCGCTGCCGTTCAACCCGCCTGAGATGCTGCTCACCGTTGACATTGGCAACACCACCGTTGCCGTAGCGGGCCTGCGGGGGGATCAGGTGGCCTTTGTAAAAAAGCTGCCCAGTGACCCCGCTCTGGACTGGACCGCATCTCTCCAAGATCTGCTGGAGGGGGTGGAGGCCAAAGGGGCCGTTCTCTCCTCGGTGGTGCCCGCCCTTACCGGCCCGGTAGGGGAGGGGCTGAAGGCCATCACCGGAAAGCCTGTCCTGGTGGTGGATAAAACCACCCACACCGGTCTGGATCTCAGCGGCTACGACACCGCCAACCTGGGCATGGACCGGGTGGTGGACTGCGTGGCCGCTCTGGCCCGTTATACGCCCCCGGTGGCAGTCTTTGATATGGGCACCGCCACCACCCTGTCGGTGGTGGACAGGGGCGGCCTCTTCCGGGGCGGCATGATCCTGCCCGGCCTGGCTCTGGGCCTGGAGGCCCTGTCCGCCCGGGCCGCCCAGCTGCCCCCCATCACCCTGTCCACGCCGGAGGGGCTGCTGGGGACCGACACCGTGTCCTGCATGAAGTACGGCGCTCTCTACGGGGCCGCCGGGGCCATTGAGGGCATTGTCAGGCGGCTGGAGGAGGAGCTGGGCCCCCTGACGGTGGTGCTCACCGGCGGCAACAGCACTCTGGTACGCCCTCTGCTCTCCATCTCCACCGCCTGGGAGCCTCACCTGACCTTCCTGGGATTAGCAGAGATTTGGAAGCAAAATAACCGATAAAAAAGGGCCTGTTGCAAAATAGCTGTTTTGCACAAACCTGTCATTGCGAGCCAGTGCGCACACTGGCGTGGCAATCCGTTTCCCCGGCAAAAGGGACGGATTCCCACGAAAAACGGCCGCCCGGTGGGCGGCCGTTTTTCTCGGAATGACGGGTCTTTGTACGAGCTGCACATTTTGCAACAGGCCCTTTTTATTTCTCTTCTTTTTTTAAATCTTTCAGCAGCTTCAGCTTTTTGTGCTTGTACCACACGCAGTTGAAGATGTTGCCGATGATGAGGATGTTGCCGCACAGGTAGAGCCACACCAGCATGATAATGATGGAGGCCAGGGACCCGTACACCAGGGAATACCGGGAGGACAGGCCGATGAACCAGGAAAACAGGATGGAAAAGATGGAGAGCACCACCGCGGTCAGAAAGGCCCCGGTCATCACCGGCGGGCGTGGTTTGCCCTGGGGGGCGGCCACCCGATACACCAGCATCACGAAGAGGAATACCAGCAGAAAGAGGAGCAGAAAGCGCATCCACTGCCAGTCCCAGGGCAGGGAGTTGGTATCCAGATGGAGCAGCCGCTCCGCCGCCTGGAAGAGCCAGCCGCCGGTGAGAAGCACCACTAAAGAGAGGAAGATGGTGACCAGCAGCAGCAGGGCAAAGAGCACGCTGGCGATCACCTGCCGCAGGCCCCGGTAGCCCTTACGGCCATAGATCTCCTCCATAATGTTCATCAGGGCCCGGAAGGCCGCCGAGGCAAAGAACACCGTCATGAAAACCCCTGCAATGAGCAGGCCGGGAGACTGATTGGTGGTGATATAGCCCACATACTCCATCAGAATATCCCGGGCCGCCCTGGGCAGCAGGGGGGAGGCGGCAGCCAAAATCTCCTCCAGATCCACCGGCAGCAGGCTGATAAAAGCATTGATGCAGATGAGCAGGGGGAAAAAGGACAGGATGAGAAAGTAGGCCAGCTCCGCCGCCGAGCGGGAGATGTGCTTGGAGAAATAAATGTCCACCATCTCCAGCGCAAATTTCACCGGCTTCTTTTTCAGCAGCTCTTTGGGCATGGGCCCACCTCCCGGACACAGGTTCCTTTTAGATATACCATAAAATGGAAGATAATGCAAGGGGAGAAACCGGCCGGTCCCGTTTGGGCAGCAAAAAACCGCCTGCATGGCAGGCGGTTTCATGTTGACCACAGATCAGGCCAGCTTGTTCAGCTTGATGGTCATGGCGCTCTTCTTGTGCGCAGCGTTGTTCCGGTGCAGCAGACCATGAACCACGGCCTTGTCGACCGCCTTAACGGCCACCTTGTAAGCGCCCTCGGCCTCGCTGCGGTTGCCTTCAGCCAGCGCAGCCTCAAACTTCTTGATGTCGGTCTTGAGAGCGGACTTCGCAGCCTTGTTCTGCATGGCCTTGGTCTCGTTCACCAGGACACGCTTCTTGGCAGATTTAATATTCGGCAAACCAAACACCTCCTCCGATGACGATAGTAAATACACATAGTTTGCCTGTGCATTTTTACATTCTAGCAGGAAGCAAGAGAAATTGCAACAGTTTTTTTTAGGTTTTTTCACTTTTTTTGTATATGGGGCCGCTCTCCGCAAAAAATAGAGGCAAGCAGCATACAAAACACCATATCTTGGGGTGTACAGGAGGACGCATATGGAACAAAGAAGGACGGATTTGGCGCTGGAGGCCGCCCAGCTGTGGCGGGAGGGGGGCAATACCGGGGAGCTGCCCGGCGTGACTCAGGAGGAATCCACCCGGGAGGGCTACCCGGTGACCACGGTCAAAGTGCTGGATGACCGGGGGGCAAAGGCCATCGGCAAGCCGGTGGGCACCTACGTGACGGTGGACCTGTCGGCTCTGGTCCGCCGGGAGGAGGACGCCTTTGGCCGGGCGGCCCGGGCGGTGGCGGCGGAGCTGAAAGTCCTGCTCAAGCTGCCGGAAGGGGCCCCTGCCCTGGTGGTGGGGCTGGGCAACCGGGCTATCACCCCGGACAACATCGGACCCGCTGCCGCCGACCACACCATGGTCACCCGCCATCTGGTGGAGCAGGTGCCGGAGCACTTCGGCTCCTTCCGGCCGGTGGCCGCTCTGGCGGCGGGGGTGCTGGGCACCACCGGCGTGGAGAGCGGGGAGCTGGTGCGGGCGGTGACCGAAAAGATCCGCCCCTCCTGCGTCATCGCGGTGGACGCCCTGGCCTCCCGCAGCCTAAGCCGGGTGTGTACCACCGTCCAGCTGGCCGATACCGGCATCACCCCCGGCTCCGGGGTGGGCAACGCCCGGGCGGCCCTGGACCGGGCCAGCCTGGGGGTGCCTGTCATCGCCGTGGGGGTGCCCACGGTGGTGGATGGGGCCACCCTGGCCGCCGACCTGCTGGCTGAGGCGGGTCAGGCCCATCTGGACCCCCAGGCCCTTCAGGGGGCGGGGGAGGGGCTGATGGTCACCCCCAGGGACATCGACGCCCGGGTCACCGACCTGGCCAAGGTGGTGGGGTTCGGCATCAACCTGGCCCTCCAGACCGGTCTGACGGTGGAGGATGTGGAGCTGTTCCTCAGCTGAGGAGGCGGATACAAAAAAGACCTGCTGCAATCATGCAGCAGGTCTTTTGCCTTATTCTTCGTCCAATTTAAGCACGGCCATAAACGCCTCTGTCGGGATCTGAACCGTACCAAGGCTCCGCATCTTCTTCTTGCCCTCTTTCTGCTTCTCCAGCAGCTTCTTCTTTCGGGTGATGTCGCCGCCGTAGCACTTGGCCAGCACGTCCTTGCGCATGGCTTTGACGGTTTCCCGGGCAATGACCTTGCCGCCAATGGCGGCCTGGACCGGAACCTCGAAGAGCTGACGGGGGATGTTCTCCTTCAGCTTCTCGCACAGACGGCGGGCACGGGGATAGGCCTTGTCCTTGTGGGCGATAAAGGAGAGAGCGTCCACCTGGTCGCCGTTGAGGAGCATATCCACCTTCACCAGCTCGGAGGGCTCGTAGCGGTCCATCTCATAGTCCAGAGAGGCATAGCCCTTGGTGCGGGCCTTCAGGGTGTCGAAGAAATCGTAGATGATCTCCCCCAGAGGCATGGAGTAGTGGAGCTCCACCAGATTGGTGTCCAGATACTGCATATCCTTGTACTCGCCCCGGCGCTCCTGGCACATGGGCATGATGTTGCCCACATAGTCGGGGGGCGAGACGATGGACACCTTGGCGTAGGGCTCTTCCGCCATTTCAATGACGGCGGGATCGGGGTAGTTGTGGGGGTTATCCACCATGACCACGCTGCCGTCGGTCCTGGTGATGCGGTAAATAACGGAGGGCAGGGTGGTAATCAGATCCAGGTCAAACTCCCGCTCCAGCCGCTCCTGGATGATCTCCATGTGGAGCATCCCCAAAAAGCCGCAGCGGAAGCCGAAGCCCAGAGCCACGGAGGATTCCGGCTCGAAAGACAGGGAGGCGTCGTTGAGCTGGAGCTTCTCCAGGGCGTCCCGCAGGTCGGGGTACTTGGAGCCGTCCTCGGTGTAGATGCCGCAGTACACCATGGCCCGGGCGGGGCGGTAGCCGGGCAGAGGCTGGTTGGCGGGAGAATCGGCGCCGGTGATGGTGTCGCCCACCTGGGTGTCCTTCACATTCTTGATGGAGGCGGTGAAGTAGCCCACCTCGCCGGCGATGAGCTCCTTGCAGCTCTCCATGCCCAGGGGCAGCAGGTGACCGCACTCCAGCACCTGATAAGTGGCGCCGGAGGCCATCAGCTTTACGTTCATGCCGGTCTTGATGGTGCCTTCCATCACCCGGAAGTAGACGATGACGCCCCGGTAGGCGTCGTACTGGCTGTCAAAGATGAGGGCCTTCAGGGGGGCATTGGGGTCCCCCTTGGGGGCGGGGACATTCTTCACGATGTCCTCCAGCACGGCGGGGATGTTGATGCCCACCTTGGCGGAGATCTCGGGGGCGTCCTGGGCGGGGATGCCGATGATATTCTCGATCTCGTCCTTCACCCGCTGGGGGTCGGCGGCGGGCAGGTCGATCTTGTTGACCACCGGCAGGATCTCCAGGTCGTGCTCCATGGCCAGGTAGGTGTTGGCCAGGGTCTGGGCCTCAATGCCCTGGGCGGCGTCCACCACCAGAATGGCGCCCTCGCAGGCGGCCAGGGACCGGGACACCTCGTAGTTGAAGTCCACATGGCCCGGGGTGTCGATGAGGTTGAGCTCGTAGGTGTTGCCGTCCTCGGCGGCGTAGTTGAGCTTGACGGCCCGGGCCTTGATGGTAATGCCCCGCTCCTTCTCCAGGTCCATGTTGTCCAGCAGCTGGGACTCCATCTCCCGGGCGGTCACGGCGTTGCACTGCTCGATCAGCCGGTCGGACAGGGTGGACTTGCCGTGGTCGATGTGAGCAATGATCGAGAAGTTACGAATCTTGGATTGATCAGTCATAGACAAACCTCCAGTTGGGGGATGAACCAAATCAAAGCCCAGCGCAGCGGGTTTGATTTGGAGAGGACGAGCAACGGAATGAGTGAGCTTTGCCCGTCAGGGGAAAGCGAAGGATATGGAGTTTGGGAGGACGAGGTCATACCTCCCGTAATGATGTGATTTTGGTGATGGGGTGGGGGGAAGGTCTGTTACTTCTCCCGGCGCTCTGCCGTCCGGCGGTTGATACGTTCGCCGGTATTGTGGATGATCTGGAGCAGGGACTGGTACAGGCCGGGATAGTTCTCCATCAGGGCGTCGTTGTTCATGGGAGGGAAGTTGCCCTTGTCCTTGACGTGGGCGGCCAGGGCCTCGGTGTAGTCGGCCTCGGCGCAGATCATGTCGGCAAAGGGCACCCCGGCAGTGAACTGCCGGGCGGGGACGGAGAAAAAGTCCTCGTTCTGGGTGCCGTCCGCCCGGTAGAGGTGGCGGAACAGCTTATAGATGGCGGTGCCCAGATAGTCGGCGGCGGCGTTGATGGCCTCCTTCTTGCCGGTCTTGCCCAGCAGGTCAAAGAGCACGCCGGTGGAGTTGACCAGCAGCTTCTTGTTCAGGGTGGCCAGGATGGAGCCGTGGAGCACGTTGTCCTTCTCGGTGGAGTAGTCGTACAGCTCCTCGGCGGCGATGGTTGTGCCGTCCCGGCTCAGGGTCCGGCCCAGCAGGAAGTCGGCGGATACGTTATAGTAGTTGCAGGCCTTGATGACAAAGGCCAGGCCGGGCTCCCGGACGCCGTTTTCATAGTGGGACAGCAGCGCCTGGCTGATGCCCAGGTCCTTGGCCACCGCCCGCTGAGACGCGCCCTTCTCCTGCCGCAGCAGAGACAGGCAGCGGGAAAAATCAGAAGTCATAGCACACCTCTCCTAAAAAACAGTGTGTATAGTATAATTGCAAAAATACCAAAAGTAAAGCGGATTTTTCCACAATATTTTTTCGTACTGGTCCTTGTGATTGTCCTGAGAGCAGGTGTATAATAGCTATACCGCCAAGTATTTGGCAAAAGTACGGAACTTTGAAATGGAGGAGATTCCCATGGCTATTCATATGTTTCAGACCCTGATTGACACTCTGAAGAAGAGCCCCAAGCGCATCGTGTTCACCGAGGGCACCGACCCCCGTATCCTGGAGGCCAGCGCCCGTCTGCTGGCCGGTACCTTCCTGACTCCCGTGCTCATCGGTAACGAGGAGGAGGTCAAGGCCGCCGCTGAGGAGGCCGGCTACAACATCCGGGGCGCCGAGATCATTGACCCCGCCACCTATCCCGAGATGGATAAGCTGGTGGACGCCATGGTGGAGCTGCGTAAGGGCAAGATGACTCCCGATGAGTGCCGCGCTGCTCTGAAGAAGGGCAACTACTTCGGCACCATGCTGGTGAAGGTGGGCGTGGCCGACTGCCTGCTGGGCGGCGCCACCTACTCCACCGCCGACACCGTCCGTCCCGCCCTGCAGCTGATCAAGACCAAGCCCGGCAACAAGATCGTGTCCTCCTGCTTCATCCTGGTCCGTGAGGGCGTGGGCAACAACACCGTGCTGGCCATGGGCGACTGCGCCATCAACATCGATCCCACCGAGGACGAGCTGGTGGAGATCACCACCGAGGTGGCCCACTGTGCCCGTACCTTCGGCATCGACCCCAAGGTGGCTATGCTGAGCTACTCCACCAAGGGCTCCGGCAAGGGCGAGACCGTGGACAAGATGCGTCACGCCTACGAGAAGGTGCTGGCCACCAATCCCGACTTTGCCGTGGACGGCGAGCTGCAGTTCGACGCCGCCGTGTCTCCCAAGGTGGCTGAGACCAAGTGCAAGGACTCCAAGGTCGCCGGTCAGGCCAACACCTTTATCTTCCCCAACATCAACGCCGGCAACATCGGCTACAAGATCGCCCAGCGTCTGGGCGGCTTCGATGCCTACGGCCCCGTGCTGCTGGGCCTGAACGCCCCCATCAACGACCTGTCCCGCGGCTGCAACGCCCAGGAGGTCTATTCTATGGCTATTATCACTGCTGCGCTGGCTTAATCAGTTACTTACGGAAACCGGAGCACTCGTCAGGGTGCTCCGGTTTTTTAAATATGGAAGGCTTCCGGCAAATTGACAAAAAAGTTTGGCGGACAGGGGCGGAAAACCGCCGGTCTTGGGGGTGGGGCGGTTCCTTTTTTGTCCTATCCACCAGATGTCGTGGTGTGAAAATTCCTTTCTCCACAGGGAGAGAAACTGTTCGCTTTTCCCGGAAAGCCTTGACTTTTGGATCAGATGCGTGTATCATTACGACTGTAACCATTTGTAACCTTTTCGTTTCCGGCTGTTACCGATCGGATACAGACCGGATACAGACTCATTGATATTCCACGATATAGGAGGGGAATCCCCCCATGGACGAGATCCTTCATATTCCACAGGAACGGGAGACTGAGAGCCTGACCGCCCGTCTCCGGGCCAAGGCCCAGGCTGCCGGCGCCGCGTTCCGCACCGGCGCCAAGCGGTTCCAGCACTGGACCGACGCCGCCACTGCCGGCGGCCGCCGCATCATCAGCCCCTTCCACTTCCTGGCTGTGGCCGCCGTTGTGGGCGTGGCCGCTGTGGTCACCTCCGTTTACACCCCCGCCTATGTGGTGGAGATGAACGGCGTGGCTCTGGGCACCGTCACCTCTCCTCAGGTCTTTGAGGACGCGGTGGATCGGGTAGAGGCCCGGGCCACGCAGATCCTGGG
Organism: Flavonifractor sp. An112; assembly: GCF_002161085.1. GTDB lineage: Bacteria > Bacillota > Clostridia > Oscillospirales > Oscillospiraceae > Flavonifractor > Flavonifractor avicola. The sequence goes on along the minus strand of NZ_NFLU01000011.1, from coordinate 71,521 downwards.
ATATGACTACACTCTGGACGGTGATATTGCCTACTCCTTCGCCCTGGCTGAGCAGGAGAACATTACCCCCGCCGCTGAGTTTGAGACCTATCTCTTCGATCAGATCGGCGACGTGATGAAGAACTATGTGCTCACCGTCAACGGCCAGTTTATCGGCGCCGCCCAGGACCGTGAGACTCTGGATATCGTTCTGGACCAGGTGAAGGCCCCCTATATCAATGAGAACACCATCTCCGCCGAGTTTACCTCCGGCGTGTACATCACCCACGAGTACACCGCCTCCGACGTCAACCAGGATGCCGACGCCATGGTGGCCGCCCTCACCGCCAATCAGAACGGCCAGACCACCTATGAGGTGCAGCAGGGCGATACCTTTGTGGACATCGCCGTGGCCAACGGCATGACCCTGTCCGAGCTGGAGGCCCTCAACCCCGGTGTGGACAGCAGCCGCATTTACATCGGTCAGATCGTCAACGTGAAGGAAGAGATCCCCTTCCTGTCCGTTAAGACGGTGGATCACGTGACCTACACCGAGGAGATTGCCTGCCCTGTGGTGGAAGTGGAGGACGACTCCATGTACCAGGGTGAGTCCAGGGTACTGGACGCCGGCGTGCCCGGCGAGCAGGTGGTCACCGCCGATGTGTCCTACCTCAACGGCGTGGAGCAGGAGCGCACGGTGCTGGAGACCCAGGTCACCCGTGAGGCCACCAACAAGGTCATCGCGGTGGGCACCAAGGTGCGGCCCTCCTGGCTGCCTACCGGCACTTACATCTGGCCGGTGTACGGCAACATCACCTCCAGCTTTGGTTACCGCTCCATCTTCGGCTCCTACAGCTACCACAGCGGTCTGGACATCGCCACCTCCTACGGCACCACCATCAAGGCCGCCGACGGCGGCACCGTGGTGTGGTCCGGCACCGGTACCGGCAGCTACTGGAGCTACGGCAACTATGTGGTCATCGACCACGGCAACGGCAAGCGCACCCTGTACGCCCACTGCTCCAGCCTGCTGGTCTCCACCGGCGAAAAGGTCTACCAGGGCCAGCCCATCGCCCGTGTGGGTTCCACCGGCCGGTCCACCGGCAACCACTGCCACTTTGAGATACAGATCAACGGCACTGCCGTCAACCCCCTGGCCTACCTGGGGTAAGATCATCAAACATAAAAAGCCCGGCGCGTCATACGACGCGCCGGGCTTTTTTGTGCTGTTATTGGTCCCCGTAGGTGTGGGCCAGCACCTGGGCCAGGGCGGCCTTCCGGCAGCGCTCACACAGCGTCTCCGGCTCCTCGCCCGCCTTTTGGGCGGCCAGGGCCAGCTCCTCCGCCGTGCCGATCACCGCGCCGCACTGGGCGCACCGCACCAGGGTAAAGGTTTTGCCCCAGATGGTGCGGGTGTCCGCCGTCTCGGTGAGGGGGATGGCGTCGGTGGGGCACACGCTGGCGCAGGAGCCGCAGCCCACGCACACCGGGCTCTCGTCGTGGTAGGGGGTGGCTACCTCCTTGGTGACTCCACGGTTGACCGTAGAGATGGCCCCCACGCTCAGCTCGGCGCAGGCCCGGGCGCACAGCCCGCACAGGATGCACTTGCCGCTGTCCACCGGCTTGAGCCGCTCCAGCGGGGGCGCGCCGTAGTGGGTACACATCTGGGCAATCAGTTCGCTGTCCGGGGCCCGCTTGTGGAGGAGGGACAGAATCATCCCCCGCTGGCGGCGGACCTTGTGGCTGTTTGTGGAGACGGTACATTCCCGCTCCACCGGGTAGACGCAGGACACCACGATCTTGGGGCCCCTGCCCTCGTCCACCTCCACGATGCACACCCGGCAGCAGCCCTGCCCGGGCAGGGCCTCGTGGTGGCACAGGGTGGGGATGTAGATGCCGTTGCGCCGGGCCACCTGGAGGAGAAATTCCCCCTTCTCACAGCTGCACTGTTTTCCGTCAATGGTAATGATCATCCCGCCACCTTGCCTTTCGTCTCCACCGCGCCGAACTTGCAGGCCTCCCGGCAGGAGCCGCAGGCGATGCACCGGGCGGGGTCAATGACATGGGGCTCCTTCACGCCGCCGGAGATGGCCCCGGCGGGACAGGCCCGGCTACAGGCCCCGCAGCCCACGCACTTGTCCTTGTCAATGGCAAAGCTGGTGAGGGCGGTACACACCCCTGCCGGACAGCGGTGCTCCAGAATGTGGGCCTCGTACTCCTGCCGGAAATACTTCAGGGTGGTGAGCACCGGGTTGGGGGCCGACTTGCCCAGGGCGCACAGGGAGCTGTCCGCCAGGGTGCGGCACAGCTCCTCCAGCAGGTCCAGGTCGCTGAGCTGGCCCCTGCCCTGACAGATGTCGGTGAGGATGGCCAGAATGTGCCTCAAGCCCTCCCGGCAGGGGGTACACTTGCCGCAGGATTCCTCCGAGAGGAACTTTACATAATACCGGGCCACCTCCACCATGCAGCTGCGGTCGTCCATGACGATCATGCCGCCGGAGCCCATCATGGCCCCGTGGCTTTTCAGGGTGTCGAAGTCCACCGGCAGGTCCAGCAGCTCCTCGGGAATGCACCCGCCGGAGGGGCCGCCGGTCTGCACCGCCTTGAAGGGCCGGTCCCCCTGGATGCCGCCGCCGATGTCGAAAATCAGGTGGCGGAGGGTGGCCCCCATGGGCACCTCCACCAGGCCGGTGCGCTTCACCTTGCCCACCATGGAGAACACCTTGGTGCCCTTGGACCCATCGGTGCCCAGCTTGGCAAATTCCGCTCCGCTCCGGTCCAAAATCACCGGGATATTGGCGAAGGTCTCCACGTTGTTGAGGACCGTGGGCTGGTCCCACAGGCCCCGCTGCACCGAGCGGATGTACTTGGCCCGGGGTTCGCCCACCCGTCCAGCCACCGACGCCATCAGCGCCGTAGACTCGCCGCACACAAAAGCGCCGCCGCCTCTGACAACGGAGAGTTTTAATTTCTTGTCAGATCCCAGGATGTGATCACCTAAAATGCCCGCTGCCTCGGCGTTGGCGATGGCCTCCTTGATGTGGGCCACCGCCAGGGCGTACTCGTCGCGGATGTAGAGGAAGCCGGTCTCCGCCCCGATGGCCAGGGCGCAGATGGCCATGCCCTCCAGCACACTGTGGGGGTCCCCCTCCAGAATGGAACCGTCCATGAAGGCGCCGGGGTCGCCCTCGTCGCCGTTGCACACCACATACTTGGGGAAATTGTCATACCCGGCGGCGGTGCGCCACTTCCGGCCGGTGGGGAAGCCGGCGCCCCCCCGGCCCCGGAGGCCGGACAGTTCCACCTGGGTGATGATCTCGTCGGGGGTCATGGTCAGGGCTTTTTTCAAAGCGCTGTATCCGCCGCGGTTGACATAATCTTCAACGCTGGCGGGGGAGATGATGCCCACGTTCCGCAGGGCCACCTTCACCTGGGGGGCAAAGAAGGGATTGTCCTCCCGGCGGGTGACCGGCTGACCGGCGTCGTTTTTGGCCAGCAGCCGGGTGACAGGCTGACCCTGTTCCACCGTCTGGGCCACGATCTCGGCGGCGTCGGCGGGCTTCACTTTGTAGTAGGTGATGTCGTCGGGGAGTATGCGCACCATGGGGCCGTTTTCGCAGAACCCCTGGCAGCCGGTCTCCTTGACCAGGCACTCCACCTGATGGCCGGTGCCCGCCAGCAGAGCGCGGAAGGCCTCCGCCACCTTGGCGCTGCCGTTGGCCAGGCAGCCGGTGCCGCAGCACACCAATACCGTTTTACTCATGGCCTTCCACCTCCCGGTACTGGTCCAGAATTTTGGGCAGCTTCTCCAGGGTCACCCGCCCGTAGTAGGTGCCGTCCACCACCATCACCGGGGCCAGGGCGCAGGAGCCCAGGCAGTTCACCAGCTCCAGGGAGAACAGCCCGTCCTCCGAGGTCTCCCCGGCATCGATGCCCAGCAGCCGCCGCACCCCGTCCAGCAGGGTGGTGGAGCCCCGGATGTGGCAGGCAGTGCCGTCGCACAGCTTGATGATGTGCCTGCCCTTGGGCTTGAGGCTCAGGGCCTTGTAGAAGGTGGCCATGGCGTACAGGGAGGACAGGGGACAGCCCAGGTAGGCCGCCAGGGCCTCCATGCCCTCCCGGGGGATGTAGTTGAACTTGTGCTGCATATCCTGGAGCATGGCCAGGCTGAACCGCTGCTCCGGGGGATAGGCCTGTAAGATGGCCTGAATGTCCTCCATGGGGATATCCATATGGGTTTCACCGCCTTTTTTGGGTTTGGCGGGGGAGCGGGGGCTCAGCCCCCGGCCACCACCGGGAAGATCTGCACCGTGTCGCTGTCTTTCAGCGGGGTGTCCAGGCCGGAGAGGAACTCCACCCGGCGGCCGTTGACCAGCACGATGATTTTTTCCCCCAGTGCGTCCCCGGCGGGGGAGAAAAACTCCCCCCGGAACCGGGGGCCAAAACGCCGGGACAGGTCCTCCCCCAGCGCCCCCACGGTGGGGGGCGGGGAGAGGACCAGCTCCTTGGTCCCGGCAAACTCCTTTTCCCGCAGATAGGCAAAGAATTTCACCGTCATGGGCTTATTTCAGGTTGAGGGAGGCCAGCTTCTCCGGGGTGGGGATGCCCTCCGCCGTCCAGCCACGGGCGGCGTAATACTCCGCCAGCATGGTGTACAGGTCGTTGACCTTGCCCGCCGCCGGGCCCTCAGGCAGCTTCTCCCGCAGCAGCCGGGGAGGCAGGGTGTCCTTCTCCACGCCGGCGGCAATGTTGAACTGCTTCTCCAGGTTCCAGATCCGCTCACCTTTCAGCAGGATCTCCTCGTCGCTCTCGTCGCTGCCCACCGCCTCCCGGTACTGGGCGGCCACCTCGGGCAGGCCGATGCCGAAGGTGGTGAACAGGCAGATGCCGGTGGCGTCCACCAGGGCGGTGAGATCCTGGAAGGTTTTCAGCAGACCCGCCTTGCCCTCGGTGACCAGGGGGTCCATCTTCATGGGGATGCCCAGCACCTCGGGGGAGATCATGTAGCCCCGGACGTGGCAGCCGCCCCGGTTGGAGGTGGCGTACTCCAGGCCGATGCCCTGGATGGCCCGGCCGTCGTAGGCGGGCATCTCCTGCTTCTTGACCGACATGGACAGCTCGGGATGGCCGTATTTTTCCGCCATGCGGTAGGAGCCCAGGCCCATGATCTTGCCGAAGCCCTCCCCCTTGCAGGTCATCTCCACCGCCTTCACCATGGCCGCCGCGTCGCCGAAGCGGAGGGGGAAGCCGATGTCGGACTCGGGGATGGCCCCCAGCTCAAAGAGCTCCATGGCACAGGCCACGGTGGCTCCCATGGTGATGGGGTCGATGCCGTACTGGTTGCACAGGAAGTTGGCGTCGCACACCGCCGCCAGGTCGTTGATGCCGCAGTCGGCGCCGAAGGACCAGCCTGCCTCATACTCGGGACCCTCGCCCTTGGAGGCAAAGGGGCCCTCCTTGATCTCCACCGCCCGGCCGCAGCCGATGGAGCAGCCGAAGCAGCCCTTGTTCCGCAGCAGGTACTTGGCGGCCAGGGTCTCGCCGGAGATGTCGTCGGCCAGATCATACACCGAGCCGTCCCGGCCGTTGCGCAGGGGCAGGCCGCCGGTGGCGTTGACGATGTTCACCAGAATTTGAGTGCCGTAGGCCGACAGGCCGGCTCCGGTGACCGGGTGGGCCTTCAGCTTGGCCCGGGCGTCCACGCAGGCCTCAAAGAAGGCCTCGGGCCGGGCCACCGTCACCGAGCCGGTGCCCCGGACAGCGATGGCCTTCAGCTTCTTGGAGCCCATCACCGTGCCCATGCCGCCCCGGCCCGCCGCCCGGTGCTTGTCGTTCATGATGGCGGAGAAGAGACAGCCGGTCTCCCCGGCGGGGGCGATGCAGGCGATGCGGAACTCGTCCCCCAGCTCCTCCCGCAGCAGGTCGGTGGTCTCGAACACGTCCTTGCCCCACAGGTGGGCGGCGTCCCGCAGCTCCACCGTGCCGTCGTTGATGTAGAGGTACACCGGCTTCTCCGAGATGTTCTCAAAGATGATGCCGTCGTACCCGGCGTATTTCAGCTCGGGGCCGAAGTGGCCGCCGGAGTTGGCCGCCCCGATGGTGCCGGTCAGGGGGGACTTGGCCACCGCGTTGTACCGGCCGGAGGAGGTGGCGCAGGTGCCCGTCAGAGGGCCGGTCATGAAGATCAGCTTGTTGTCCGGCCCCAGAGGGTCGCAGTTGGGGTCGCACTCGTCGCAGTAATACTTGGTGCCCAGACCACGGGCCCCCACATACTCCTGGGCGTTCTTCTGGTTCAGGGGCTCCCTGCGGATGGACCCCGCCGCCAGATCAATGCGTAAAATCGTGCCGGTATATCCGTTTCCCATGGCTCACCCCTCCGTTCCCATGGCGGCCACAATCTTGTCCGCCGTCAATTTTTTTCGTACGTCCCGCGCGTCCGGGTCCTCAAAACTCAGGGCCCCGCCGGGGCAGTACTTGACGCACTTGGGGTCCCCGCCGCACAGGTCGCACTTGAATACCTTCTTCACGATGGTGGAATAGGACATATTGCCCAGGGGACAGGCGCTGCGGCACATCTTGCAGCCGATGCACTTGTCGTAGTTGATGACGCAGGCCCCGTTTTCGTCCCGGCGGATGGCCTTCACCGGGCACACCTTCATGCAGCTGGCGTCCTCGCACTGCTGGCACACCACCGGCACCGCCAGGGTGGCGGCCTCATACTCCAGCACGGTGATGTTGGCCAGGCGGGGGTTGAACTGCTGGTAGTGGCCGAAGGAGCACACCAGCTCGCAGGTGCGGCAGCCGATGCATTTCTCCGGCTTGACGACGAGTTGTTTCATCCCTTTCCTCCCATTCCCGGCGGGAACGGAGGCACACCTCCTTTTGAGACAGAATTTGAACTCCTGATTTTAGTGTAGGAGCACAGGGCCGGGAAGTAAAGGGAAGGACTGGGAATTCATATTGCTTTTGTGCATAAAGGGCCGTATAATAAGGGCAGCTAAACTGTACGTTCTGCCACAGAAACCGGGGCGGAAACCGGGGGACGCCGGAAATTCCCGGCCTGAGGGCATATACCTTTTGGCTATAAGGAGGGAGCAGCTTGCAGATCGCCCAGATCCGATATTTCGTCACCGCCGCCCAGCTGCAAAACCTGTCCAAGGCGGCGGAGGCCCTCCACCTCAGCCAGCCCTCCCTGTCCCGCAGCATCGCCCGGTTGGAGGAGGAGCTGGGCACCCCGCTGTTTACCCGCTCCGGCAAGCGCATCCTGCTCAACGAGCCGGGCCGCCGGTTTCTGGAGAGCGCCCGGGCCATGCTCCGGGACCTGGACGACACCCTGCTGGAGCTGGGGGAGCTGTCCGCCGGGCCGGTGAAGCGGCTGTCGGTGGGGTGCTGCGGCGGAGAGGAGAAGGTGGCCGCCTGTCTGGCCGCCTTTGCCGATACCCGGCCAGGGGTGGAGTTCCAGCTGGACTGCCGCATTGAGGAGCTGGAGGTCCCCGACATTAACAAATACGATATGCTGCTCTGTCCCGATGACAGCCGGTATGAGAAGTTCCGGGGCTACCCTCTGGGCAGCGAGCGCTACCTGCTGGCCCTGCCTGCCCACCACCCTCTGGCCCGCCGGGAGCCGGTGGATTTGAAGGCCCTGGAGGGCCAGCCCATGGTCTTTCTCAGCAGCCCCGGCCACTGGCTGGAGGAGCCCTACTACCTGTGCGCCGGGCTCAATCTCCATCCGGCCACCCGCTGTCTGGTCAACGACCGGGAGGGCCACCGCCAGGTGGTGGCCGCCGGACTGGCCCTGGGCTTTGTGCCCGAGGGGGCCGCCGCCCCCTACCGGGCCGACTCCCGCATCGCCCTGGCCCGGCTGGCCAGCGGCCGGTTTGCCCGGCCCCTCATGCTGTGCTTCAAGCGGGAAAAACATCTCAGCCCTGTGGGGCTGGAATTTCAAGCCTTCGCCCTGGACTTTTTCGGGGTGGGAAAGGAGGGGGACCATGCTCACCGTCATGACCCCTGAGGAACTTTTGACACGGATTGCAAATATTTTCGGCCCTCTGGACCGGCCTCCGGAAACCGTGGGGCTGGACTGTGCTCTGGGCCGGGTGTTGGCCCAGGATATTCTGGCTGAAGAATATGTGCCCGGGTTTGACCGCTCCACCGTGGACGGCTACGCCCTGCGGGGGGCGGACACCTTCGGGTGCAGTGAGTCCATCCCCGCCCTGCTCACCTGCACCGGGGCGGTGGAGATGGGGAAGGAGCCCACCTTTGCCGTGGGCCCCTATCAATGCGGCGCCATCCCCACCGGTGGGGCCCTGCCGGAAGGCGCCGACGCCGTCCAAATGGTGGAGCACACCGAGGACTACGGCGGCGGGGAGATTGGCATTGTGAAAAGCGTTCCCCCGGGGGCCAACCTGATTTTTAAAGGGGACGACGTGAAGCCGGGGGACCTGGTGCTGCGGAAGGGCCGCAGGCTGGAGCCCCAGGACATCGGGGCTTTGGCGGCCCTGGGGGTGACTCAGGTGCCGGTGGTCCCCAAACTACGGGTGGGCCTGATCTCCACCGGGGACGAGCTGGTGCCCCCGGAGGGGGACCCCGGCCCCGGACAGGTGCGGGACGTGAACGGCCCCCTGGTGGCCGCTCTGCTGGCCCAGGCGGGGGCGGAAGCGGTGCCCCTGGGCATTGTCCCAGACCGGGAGGAACTGCTGAGAGAGGCGGTGGAGAAGGCTCTGGAGCGCTGCCACTGTGTGGTGCTGTCGGGAGGCAGCTCGGTGGGGGAGAAGGACGCCGCCTGCCGGGTGATGGCCTCTCTGGGAGAGATGCTGTGCCACGGGGTGGCCATGAAACCGGGCAAGCCCACCCTGCTGGGAAAGGCGGGGGGCAAGCCCATCCTGGGCCTGCCCGGCCACCCGGTGGCCGCCCTGTTCACCGCAAAGCTTTTTCTCATCCCCCTGCTGGCCCGGCTGGAGGGGCGGACCTGGGCGGAGCGAACGGTGTCGGCACGTCTGGCCCAGACTGTCCCCGCCAACCACGGCAGAGCCCAGTACACCGGCGTCACTCTGGAGGAGAAGCCCGACGGGCTGTGGGCCGTGCCCATCTGGGGCAAGTCGGGGCTCATTACCACCCTGGCCGGGGCGGACGGCTTCTTCTGCGTCCCCCGGGACCGGGAGGGCATCCCGGCCGGGGAATCTGTAGAGGTGTCCCTCTTCGGGTAGTTTTATATCAGGAGGCGTTTTTATGCCCTTTACTTATCTGACCAACCTCCCCCTGGAGCAGGCGGAGGAGCGCTACCCCGCCTGGCTGGCGGAGGGGGGATTTCAGCCCAAAACCGAGACGGTGCCGGTGGCCCAATCGGCAGGCCGGGTGACTGCCCGGGCGGTCTACGCCACCCTGTGCGCCCCCCACTATCCCGCCTGCGCCATGGATGGCATCGCCGTGGCGGCGGCGGACACCTTCGGAGCCACCGAGACCACGCCGGTGACCCTGGAACCCCATCAGTTCACGGTGGTGGACACCGGTGACCCCCTGCCCGAGGGGGAGGACGCGGTGGTAATGATTGAGGACGTGCTGTGGGAGGGGGAGAAGGCCGTCCTCCATGAGGCCGCCGCCCCCTGGCAGCACATCCGGCAGATCGGGGAGGACGTGTGCGCCGGGGAGATGCTCCTCCCCACCCATACCTCCATTACCCCGGCCGCCATCGGGGCCATGATCGCCGGTGGCGTGCTGGCGGTGGAGGTGTTCACCCGCCCGGTGGTGGGGATCATCCCCACCGGGGACGAGGTGGTGCCCCCCACCGACCACCCCCAGCCGGGGGACGTGCTGGAGTTCAACTCCTCCATCTTCTCCGCCATGATCGTGGAGTGGGGCGGTACAGCCAGGACCTACCCCATCGTGAAGGACAACAAGGCTGACCTCACTGACGCCCTCACCAGGGCCGCAGAGGAGTGCGACCTGGTGGTGCTTAACGCCGGGTCGTCGGCGGGCCGGGAGGACTACTCCGCCGCCGTCATTGGAACGGTGGGGGAGGTGCTGTGCCACGGGCTGGCCATCCGCCCGGGCAAGCCCGCCATTCTGGGCCGGAGAGGCCCGGTGCCGGTGCTGGGGGTGCCCGGCTACCCGGTCAGCGGCATTCTGGTGCTGGAGCACCTGCTCCGCCCCCTCATCGAACACTGGACCGGCAAGAAAGCCCCCGCCCGGGAGCAGGCGGAGGCGGTGCTGGCCCGGCGGGTGGTGTCGGGGCTGAAATACCGGGAGTTTGTCCGGGTGCGGCTGGGCCAGGTGGGGGATAAGCTGGTGGCCTCCCCGCTGGCCCGTGGGGCCGGGGTGGTGTCCTCCTTCCTGAAGGCCGACGGCATCCTGGACATCCCCCAGGGCAAGGAGGGCCTGGAGGCGGGGGAGATGGTCACCGTCTCTCTCCTGCGGCCCCGGGAGGAGCTGGAGCACACCCTGGTGATGATGGGCAGCCACGACCCCCTGCTGGACGAGGTGGCCGACCTGCTCCACCAGACCCACCCCCACCTGTACATGAGCTCCACCCATGTGGGCTCCATGGGGGGTATTATGGCCCTCCGCCGGGGGGAGGCCCACGGGGCGGGGTGCCACCTGCTGGACGAGGCCGACGGCAGCTACAACACTTCCTATCTGGAGAAGTATTTCCCCCACGGAGGGGTATATCAGGTGGAGTGCGCGGGCCGCACCCAGGGCCTGATGGTGGCCAAAGGCAATCCTCTGGGTATCAAGGGCTTTGGGGACATTGCCAACCTGCGGTATGTCAACCGACAGAAGGGCTCGGGCACCCGCATTTTGGCCGACTACCTGTGCCGGAAGGAGGGCATTGACCCCGCCGCCGTGTACGGCTACGACCGGGAGGAGCTGACCCACACCTCGGTGGCCGCCCAGATCGCCGCCGGCACCGCCGACGCCGGCATGGGCATTCTGTCCGCCGCCCGGCTGTATGACCTGGACTTTCTGCCGGTGTGCGTGGAGCAGTACGACCTGCTCATCCCCGATTACGCCTGGGGCACCCCGGCGGTGGAAGCCCTGCTGGAGGTGCTGCAAAGCCCGGCGTTCCGGGAACGGCTGGAACAGTTGGGGGGTTACACCATTGACCAGCCCGGCCGGGTGCGGCGGCATTTTTAACGGGGCACATCAAGAGAGGAGGATGGACCATGGAGCGCTACGACGTGGCGGTACTGGGCGGCGGGCTGCTGGGCTGCTTTATGGCCCGGGAGCTGCGCCGCCACCCCCTGAAGGTGGCCCTGGTGGAGGCCCGGGAGGACGTGTGTACCGGCATTTCCCGGGCAAACACCGCCATTGTATATACCGGCTGCGACACCAAGCCGGGCACCCTCAAGACCCGGCTGTGCGTGGCGGCCTGCAAGGGCTTCGGGGACCTGTGCCGGGAGCTGGGGGTGCCCTTCGCCCGGCGGGGCTCCTTAATGGTAAGCTACGGCCCCAACGCCGACCAGACGTTACAGCGAAAGATGATCCAGGGCATGGAGAACGGGGTGGAGGGCCTCAAGCTTATGTCGGGCCGGGCGGCCCTGGAGTGGGAGCCGGGACTGGCTCCCGGCGTGTCCTCCGCCCTCTACGCCCCCGACACCGGGGTGACCGACCCCTGGGAGCTGTGCTACGCCGCCTGGGAGAACGCCCTGGCCAATGGTGTCACCCCCTGGCTCAACGCCCCGGTCACCGACCTGCTGCCGGAACACGGGGGCTGGCGGGTGGTCACCCTCCGGGGGGAGCTGTGGGCGGCGGCGGTGGTCAACTGCTGCGGCCTCCACGCCGACCAGGTCCAGGAGCTGGCCGCTCCGCCTACGGTGCGTATCACCCCCGAGAAGGCGGACTATCTGATCCTGGACCAGGGGGCGGGCCACTATGTCAATCATGTGATCTTCCATGAGCCGGAGGAGAAGGGCAAGGGCCTGACCATGGTGCCCACCCTGGACGGCAAGCTGCTGCTGGGTCCGTCGGAGCAGCCGGGGGTGGGGCCTCTGTCCGCCACCACTGAGGCGGGGCTGGACCGGCTGCGCCAGCTGGCGGCCCAGGTGGCCCCCGAGCTGGATCTGGAGCTCACCATCCGCTCCTTTGCCGGGGTGCGGCCCAAGCCCTACAACGTGGTGCGGGCCCAGAGCATCCACGATTTCACCGTCACCAATCCCGCCAGAGGCCTGTGGAGCCTTATCGGCATCAAGACCCCCGGCCTTACCTGCGCCCAGGCCCTGGGGGCCTGGCTGGCCCCCCAGGTGGCGGACCAGCTGGGGAAGGGGGAACTGGACTCCACCTTCCGGCCGGAGCGAAAAGCGCCGGTACGGCCCCGCGAGCTGACACGGGAGGCCCGGGCGGCCCTGGCGGCCCGGGACCCGGCCTATGGCCGCATTCTGTGCCGGTGCGGCGGCATCACCGAGGGGGAGGTGCGGGACGCCATCCGCCGGGGTGCGGTCACCCTGGACGGGGTGAAGCGGCGGACGGGCGCCGGCCTGGGCCGGTGCCAGGGGGCCTTCTGCGGGGACCGGATCATGGCTCTTATGGCCCGGATGCTGGGGGTGCCCCCGGAGGATCTGCAAAAGGATGGGCCGGGTTCCCGGCTGCTGACAGGAGGACGGCATGGAGAAGGTTGATCTGTTGGTGGTGGGCGGCGGCGCGGCGGGGATGTCCGCCGCCCTGGCCGCTGCGGGCGCGGGACCGGTTTCGGTGCTGCTGGTGGACCGGGAGGAGCGGCTGGGGGGCATTTTGCCCCAGTGCATCCACCAGGGCTTCGGCCTGGGCTACTTCCACCGGGACCTCACCGGGCCGGAGTACGCCGCCCGCATCGTGGCCCAGATGGAGGGGGCGGCGGTGAGCGTGCGCCTCAACACCACCGTGCTCTCCCTATCCCAGCGGCGGACGGCGGAGCTGTCCGGCCCCGGCGGGTATGAGCCGGTGGCCTTCCGGCGGCTCATTCTGGCCACCGGCTGCCGGGAAAAGACCATCGGTTCCCTCCCCGTTACCGGCACCCGGCCCGCCGGGGTGTTTACCGCCGGGGAGGCCCAGCGGATGATCAACCTGCGCCACTGGCGGCCGGGGAGAAAGGTGCTGGTGCTGGGCAGCGGGGATCTGGGCCTCATCATGGCCCGCCGGTTCGTGTTGGAGGGCTGCCAGGTGCTGGGGGTGGTGGAGCAGAAGGGGAGCTGCGGCGGCATGGTACGCAACTACCGCTCCTGTCTGCTGGAGCACCGCATCCCACTGATGACCCGGACCACCGTTACCCGCCTCCACGGCGAGGGGCGGCTTACCGGCGTCACCCTCCGCCATCTGGACAGCGGCAAGGAGGAGCAGGTGGCCTGCGACACTCTCGTAACCGCCCTGGGCCTTATCCCCGAGCGGGAGCTGCTGGCGGGGCTGGGGGGTAAGCTGCCGGGCTGGGCCTCCCTGTGCGGCAACTGCGATTACGTCCATGAGATCGTGGACACCGTCACCGCCCAGGCCGAGGAGCTGGGCCGCCAGGTGGGCATGGAGCTGCTGGGCAAGAAATAAAATAAAGAACGGCCCCCATCGGAGCATATCCGATGGGGGCCGTTCTGTTTGGTTTTATTCCTCGTCCTCTTTCTTGGTGCACACGATGTTCAGCTCGTTGAGCTGGGCGTCGGTGACGAAGGAGGGAGCGCCCAGATCCCGGACAGCCTGGGCTGTCCGGGGACCCAGGGATGATTTTACTTGCTCGGCGGAAGTGAATTCCGCCTGCGCCAAGGTTTTCGCCACAGGCGAAAACGCTTGTACGCGCAAAGCGCGCCCCGCTGTGCGGGGCCCCCTGATGATGGGCGCTTTACTCGTCCTCTTCCTTTTTGGTGCACACGATGTTCAGCTCGTTGAGCTGGGCGTCGGTCACAAAGGAAGGCGCGCCCATCATCAGGTCCTGGGCGTTCTTGTTCATGGGGAAGGGGATGATCTCACGGATGGAGTCCTCGCCGGCCAGCAGCATGACCATACGGTCCACGCCGGGGGCGATGCCCGCGTGGGGGGGAGCGCCGTAGGTGAAGGCGTTGTACATGGCGGGGAACTTGGCCTTCACGTCCTCCTCGCCCAGCCGCACCAGCTGGAAGGCCTCAATCATGATCTCGGGGTCGTGGTTCCGGACGGCGCCGGAGGACAGCTCCACGCCGTTGCACACCAGGTCGTACTGGAAGGCGGTGATGGACAGGGGGTCCACCTCGCCGGCAGCGGCCTTCTTCAGGATCTCCAGGCCGCCGTTGGGCATGGAGAAGGGGTTGTGGCAGAACTCCAACTCGCCGGACTCCTCGCCGATCTCGTACATGGGGAAGTCCACGATCCAGCAGAACTCATAGCGCTCCTTGTCCATGTGGTTGGGGCAGAAGGCGCCCAGCTTGGAGCGGAGCACGCCGGCGGTCTTCTGGGCGGTCAGCAGCTTGCCGGCGGTGAGGCCCACGAAGCAGCCGGGCTCCAGGCCCAGAGCGGACACCACGGCGTCCTTGATGGGCTGGACGAACTTGGCGATGCCGCCCACGATCTCGCCCTTCTCATCCAGGCGGAACCAGTAGGCCTTATTGCCGGACTGGACCTCCACCTCGTTGCAGATGCCGTCGATCTGCTTGCGGGTGCCCTCAAAGCCGGACACCACGATGGCCTTGACGGTGTTGCCCTCGAAGGGACCAAAGCCGCAGTTTGCCAGCACCTCGGTGGCGTCGGTGACGGTCAGGTCGATGCGCAGGTCGGGCTTATCGGAGCCGTACTTGTCCATGGCCTCCAGGTAGGAGATTCGCTTAAAGGGGGCCTCAGAGGCCACGTTGTAGGTGCCGTACTGGGCGAAGATGGGGGGGAGCACCTGCTCCAGAACGGCGAACACGTCCTCCTGACCGGCAAAGGCCATCTCCATGTCCAGCTGGTAGAACTCGCCGGGGGAGCGGTCGCCGCGGGCGTCCTCGTCCCGGAAGCAAGGGGCGATCTGGAAGTACTTGTCGAAGCCGGAGGCCATCAGCAGCTGCTTGAACTGCTGGGGAGCCTGGGGCAGGGCGTAGAACTTGCCGGGGTGTTTGCGGCTGGGCACCAGGTAGTCACGGGCGCCTTCCGGAGAAGAGGCGGTCAGAATGGGGGTGGTGATCTCCATGAAGCCCTGGGCGGTCATGGCCTGCCGCAGGGCGGCCACCACCTGGGAGCGGAGGATGATGTTGTTCTTGACGGCGGGGTTGCGGAGATCCAGGTAGCGGTACTTCAGACGCTGGGTCTCGTCGGCCTCACGGCTGCGGTTGATCTGGAAGGGCAGCTCGTTGTGGCGGCAGCGGCCCAGCACCTCGATCTTCTCGGGTACCACCTCAATGTCGCCGGTGGGCAGCTTGGGGTTCTTGGAGTCACGCTCCCGCACCACGCCGGTGACGGCAATGGTGGACTCCTTGTTCAGAGCCTTGATGGTCTTGACCATCTCCTCGGTCTCGGCCACCACCTGGGTGGTGCCGTAGAAGTCCCGCAGGACGGCGAAGCCCAGGCTGGCGCCCACCTCACGGAAGTTCTCCAGGAAGCCCGCCAGGGTGACGGTCTGGCCTACCTGCTCCATGCGGAGCTCCCCACAGGTGTGGGTGCGGTAGGCGGTTTTGACATTAGCCATGTGAAATCAACTCCAGATTGTATTATTTCTTTTCTATATTACAAAATAGCTGGGTTTTTGCCCTTGTTTGCAATTAACCCCGCAGGTCGATGACCTTGCTGTAGTACACCTGCACGTCGAAGTTCTTGTACGCTTCGGTGCCCTCCTTGGCGGTGACACCGAAGTGAGTGAGGGCGGTGTTCTTCACGTAGTCCAGGAAGGTGACGCCGTCCACGGTGTTGAACCAGTTGAACTCCATGCCGGCGGCGGCGCAGTCGGCCTCCAGGCCGTCGATGAGCTCCTGCACATAGGGCAGATAGGCCCCGGCGGTGGTGCCGTTGGTGAACAGCACGTCAGAGGGCTTGAGTCCGGCGGCGGTGAAGGGGGTGTAGTCGGCGGGGGTGAAGGTCTGGCGCAGGTCGGTGCGGGCCACACGGGCCACCATGGCGGCGGTCTCGGCACGGGTCAGGCTGTTATTGGCAGCGAAGGTGCCCCAGTCGTCCACGCCGGTGAGGATGCCCGCGTTGTAGAAGCGCAGCACGGCCTCGTCCTTGGTGTCGGGCAGGGTGGTGATGGTGTTGATGGGGGAGAGCATCTCCTCGGGCACCACAGCGGCCAGGATGGACACAAACTCCTGACGGGTGGCCTGCTTTTCCGGGTCGGGCACGTCAATGCCCAGGTCCTCCAGGTACTTCACATAGGAGAAATACCAGGGCAGAGTCTCGCCGGGCTTGGGAGTGGCCATGGGGATAGGGTCTCCGGTGATGGCCTCGTTCATGCGGGCGGCGATGGCGGCCACCTCGCCCACGGTGAGGATCTGGAAGGGGGCAAAGGCGTGGCCCGTGCCCTGCATCAGTCCCACCTCGGCGCAGATGCGGGCGGGATCTTCATACCAGGAACCGGCCTCCACATCAATGAAGCCGGGGTACTCGTTGACCTTGGGGAAGGCCTCCTCGGGGGAGATGGCGGCGGCGGAGCCCACCAACAGGGCGGCGGACAGGATCAGAGCGGCAAGCTTTTTCATGGAATGATTCCTCCTTGTCAAATGGCACAGGTTTGTCTTTTATAGACGGCTTGAAAGGGGGAAAGTTCCATTCAGTCCTTGTCCCGGATGGGAGCGCCGGCGGACCGGGCGGTGAGACCGGCCTGGACCAGAGCCACCGCCTCAGCGGGAGTCACGGTCTGCTGCTCGCCGGTGGTCAGATCCTTCACCGTCACCTTACCCTGAGCAATCTCGTCCTCACCCAGGAAGGCGGCGTAGGGGATGGACAGCTTGTCGGCGTAGGACAGCTTCTGCTTGAATTTCTTCTTCTCGCAGTGGAGCTGGGCCCGGACGCCGGCATCCCGCAGGGTGGTGGCGAAGGAGATGGCAGCGGACAGGTCCTCGGTCATGGGCAGGATGAGCACGTCGGCGGGAGCGGTGAGCAGCTCCTCGTTCAGGTAGCCCTGGGCCTCCAGCACGGAGAACAGCCGGGTCAGGCCGATGGAGATGCCCACGCCGGGCAGCTGCTTGTCGGTGTAGTACTCGGCCAGGTTGTCGTACCGGCCGCCGGAGCAGATGGAGCCCACCTCGGGGTGGTCCAGCATGACGGTCTCATACACGGTGCCGGTGTAGTAGTCCAGGCCGCGGGCGATGGTCAGGTCCACCATGAAGTGGTCCTCCGGCACGCCGTAGGCGGACATATACTTGACCACGGTCTCCAGCTCGGACACGCCCAGGTCGAAGAGCTCGTTCCTGCCCTTGAAAGGCTCCAGAGCGGCCATGGGGTCCTCAGCCGCCAGCAGGCCCAGCAGGGTGTCGGCGGTGTCGGCGGCCACGGCAAAGTCGTCCACCAGGATGGCCTTCACCTTCTCGGGGCCGATCTTCTCCAGCTTGTCGATGGTGCGCATCACGTCCCCGGCCTGCTCCTCCAGGCCCAGCAGGGCGAAGAGGCCGTTGAGGACCTTCCGGTTGTTCACCCGGATCTTAAAGCGGCGCAGGCCCAGGGCGGTGAAGGTCTTGTAGATGATGGAGGGGATCTCGGCCTCATTGGTGATGTCCAGGGCGCCGTCGCCGATGACGTCGATGTCGGCCTGATAGAACTCCCGGTAGCGGCCCTTCTGGGCCCGCTCACCCCGGTACACCTTGCCGATCTGGAACCGGCGGAAGGGGAAGGTGAGCTCGTTCTGGTGGAGGGCCACGTACTTGGCCAGAGGCACGGTCAGGTCAAAGCGGAGGGACAGGTCGCTGTCACCCTTGGTGAAGCGGTAGATCTGCTTCTCGGTCTCGCCGCCGCCCTTGGCCAGCAGCACCTCGCTGGCCTCGATGGCCGGGGTATCCAGGGGGGTGAAGCCGTAGAGGGAGTAGCTCTTGCGGAGGATGTCCACCATCCGGTCGAACTGCACCTGGCGGGCAGGCAGCAGCTCCATAAAACCGGACAGGGTACGGGGTTTGATCTGGGCCATAGTGATGCTCCTTTGTAGAGTAATAGAGGCTGCTGCCTGCCAACGCCGCAAGTGCGGCGTCAAGCGTTTTGCGCAGCAAAACCTTGAAATAGGCCGAATTCAGTTCGGCCTATTTGAATCAAATCCGGGGCCCCCGGCGGGTCACCGACCCGCTGGGGTCAGCAGCTCCATAAAGCCGGACAGGGTACGGGGTTTGATCTGGGCCATAGTGATGCTCCTTTGTATCGTAACATTTGGGATTCTGGCTCGGTGAGGGCGGATGTCCGCAAAAAGGCGCTCTCGTCCCTTGTCACGGGACGAAAGCGCCTGCTTTCGTGGTGCCACCCATGTTCGGCGCTCAAAAAGCGCCCTCTGGCCTTCTGTTGCGGGAAGGGGACCGCGCCCGTCTCCGGGCCCGCTGGTGGAGCCGTCTCCCGGCCGCCTGCCGCAGGTCCTTCCAGCCAGGGGACCCTTCTCTGGTGCGGCGGTGTGAGCGGTACTTGCTCCGTCATTGCGGTTTCAGCTCTTACGATATTATCCCGAAAAGGGGGAAAAGTCAATCCTTTTCCACGCTTTCCGGCAATAAAACGGGCGGCCCACAGGGGCCGCCCGTTTCAGATCACGCGGTAAAAGGCTTGGTTTTGGGATTGATGATGTCTCTCCAGTCCAAATCGCCCCGCGCCCCACCCGATGGTACCCATCGTGCGGGGACCCCTGTGATTTCAAATGCGGCCGCCGAGGGCGGCGTGCTGGAGCGGGGCGATACTTTGCGGTTTATGCAGTAAAAGGCTTGGTCTTGGGATTGATGATGTCTCTCCAGTCCAAATCCCCCCGCTCCAGACCGTGGATCAACATCTCAGCGGTGGCCACGTTGGTGGCAACCGGGATATTGTACTGGTCGCACAGGCGGGTGATATACTTCAGGTCCGCGTCCAGATCGCTGGACTGAGGATCGGAGAAGAAGAGCACCATATCGATCTCATTGTAGGCAATGCGGGCGCCGATCTGCTGGCTGCCGCCGTGCTCATGGGACAGGAAGAGCTGGACGGGCAGACCGGTAGCCTCCGCCACCAGACGGCCTGTTGTGTTGGTGGCGCAGATCGTGTGCTTGGACAGGATGCCGCAGTACGCAATACAGAATTGCACCATCAGCTCTTTTTTTCGATCGTGGCTCATCAACGCGATATTCATACTACACCTTCTCTTCCTTTCGAGATATCAGGCTCGAAGCTTCATCAGGGGGACTTTTTGTCCCGTCAGCCGCTTGGCAATGTTTAAGTAGGCGATGGCAGCCCCTCGGCTGGCGCACAGGATGAGGGGTTCTCCCCGGTTGGCGCTGAGGATGACCTGGGGGTCCTCCGGCACGATGCCCAGCAGGGGCAGACCGGCGGTATCCATGGCGTCGTCAATGGTGGTGTGGAGCCGCCGCAGCAGCTTGGGCTGCACCCGGTTGACCACCAGGTGGAGCTGGGGCAGCTGTTTGCGCAGCACCGACACGGTGCGCTGTGCGTCCCGCAGGGCGGAGGAATCGGTGGTGGAGACCACGATGGCCCGGTCCGCGGCACAGCAGGCCAGCCGGAAGCCCTCGCCCAGTCCGGCGGGGGAGTCCATCAAAATATAGTCGTACTTCTGCTTGGCCTGGCGGACCAGATCCCGCATGGCGTACTCGCTGAGGGGTTCGTCGGGCAGGTTCACCGGTGCGGTGATCAGGTTCAGACCCTGGATCACCGGGTGGGGGACTGCCGCCCGCTCCAGCGGACAGCGTCCGCAGAGCACGTCGGTAAAGTCCATCAGGGCCCGGTCGCTGAGGCCCAGATTCAGGTCCAGGTTCCTCAGGCCGATATCCATATCGATGCACAGGACCTGATGTCCCAGAGCGGCCAGGCAGGAGCCTACGCCGCCGGTGAGGGAGGTCTTTCCTGTGCCGCCTTTCCCTGAAGTGATAACGATTGCTGTGGACATAGGTTCACTCCCGACATACAAGATTAGAATAACACATTATTTCGTCAGACGCAATGCTTAACTTAGTCATATATGCACAAAATCTCGGGTTAAAGCGGGGTTTTCTGCATTCTGGCCCACCGGCGGGGATAGCCCTTGGGGGTGGGGGAGACCTTCTCCACCACCACCACCCGGTGGGTGACGCCGGTACCCGGGATCTCGTAATCCACCCGGGGCAGCAGGCGGCCTCCCAGCTTGGCGATGGCCCGGGAGGCCTTGTCCACCTCGTCGCCGCTGTCCACGCTCTTCATGGCCAGGAACTTGCCGCCCACCTTCACATAGGGCAGGCACAGTTCGCTGAGCAGCTCCAGAGAGGCCACCGCCCGGGACACGGCGAAGTCAAAGCTGTCCCGGAAGCCCTCCTGATGGGCCTGCTCCTCGCCTCGGGCGTGGAGACAGGCAATTTCGTCAAGGGAAAGTGCTTTACACACAGTTTCCAACCAGTTGACCCGTTTGCCCAGACTGTCCAGCAGAGTGACCTTCAAAGTGGGCTCCAGGATTTTCAGGGGCATACCGGGGAACCCGGCGCCGGTGCCCACGTCGATGAGGGTCTTGTTTTTAAAATCCTCGCCAATGGTGAGCAGGGCGGCGCAGTCCAGGAAGTGGAGGTCCACCACCTGGTCGGGATCGGTGATGGCGGTCAGATTCATGACCTGATTCTGCTCCAGCAGCATGGCGCCGTATTGGGCCAGGGCTTCCGCGCCCCCCGGCGTATGGATGCCCTGGGTATCCAGCCCCTGCTGAATGCGGGGCAGCTGGGCGTCCAGACGAAAGGATGTGGAAGTCTGGGTGGTGTTTTTCTCGTCGGCCATGGATGTGACTCCTTTTTCAGATACTTTTCCCCCAAGAGGGGAGAGAATGTGGAAAACCGGCCCTTACTTCAGGGTGATCCGGTAGGCGGCCCCGTCTATTGAGAGTGATGTTCAGGCCGTTGTAGGAGGCGGCGGCGGCAGGTACGGCGGAGCCGTCGGCGGTGAGCCAGATGCCGTCGGACGCCCCCACGGCGGAACTGTAGAAGTAGGGGCCGCCCCGGTGGCGGAGCTGGGGATAGGAGCAGGGGATCACCAGCTTGCCGGTGGTGTCGATGACGCCCCAGCCGCTGTCCTTCCGGACCATGGCATAGCCGTCGGCAAAGTGCTCCACGCTGTTGTACTGGGCCGGGATGACCCACTGGCCCTTGGTGTTCACAAAGCCATACAGCCGGGCGCTCTCATCCAGGCAGGGGGCCAGTCCGTCGCTGAGCACGTCCCAGTGGCCGTCGCCGGTGAGGGTGGCAATGGAGGTGCCGGTCCGGTCGTGGAGGATGGGATCGGCCCCATAGGAGGGCTGGCTGATAAACAAACCGTCGCCCAGCAGCTTGCAGGACCAGTTGGGGGTAAAGGGAACGGCGGCCCAGTCCTTAGTGCTGTCCGCCACGGCGTAGCTATCGTCGGCGGCCTCCATCATCACCAGACCGTCCTCGTTGGCGTCCAGGAACACCATGCCCTCCTCCGGGGTGTACCAGCTGCCGTCGGCGCGGTACAGGGCCCAGTGGTCGTCGTAGGTCACAGGGAGCAGGGAGGAGGTGGACCAGCTGCCCTCGGCCTTGCCGCCCTTCAGATCCAGGGGGGTGAGGGTATAGCGGCTGTCGTCCACGGTCTTAATGGTGAATTCCTGGCGCAGCTCCGGCCGGATGAGCCGGGCCGCCATGGTGGCCATCTCCGCCCGGCTCAGGGTGCCGTTGGCCCGGAAGGTGCCGTAGTCGTCAGTGCCGGTGAGTATGCCCGCCTGATAGAAGGGGAGGACCACATCCTTGGTCTCCTCGGTGGCATCAGGGAAGTCGGTGATGTCGTTGATGGGCTCCAGCAGATCGCCGGACACCAGGGAGAGCAGCTTTACAAAGTCCAGCCGGGTGGCGGTTGTGCCCAGATCGTTGATCTGGTTGGGACCGGTATGGAGCACCGTCTCCAGATAATAGGCGGTATTCCGGCTCCAGTTGCCGGGGGCGGGCCGCCACAGGGCGTCCCACAGATCGGCGGTGTAGTTCTCATAGTCCCGGGTGGCGTCGCTGAGCTGGAAGGCAAAGCTTCCGTCCCCGCGCTCCGTCAGGGTGCCGGTGTAGCTGGTACCGTTGAGGGTGAGGGTAACGGTCTGGCCTTCGGCGGCATTCCAGCTTTCATCCAGATTGAAACAGAGCTGGAGACTCTTTTCGTCCAGCCAGAAGCCGGTGTCACTGTTTTCGTGGAGGCCGACGGAGGTGCCATCGGCCCGGGTGAGGACCACCTGGCCCCACTCTTCAGGTGCTTAAGGCAGGGTGCCGTCCCCGCCGCTCAGGATATGGTGGATGCGGGCGGCCAGGGTGGCAGCCTCGCCGATGGTGACGGAGCGGCTGGGGGAGAAGTTTCCGTTGCCGGTACCGTTGAGCAGGCCGGTGACGTAGCACAGACCGGCGGCGTCGGTATACCAGCTGCCGCTGGCCACGTCTGCAAAGGAGGCGGGCTCCCGCACAGCGGGGAAGGAGTCCTCCACGCCGGTCTGGGTGGCCAGAACGGGTGTTACAAGCAGTGAGCCGGTCACGAGCAAGGAGAGCAGTCGTTTCATAGTGCCTACCTCCGTTTCACGGTGGGACGTAAGGTCCCGGGGCTTGTTCCATTCAGATACCGAAATTGGCCAGCAGGGGAGGGAACCCCAGCACCAGGCTTACCACAAAGCCCACGGCGCAGAGTACCGCCAGAATGGCCATGGACACTTTCCGGGAATAGGTGCTGTCCGGATGGCGGGCCAGATAGAGGGAAATGGCAAAGATGCCGGCAATGCCGGGGCAGGCGAAGAGGGGGGCGATGCCGGTGAGATAGTTCCCCTGATTAAAGAAGGGATACACGTTGAGGATCACAAAGCCCACCATATACACGATGCCCACCCAGGCCATGATACGCTTTACCGGGGGGGCGGGAACGTAGGGTTCCCGCTCCTCCCGGTTGGTGTTGTTGTCGGGCCGGTCAGTCATGGTTCTGCTCCTTCAGCAGGTCACGGATCTCCGTGAGCAGCTGCTCCTGGGTGGTGAGCACAGGCTCTGCCGGAGCGGTCTCGGCGGCCTCCTCCTTCTTGCGGTGGAAGCGGTTGATGCCCTTCACCAGGCAGAAGATGACAAAGGCCATGATGAGGAAGTTGACCACCGCCTGGATAAAGCTGCCGAAGGCGATGGTGGCGCCTCCCAGCTGGAAGGTGAGGGCGGCGAAGGTGGACTCGCCGATGAACAGGCCCACGAAGGGCATAAGAATGTCGTTGGTCAGGGAATCCACGATGGTCTTGAAGGCGCCGCCGATGATAACGCCGACAGCCAGATCCATCACGTTGCCCCGGGCAATAAACTTGCGGAACTCGGCCATAAAGCCTTTGGTTTTCTCTTTTGCGGACATTTGGTACTCCTTTATTCTGTGCGGGCGGCCACAAGGGCCGCCCCTACGTTCATTAGTGCTTGGGCACCAGCACTTCCTTGCCGCCCATGTAGGGGCGCAGGACGGCGGGGATCTTCACGCTGCCGTCGGCCTGGAGGTTGTTCTCCAGGAAGGCGATGAGCATACGGGGCGGGGCCACTACGGTGTTGTTCAGGGTGTGGGGCAGGTAGGTGCCCTTCTCGCCCTTGACGCGCATCTTCAGGCGGCGGGCCTGGGCGTCGCCCAGGTTGGAGCAGGAGCAAACCTCGAAGTACTTCTGCTGACGGGGAGACCAGGCCTCGATGTCGCAGGACTTGACCTTCAGGTCGGCCAGGTCGCCGGAGCAGCACTCCAGCTGACGGACGGGGATGTCCAGGGAGCGGAAGAGCTCCACAGAGTAGTGCCACATCTGCTCGTACCACTTCATGGAGTCCTCGGGCTTACAGACAACCACCATCTCCTGCTTCTCGAACTGGTGGATGCGGTACACGCCCCGCTCCTCAATGCCATGAGCGCCCTTCTCCTTGCGGAAGCAGGGGGAGTAGGAGGTGAGGGTCTGGGGCAGCTTCTCCTCGGGGATGATCTGGTCAATGAACTTGCCGATCATGGAGTGCTCGGAGGTGCCGATCAGATACAGGTCCTCGCCCTCGATCTTGTACATCATAGCGTCCATCTCGGTCTGGGACATAACGCCCTCCACCACGTTGCCGTGGATCATGAAGGGGGGCACGCAGAAAGTAAAGCCCTTGTCAATCATAAAGTCACGGGCGTAGGCCAGCACCGCCTCGTGGAGGCGAGCAATGTCGCCCATCAGATAGTAGAAGCCGTTGCCGGACACGCGGCCGGCGGCGTCCATGTCGATGCCGTCAAAGGACTCCATGATTTGGGTGTGGTAGGGGATCTCATAGTCGGGGGTGACGGGCTCGCCAAAGCGCTGAACCTCCACATTGCAGGAGTCATCGGGGCCGATGGGCACGGAGGGATCGATGATGTTGGGGATGACCAGCATGATCTTACGGATCTCCTCGGCCAGCTCGGTCTCCCGGTTCTCCAGGAAAGCCAGACGGTCGGCGTCCGCCTTGACCTCGGCCTTGAGGGCCTCGGCCTCCGCCAGCTTGGAGGGGTCCTTCTTGGACTGGCCCATCAGCACGCCCACCTGCTTGCTCTTGGTGTTGCGGGCGGTACGCAGGTCCTGGGCCTCCTGGATGGTCTTGCGGTTCTCGGCGTCCAGGGCAATGACCTGATCCACCAGGGGCAGCTTCTCGTCCTGGAACTTCTTCTTGATGTTCTCCTTGACGATCTCGGGGTTCTCACGAACAAACTTGATATCCAGCATGGTGTGATACAACCTTTCTGATAATTGATAGGGAAGAGGGGGCAGGGGGCTTTCTGCCGCCTGCTGTTTCACGTGAAACAATACCCCTTAATAAAGGGCCTCGTAGATCTCCTGATAGCGGTCGTAGGGGGAGAAGCGGTCGTTGTCGGTGATGCTCTCCTTGGGCAGGTACTCCGGCAGCTCTTCGCCCATATTCTCAATGAGGGTGCGGGCCTGGGTGTAGCGGCCCCGCACATAGGCCTCATTGATCTGCCAGAACCAGTCCAGAGCCTGGGTGCTCTTGGTCAGCTCCTCGTTCTCCTGCTCCAGCTCCTCCAGGCGGTCCTCCTGATCCCGGATGGTCTGCTGGTTGTCGGAGACAGCGGATTGCAGATCTTCCACCTGCTTGGTCAGGGTCTCATTCTGGGCAATGGTATTTTGCAGGGACTGGGTGGCGGAGTTGGAGGTCTCCTGCAGGTTATCGATGGCCTCCTGATTGGCCCGACGCTGCATGAGGAAGGACATGAGCAGCAGCAAAAAGGCCGCTGCGAACAGGATCATCAGATAGAAGAGCACCGGGTTGCGCTTGGTCGGCTTTTCATGCTCGGCCTCGTGCTGGAGGCGGCTGCGCTCCTGCTTCTCGGCATCGGGTTTGCTCAAAGGTCGGCACCTCCCTGATTGGAGGAGGGCAGCTGTTCCAGCAGGTCCAGCAGCGTGTTCAGATCCTCCGGATTATAGTATTCCAGCTCTATTTTACCCTTTTTCTTGCCGCTGATAATGTTAACCTTGCGGCCAAACCGGGCGGCCAGGGATTTTTCCGCCGCCCGTAGGTAGATGGACAGGTCGGGGCCGGGCGGGGGAGAGGGGGGCTCCTTTTCGCCGGCGGCCAGCCGCTTGGCAAGGGCCTCGGTCTGCCGGACGCTGAGATCCTCGGCAATGACCTTCTGGGCCAGCTTCTTTTGCAGCTCGCCGGTGGGGGCGGCCAGAATGGCCCGGGCGTGTCCGGCGGACAGCTTACCCTCCTCCAGCAGCTGGTGGACGGGATCGGGGAGAGCCAGCAGACGCAGGGCGTTGGCCACCGCCGGGCGGGATTTGCCCACCCGCTGGGCCACCTCCTCCTGGGTGAGGCCGTACTCGTCCATCAGGACTTTGTAGCCGTTGGCCTCTTCCACCGGGTTCAGGTCCTCCCGCTGGAGATTTTCAATGAGGCCCAGCTCCATGACCTTCCGGTCGTCGGCCTCGATGATGACGGCGGGGATTTCGGTGAGGCCCGCGATCTTGGCGGCCCGCCACCGGCGCTCACCGGCGATGATCTGATAGTAGCCTGAGGCCAGCCGCCGCACAGTCAGGGGCTGAATGACCCCGTGGGTGCGGATGGAGTCGGCCAGGTCCTGGAGGGATTCCTCGTCGAACCGCTTCCGGGGCTGTTTCAGGCCAGGTTCCACTTGGGAGATGGGGAGGGAGAGGGAACCACCCTCCTGGGACTGGAGGGCGGCGTCGCCCAGCAGCGCGCCCAGGCCTCTGCCCAGGCCGCGTTCCAATGCCATAGTCATTCGCTCCTTTCTTCCCGGGTAATGGCAAATTGGTTGTGTTCCAGCAGTTCGGCCGCCAGGGCTCCATAGGCCTCAGCCCCCCGGGAATAGGGGTCATAGGCCTGCACCGGCTTGCCAAAACTGGGGGCCTCGGACAGACGGACGTTGCGGGGGATTACCGTGGCGTACACCTGACCGGGGAAGTGGCGCTTGACCTCCTCCGCCACCTGCATGGACAGATTGGTCCGCCCGTCGTACATGGTGAGGATGACTCCTTCCAGTCCAATTCTGGGGTTGAGGGACCGCTTGACGATGCGGATGGTAGAGAGCAGGTCGCTCAGTCCTTCCAGTGCGTAATATTCGCACTGCACCGGCACCAGCACGGAGTCGGCGGCGCACAGGGCGTTGAGGGTGAGCAGCTCCAGAGAGGGGGGACAGTCAATGAAGATATAGTCATAGTCTGTCTCCAGGGTATCCAGGGCGTTTTTCAGCAGATACTCCCGGTGGTCGGCGGTGATCATCTCCACCGTGGCGCCTGCCAGAGACTTGTTGGCGGGGATCACGTCCACATAGGGAGTGGACACCACGGCCTTGTGTACGTCGGCGCCGTTGAGAAGCACATCGTAGATGTTGGGGGAGATGGTCTTGTCCACACCGAAACCGGAGGTGGTATTTGCCTGGGGGTCAAAGTCGCAGACCAGCACTCGCTGGTCCAGCTTTTTCAGGGCGGCGGCCAGGTTGACGCAGGTGGTGGTTTTGCCCACCCCGCCCTTCTGATTTACAATAGCGATGGTTTTTGCCATAGCGCACCTGCCTTTTTCTTGTAAAGGTTCAGGCTCTATTATATCCCCTTGCCTGACGCAATTCAACAGCAAAAGAAAAAGAATGGTTGTTCCTTAAGTTGTTTCACGTGAAACACAGCTTAATTGTCAAACAGAAAAAGGAGTGTTTCACTGTTTCACGTGAAACACTCCAAAAGAGAGGGAAGGCTATGATTTGGGAATGGTAATGGTCAGCTGGATGGAGTCCGCCGTCTCCTGGCGTTTGCAGTTGGCGTTCACCCCGGCGCTCTTCATAATGGACAGCCCACGGGTAACGGTGTTGAGGAAGAGCCGCACATCCTTAATAATAAAGGCGGGCTTCTTTCGGGCGGGCTTGTCCGGGGCGGGGTGGAGCAGCTCCTCCACATATTGCTCGGTCCTGGCCACCGTCAGGCCCTCCTCCGCCACATAGCGGGCAGCCGCCTCCTGGGCGGCGGGGTCGTCCAGTTTCAGGAGGGCCCGGGCGTGGCGCTCGGTGCAGCCGTGCTCCCGAAGGGTTGACAGGGCGGCAGGGGGGAGCCGCAGCAACCGCAGCTTATTGGCCACGGCGGACTGGGACTTGCCCACCCGTTTGGCGGCCTCCTCCTGGGAGAGCCGGTAGGTCTGAATGAGAGAGGACAGGGCGGCGGCCTCCTCCACAAAGTCCAGGTCCCGGCGCTGTAAATTTTCCACCAGGGCCAGCAGGGAGGACTCCTGCCCGTCTACACTGACAATGATACAGGGCACTTCGGTGAGCCCCGCCAGCTTGGAGGCCCGCAGACGGCGTTCTCCCGACACCAGCTCCAGCCCGGTGCTTGTCCGGCGCACCGACAGGGGCTGAAGCACCCCGTGCTCCTTAATACTGGCAGCCAATTCCTCCAGCCCGTCCTGGGCAAAAACCTTTCTGGGCTGGGCCGGATTGGGGGAGATGGCGGAGATGGGCATAAACTGGACCCGGTTGCTTTCAAACAGGCCCTTTCGACGTAGCAGCGGCATAAAAGCGCCTCCTTCGCGGTGGTAAGTAGTTGGTCTGACTATAGATTACCATATTTTTCCGCAAAAGAGGCCTAAGGGTGTCGAATGGGAAATATTTTCCATTTACCCGCCACCCTGGTCCAGAGCCCGGGCCAGGTGGCGGAGAAAGATCAGATTGCTGGGCCGCTGGGGCGGCAGGCCGCCCATCAGGTCGATGTAAGCCGGGCGGGCGGCGGCGTGGAGCTTGTCCACCATGGAGCGGATGTTCTTTTCCACGCTGCCGTAACAGGTGCGCTGACCGGCAATGGTGGGGGCGTAAGCCTCCTTCAGCAGGGCGTTGGGGTGCTGATGGAGGACCACAGCGGCCCGGGCGGCCGCCTCCATGCCCAGGCCGGAGGCTCCCATGGAGGCCAGCAGTTCCAGAGCCTGACGCTCCAGAGGCGCGCCGCAGAGGAACTGGAGCAGTTCCGGCAGGGCCTGGACATTCACTGGCTTGACCAGATAGTAGCTGGCGCCCAGGGAGAGGGCGCACCCCACCACCCCCTGGTGGGAGATCTGGGAGGTGACCACCACCACAGGGCCATCCCGCCGCCGGCCCATGGCCCGCAGCACCCCCAGCCCGTCCAGGTTGGGCATGACCAGGTCCAGCAGCACCGCGTCGGGCTGCAGCAGGTCTATGAGGGCCAGGCACTCCAGCCCGTCGGCGGCCACACCGCACAGGGAGAGCCCAGGCAGCCGGGGCAGGGCTTCGCTCAGCAGCCGCCGGGCGGCGGGGTCATCCTCCGCCACCAGCACCCGAATGTGGGCAGCCATGCCCTATTCCTCCGGGCCCATGGCCTCTGCCGCCTCCAGGGCCAGCAGAAGCATATGGGCGGCCAGTTCCCGGTCCAGCGGGGAGGTCTGGCGTAGATGGCGCTCCAGCCGATCCACCGCCGGATCCTCCGGCGGAGTGCCGTGGGCCAGGAAGTCCAGTCCTACTCCCAGCACCTGGCTCATTTCGACAAAAATAGACATAGACATACACTTTTTACCCTGCTCAATGTCGCTGACGTACTGAGCTGTAATGCCAAGCCGCTCGGCCAGCTGTTCCCGGCTCATGCCCAGCTGGGCGCGGGAGTTCCACACCCGTGTGCCCACTTCACCCAGCCACCGCTTTTTCTCTTGTTTTTCCACAGCAGCCACCCCGCATATCTGAGGATATCCCAACTATAGATATAGGGTGTCACAACTCAGTATTTTTACAAGAAATTATTGTTTTAAATTAAATGATTATAGTTGAAAGAATGAATAAAAAACGCAGCAGCCGGGACAAAGCCGGGCTGCTGCGCCGGAATACGAAAAAGGACCTCAGGCTGCGGGGGAGGCGGAAGGCTCCGCCGCGGGGGATTCGGTCTCAGGGGCGGGAGTCTGGGAGGCGGCGGCCTCAGCCTGCTGCTCCTCCTGCCACTCCAGGACCATGTTTATCATAAAGTCGTAGAAGGCCTTGGGGTCCAGGTTGTCGTAGGCCTCGGTGGTCTCCACCTTGGCGTCCGCCGTCCACTGGTCCAGCAGCTGGTTCATGGCGTAGTCGGTGTAGGCGGTGCGGGTCTCCTCGTTGTCGGCGTCCTGCCGCAGCAGGATGTGGTAGCCGTAGTCGGTCTCCACGGGCTGGCTGATCTGGCCCACCTCCAGCTCGGTACCGGCGGTGACGAACTCGGTGACCAGGGAGCCGCTGCCGTCCACCATGGCGCCGGTGGACAGGAAGGTGTAGCCCTCAGGCTTATACAGTTCGCCGGTGGTCTCGTCCCGGCCGTCGTCGCTCTTCTCATTCATGGCGGCGTCAAAGGCGGCGGCGGGATCGGCGGCGCCAGTGATCTCAGAGTACAGGGTGTCGGCCTCCGCCTTGGTGGCCGCCTTCTCCTCATCGGTGGGATCGGAGCCGTCGTCGTGCTGGGGGAAGGCCAGCAGGATGTGCTTGCAGCTGTAAATGCCCTCGGAATCGATCATGTTCCGGAGGTCCTCATCGGTGGGGTCCAGCTCGCCGGACTCCTTCAGGGACTCCTCCAGGCCGGACACCAGGTAGTAGGCGTCGTTCAGGCCCAGGTAGCCCTCCCGGCTGATGCACTGCTGGTCCAGCCACTCCTGGGTGGTCAGGCCGTAGTAGGCCTCATACATGGCGCCCATCTGGTCCAGCTGCTCCTCAGCCTCGGCCCGCTGATCCTCGGTGACCACGATGCCCGCCTCATCGGCGTGGTTAGCCACGGAGGCGTACAGCTTGCTGATCTCCAGGGCCTGCTCCTTCAGATAGTCGGCGGTGGGCTGGCCCTCGATCTCCTCCTCCCAGGCCTCGTCGTCGGCCAGATAGCCGGCGCTCTTAGCGGTGGAGATGCTGGTCAGCAGCCAGTACAGGTACTGGTCGGCGGTGACCTCCCGGCCGTCCACGGTAAAGAGTACGGTATCCCGGCTCAGGCCGGTGGCCTGGTAGGCGATGTCGTCGGCAGCGGGGGTGGGCTGAGGTTCCGCGGCGCCGCATCCGGCCATAGCCCCGGTCAGAAGCGCGCCGCTCAGTCCGGCGCACAAGAGTTTCTTCCAGTTCATATCTCGTTCCTCCTTGTTGTGGCCGGACTGTTCCGGCGAAACAGCATTAGTGTACACCTTTTTTTCTCTACAGGCAAGAAAACCGGGGCGGCGTTCATCGAAAATTCACAAACGCCGCCCCGGTACGGGGTATATAGATGATAGATGAGCGCCCCGCTCCTACGCCCTCAGAAAGCCTTTACCGAAGATCTCGCTGGAGTTGGCCACGATCATAAAGGCGTGGGGGTCCACCTGCTTCAGGTGGCGGCGCAGGGCCACCGCCTGGCCCCGGGAGAGGACGGTGAGCACCACATGGTGGACATCGTGGGTGTAGGCGCCCTGAGCGGTCCAGACGGTGGCGCCCCGCACCAGGGTGTGGGTCACATAGTCGCAGACGTGTTCCGGGTCGGAGGTGATGACAAAGAAGGCCTTCCGGCGGTTGAGGGACTCGATGGCCGAGTCCACCAGCACCGACTTGAGGGCCAGGCCCAGAAGGGAGCACAGGCCCGCCGTGGCGTCAAAGACGAAGAGGGCGGCGGCGGCAATGGCCACATCGGAGATAAGCAGGGCGGTACCCACGTCCAGGCCACTGTACTTCTTCAAAATCATGGCGGCGATGTCGGTGCCGCCGGAGGAGGCGTCAATGTTGAACAGAATGGCGGCCCCCAGGGCGGGCAGGATCACCGCGAAGAAGAGCTCCAGCATCAGCTGGTCGGTGAGGGGAGCGGTGAGGGGCCATACCCAGGAGAACACCTGGATCAGGCCCGCCGACAGCAGGGAGCAGTACACCGTCCGAAACCCGAAGCTCTTGTCCAGCATGAGAAAGCCCAGAATGAGGAAGAGCACATTAATAATGGTGTTGTAGGAGGAGGCCGACAGCACAGGCAGCACCTTGCCCAGCAGGATGGACAGGCCGGACACACCGCCCATGGAGAAGTTGTTGGGGAACTTGAAGCAGTAGACGCCCACGGAGATCATGACCGTGGCCACGTTCATCCAGAGAAATTCCTTCCAGAATCGCTTTTTGTCCGATATCATGTCCATCTCTCCTTTTCGTCAAGGGGGAGTCCTGTCATCGGGCGGCCTGGACGGCGCTCCACACGTCGTATCCGCTGCTGGCGGGGATGGTGCCCACCCGCCACAGGGATACCCCGGTAATGCCGAACATCCTGGCCAGCTGGAGCTTGTCCGCCACGCTGCGGGCGTCCTCATACCACACTTTGTATCTCTCGCCCTCCTCATTGGTGTAGATGGCGCAGGGATTGCGGTACTTGTCGCTGTAGGTCACCACCGTGTCCGGCTGGGCCAGCCGGGCGGCCAGGGTGGAGGCGCCGGGGTGGTAGATGGTGGTGTCCAGGAGTTTTCCTTCCTCATCGATGTGGAACCCGGCGGTGCCGAAGGAGATGGCCAGGGCGATCTTGCTCACATCCCGGACGCCGGTATCCGGATCGGTGATATCCCGCAGGGCCTCGTACACGCTGGCAATGGGGGTGACGGGGGAGTCGGTATTGCCGGTACCCACGTAGGACTCCGGGATGGAGGTCCACTGGTAGTCGTGGGCCATGAGGATCACCTTGTCGCACATCTCACCCAGGCCCCGGTAGTCAAAGCCGGTGTACCAGGTGTCGGGCTGGACGCACACATACAGGGTCTTGTTGTCAGGCAGGGCGGCCCGCAGTTCCTTCATAAAGGTGACATAGTTTTTCTTTATGGTATCCCCCTTCAGCCCCTCGAAGTCGATGGTGAGGCCGGCGTAGTCCCCGGCGGCGGCCACCAGGGCGTCAATGGCCTGGGCCCGGGCGTTGGAGTTGTTGACCACAGCGGCCACGGTGGAGGTGGTGGAGCCGTCGGCCAGGGTCACCGAGTCGGTGGCCGAGCCAAAGACACACAGGTTGTAGTCTACCCCGTGGCTGGTAAAGTAGTCGGTGGCGGGGGTGGGATCGGAGGGTTTCACCCAGTCGTTGCCGTTTGTGCTGGTGGAGTTGAGGGTGGGGCCATTTTCGCCGTACTCCAGCCGGGCCCAGCCCACGCTGACGGCGTCCATATCGGCGGTCAGGTTGATCTGGGAATAGGAGGAGAAGGCGTAGAAGCCGTGGAGCCAGTCCACCTTGGAGATATACCGCTCATATACCCGCACCAGCATGGCGGCGGCCTCCTCCCGGGTGGCCGAGTGGGAGGGGAGGAACTTGAGCTGTCCGTTGGGGCCGGTGACGCCCTTGATCATGCCGATGTCATAGGCAATGGCGATGTAGCCCGCGTTGCTCTTCACATCGTCAAAGGGGAGGGACAGGGAGGACAGGTCCTGGGCCAGGGTGTCGTACCCCAGGGCCCGGACCAGCATCACCGCCATCTCCTCCCGGCTGATGAGATCCAGGGGCCGGAAGGCGCCGTTGGGGTCCATCACGTCGTGGGCCCGGGCGGTCTCCACGGCGGAGTAGTACCACTCCCTGGTGCCGCAGTCTATGTAGGAGGGGGAGGACGGGGAGATCATGTCCCAGTCAAACATCCGGCACAGGACGGTGACAAATTCCGCCCGGGTGATGTCGTCGCCGATGCCGAACCGGCCGTCGGGGTAGCCCTCCATCAGGCCGTAATCCCGGGCCTTGTCAATGTCGGCCTGGGCCCAGTGGCCGCTGGTATCAGAAAAGGCCCGGGCGGCGGGGGAGAGGGGTGCGGCGCAAAGCAGTAAAACGGCGGTGAGAGCCGCCGCACAGATCCGGCGCTTCATGAAAAAAAGACCTCCTTTATCATGGGTAAAACAGGGAATTGGGTCTGACATCTATTATTTTAACAAAGGAGCAGGCAAAGTACAACGAAAAACGGAGGGCCTCCCAGGCGGGGGCAGAAAAAAACCTACATATATCAGACAAAATGAATAAAAAGGGGTGACGAGAACGCTGTTTTTTGATAGAATATGGTCGGTTGCAGAGGGATGCAGAATTCGATACAATAAAAATGAATTTTTTGTTAAGGAGACGGCGATATGAAATTGCTGGAAGATCGCATCCGCACCGACGGCATCATTCGGGAAGGCGGCGTGCTGAAGGTGGACAGCTTCCTCAATCATCAGATGGATGTCAAGCTGTTTCAGGAAATGGGTAAGGAATTTTTGCGTTTGTACAAGGACTGCGGGGTTACCAAGATTTTGACCATCGAGGCATCGGGGATCGGGATCGCGTGTGTGGCCGCGCAGTTTTTTGATTGCCCGGTGATCTTTGCCAAGAAGAACAAGACCAAGAACATCGCCGGCGACGTGTACACCTCCAAGGTGGAGTCCTTCACCCACGGCAAGGTGTACGATATCATTGTGGCCAAGCAGTTCCTGCTGCCCGAGGATCGGGTGCTCATTATTGACGATTTCCTGGCCAACGGCTCTGCCCTCCAGGGCCTCATCAAGCTGGTGCGGGACGCCGGGGCTGCCCTGGTGGGCGCCGGTATCGCCGTGGAGAAGGCCTTCCAGCCCGGCGGCGACCTGATCCGCGGCATGGGCGTGCGGGTGGAATCTCTTGCGAGAATTAAGAGTATGAGTGTAGAGGACGGCGTGGAGTTCTGCTGAACATCCGCCGTATAGGGTGCGCTGTGGCCCCTTTGTGTGTTCAGACCAGCCTGTAGGGAAGCAGGCTGTTTTGAAGGAAAGAATGGAAGATTTTGTGGATCAAAGGAGGAAACTTGGACATGAAGAAGAGAAAACTGCTTGCACTGCTCCTGGCCGGCGCCATGATGGTGGGCCTGGCTGCCTGCGGCGGCGGCAGCAGCGAGACCCCCGGCGGCGGTGAAACCGTCTCCGGCAGCACCGAGACCCCCTCTGGTGAGGGCAAGACTGTCAAGGTGGGCCTGATCTGTATCGGCGACGAGAACGACCAGGGCTACACCTACAACTTCATCCGCGGCAAGGAGGCCGTCACCGAGAAGCTGGCCGCCAAGGGCATCACCGTGGACTGGCAGGTCAAGTGGAACATCGGCGAGGACTCCTCCTGTGAGGACGCCAACATCGAGCTGGCCGAGGCCGGCTGCGACCTGATTATCAACAACTCCTACGGCTTTGAGCCCTTCATGCTGAAGGTGGCTCCCGACTACCCCGAGATCGAGTTCATCGCCTGCACCAACCAGGCTTCCTGGAACGACGGCCTGGACAACACCCACAACGCCTTCGCCAACATCTATGAGGGCCGTTACCTGGCCGGCGTGGTGGCCGGCATGAAGCTCCAGGAGATGATCGACAACGGCGAGATCACCGCCGACCAGGCCGTCATCGGCTATGTGGGCGCCTACTCCTTCGCCGAAGTGATCTCCGGCTTTACCGCCTACTACCTGGGCGCCAAGAGCGTGTGCCCCAGCGTGACCATGAAGGTCCAGTTCGTGGGTTCCTGGTCCGACGCCTCTGAGGAGGGCAACGCCGCCCAGGCTCTGTGCGACGCCGGCTGCGTCATGATCTCCCAGCACTCCGACAACACCACCCCCGCCACCGCCGCTCAGAACAACGGCGCTTTCCACACCGGCTACAACAACGACATGATCTCCGTGGCTCCCGATTCCTCCCTCATTGGCACCCGCATCGACTGGTCTGTGTACTTTGAGTACGCCATCGAGGCTGTGGCCAACGGCCAGCCCTTTGACCAGGATTGGTGCCACGGTATGGACGAGGGCGCCGTGGTCATGACTCCCCTGAACGAGGATATCGCCGCCGAGGGCACCGCTGAGAAGCTGGCCGAGGTGGAGGAGCAGATCCGCTCCGGCGAGCTGCAGGTGTTTGACACCTCCACCTTCACTGTGGAGGGCCAGCCCCTCACCACCTGCATGGCCCTGGATACCGACGGCGACTTCGTGGCCGATGACCAGGAGGCCGTGTTTGACGGCGCTTTCCATGAGTCCTACTTCCAGTCTGCGCCTTACTTCACCGTGCAGATCGACGGCATCGAGTGGCTCAACTCCGCCTATTGATGACCTTAACCCAAAAGAGGGCTGCACACGCAGCCCTCTTTTCTGTCCTTTCCCGGGAAATCCCGTAAAGCACCCACCCACGTCTCATCACAGGAAGGATGACAGCCTTGGAACCTGTCCATGCAATTGAACTCAGGCACATCACCAAACGCTTCGGCAAGGTGGTGGCCAACGATGGCATTGACCTGGCCATCAACCGGGGGGAGATCCTCTCCCTGCTGGGAGAGAACGGCAGCGGCAAGACCACGCTGATGAATATGCTCTCCGGCATCTATCTCCCCGACGAGGGAGAGATTCTGGCCGACGGCAAGCCGGTGACCATCCGCTCTCCCAAGGACGCCTTTGCCCACGGCATCGGCATGATCCACCAGCACTACAAGCTGGTGGAGGTGTTTACCGCCGCCGAGAACATCGCCCTGGGCCTGAAGGGGAAGGAGCACGACCGCAAGGCGGTGGCCGCCCAGGTCCAGGCCATCAGCGACAAGTACGGCTTCGGCATCGACCCCAACAAGAAGGTCTATGATATGTCGGTGTCCGAGAAGCAGACGGTGGAGATTGTCAAGGTGCTCTACCGGGGGGCTGAGATCCTCATCCTGGACGAGCCCACCGCCGTCCTCACCCCCCAGGAGACCGAGCGGCTCTTCAACATCCTCCGGGCCATGAAGGCCGACGGCAAGGCCATCGTCATCATCACCCACAAGCTCCACGAGGTGATGGCCCTGTCCGACAAGGTGGCGGTCCTCCGCAAGGGCAAGTACATCGGCACCGTCAACACCTGCGACACCAACCCCCAGAAGCTCACCGAGATGATGGTGGGTCACGCCGTCACCCTGAACATCGACCGGCCCCAGGCCAAGTACAAGGACCTGCGGCTGGAGGTAAAGGGCCTCAACTGCCGCAACGGCGAGGGCCTGCCGGTGCTGAAGGACATCTCCTTCCAGGCCTTCGGCGGTGAGATCCTGGGCATCGCCGGTATCGCCGGTTCCGGCCAGAAGGAGCTGCTGGAGGCCATCGCCGGGCTGCAGAAGGCGGACTCCGGCCACATCTTCTACTATCCGCCCCACCCTGAAAGCGACATCGCCGGCCACCATGTGCCGGTGGACAAGGCGGGGGAGGAGCTGGTGGGCAAGACCCCCGGCCAGATCCGCAAGGTGGGCGTCTCCCTGGCCTTCGTGCCCGAGGACCGGCTGGGCATGGGCCTGGTGGGGGGCATGGGCATGGTGGACAACATGATGCTCAAGACCTACAAGGACACCCCTGGCCCCCTGGTGGACCGAAAGACCCCCAAGGCTCTGGCTGAAAAGCTCATTGACGAGCTGGAGATCGTCACCCCCGGAGTGGCCACCCCGGTGCGCCGTCTGTCCGGCGGCAACGTGCAGAAGGTGCTGGTGGGCCGTGAGATCGCCTCCACCCCCACCGTGCTCATGACCGCCTATCCCGTCCGGGGCCTGGACATCAACTCCTCCTACACCATTTACCGGCTGCTCAACGAGCAGAAGATGAAGGAAGTGGCGGTGCTGCTGGTGGGCGAGGATCTGGACGTGCTGCTGGAGCTGTGCGACCGGATTCTGGTGCTGTGCGGCGGCCAGGTGTCCGGCATTGTGGACGGACCCACCGCCACCAAGGAGCAGGTGGGCCTGCTCATGACCCATGTGGGCGGCGGAAAGGAGGGAGAGGACCGTGCATGAATCCAATACGCCCCTGATCCGTCTAGCCAAGCGGGACGGTATGCCCAAGGGCCAGGTGTGGGCCATCCGGGGAGCCTCCTTCCTGGCGGCCATCCTCATCAGCGCCCTTATCTTCCTGCTCATGGGCCACAACCCCTTTGGGGCCTTCGGCACCATGGTGGGCGGCTCCCTGGGCAAGCCCACCGCCATCCGCCAGACCGTAAAGATTGCCGTGCCCCTGCTGGGCACCGCACTGGCCATCGCCCCCTGCTTCAAGATGCGCTTCTGGAACATCGGCGCCGAGGGCCAGATCACCGCCGGCGCCGTGGGCGCCTCCTACTTCGCACTGTTCTGGGCGGATAAGCTGCCTGGTCCCGCCCTGCTGGTGGTCATGGCCGTGGCCGGCGCCATCTGCGGCGGCCTGTGGGCCCTGGTGCCCGCCTTCTTCAAGGCCAAGTGGGGCACCAACGAGACCCTGTTCACCCTGATGATGAACTATATCATGATCGGCGTGGTGAAGTGGCTCCAGGGCGGCCCCTGGGAGGGCCGTCCCGGCTCCCAGATCATTCCCCAGTTTGACTCGGCGGCGGTGCTGCCCAAGGTGCTGGGGGTCCACTGCGGCTGGATCATCGTCCTGGTCCTGACGGTGGCCATGTTCTTCTACATGAAGTACACCAAGCAGGGCTATGAGATCGCCGTCATCGGCGAGAGCGAGAACACCGCCCGGTACGCCGGTATGAACGTGGGCAAGATCATCATGCGGACCATGTTCCTCTCCGGCGCCATCGCCGGTCTGGTGGGCTTCATCGTCTGCTCCGGCGCCGACAACACCCTGTACTCCGGCGTGGCCGCCGGTGTGGGCTTTACCGCCATCACCGTGGCCTGGCTGGCCCAGCTCAATCCCTTCGCCATGGTGGGCATCTCGGTGCTGCTGGCGGTGCTGGACAAGGGCGCCGATACCCTCCAGACCCAGCTGGCTGTGCCCGCCTCCATCTCGGACATCATCACCGGCATCTTCCTGTTCTGTATGCTGGGCTGTGAGTTCTTCATCAACTACCGCCTCATCTTCCGGGGCAGCCATAAGGAGGTGGCCAAGTAATGGATATCAACAGCAACGCGGTCCTGCTCCTGATCATGGCCGCCGTTCTCAACGGCGTGCCCCTGCTCTACGGTACCCTGGGTGAGATCCTGTCGGAAAAGGCGGGCAACCTGAACCTGGGTGTGGAGGGCATGATGTTCATGGGCGGAGCCATGGGCCTGGGCGCTGCCTTCTACTTCGAGGGGGCCGGCGGCACCAGCGGCGTGCTGGCCGTCATCCTGGCTTTGTTCTTCGCCTTCCTGGGCGGCGCCATCGGAGCCCTCATCTACTCCTTCCTCACCATCACCCTCCGGGCCAACCAGAACGTCACCGGTCTGGCCCTGGCCATCTTCGGTACCGGCGCGGGCCAGTTCATCGGCGAGTATATGCGGGTGACCTCCGGCGGCTATGTGGCGGTGAGCAACGACCTGAAGGCGGTTTTCCTCAATTCCCCCTTCCCGGCGGCCCTGCAGGAGCTGCCGGTGGTGGGACCCCTGCTCTTCGGTCACAGCATCTTCCTCTACCTGGGCATCGTGCTGACGGTGGGGATGCACCTGTTCCTCAATAAGAGCCGGGCGGGCCTGTCCCTGCGGGCGGTGGGCGAGTCCCCCGCCACCGCCGACGCCGCCGGCGTCAACGTCACCCGGTACAAATATCTGGCCACCGTCATCGGCGGCGGCATCTCGGCCATCGGCGGCATGGTGTACATCATGACCATCGCCAGCTGCGTGTGGAACCACGAGGCCCTGTCCGGCGAGGGCTGGCTGGCGGTTGCCCTGGTCATCTTCTGCCTGTGGCGGCCCCTCAACGCCATCTGGGGCTCCATCCTCTTCGGCGCGCTGATGATCCTGTACCAGCGGCTCCACCTGGGCTTTATCCCCGACGAACTGTACAAGATCCTGCCCTATGTGGTCACCGTCATCGTGCTGATCTTTACCTCCCTGCGCAACAGCAAAGACAAGCAGCCCCCGAACTCCCTCGGTTTGCCCTACTTCCGGGAGGAGCGGTAAGCCGGATTGATTGCCAGTGTAAAAGCTGCTTGTCTTGGGACCCGCCGCAGGCGGGACGCGCCTTGGCGCGCGGGCCGGGGGAATTCATTTTCCCCGGCCGCAAATAGAAATCGGGGGGGGTCCCCGCGGGACAGGTCCCGTGGGGGTCAAGCAGCCGCCAAACTCCCTCGGTTTGCCCTATTTCCGGGAGGAGCGGTAACAAAATCAAAGAGCGGCCCCGCTGCACAGCGCAGCGGGGCCGCTCTTGCTACCGCTCACCCCCATCGGACCGGCAGTGAGCAGGGTGATGAGCCACAGGGAGGCTGCCGAGCCGCCGAAGGATTGGTCCGGCGCTCTCCGGCCGGGTCACCGGCGGCTTCTGTACGGTCAGATTTTTTTCGGCGTAAAGCGGACCTTCACCCGGCCGCCGCACACCATGCCCAGCTCGGCGGCGGCGTGGGACAGGTCGTACTCCACGACCTCCTCCGATCCGCCGGACTGCCACAGCGCCAGGGCGTGGTTTTTGGCCTCATACTCCACAGCGCCGCCGCCGATGGTACCGGCGCAGCTGCCGTCGGGGCGCACCAGCATCCAGGTGCCCACACCCCGGGGGGCGGAGCCGTGCTTCTCGATGATGGTACACAGCACCCCGGGCTCCTCCGGCGGCTTGACGGCGCCGGGGCCCCGCTGGGCCCGGACCTGGATCAACTGGGCGGCAATGGACACGGCGATCTCCGCCGGGGTCTGGCCCCCGATGGACAGGCCGATGGGGGAGTGTACCCCGTCCAGCAGTTCCTGGGGAAAGCCCTCCTCCCGCAGGGCCTTGTACACAGCGGCCACCTTGGTGCGGCTGCCGATCATGCCCACATAGGCGTACTTGCCCCGCAGCACCTGGGCCAGGCAGTCCTTGTCAAAGGCGTGGCCCCGGGTAAGAATGGCGAAATAATCGCTGTCCCGGCTGCCTAACTGGCTGAGAGCCTGGTCAAAGGGCATACACAGCACCTGATGGGCCATGGGGAAGCGGTCAGTGTTGGCAAACTCCGGCCGGTCGTCAATGACGACCACCTCAAACTCCAGCCGGGCGGCCACATAGGCCAGCTCCAGGGAGACGTGGCCGCCGCCGCACAGAATCAGTCGTTCCACAGGCGCAATCTCCTTCCAAAGTACAAAATACCCTCCAGCACGCCGCCGCCGATGGCCCGGGCCTTGTCGGACACAGTGAAGCAGTGGCGCACCTCGCACCGGGGATCGATGTCACCGGACTTCATCCCGGTGGTCACCGGGATGAAGGCGGGGAGCATCCCCCGGACGATGCCGGTGAGCTGGGCGGTGACGGGGATGCCGTTGACCTTTGCCACCACGTCCCCCAGATTGACCTGCTGGCCGATCTGAGCCACCGGCTCAAAGGGCCCGTCGGCGGGAGCACGGATGATGCGCTCGGTGGTGTAGCCTCCCACGTCGCCGGGCACGCCGGTGTTGGGGATGGCGGCCCCCTCCAGGATGAGCCGGCCCAGGTCGTGGCCCCGCTTGGTCTCAATGACGCCGTGGCAGTCGGTGCCGGCGGTGAAGCCTGGGCCCAGGGCCAGCACGATGGGGGCGTCGCTGATGGTGGTGCCCAAATTCTTTTTGGCCAGAATGGCGTCCACCACCACCATAAAGGGCAGCTGGGCCAGAATGGCGGCCTGGGGGTCCACCAGCACCGGGATCTCCCCGGCGGCCAGAATGTCCCTGGCCTGGTCCCGGTTTTCCGCCTTCCGGGCGGTAATTCCCTCCACGGTGGTTTGACCGTCGTAGATACACTGGGAGAAGGCCACGGTTCGCCGCACCGCCGTGGGCTGGGCAATGTCCGTCATGACCACCTGAAAGCCCGCCCGGTACAGCCGCACCGCCGTGCCGGTGGCCAGATCTCCTGCGCCTTTCACTAGAATAAGCATGATCCGCCCCGCTCCTCTTCTTTGTAGTAAGTAATGGCGCTGTGGATGCCCTGCTGGGCCAACAGCCCCTGAATTTCCGTACCCCAGGCCCACCGCTGATCGTCGTCCGCCTTGTTCAGCAGACAGCGGAAGGCCATGGCCTGTCCCACGTCTTTTCGTCCGCCCAGAGGGCTGGACAGAATGGCTGCCACGTCGGCGGGGGTGATTTTGTGGTCGGGCTCCACCCCCAGCAGGGCGCATACCCGCTCCGGCCGGTGGCAGATCTCCTCCACAGGTTTGCCCAGGCTGTCTAGGCCTGCCGACGCGATAACGGCGTGGCAGGAGGGAGGGATCACCGGCTCATGGTCCGCCGGAGCCTTGAGAGGCCGCAGCTTGGCCCCGTCGGCCTCAATGAGTACCACGTCGGCCAGCTCCAGACAGGCCCCGGGATCGCCCGCCCCGGTCAGCTTGCCCCGGCTGTCGTAGGCCCCCAGGGTGACCACCCGGTGCTTCTTCAGCAGGGCGGCCAGCTGGGCCAGATCCCCCGCCAGAGGCAGGCCGGGATGGGGAAGGATGTGGGTGGTGGTGGTGACCACCGCCTTCCGCCCGCTGTCCGCTGCTTGCTTGGCCATGGCGTACATGGTGGACGACTTGCCGCCGCTCCCCACCAGGGCCACCATGCGGTGGACCGCCGGGTCCAGGTCCAGACGTTCCCAAATGCCCACGGTTCAGCCTCCCATCGTATGCTCCACCAGAATTTTAATGCCGATGCCCACCAGTACCAGACCGCCCACCAGTTCAGCCCGCCGCTGGAACAGAGCCCCCAGCCTACGGCCCGCCAGGCCGCCCACCACAGACAGCACAAAGGCCACCACACCGATGACCACAGCGGAGAGGAGCACCGGCACATTCATAAAGGCCATGGACACGCCCACGGCCAGAGCGTCGATGCTGGTGGCGATGGCCAGCAGGCACAGCCGCCGGGCGGACAGGTCGGAGGGGGCTTCCTCCTCCTCGCCGGCGCCGCGGCGCAGAGCGCCCCACACCATCCGGCCGCCGATGATGGCCAGCAGAGCGAAGGCCACCCAGTGGTCCACCGCCTCGATGTACTGACTGACGCCGGTGCCCAGCAGCCAGCCGATCAGCGGCATGGCAAACTGGAAGCCGCCGAACCAGACCCCCATTTTCACAGCCTGCCGGCCGCCGAAGCCGGGGATGGAGATGCCGCTGGACACCGAAACGGCAAAGGCGTCCAGGGCCAGACTGACGGCGATGAGGAAAATTTCGAGCAAAACAATCACCTGCAAAAAAGTTAGGTTTCCTTCAAATAGTATAGCATAGCCTTTGAAATTATGCTATAACAAATATAAGGACACATGACCACAAAAGCCGTGTGAGAGAAGGAGGAGAGCGGATGGAGCATCGGGATTACATGGCCCGCGCCCTGGAGCTGGGCCGTCAGGCCATGGAGGAGGGCGAGGTGCCGGTAGGCTGCGTCGTCGTGAAGGACGGCGTGGTGGTGGGGGAGGGCCGCAACCGGCGGGAGACCGCCCGCACCGCCCTGGGCCACGCCGAGATCGAGGCCATCCATCAGGCCTGCCGCACCCTGGGGGGCTGGCGGCTGACGGGCTGCACCCTGTACGTCACCCTGGAGCCCTGTCCCATGTGCGCCGGGGCCATCGTCAACGCCCGCATCCCCGCCCTGTACTACGGGGCCAAGGACGACAAGGCCGGGTGCTGCGGGTCGGTGCTCAATCTGTTTGAGGAGCGGTTCAACCACCATCCCCGCATCTACGGCGGCCTGATGGAGGCGGAATGTACCGCATTACTCCAGAGCTTTTTCCAGAATTTGAGGTAAAGAAGACGGCTTTTTTGTACATTTAATCAAATTGTAACAAACAGAGCTACTTTTTTTAACAACCCACTGTTAGGATATCACTTGCAAGAGACAAAGCTTCTTTTCATTCTATCCTCCAATCATAAGAAATGGGCAGCGAGCGCAACGCTGCCCGTTTCGCTTTTCTTCACAGGATCTTTACAGAATGGATGGCAGATTTAACGGAATTGTAACACCTGGGGATTTTTTCGTTAACATCTCTCCGGTATCATAATCCTTGCAAGAGACAGTTTCTTTTCATTTCATTGTATCCTCTTTCCTTCGGCAGAGGCCGGGCGCCAGGAGCGGGCGTCCGGCCTCTGCCGTTTTTACAAAAAACCGCGGCAGACGGGGGTTCCGTCTGCCGCGGCACAGGTTCAGGTCTTCTCAAAAACCAGACTCTGGTCGTTCTGCTCCAGGGTCAGGACCCCGTCGGAAAAGGTGACGGGCAGTTCCTCGCTGTCGGTGGCAAAGGTAATGGCGCCGTCCTTCTGGCTCCAGGTGCCCGAGATGGTCTCCTGCCGGTTCAGCTCCGGCATGGCGGAGTCCATAACAAAGGTGCCGTCGGCCTTCACCTCCAGCTGGATAGAGATCTGGGTGCCCATGGTCTCGCTCAGCGCGTCGGCGTCCAGATCCAGCCCGGCGGCGGTGATGTGCTGCAGGCGGTAAATGCCCACCACGTCGGCACTGGTGTCGGTGGGAGCGGGCTGGGAGGAGCTGCCGCAGGCAGTCAGTCCCACGGTCAGAAACAGCGCTGCCAACAGGGGCAAAAGGAGTCGGGTTCGGATCAGCTTCATGAGGTCCTTCCTTTCTGGCTGGTATGGCAGGGGGGACGGTGTTTTCTTAATAGGGATCCATTATAGCACGAAGGGTCGAAAGGGCGCAAGGTCAGAGACTGGAAGAAAAACCGGACTGCCCCAGATGGGGCAGTCCGGTTTACAGGCGTTTTCAATAAGTAAGAGACAAGACTTACTGCTTCTCGAAGGTAAGGGACTGGCCGTCCTGCTCCATGACCAGCGTATTGCCGTTCAGGGTAGCGGCAATATCCTCCCCCTCGCTGGAGAGAGTCACGGTGTTGCCGCTGGCGGTCCAGGTGCCGGAAACGTTGCTGCCGGTGCCCAGAGCGCTCATGTCCAGAGTGAAGTTGCCGTCGCTCTTCAGCTCCAGAGTGACGGTCATATCCACACCGGCCATGGCGGCCAGATCTTCAATGTTCATCTCAACGCCGGCAGCGTTCATCTTGGTCATCTTATAGGAGCCGGCAG
The DNA here is from genome assembly GCF_002161085.1 of Flavonifractor sp. An112. GTDB lineage: Bacteria > Bacillota > Clostridia > Oscillospirales > Oscillospiraceae > Flavonifractor > Flavonifractor avicola. The sequence continues at coordinate 27,226 of NZ_NFLU01000011.1, read as the reverse complement.
GACCCCCGCCGCCGCCGCCGCAGGCAGCCAGGCTGACGATCATGGCCAGAGCCAGGAGCAGAGTCAATGCGCGCTTCTTCATAACATTCTTCCTTTCTTTTTCAGCCGCAATGCGGCGGAGATCGAAATAAACGGAACGCATTTATTTCGCAATGTAGATTATAGCATATCAGGGGAATGGTGGCAACCTGAAATATCCCTTAAAAAATAAGCTGTTTTGGGAAAAAATTTAAGCAGGGGCGGCCCTTATGGGCCGCCCCTGCTGCTTATACGCTCAGATCCTCCGGCCGGTCCACATCGGCCAGTTCTTTTGGGGAGAGGGCCTCCACCAGCACCAGCCGGTCCGGGTGGCGCTTCACCACCGCGCCGCCGCCGGTGTCCCCGGTGAGGGCGGCCAGCTCCCCCAGCAGGTCGGCAGGGAAGAGGACAGGATTGCCCCGTTTTCCACCCCAGGACAGGGCACAGATGGCGTCTTTTGATTCCTCAAAGACATCTTTCAATCGAATAATACTTTTTGTGGTCAGAAAAGGCTGGTCGCACACCGAGAAGAGCACCCCATCCATGTCCCCCATCCGGGAGCCCCCCAGGCGGATGGAGGCGGAGATCCCTTCTGCACCATTGGGGTTGTACAGGGGGAGAAAGCCCAGCTCCTCCCCGGCCTCCAGCACCTCCTGGTAGGGGGAGCACACCGCCAGCCGGTCCAGGCCCGCCCCCGCCAGGGTGGTCATGGCGCGGCGGTAGAGGGGCACGCCCTCTACCAACCTCAACAGCTTATTGGAGCCGAACCGCCGGCCCAGACCGGAGGCCAGCAGCACGGCGCCCACCCGCTTCACCGCCAGAACTGGGCGGGGCCGCGGGACACATAGCGGCCCAGACCCTCCTGGACCACCTTGCCGTCCTTCACAGCCACCTGGCCGTCCAGCAGCACCGTGTCGGTTCGGCCCGCCATCTCCATGCCCTCGTAGGGGGTGTAGTCCACCCGCTGGTACTGGGCCTCGGCGGTAATACGCCAGGTATAATTGGGATCAAAGATTACGATATCGGCGTCGCTGCCCACCGCCAGAGCGCCCTTCCGGGGGAACATACCGAAGAGCTGGGCGGGGTGCTGGGCCAGGGCCAGCATCATCTGATGGGGGGTGATGCGGCCGGATTTCACGCCGCAGGTGTACATGATGGGGGGGCGGTGCTCGGTGCCGGGGATGCCGCCGGGGATAGCGGAGAAGTCGTCCTTGCCCAGCATCTTGGTGGGGTTGAAGTTGAAGGAGCAGTGGTCGGTGCCGATGGTGTCGATCTCACCGTTCTCCAGGGCCTCCCACAGGGCGTCCACGTCGGACTGGGGCCGGGCGGGGGGAGCGCACACATACTTGGCGCTCTCGAAGCCGGGCAGGTGGTACTTGTCCTCGGTGAGGGTGAAGTACTGGGGGCAGGACTCCAGATAGACCTTCTGGCCCCGCTTGCGGGCGGCGCGGGCCGCCTCCAGGCCCCGCCGGGTGGACAGGTGGACCACATTGACGGGGTAGCCCGCCTGCTCGGCCAGAGCCAGCCAGCGGTCCACCGCCTCCGCCTCCATGACGGCGGTGTGGGACAGGGGATGGCTGGCGGGGGACAGCTTGCCGGCGGCCTTCAGCTCGGCGATGGCCCGGTCGATGAGGTCGCCGTTCTCACAGTGGCAGCCCACCACGCCGCCCTCCTTGCCCACGGCCTTGATGACCTCGTAGGCCACGCCGTCGGAGATGCGGATGTTGGCGTAGGCCAGGTACACCTTGTAGGAGGTGACGCCTTGGGCGGTCATCTGGGGGATTTCAGCGATGATGCGGGGGTCCCAGTCCTTGATGGTCATATGGAAGCCGTAGTGGCAGTTGGCGTGGCCGTCGGCCCGGGCGTGCCACTCGTCCAGGGCGGACTGGAGGGAGGCCCCCCGCTCCGGCTCGGCAAAGTCCAGCACGCAGGTGGTGCCGCCGGCCAGAGCGGCCCGGGTGCCGCTCTCCCAGTTGTCGGCGGTCTCCCGGATGGTGCCCTTGTTCATCTCGAAGTGGGTGTGGGTGTCGATAAAGCCGGGGAACACCAGCTTGCCGGAGGCGTCGATGACCTGGCTGTCTCCCACCGGGAGAGAGGGGCCGATCTCAACGATCTTGCCTCCATCCACCCGCAAGCCGGCCTGCACCGGACCTTCCGGGCAGATCAGGGTGCCGTTTTGGATGAGGATAGACATGGAACAGACCTCCTTTTACAGCTGCATGATGAGGATGGGGACAATGATCTTCACCGCGCCCACGATGAGGGTCATAAAGGTGAGCAGGGCCAGGGCGCTGGAGCGTTTGCCGAAGGCGTCCTGCCAGCGGTCCAGCATCCGGGTGAAGTTGGTCATCCGGCGCTGGGGGCCCAGCAGGTCGGCCATGCCCCGGAACAGGGTGTAGGCCAGATAGCCCAGCCACACGGCGATGAGCACGAAGGTGAGGGTGCCGTCATGGCGCCAGAACAGCAGAAGATAGAGGGAGAGGATAAAGCTGGCCAGGGTCAGGATAAAGTGGGCCCAGACCCCCATTTTGGCGGCGCGTTCATTCATGGTGATAGATTTCCTTTCTTTGGTTGGTTTCAGGGACGGATGCCCGCCCGGTCAAAGGCGGAGAGCAGCGCGTCCATATCCGGGGATACCAGCAGGGGTTCCCCGGCGGCTTTGATGCCGTTTTGCACGTCTTTCAGACCGTTGCCGGTGATAATACTCACCACGGTACTGTCGGGAGAGATGAGGCCCAGCTCCAGAGCCTTCTTTACCCCGGCGGTGCCGGTGACGCCCGCGGGCTCGCCGAACACCCCCTGGGTGCGGCCCAGCAGGCGCATGGCGGCGAGAATCTCCTCATCGGACACATTGACGGCCACGCCGTGGGAGGCCCGGATGGCGTTCAGAGCCTTGTCCGGGTTGCGGGGCACCCCAACGGCGATGGAGTCGGCCAGGGTGTTTTCCTCCATGGGGGACCAGGGCTGTCCGGTCTGGATGGCCCGGTTCAGGGGGCAGCAGCCCTCCGCCTGGACGGCGATGAGCTTGGGCAGCCGGTCAATGAGGCCCACCTCGTAGAGGTCCACCAGGCCCTTCCAGGCCCCGGCGATGGTACAGCCGTCTCCCACGGAGAGGGCGATGTAGTCGGGCACCTGCCAGTTCAGCTGTTCCATGATCTCCAGCGTCACGGTTTTTTTGCCCTCGGACAGGTAGGGGTTGATGGCGGCGTTGCGGTTGTACCAGCCCCACTTGTCGATGGCGGCCTTGGACAGCTCGAAGGTGTCCTCATAGGAGCCATCCACGCTGATGACAGTGGAGCCGAAGATCCGCAGCTGGGCCACTTTGCCCTTGGGGGCCCGGCTGGGCACGAAGATGTAGGTATGCAGGCCCGCCGCGGCGGCGTTGCCCGCCAGGGAGGAGGCGGCGTTGCCGGTGGAGGAGCAGGCGATGGTGTCCGCCCCCGCCTCCTTTGCCTTGACCACCGCCAGGGCGGAGGCCCGGTCCTTCAGAGAGGAAGTGGGGTTCTGGCCGTCGTCCTTGATGTACAGCTTTTTCAGCCCCAGTTCCGCCCCCAGACGGTCTGCCTCATAGAGGGGGGACCAGCCCACCCGCAGGGGCGGGGGAACGGACTCCTCCTCCATGGGCAGCAGGGGCCGGTACCGCCACATGGACCGGTCCGGGTTTTGGGCCAGCTTTTCCCGGGAAAAATCCCGGCGGAGGGCGGCGTAGTCGTACTGGATATCCAGGATGCCCCCGCAGAAGCAGGTGGTGAGGTCGGGGACGGCGGCATATTCCCTGCCGCATTTGACGCACTTGGCGCCCAGAACGTATTTCATGGAGGAACCTCCTTTTACAGGCCCTTCAGCACCCCGGTCTCCTCGTTGAAGGCCCGGATCAGCTCATCCAGGGCGTCGGCCTGGCTGTGGACGTCGGCCCACTCGGTGCCGTACCACAGGGCGTCCAGTTCGTCGGTGGTCTTGCCCTGCTGCTCCACCCAGGTGTAATACTTCAGGTTGTGGACCCGCTTGCGGTCGTAGTAGCCCAGCTCCGCCATGCAGTCGGTCTTCAGGCCCATCAGGTGGAGGGCAAAGTCGTAGGCGGCTGCCTTGGCGTCATACTCACCCAGCTGTTCGGTCAGCTCCGCCAGACGGGAGCGGTACATATCCGCCGAGTCGGTGAGGACGGTGCATACCACGTCGTGCCCGGTGAGCTCGTAGTACTTGGCCAGCTTGATGCAGCACAGCACGTTGGCAATGCCCGAGATGCCCATGAGGGACAGCTGCTCCACCAGCTGGGGGTCCACCCCGGCGTCCATGAGCTGGGCCTTGCCCGCCGGCTCGTTGAACAGCCGCAGCAGAGCCATGGCGTCGTTGTCGTCCACATCCACCACCATGTCGGTGTTCTTCACGTCGTGGATCCAGGGCACGTGCTTGTCGCCGATGCCCTCCACCCGGTGATCGCCGAAGCCGTTGTTCAGAATGGTGGGGCACTGGACGGCCTCGCCCACCGCCAGCTTCATGGCGGGGTAGACCTCTTTCAGGTAGTCGCCGCAGCCGATGGTGCCGGCGGAGCCGGAGGTGAAGCAGGCGCCCGCCAGCCGGTCGCCGGGGCGCTTGGCGTCCTCAAAGGCCTCGGCCACCGCCGCGCCGGTGACCTTGTAGTGCCACAGATGGTTGCCCATCTCGGCAAACTGGTTGAAGATCATGCAGGAGGGGTCCCGGCTGAGCTCGTTGGTCTTGTCGAAGATCTCCTTCACGTTGGACTCGCAGCCGGGGGTCTTGATGACGTCGGCGTCGATGGAGGCCAGCCAGTCAAACCGCTCCTGGCTCATGCCGGCGGGGAGAATGGCCACGCCGTGGACCCCCAGCAGCTTGGAGTTGAAGGCGCCGCCCCGGCAGTAGTTGCCGGTGGAGGGCCACACCGCCTTCTGGGAGGAGGCGTCAAACTGGCCGGTGACCAGCCGGGGAGCCAGACAGCCGAAGGAGGCGCCCACCTTGTGGCAGCCGGTGGGGAACCACTTGCCCGGCAGGCACAGGATGCGGGCGGGCACGCCGGTGAGGGCGGGGGGCAGCTCGATGTAGTTGGGGGCGGAGCGGTACAGACCGCCGGTGGGCACCGGCTCGTTCTTCCAGGTGATGCGGAACAGGTTGGCTGGGTCCACATCCCACAGGCCCACATGGGTCAGCCGGTCCCGGATAGGCTGAGGTACCGTCTCCGGATGGATCATATTTTCAAACGTAGGAATCACCACGCCGTTTTCCCGGGCAATACGGATGTTATGCTCCAGGCCCTGGCGATGGACGGTCAGGTCGATCATACACAAGCCTCCTTACCGAGATACTTACCAACATGATAGCACATGACGCTGAGAAATCAAGGAAAAGTATCCCACAGCGGTGGGAAAAAGACCGTCGGATTTGTGGAGAGACAACAAAGGGGCGCGCCGTCGCTGTGGACGGCGCGCCCCAAAAGGGAAAGGTTCAGTTGCGGCTGAGCTGGTCCATCTCCGCCTGGGAGAGGAAGGCGTGGGGATAGTCCTTGAGTACCTCCATGGTGTGGACGGCGCTCTTTTGCAGGGTGATGGTGACGGTGTAGGTGGAGGCCGTGGCGGCGGGGGCGGTGCCGCCGGAGACGCCGGTCTGGTCCAGCCGGAAGGTCAGCTCCAGGTCGGTATAGCAGCAGTTATCCATCCGCTCCTGGTCCTCCAGCAGGTAGCGGCGGCCCAGATTGCCCTGGGCCAGGTCGGTCTGCACCGCCTCCAGCAGGGGCTCCAGCAGCTCGGCGGGCAGGTACTCGAAGCCGTAGCTGTCGTCCTCCGGGTTGTACAGGTTCACCAGGGCGGCGTCCACCAGCCGGGCGGTCTCCCCAATGGAGCCGAAATAGATCTCGCTGACCACCTGAGGCTGGTTGATGAGCTGGGACAGCTGGGCGGCGGGGGTGGAGGGGTCCTCCAGATCCTCCTGCCGGATGGGCAGATCGTACTGCCGCTCCAGCACGGTGCCGTCGGTCAGCTCATACCACAGGCGGACGGAGGTGTTGGTCTCCACCTGCAGGTCCAGGCCGTTGGACTGGGTGATCCAGGACTCGGTGCTGATTCCGCTGGCCTGCACCGCCTCCAGTTCGTCCTTGCGGCCGGTGATGGAGGAGTGGAGGCTGGTGATCTCCTCAATGGTCTGGGGATCGGAGGTGGAGAAGTCCAGGTAGGCGCCGCTGTCATAGGGGGCGCTGCTGATGCCGCTGATCTCCACCGTCTTGACCTGAGCGGCGTCAGGTACCCGGCGCTCAAAGCCCAGCAGGTCCAGCTCCAGGGTGGCCATGGCGGCCACCAGGCACACCAGAAAGATCACGCAGCCCTTCCAGCTGGTTTTGAATACCCACAGCCGCTTTTTCAGCAGCATTTCTGCGATAAAGCAGCCCGCGGCGCCCCACAGCAGCATCCAGCCCAGCAGGGTCCAGGCCCCCTGGGGCAGCAGGGGGTAGAAGATGGCGTAGAAGAAGGCCCCCAGGGTGATGGAGCAGCACAGGGCCATGCCGTAGCGGAACACCGGGCGCACCCAGCCTACGGTGATCACATCCCCAGCCCGCTCCAGCTGGCGGCGGCAGTAGACCGCCAGGGCGATACCCGCCAGCACCAGGCCGATGAGGGCGTAGAGGACCACCAGACCCAGGCCGAAGTAGCGGGGGTTGCTGCCGGTGTAGTCCAGGCCGGTGGCTCGAAGCAGCTTGAGGGCGGGGGTGAACCACATGGCCCACTTTTCAGCCCACACGGCGCCGTTGAACCCGAAGAGAAATTCCCGGGCAATGCTCTCCACCAGATAGGTAATGACTGAGGCCAGGAAGTTGAGGATCAGGTAGAAGGCGGGCAGGGCCAGAATGTGGCCGGTAAACATGGCGCAGAACACGGCAAAGGAGTAGAAGAACAGGCACAAAAGGCAGGTGACCACCAGCCAGGTGAACAGGGAGCTGAACACCACCGTGCCGTTGAGGGCCTCCGCCGCCAGGGCCAGCAGAAAGACAGCGAAGTTGGGCACCCACAAAAAGGCCAGGCCGGACAGGTAGTTGGTGAGGAACAGGCCCTCCCGCCGCATGGGCAGAGCGTGGAGCATCCCCACCGAGCGGGCGGAATAGAGGTAGGAGAACACCGCCATGGCGCACAGAATGCCGAAGAGGAAGGCCAGCACCAGGGCCATGTTCCGGCTGCCGTCCAGCAGGACCAGGGGGAATTCCCAGGCGTTCCCCTTGTCCCACACGTCCCGGCGCAGCAGTACCCCCGCCGGCAGCAGTACCACCCAAATCAGGGCATACAGCCCCCAGATGGGCCAGAACCGGGCCAGATTCTTGCGGAAGAGGGTCATATTAAAGTACGATGTCCCGGACCCCATAGTCCTCACCTCCCAACTCATAGATAAAGATTTCCTCCAGGGTGAGCGGCAGAGCCTCCATCAGAATGGGGGCGTACACCGCCAGACGGTTGGTGACGTCGGTGGCATTGCCCCGGATGATGAGGGTATGGATGCGGCCCACCTGGGACACATGGAGCACCTCCAGGTCCTCCGGCAGCTGGGGCATCTCCCGCTCCTGGAACACGATCTGCATTTTCACCACGTTCTCCTGCAAATCGGACAGGGAGCGCTCGATGAGCACCCTGCCGTGGGAGAGGATGCCCACATGGTCGCACACGTCCTCCAGCTCCCGCAGGTTGTGGGAGGACACCAGCACGGTGGTGCCGTGCTCCGCCACGTCCCCCATCAGCAGGGACCACACCTGGCGGCGCATCACCGGGTCCAGGCCGTCCACCGGTTCGTCCAGCACCAGCACCTCCGGCCGGCAGCACAGAGCCAGCCAGAAGGCGCTCTGCTTCTGCATTCCCTTGGACAGGCGGCGGATGGGCTGGTTTTCGTCCACGTTGGTGAACACATCCTTCAGAGCCTGATACCGGGCCGTGTCGAACCGGGGATAAAAGCCCTTGTAAAAGCGCATCATGTCCCGGGTGGAGGCGGACAGAAAGTAGTACAGCTCATCGGGAATGTCGGCGATGCGGGCCTTGGCGGCGGGGTTTTCGTAGATGGGGTTGCCGTCCAGCAGCACCGAGCCGGAGTCCTGCCGGTACACCCCGGTGACGTGGCGCAGCAGGGTGGACTTGCCCGCGCCGTTGGGGCCCACCAGACCGTAGATGGAGCCCTGGGGCACCGTCATGGTCAGACCGTCCAGGGCCTTAAAGCCGTCGAAGGTCTTGACCACATTCTTGGCTTCGATCATGGTTTCCTCTCCTCTCTGGCCGCCTGGCGGGCGGCGGCCTCGTCCAAACGGCGGGCCAGTTCCCCCGCCGTCATACCCAAAAACAGCAGCTCTGCGGCGGAGGAATCAAAGTCCTTCAGCAGCCGCTCCCGGCGGTCGGCGTTTACGTCCGCCTGGGGGGCGGCAAAGGAACCCTTCCCCGCCACGGTGTACAGATAGCCCTCCCGCTCCAGGGACTCGTAGGCCCGCTGGATGGTGTTGGGGTTGATGGCCAGCGACGTGGCCAGCGCCCGCACCGAGGGAAGTTTGTCCCCGGCCTGGAGGGCCCCCGTCACAACCAGGTGCCGCAGTCCATCCTTTACCTGTTCATAGATGGGCCGGGCGTCCCGGTAATTCAGCTGGATCATCCTGGCATCTCCTTTCCGGAAGTGTATGACACATCTTAGTACAGTTAGTATACACGGGTGAGAGGGGGGAATTCCTTAAAAAAGTGTGACGTTTTTCTTCCGGTTTTCGGCGGGGGCGACGCGCAGAGCATAAAAAAACGTCCCGCGGTTTTCCGCGGGACGTTTGATAGCGGCAAAAGCCGATCAGCACATGGGCTTCAGGTCGGGGGAGACGATCAGGGTAGCCTCGGTGGCAGCCTGGATCTGCTCCACGGTGAACTCGGGGTTGTACTCCACCAGCTCCAGACCCTTGTCGGTCACGTTGATCACCGCCATCTCGGTGATGATCTTGGTGATGCAGTGCACGGCGGTGTAGGGCAGACGGCACTTCTTCAGGATCTTGGGGTTGCCCTTGGCGGTGTGCTCCATGGCGACGATGACGTTCTTGGCGCCCACCAGCAGGTCCATGGCGCCGCCCATGCCGGGCACCTTCTTGCCGGGGATGATCCAGTTGGACAGGGAGCCCTCCTCGTCAACCTCCAGGCCGCCCAGGATGGTGGCGTCCACATGGCCGCCGCGGATCAGGCCGAAGGAGGAGCAGGAGTCGATAAAGGCGCCGCCGGGGGCCACAGCGGCGGGAGCGCCGCCGGCGTCGGTGACGTACAGGGGGTCCTTATTCTCGTCGGTGACGGTGCCGGTACCCACGATGCCGTTCTCGGACTGGAGGGTCACCTTCACGCCCTCGGGCAGGTAGTTGGGAACCAGGGTGGGCAGGCCGATACCCAGGTTGACCACGTCGCCGTCCTTCAGCTCCTTGGCGACACGCTTGGCGATAAAGCCCTTGATCTCAGACTTTTCCATTACGCTTTCCCTCCATCCACAACGTAGTCCACGAACACGCCGTAGGTGTGTACGTTCTCAGGCTCGATCTCACCGATCTCCACCACATGGTCGGCCTCGGCGATGACCAGATCGGCGGCGGTGGCCATGGGCAGGTTGAAGTTGCGGGTGGTGCCCTTGTACCACACATTGCCGGCCTTGTCGATCTTGTTGCCGCAGATGATGGCCACGTCGGCGTGGACGGTCTTCATCAGCAGGTAGTCGCGGCCCTCGATGGTCTGCTTACCCAGGCAGAAATCCTTGTTGTCCTCCACGATGGTGCCCACGCCGGTGGGGGTGAGCACGCCGCCCAGGCCGGCGCCGTTGGCGCGGATCATCTCGGCCAGGGAGCCCTGGGGAATCAGGTCCACCTTCATGGTGCCTTCGTTCATCTGCTGGGCAACCTCGGGGTTCAGGCCCACATGGGTAGCGATCAGATGCTTGACCTGGTGGTTGTGGATCAGCTTGGCCACGCCGTAGTAGTCCTCGCCCAGAGGGCCGCCAGGCATGGAGCCGTCGTTGGAGATGAGGGTAAAGTTGCCCTTGCCGGACTTGGACAGGGCGTCGATGATCTTGTGGGCGTTGCCGCAGCCCATGAAGCCGCCCACCATGATGGTGGCGCCGTCAGGGATGAGGGCCACAGCCTCTTCCACAGTGACAAACTTGGCCATTGGAGTGTCCTCCTTAAATCACATTATTTTCAAGCCGGAGGGCCGGTAAACGGCCCTCCGGTTTGAAGTTACGGATGGATCAGCACTTCTCAAAGATAGTGGCGACGCCCATGCCGCCGCCGATGCACAGGGTGGCCAGGCCCTTCTTGGCCTCGGGCCGCTTCTGCATCTCGTGGAGCAGGGTGACGATGATACGGGCGCCGGAAGCGCCCACGGGGTGACCGATGGAGATGGCGCCGCCGTTGACGTTGACCTTGCTCATGTCGAAGCCCAGCTCACGGGCCACGGCGATGGACTGAGCGGCAAAGGCCTCGTTGGCCTCCACCAGGTCGATGTCGTCGATCTTCAGGCCGGCCTTGGCCATAGCCTGACGGGAAGCGGGCACGGGGCCCACGCCCATGATCTTGGGATCCACGCCGCCCTGGCCCCAGGAGACCAGCTTGGCCATGGGCTTCAGGCCGTACTTCTCAACAGCCTCGCCGGAAGCCAGCACGATGGCGGCAGCGCCGTCGTTGATGCCGGAGGCGTTGGCAGCGGTGACGCGCTGGACGTGCTTCTTGGCGTCAGCCTCGTGGACCTGGGTGACCTCAAAGGTGTGAACGATCTCGTCCTCCACGCCCTCGGGACCGGCGGGGAAGGCGCCGCGCAGCTTGGAGACGGACTCCATGGTCACGCCGGCCTTGGGGAACTCGTCCACCTTGAACTCCACCATTTCCTTCTTCTTCTTCACCATCACGGGCACGATCTCGTCCACGAACTTGCCGGCAGTCTGGGCGGCCTCGGTCTTGTTCTGGGAGGACACGGCGAAGGCGTCCATCTCCTCGCGGGTGATGCCCCACACGTCGGCGATGTTCTCAGCGGTGGTGCCCATGTGATAGTTGTTGTAAGCGTCCCACAGGCCGTCCTTGATCATGGTGTCCACGACCTTCTTGTCGCCCATGCGGGCGCCCCAGCGCTCAGCAGGCAGAGCGTAGGGAGCAGCGGACATATTCTCAGTGCCGCCGGCCACGATGACGTCGGCGTCGCCGGCCAGGATGGCGCGGGCGCCCTCAATGACGCTCTTCATGCCGGAGCCGCACACCATACCCACGGTGTAGGCGGGCACGGAGTAGGGCAGACCGGCCTTCACGCCCACCTGACGGGCGGGGTTCTGGCCCTGGGCGGCGGTGAGGATGCAGCCGAACATCAGCTCGTCCACCTGCTCGGGCTTCAGGCCGGAGCGGTTCAGAGCCTCCTTGACCACCACAGCGCCCAGATCGGTGGCGGGGGTGTCCTTCAGGCTGCCCCCGAAGGAGCCGACAGCGGTACGGCAGCAATTGACTACGTAGACTTCTTTCATTGTGAATGACCTCCAGATGATTTCGATTTCTCCCCTAATAAACCCTTCGTTTCATTATACATCCGATATTAGTAAAAATCAACTGTGGAAAGTGTGGAAGCGGCGGGCGCCGCATGGTATCCGGTTTGCACCAGAAGCGCAGGGGCAGGATAGGGTTGCGGGCCGGGTTGCAGGGGGATATAATAAGGAAGAACAAGAGCGGAGAAGGAGGCGTGGTATCGTGCGGGAAGAACACTGGGCGGCCTATCTGGACTGCGTGGGGGAGCTGCTGGTGTCCCAGCCGGTGCAGGCCATGAAGGAGATCCGGCACCATCCGGGTGTGTCCTGCTTTGAGCACAGCCTGTTTGTGTCCTATGTGGCTTTCCGCCTGGCCCGGCGGTGGGGGCGGGACGGACGGGCGGCGGCCCGGGCGGGGCTGCTCCACGATCTGTATCTCTACGATCCCAAGAGCCTGCCCTCCTATAAACAGTGCTTTGCCCATCCCCTGGCGGCGGAGCGAAACGCCCGGGCCCTGTGCGGGGAACTGAGCCGGGAGGAGGAAAACGGCATCCTGGCCCATATGTGGCCCATGGCCCGCAGCGCCCCCCGCAGCCGGACGGCGGCGGCGGTGTGTGTGGCCGACAAGCTGTGCGCCACGGCGGAGGTGCTGGGCATCTGGCGGCGGACCGCCCTGTACCGGATGGCCTGCCTGCCCCGGCCTGCCTTCGGTGGAAACGCGGTAAAGAAACGGTAAAGACCGCCCTTTCCTTGTGCAAGGGGCCCAAGTTGGAAAAAAAGACGGGTTTTTTTCAAAATCCCGGTGCATTTTTCCGCCCACTTTGTTATAATAATGTCTACTGAATAAACCGAAAATCGGTTTATTCCCGCGGCTGTAGCCGCGCAATTCCATAAAATGGCTCAAGGGAGCCGATTTTATGGAATTCAGCCATTGTTATAATGCGTATTTCCATTGGTGCGTTGAGACGCACCAATGGAAGGTGCAAGGTTTTTTGGATAACTTCGTCCAAAAACCTTGCACCAGAACAAAGCTACTTGGCCTTGAAAGCTTTGGCTTTCAAGCCTTCCAGCTTTGTTCATTGCGCATTATAATGACCCTAGAATACGCCCTGCGGCAGCCTGCCCGCCGGGCGGACAGGCAAATCCATTGTTTTTTGAGGTGATCTCAGGTATGAGCGCGACTGGAGCGGTAGTGTTCCTGCCCCGGGAGGGGACCGGCGTGTGCCCCATGCTGGAGGACCTGCTCTTTGATCCGGCGGCCCTGTGGCTGGCGGAGGCGCTGGAGAGCGCCGGCGTGCAACAGTTTTTCGTGGTGTGCCACAGTGACGACCGGGAAAAGGCCGAGAGCTGCTTCCCGGTGGGAACGGAATTCGTCACCGGCGGCACCGAGGACGCCCTGGACCAGCTGATGGCTTTCCTGGGCAAGCTGGAGGGGAAGGTGCTCATCCTGACCCGGCCGGTGCTTCTCTCCTGGCAGAGCGCCCGGCAGCTGGTGGATGACAGCAGCACCGGTCCTCTGGATAATAAAGATACCGGCGTGTGCCGCATTGACGCGGCCCTGTTGGCCCAGGCTCTGGCCGACGGCAGCGGCCTGGACGAGGCCCTGAAGGAAAACGCCGACAAGCTGGGGGGCCGGAGCATCTGGTATCAGGGCGCCGCCGTCCTCAAGAGCGGCCCCCAGGGCCGGGTGGAGGCCGAGCTTACCGCCCGCAACTACGGCGCCTACCGCCTGCTGGAAAGCGGCGTGCGTATTATGGACCCCAACACCTGTTATGCCGGACCCCGGGTCCGGGTGGGTAAGGGCACGGTGATCCTGCCCGGCACCATCCTGCGGGGAGAGACGGTGATCGGGACTGGCTGTGAGCTGGGCCCCAACACCATGATCCGGGACTGTACCCTGGCCGACCATGTGGTGGTCAATGCCTCCCAGCTCAACGAGAGCACCGTGGACACCGGGGCCAGGATCGGACCCTTCGCCTACATCCGCCCCAACTGCCATGTGGGGGCCAACGTGAAGGTGGGCGACTTTGTGACGCTGAAGAATGCCTCCGTGGGAGAGGATACCAAGATCTCCCACCTGACCTATGTGGGAGATGCCGACGTGGGCTGCCGGGTGGACCTGGGCTGCGGTACCGTCACCGTCAACTATGACGGGGTGGGCAAGTACCGCACCACCATCGGGGACGACGCCTTCATCGGCTGCAATACCAATCTGGTGGCTCCCGTCCGGGTGGGGGACGGCGCCTACACCGCCGCCGGCTCCACCATTACCGACGACGTGCCCGACGACTCCCTGGCCATCGCCCGGCCCCGCCAGACGGTGAAGAAGCAGTGGGCCGCCCGCCAGACCCGTAAAAAGTGAACCCGTCCCGCTGATGGGACAGAAAATAAAAAATAAGTTCGATCTGCACGAAAAGACAGAGAACACTAATTTTGTGAGAGGATGTTTAAAAGATGATCGCACACGGTAAGGACATCAAGATCTTTTCCGGCACTTCCAACCGCCCCCTGGCCGAGGCCATCTGCAAGGAGATGGGCATGGAGCTGGGCAACGCCGAGGTAGGAGCCTTCTCCGACGGCGAGAACTACGTCTCCATCTATGAGACCGTCCGCGGCTCCGACGTGTTCGTGGTCCAGTCCACCAGCCACCCGGTCAATGACAACCTGATGGAACTGCTCATTATGATCGATGCCCTGAAGCGGGCCTCCGCCGGTCGGATCACCGCCGTGATCCCCTACTTCGGCTACGCCCGCCAGGACCGCAAGACCAAGCCCCGCGATCCCATCTCCGCCAAGCTGGTGGCCAACCTGATCACCCGGGCCGGCGCCGACCGGGTGCTCACCATGGACCTGCACGCCAACCAGATCCAGGGCTTCTTCGACATCCCCGTGGACAACCTGCTGGGCAACCCCATCTTCACCAACTACCTCCACGACCGCTTTGCCGGCAAGGAGGATGAGATGATCGTGGTCTCTCCCGACGTGGGCTCCGTGGCCCGGGCCCGGGCCTTCGCCCAGAAGCTGGGCATGGGTCTGGCCATCGTGGACAAGCGCCGCCAGAAGGCCAACTCCTCCGAGGTCATGAACATCATCGGCGACGTGCGGGGCAAGAAGGTCCTCCTCTTTGACGACATGGTGGACACCGCCGGCTCCCTGTGCGGCGCGGCCCAGGCTCTGGTGGAGCTGGGCGGCGCGGTGGACGTCATCGCCTGCGCCAGCCACGGCGTGCTCTCCGGCCCCGCCGTGGAGCGCATCGAGAAGAGCGTCATCAAGGAGCTCTACTTCCTGGACACCGTCCCCCCCAAGCAGGGCGTCACCTGTGACAAGATCAAGTACCTCTCCGTGGCCCACATGTTTGCCGAGGCCATCGAGCGCATCTACGAGGAAGTTTCTGTCTCCAAGCTGTTTGTGTAAATCCATTGACAATACCAACCGGACGCGGCGGGGGCTTGCCCCCGCCGTTGTCTGTCCAAGGAGCAAGTATGTTATTCAACAAAAATCGATCCTCCGGCGTGGAGTGGCTGGTGGTGGGCCTGGGCAATCCCGGGGACAAGTACGAGAACACCCGGCACAACGTGGGCTTTCTCACCATCGACCACATCGCCGAGGAGCAGCAGGTGCCGGTGCAGAAGCTGAAGTATCGCGCCCTCACCAACACGGTGGAGCTGGGGGGCGCCAAGGTGCTGCTCATGAAGCCGGTGACCTATATGAACCTGTCCGGCGAGGCGGTGGGGGAGGCCGCCCGGTTCTACAAGATCCCCGCCGACCACGTGCTGGTCATCTCCGACGACGTGTCCCTGCCCATCGGCAAGCTGCGCATCCGCAAGGGGGGCTCCGCCGGGGGCCACAACGGCCTCAAAAACATCATCCAGCACCTGGGCACCGACCAGTTCCCCCGGGTGAAGGTGGGGGTGGGAGAGAAGCCCCATCCCGATTACGACATGGCCGACTGGGTGCTCTCCAAGTTCGTGGGGGAGGATCTCAAGACCATCACCGCCGCCATCGAGAAGGCGGGCAAGGCGGTGGAGTGCCTCATCGCGGAAGGGCCCGACAAGGCCATGAACAAGTTCAACGGCTGACAGGCTGTTGCCAAATCGTAACTTGCAATTCCCACCGGGGATGCTAGGATAGAAGGAGCGGGCGCGCCCGCTCCTTTTTCACAGGGGGCGCGCCGGATTTGGGAGGTGGTCTCCATGGCGAGACGCAGGCTGTTTTGTCAGTGTGGTCCGGTGTGCTATCGGATTTCCCTGTGGAAAGAGGGGGCACGCAAGGCCCTGGCTGACCGGCGAGGTGGGGTACATTGGTCCACCTGGCGGTGTGAAGAGGAGCTGCCCGTGCTCCTCAAGGGGCACCGCTCCCCGGTGCTCCGGCGTCTGACCGGAGTGGATATGGACCTGCAGCGCAGCAAGCGGACCAATCTGGCCCTGGCCGCCGCCTGCATCGACGGGGTGGTGGTGGCGCCGGGGGAGAGCTTCTCCTTCTGGCGCCTGGTGGGCAAGCCCTCCGCCCGGAAGGGTTACCAGGACGGACTCACCATCGCCAGCGGGAACCTGGGCCGGTCGGTGGGGGGCGGGCTGTGCCAGCTGGCCAACCTGATCCACTACCTGGTGCTCCATGGCCCCCTCACCGTCACCGAGCTGCACCACCATTCGGACGCCCTCTTTCCCGACGACCGCCGCCGGGTGCCCTTCGGCACCGGCACCTCCATCTTTTACCCCCATGTGGATTACCGCTTCCGCAACGACACGGAACAGCCCATCCAGCTGCGGGTGTGGCTGGAGGAGGACGACCTGTGCGGCGAGCTGCGGGGGACGAACCCCTTCCCCCTGCGCTACCGGCTGCGGGAGGAGGGGAGCGGTTATGTCCGGGAGGGAGAAGAATACTACCGGGTGAGCCAGGTCTACCGCATTGCCTATGACCGGACCACCGGAGAGGAAGCGGGCCGGGAGCTGCTGCTGGACAACCACTCCAAGGTGCTCTTTGATCCCGCCCTCATTCCGGCGGATCAGATGCTACCGCGCTGAAAGGAGCCCGCTATGCTGCTGGAACGAATCAAGGCCCACAGTGAATCTCTGAGGGACCGGCCCGCCCTGACGGCGGGGGAAGAAGTGGTCCGCTGGGGCGAGCTGTGGCCCATGGCACAGGGCCTGGCGGCCAAACTGCGGGCGGAGGGGACCGGCCCGGTGGCCCTCATGGGGGACCCGGGTCAGGTCTGGGTGCCGGTGGCCTTTGTGGCCTGCCTGCTGGCGGGGCGGCCCTATTTGCCCCTGGACCCCTTGTTGCCCCCGGCGGGACAGGGGGAGCTGCTGGAGCAGGCGGGGGCGGTGCTGCTGGACCGGCGGAGGGCGGAAGATGGCTTTGCCTCCGGCCTGGCCTGCCCCATTCCGGACAACCCCGGCCGCATTGCCTACCAGATCTTTACCTCGGGCAGCACCGGCCGGCCCAAGCTGGTGGAGGTGAGCCTGAGCAATCTGGAGCACTTTCTCCGATGGGCCTCCGCCCTGCCGGAGATCGCCGCCGTCCTGGGCGGGACGGCGGTGGGTCAGGCGGCCTGGTCCTTTGATCTGTCGGTGGCCGACCTCTATCTGGCTCTGCTGGGGGGCGGCACCCACGTGGCCCTCACCCCAGGGGAAAAGGAGGATTTTACGGCCCTCTTCCGCCGGTTGGAGGAAAGCGACCTGTCTTTGCTGGTGGCCACCCCCTCCTTTTTGCGCCTGTGCCTGACGGAGCCCTCCTTCGGCCCCGACCGGCTGCCCCGTCTGCGGACGGTCTTTTCCTGCGGGGAGGTTTTGCCCCCCGCCGCCGCCCGGCGGCTGCTGGACCGCTTTCCCGGTGTGGCCCTCCTCAACGCCTACGGCCCCGCCGAGGCCACCTGCGCCGTGTGCGCCGTCCCTATTTCCCGGGAGATGTGCACCGGGCCCCTGCCCATCGGCACAGTTGGGGAGGGGGCTGTGGATATCTCCCTGGAGGAGGGGGAGATTATCCTCACCGGAGCCAGTGTTTCCCCACGGTTTGGGGGGAAGTATTCCACAGGGGACCTGGGTTATGTGGAAAACGGCCTGCTCTACTGGGCGGGACGGCGGGATTTACAGCTGAAGTACAAGGGGTACCGGCTGGAGCCCGCCCGCATCGAGGGGGCGCTGGAGGCCCTGCCCCAGGTGGAGCGGGCGGCGGTGCTCCCCCGGCGGGATGGGGCGGGACAGGTAAAGGGCCTGACCGCCTTTGTGGAGGGGGCCGGGCTGGAGCCGGAGAAGCTGACTCAGGCTTTAGGGGATTTGCTGCCCCCCTACCAGATTCCCAGCCAGTGGCGGGTGCTGGACCGGTTGCCCCTGACCCCCAACGGAAAATGCGACCGGAAACGGCTGGAGGAGATGCTATGATGATGGGTGACGATGTGATCCGGGATCTGCTGGTGCAGGTCTGCGGCACCCGGGACGCCCTCCGCCCCGGAGCCGATCTGCTGGAGGAGGGT
Organism: Flavonifractor sp. An112; assembly: GCF_002161085.1. Taxonomy (GTDB): domain Bacteria; phylum Bacillota; class Clostridia; order Oscillospirales; family Oscillospiraceae; genus Flavonifractor; species Flavonifractor avicola. The sequence goes on along the minus strand of NZ_NFLU01000011.1, from coordinate 9,246 downwards.
ATATTGGACTCCCTGGCCATGATCGATCTGCTGGAGGGGCTGGAGGATCTGGGCATCCAGATCCAGCCCACCCGGGTGCCCAGGGATTCCTTCCGCACGGTGGAGGGCATTCTGGCCCTCTGCCGCCAGGCGGAGGGGGACGCCCCCTGAGGCTGCCCCCTGCACCGGGGTAAGGTGCGCTTATAACTTCCAAATTTTTCTATATCTTCGAGGTGTACCATGAAACAACTGCTGTCCGCGCTGAAGGATATCCCGGAATATTGTGCCCTGACGGCGGCCATTGACAACGGGGCCTGCCCGGTGGCCTTTTCCGGTCTGTCGGCGGTCCACCGGGCCCACTTTGCTGCCGGGCTCCATCAGGAGCTGGAACGGCCGGTGGTGGTGGTGTGCGCCGACGAGGGGGAGGCCCAGCGGATGGAGAAGGACCTGGCCGCCCTCTCCGGGGAGAAGGTGGCCGCCCTGTCCGCCCGGGAGTTTACCTTCCACAACGCGGCGGTGGTGTCCCGGCAGTATGAGCACCGGCGTCTGTCTGTCCTCCGGGCCCTGGCGGCGGGGGAGTGCCCCCTGCTGGTGTGTACGGTGGAGTCCCTCCTCCAGCGCACCATTCCCAAGACCCTCCTCACCCAGGCGGCCCAGGTGGTGCGGATGGGGGAGGCCCATGACCTGAACGAGCTCACCGACACCCTCACCGCCGCCGGGTACGCCCGGTGCCAGCAGGTGGAGGGCGTGGGCCAGTTTGCCCTGCGGGGCGGCATCCTGGACTTCTTCTCTCCCGCCCATCAGAAGCCGGTGCGTGTGGAGTTCTTCGGGGACGAAGTGGACGCCATGGGCTTCTTCGACCCGGACACCCAGCGGCGCATCCAGAACATCAGCGAGGCGGAGATTCTGCCCGCCGCCGAGGTGCTGTCCCAGTTCACCCCCGGCGGCTGGGCGGGGCTGCTGGAGGGCCTGGACAAGCTGATCGCCCGTACCCGCAAGCGCAAGGGGTCGGAAAAGCTGGTCCAGACTCTGGAGGAGGACCGGGAGCGGCTGGACGCCGGTACCTCCTTCCCGGCCATGGACCGGTATGTAAGCCTCATCTACCCCCAGATGGCCACGGCGGCCGACTACCTGCCCGAGGACGCTGTGGTAATTTTCAGCGAGAGCGGCCGGGTGGCTGAGCGGGGGAAGAACTACCTGTGGCAGCTGGGGGAGGACGCCAAGTCCCTGATGGAGCGGGGAGAGCTGGCGGGGGATCTGGCCGACTTCGCCCGCACCCCCGAAGAGCTGTGGCAGGTGCTGGAGGAGTGGCCGGTGTGCTACCTGGACGCCTTCGCCGCCTCCACCTATCCCCGGCGGCCCCGGACGGTGCTCAACCTGCTGGCCAAGCAGCTGCCCTCCTACGGCGCCAGCCTGGAGACCGCCGTCTCCGACCTGGCCCATTACGTCTCCGAAGGCTTCCGCACCGTGGTGCTGGTGAGCAGCCAGCAGCGGGCCCTCAACCTCCAGGCCCTGCTGCGGGAGCAGAAAATGACCACCGCCGTGGACTTCGAGCTTCACGACCTGCCCGGCTACGGCAAGGCGGTCATCGCCGTGGGGGGCGTCACCGCCGGTATGGAGTACCCGGTGGGACGGCTGGCGGTGCTCACCGAGGGCCAGTCCGCCCTGGGCAAGCGCCGCCGGAGCAAGCCCGCCACCAACCGGCAGAAGCTGAAGTCCTATGCCGACCTGTCCCCCGGGGACCTGGTGGTCCACGAGCACCACGGCGTGGGCCGCTTCGTGGAGATGACCAAGAAAGTGGTGGACGGCATTGAGAAGGACTATGTAAAGATCGCCTATGCCGGCACCGACATTCTGTATGTCCCCGCCACTCAGCTGGACCTGGTGAGCAAGTATATCGGCGGCGGCGAGGACGCCAACGAGAAGCGCAAGCTGTCCAAGCTGGGAGGGGGCGACTGGGAGCGGGCCAAGTCCAAGGCCAAGAAGGCGGTGAAGGACCTGGCCAAGGGGCTCATCCAGCTCTACGCCCAGCGGCAGCGGCAGCCCGGCTTCGCCTTCTCCCCCGACTCCGAGTGGATGCACGAGTTTGAGGAGCAGTTCGAGTACGCCGAGACCGACGATCAGCTGCGGTGCATCGCCGAGATCAAGCGGGACATGGAGACCGCCCGGCCCATGGATCGGCTGCTGTGCGGCGACGTGGGCTACGGCAAGACCGAGGTGGCCTTCCGGGCCATTATGAAGTGCGTGCTGGACGGCAAGCAGGCCGCCATTCTGGTGCCCACCACCGTGCTGGCCCGGCAGCACTACCTGTCGGCCAAGCAGCGGTTTGCCAAGTACCCGGTGGAGATCGACGTGGTGAGCCGGTTCCGTACCGCCGCCCAGATGAAGGAGACCCTGCGGCGGCTGGCGGCGGGGCAGATCGACCTCTTGATCGGCACCCACCGGCTCTTCCAGAAGGACGTGACCTTCAAGGACCTGGGGCTGCTGGTCATCGACGAGGAGCAGCGCTTCGGCGTCCAGCACAAGGAGCGGCTCAAGGAGCTGTCCAAGCAGGTGGACGTGCTCACCCTCTCCGCCACCCCCATTCCCCGCACGTTGAATATGGCCCTCTCCGGCATCCGGGATATGTCCACCCTGGAGGAGCCCCCCATGGACCGCCAGCCGGTGCAGACCTATGTGCTGGAGCACGACTGGGGTGTGCTGATGGACGCCGCCCGCCGGGAGCTGGAGCGCGGCGGCCAGGTGTACTACCTCCACAACCGGGTGGACACCATCACCCGCACCGCCGCCCGCATCAAGGAGATGCTGGGGGAGGACGTGGAGGTGGCGGTGGCCCACGGCAAAATGAGCCAGGAAGAATTGAACGAGGTCATGACCCGCATGAGCGAGGGCGAGGTGGATGTGCTGGTGTGCACCACCATCATCGAGACCGGCATCGACATCGCCAACGCCAATACCCTCATCATTGAGGACGCGGACAAGATGGGCCTGGCCCAGCTCCACCAGATCAGAGGCCGGGTGGGCCGGTCCACCCGCCGGGCCTTTGCCTACCTGACCTACCGGCAGGGGAAGGTGCTCACCGAGGTGGCCTCCAAGCGGCTGGGGGCCATCCGGGAGTTTGCCGAGTTCGGCTCCGGCTTCAAGATCGCCATGCGGGACCTGGAAATCCGGGGCGCGGGCAACATCCTGGGCCCGGAGCAGTCCGGCTTCATGCTCAGCGTGGGCTATGATATGTACCTGCGGCTGCTGGAGGAGGCGGTGCTGGAGGAGCGGGGGGAGCCTATCCCCAAGCGCACCGAGTGCGCCGCCGACCTCAGTGTGGCGGCCTCCATCCCCGACCGGTACGTCCCCTCCCCGGAGGAGCGGATGGACCTGTACCGGCGGATCGCCGCCATCCGCACCGAAGCCGACGCCGACGACGTGACCGACGAGCTCATTGACCGCTACGGCGACCCGCCCCGGACGGTGAACAACCTGATCTCGGTGGCTCTGCTGCGGGCCGCTGCCGCCGAGAATGGGGTGGTGCAGATCCGCCAGCAGGGGGGCGGCCTGCAATTTTATCTGGACGGCTTTGACCTCCAGCGGGTGAGCGCCCTGTGCGCCCTGGAGCACTACCGGGGCCGGCTGCTCTTCTCCGCCGGAGAGAAGCCCTACCTGGCCCTGCGGCTCAAGAAGGGGGAGGACCCCCTGAAGTGGGGCCGGAAGGTGATGGAGGACTACGGCAAGACCGGGGCGCAAAGCCCGGCAGATCAACCGTAAAACAGACAGAAGAGGCCCGGCGCATTGCGCCGGGCCTCTTCTGTATAGGGAAAGAAAGATGGGATCGGGATCAGAAGCCGATGATGTTCAGATACACGTCCACAGTGCCGGACACCACATAGGGATTGCCGTCGGCATCGTTGGCGTACCAGAAATTCTCCTCCATGGGGAAGTCGGGGTTGGAGGTGCCGGCGGTGGCGTATACCGGGATGGAGATCTTCACCCAGCCGTCGGTGGCCTGGGTGAAGGTGCCGGTCAGGTACTTGTCGGCCCAGCGGTAGCCGTCCTCATTCTCAATAACCTCGTAGTCCAGGGACAGACCGTACTCCGCCAGGGCGTCCAGAGCGGCCTGGGTGCCGATGGGGGAGGAGCCGGGGATCTCCCGGTCGGCGGTCAGGTCGTCGGCGGTGTAGAAGATGCCGTCAAAGAAGGAGTTGATGCCGGCCCGGTCCACGGGATCGCCCACCTTGCCCCACAGGATGACGGGAGCCACCGCAAATTCATCAGGCTCCATGAACTGGAAGTGGAGGGTGCGGGTGACGGCCTCGCCGTTTCTGGGGGTGACGGTAAAGGTCACGTCGGCCTCTGCCACGCCCTGGCACCCGCCCTCCAGGTGGTCGCCCACCAGGGTGATGCCGTCGGGCAGCTGGCCGGACACCTGCTTGACGGTAAAGCTGTTCTGCTGCTCCTCGGGCAGCCACCAGCGGAACTCGTAGCCCACGCCGTTGTACCAGGTCTGCGGGTTGCCGTTTTCGTCGGTATAGGTCTCGGGGGCTACGCTGAGCACATAGTCCACCTGGTCGGGGTCATAGGGGGGCAGCACCGACTGGATGACGGCGGTCTGGGTGGAGGCGTCGTAGCTGACGGCCTTGCCAAAGGCCTCACTGATGGCACGGATGGGCACATAGGTGGTGCCGTTGTAGGCAAATACATCCACTTCCTTGCCGTTGACGTCGGTGGGCACAAAGGCCTCGCCGTCGATGGACAGCTTCATGCCGGGGTTGACGGCGATGTTGACCAGATTACCGGCGGCCAGGGCGGCGGTGCCGGTGCCCAGCACCAGGGTCAGAGCCAGGGCGGCCACGCAGGTCTTTTTCTTCATAGAGACACTTCCTTTCGTGAACTGCGGGTTTTGCAAGCTGAAACCAGCATACCACAGTACTGTAAGAAAGTGGTGTGCATAACAGCACACTCGTACACACCGGAAGGAAAACAGCAGGGCCCGGCGTGATACGCCGGGCCCTGCTGCATTGGGAAGGGAAGGAAGTTTGGAAAGATTTAGGGTTCGGAATTATAGGCATCCTGGATGATATCAGAGCCAATGGTTGTAACGGTAAGGTTACCGCCCCGATCCTGGAGGGTGCCGGTACCGGTAATAGAACCGGTGCCGTTGATATCGCCCTGGTAGCCCGCGTGGGCGTCGCCGGCCAGCTCCATGGTGCCATTGATGGTTAGGGTGCTGCCCGGCCAGATGCGCAGGATGCCGGAACAGGTCATGGTACCGCCCTGGTCAATCACCAGGTTCATGCCGTCCACCAGGTACATCCAGCCGCCGTCGTTTTCGGCTTCGACAAAGTCGGGGACCATAAGCTTACCGCCTGATTCCACCACCAGCTTGTCGTCCCCCTCCAGCCAGTACTGGTTGCAGGAGACGGTGCCGCCGTCCTTGACGATCAGGGAGGTGTGGCCCTCAAAGCCCTCAAAGCCGCTGCTGGCAAAGTCCAGCTTGCCGCCGGTGAGGGTACCCTCGATGGTGATGAGGTAGGGGGTCTGCTCCTCCAGCTCCCAGTTGTCCGAGCTGTCCCGGACCAGCAGGGTCACGTTATCGGGCAGGATCAGGGTTTCCCCGGCAGCCAGGGTGTAGTTGTTGCGCAGTTCCAGACAGTAGTTGCCGTAGGCGTTGTTGTTCTGTACGGCTTGGATGGTGGCACGGATCATGGCGTCCACCGCCTCGTTGTCGTTCCCCAGATCGGGGAAGTTCAGGGCGCAGTTGACCCGGCTGGGGTCCTCGGCCTCAATGGGGGGATGGTCGGGAATGGCCCAGCTGCCGTCGTCGTTGGCGCTGATGCCGTGGTAATAGAAGGCCCCGGCGCTCATGTCTATTTTGTCAGCGGTGACGCGGCCGGTGCCGTCCACAAACAGATTGCCGTTGAGGGTGAGGAGACCGGCTACGTCCAGAGCAGCGTCATATTCCACATGAACCTGGCTCTGTTCCTCCAGGGAGAGCGCCAGGGAGTCGGCGGAGAGGGTGGTGCCGCCCTGGACAAAGACTTCACCGTCCACAGTCAGGGTTTCAGCGACGGAAAGGTCGTACTGGTCGGTCCACAGCACCACATTTGCGGGGATGGTCAGATTGCCGCCCACCGTCACATTCTGGACCAGGAACACCTCGCCGCCGCCGTCGGCCTGAGCGGCATTCAGGGCATCCTCCAGGGTGAGCCAGAACCGGCCGTCATACTCCGCCTCACCGATGGGGCGGTACTCCTCCTCCTGGGTGTTCCGCTGGAAGAGGGTGCATTCCACAGTGGCGCCGTCCTCCACCACCAGGCATTCCTCGATATTGCCGGTGATGTACAGCTCGCCGGTCAGGGCGGCGCCGTTTTTCACGGTGAGCTGGGCCACAGGATAGCCCTCAAAGGTGATGATTTCTACATTGCCGTTGAGAATGCTGCCGCCCTCCTCAATGGTGATGCCCCGGCCTTCGCCCCCCATCAGGGCCAGGCTGGTGTTGGCGGGCAGAGTCAGCTCGCTGTTGACGGTGAGCTGGCAGCGGGCCTCCAGCAGGTGGAAGGTATAGCCCGCGCTCTCAGGGATGTCGTTGATGCGGTCGATGGCCTTAGCCAGAGCGGTATCGCTGCCGTTCAGGTCCTCCTCGAAATTGAAGGCGGCAAAGATGGAGCAGTCGGTTTCATTTGCCATATTGGGCAGGGGGGCCAGAGTCCAGCCCTCGCCGTTCCACTGGGCGTACTGGTAGTACTCCACGGCCCAGTCCGAGCCTTCCGGCTGGTAGTTGACCACGGTACAGTCGATGACGCCACGGTTCCAGATGGTGTTGCCGCTGCGCAGGGTGCCCTCGCCGCTGATGGTGCCGTGGTTCAGGATGGCGTACAGGTTGTCCAGGGTGACAGTTTCCGGAATGGTCAGGGTGACTCCCTCATGGATGCCCAGGGTCCAGTAGTCGGGGAGGGTCACATCTTCGGTCAGGGTGTAGTCGCTTACCAGATAGAATTCACCCGCACTTCCGGGATCTTTCAGAATGGCATCCACAGCAGCCTTCAGGGTGGGATAGCCCACGCCGCCCACGGTGGCCACCGTATCGGATGGATCGACACCGACCAGAGTCAGGCTGCTGAGATCCAGATCCATGGCCCAGCCGCCCATATCGGCATCGCTGTTCACGCCGTGCCACTTCAGGAAGAAAGTGAGGACCTGATTGCAGGAAGTAGCGCCTGCCGGGGCCACCACATAGTCCAGCGTCAGGATGCCGTTCTCGTCAAAAGCATCGTAAGGATACCAGACCTGTGCGCCCTCATAGCCGTCTGCCGAGGTGGTGAGGAGCAGCACATCCACCATGGGCTCACACTCCACCCCCTCCGGGGCCTTGAGCTGGAGGGTAAGTACATAGTCGCCCTCTTCGTTGGGAGCCAGGTTGCCGGTGACAGGGTTGAGGAAGGTATCCGGGTCGGTTTCGCCGATGGTAATGCCCTCGGTAATGGCCGTCACCGTGCCGTCAGGCACGGCGGCCAGCTGGGCATAGAGCGTCACATTGCCGGTGACGGTAATATCGCTCAGCTCCACCGGAGGCCATTCGCCCTCCACCTTCCAGCCCACAAACATATAGCCCACCTTACTGGGTACGGTGATGCCGCTGGCGGTGGGATGGCCGCCGCTGGCCACCCGCTCGGTGCCCAGGACCTGATCCAGGAACTGATAGGTGACGGTATAGTAGGAGACGGAGCTGCCGCCGCCGGAGGAACTGCCGCCGGAGGAAGAGCCGCCGGGGGTGGTGGCGGAGGAGCCGCCGGCCACGTCCTTGTCACCGGCAGTGACGCCGGAGGTGCCCTCAGAGGCCTCTACCTTGGTATTGGGGGTGGATACGGCCACGTTGTCGGCATTGGCGGTGACGTTCTCCACCTTGCCCGCGCCGGACACGGTGGTGCCGGTGCCGTTGGCGGTGACGCTCTCCACCGTACCGCCCTTGCCCACGGTAACGGCGGTGTTGGGGGCGGCTGCGGTCAGATTGTTCACCGTAGCCCCGCCGGAGACGGTGATGCTGGCACCTTCGGCCTGCTCAGAGACGGTGAGGGTGTCCACGGTGCCCGCCACGGTGACCTGGGCTTCCGTCCCGGCCACGTTCAGGGTGCCCACGGTACCCGCCACGATGACGGCGTCGGAGCCGTCGTCAATGGTGATGATCTCCACCGAGGCGTCGTCCTCCACCGACAGGCGCACCCCGCCGTCCCGCCGCTGGGCGGTGATGGTGCTGACGGAGGAGTTGCCCTTGATGATGATGGAGTGTTCACCGCCACCCCGGACCACCAGGGCGCCTTTCACGGTGACGTTGTCCAGGATCAGGTCCCCGTCGCCGATGCCCTCGGCGGCGATCAGGTTGCCGTCAATGGTCATGTCGGACAGGGTGACGCCGGCGGCGCTGACGATGACGTTGCCGTCGGCGTCGGCGGTGTAGCTGCCCCCCTCATCCCAGCGGGCGGCAACGGCGTTGTCCAGCAGCTGGGCCACCTCCGCCCGGGTGATGGTGGCGGCGGGCATGATCCTGCCCTGATAGCCGCTGAGGATACCGGCCTGGGCCATGCCGCCCAGATAGCCGGCGGCCCAGCCGGCGGCCTCACCGGCGTCGGCAAAGCCCTCCAGCCCGGCGGCGTCCTCCGTCACGCCCAGGGCCCGGCCCAGCAGCACCGCTGCCTCCTGCCGGGTGATGGGGTCCAGGGGCCGCAGGGAGGTGCCGTCCCCCTGGAGGATGTTGGCCTGGGCGGCTCCCAGCACCGCCTCCTCATACCAGCTGTCCGCCTCCACGTCGGGGTAGGCGGTGTCGGACAGAGTCTGGTAGTCCATCAGCCGGTCCAGGATCACCGCCAGCTCGCCCCGGGTGATGGGCGCGTCGGGACGGAATTGGCCGGCATAGCCCTGGAGAACATCCTCCTCGCTCCAGCGGTCGATGGCCTCCGCGCCCCAGTGACCGGCGGTGTCGTCGTAGGCCAGAGCGGGGACCGTCAGTGCCAGCGCCAGGACCACGGCCAGCAGCGTGCCCCGAATGGAATGGAATTTCATATCCGTGTACCTCCTTTTGTAGAAAAATATGAATAAAAAACCAGGAACTATGGTGATGATACCATAGTTCCTGGCAGGATTGGTGTGCATATACGCACACTGTGTACGACTCAGTTCAGCAGGCTGACCCGGCCGGGGCAGGCAGCTTCCGCCGCCGCCGTCATGGACTGGGGCACCAGCACCGTATTGAGCCGGGGCAGGGCGGACAGGGGGGAAAAG
>NZ_NFLU01000010.1 GCF_002161085.1 Flavonifractor sp. An112 | reverse complement strand
CACCCCTACCCCCACCCCCACGGTGGAGGAGAGGACGGCGGCTCTGGCGGCGGAGATGACGGCTGAGATGAGCCAGTATGAAAAGATCTGCCAGCTTATCATCGTATCTCCCGAGGATCTTACCGGCGTAAGCACTGCCACCCAGGCGGGTGCGGCCACCAAAGCGGGGCTGGAGCGCTACCCTATCTGCGGTATTCTGTACCGCAAGCCCAATATGCTCAGCCAGAGCCAGCTCAAGCAGATGCTGGACAACAGCCAGAGCTATTCCAAGATCCCCCTCATCTTTACCTGCGACGAGGAGGGGGGACGGGTCACCCGCCTCATGAGCACCGTGGGTACCACCTGGGTGGGCCCCATGCTGGACTATGAGGACCAGGGCCCCGAGACCGCCTACGACAATGCCTACACCATCGGCTCCGATCTGGCCAGCTGCGGCTTCAACACCGACCTGGCCCCGGTGGCCGACGTGTGGACCAATCCGGAGAACACCGTTATCGGCGACCGGGCCTATTCTACCGACTTCAATACCGCGGCGGAGCTGGTGGCGGCGGCGGTGAAGGGTTTCCACGACGGCGGCGTGGGGGCGGTGCTCAAGCACTTCCCCGGCCACGGCGGTACCTCCACCGATTCCCACGACGGGGCCACCTATCTGTATCGCACTCTGGACCAGCTGCGGCAGGGGGAGCTGATCCCCTTCCAGGCGGGCATCGAGGCGGGGGCGGACGCGGTGATGATGGGCCATCTCATTGTTCCCGACCTGGACGATCAGCCCGCCCCTCTGTCCTATGAGATCGTCACCGGTCTGCTCCGGGAGGAGATGGGCTTTAACGGGGTGGTCATGACAGACGCCATGGAGATGTCTGCCCTTACCAAGTATTATACCGGCGGTCAGGCGGCGGTGATGGCCATTCAGGCTGGGGTGGATATCCTGCTGTGTCCCGGCGATCTGGACGGTACCATTGCGGCCCTGGAGGCGGCGGTGGAGGACGGCTCCATCTCGGAGGAGCGGCTGGATGAGAGCGTACAGCGCATTCTCACGTTCAAGATCAACCGGGGCCTCATCCCTTTGGAGTGAATGAAACAGGAAAAAGGACTGCTGTATCACAGCAGTCCTTTTTTTATGCCTGACGCGATCTCAGGCGGGGCTGCCCAGCAGCAGGGGCTGGAGCTGGCGTCCCTCCAGAGCGGCGGCAATGGTGTCGGGCACCAGAGAGAAGTCGGCCACCACCGAGGTGGGCTTGCCCTGGGGATCGTCCTGCCGGAAGGGGACGAAATAGACGTGCTTCTTGTCCAGCAACGCCCCGATGTTCTTGGCCGAAGCGGCCAGAGCGTCATTGGTGGCGGGACAGATCACCAGTGGGCGGCCGTTGCGCAGATGGGCTTTGGCCGCCATGGTGACGGTGGAGTCGGTGACGCCGTTTGCCAGCTTTGCCAGAGTGTTGCCGGTGCAGGGACAGATGACCAGCACATCCAACAGCTTTTTGGGCCCGATGGGCTCCGCTTTTACCAGAGAGTCGATGACCCGCTTGTCACAGATGCGCTCCATCTCCCGCATAAACTCATGGGCCGGGCCGAACCGGGTGTCGTTGGCGGCGGCGGCCTCCGACACGATGGGGGTCACGTCCCCAAACCGGGCCTTCACCTGCTCCAGGGCGGTCATAGCCATACTGAATGTACAAAAAGACCCGCAAAAGGCGAATCCAACCTTCGCTTGTTCCATGCTCACACTCCCAATTCCCGCAATATGTTGTAGATGGTGGTCTGAATACACTGGCCTGCCGTTACCGGCGCAACCTTGCCCGGCAGGGAGAGGGCCCAGATGACTTTGACCCCCAGCCGGGCCGCCGCATCAAAGTCCACGCCCCCCGGCTTGGAGGCCAGATCGATGACCAGGCAGCCCGGTTTCAGATCGGAAAGCTCCGTGAGGCCCAGCACGGGGGCGGGGACGGTGTTGACCACCAGGTCGTAGCCGCACAGCCAGCCCGCCAGGTGCTCCGTCTGCTCCCCGCAGTAGCCGCAGCTCTCTGCCCAGGCCAGGTCGGCCCACTTGCGGGCGGCCACGCTCACCTTGGCCCCCAGGCCGGCCAGACGCCGGGACAGGGCCTTGCCTACCCGTCCAAAGCCGATGACCAGCACCCTGGCGCCGTGGAGGGTGATGGGCAGCTCCTCCAGAGCGATCTGGATGGCTCCCTCAGCGGTGGGGAGCGCATTGCTGATAGGACACAAAGAAACCATAATTTTGTGTGATACATCACACGAAAATTATGGTTTCTTTGTTTTAACCGTTAAAAAATGATAGATCACAGACATCAATTCTCTTCCGGCTTGATCACAAGCGCATTGGAGGATCAACCATTCCATCAGAATCAGATCTATAGAGCGAATACGGGAAATTTTGCCCTGCTTTCCGGATTGGTTGACCCTTAATCTTTCACCTTTGATAGCCTGGATCGGTCCTGACCGGGCCTTGGGGGCTATATCCCATTCTTGGGACAGCTCTTTGAGACCTTCGTGATCTGGCAGAAAGGAAATCTTGTTAAAATGTAGACCGTCGCAAATAGGATAGAGACATTCGGAGACTTGATCAATGTCGGTGGTGGGGCATTCAAACAAAAGGCGATATTCTTCAATAACACTATTGAATTGCTTTAGCCAATCCGACTTATTAAGGTGCATGTAGGAATTGTGTGCTTCATTTTGGGGCGCCCTATGAGGCCTCCAATTCATAATTCCACGCCAAAGGCTGATGTAGGCAGTGGAATTAGAAGCGCCCAGTTTAGTTGACAATAGCTGATCTAAAATGGGGTAACCTTTTTCGCGAAATTGCAGCAGGCTACGCAGTTTGTATTGCGCGGAGAAGAGGTCTTCTTTCTGAATGGAAAGGCACAGCACAGTTTGGCGAATACAGGACCAAAGGGAATGCCATGCCTTATTATCAAATGGAATCTGATGTGCAGTGCAATAGTGATTGCAAGCTTCTACGATATCGAGGTATAGAGACTCGTCAGCATCCAAAGACTGGAGTGTTATTGGAAGAGCAAACTTCACGCATGCATTTTCTACTGTTGACCGAAGATTCCAATTACGGTCTTCCAGCTGATAAAAATACCGATAGACAGGAGAGCGAACTAGCTGAAAGATTATGCTTGGTGTATCCATAAAAAGCGGTTGGATACCATCTTTGCGGCAGGAAGACAAAAAACAACGTGATAATTCATCAACAATGGTTTCTATGAGCTCTCTTTTGGCGCTGGGTTCTACACGGTCAAAATAATCAGAAAAAGCTTTTTTCAAAAGCAGTGCACATTGCTCAGAGTCATCATCCAAAGAGTCACCTAAAGAAAAGCTGTCTTTGCTGTAACGGGTCAAATCCGGAGCTAGATATGATTTCAGCGAAGGCAAGGCCGATTGCCAATGAGAAAGATCTTCCAATTGATAGGCTTTGACCTGCTCTTTCCAAAGCGATGTTTGACCATCAGAAATCATTGCTGTATATGCGTTCTTCCGCTCTATACAAATTTGATACTGAGTCTCTTTGCTTATACACCCAGGTAAGATATAGGCGAAAAAGTAATATAGTTCTATAGTTGTAAAATTCAGTTGTTCCCTCAAAAATTGACTTCCAGAAAAGGACTGCAGATCTCCAAACTGCAGCTGCACAGTCTTAAGCCAGGTTTCCATGATTGCATCAGCGGAAATACAAACGGATGGCTGTGATTGATTTTCAGATAGGAATTTGTTCTCAGAGTTCTTGTTTTCCAGAAGGCCCAATTCACCTTTGCAATATCCAACATCATCATAGTTGTATGTGAGAGCGGAGAATGGGCCGTCCCAGTCCTGAAGAAGCAGTTTCAATCCTTGGAATATGCGTTCCATGGAGATAGCGCACCGTAATTCTGGTGTACTATTCATGTAAACCTGTTTGGCAAAATGCAGTACCCTATTCGTCGTGCTTAGGCGCCCGTCTACGTTCATTGCATTGGCTGACTGGGCATAGAATTCATGCCATTCCTGATGTAGTTTTAGACTGTAGCGTGTGTCCGTAAAAAAACGTTCTCTGGTTTGTGGAAAAAGAAGGCCACGGTCTGTTAGAAGGGCGCGTATTCTTTCTGCCACAGATTCCATGTTAAAGGTATCGCTTGCACATTCTGTTTTAAGTTTTCTGATTGCGCATAACTTTGAAAAAGTGGAGGTGCACTGTTCAGTAATCGCTTGACTTTGGTAAGCCTGAAGGAAAGTTGTAAAAGTATAATAAGGGCCGCAATAACGGTCTTGCTGATCCGGATGAAATTTTCGCCGAAGTCTGCGCATACTCTAGTCCCTCTGTGTTCGTAAAATGTCAAATGGTACTTTATGGAAAAAGGAATAATATGGAAGAAAAGTGAATATATATTTAAATAACAACTGAAGTTTGCGGATACAAATGTATAAAACGGCTGAAATAATTAATTTAATGTGCGATTTATGCGTTCATGTTGAACTCTTATTAGTGCGATAGAATATGACCGTGAGCTCACATGATGCGAAAAGGAGGAGTTGTTATGGAAGTACATATTCGGAACGCTCTGCTGCGTATGTTACTGCAGGCGGGGATGATCACCACGGTGGAGTACTATGCTCTCCGGGGATGACAGAGTTCTGAGAGTTGCGGCGTATTGCCGCGTTTCTACTGATAAGGAAGATCAGCGAAATTCCCTGGCTGCGCAGCAGGCCTTTTTTCAAACGTACATACAGTCTCATGCTGACTGGGAACTGGTAGGTGTGTTCGCTGATGAAGGTATGTCCGGTACCTCCGTCAGGCAAAGACCTCAATTTGTAGAGATGATCCATAAGGCTATGAACGGTGAGATCGATCTGATCCTTACGAAAGAGGTTTCCAGATTTGCCCGCAATACTGTCGACACGCTTCAGATCACCCGGCAGTTAAAGGCTTGTGGGGTAGGAGTATTCTTTCTCAATGACAATATTGACACCAGGGACAATGACGGTGAATTCCGGCTGACAATCATGGCGAGCGTAGCTCAGGAGGAAAGCCGCAAAATTTCTGAACGCACACGCTGGGGGCAACTTCAGGCCATGCGTCGTGGAGTTGTCTTCGGCAACAATTCGATCTACGGATATACCTTGTGCGGCGGAAAACTTATCAAGGAGCCGGAAGAAGCAGCGGTTATTAAATTAATATACCACAAATTTCTAATTGAACGCAAGGGCACCCATACCATTGCACGGGAATTGACCGCAGATGGTATTCTTCCTCCTTCCCGATCTCAAGGTGCCTGGTCTTCTACGATGATACTTCGTGTTCTTCGAAACGAGAAGTACTGTGGAGATCTGCTCCAGAAAAAGTATCGGACGACAGATCATCTGACGCACCGTAAGGTTCTGAATGATGGTAAGGAAGAGCAGTTTCTCCTCAAAGACCACCACGAAAGTATTGTCAGCCGCCAGGAATTTGAAGCGGTTCAGGATGAGCTAACTCGGCGGGCTAAGATGCAGAGTCAGAAAACACGCCACTCATCTAGATATTGGTATTCCGGCAAAGTGCGGTGCGGATGCTGTGGTAAGAGCTTTGCCGTAAAGCGTACCCGTCGGGCCAACGGGAGTGAGTATGTGCGTTTTGTATGTCGCGGGTATCTGGACGGCACGGATACATGCAACATGCGTGCGGTGCATGGACCGGTGATCGTCGCTGTGGCTCGACATGTGCTGAGTCAGTTGTCGTTGAATGGGCAAGGCATGATCGACTGTTTGATGGAAGAACTGAAAGCCCTGCGAAAAACTGAAGACAACGGCCTCCGAGAACTGACCCGTATCAAAAGAGAGCTGGAACAGCAGATAAACCGGAAAGATCGAGCGTTGGAAGCCTGGATGGATGGAGTTATCAATCGGGAGGACATGACCCGCCTGGTATCCCGATGTGAAAAGGAGATGGCTAGACTGCATGACCGGGCAGAGAAGTTAGAGCGAGACCGTGCAAGTGCCCAGCAAGACGAGCAAAGATTCCAGGAAATCCGGGCCTTGTTGGAGCAGGAATTAGAGGGTGGAGACGCCGTTTTGGATGAACTGATTCGACGTATTACGGTGAATCAAGATGACTTTTTGGTGGAAGTTGCGGAGTTTCCGGTGCGGTTTCGTGTCAAGGCTGTGGGGGAGGGAACAGGAAAGAATTATCATATTAAGATTCAGGAGTGCACCCCGATTCTGGAACGTGAGATGACCTGATGGGGCGGTTAACCGCCCCATCAGGACAAAAAAGGAGAACTAAAACAATGAATATTATCGAACAACTGTATTGGAAAACATCGCAAACCTTTTCGCCAGTGTCAGCTAATTGTTTTCTCCTGCGGCTAGGGCGAATCAAACACGCGAATAAGCTGTTTTCCGAGGTACGCAACTATATCAAGGAACACCGGGATTGGAGTAAATACAACGGGGGCTTTCTTTATCAAGGCAGAACGCGGTTACCCTTCTGTGCTGTGCTAGGCCCAGTCTTTACTATTGAGAGCAGGATAAAGCGCTATGCACGTCTGCGGACCATTCTGATCCAGTATGATTCCGGCAGTTATGTTGAGGCATTTGCTCTGCCGGTAAACAAGGGGATCAAATGGTTGGCCGGTAAACTTCAGTTGGATAAGGAGGAGACCGACGCATTCATTGCGATGCTCTATGCCGGCAAGGAAGTGTTGAGTGGATACGAGATGCAGATCGACTACATACCATGGGAGCAGACAGCGATTCTACTCCAGGCGGAGGTGTGTTCAAATACATGTACTGAGGAACAGGCCCTTCGGGTGTTGGAGCATTTGGGACAGACAGGCCGAGAACTTTTCCTGGCCGGTCTGTTCAGTCAGATCTCTGTGTTTTGTTCGGCGGAGCTTCGCCCGTGCTTGATGGTTCGAGTATTAGGGCGAAATCAAGATTTGGATGCTATCCGAACCTTGCTGGGGGCTATTAATTTTTCCTGCCGGATCACGGGTGAGGGTACCGCTCCCCCGATCATTGAGGCATCGGAAAACAGCTGGCCGCCAGAGTACTCTGGCTTGGCGCTCTACCACCTAGCTGGCAAACGAAAGGACTTATTTCTATCTGAGCTGGAATATCACCAACAAATCCTGACCCATTCTGAAACTGTACCCTGCCCATTTCCCGTAGTCCCGATTGTCCTCACAGAGTACTGTGCCCTGCGTGGGTATGTCTGGAATATCGAGTTGCGTGGGCAGCTGCCGGAACTGAGTTGCGCCGAACAGGATATTCTGCGAGCAGTGTCCAAGACCATTCTGACGAAGGCGGAACAGTTTTTGACGAACGTACTCCAGGCTGTATCGTATGCCGTACGTGCACCGGAGGCCTACCGTACAACGGCAATAACACGGTGGCGGCAGGCAATTGTATTGCAGGTGATTCGCACGGTGTTCCCATCGGGAGTACGTTCGGAACAAGTCAGACAATTGTTCTGCTCGGATGCTGAGAAAACAGAAATTCAGATGAGTCAACAGCGTGCGCAAATCAAAAGGGCACTGCAAAAGTTAGATGATCCTACTGCCTATGGGAAGGCGGGTATTGTAATGTGCCCCAATAAACGGGAGGATGCGATTGAGCAGCTCGAGACTGCGTTTGCCTTTTATTACCAACCGTCGCCTAATAAGACGGGACATGTAGGGCCGTTTCTCTGCTTCTCTGAGAATTCATTTCAACGTTTCTTACTGAGAAATGAGGTGCCAGGAAATTTGCTCCAGGAGATCCTCACCGTTCTCAAAGATACGGGACGGATTCGAGAAAAAAGTGAGCCTATTCATTTCAAGAAGGGAGCACCTAAGCGCTTTCTGAAATTGGACATTGGCGCGATTCCGGAATTCCTAACGACCGAACGATGCGAACGATGAGCTGAGGAGGTACTCATGAGGAACATTAAGAATGAGATGGACAAGGCATTGTGTATGCTGGGGGTTCGTGCGCTACGTGAGGAACAGAAGTTGCCCCTCCAGGCAGCGCTAGCAGGTAAGAATATCATTGTGCGGCTTCCCACTGGAAAGGGTAAATCGTTGATTGGACAGGTGCCGGCTATTGTGGACAACAAAGGTTATACACTGGTAATATCTCCAATGCTGGCATTGCAGAGCGATCAGATGGCCAAAATGCTGGGAAAGGGAGTAACGGCATATTTGTTGAACTCCGCTCAGAGTACGCAGGAGCGTAATGCAGTGTTAGCCGCAATGAAGGAGGGACCTGGCAATACGCTGCTCTACCTGGGGCCGGAGCAGTTGGTAAAGGAAGATATACAGTGTGTGCTGTCGCAGGGCGGCTGCCGCCGTGTGATTGTGGATGAGGCACACCTCATATTGGGGGCCACAGAGCATTTTCGTCCTGAGTTCCACGAGATAGCCAATGTACTTCGGAAACTCCCTGTAAGGCCTCAGGTCATAGCCTTAACTGCCACAGTGACAGAGAAAGGAATTAGAGCACTGAAAAGGGAGTTGGAGTTGCCTGATGCCGAGGTGTTCAAAGGAGCGATTCGACGCACCAACCTAAAACTTAGCATTCACCGGGTCAGCGGCGACTCCCATCAGGATTTGGTGGGACAGGCTGTGCTCAGACAGCTGGAGAAAATCGGGGAGGGGAAAACAATTATATATTGCCCCACCCCCAAGCGAGCAGAAGATATATACCGGCTCATTAAAAGCAGGGGATATCCTGCAGCCTGCCTCCATGGTAAAACCAAACACAGTGTGCGTAAGGAAGAGCAGCACCGCTTTGCACAAGGTAAGTGCAGGATCATGGTTTCCACTTCAGCCTTCGGATTAGGTGTGGACATCCCCGATGTGCGTTTGGTCATTCATGCGGGGCTTCCGCTAACAGTGGATGCGTACTTTCAAGAAATTGGCCGTGCGGGACGGGATGGCAGGACCGCCAAGTGTTGTCTCATCTATCACGATGGAGACTTCGGGCGGAATAAGGCTATCCTGAAGAGGGACAGGCCCTCAAAATATGTGTCAAAACAGGACAAATTACTCCATGAAATTGTATCGGGAGAGGCCTGTGTTTGGAAATTGGGTGAAAAATATTTTGGCGACAAGGTAGGGAAGCGTTGCCATAACTGCCCTTCCTGCCGACGGAAGCATTGTTGTTAAAATGCGGCGAGGACTGCGGTGGCCTAGCAGTCCTCACTTTTTTATTTTACTATGTTTTTCGATTCTGGACAATACAGACGGGACAGAAACGCAAATACTTTTCTAATGGAATCTTGATTTTTCTGCCCTATCTAGTATTCCTCTATCTACACTTTTTTTCCAAAAATCTGTGGAACTACCCTCTGCATGAGGTTTGCGCAATATCCTATCCAACGAGTGAATCCGCCGAACAGTCCACCAAAAGCCATTATAAATTGAAACACTCCTAACATGAGTATAGGGCTGTACAAACAGCTTAAATCATCATGTTAGGAGTAATTTTATATGAAGATCCACTATGACGTAAGAGAAGCCATGGACGCGCTTCAGTTAAAGATGTTACGCAAACATCAGATTCATCCCATCAGCAGCATCCTGAAGGGACGGGATACCCTGGTCATCGCACCTACCGGTTCAGGCAAGTCAGCCATCTTCCAGGTACCTGCTCTGGTCATGCACCGGAAGCACCATACCTGGACGATGGTCATCGAGCCTACCCTGTCTCTGATAGAGGATCAGGTGCAGGCGCTCAATGCCAAGGGGATTCGCGCCAATCAGATCTCAGGCAATCATCCCATGGACTTCGGATGCATTACATTGACCACCGACGGTCCTGTATGTCGGCTGGACCTTAGTGTCCCGTTTCTCTACATTACCCCGGAACGCATACAATCCGAAGTGTTTCGAAAAGCCATCAAGAACAATCCACCCAGCTTGGTGGTGGTGGATGAGGCCCACTGTGTGCTGGACTGGGGCTACACCTTCCGCCCCAGCTATCTGGAGATCGGGAAGTGGCTGTCCACCCTGAAAAAGCGCCCGGTGGTTGCTGCCTTTACAGCTACCGCGCCGGAAACCTACCGTTCAGAGATCTGTGCGTTTCTGGGTATGGATGAGCCTGAGGTATGCGTCAACTCACTGGAGCGCTCTAACCTGATTCTTATTGGAGAGGACTGCTCTGCTATAACCATCAAGGATCGCCTGTCACGGCTGAAATACCACCTCAAAAAATACGGCAAAGAGGGTCGCACGGTCATCTACTGTGCCACCCGGAAGTATGTGGATCTGGTTTCCAATTATCTCTCAAATCAGTTTCCCGGTGAGGTGGTCAAGTGCCATGCTTACATGGACCCGGATAAGCGGCAGCGAAATGAGCTGAAGTTTATCCACGGCAAGAAACGGATCATGGTAGCTTCCACTGCTTTCGGCATGGGTGTGGATGTGCCTGACATCCGCCTGGTAGTCCACTTCAATTTGCCCCTCAGCGTGACTGACTACTATCAGCAGATTGGGCGAGCGGGCCGGGATGGTAAGAAGTCCCGCTGTGTATTGCTCTATGCCGGTGAGGATCGGGATCTGAACGAAACTATCCTCTATAAAGAGGACTATGATGAATCTCTGCAAAAGCTGTTGCTGGACCGGCTGGACGAGATGATTGGGATCGTCACCGGTAAGGCCTGCATCATGCAGCAGGTGCTGGCTGCACTGAGTGAGAAGAAGCCCAACACCTGCCGTCACTGTACCAACTGCCAGCGGAACAGGAGGGGCTGACATGAAGCTGAAACAAGTCCGTCTGGGCATTCATACCATCGAACTGTATGCCGGAAAGCTCAAGTATCACCAGATCGAAAAGACCATCGATCACCTGGTGGACCAGAGATCCATCCAACAGATCTATTCCGATGCCTACTCCATTGACCGGCATTTGAAGAGCACCTATCTGGTGGCTCGGGGCATCCGTATGCGCCTGCACCAAAGCCATAATAAGTCCAACGGTATCTCCTTTGCAGTCAATCCGTCTACCCTTCTGGCGGGAGCCTATCAGCCGCTGGAGCTGTACCAGCACACCAAGGAAAATGTGGTTGAGATGCAGTCACACCTTGCCGATATGTTCGAGGAAATTCATCTGAGCGATCATAAAATGCCTATCCTGGCCCCTGATGAGCTCAGTCTCAGCCGTATGGACCTGACCGTAGATTTATGGTTCAGCAAGGATACGGATCTCTCTTCGTTGATCCGCATATTTCGCAAATCCATGCTACCGCGGCACTATAAGCGCCGTGAATTAGAGGGAAAACAGGACTATTTCTTTGAACTTGCTACCAAAGAGATCTCCTTCAAGGTCTACGACAAGATCTACGAACTGGAGCAGAATGACCGCTGTCCCAAGAAGTACAGGAAGGAGAGAATCCTCCGGCTGGAAGTCAGCATGAGACGGGAGGCCTTTCTGGAAAAGCTGGGCTTAAAGCGGAAGGATGATCTGCTTGCCATGCTTAAGATGGGATATGACAACGTCTGCACCGTCATCAGCGAATTTCTGGACAAGCTGTTTCCTGCTTGCGGTATGCACTTGCCCTATCCGGAGGCAGAACGAAAGATCCAACAAAGTAAGCTGGATTCGGCGATCAAAGAACAGATGCTGTTTCTGCTGAAAAAGACGAGCCGCGGCGCCGGACTGGACACCGCAGCTCAGAAGTGGAAAGAAACCTATAGTGTTGTTGATATCCGAAAATTTCATGCTCTGATGAAACAGTTTGATAAGCTCCAGGTCAATCCTGTGACCCTGACCAGCAGAGAACAGCAGGGAATCCCCTGCCTGCGGGCTGTCATAGAACAGGAGTTGGCACATGATCGTTTCCGGAAAAAAGTATGTCAGGGCAGCACTGCACTGACAGGGACAGAACGGGTTATACGAACTGTCATGCAGCTTCGGATATGACCCGTTCTGTCCCTGCGGGGATTTTATGGGGCCAGTCTCGTGAGGTCCATAAAATCCCCGCAGATTTTATCTGGAAACGATCAAAAAAGGTCCGGAAACCGTTTGAAATAAGATGAGATCACTAACATTCGTATAAGAAACGGTGATTTACGTTCAGACACCTGACACAGACTAGGCCGTTTTCAAATCACTTTAACAGGAGGTATCTCACATGAAGTATATTCCCTATCGTGACATGAAGGAGTTCTACACCATCCCGGAGTTGTGCCGTCTCTTCGAGATGGACAAGGCGGAGCTGAGACAATACGCCGACAAGTATGCCATCGGCCCGGTGGAGGACCAGTTCGGCAACTGGGGATTCCTCAAGGCTGACGTGCGGAAACTGCATAATGCCATCTACAAAGAGCAGCGGGGCTACCAGCCTAAAAGCAATAGCAGCTTCCAACAGGATCCCTGGGCATGAGCGAGATCCTAACTGTAAAGGAGGCGGCAGCATTGCTCAAAACCAGCCGCCAGCAGATCCGCAGGATGATCCAGAATGGAGAACTCCCGGCCGTCAAGGTCGGCCGGGAGTGGAGGATCAGCAGAAATGCCCTGCTGGATTATCTGGGGTTCCCGTACTGACGGGAACCCCCATTTTATTTAACCATCGTTTCTAAGAAACCAATCAGCGCCAGTTTTTGTTCCTCTGTGAGTTTGGTGATCTGGCGCAGCAGCCGGTCCTGCTCTCTATCCTGGTCGGACCGAATATCAAAGAAGTCCCGCAGAGAGATGTGCAGGGTGTCACAGATCAACTGAAGGTTTTCCACCGAGATCCCCTTCTCCCCCAATTCCACCGAGCGCAGGAAACTCTGGGATAACCCGCACAGATTGGCTAGGCGGTTGGTGGTCCAGCCGGCGGTTTCTCGCAATTCAGCAATGCGTCGTCCTATCTCCATATCGATGCTCCCATCTGTTTTACTATAACTTTAGCAAAATCTTTTGGGATTATTTACATCTATAGTTATATATGATATTCTTTTAAATATATACTGCATCTCATTTGAGATACCTATAGGAGGGAAGTTATGGAGCGCTTTTGCACAACGTGCGGGGCACCGCTGGGTCCCACTGATCAATTCTGTACATCCTGCGGCGCACCTGTGAATCCAGAGCCGGCCGGCAAAACCCGCTCGCAGGAGAAGGGATTTTTTTACCGGTTGTGGCATAACTACTATTTTGAAGTTGCAGCAGTAAAGATCAACCAGTTTACCAACTATGTCTATGCCGTTCTGGGCGGAATCCTGATCATTCTGGGGTTCTTTTGGGGCCATGGCTGGACTGTTATGGGGACAATTCTGGGCCTGATTGGCATGATCAATCTAGGCTATAACCGCAAACTCCGCCAGAGGCGGAAATATATGCCCTGTCCCACCTGCAATCATCGTATGGAACGCGGGCAGGCTTTCTGCCCCATCTGCGGCACGCATATCGAGAATCCGGGACAGCCCTATACCGTTCAGGATGCCGGCAACGAAGAGGCTGGCTGCAATGCCGGTACCATGAACCGGAAAAAGATCGGTATGCTGGCAGAGATCGCGCTTTTGATCGGGTTTGTGATCTTTCTGGCCAACGGTGGGGCAGGCATTCTTCGTTATGGATGGGATGCGGCGGTTGGCGGTCCGATCTATCAGATTCAAAATGTCACGCTGGACGAATATGGTCCTCAGACCATGAAAGAATTGATGGACGACAACTTGCGCAGCCCCACCTGGACCTCAGAATCCATTGATGAGGACGCCTCCAACGTCTATGTGGAAGGCTATATGCCCATTATGGGAGAGGATGTTCGTATTCGCTTCTATTATGAGGACCAGAATGATGGAACCTTTGAATATTCCTTAAATCGAATCGACCTGCTGGATAGTCAGCAGACATCAAGTGACGTGTTTGATGTCATGTTATTCCTGGAGCTCATGTATGAAAATGCCGGTTGAGAAAAGAGATTGCAATAAACTGTTATCCTGTTCCAAGTTCTGTGGGTCTTACGGCAAGGTTATCTTCAGTACCTTACCTTGGAATGAAAAAATAACAATATTTATTTGGGTTGTGGCAAAGGTAAAGCATCTATAACAGATTTCACTGCATAAAAAAATAGACATGAAAATATAAAGCCGAAAAATGGAAACCTTTTCGGCCTATAGTTGACTTCTCAAATTGTAAAAATGTTGACTTCTCAAATTGTAAAAATAACTTGCGTATGCTTTCCTTAAGTGTTATAATTTTCCTATGTATGCTTTCCTTTGATAGTACATTTAAATTAAACCATGGCGGTAAGGTTAGATTCTAACTGCTGCCGGGTGTCTAGAAAGACTAACGGGGTAGAAAAGGGGAATATGATGCAGTTCAGCACGACCAGCGACTACGCTATCAGGACCGTCCTTTATCTTGCACTCCATGCTGAGCGTTGTTGTACGGCTGGGGAAATTGAAGAAAATATGAAGGTTCCGGCTACCTATTTGCATAAAGTTACAAAGCAATTGAAAAATGCTGGTATTGTGCGAGCAGTCAAAGGAAATGGCGGTGGTTACACACTGATGAAAGCAGCCGATCAAACCTCGCTTTATGATATTTTGTCATTAACGGAGCAGACGCTGGAAATTAATGGGTGCTTGGAAAATGAAGCATTTTGCTCACGACATTCTACAGATATATGTCCTGTACGAAAAGTATACACAGGATTAAATGCGATGCTAAAAGAAGGGCTTAAACAAGCGACCATAAAGCAATTGCTCATGTAGAAGCAGACCGGTTGAACTTCCTGTGTTGGATTGCAGCAATGTAGGTGACTAAGGAAAACTTGTGGCGGCAGAGTGGCGGAATTTTTAGACTAATTTGCTAAAAATTTTAAGAGGATGTAATGGAAATTGCGGAGTTTAACAAAGTGGGACCAGAGGTATCAGGTGTTGACCAGCAGTGCTGCTGAAAGAACTTTGTTAGCAGTAAGTCTGATTCTCAGACGTAAGAAATGGCTGAATACAGACATGGAACTGCTGGTCTTGCCTTAGAAAGCGGCAGATCGAACGTTGAAAAAGTAGGAGGAATGAAATGAGATATAGAGTGACGATGCGGGTACTCTCCTGCTTACTTACCGTCTGTCTGCTGGGTCAGATGATGCTGCCGGCGGCTGCTGCAGAGCTGGGAGAAATACAGCCCGCGGAGGAGTCCACCCTTGGTGAATTTCTGGAAGAGACCGGGGAAAATGTCCCAGTGGGTGAAGTCCCAGCGGAGGACAGCATACTACCGGAGGAATCCTCGCCTGTGGCCGAGGATTCTATGGACGCTGCCGTGGATTCGGCCCCACAGGAGCTTCCAGTGTTGCAGGAGGCTGCGGCTTCAAGTGTGGATCTGAGCGCCTATATGGATACGAGTACGATAAGCGGTAGCACAACAGAGTGGACTGGACTTCTGACAGATCAGGCATCTTATAGCTATACCATTAAAGCAGATGATGGCGTATTTAACCCGATCTTCACCTATGAAGGAGAGACTTACATTGTCATAACAAATGCCGCTCAGCTCCAGGCTATTGGCACTGGGAGAAAGGTGGTTGGCGGTTGGGGCACGGTTTCTTTTCAGCGTGAAAAAGTAGAGGCGGGTGGACTGCTCACACCAGATGATTATGAATGGACAAATCCCAAGGTCGTATCTGTTTCTGGCGGAGACTTTGTGGCGAAGTCGGTGGATGAGATCGGAGTAACAACAGAATTTCCAGAGGCCGGGGAAGTTAGAGTTGATGACAATACATTGACCTATACATATATCGTTGGTGGCACGGGATACGAATACACAAAGGACGCCAACTACTTGATTGCCAATGATATTGATCTCATTGGTGTTAACTGGACCCCTTGGGACTACACAGGAAAGATCATTCGTGGTGATGTGACCCTGACCGATGGTAGCCATCGAAACCCTGTGATATCCAATATCACCGTGGTAGAGGATGGGGACACATCAACTGCGGAAATCGACAATGACCGCGGAAGTTCCCAGCGGGGGGTAGGTTTCTTTGGCGCGATTTACTCCCCGTCCTCCGCAGCGGATGTGGAGCCGGAGAAGAGTGACCGCCCCTGGTGGGATATTGTGGGTAACCTGGTGGACGGCCTTTTGGGCCTGGTAGGTGGACTGCTTAAAACGCTGGGCGGTCTGGTTACAGATGTGATTGGAATCATTGCCGGATGGGACAATATTGCGACCCTAAGTGTGGATTCCGTTACCATTGAAGGAATTACCCTTCAAAATGTGAGCATAGAGACAGACGGCCTGTACCAGACCACAGATGCCAATGGCACAACTGTGGATAACCCCATGCCTGTGGGTGGTTTTGCCGGACAGGTAGCCGGTGATGTGACCATCAGCAACTGCCATGTAGAGGAACTGAAAACCATTTCCGGCCAGGAGCAGGTGGGCGGCTTCGTGGGTAAGACCGTAGGCGCCACGGAATATCTGCTCCACGGTACCACCAGTGGCTTGGATAAAACTCTGAGCGGACTGGGTGGCGTTCTGGACGGTACGCTGGACTTTTTGCTGCCCACGGATGACCTGGTAGGCGGGCTCATCAGTAAGCTGGGCTTGCGCAATCTGGTGCCCACCCAATATAAGCCTGCGGTATTCGAAAACTGTTCTGTGACCATGGCGGATAGCGGAGCAGTGACTGCACAGGGTGACTATGCCGGCGGCTTTGCCGGAAAAGTCCAGGGTACCCAACTGACGGGCTGCTCGGTGAGCAACCTCTCCGGTGTCACTGCCAACGCCAACGTGGGCGGCTTTGCCGGGCGAATCGCTAATGCGTATTTGCTGGGTCTGCTCCAGGGCCTTGGTGTCAACCTGGTGAACTTCCCCATGAGCAGCGAGGTGACCAACTGTACGGTTTCCGGAAGCAATCTTATTGTAACTTCCACGGCGACTGATATGGACAGTGGTACGGAGAACGCCCTGGCCTATGCCGGCGGCTTTGCCGGCGGGATCATGGCCAGTGATGTGATCTATGACGGTACGACCGGAGAAGCCTGCGGCGTTACCGGCCTGAAAAGGGTATCTGCCGAGGGCAGCTATGTGGGTGGTTTCGCAGGCTATGCTGGTGTTGGCGATATGGCGGAGGCCATGAATCTGCTGGCGGAACTGCTGAACATCGAGCTGAATCTGAAAAGCAGCGAAGATGGCACCATTGAAGTGGGCCTGGGCGATAACCTGACTACTTTGTTGGATACCCTGCTGGGTGTAAACCTGAACGCTGGTATTTTGAGCCTCATTGGCCTCAATGCGTCCCAGCTGGTGGGCTGTGAGGTGCGTGGTGACAGCTTTGCAGTCAGCTCCACCAGTGGCAATCGTGTGGGTGGCTTTGTGGGCTATCTCCACGGCGGTCAGGTGCTGGAGCAGCAGGTGGAGGAGCGGTACGACCGGGTACAGGCCACCGATGCAGATGGCAACTTGCTGTTTGTAAATGCTTCCGCGGTGACAGACGAGGACGGCGTGCCCACCGGAGCCATCTATGCCCGGCTGGACAATAAGGGCAATGTGATTTATGAAGATGTCCATGGCAAAACCGTCACCGTTACAACTGTTACCTCGGATAATAACGACAAAATCTACAACCTGTATGATACGGTATACATGAGTCCGGGTAATAACAACACGTATACGCCCGCATTGATGTCCACCTTCCGGGACGAAAATTGGAATGCTGTGACCGATGCAGACGGTAAGCCTATTGGTGATGTCAAGGACCTGCCTGGGTACAGCAATGGCGTGGTGTTCCCTGTCTACCAGCAGCGCACCAGTGCTGAGGGCTATGTTCAGTTCACCTATCACTATATGGGTGAGGAAAATGGGAAAAGTGCAGCTATGCAGGTGACCCTTTACCGGGGTGACAATGGCACCTACTACACCCGGAATACCGATGGAACATATACCGAGTTTAGCAATGTCAATACGGAAAACCTCTCTGTGGATGCTCTCCAGGTGTCCGTGGAGGACAGCATGGTGGACACCGGGAACGGTACCATCGTCACCACCTATATTGAGGGCCTTGGTTCGGTCAGCGGTGCAGACTATGTGGGCGGTGTGGTCGGACAGGCCAAGCTGTGCAGCGCCACCGACCTGCTGAGCAACTTGACGGTAGTGCAGTACGAACGCTTTGAGCTGAACAATGTGCAGCTGAACAAGAACACGGAA
This sequence comes from Flavonifractor sp. An112, assembly GCF_002161085.1. Lineage (GTDB taxonomy): Bacteria > Bacillota > Clostridia > Oscillospirales > Oscillospiraceae > Flavonifractor > Flavonifractor avicola. Next base: position 119,986 of record NZ_NFLU01000010.1, on the reverse strand, counting down.
AGCGGCTATACCGTCACCGCCACCGGAGATCATGCCGGCGGCGCCGTGGGATATGCCATGGGCGGCGATGTGGTCAATGTGGATGTGTACAACTTGGCTTCGGTGCAGGCGGCGTCCTATGCCGGCGGCTTCGGCGGTCAGATCATCCCTGGTACCGTAGCTGGTCAGGATGGCAGCGGGCTGAAGTTGCTGGGTCTGATCTCGGTGAGCAACCTGCTTACCGTCATCAATGCGGTACATACCTTCGTCAACGATTCCTCTGTCAGCGGCATTGCTGACGGCTTTACTGTGACGGCCCGGAACAGCAATAAAAATGCGGCCGCAGGCGGCTTTGTGGCTTGGAGTATCAACAGCAAGTTTACCAACTGCCAGATTTTCAGACTGGCTTCGGTGCAGGCTGACGGCTATGCCGGCGGATTCTGTGCCGTGGCGGATACCGGCTCCATTGCCGGGGTGTTGGATAAGACCTTTGGCGAGATTGATGTCAGTTCCCTGCTGGGGCTGAGCGGTGTGCTCTCCCTGCTGGATACCTTCCCCAACCGCTTTACCGGCTGTACTGTCAATACGGGCAGCGATTTGGCCTACACCGTAGAGGCAGTGCCCGAGGGCGTGGCCGATACGCCCGGCGAGCGGATGGATGCCCAGAATCGTGCCGGTGAGATCGACGCTTCCTGCGGCAGCGCCGGTGGCTTTCTGGGCTATGGCACAGCAGTACAGATCGAAGACTGTGCCAATGAAAATCTTCAGTCTGTAGATGCCACCTCCTACGCCGGAGGCTTCGGCGGCTATGTGACCATCGGCTCGGTGGCACAGCTGGGTAACGCCGGAATTCTGGGAAAACTGGCTGGTGTGACCGGCATCGCGGCACTGCTGGACTGCGCCGTGTCCATCATCAAGGCCAGCCATTGTCAGGGCACCTCCGGCGGCTACACCGTCACCGCCTTTGACCGGGTGACCAAGATGTTGAGCGGTAACAGCTGGAACGATGAGGGCATGGCGGGCGGCTTCATTGGAAACTTTGAAGGCAGCCACATTGAGGGCTGCTACGCCAACCACATCGACCTTGTCCGGGGCGAGGAGTACGCCGGCGGCTTCATTGGCCGCATGGTGCCCGGCGATGTGGCGAAAGCGGCGGAGGACACTGGCATTCTGGATAGCATTATTAAAATTGAGGACGGTCTGTTGTCCGCCCTCCAGACCATGGTGCCCAGCGTGAAAAACAGCTACGCCAAGTGTGTCCCCTGCGGCGGCACCGTGCTGGCCTACGGCACGGACTACGCAGATACCACCCAAACCACCACCAAGATCGGTGTGGCGGGCGGCTATGTGGGGCTCAACGCCGGCGGCCAGATCTGGGGCAACTATGATGATGCCATCACTACCTGGCAGTTGGTGGACGGTACCTGGACACAGGTAACCAAACACACCGCCATTGTGCCAGATCGTGACACTAAAACCGCCGATTGGTCGGGCAATGCCGCAGGCCATGAGACGGAGGTCTACGGAACGGGTCAGACCTGCGATATCCTCCAGATCCTGAAGGTGGACGCCAGCCTGTACGCCGGCGGTTACAGCGGCTACACCAAAGCGGCGGATCTGGCGTCTTTGGGAAATATCAATCTGTTGGACGGCTTGCTTAATTTGAGCAACCTGCTCTCTGTGGGCCAGGTGGTGGTGCCTACTCAGCGGAATACCGGCATCACCGGTCCGCTGCGGAACGTGACCGAGGCTCAGATGGACTATTTTAACGCGAAAAACACCGACAACAAGGCTGACTTCTCCAAGTATTACGGCTACACCGTGGGCCACGAGGGAACGGAGGCTTCCGGCGGCTACTGCGGCGTCATGACCACCGGTGTCATCGAGGACAGCATTGCTTACGACCTGATTTCGGCGGAGGCCATCCAGCAGGCGGGCGGCTTTGTGGGCGCTATGCTCACCGGCGGCGTGGCCCAGGCGGATCTGGAATCCTCCCTGCTGGGCGGGTTGCTTAGTGGTGTAGAAGCACTTGGAGCAAACCTGCTGGACGTGGTCAACGCCATCGTGCCGGTCATCAAGACCAGCGGTGTGTATGGCTACTACTCCGGCAGTGAGATCACCGCCCACGACGGCAGTGCCGGCGGCTTTGCCGGTACAGTAAAGGGCGGCCAGATCTGGGGCGAGGATACCACCCGCCCGGCGTCTCCCGCATGGAATAAAGAGGAAGATAATACGGCCACACCGGCAACGGAGTCTTTGGCTCGGACGGATGTGCAACTGGTAAAGACTTACGAAGATGTGTCCGACCGCTGCTTTACCAAGAACCTGCGCAGCGTTACCGCGTCCGGCGACCTTAGCGATGCCGGCGGCTTCGTGGGCTACATGGGAGCGGCATCGGTGGCCTCTCTGGGCGGCTTGGGACTGTTGGGCGGGGTGGTAGAACTCCCCACCAATTTCCTCAACCTGCTCTCCGCCACCGTGCCCACCGTCTATTACGCCGACGTATCGGCGGTGGACGATTGGGGTTTCTATGTCAGCGGCAACGGTGGCAGAAGTGCCGGCGGCTTTGCGGGCTTCCTGCAGGGCGCGCAGGTAGGTATCAAGGAGCGACCAATCGGTACCGCAGGAGAAAGCGATCTCGGCACCAACATTACCATCACAGGCCTGCGCTCGGTGACGGGCGGCGACTACGCCGGTGGTTTCTTCGGCTACGCCGACGCGGCCAGTACGCTCACCGTTTCGGGAGAAGATGAAGCGGGCAGCGCCGACAATTTCAATCTGCTTCAGTTGCTTGCAATCGGCGATATTTCCGCCATTGAGCTGGCCAAGAGCTACATCTATAACAGCAGTGTTACCGGCATTAAGGGCGGCTATCAGGTGGAAACCACCAACGCCTACGACTGGAAAAATGCCGACTGGGACGAGAGCAAGGATAAGGCAGTCTGCGCCGGCGGCTTTGGCGGTCTGCTCCAGGCGGGTATCGTCCGTTACTGTACGGCCAATGACCTCTCGCTGGTCAGCAGCAGAAACTACGCCGGCGGATTTGTCGCCCGCATGGGCAAAAGCTCTATTCTTAAGGCCGACGATGTAGCAACCACCAGTGAGCTTGGTATTCTGGGCGATTTGCTGGATGTAGGACTGGGTGTGGGCGACGTGTTCGGCTCCCACATTCAGGACTCCAAGCTGACGGGCACAACGGATGGCTATTCCGTGCTGGCCCAGGGCGGTCATCATGAGATCGCCGGCGGCTTTGTAGGCTACTCCGATGTGTGCCGCATCAAGAAGTGCGATGCGATCAATTTGCGTCTGGTCATGTCCGACGAGATTGCCGGCGGCTTTATGGGTGCCATGAGTGACGCCATGCTGCTCAGTCTGGATGTGGGACTTTTGGAAAAGCTGCTGGGTGGCGTGACGGTGGGGCTTGACCTCATCAAGGCCAATCGCTCCAGGATTGAAAACACCACCGTGACCGGTGTGGATACCTGGGACGGCTACGATGTGTACGGCGGCGGCTCCAGTGCCACTTCCGATGCTAATACCACCATGGGCTATGCTGGGGCTTTCCTGGGCCTGAACTTCGGCAGTACGGTCACCGATGGCAACACGATCTACGCCGATACGGTAAAGGGCGCCATTGATCGGATCAATCCCTATGTGGGCACAGAGGAAAATACCGCATTGCTCACCAACCTGCAGCTTGATGTGCTGCTGAAACTGATTGATTTTGAAGGCGATCTCAGCAAGTCCGAGGTCGTGAGAAGCACCTTCCAGACCCGCAGCGGCAACACGGACCTGCCATCGGATACTGCGCCGGTCAGCCACAGCGGGGAGAAGACCATTTCCCAGCTGACGGAGCCTTACTACGTTGCCGCCAATGAGGCGGACCTGATGGTGCCGACGGTGACCCATACCCTGACGGTGACCAAGCAGCTGCAATACGAGGACGGGGCCATCCCCAACATCGGCGATCTGGACTATGCCTACACCATTCAAATCTACGACAGCAGCGACAATTTGATTGAAAGCGCTATGCTCCATCCCGGCGAGAGTATGGTGCTGGACAACCCCGCAGCCGGAACATACACCATTAAAGAGGTGGCAGCTTCCGTGCTGCCGGGCAATGTTACCCCGTCGCCGGATGTTACGGTGGAGGTGACAGATGGTACCAGTGTGCAGGCCACGGTGGTCAATACCGTGACCGCGCCGGGGCAGGTGGACTCGGATGAGGACGGTACTTCTGACGGATATGCCGCCTCCAGCGGCAAGTTTGTCGTCAACCACATTCCCACCGACAGCCAAGTACCTGAGGAGATTGAGAATCCCTGTGAGATTCTGAACGAAGTGGTGGAGGATAGCCCGCTGAGAAAACAACAGGCACTTGCCGTGGAACCGGCGGCGGTAAAGAAAGAAGACCTGGACGGGGAGGATAACAAAGATGCTTCATAAAAACAGCCCTCACAAGGGGAAAAGGCTGCTGCGGAGTAAGTGGCCCCGTCGTTCTACCGCTGTAGCGGGTGCGGTGATCTGTCTGCTGATCGCCATTTGCGGCGGAACCTATGCCTACTTTACTGCCAAGGATCAGGTGGTCAATGAACTGGATATCTCCAATTTGGACTTTGAGATCGAGGAACCTTCCTGGGAGGACCCGGATACCCCGGTGCGGCCGGGGGATGTACTGCCCAAGGACCCCCAGATTGTCAACACCGGGGAAACGGCCTTTGTGGTACGGGTAAAGATTCAGGAGGTATGGACCCCCAAAGATCCAACCAGTGAGTTGCCAACGCTAACGAATCCGGACTATGTCCGCTACTTTGCGGCAGACAGCCAGATCCCGGCGGCGGGTACCAATTTCTCCGCCCAGCAGCTGTTGGATATTCTCCGCAATGACAGCCAGCTGGAAGAGGGGAAGAAGAACTTTGCCCTCCGTTTGAATCTGCTTCCCAATCAGACCAACAGCAACGCATTTACAAATGAAATCACCGATATGTGGACGCAGAGCAGCGGCTGGTACCGGGGCAAGAATGCCGACGGCACCCCCTCCGAGTGGCTGTACTACAATCAGATCGTGGAGGTAACCGGACGTACCGAACCGGTGTTCCGGGCGGTAACCATCCGTACAGAAGAGGAGCTGGAGGCGGCGGCTGAGCTGCCCACCGGCATCATATTTGAGCCTCCGGAGTATGAGAAGTACAACCTGGACATCTACATCTACGCCGAGACGGTGCAGGCCGACGCCTTTGCCTGGCAGGACGCCTGGGGCAGTGAGCTGCCGGACGGCTGGGGCACCACATGGGGAGGAACCACCCCGTGAATAAAGTAGGAAAGATCGTTGGCGATGTGGTGTTTGTGCTGCTGATTGTGGCACTTCTGTTGGGCAGCCTGATGTTTGCTTTGAACCAGAATCCGGACAAGACTTTCCTGGGTTTTCGGGCTTATAACATCCTCTCAAGCAGCATGGAGCCGGTGTTGGGCAAGGGCGATCTGGTAATCGTCAAAGCAGTTCCGGCGGAGGAACTGCAAAATGGGGATATCGTTACTTATTATCCCACCGATGAGGTGGGCACCACCGTCACCCACCGGGTGGTAAACACCCTGATGAAGGACGGTCAGGTCTTCATTGAGACCAAAGGTGACGCGGTGGAGCAGACCGACCCCATGTTTCCCGGTGACGCGGTCATCGGCGTGGTAGTGTTTCACGTGCCCCTGCTGGGCGGGGTCATTTCCCTGATCCAGAACCACCTGATCGTGAGCATTGCGGTGGTGGTGCTGGCCATGGCCGCCTGGATCGGGGTGGGCCATTGGAAGAACAGGAGGGAAAAGGGGAAGGCGGAAGCCCCCGAGTCATAACAGCTCCGCCCCAATACGGTTGCTGGCACACAGCAGAGGTGTGCTGCAATAGATACCATCCATATAGAGAGAAAGGAAGCATGCAGTATGAAAAACAAAAAGAAAATTGCCCTTGGGGCCACCGCGATGTCCGCTGTTCTGGTGGCGGCAGGTACCTTTGCCTGGTTTACCACCACCGACAAAGTGGAAAACGTCTTCAACATGGACAACTTTGACGTGACCATTACCGAAGACTTCGACAAACCTGACGTGCCCCTGACCCCCGGCGCTGACATCACCAAGGAAGTGGGCGTTACCAACAGCGGAAACGTGGATGTACTGGTCCGCGTGAAGCTGGAGGAGGCTCTGAGCCTGCTGACCTTGGACGGCGACAAGCTGAAGGTTGTGGAGAGTGACAGTACTTCTGCTACTACTGGACAGGTTGCGGTTACCATCAGCCAGGCTATGATTGATGCCTATAAGGGTACGAATGGCGGCTATCAAGACTTTACAACCACCTCTTATGATAACCTGTCCAGTATCACCGTCCTACGCAAGACCACTACCAACGGCGACAACACTGTCTACAGCTACCTGGCCTATGTGACCAATGAATCCTCTGAGGGCAGCGGCTATCATCATCTGGTCACTGTGACGCCTAATATTGGCAGTGGTTCTGCTGCGGCTCCCGAGAGCTTCACCGTGAAGTATCTCTACAATGAGCAGAAGGCTGCTAGCGACAGCGATGAGACCCCCTACACCCTCGAGGGCACCCACGGCGCAAGTGGCCACGACACTGCCTTTGATACCTACTACGGCAGCGACTTCCACGATGGCGCTGTTACGCTGAAATTTGCCACCAATGTTTCTACCAACGGTGAGGTCAGTGAGAATACCACCTGGGTCCTGATGAGCGACGGCTACTTCTACTACACCAAGGCGCTGAAGGGCGAGTCCATCTCCGATCCTCTGCTGAAGTCTGTGACCATCAGCGAGTCTGCCGGCAATGCTCTGAAGGGCGCCACCTACACCATCACTCCTGAGATGCAGGCCGTGCAGCTGGACTGGGAGGCTGCCAAGGCTACCTGGACGGAAATTAACGGTGACGATAGCAGCTCTGTGGCAACTGTTACCCAGAATGATGCCGGTCAGCTGGTCTATAACATTGTTGAAACTGGCGCTGGCTACTACACTGCCGGTTAATCCTACTTATTTCTGACAACTAAACTTACATAACGGCGGCGGATGCCGGGCAACCGGCATCCGCCCCCTGCAAGGAGGCTGAAGCATGAAAAAAAGAATACTCCACGGACTGCTGGCGGCAGTGCTGGGTTTCAGCCTCGTTGCAGGGGGCGCAACCGCAGTGCTGGCAGCGTCGGGCGGCTATATCCGTACCTATGACACGGCTGAAAATACCATCGTCTACACCATTTCCCCCAATGCGGGCGACCGGGTGACTATCAACTGTAACGATGCGGCCAACAGCCTGATGGCCCAGCTCACCGTGCCTGGTCAGGCGGCCCAAGTGGGTATCCGTTTTGTGAACAACACCAGCCGCACCTATGTCTTTGAGGACTACGCCTTTACCACGGAAAATGACATTGACCGGGATGTTCCGGTGCGCTCTCCCGGTCTGCCCACCACCCCTGGCTACACCATCCGTACCCAACCGCCCCAACAGGAGGGAGCCCTTACCGATCAGTTGGGTTTTGACGGTAACCGGATCCCTTACACCATGACGGTGCTGCGCTCGGTGACCACTCCCCTGAAGGCGGTCTACGGGATGGAAGACAGCGCCGATGTGTCTGTTTTGCAGGTGCTCCATCTGGAGGACCGGCTGGCGGAACTGGGTTATGACTCCTATTCCGACTATCTGCTGGATTACTATAAGGACACCTGCACCGACCCCGCTCACCACTGCGGTGAGGCAACCAATCTGTTTGGTCTTCACCCCAGCCACCAGTGCGAGATTCTGGGTTCCAACACCTCCGGCTATACGGGCCAGTCGGAGATCCGACAGCCCCGTACCATTACCATCAGCGAGCTGCAAAGCAATCCGGATTATTACGATTTCCGGGTGTTGGGCTGGGGTACCCGAGTGACCGGCCCTACTGGTGAGCGTTGGGTGGAGCAGGACTATGAAATTCTGGAGACTGATCCGGAGATCATCGCACTGGGCTACCGCTATCTCTATGCCTATGGCCTGTTTTTCTCCTTTGACGGTACGGGCATCAACTTGCCTACTTCCGCCGACCAGCTGACTCTGGATAATCTGGAGATCTGGAGTTATCTCAACCGGTTGGATTCCGTACAGGAGCAAGTAGGTGTACTGAAGAACATCGTGTTGCAGCCGGGTGAATCCTTCACTCTCCCAAATGTTACCCTAGAAGTTCAGTTACCGAACAGCTACGATATGCGGGCCATGGATTTTGGGTTCTCCCTTACCTTTAAGAGCACTGATGACGGCCCCGGCGTTGATCCCGAGCCTTCCACTCCTGTCCATCCCAACCAGACGCCCACGCCTACGGAGCCGGTGGAATCCCCTGTCCCCACAGAATCCCCCATCCCAACGGAACCGGTAGAATCACCTGCTCCGACGGAAACCCCCATTCCCACTGAGCCGGTGGAAACGCCGACGCCCACAGATCCTGACACATCCCCCGATCCTGATCAGCCGCCCAAGACAGGTGACGATGGAAAACTGATCCTCTGGGGGAGCATACTTGGAGCAGCGGTGTTCTTGTTGGTCCTGATCCTCTATAAGTTCCGGCGCGATAAGGAATCATAATGGAAGCTAAGAAGAGAATTTATGGACTCCTCTGCGTGCTGCTGCTGGTGGTCATCTGTGTGGCCGCCTGGCAGGTGGTGCAGATCCTGCTGGAGTATCGGGCCGGTGAGCAGACCTATGCGCAGCTGGCAGAGCTCTCCGTGCCCCGACAGGAGCCGGAGGAGACCGCAGCCGGTCAGCGGACCTCCACACGGGATTTCACCGCGCTGCAGGCGGTGAATCCCGATGTGCTGGCCTGGATCACGGTGCCCAATACCGGCATTGACTACCCTGTGGTACAGGGGGAGGACAACCAGCACTATCTCAATCATCTGGTCACTGGCGAATGGAACAAGTCGGGCAGCATTTTTCTGGACTGCCAGGCCGCGCCTGATTTTTCTGATCCATACAGCATCATTTATGGACACAATATGCTCAACGGGACTATGTTTTCCAGCTTGATGGACTATAAAAGCCAGGACTTTTATGACAAGCATCCTGTAGGCGTGCTGGAAACACCCCATGCACAATATGAAATCGTGTTCTTTGCGGGATTTGTGGCTCATGTAGAGCACGCGGTGTGGAACACCGGCCTGTCCGCGGAAGAGCTGCCCATATGGGCAGCAGAAATACAGCGGCAGTCCTGGTTTCAGAGTAGTGTGGTTCCATCCTCAGAGGACACAATAATTGCCCTGGCAACCTGTAGCTATGAGTTCAACAACGCCCGGTTTGTACTGCTGGGAATCCTGAATGAGACAAGTGATGTATAACATGAATCCCCGGACATTAAAAATTTGAAAAGTATTGGCCTTTCTCTGGGTGATATTGTTTCTCAATATGCATAAGGAGGAAAGCCGATGAAACGAAGAGGCGTATCGATTTTACTGGCGACGGTCATGCTGCTGTCTGTATGCACAACTAACCTGACCGTGCTGGCCGCCGGCTCCGAGCCGGTGAAGCTGGCCACTTTGACCATTCATTATTACCTGCAAAATGGTAACGGCAACATGATCCACGAGCCCTACATTGCCCAGCAGGTGGTGGGAAGCACATACGAGGTGAAATCACCGGAAATTGAAAATTTTAAGTTGGTAAATGACGGTCAGGAGACCATTTCCGGAACCTTGACAAAAGATACCGTAATATCGGTCGACTACACATACGCGGAAGAAACCTTTCTGTATACGGTTATCTACGAAGGCCACCTCCCGGATACGGACGAACCTGTGACCCTGGATACGGTAACGGGTTATGCGCCGGAAGGCACACAAGTGCCGGTGGAATACAAAGAGTTTTTTGGATATGACAAGGACAGCACGGATGAAATGTGGCTGACGGTCACCGCTGACGGCAAGGCCACCAAGACGCTGACCTATACGCTGAAGGATGCGCCTTATGTTATTTTTCGCACCCAAGGCAGCTACGTGGAGCCTATAAGCAAAGATCCCGGCACGGATATCACCGAGCAGATCAAAAATATTGAGGATCCGACCCGCCAGGGATATCAATTTAAGGGCTGGGAATATAATGGCAAGACTTATGACAACGCAGCAGCGTTGTCTGCGGATTTGAACAAGATGCCCGCCACACTGACCTATGTAACGGCCGTATGGGAACCGGCTGAGGTAAATTATACAGTTCTTGTCTGGTTTGAAAATGCAGAAGCAGATGATGACGGCCATTATGGCTATACGCTGCACAGTAATGGGGAGATCCGGCAAGCCGTCACAGGAGCTACAGTTACGGCCAACGAGCAGGACAAGCTAAACGGAAATGGCAGCAATGAGGAGGAAGATGACGAATTTTACGGGTTTGACTATTCGCATTGTGAAAAGGTAACCGTATCCGGCGATGGAAAATCCGTACTGAATTTGTATTATGACCGTGAGATGTGGACAATCACATTATATGAGTCCAATTATCAAACTGTTTACAAGACTTATACAGGAAAATATGGTTCCAGAACGCCTACTGATCTCCTATACATCGTATATCAAGCATATTATGATCGCCATAAACCATCCGGTGCTTCTACCGAAACCAAATTCGCTTATCTGAAGGATGGGACGAGTAACAATACGGGCGAATATGCAGTAATCGTGCCGACCAGCTTTAATATACGGAAGGATTTGGAATTATATCCTCACTATACGACACAAAAACTCAATGTCTATCATCTCTATTGTTAGCGTCAGGCGATAATCGCCATTCCGGGTCAGGCGAAAAACGCCAATTTTGGTCAACTGAAAACAGCCATTTACAATTTGAATAGTTCCTTTACACTGGAGGCGTAGCCAGCCCCCGGTGAAAGGAGACAAGATGAAACAACCCAATTTCGCAGCCATGTCCCCGGTTGTGGCAAAGGCCATTGAGCAGATGATGGCCGAGCAGGGAGACAAGTTCTCGCTGGAGAAAATCAACCTTGCAGAGCTGGAGCGCCGTACCGGGATTTCCCGTGCCAGACTGCGCCGGATGAAGGAACACGGCTTTGAGGACACTGAGCACGCCGCAAAGGGCCGGAAGGCGAGCACCACGCTCCTGAGCAGCTATACAGGCATCCTGGACGGTCTGCTGAAGAACGGCGTGACAAACTCCGCTGTGTGCCTCAGCAGGCTCCGTGCAAACGGATATATTGGCAGCCAGACCACGATTAAAAACTACATCCTGGCGCACAACATCTCATTCCGCCTGCTCGCTATGCGGTTGCTCCGCAAGGGAACCGTGGGCGGCGTTACACTACCGGCCCCGGAGAGGCGTTCCAGATGGACTGGGGATTTACCAAAGTCCACTCTTTTGCCGGAGAGGAATACTCTGTTGCCTGCTTTGCTATGGTCTGCCACCACTGCGGTGAGCGGTATGTAGAGTTCTTCCCCAACGCCAAGCAGGAAAACCTGTTCATTGGTATGCTCCACGGATTCCAGTACATGGGCGTCCCTCAGTATATCCTCACGGACAACATGAAGAGCGTGGTTATCCGGCGGAACCAGGACGGACATCCTCTCTGGCAGAAAGACTATGAGCAGTTCATGCGGACTGTGGGTTTCCAGACCAAACTCTGCAAGCCTCGCCACCCCTTTACGAAGGGCAAAGTGGAGCGCCTGGTCCGTTTCGTGAAGGACAACTTCCTGGCTGGAAGGACCTTCTGGAATGTGACTGACCTGAACCTCTCCGCGCTGGACTGGTGTGACGAGCAGAACACCACCTTCCACCGGGGATTGGGTATTCCGCAGGACATCCACAGGGAGCGGTGTGGCTCTGTGGTTACGAAACTGAACGACAGCCCTGAATTGTTGCTCTACCTTTGCCCCGAGCGGAGGATTTCCTTTGACGGGTTTGTGAACTACGAGGGGCGGCGCTTTGGAGTCCCCTACGCCTATGGCGGCAAGACGGTCCGTGTTATGCGAAACGGCTCCTGCCTTTATATCTACTCCGCAGATATGGCCCGCCTGCTCGCTACCCATGAAGTGACCTGGGCTTACCAGGACAGCTTCTGTGCTAACCAGTATGCGTTCCCAGAGCAGCCGGAGGAGTTTCCCTCCATGCCGGTGAAAACGGTGATTAGGCAACTCCCGCAGACCTCCACCGACCTCTCCTTTGAGAAGTTTAACTTCACCAAGGAGGAGGAGGACGACGAGGATGACTGACTCTCTGTTTGAAGCGGTGGCCCATGCCACCCGTGAGCTGACGAAGTATGGTTTCTCCACCCAGGAATTTGCAATGCTGGTACAGCAGCACAACATGACCGATACTGAAGCCCTTGCCGTGGCGAAGGTATTTGACTATCTCCTGGAAAAGCGGGAGCGTTCCACAGTGGATTTCCTGCTCCGCACCAGCCGCCTCCCACTGAAGGTTCCCAAGACCTTTGACAACTTTGATTTCAGCCGAGTCACCGGAAAGAATGTTGACAAGCTCCGCAGCCTCCCCACGCTGTCTGCCCTCTATGCTCACAAAAACATTGCCTTTATTGGACGGCCTGGTACGGGCAAGACCCATCTGGCCCAGGCTTTTGGGCGTACCTGCTGTGAGCATGGATTTAGGAGTTACTTCATTAAGATGACAGAGCTGCGGGACCGCATGACTTCCGCACGCCGATCCGGCCGGGAGAGCAACCTTCTGTCCTACCTTGTCCGCCCTTCCTGCCTGATTATTGATGAGGTGGGACACTGTGAGTTTGACAAGGAGAATACCCGGCTGTTCTTTGACATGGTGGACCGCCGCTACCAGAAGGAGGGCTACTCCAACATGGTCTTTACCAGCAACCGTGACCCTGCTCAGTGGAAGGAGAACTTCTGTGAGAACGATGCTCTTCTGTGCGCCCTGGACCGCATCTTTGACGATGCTGTGGTCTTTACCATTAAGGGAGAGAGCTTCCGGGGCAGGAAGTTGGAGACGGTTGCCCTGCGTACTTCTACTGGCTCACCGGCTGACCCGCAGCAGGCCGGGTAAACAATATTGTCTGGGGGCTGGCTACCCTTGATTGGCGATTTTCGTCCGGCCGAGATTGGCGATTTTCTCCCGGCCCAAAATGGTTAATTTCTCCCGACCCTAACAATCAAAAGATATGACTACAAGAGCCGATCAAAAACAGATGTGTCGTAACCGTAAAATCTTTCGGCGTATAAAAAGGCCGCCATCTCAGCGCACAGGCAAAGAGATGGCGGTCTGCATTTTCATTATGGTTTTGGAATTTTACATTTCTGGGGCGCATTCACCGGGAGGAAAGATTCCGCCCAGGCTTCATCCTTCCGGCTCAGGCCCGGCGCATTGTGCAGAAGACAAAGCAGGTAGCAGTAGGGATCCAGGTCATTTTCTTTTGCAGTTTTAATCAAACTGCAGATCACAGCGCCGGACTCAGCGCCGGCAGAAGTATCGGAGAAAAGAGCTAGTTCTTCCGGCCCATCACAAAGGGTTTTATGCTGTGCTCGGCACGGTTGTTGGATAGTTCCAGTCTGCCATCCTTCAGATAGCGTACCAGATAGGTCCACTGCTCCCGCAGATGATTAAGCATCTCAACCAATTCTTTCATCTGCTCCTTCCCGCTCGACGTATAGATATCAATTCTCACATTACCCATATGCAGCGTAGCGGAACGTTCCGCTACCTTCCAGCACTATTATCTCATACAAACCTATCTGCCTGCACCTTTGACAGTTACATGGAAAATTGTGGCCTGCATCTAAAAATCATGGTATAATGACTAAAATTGCTGTGATTTGTCGGAGGTGGACTCCATGACGCCAGAACAAAAAGCCCGGGAGGCAATCGACCAGAGGCTAACCCAGGCCGGGTGGATTTTGCAGGATATGCGCCAGCTCAATCCACTGGCAGGCCCAGGTGTGGCGGTGCGGGAATTTCCCACCAGCACTGGGCCGGTGGACTATGCCCTTTTTGTAGATGGCGTCCCGGTTGGTGTCGTGGAGGCCAAGGCGGACGAAAAGGGTGAGAACATCACCACTGTGGAAGGGCAGTCCAGCCGATATGCCGGAAGCACTTTTAAATGGGTCAAAGCGGGATACCGTATTCGGTTTACCTATGAGGCCACTGGAAAGCTGACTCGTTTCACCGATTATAACGACCAGAAATATCGCTCCCGCCGTATCTTCAGCTTTCACCGTCCTGAAAGCCTCCGTGCTCTGCTGAAATTTGAGGATACTATCCGCAACAACATGAAGCATTTCCCACCCTTTGACACTGCGGGCTTCCGCAGCTGTCAGATCACGGCTATCGAAAGTCTGGAGCAGTCCTTTGCACAAAATCGTCCCAGAGCGCTGATCCAGATGGCCACCGGTGCTGGCAAGACCTTCACAGCCATTACGGCGGTATATCGTCTGCTGAAATATGCCAAAATCAACCGAGTCCTCTTCCTGGTGGACACCAAGGGCCTGGGCGAACAGGCGGAACGGGAATTCCTGGCCTATCGCCCCAACGATGACAACCGCTCTTTTCCTGAAATCTATGGGGTGCGGAGGCTGAAAAGTTCTTACATCCCCCAGGATGTGCAGGTGTGCATCAGCACCATCCAGCGGATGTACTCTATTCTGAAGGGGGAGGAACTGGATGAGTCGGCGGAGGAGACTTCCTTCAATGAGCTGACCTCGGCAGACCGCCAGGCGGCCAAAGAGGTGGTCTACAACGAGAAGTACCCGCCGGAGTTTTTTGACTGCATCATCATCGACGAGTGTCACCGCTCCATCTACAATGTCTGGCAGCAGGTGCTGGACTATTTCGATGCCTTCCTCATCGGCCTCACTGCCACGCCGGACAAGCGTACCTTTGCCTTTTTCAATGAGAATGTGGTCAGCGAATATTCCCGGGAGCAGGCTATCATCGATGGCGTCAATGTGGGAGAGGATATCTTCCTCATTGAGACCCAGGTGACCAAAAGCGGCGCCCACATCATGAAGCAGATAATCGAATGCCGAAACCGGCTTTCGCGGGAAAAACGCTGGAAGCAGCTGGACGAGGATGTGGATTACCAGCCCACCCAGTTGGACCGGGACATCGTCAATCCCAGCCAGATCCGTATGGTAATCCGTACCTTCCGGGAAAGCCTGTTTACCACGCTGTTCCCACGGCGTAAGGAAGTCCCCAAAACTCTGATTTTCGCCAAAACCGACAGCCACGCCGACGACATCATCCAGATTGTCCGGGAGGAGTTCGGCGAGGGGAACGAGTTCTGCAGAAAGATCACCTACTCCGCCGAAAATCCGGAGGGTGTGCTCAGTGAGTTCCGCAATGGCTACAATCCCCGCATTGCGGTGACAGTTGATATGATTGCCACCGGCACCGATGTCAAACCCATCGAGTGCCTGATTTTTATGCGGGATGTGCGCAGCAAAAACTATTTTGAACAGATGAAGGGCCGGGGTACCCGTACTCTCAGCAAGGACGACCTGCAAAAGGTGACCCCCTCGGCCACCGAGAACAAGGACCACTTTATCATCGTGGATGCGGTGGGCGTTACCAATTCCAAGAAGTCCGAGACCCGTACCTTGGAGCGCAAGCCTTCGGTCTCTCTGAAAGAGCTGATGATGACGGTGGCTTTGGGTGCTCGGGATGAGGACACCCTGACCTCCCTTGCCAACCGGGTGATCCGCCTCAACAGCCAGATGAGTTCCAGCGAGCGGAAGGAATTTACCCAGGTGGTGGGCGTTCCGGCCAGTCAGCTGGCGGAAGATTTGCTGGATGCCTTTGACGAGGATATTCTCACCGCCCGGGCCCGGAAGCAATTCCAGACCCAGGAACCCACGGAGGATCAGATGCAGACGGTACAGCGGGAGGCAGCAGCCCAAGCGGCCGCGCC
This sequence comes from Flavonifractor sp. An112, assembly GCF_002161085.1. Classification (GTDB taxonomy): domain Bacteria; phylum Bacillota; class Clostridia; order Oscillospirales; family Oscillospiraceae; genus Flavonifractor; species Flavonifractor avicola. Next base: position 104,111 of record NZ_NFLU01000010.1, on the reverse strand, counting down.
CTTCTGCCGCCCGGAGGTTCGGGACTTCATTGAAAATGTCCGCCGCAGCCATGAGCAGATCATCGACAACACCAACCCGGACACCCTGCTCTTTGCCGGGTTTGACGCCCAGAAGGAGGAAAACGCCGACCGGGTGATTCGGACCTTCCATGAGTTTATTGAGGAAAACAAGGATGAGATCATTGCCCTGCGCATCCTGTACAGCCAGACCTATCAGGACCGGCCCATGGCCATTGAGAAGCTGAAAGCTCTCTATGAGAAGCTGCGGAGCAAGGGCGTAACCATCGAGCGGCTGTGGGATTGCTATGCCATCAAGAAGCCGGAGAAAGTAAAGGGAACGGGCACGCTGCGCCAGCTGGCCGACTTGGTGTCCATCATCCGGTTTGAGATGGGCGAAGCAGAGGGTTTACAACCCTTTGCCGATAAGGTAAACTACAACTTCCAGCAGTGGACCTTCCGCCGCAACGCCGGTGCGGTACATTTCACCCCGGAGCAGATGGAGTGGCTCCAGCTGGTGAAGGATCATATCGCCACCTCTTTGAGTATCCAGCCAGAGGACCTGGACCTGAGCCCCTTTGACCGCAAGGGCGGCCTTGGGCGGTTCTATGAGGTGTTCGGGGAGCAGTATGAGGCGATTTTGATGGAAATGAATATGGAATTGGTAGCGTAAGGAGAATATAGATGAAAATTGATTTTTCTACACCCATGACATTTTATGAATTAGTAGCAATCATATTAGCTGCTGTGGCTATCATTATCCCTATTGCTCAAGCAGTTTGGAAAAAATGGTTTATTACTGCCAAACTTAGTTTTTTGCCTACTGGTAGAGCTCTGCTCTTTTTCAATCAGAGTGGTTCATACATTCGTATTGATGGTGTGTATGAGTCTGAACGAAAACCGATATCTATTAAAAAAATTAAAATTAAAGTAACACGGCAAAGAGATGAGAGAAAATTAAATCTAGCTTGGTCCAGTTTTATTTCTCCAGTAAACCAAAGTATGGTTGGAAATTATCTGCAAACAACAGAATCTGCTCATCCTCTTAGAATTGAAGCAGACAGTATTATCTGCGCGTTTACAGAATTTGGAGATGCCTTTGATTCTTTTGGTAAGACCTTTAAGGCCAGTACAGAGAATTTGTTTAAGCGGATTGCAGATATTAGAAATTCCTACCAAAACTATGCTGAAGCTGCTGCTTTTTATAGAACTACTTCCGAATATGCACAAGCAAAAGAGGTGCTTAACAAGGAGTTTTTCTGGGAGATTGGAAAATATGATATTGATATTGAGGTAAATTACAACAAAGAGATTAAACATTTTTGTTACACAATTTCCGTTGGAGAATATGAACATGGTTTGCTAATAAATAACATAGATGAATCACTGCTCTCTCCGCTAAAATCAAATTATGGTGTGAACTGGGAATATCGCACTGCTTTTGTGGAATTGGAAGATATATAAGCCGTTTGCTATCGCTACAAATATTGAATATTAAGACGCACAGGAATGATGGTAATGTTGAAAAAGTGGAGTGATGTTCTTACTATTGTGAGTGGGAAAAACCAGAAACTGGTTACTGATCCCAATGGCCGATACCCAATATATGGGAGCGGCGGAGTGATGGGGTATGCCCGTTCATATCTATGCGAAGCCGGAACCACGATTGTAGGCCGGAAAGGAACAATTAACAATCCTATTTTTGTGAATGAACCATTTTGGAATGTAGATACTGCTTTCGGAATATCGCCAGGAGACGAATTGCATCCCAAATATTTATATTATTTCTGTTGCTCCTTTAATTTTAAAGAATTGGATAAATCAACTACAATTCCAAGTCTTGCAAAAAGAGATCTTCTTCAAATCCAGATGCCTGTTCCACATCTAAACGAGCAGGAGCGCATTGTCTCCAAAATTGAGGAGCTGTTTTCCAAACTGGACGCCAGCGTGGCGGAACTGCAAACCGCAAAGGAGAAGCTGAAGGTTTACCGCCAGGCGGTGCTGAAAGAGGCGTTTGAGGGCAAGCTCTCTGAGCAATGGAGAGGGGGACACAATATATCCCCACAAGATGATTTTTTGAGTATCTGTAAGCAAAATCAATCTTTTAAAGATACATCTGGCGATGAAAACGAAATAGCACTCGACTTGCCGGACACATGGCTAAAAGTGCGTATTGGTGATGTTTTTGATGTAGAGGTTGGAGCAACTCCTAAACGTTCAATCCCTGAATATTGGAACGGTGACATCAATTGGGTAAGTAGTGGCGAGGTACATTTCAATACAATTACCAAGACGAAAGAAAGAATCACTGAATCCGGGTTGGCTAACTCATCTACAAATTTGCACCCTGTTGGAACCGTTATGCTGGCTATGATAGGAGAAGGAAAAACGAGGGGCCAGGCAGCTATTTTGAATATCGTTGCAGCACATAACCAAAATACAGCAGCCATATTGGTATCCAAAACCCCTTGTGAACCTAAATATATCTATTATTTTCTTCTCTTGAACTACGAAAATACCAGACGAGTTGGCTCTGGAAATAATCAAAAGGCATTGAATAAAGAGCGAGTTCGTGCATTGCGTTTTCCATTTACATCGTTCGAGGAGCAGAGAGTAATTGTTGAGCGCATAGAATCTCGGTTATCTATATGTGACAGTGTAGAGCAAACCATTGACACCTCCTTACAGCAGGCAGAGGCCCTGCGGCAGAGTGTTTTGAACCAGGCGTTTGAAGGGAGACTGGTATAGGTGGGAAAACGGATAGAAGGCAAATGCAAGCTCTGTGGGCAAGTAAAACCTTTGACTTTTGAACACGTACCGCCGGAAAGTGCCTTTAATTCCTTACCAGTGAGAGAAATCCCATTTGAAGAAAGCATCAAACTCATGACCGGAGAAGATGGTCGTCTCCCGTGGGATATGGAAGGCTTAAAAGGCAAGCTGAATCAGCGAGGTGGAGGAGGCTATTTTCTTTGCTCAGACTGTAACAGTAATACTGGATCTTGGTATATTAGCGAATATGTTCGTTTGGTGAGAACATTACACGAAGTGATATCTAATCTGAACCCCAATACCAATGATAGATGCTATTTTGAGGTTGAGAAACTCCATCCGCTCCAAATTTTTAAAGCAATCATGACAATGTTTTGCGATATCAATAATGGGTGCTTTGGTGATGAATCTTTAAGGGAATTTTTATTGAACAAAGAATCGAATGTGTTCAATAAGGAAAAATACTCTGTTTATCTCTACCTCACAAAAGGCCCGATGGTAAGAATTAATAGTCTGGCAGCAATTTGCCGCTCAGATGTGGGGATTGTCATACAATCTGAAATATCCCGCTATCCAGTAGGAGCAGTGCTGTACATCGATAAACCAAAAGCATTGACACCACTGGGATTAGACATTACTCAATTTGCTGACTGTAAATATTCCGATGAATGTAATGTGTCTTTTTATGGCATTCCACTTTTAGAAATCAATACACAATTCCCTGATGACTATCGGAGTAAAGATGAAATTGTCAAAGGAATTGAGCTATCACAGAAAGAGAAGACTCTGGAGGAGAACTGAATGTCTGAACAAACCACAACCATCATCTCCAAGGTCTGGGGAATGTGCGGGCCGCTGCGGGACGATGGCGTGTCCTACGGTGACTACCTGGAGCAGCTCACCTACCTGATCTTTTTAAAGATGTCCGACGAGTATGCAAAGCCCCCGTATAAGCGCCAAACCGGCATCCCGGCTGGCTGCGGCTGGGCGGACATGAGCGATCTCAAGGGCGCGGAGCTGGAAGAGAAGTATAAAGCCATCCTGGAGACTCTGGGCGAGCAGGGCGGTACCTTGGGCAAGATATTCAAGGGCGCTACCAACAAGATCAACAACGCCGCAATCCTGTACCGCATCGTCCAGATGATCGACAAGGAAAAATGGGTGTCCATGTCCACTGACGTCAAGGGTGAGATCTACGAGGGCCTGCTGCAAAAGAATGCCGAGGACGTGAAAAGCGGAGCGGGCCAGTATTTTACCCCCCGCCCGCTGATCCAGGCCATGGTGGAGTGTATCCGCCCGGAGCCCAAGAAGACCATTGCCGATCCCTGCTGCGGCAGCGGCGGCTTTCTGCTGGCGGCCCAGAGCTATCTGGCCGACCCGAAGCGCTACAACCTAGACCGGGAGGAAAAGGAGTTCTTGAAAAAAGAGGCCTTCCGTGGCTGGGAGATCGTGCCCACCACCTTCAAGATGAGCCTGATGAATCTCTACCTCCACAACATCGGCGACCTCTACGGTCAGGTGCCCATCACCCTGGGGGATGCCCTGCTCACTGACCCTGGTGAGCGGTTTGACTATGTACTCACCAACCCGCCCTTCGGCAAAAAATCCGCCCTCACCTTCACTAACGAGGAGGGAGAGCAGGAGGAAGAAGATCTGGTCTACAACCGGCAGGACTTCTGGACCACCAGCTCCAACAAGCAGCTCAACTTCCTCCAGCACATCAACACCCTGCTGAAAGCCACCGGTAAGGCGGCGGTGGTGGTGCCAGACAATGTACTCTTTGAGGGTGGAGCCGGTGAAACCATCCGAAAGAAGCTGCTGGAGACCTGCGACCTCCATACCATTCTTCGTCTGCCTACCGGTATCTTCTACAAGCCCGGCGTTAAGGCCAACGTGATCTTTTTTGACAAGCGCCCTGCCAGCCCGGAGAAGCAGACCAAAGAGGTCTGGGTCTACGACCTGCGGACCAATATGCACTTCACCCTCAAGCAGCATCCCATGACTTTTGGGGATTTGGAGGACTTCATTCAGTGCTACAACCCGGAAAACCGACATGAGCGCCACGAGACCTGGAGTGAGGAAAACCCCGAGGGCCGCTGGCGCCGCTTTACGGCAGAGGAGATCCTTGCCCGGGACAAGACCAGCCTGGATATCTTCTGGATCAAGGATAAGTCCCTGGCCGACCTGGACAACCTGCCCGCCCCGGAGGAGCTGGCTCAGGATATCATGGAGAACTTGCAATCGGCTATGGATGGGTTCAGTGAGCTACTGGCAGCACTGGAAAAATAGGTATCACTCTTTCTCCGAACTGTGTCCATAATCATCTGTATACTATACCCATGAAGCCCAGGGAGCATATGCTTCCTGGGCTATCCTTTTATCTGGAGGTATGGTTATGAACGTATTGCTGGTCCCACCCCTGGAGCCGCCCCGGGCGGCAGAACTGGACAACACCCCGGAGGCTATGCAGCGAGCGGTAGGAGGGCCCATCCAGGCGATCTACCCCTTCGAAGAGCCGGTGGCCCTCATCTGTCACGAGGAGGGCAAACTGGTGGGATTGCCCCTCAACCGCTGCCTGCGGCTGGACAACGGGGAGATCTACGACATTGTCGCAGGAACCTTCTTTCTGTGCGCCGCCCCGCCGGACAGCGAGGACTTTGAGAGCCTGACGCCGGAGCAGCTGGAACGCTATCGCTGCCGCTTTGCGCGGCCGGAGATTTACCTATGATGGAGCGGCTTATGGAGGACGGCTTCCGCTACGGGGAACCGGTGTACACCCAATGCTCAGAGGAGATGATAGCCTTGTCAGAGGAACTGCGTAAACAGCTGGACCGGGAGGCGGCCGATCTGCTGGACAGGTTGGAGGATGTCTTTGTGAAGCGGGAGACGGCTTCCGTGGAGGGGGCCTTTCGGGAGGGAGTCCGGGTGGCCATTCTGCTGGCTCTGGACCTCTTTCCCCCTTCCGGACCGCCCGAACCTTGAACTGTATACTATAAGCTACGATGGCCTCGGGGAAAGCCCCGGGGCTTTTTTGCGTTTTAAGGAGGAATTACCATGAAAGAACTGCATACCTGCGAACTCTGCGGCGCTTCTCTGCCAACCGGGCAGCTGTACCATTTCGATGGCCAGGAGCTGTGCGCCCAATGCCTGGACAACCACACCCTGTTCTGCAGCTATTGCGGCGAGCGGATCTGGGAGAGTGACAACGCAGGCACCACTGACACCCCACTGTGCCAGGACTGCTTTGACGACCACTATGTCCGCTGCTGCCGCTGCGGTGCTCTTGTGAGAGAGACCGGGGCCTATTACGAAGAGTCGGACGAATTTGACGAGCGGCCCTACTGCCTGGACTGCTTCCATACCCTGTCCCGGGACAAGCCCATCCACGATTATTATTACAAACCGGAGCCCATCTTCCAGGGAGAGGGGCCCCGGTTTTTCGGTGTGGAACTGGAGCTGGATCAGGGCGGCGAGGATCCGGACAGCGCCCGGGCGCTACTGGATATCGCTAACGCCGGGTATCCTCTGATGTACATCAAACACGACGGTTCCCTGGACGACGGCCTGGAGCTGGTGACCCATCCTCTGTCCCTGGACTGGCAGCTCCACGCTATGCCCTGGGAGGATGTTTGCCGGAAGGCCCTCTCCCTGGGCTACCGCAGCCACCGGGCCAGCACCTGCGGGCTCCACATCCATGTGAGCCGGGCGGCCTTCGGGCCTACCCAGCAGGAGCAGGACCAGGCCATTGCCCGGGTGCTCTACTTCTTTGAGAAACACTGGGAGGAGCTGCTGAAGTTCAGCCGCCGCACCCAGCGGCAGCTGGAGCGGTGGGCCGCCCGGTACGGCTACAAGGAGCACCCCATGGATATTCTGGACTTTGCAAAGAAGGGCTACCACGGGGGACGGTATACCTGCGTCAATCTGCAAAACCTGGACACGGTGGAGTTCCGGATGTTCCGGGGCACCCTGAAAACCAACACCATTTTGGCTACCTTGGAATTGATTGACCACATCTGTGATGCAGCAGTGCATCTGTCTGATGACGAGCTGAAAGGCATGGCCTGGACTACCTTTGTATCCGGCTGTCAGCAGCCGGAGCTGGTGCAGTACCTGAAAGAACGGCGGCTCTATGTGAACGAGCCGGTAGAAAGCGAGGAGGAAGCCTGATGTGCTGTTTGTTTGGAATCATGGACAACAACGGAAGTCTCACCGGTAAGCAAAAGACCAAGCTTATCCGGGCACTAGCGGCTGAGAGCGAGGTCCGGGGGACGGACGCCGCCGGCATCGCGTACAACAGCGGCGGCAGGCTCCAGATCTGCAAAGGTCCCGGTCCCGCCCGCAAGCACCGTTTCTTTGTACCGGGAGACGCCAGAGTGGTGATGGGCCATACCCGCATGACGACCCAGGGAGACGCGAAATATCCCCAGAACAATCATCCCTTTGCCGGCAAAGTGGGCAGGCTGCACTTTGCCTTAGCCCACAATGGGGTGCTGTACAACGACAAGAGCCTGCGCAAGAGCAAGAAGCTGCCTCAGACAAATATTCAAACGGACAGTTATGTAGCGGTGCAGCTGCTGGAACAACAGGGAGCCCTCACACCGGACAGCCTGAGCAAGATGGCTGAGACGGTGGAGGGCTCCTTTGTGTTTACGGTGCTTGACCATAAAGACCGGCTGTATCTGGTGAAGGGGGATAACCCACTGACCATCTGGCATTACCCGCGGCTGGGGCTGTACATCTACGCCTCAACCCTGGCCATTCTGCATCAGGCAGTAAACCGCACCTGGCTGGCCGGGGAGCCCTTCCGGGAGGTGCCGGTCTCGGACGGGGAGATTCTAAGATGGGACAAGCACGGCCTGACCACGGCGGGACAGTTCATGATGACCTACCCTATCTATCGTCCATGGCATCCCTGCGCCCGCTCGTATCAGCCGGACCGGAGCTATCTGCGCACCCTCAAGAACATCGCCTCCGCACTGGGCTATACGCCGGAGGATATCGACGAGCTGCTGGAGGCCGGGTATTCCACTGATGAGATCGAGGAGGAACTGTACGGCATCCCGGGCTGGCAGGAGTATCGTTAGGGTATACCCCAGTGAGACGGTAAAAAAGAGTCCCAAGAGGGTCGGTTTCGGACATTTGAGACGTCTCATTTGTCCGGCACACCCTATTGGGACTCCGCTCATTCAAATCAGCTTTTCCAGCAGCCCTTCAAAGAGGGACAGGTAGCAGGTCTGGATCCGCCGGAAAATCTGGTCGGCGGTGTTCTCATCGTAAATATGGGAGGTCATATTGCGGTCGTTGAGCAGGCCGATCCATCCGTCGCTGTCGGAGATCAGGCCGTCCGCAAAGGCCTGCCGCATCACCGCCTTGGGGCTGTTCAGATCCACATGGCCCTGGTCCAGCAGCCACTCCCTGGTGGTCTTCCACGCCAGCTCACAGGTGAACTCAAATCGCTGGATGATGCCATCCCGGGCCAGCTGCGGATCGGAGGCACCTTCGTATCCTGCAAGGCCCTCCTTCAGACGAAGCAGGGCACTCTCAAAATTTTCCCGTTTGATCGTAAACTTGTCCATCAGGATCACTCCGTCCTTTCTCACGTTATCTAACAGTGCCTGGGATGTGCGGTCATCAACAAAGACCACATCGACCTTATGGAGGCTGGGAAGGTCATCCACAGCATTCAGCAGTTGAGGCTGACAGGCAGCCGGGACTCCCCAGAGGGCAAAGTCGTAGTCGCTGTCCGGGCGAAAATCACCTCTGGCCCGGGAGCCAAACAGGCACAGCCGCTGGGCATGATAGCGCTCCGCTACCGCTTTCATCTCTTCGATCAGGCGATCCATCCAGCTCCCTCCTCTGCGTTTGTGCTCCTCTATCTTAGCACAGACAAGCGCACACAACAATACAAGAAAAGTATACCACAGAATAAAACAGAGATCATGTTGAAGGGAGAACGATCCCATTATGAAAATCGGATATATCAGAGTAAGTACCCAGGAACAAAACACCCTGCGCCAGGAGGTGCTGATGGAGGCGCTGGGAGTGGACCAGATCTATATCGATAAGATGAGCGGCAAAAACGTTGAGCGGCCTCAGCTGAAAGAGATGATGTCCTTCGTTCGCCGGGGAGATACCGTCATCGTGGAGTCCATCAGCCGCTTCGCCCGCAACACGAAAGATCTGCTGGAACTGGTGGAGCAGTTGGCCGCCAAGGAAGTGGTATTCATCTCCCAGAAGGAGGCCATCGACACCGCCACCCCCACTGGGAAATTCATGCTCACCGTGTTTGGCGCGGTGGCCGAGCTGGAGCGGGCGTACCTCCTCCAGCGTCAGCGGGAGGGAATCGATATCGCCAAGACCCAGGGGAAATACAGGGGGCGGAAGCCGATCCAGCCGGATGACCTTGATGTTGTAGTTGATCAATGGCGCGCAGGTCACCTTACAGCTGTGCAGGCTATGAAGAAACTTGGCATGAGCAAAGCAACTTTTTACCGATATGTAAAATCCAAAAAGCTCATTAATTGACGTAATTTAACTGCAATAGAAAATCTGTTTTATATCAGAATCATATATGATATAATCCCTATTAGAAGTATGTTACTATGTGGGGTGATAGCGTGATTACCTATCTTAAAGGCGATATATTTAGTTCTCCCGCTCAGACATTGATCAATACTGTTAATACAGTCGGTGTTATGGGAAAAGGAGTTGCACTAGAATTTAAAAAGCGCTATCCAGAGATGTTTTCTGCTTATGAACGAGTTTGCAAATCAAGGCAGTTAGAAGTTGGGAAGCTTTTTCTCTGGAAGGGACCAGATAAGTGGGTTCTCATGTTTCCAACAAAGATTCATTGGCGAAATCCATCAAAAATTGAATATATTGAAGCCGGATTACAAAAATTTGCGGCTTCCTATGCAGATAAAGGGATTACCTCGGCTGCGTTTCCGCGCCTTGGCTGCGGGAATGGAGGCCTGGATTGGAAACTTGTACAACCTCTGATGGAGAAATATCTAAGATCGCTTCCAATTCCTGTCTATATCTATGTTGGTAGCTATCGAGATCAGACTCCGGAGCATGTAGAGCCAGAGCCGATGGAGAGATGGCTTCACACCCATCCGGAAAATATAGGATTTGCTGTGTTGGAGGAAGATTTGCGGAAGTATTTCTCACAGGAAGTGTGTCTTCCTCTTAAAGATGGGGAATATGGCCGCGCGCGGTGGTCTGAAGATGGAATTATCCTAAAAAATGGACAGGAGGTAACACTGAAGTCAACGGAGTTGTGCAAATTTTGGGTCTATATCCGGGATAGTGGTGTAGTTAGCATGGACAGGCTTCCGGAAAAGTTTTCAGCGCATGCCGAGCTTTTGTTAAAAGTCCTGGAAAAAATGGATTATCTACAGCCGGTTTTGACCTCCCTAAATGGCATTGACTTCAGTGATGGGTATCAGTATATCGAATGAGGTGAGCTCCTGTGCCGACTTATTTGGAAACCATACGACAACAGAGAAAACGGCTTCCACGGGAAATCAATTGGTGGCCTAGCTATTTATATCACTATACGGACGTAAATAATGCAGTCGGAATCATTGAGCAGGAATGGCTTTATGACAGGAAAACAGTAGAAACGCGTCAGCTTGTAAAAATTGATGCTGCAAGCCATAATGTATTGGAAGTAACACGAGATGATATTAAGCATTGCGCACGTTTGTATATGCGTCCATTGACTCCAACTCAATTTTATAATGAAGGCTATAAGCCTAAAACAGTGCGACATAAAGAATATAAGGAGGCAGACTGCCCTGTGGCGGTCTTCTTTCTATTTGATGCGGTCAAGACCCTTGAATATCCGGGCGTTTGCTTTGTGGAGCGAGGGGGAGCTGGCCATCAAATTGAACAGAGGCGTTTTGGACCGGGAAAATTTGCTGAGTTAAATTTTCAAAAGATATTTCACAATGGCCCGACTTCTCATGACTCATCTATTCTCCGTTACCGACGTACAGAAGTGCTACGTGATGACGGACTTCCATTGAATGGTCTGCTCAGACGCATTGTTTGTCGGAGCGTTGCGGAGAAAGAAACGTTGTTTGCGTTACTACAGGAGCGCTGCCCAGCAAGGTATGCACAGTATAAAGATTTGATTACGGCTGCACCTGCAGATCTGGGGACATATCTATTTTTCAGACATGGAATCTTTGTGAGAAATGTAAAATCCTATCCGGATGGGATTTCGATTGAGCTTAACGAAGCAAAACTGCGCTATGATCAAAATAAGGCGCGGAGTGGAACAGTACCTGTTCAATTTACAGGAACCCTTTATTGGAAAGGCAGTAATGGTAATACTCTTGCCTGTGATACCTATAGTGGTTCTCTTGATTACAAGCAGTCCGCGGGAGTTAAAATGAAATACCAGAGGTATTTAAGTGATTACATCCAACTGAAAATAGAATTGGATGGGCACTTGATGTATCAAAATATCTTTGATATCGGCATGAGTGATATTCTATTTTAACGTTTTTGAGGGTTATTTTGATGGAACGCGCCTGTGTCCTTTCGGTAATGCGGTGGGCACTGCGTTGGCCACCGCCAGTTCCTCCCGGGCGAAGTAATCCTGGAGGACCAGTTCTTTTTGGGCGGCCAGGGCGGTGAGATTGGGGCCCACCATCCCGGCGCACACCAGTTGGCCGGGCCGCAGAGGGGAGAGCAGCTCCTCCAGCTTCCGGGGCTGGTCGGACAGAGGGGCGTGGAGCAGGCCGCCCTCCTCCTCCGCCGGCAGAGGCAGGATCAGGCAGTCGGCCAGTTCCACCCCCGCCGGGTCGGTCTCCATCTGTACCCCCGTCAGAGGGCCGTGGCCCTCCAGGGCCCAGGTATGTACCGTGTGGCCGTCGGCAGCCAGCAGCTCCGCCAGTTTGGCCTGCCGCAGGTCACCCCCCGCCACCCACAGGTTCAGTTCATATCTCATGGTAAGCCCTCCGTTCCCAGTGACTGCTCCATCCTATTCCGCCGCCGGAAAAGGGTGACTGGGTGGCACAGCTTGACTTTTTGCTTTAACAGGCTAATAATAAAAAGACAGATCAAGAGAGAGCGGAGATGGACCCGATGGACCGAAACGAACAAAATCGCCTGACCGAAGGCAGCGTCCCCAAAAAGATGCTGGCCTTCGCCCTGCCCATCTTTTTCAGTAACCTGTTTCAGCAATTATATAATGCGGTGGATTCCCTCATTGTGGGCAACTTCATCGGTCGGTCCGCTCTGGCGGCGGTCAGCTCCTCCAGCAGCATGATTTTGCTCATGGTGGGCTTTATCAACGGTGTATCCCTGGGTGCGGGCGTGCTCATCGCACGGTACTACGGGGCGGAGGACGACGACCATATGGAGCGGGCGGTCCACACCACCGTGGCCCTGGGCCTGACAGCAGGTGTGATCCTGACAGTAGTGGGGGCCATTTTAACCCCACAGATCCTCCAGTGGATCGGCACCCCTGCCGACGTCATTGACAACTCCATTCTTTACTTCCGTATTTACTTCTTCGGCTCCTCCGCTGTGGTGCTCTACAACATGGGGGCCAGTATCCTCCAGTCGGTGGGTGACAGCCGCAGCCCCATGAAGTACCTCATTGCCGCCTCCCTTACCAATGTGGTGCTGGATCTGCTCTTTGTGGCGGTACTGAAACTGGGGGTGGGCAGCGCCGCCCTGGCCACCATCCTCAGCCAGTGCCTGTCCGCCTTCCTGGCCTTCCGCAAGCTGACCCTCACCAAGGCGGGCTACCGGGTGAACTGGCGGCGGGTGCGCTTCGAGGGACCTACCTTCAAGCAGATCATCACCCTGGGTATCCCCTCCGGAGTACAGAGCTCGGTGGTCTCCCTGGCCAACGTCATCGTCCAGGCCAACATCAACGCCTTTGACTCCGCCGCCATGGCGGGCTGCGGCGCCTACAGCCGTATCGAAGGCTTTGCCTTCCTGCCGGTAACCTGTTTTGCGCTGGCCCTGTCCACCTTCGTCAGTCAGAACCTGGGGGCCCACCGCTTCGACCGGGTGCGGGCGGGTATGAAGTTCGGCCTGGTGTGCAGCCCCATTTTGGCAGAGGCCATCGGCGGGATCATCTTCCTGGCCTCCCCGCTGCTGGTGGCCGCCTTCAACAGCGAGCCGGAGGTGGTGGCCTTTGGTGTGGCCTACGCCCGCACGGTATCTCTGTTCTACTGCCTGCTGTCCTTCTCCCACTGCTGCGCCGGCATCCTGCGGGGCATGGGGCGGCCCATCGTACCCATGGCCATTATGCTGACGGTGTGGTGCGCCCTGCGTATCACCTACATCACCCTTACCGTGCGGGTCATCCCCGACATCCGGGTGGTCTATTGGGCCTATCCCCTCACCTGGTCCATCAGCTCGGTGCTCTTCGCCCTCTGCCTGCGGCAGCTGCTGCGGCATATGCCCCCCGGCGAGCTGCAAAGCGCGCCCATGTGACCGGACAGGGGGAAAACACAGTGAGAGTGGAGAAAACACCGGCGGTATTTGTACACAATTCCCGTTGCAATCACGGGAAAAAGAGGGTATAATGACTCCAACCTAGAAAAGTGAGGCGTACAGGCATGACCAGACGTTCCCTCACAACTGCATCCTTCCTGTTTTCCTTTGGCTGGGCTCGATTTATGGGCACCGGCTTTTTTGGCATGGGAAAATAGCAGGATGGAGTAAATGGGTGGGCCCTATGGGGCCTGATATTACCTTGTAACACAGACAGGGCGCTCATTGATTTCATCAATGAGCGCCTATTTTTGTCACTGGAAAGGAAGCGTGTCATATGGTAGTCGTCATGAAGCCCGGTACCCGGCAGGAGGATATTCAACATCTGGCAGATAAACTGAAGCAGCTGGGCCTGGAAGTGGGCATTACCAACGGCGTGGGCTGCACCATCCTGGGCCTGGTGGGCGATACCACCGCCGTGGATATGGACAAGATCTCCATCAACCCCAACGTGGAGCGGGTCATGCGGGTGCAGGAGCCCTACAAGAAGGCCAACCGCAAGTTCCACCCCGAGGACACGGTGGTCACCGTGGGCAATGCCAAGATCGGCGGCGGCAACTTCTCCGTCATTGCCGGCCCCTGCTCGGTGGAGAGTGAGGAGCAGATCTGCGCCGTGGCCGAGGACGTGAAGCGCTCCGGCGCGGCCATGCTGCGGGGCGGCGCCTTCAAGCCCCGCACCTCCCCCTACTCCTTCCAGGGCATGGGCACTCCCGGCCTGGATCTGCTGGTGGAGGCCCGGGCCAAGACCGGTCTGCCCATCGTCACCGAGATCATGGACCCCCGGATGGCCGACCTCTTTGAGCGGGAGGTGGACGTGGTCCAGGTGGGCGCCCGCAATATGCAGAACTTTGAGCTGCTTAAGGAAGTGGGCAAGATGAGCAAGCCCATCCTGCTCAAACGGGGCCTGTCCAACACCTACGAGGAATGGATCATGTCCGCCGAGTATATTATGGCCGAGGGCAATGAGAACGTGATCCTGTGCGAGCGGGGCGTGCGTACCTTTGAGACCTACACCCGCAACACCCTGGACGTGTCCGCCATCCCCGCCGTCAAGCAGATGAGCCATCTGCCCGTCATCGTGGACCCCTCCCACGCTGCCGGTATGTACTGGATGGTGGAGCCTCTGGCCCTGGCCGCCGTGGCGGCGGGCGCCGACGGTCTCATCATCGAGGTCCACAACGATCCCGCCCACGCCAAGTGCGACGGCCAGCAGTCCCTTACCCCCCAGAAGTTCGACGCCCTCATGCACAAGGTGGGTATGCTGGTTGACCTGGTGGAGAAAAAGTTGGTAAAATAAAAAGAAATGACGCAGGGGTGGCCAGAAAGATTGCTCCTACGGTATTATGGAAAGGACGAAGTGCCCATGAAGACCCTCACCGTTGCCCTGCCGGGGCGGGAATATGATATTCTGATCCAGCGGGGCCTGCTGGACCAGGCGGGAGCATACTGCCGGAAGGCCCTGCCCCGGGCGGGCAGGCTCTTTGTGGTCACCGACTCCAACGTGGCCCCCCTCTATGCCCCCCGGCTGGAAGCAAGTCTCACCGCCGCCGGGTTTTCTGTGACGATCCATGTTGTGCCCGCCGGAGAGGCCTCCAAGTGTGCCGGTCAGCTGGCCGGCCTGTGGGAGGCCATGATGGCCGCCGGGCTCACCCGTACCGATGCCGTGGTGGCTCTGGGCGGCGGCGTGGTGGGGGACCTGGCGGGCTTTGCCGCAGCTACTATCCTGCGTGGGGTGGACTTCGTCCAGATCCCCACCACCCTCCTCTCCCAGGTGGACTCCTCTGTGGGAGGCAAGGTGGCCATCGACCTGGAGGCGGGCAAGAATCTGGCCGGTGCCTTCTGGCAGCCCAAGCTGGTGCTGATGGACCCGGATACCCTGGATACCCTGCCCGACGCTACCTTTGCCGACGGTATGGCAGAGGTCATCAAGTACGGCTGTATCCTGGACGGGACCTTCTTTGATTTCCTGGCCCACCGGCCCAGCCGGAAGGGAATTATGGCGGAAATCGAACACGTTCTGTATATTTGCTGCAATTTAAAACGGAATATTGTGGAAGGGGACGAGCGGGACACGGGAAAACGGATGCTGCTCAACTTCGGCCACACCCTGGGCCACGCCTACGAGAAGGCGGGCCACTATGAGAAGTGGACCCACGGTCAGGCGGTGGCCGCCGGTATGGTGAGGGCCGCCGGACTGGGGGAGCGGCTGGGGATTACTCCGGCGGGGACGGCGGACAGGATTGCCGCCGTTCTCACCGCTCTGGATCTGCCGGTGGAGATCTCTTGTACGGCGGAGGAGTATGCCGCCGCCATTGGTCTGGACAAGAAGGGGGCGGGGGCGGACATCAGCGTGATCCTGCTGGAAGAGATGGGCCGGGCTATCCCCCATAAAATGCCCAAAGCCGCACTGCTGGAGGAACTGAAATGAATGTGACCATTACGCCAACCTCGCTGGCGGGGGCGGTAACTCCGCCCCCCTCCAAGAGCCAGGCCCACCGGCTCATCATCGCCGCCGCTCTGTCCGACGGCTTCTGCAAGCTGTCCAACGTGGATTTGTCGGAGGACATCCAGGCCACCCTGCGGTGTATGCGCACCCTGGACGCCGACGCTTCTGCTGATGGTACCATCATCCGGGGCGCCGACCTGGTGGATGGCCATGAGGAGCCCGCCCCCGAGGTGATGGACTGCGGGGAGAGCGGCTCCACCCTCCGCTTTCTCATTCCGGTGGCTCTGGCCCTCAAGGGGGGCGGGAAATTCACCGGCCACGGGCGGCTGATGGAGCGGCCCCAGGGGCCCTATTTTGCCCTCTTCCGGGAGAAGGGCATCTTCTACGAACAGAAGGACGGGGTGCTGACGGTACGGGGCAAGCTGACCCCCGGCATTTACACTCTGCCGGGCAACGTGTCCTCCCAGTTCATCACCGGCCTGCTGTATGCCCTGCCCCTGCTGGAGGGGGACAGCCAGATCGTACTCACCACCGGCCTGGAGAGCCGGGGCTATGTGGACATGACCCTGGACGCCCTGGAACGGTTTGGAGTAAAGGCGGAATACGACGGCAAGCGCACCTTCCGTGTGCCGGGAAATCAGTATTACCAGCATCAGAATCTGGCCATTGAGGCCGACTGGTCCAACGCCGCCTTCTGGTACGGAGCCAAATGCCTGGGCTGCCCGGTGGAGATCGGTGGGCTGGATCAGGCCTCCGTTCAGGGGGACCGGGCCATTGCCGGATTTTATGACCAGCTGCAGGGGATCGGCAGCCTGGACCTGGATGTAAGCCAGTGCCCCGATCTGGTGCCCCCTCTGGCCGCCATGGCCGCCCTGCGATCGGGGGAGACCACCCGCATTGTCAACGCCGGGCGGCTGCGGATCAAGGAGAGCGACCGGCTGGCTACCGTGACCGAAGTGCTCAACGCCCTGGGGGCCCAGGTAGAGGAATATGAGGACTACCTGGTGATCCATGGGAAGGAGAAGCTGGCGGGGGGTGTTACCGTCTCCGGCCACAATGACCACCGCATTGCCATGATGGCGGCCATTGCCGCCATCCGGTGTGAAGCGCCGGTGACCATCACTGGTGCGGAGTGCGTCAAGAAGTCCTATCCACGGTTCTGGGAGGATTACCGCAGATTGGGAGGAGAACTGATATGCGACATATGATCTTCGGGGAGTCCCACGGCCCTGCCATCGGCGTGGTGCTGGAGGGGGTACCCGCCGGGCTGGAGCTGGATCTGGGACGAGTACAGAAGGAGCTGGACCGGCGCAAGCCGGGCCAGGACCCCACCGCAACTGCCCGGAAGGAGAGCGACCTGGTGGAGGTGCTCTCCGGGGTGTTTGAGGGCAAGACCACCGGGGCCCCTCTGGCTATGGTGATCCGCAACTCCGACCAGCACTCCAAGGACTATGAATCCATCCGGTACACCCCCCGGCCCAGCCACGGGGATTACGCCGGATTCATCAAGAGCAGAGGCTGTCTGGACTATCGGGGCGGCGGCCACTTCTCCGGCCGTCTCACCGCTCCACTGGTAGCCGCCGGCGCAGTGGCCAAGCAGGTGCTGGCGGGCCGGGGCGTTCAGGTGGGGGCCCACATCAGCTCCATCTACGGCATCTGCGACGCCGCCCTGGAGGACCCGGAGGAACTGAAAGCTGTGGCGGCCAAATCCTTCCCGGTACTGAATGACAGCAAGGGAGAGGAGATGCGCCAGGCCATTCTGGAGGCCAAGGAGGAGCAGGACAGCGTGGGCGGCGCCATCGAGTGCGCCGTCACCGGCCTGCCCGCCGGACTGGGCGCCCCCGACTTCGGCTGCAATGTGGAGGGCGTCTTCTCCCAGTATCTCTTTGCCGTACCCGCGGTGAAGGGCATCGAGTTCGGGGCCGGTGTGGCCTTCTCCCTCATGCGGGGCAGCGAGGCCAACGACCCCTTCGCCGTGGAGGACGGCAAAGTGGTCACCAAGACCAACCACGCCGGGGGAATCAACGGCGGCATCACCAACGGGATGCCGGTGACCTTTGAGGTCACCATCCGGCCCACTCCCTCCATCTCTCTGCCTCAGGAGAGCGTGGACCTGCGGACTGGGGAGGAGACGGAAATTGAGATCCACGGCCGCCATGATCCCTGCATCGTCCCCCGGGCGGTGCCGGTGATCGAGGCGGCGGCTGCCCTGGCGGCCTGCGCTGTATTGGGCATCTGATAAGGAGCGATGGATATGACGGAACTGGAGCAATATCGGCAGGAGATCGACCGCATCGACGGGGAACTGGTCAAACTCTTTCTGGAGCGGATGGCCGTCACCGGCAAGGTGGGGGAATATAAGCAGCGCCAGGGCATCCCGGTGCTGGACGCCAACCGGGAGAAGCAGGTCATTGCCGCCAAGACGGCCCTGACCGACGATCCCGCCCGGAAGGCGGATCTGGCGGCGCTCTATGAGAGCATCATGGCCATCTCCCGCCGCCAGCAGCGCCATCTGGTGAAGGAGGGGGCGGAGGACCCGGGCTATGCCGCCTATCTGGCCGACCTGGCCAGAGTGCGTCAGCCGGTGGCCAATCCCCGGGTGACCTACCAGGGAGAGCCGGGCTGCTACAGCGAGGAGGCCACCGTGGGCTTCTTCGGCGGAGACGTGAACAGCGTGGGCAAGTCCTGGTTCAACGATGTATTCGCTGCCCTGGAGAGCGGCGAGGTGGACTACGCCATGCTGCCGGTGGAGAACTCCTCCACCGGGTCTATCCGGCAGGTATACGACCTGATGGCCCAGTACCGCTATTACATTGTGGGGGAGTGGCAGGTGCCGGTGGAGCACTGCCTGGCAGCACTGCCGGGCGTGGAACTGTCCCAGATTACCACCGTCTATTCCCATGAGCAGGGGCTGATGCAGAGCGAGAAGTATCTGGACGCCCACCGGGACTGGAAGCGGGTGCCCACCCTGGACACCGCCGGTTCTGCCAAGCTGGTGGCGGAGAAGGGGGATCTGACCGCAGCCGCTATCTGCTCCAAGCGGGCTGCCCAGTTGTACGGCCTCAACATCCTGGCTGAACGGGTCAACCACAATACCATGAACCATACCCGGTTTGCCGTGGTGTCTCCGGTCCCCGAACTGCGGCCCGACCGCAACAAGATCAGTGCCGTGTTCCGCCTGCCCCACCAGAGCGGCTCCCTCCATGAGATCCTCACCATCTTTGCCGTCCAGGGGCTCAACCTGCTGAAGATCGAGTCCCGGCCCATCCCTGGACGGGGTTTTGAGTACCTCTTCTTCCTGGATTTCACCGGCGACCTCACCGCCCCCGGCATGGACGGGGTGCTCCACGAGCTGAGCCAATTGGCCACCGAGGTGCGCATTCTGGGCAACTACAAAGCCTGGGAGGAGCAGGCATGAGGGATAACGTGGTGCTCATCGGTATGATGGGCTGCGGCAAGTCCACGGTAGGGAAGCTGCTGGCCAAAGAGCTGGGCTTCACCTTCGTGGATACCGACCAATATATAGAGGAGGCCTTGGGCCGGTCCATCCCCGACATCTTTGCCAGGGAGGGAGAGGCCTTCTTCCGGGACTGGGAGTTGGGCGCGGCAGAGGAACTGGCCCGGCGTAAGGGACAGGTCATTGCCTGCGGCGGCGGCCTGCCCACCCGGGCGGATTCCATCGCTTCTCTAAAATATAGTGGTACTGTGGTTTTCCTCCGGCGGGACCCGGGAGAGATCTACGACAATGTGTCTATGGGTAGCCGCCCCCTGGGCCAGCAGGGGAGAGAGGCCTTTCTGGAGCGATATGCCGGACGGGAGCCCATCTACCTGGAGTGGGCGGACCATGTGGTGGATGTCCAGGCCACCCCGGCGGAGACCGTCCAGCGGATTTTGGAGGTGCTGAAATGAAATTTCTCGTCATCAACGGACCCAACCTGAACCTGCTGGGCAAGCGGGAGCCGGGTATTTATGGGGAGAACACCTATGACAGCCTGTGCAAGCGGTTGGAGGACTTTGCCGCCGCCCACGGCTCTGAGGCCCACTGCTTCCAGTCCAACCACGAGGGGGCCATTATTGACGCCATCCACGCCGCCGACGGGGTGTATGACGCCATCGTCATGAACCCAGGGGCCTTTACCCACTACTCCTACGCCATTCTGGACGCCCTGAAGGCGGTGGATGTGCCCTGTATTGAGGTCCACATCTCCAACGTCCACCAGCGGGAGGAGTTCCGGCACAAGAGCGTCACCGCCCCCGCCTGTGTGGGTCAGATCTGCGGCCTGGGCCTGTATGGCTACGAGGCGGCAATGGGTTACTTTCTCGCCAGAGAGTTGTAACCGAAGAGAGCTTCCATAAATGAGCAAGGAGAGATTATGAAATATCCTTCTGTTCCCTTGCCCCGCATTGGAATGCGGGTCATCAAGACAGCCGTGGCGGTGATGGTGTCCTATGCGCTGTTCCTTCCCTTTGGCCTCACCTATCGGGAGGAGCTGGGAGGTATTTTGGGGCAGATGGGGCCTCTGTATGCCTGTATTGCCTGCATCATCTGCACCCAGAGCACCCTGGGTCAGACCTTCCGCCAGGGTATTTCCCGCCTGATCGGCGTCATTGTGGGCGGCGCCCTGGGTACCGCTACCCTGCTGCTGGGACCGGCCCTGGAGCATTTCTGGCTCAAGACCATCATTCTTGGTGTGGTATGTGTGGCAGGGGTTTGGTTGTGTCTGCTCATCAAGCGGCCCACCGCCTGCGGCATGGCCTGCATTCTGCCCTGTGTCATTCTCATCACCGGCGTCACCGGTGTGACCCGGTATTACTACGCCGCTGCCCGCATGATTGAGACCATTGTGGGATTGCTGGTGGCCCTGGCAATCAACGCCGCCCTCCCCGACCACCGGCCGGAGGGCGAACGGGGAGAGATGGATATGAATGTGGAACTGAAAAACACTACCCGCAAGCTGTGCGTTATTGGGGACCCGGTGGCCCACTCAAAGTCCCCTCTGATCCAGAATACCATGCTCAAGGCTCTGGGTCTGGACTATGTGTATCTGTGTCAGCCGGTGCCTCGGGGACAGTGCAGGGAATGGCTGGAGTGTGCCAAATTTGCCGGGTACGCCGGATTCAACGCCACCATGCCCCACAAGGAGGAACTGGTGCCCCTGCTGGATGTGCTGGACGAGGACGCCAGGCTTATCGGAGCGGTGAACACCGTATGCATCCGGGAGGGCAAAACCTACGGCTACAACACCGATGGCGAGGGCTTCCTTCGGGCACTGGCCGACGAGGGCATCGATCCGGCGGGTAAAAAGGTGACGGTGCTGGGAGCGGGAGGCGCCGCCAAGGCGGTATGTCTCAAGCTGGCCCAGGCCGGAGCGGGGGTCATCGTGTGCAACCGTACCCTCGACAAGGCTCAGGCCATCTGTGACCACGACCCGGAGCACCTTCATCCGGCGGGCTTTTCCCAGGATGAACTGGCCCGGGCGGCGGAGGAGTGCGACCTGCTGGTGAATTGCACCTCCCTGGGAATGGCGGACACCGCCGGACAGTTTGCCGACTTCTCCTTCCTGGATCATCTGAAGCCCGGCGTGCCGGTGGTGGACCTGATTTACGCGCCCGCCGAAACCGAGCTGCTCCGCCAGGCCAAGAAACGGGGCCACAAGACCGCCAATGGGCTGGGACTGCTGGTCAACCAGGCGGTGCTGGCTCTGGAGCACTTCACCCAGACTAAAATCGACGCCGCCGAGATGAAAAAGCGGATTGCTGAAGTTTTATAATGTGATATTTGATAGGAGGCCCCGCCGTCCGTTGGGACGGCGGGGCCTCTTTTTACGGCTCGTCGGGACCAAACAACTGGGAGATGGGCACCCCCAGCACCTGAGACAGGCCGTACAGCTCGATGTCGGTGACCGTACGCTGCCGGTCCTCAATCCGGGAGACCGAGCCCCGGCAGACATAGATCGCCATGGTTTCCAGCTTATCGGACAGGGCCTGCTGGCTCATGCCCCGCTTGATGCGCAGGGCCCGCACCTGCTCGCCCACCAGGTTTTTGGCAGTCCCGTCAATGATCCTGGCCATGAGAATACACCTCCTTTTGTCTTGACATAGGACAACCCCAACGTTATACTGAAAATCGTCCTGAGTTGTCCTATCATAGGACAAAACTAAAAAATGTAAGGTCAGGAGGGGGGAGAAGACGATGGAACGGCGTTTGACGGCGGGGGCCGGTCTTTTGACCCGGATTATGCTGGGGCTGGCGCTGGCCCTGCTGGCCGGCGGGCTGGTGCTGGGGGTGGGGCAGAATGGGGAGACCTGGAAGGCCCTGGCGCTGGCAGTTCCCGTCCTGACAGCGGGCTGGAAAGGGTTGCCGCCGCTGTGCCGTTGGTTGGAGAGAATGGGGGCGGTCAGGATCTGGCTGGGGCTTACCCTACTCTGTCTGGCGGTCAAGGGAGCCTGGGTGTTCCTGGTACGGGTAACTCCCTCCGGGGATTACGCCACCTTCTGGGGCTATGCCAATGCCCTGGCCCGGCAGCCGGTACTGGAGGGCGGGCGCTATATGGCCCTCTTCCCTCATATCTTCGGCTACTCCTCCTTTCTCAGTTGGTTTATCCGCCTGCTGGGGCCGGGGGAACTGCTGGCCCAGATGCTTAATGTGGTCCTCACCGCTGTCTCCGGCAGTTTTCTTTTCCTGTTGGGGCGGCGGTGGTGGGGACTGCTGGCCGGGATCTCCGCCTATCTGCTGTGGATCGCCTGCCCCTCCCAGACCATTTATAATAGTCTGGTTCTGTCCGAGCCCCTCTATACCACTCTGATGCTGGGAGCCCTGGTGCTGCTGACGGCAGGGGAAGGGAGACGGCCCATCCTGCGGGGGGTGGCAGCAGGGCTGGTGCTGCGGTGGTTCAACGGGGTGCGTCCCATTGCGGCGGTGGTGATCATTGCTCTGCTGATCTGGCGCCTGGTGCTGAAGCCGGAGGAATGGCTGCTGGGAGAATCCCGGCGGTACTGGTTGGGGCTGCTGGCCGCCCTGCTGGCGGTCTATGCCGTCACCGGCCCGCTGTGGCAGGCCCATTTGACCCGCCGCATTGGGGAGGAGCCCTCCACCACGCTGGGCTACAGTGTTCTGGTGGGATTTAACCAAGACTCCGGCGGGGCATGGAACCAGGAGGACAGCGATCTGCTCTTTTCCCTCAGCGATGCGCCGGGGGCCACCGCCCAGCAGGCTCAGGAGGGAGCTTTGGAGGCTGCCAAAGACCGCATCACCTCCGGGAAGGTGGCCTTGCTGCCTCTGCTGCGGGATAAACTGAGGGCTTTTCTGGACTCTGACCACGCCTGCGTGGGCTATGTGGGCAGCGTGGTGCGTCATACCAAGCTGTTTGCCCTGGCCTGCAACGGATTCTATTATGCAGCCATGGTACTGGCGGGAGGTGCCCTGGTCCGGCTGTGGCGAAACCGGGAGCGCTCCGCTGTGGTTTTGCTGCCCCTGTATGTGCTGGGGCTGACCTGCGCCCAGATGCTGGTGGAGGTGGCCGGGCGGTACCACTATTCCCTGATTCCTGTGCTTTTGCTGCTGGGACAGGCGGCCCTTTTCCCGCCTGCTCCGGCAGAGACAAAAATTTTTCAAAAAAACCGGGAAAGCTCTTGACAGGGAATGGGTTTTAGAGTATCATAATCAAGCGCCTGTTTGGGGCGCAGTCTGCGATGATGCGGGAGATTGCTCAGCAATGAGGTAACTTCCGCGGAGTATGTCCGAGCTAGAATCGGGCGGCTGAGGGATCTGTACACGGCGTATATCGCCATGTATGGGTAAAACCGGCCTGCTTGTGCCGGTTTTCTTCATGTCACGGAGTGATACGCACGGAAACGTGTACTGAAATCTCTCACCGTACGAAGCGAGGAAAGACACCGCGCTTTGGCCCCGTGGACCCGGCAAAAGCGCACCACTTCGTATGTTTAAGGAGGAACAAACACCATGGCAGCTCAGAAAGAAATGATCCGCATCCGTCTGAAGGCCTACGATCATCAGCTCATCGACCAGAGCGCTGAGAAGATCGTTGAGACCGCCAAGCGCACCGGCGCTTCCGTGTCCGGCCCCATCCCCCTGCCCACCAAGAAGGAAGTCGTCACCATCCTGCGCGCCGTCCATAAGTACAAGGACTCCCGCGAGCAGTTCGAGCGCCGCACTCACAAGCGCCTGATCGACATCCTCAAGCCCTCTCCCAAGACCGTCGAGGCCCTGATGAGCCTGGAGCTCCCCGCCGGTGTGGAGATCGAGATCAAGCTGTAAGAGGCAGCGATCCATTCCTTTGTTTGTACCGCAGTCCGCCGCGTTTTGAGGCGGACGGGTCAAGTTGGCCGAGCAATACCAGTCCAATGGGTAACTCGCCCAACCAATAACCTTATTAAGGAGGAAAACACATGGAAAAGGCCATTATCGGCAAGAAGGTCGGCATGACGCAGATCTTCGACGAAGCCGGCAAGGTCATCCCGGTCACCGTCATCGAGGCGGGCCCCTGCACCGTGGTGCAGAAGAAGACCGAGGAGAAGGACGGCTACAACGCCGTTCAGCTGGGCTACGGCGACGTAGCTGAGAAGAAGCTCACCAAGCCTGAGCTGGGTCACCTGAAGAAGGCTGGCGACGCTCGCAAGAGCACCCTGAAGGAGTTCAAGCTGGACAACTGCGACGCCCTCAACGTGGGCGACGAGGTCAAGGTTGACGTGTTCGCCGAGGGCGACCGCGTGGACGTGACCGGCATCAGCAAGGGCCACGGCTATCAGGGCGTTATCAAGCGTCACGGCGCTCACCGCCTGAAGGAATCCCACGGTACCGGCCCTGTGCACCGTCACGCCGGCTCCATGGGCTCCAGCACCGATCCCTCCCGTATCTTCAAGGGTAAGATCGGCGCCGGCCAGATGGGTAACGAGCAGGTCACTGTTCTGAACCTGGACGTCATCAAGGTTGACTCCGAGCTGGGCATCATCGCTGTCCGCGGCGCCATCCCCGGCCCCAAGGGCGGCATCGTGTACCTGCGCAACTCCGTGATCAACGTCAAGGAGAAGGGCGCCGCTGCCAACGCCAGCGTCAACCCGCAGAAGGCTTCCGCCCGCGTCAATCCCCAGAAGGCTTCCGCCCGTAACAAGTAAGAAAGGAGAGAACTCAAATGCCTAAGGCAATTCTTGTGAACATGGCCGGCAACCAGGTCGGCGAAGTGGAGCTCTCCGAAGCTGTGTTCGGGATCGAGCCCAATCAGACCGTTGTCCACGAGGTGGTTAAGAACCACCTGGCCAACTGCCGTCAGGGCACCCAGTCCGCTCTGACCCGCGCCGAGGTTTCCGGCGGCGGCATCAAGCCCTGGCGCCAGAAGGGCACCGGCCGTGCCCGTCAGGGTTCCACCCGCGCTCCCCAGTGGACTCACGGTGGTATCGTCTTTGCTCCCAAGCCCCGCGACTACAGCTACGTGCTGAACAAGAAGGTCAAGCGTCTGGCTCTGAAGTCCGCTCTGTCCGCCAAGGCCGCCTCCGGCGACATCGTGGTTGTGGACAGCCTGACCATGGACTCCATCAAGACCAAGGCCATGCAGGGCTTCCTGAGCACTGTGGGCGCCAAGAAGGCCGTCATCGTGACCCCCGAGGTCAACGAGACCGTCATCAAGTCCGCCCGCAACATCCCCGGCGTGGTGATCACCACTGCCAAGATCCTCAGCGTGTACGACATCGTGAACGCTGGCAAGTTTATCGTAGATAAGGCCGCTCTGGCCGTCATCGAGGAGGTGTTTGCGTAATGGCTACCACCGCTTATGATATCATCAAGCGCCCCATCATCACCGAGCAGTCCATGGCCGAGACCGAGGCCAAGAAGTACACCTTCGAGGTGGCCAAGAGCGCGAACAAGATCGAGATCGCCAAGGCCGTCGAGGAGATCTTCGGCGTGAAGGTCGCCAAGGTCAACACCCTGAATATGCAGGGCAAGGCCAAGCGCACCGGCCGCTTCCCCGCCGGCCGCCGCGCCAACTGGAAGAAGGCTATGGTTACCCTGACCGAGGACTCCAAGACCATCGAGTTCTTCGAGGGCATGGTGTAAGGAGGATAAGGAACAATGGCTATCAAAACTTATAAGCCCACTACGCCCTCCCGCCGCCACATGACCGTGAGCGCCTTCGAGGGCATCGATAAGAAGGCCAAGCCCGAGCGCAGCCTGCTGGAGAACCTGAAGAAGAATGCCGGCCGCAACAGCTACGGCCGCATCACCGTCCGCCATCGCGGCGGCGGTAACAAGAAGAAGTACCGCATCATCGACTTCAAGCGCGACAAGGAAGGCACCGCTACTGTGATCAACCTGCAGTACGATCCCAACCGTTCCGCCAACATCGCCCTCATCCAGTATGAGGACGGCGAGAAGCGCTATATCCTGGCTCCTGTGGGCCTGAAGTCCGGCCACATCATCATGACCGGTCCTGACGCCGACATCCTGCCCGGCAACTGCCTGCCCATCGCCAACATCCCCGTGGGCGAAATGATCCACTGCATCGAGCTCTACCCCGGCAAGGGCGCCCAGCTGGTCCGCGCTGCCGGTGAGGCCGCTCAGCTGATGGCCAAGGAGAACGGCATGGCTCAGGTCCGTCTGCCCTCCGGCGAGGTGCGTTATATCCGCGAGAACTGCAAGGCCACCATCGGCCAGGTCGGCAACACCGACTGGGCCAACATCCAGATCGGTAAGGCCGGCCGTAAGCGTCACATGGGTTGGCGTCCCACCGTGCGTGGTTCCGTCATGAACCCCAATGACCACCCCCACGGCGGCGGCGAGGGCAAGAGCCCTGTCGGTCGTCCCGGCCCTGTTACCCCCTGGGGCAAGCCTGCTATGGGTTACAAGACCCGCAAGCTGAAGAACCGCACCGAGAAGTTCATCGTCAAGCACCGCAACGCGAAGTAAGGGAGGCAGTAAAAGATGAGCAGAAGTATCAAGAAGGGCCCCTTTTGCGCTCCCGAGCTGCTGAAGCGGGTCGACGAAATGAATCAGACCGGCGAGAAGAAGGTTCTGAAGACCTGGAGCCGCGCCTCCACCATCTTCCCCTCCTTCGTCGGACACACCTTTGCCGTGCACGACGGCCGCAAGCACGTTCCCGTCTATGTGACCGAGGATATGGTTGGCCACAAGCTGGGCGAGTTCGCCCCCACCCGTACCTTCCGCGGCCACGCCGGCGCCAAGTCTGGTAAGTAAGGAGGAGAGAGAATATGGAAGCTAAAGCACATCTGAGATATACCCGTATCTCTCCCCGTAAGGTCCAGATCGTCTGTGACCTGATCCGCGGCAAGAGCGTAGCCCAGGCCACCGCCATCCTGATGGCCACCCCCAAGGCTGCCTCCGAGCTGCTGCTCAAGCTCCTCAAGAGCGCCGCTGCCAACGCGGAGAACAACCATCAGATGGACCCCGAGAAGCTGTATGTTTCCCAGGTGTTCGCCTGCCCCGGCCCCATCATCAAGCGGATGCGTCCCCGGGCTCAGGGCCGCGCCTATCGGATCAACAAGCGCACTTCTCACATCACCATCTGCGTGGCTGAGCGCTAAGGGAGGAGGAAGAATATGGGACAGAAAGTGAATCCCCACGGCCTGCGCGTGGGTGTCATTAAGGATTGGGACTCCCGCTGGTATGCCCGCAACGAGAAGGTGGGCGACCTGCTGGTGGAGGACAAGAAGATCCGGGACTACCTGAAGAAGACCCTGTATTCCGCCGGTATCCCCAAGATCGAGATCGAGCGCGACAACGCCAAGGTGCGCATCTACCTGCACTGCGCCCGTCCCGGTGTGGTCATCGGTAAGGGCGGCGAGGCCATCGAGGCCCTGCGCCTGAAGGTGGAGAAGATGATCGGCAAGCCCGTGGCCCTCAACATTGTTGAGGTCAAGAGCCCCGACATGGACGCTCAGCTGGTGGCCGAGAACATCGCTCAGCAGCTGGAGAAGCGCATCGGCTTCCGCCGCGCTATGAAGAACGCCATGGGCCGCGCTATGCGCATCGGCGCCCGCGGCATCAAGACTCAGGTGTCCGGCCGTCTGGGCGGCGCTGAGATCGCCCGCACCGAGCACTATCACGACGGCACCATCCCCCTGCAGACTCTGCGCGCCGACATCGACTACGGCTTCGCTGAGGCTGCCACCACCTACGGCCGCATCGGCGTGAAGGTGTGGATCTACAAGGGCGAGGTGCTGACTCAGACCCTGCGCACCACCCCCCGCACCCTGGACACCAAGAACTTCAAGGAGCGTTCCGACCGTCCCCGCCGCGACCGCCGCGACGGCGACCGTAAGGGCGGCTTCAACCGCAACGGTGGCTTCAACCGCAACGGCGGCAACCGCCAGGGTGGTTTCAATAACAACCGTCCCCAGGGCGGTGCCCGTCCCCAGGGCGGCGCTCGTCCTGCCGCTGCCAAGGAAGGAGGCGCTCAGTAATGCTGCTGCCTAAGCGCGTTAAGTATCGCCGCGTGCACCGCGGCCGCCTGAAGGGCAAGGCCCTGAAGGGCAACACCGTGACCTATGGTGAGTTCGGTCTGCAGGCCACTGAGCCCAGCTGGATCACCAGCAACCAGATCGAGGCCGCCCGTATCGCCATGACCCGTTACACCAAGCGTGGCGGTAAGGTTTGGATCAAGATCTTCCCCGATAAGCCCATCACTGAGAAGCCCGCCGAGACCCGCATGGGTTCCGGTAAGGGTTCCCCCGAGTACTGGGTGGCCGTGGTTAAGCCCGGCCGTGTTATGTTCGAGATCGCCGGCGTCTCCGAGGAGATCGCCCGCGAGGCCCTGCGTCTCGCTTCCCACAAGCTGCCTGTCAAGTGCAAGATCGTGGCGAAAGAGACCGCCGAGACCGAGAATGGTGGTGAATGAAGATGAAGGCTACTGAAATCCGTAAGATGAGCGCCGAGGAGCTGACCAGCAAGCTGGGCGACCTGAAGAAGGATCTCTTCCAGCTCCGTCTTCAGCACGCCACCAATCAGCTGGACAACCCGGTGAAGATCGCTGAGGTCAAGCGGGATATCGCCCGCGTCAAGACCATCATCCGTGAGCTCGAGCTCGCAGGCCGATAAGAAGGAGGAACTAGATCATGGAAAACAGAACTTCTTCCCGCAAGACCAGAGTCGGCCTGGTAGTTTCCGATAAGATGGACAAGACCGTGGTGGTGGCCATCGCCGACCGTGTGGCCCACCCCCTGTACAAGAAGATCGTCAAGAGCACTTACAAGCTGAAGGCCCACGACGAGAACAACGAGTGTGGCATCGGCGACCGCGTGCGGGTCATGGAGACCCGGCCCCTGTCCAAGGACAAGCGCTGGCGCGTCGTCGAGATCATCGAGAAGGCGAAGTAAGGAGGTGCCGGTATGATTCAGCAGGAAACTTATCTGAAGGTGGCCGACAACACCGGCGCCAAGGAAATTAAGACCATCCGCGTGCTGGGCGGCTCCAGCCGCAAGTTTGGCAACATCGGCGACGTGATCGTGGCTTCTGTCCGCAAGGCTCAGCCCGGCGGCACCGTGAAGAAGGGCGAGGTCGTGAAGGCCGTTATCGTCCGTTCCGCTAAGGGCGTCCGCCGCGCCGACGGCAGCTACGTCCGCTTTGACGAGAACGCCGCCGTCCTCATCAAGGACGACAAGAATCCCCGCGGTACCCGTATCTTTGGGCCCGTGGCCCGCGAGCTGCGCGACAAGGATTATATGAAGATCCTGTCCCTGGCTCCCGAAGTGCTGTAAGGGGGTAGGAGAAGACATGAATAAGATGAGCATTCGTAAGGACGATACCGTCATCGTCCTGTCCGGTAAGGACAAGGGCAAGCAGGGCAAGGTCCTGGAGGTCATGCCCAAGGAGGGCAAGGTCGTCGTCGAGAAGATCAACGTGGTCTCCCGTCACACCAAGCCCCGCAAGCAGGGCGAGCAGGGCGGCATCATCAAGAAGGAAGCCCCCATCTACGCCTGCAAGGTGCAGCGCGTCTGCCCCAAGTGCAACAAGCCCACCCGGCCCGCTCACAAGCTGCTGGCCGACGGCAAGAAGGTCCGCATCTGCAAGAAGTGCGGCGCCGAGATCTGAGAGAGGAGGAGTATAGACAATGGCTGATAAGAAAGTGCCCAACCTGAAGGCGAAGTACCAGGCCGAGGTCGCTCCTGCTCTGATGCAGAAGTTCGGCTACAAGTCCACCATGCAGATCCCCAAGATCGACAAGATCGTGGTCAACTGCGGCTGCGGCGAGGCCCGCGACAATGCCAAGGTTCTGGAGGCTGTTGTGGGCGATCTGACCAAGATCACCGGCCAGAAGGCCATCATCACCAAGGCTAAGAAGTCCGTGGCTAACTTCAAGCTGCGTGAGGGTATGCCCATCGGCGCCAAGGTCACCCTGCGTGCCGACCGTATGTGGGAGTTCCTGGACCGCCTGTTCAACGTGGCCCTGCCCCGCGTGCGTGACTTCCGGGGCATCAACGGCAACTCTTTCGATGGCCGCGGCAACTACGCCCTGGGCATCAAGGAGCAGCTGATCTTCCCCGAGATCGAGTACGATAAGATCGACAAGATCCGCGGCCTGGACGTGGTCATCTGCACCACCGCCAAGACCGACGAAGAGGCCAAAGAGCTGCTGACCCTGATCGGCGCTCCCTTTGCCCGCTAAAGGAGGAGAACGTAATGGCTAAGAAGTCTATGATCCTGAAGCAGCAGGCGGAGCCCAAGTTCTCCACCCGCCGCTACAATCGCTGCAAGATCTGCGGCCGTCCCCACGCCTACCTGCGGGACTACGGCATCTGCCGTATCTGTTTCCGCGAGCTGGCTTACAAGGGCCAGATCCCCGGTGTGAAGAAGGCCTCCTGGTAATCAGGACAGCCTGAATGACGCAAACGCCCGCGCCCGGCGTGCGAAAGCACGTCAGGCGCTTGCGTTGCGTGATGAGGTTTTTGGATTTGCCTTGCAGTCCAAAAAATAAAATTCTCCGTTTAGGAGAAAAACCCTGAGATTGTGTCAATCCGACTGTGAAAAATGAATAAGTGACGCCCTCTCCACGGGGTAGGGCAGGGCATTCCTACAAAAGTTTGGCGGAAAGTCACTTTTTCCTTTTCACACAAGGGTTTTCACGATATAATAATTCCTTGGCAGACGGTTAAAAGGTCGGAGCCCCGCGAACTCCGATACCTTACCGCCTTAACGGGTCTTCTCACGGCCCGTCATTCAAAAAGGAGGGTAAACTCATGCACATCACAGACCCCATTGCGGATATGCTGACCCGCATCCGCAACGCGAACAACGCCAAGCATGACACCGTGGACGTCCCCGCGTCCAACATGAAGAAGTCCATCGCGCAGATCCTGCTGGATGAGGGCTATATCAAGAACTTCCAGCTGATCGACGACGGCACTCAGGGCGTCATCCGCGTTACTCTGAAGTACAACCCCGGCAAGGAGAAGGTCATCACTGGTCTTCGCCGCGTTTCCAAGCCCGGCCTGCGTGTCTATGCCGGTGCTGACGAGCTGCCCCGGGTCCTCCACGGCCTGGGTATTGCCATCGTGTCCACGTCCAAGGGCGTCATGACTGACAAGGCTGCCCGCGCAGCCCATGTCGGCGGCGAGGTCCTGGCGTTTGTCTGGTAAGGAGGGAGAGTAGAAAATGTCTCGTATCGGAAGAATGCCGATCTCCATCCCCGCCGGTGTGGACGTGAAGATCGAAGCCGGTAACCTGGTTACCGTGAAGGGTCCCAAGGGCACCCTGACCCAGCAGCTGCACCCCAACATGAACATTGCCCAGGAGGGCGATGTGATCCATGTCACCCGCCCCAATGACGAGAAGGAGAACCGCAGCCTCCACGGCCTGACCCGCACCCTGCTGCACAACATGGTGGTGGGCGTGACCGAGGGCTACAAGAAGGAGCTGGACGTCAACGGCGTCGGCTACCGTGTGACCAAGGAAGGCAACAAGCTGGTTATGAACCTGGGCTTCTCTCATCAGGTGGTCGTCGAGGAGATCGACGGCATCTCCATCGAAGTGCCCAGCGCCAACAAGATCGTCATCAGCGGCGTCGACAAGCAGAAGGTCGGCCAGTTCGCCGCCGAAGTGCGCGAGAAGCGTCCCCCCGAGCCTTATAAGGGCAAGGGCATCAAATACACCGACGAGGTCATCCGCCGCAAGGAAGGCAAGACCGGCGTCAAGAAGAAATAAGGAGGTGTGCCACTATGATCAACAGACCCGATACCAACGCTCAGCGGCTTAAGCGCCACAAGAGAGTGCGCGGCAAGATTTCCGGCACGCCCGAGCGTCCCCGTCTCAACGTGTTCCGCAGCAACACCAACATCTATGCCCAGATCATCGACGATGTGAACGGCAAGACTCTGGTGTCCGCTTCCTCCATGGAAAAGGGCTTTGAGGGCAAGGGCTCCGACTGCGAGGCCGCCAAGAAGGTTGGCCTGGCTGTCGCCGAGCGCGCCAAGGCCGCCGGCATCGAGAACGTCGTGTTCGACCGCGGCGGTTACGTCTACCACGGCCGCGTGCAGGCCCTGGCCGAAGGCGCCCGTGAGGGCGGCCTGCAGTTCTAAGGGAGGAGGAAGATTAAATGGCTCGTTTTGAAAGAGAACCCAGCGAGTTCACCGAGAAGCTGGTTGCCCTGAACCGCGTGTCCAAGACCGTCAAGGGCGGTCGTATCTTCAAGTTTGCCGCCCTGATGGTGGTAGGCGACGAGAAGGGCCGCGTGGGCTTCGGCCTGGGCAAGGCCGCTGAGGTGCCCGAGGCCATCCGCAAGGGCATCGAGGATGCCAAGAAGCATATGTGCAACGTGACTCTGTCCGGCACTACCATTCCCCACGAGGTCATTGGTGAGTTCGGCGCCGGCCGCGTGCTCCTGAAGCCCGCTGCCCCCGGTACCGGCATCATCGCCGGCGGCCCCGTCCGCGCCGTCATGGAGGCCGCCGGCATCCGTGACATCCGCGCCAAGTGCCTGCGCTCCAACAACCCGCAGAACGTGGTCTCCGCCACCTTCGAGGGCCTGAAGGCTCTCCGTGGTCCCGAGGAGGTCGCCCGCATCCGCGGCAAGAGCGTCAGCGAGATCGTAGGTTAAGGAGGGCCGTGAACATGGCTAATCTGAACATCAAGCTGGTCAAGAGCCTGAACGGCCGCATCGCCAAGCATAAGGCCACCGCCGAGGCTCTGGGGCTGCGCCACATCGGCGACACCACCGTACAGCCCGACAACGAGGCTACCCGCGGCAAGATTGCCCACATCGGCTATCTGCTGCAGGTGACCGAGGAAAAGTAAGGAGGTGCGCGAAATGAATCTGCATGATCTTTCCCCCGCTGCCGGTTCCAACCCCAAGGCTTACCGCAAGGGCCGCGGCAACGGTTCCGGCAACGGCAAGACTGCCGGCCGCGGCCAGAAGGGCCAGTGGTCCCGTTCCGGCGGCGGCGTCCGCGTGGGTTTTGAGGGCGGCCAGATGCCTCTGACCCGCCGTATCCCCAAGCGGGGCTTCAATAACATCTTTGCCAAGCCCCTGGAGGCCATCAATGTGTCCGTCCTGAACAAGTTCGAGGATGGCGCTGTGGTCAATGTGTGCGACCTTCTGGAGAAGGGTATCCTCTCCAAGTGTGAGTATGGCTACAAGGTGCTGGGCAACGGCACCCTGACCAAGAAGCTGACCGTCCGTGCCTCCGCTTTCTCCGCCTCCGCCAAGGAGAAGATCGTGGCGGCAGGTGGAAAGTACGAGGTGGTCTAAGTGATCGAGACCATCCGTAACGCGTGGAAGATCCCCGAGCTGCGCAAGAAGATCCTCTTTACCATCTTCGCGCTGCTCATCTTCCGGCTGGGCTCGGTGGTTCCTGTTCCCTTTATCAACAGTGATCTGCTGGGCAGCACGCTCAACAGCATGGGTGGTATCTTCTCCCTGCTGGGTACCATGAACGGCACCGCCTTCTCCATGGCCGCCGTTTTCGCCCTGGGCGTACAGCCGTATATTAACAGCTCCATCATCATCCAGCTGCTCACCGTTGCCATCCCCGCCCTGGAGCGTCTCCAGCGGGACGGCGGCGAGGAGGGCCGGAAGAAGATCGCGGCCATCACCCGTTACGTGACCGTGGCTATCGCTATCCTGCAGGGCCTGGGCTACTACACCCTGGTCGCCAGCACCAGCAACGGCGCTTTGCTGGACACCGCCGGTCTGCCCGGCTGGTGGGTGGCCGTTGTGATCATCCTGTGCTTTACCGCCGGTTCCGCCTTTGTTATGTGGCTGGGTGAGCAGATCACCGAGTTCGGCATCGGCAACGGCATCTCCATCATCCTGTTTGCCGGTATCCTGTCCCGGGTGCCCGGTATGGTGGAGGCTATCTACACCGGTATCCGCAACAACCTCAACGGCGTCACCGGCGATGGTGTCTTCAACCTTCCCTGGTGGGGCGCCATCCTCATCGTAATCGGTATGCTGGCCATCGTGGTGCTCATCGTGTTCATCCAGAACTCCGAGCGCCGCATCCCCGTCCAGTATGCCAAGCGGGTGGTGGGCCGCAAGATGTACGGCGGCCAGTCCAGCCACATCCCCCTGAAGGTGAACATGAGCGGCGTTATGCCCATCATCTTTGCTCAGGCCATTGCCTCCCTGCCCGCTACCGTGGGTATGTTCTTCGGCAAGAGCGTCGAGAGCGAGGGCGGCTGGGGCGTGTTCCTCCGCGTGTTCAACACCACCAGCATTGTTTATATCATTGTTTACTTCCTGCTGATTGTGGGCTTCAGCTACTTCTATTCCACCATGCAGTTCAACCCGGTGGAAGTGGCCAACAATCTCAAGAAGAACGGCGGCTTTATCCCCGGCTTCCGTCCCGGCAAGCCCACCGCCGACTTTATCCACAAGGTTCTGGGTAAGATCACCATGTTTGGTGCTCTCTATCTGGCCGTGATCGCCATCGCTCCCATCGTCACCGGCGCCATCATCGGCGTTAGCAGCCTGGCCATCGGCGGTACTTCCGTCATCATCGTGGTGGGCGTTGCTCTGGAGACCACCAAGGCGATGGAGGCTCAGATGATGATGCGCCACTACAAGGGCTTCCTGGAGTAAGGGGCGAGGAAAATGAAAATCATTCTTCTGGGCGCCCCCGGCGCCGGAAAGGGTACTCAGGCTGAGATCATCAGCAAGAAGCTGGGTATCCCCACCATCTCCACCGGCAACATCCTCCGGGCCGCCGTCAAGGCCGGCACCCCCATTGGGCTGGAGGCTAAGAGCTATATGGACGCCGGCAAGCTGGTCCCTGATGAGGTCATCATCGGCATCATTCAGGAGCGGCTGGCCGAGTCCGATTGTGCCAATGGTTTTATCCTGGACGGCGTGCCCCGCACCATCGCCCAGGCTGAGGCTCTGGATGCCCACGGCATCCACTTTGACGCGGTGCTCTCCCTGGAGATCGCCGACAGCGTCATCGAGGCCCGTATGACGGGCCGCCGGACCTGCCACACCTGCGGCGCCACCTACCACATTGTGGCCGCTCCTCCCAAGCAGGAGGGGATCTGCGACAAGTGCGGCGGCGAGCTGGAGCAGCGCAAGGACGACCAGCCTGAGACCGTTAAGCACCGGCTGGAGGTCTATCACAACGAGACCGAGCCCCTCAAGGACTATTACCAGGCTCACGGCGTGCTGATGAGCGTGCCTGATCTGGGCGGGATCGAAGAGACCAACAACAAGATCATGGAACTGCTGGAGAAGTGATTTGAGATGGAAATGATCTCACTGAAATCTCCCCGTGAAATCGAGCTGATGCGCCGGGCCGGGCGGTTGACCGCCCAGGCCCGGGCGCTGGCCGGTTCCATGGTGCGGCCCGGCGTCACCACCCATGAGATTGACACCGCGGTACGCAAATTTATCGAAAGTCACGGAGCCAAGCCCTCCTTCCTGGGATATGGCGGCTTTTCCGGCTCCGCCTGCATCTCCATCAATGAGCAGGTTATCCACGGCATCCCCGGCCCCCGGAAGCTGCAGGAAGGCGACATCGTCTCTATTGACGTGGGCGCTTACCTCAACGGCTTTCATGGTGACTGTGCTGCCACCTTCCCCTGTGGAGAGGTGAGCGACGAGGCCATGCGGCTCATTCGGGTCACCGAGCAGAGCTTCTGGGAGGGCATCCGTCTGGCCCAGCCGGGCAAGCGGGTGTACGACATCTCCCACGCCGTTCAGCAGTATGTGGAGGCCAACGGCTTCTCCGTGGTGCGGGACTTTGTGGGTCACGGTGTGGGCGCCAAGCTCCACGAGGCTCCGGAGGTACCCAACTACGGGCCTGCCGGACACGGTCCCCGGCTCCAGCCGGGCATGACCATCGCCGTGGAGCCCATGGTGTGTGCCGGTGACTGGCGGGTGAAGGTGCTCAAGGACGGCTGGACCACCGTGTCCGCCGACGGCAGCATGACCGCCCACTATGAAAATACCATCCTCATCACCGACGGCGAGCCCGAAGTGCTTACCGTGGCGGAGGACTGAGTATGGCGGCGGAGCATCCGCGGATCGTCCGCTCACTGGCAGGGCATGACAAGGGGCAGCTGTTCTGCGTATTGGATCAAGACGGCCCCTATCTGCTGCTCTGCGACGGCAGACGGCGAAAGGCAGAGTCCCCCAAGCGGAAGAAAACCGTACACACGGCCGACGCCGGGGACTTCCAACACCCCGTTCTGGAGAAGATCCGGACTGGGGAACCCATCACAAACCGAGAGGTGCGGAGGGCGCTGGCCGCTTTCCGAGCTGAGGAGTCAAGGAGGGTATGACGCTTTGGCAAAAGACGATATGATCGAAGTGGAGGGCGTCGTCACCGAGTCCCTTCCCAATACCACGTTCCATGTGGACATCGGAAACGGCCACATCATTCTGGCCCACATCTCCGGCAAGCTGCGGATGAACTTCATCCGCATTCTGCCCGGCGATAAGGTCACCGTCCAGATGTCCCCCTACGACGTAACCCGGGGCCGGATCACTTGGCGAAGCAAGTAATCCGGCTCATTCCGGCGGGCGCAGGCCTGCCGACCCTATCAATGACCGGTGCGGGTCAGCGGGGCCTTGCCTCCGCCGTACCGGGGCCATCAGGCTCTACAGGAGGTTAATGACATGAAAGTTAGACCGTCCGTGAAGCCCATGTGCGAGAAGTGCAAGATCATCAAGCGCAAGGGCAAGGTCATGGTTATTTGCGAAAACCCCAAGCATAAGCAGAGACAAGGTTAATAGGAGGTGCTGAAACAGTATGGCACGTATTGCTGGCATTGATTTGCCCAAGGATAAGCGGGTCGAGATCGGCCTTACCTATATCTTTGGTATCGGGCGCACCAGCGCCAACAAGATCCTGGCTGAGGCCGGTATCAACCCCGACACCCGCGTGAAGGATCTGACTGAGGCCGATGAGGCTAAGCTGCGCGAGATCATCAGCCACAGCTACACTGTGGAGGGCGACCTCCGTCGTGACGTGGCGATGGACATCAAGCGTCTGACCGAGATCGGCTGCTACCGCGGCCTGCGTCACCGCAAGGGCCTGCCCGTCCGCGGTCAGCGTTCCAAGACCAACGCTCGTACCCGCAAGGGTCCCAAGCGCACCGTCGCTAACAAGAAGAAGTAAGGGAGGGAGAAACACATGGCTACCGCTACCAAGGGTAAGAAAGTTATCCGTAAGCGCCGCGAGCGCAAGAACGTTGAAAAGGGCCAGGTGCATATCCGCTCTTCCTTCAACAACACCATGGTCACCGTGACCGATATGGGGGGCAACGCCCTGTCCTGGGCCTCTTCCGGCGGCCTGGGCTTCCGTGGCTCCCGTAAGTCCACCCCCTTCGCCGCTCAGACCGCTGCCGAGACCGCCGCTAAGGCTGCCATGGAGCACGGCCTGAAGACCGTGGAGGTGTACGTGAAGGGCCCCGGCGCCGGCCGTGAGGCTGCCATCCGCGCCCTGCAGGCCGTGGGCCTGGAGGTCACTCTGATCAAGGACGTGACCCCCATTCCCCACAACGGCTGCCGTCCGCCCAAGCGCCGCCGCGTGTAAGAGAAGGAGGAGTACGAATTATGGCTAGATATACCGGAGCAGTCTGCCGCCAGTGCCGCAGAGAGGGCCAGAAGCTCTTCCTGAAGGGCGACCGCTGCTACACCGACAAGTGCGCCATGGAGCGCCGTCCCTTTGCCCCTGGTATGCACAACCAGGGCCGCACCAAGAAGCTGTCCGAGTACGGTATGCAGCTGCGTGAGAAGCAGAAGGCCCGCCGTTACTACGGCGTGCTGGAGAGCCAGTTCCACAAGTATTACGAGATGGCCGCTGCCCGCAAGGGCGTGACCGGTGACAACCTGCTGAGCATCCTGGAGACCCGCCTGGACAACGTGATCTATCGTCTGGGCTTCGCCATGAGCCGTCCTGAGGCTCGTCAGCTGGTCCGTCACGGCCACTTCACCATCAACGGCCACCGCGTGGACATCCCCTCCTACCTGGTCAAGCCCGGCGAGGTCATCGCCCTGAAGGAGACCAGCCGGAGCAAGGAGAAGTTCAAGGCTTCTCTGGAGGCCAACGGCTCTCGTCCCGCCCCCAAGTGGCTGGACTTTGACCAGAACAACCTGGTGGCCAAGGTGGTTGCGCTCCCCGCCCGCGAGGACGTGGACCTGCCCATCGAGGAGCACCTCATCGTCGAGCTGTACTCCAAGTAATCGTGCTTGTACCCTCGATTATTGGTGAGCTGTATAAGGCGGCGGACAGAGTCCGCCGCCGCGAAAAGGAGGGTAACACATGGTAGAAATCGAGAAGCCCCGCATCGAATGTGTGGAGAACCCCGGCGACGGCTCCTACGGCAAATACGTCGTGGAGCCCCTGGAGCGTGGCTATGGTACCACGCTGGGTAACTCCCTGCGCCGCATCCTGCTCTCGTCCCTGCCCGGCACGGCGGTTACCTCCATTAAGATCGCCGGCGTGCAGCACGAGTTTTCCACCATTCCCGGAGTGAAGGAGGACGTCACCGAGATCGTCCTCAACGTGAAGAGCATCATTGCCAAGCTCCACTCCGAGGGCGTGAAAACGGTCTATATTGAAGCCAGCGGTGAGTGCGAAGTCACCGCCGGCGACATCAAGGCCGACGGCGAGGTGGAGATCCTCAATCCGGACCTCCACATTGCCACCCTGGGACCGGACGCCAGCCTCAACATGGAGCTGACCCTGTCTCATGGCCGGGGCTATGTCCCCGCCGACCGGAACAAGCCGGCCCAGACCATCATCGGTCTGATCCCGGTGGACTCCATTTACACGCCGGTGCGGAAGGTCAATTACACGGTGGAAAACACCCGTGTCCGCGACCTGACCGACTTCGACAAGCTGACCCTGGAGGTGTGGACCAACGGTACCATCACCGCCCGGGACGCCGTCAGCCTGGGCGCCCGCATCCTCTGCGACCACTTCGTCCTCTTCACCGATCTCTCTGAGACCATGGGCTCCAAGTCCACGGTGGTGGAGAAGGCCGAAGCCCAGCGGGACAAGGTGCTGGAGCTGACCATCGAGGAACTGGACCTGTCTGTCCGTTCCTTCAACTGCCTCAAGCGCGCCAACATCAATACGGTGGAGGATCTGATCTCCAAGACCGAGGACGAGATGATGAAGGTGCGCAACCTGGGCCGCAAGTCCCTGGAAGAGGTCATCAACAAGCTGGCCATGATGGGCCTGCACCTGGCCGACGAGGAAAACTGAGGCCAGGGAAGAGGGCGGCCCGGGGGCACGTAACGTCCCCTCCCGGACCCGCAGGCCGCAAGGCGCTCTCTTCAGGGGATTTCATCCCCCCGGACGAATTTAAATTGTGGAGTTCGCCTTGGCGAACATCCGATAGGAGTTGGATTTCATGTCTCACAACCGTAAGCTGGGCAAGCCTACTGATCAGCGCATCGCCATGCTGCGCGCCATGACCACCTACCTGCTGGAGAATGGTCAGATCAAGACCACCTATGCCCGTGCCAAGGAAGTTGCTCCCATGGCCGAAAAGATGATCACCCTGGCCAAGAACCCCAGCCTGGCCAATTACCGCAAGGCTCTGTCCTACCTGACCAAGGAGGACGTGGCCAAGAAGACCTTCGACGAGCTGGGTCCCAAGTATGCCAGCCGTAACGGCGGTTATACCCGCGTGGTCAAGATCGGCCCCCGCCGCGGCGATGCCGCCGAGATGGCCATCGTGCAGCTGGTGTAATTTCATCTTAAAAAGCGCCCTGCCTTCTGGCAGGGCGCTTTTTCTATACGCAACTTCTTGCAATTTGTGGAATGCTATGGTATACTATGCAACAATAAACCATAAAGGAGACGGTGAGCCCTCGTGGACGAACCTCCGCCCAGTAACAACTGCAAAAAAGACTATGTGGGACAGGACAGCCTTACCCTGAGCAGGGGATAGGGTTGTCCTTTTGCGCGTTCCACACATTTTGAACATTGGAGTTGATGATTTTCCTATGCCTGACAGTTCAAGTTTAACCATGATTGTGATTCTGATCCTGCTCGTGATTCTTTCCGCCTATTTTTCCGCAACGGAGACCGCATTCACCTCTCTGAACCGCATTCGCCTGAAAAGCAAGGCGGACGCCGGCAATCGCAGGGCCGCGTTGGCTCTCAAGCTGGTGGATCAGTATGACAACCTGCTGTCTACCATCCTGGTGGGCAACAACATTGTCAACCTGTCCGCCTCCTCTCTGGCCACCGTGTTCTTCACGGAGGGCCTGCGGCTGCAAAATGGTGCGGTGATCTCCACCGCCGTCATCACCATTGTGGTGCTGGTCTTCGGCGAGGTCTCCCCCAAGAGCCTGTCCAAGGAGTACCCGGAGAGCTTTGCCATGTTCTCCGCTCCCATTATGCGCATCC
Organism: Flavonifractor sp. An112; assembly: GCF_002161085.1. Classification (GTDB taxonomy): domain Bacteria; phylum Bacillota; class Clostridia; order Oscillospirales; family Oscillospiraceae; genus Flavonifractor; species Flavonifractor avicola. Next base: position 63,556 of record NZ_NFLU01000010.1, on the reverse strand, counting down.
TGATGGTGATCCTCACCCCGGTGAACTTCCTGTTCAGCCTGCTGAAAAAGCTGCTGTCCAAGGTGTTCCATAAACAAGGCGACAGCGGCATCACCGAGGAGGAGCTGGTGACCATGGTGGACCAGGCCGAGAGTGAGGGTGGACTGGACCAGCACGAGAGTAAGCTCATCCGCTCTGCCATTGAGTTCAATGACATGGAGGTGGATGAGATCCTCACCCCCCGTGTGGATATTGTGGCGGTGGAGGACACCGACTCCATGGACGATATTGCTCAGGCCTTTGCTGAGAGCGGCTACTCCCGTCTGCCGGTGTACCATGAGGACATCGACGACATCATCGGTGTGATCCATGAGAAGGACTTCCACGCCGCCCGCTATCGTGGTCAGACCGACGTGAAAGCCATCACCGGCCCCATGCTGTACACAACCGGCAACACCAAGATCTCCGAGCTGCTGCGTATTCTCCAGCGGGAGAAGGCCCACATGGTCATCGTGGTGGATGAGTACGGCGGCACCGAAGGCCTGGTGACCCTGGAGGACATCGTAGAGGAACTGGTGGGCGAAATCTGGGACGAACACGACGAGGTCATCGAGGAGTTCAAAAAGCAGGAGGACGGCAGCTACCTGATCTCCTGCTCCGCCGATCTGACCGATCTGTTTGATCTGTTTTCTATCAAGGGCGAGTGCGACGCCAACACCATCTCCGGCTGGGTGATGGAGCAGATCGGCCGTATTCCCGAGGAGGGAGACCACTTTGTCTCCGACGGGCTGGATGTCACCGTTACCAAGGTGGATCACCGGCGGGTGCTGGAGATTCGGGTGGAAGTGCTCCCCCAGCCGGAAGAGGATAAAAAAGAGAAGGCGAAGGACCAGTGAATCAGGCAGATTTGAATTTGGCGGTTACCCTGCGCCATGAACTCCACGCCCATCCGGAGCTGTCCGGACAGGAGACATGGACCAAGGCACGGCTGATGGATTTTTTACAGGAACATACCAAGTTGGAGCTGCATGACCGGGGAAACTGGTTTTACGCCCTGTATCGAGGCATGGGAGTGGGGAAGATCGCCTTCCGGGCGGACTTTGACGCCCTGCCCATGGAGGAGACCTGTGAGCTGCCCTACCGCTCCCAGTGCCCCGGCGTGGCCCACAAGTGCGGGCACGACGGCCACAGCGCTGCCCTGGCTCTGCTGGGGCTGACCCTGGAGCGCACCGGGGCGGACCGGGACGTGTACCTGATCTTCCAGCCTGCCGAAGAGGTGGGGGCCGGCGGCGAAGCCTGCGCGGCTCTGCTGAAGGAGGAGCACATCGGGGAGGTATACGCCTTCCACAATATGCCCGGCTATCCTCTGCATACACTAGCTCTGCGGAAGGGTACCATGAACTGCGCCTCCAAAGGCGTGACTTATCGCTTTGAAGGGGTGTCTACCCACGCCAGCACCCCGGAGCTGGGCCGTAACCCTGCCCAGGCGGTGGCTCGGATCGTAGGCGCCCTGCCGGGACTGACCCGACAGGAGGACCACCGGGGCCTTGTAATGGCCACTGTGGTCCAGATAGCTGTGGGAGAGCCGGCCTTTGGCATCTCAGCTTACCGGGGGGCGCTTCTGCTCACCCTGCGGGCCCAGTACCAGGAGGAGCTGGACGCCCTGTCCCAACAGGTGACCGATCTGGCCCGCCAGGCGGCGGAGGAGGACGGCCTGACCCTGACCATAGAGGAGCAGGATGTGTTCCCTGAGACTGCTAATCACCCCGCCGGGGTGGAACGGGTGGAAAAGGCCGCCCAGGCCCTGGGCTTGCCGGTGGTGGAGATGGCCGAGCCCATGCGGGGCTCGGAGGATTTCGGATGGTATCTCCGCCAGGCGGAGGGGGCCATGTTCCTGCTGGGGGACGGGGAGGACCATCCGCCGCTCCACAGAACGGATTTCGATTTCCCGGATGCGCTGCTGGGAACGGCTTGCGCTCTGTTCCAAAAACTGATCTGAAAAAAGCCCTGCGACATTGCCGCAGGGCTTTTGTTATTCCGTTCGGGTTCGTGCCCAGTAGGCTGCCATACTCTCACCGGGCTGTCCGGTGACCTCCTGGGAGAGGTAGGCTTTCAAGTCTTCGGGCGGTGTCCAGGCCAGAGCAGAGGCCTCGTCGGGAAACTCCACTTCAGCGTAGAAGAAGCCGGTTTCCAGGTGGGGGTCTACCGAGTTGACCTCCAGCGTAAATCCGCCGGGCAGGGGATAGCGGTGCTGCTCCTTCTGGATCATGGGCTTGCCAAGCATGGCCTTCAGACGCTGATAGCGATCCCGATCTACTGAGATCTCGATCTCCTCCCGCACCAGCCCGGCTCCTCCTTTGAAGCATAGGACATAGGCGGTAGTGCCCCCTTCAAGGGCCTCCTCCCGGATGCGGATCGCGGGACGGGTAGAAAAATAGCCCTGTTCCATATAAAAGGTAGCGGCGGGGGACAGGTTGGGCCAGTCCTGCACCAGCCAGCGGCGTTCAATTTCCATAGCAGCGCCTCCTCAGATGGGCAGAGCAACGATGGCAGGTACCAGAACGGGCACCGCCAGGGAGAGTACCACGCCGGAAGTAAAGGAATAGATGGTGATACGCTCATGGGTGGCTCCCACCACCACCGGCAGCACTGTGTCCATGGCGGCGGCGCCGGGGAGGGCGGCACACTCCACATAGCCCACATACCGGGCCACAAAGGGAATGGCCAGGATGGAGAAGATCTCCCGCATCACATTGGACAGGAAGGCCACTGCCGATACCGACAGGGAATAGGGAGCCAGCAGAGTGGGGGCCAGGGAGTACCAGCCCATGCCGGCGGAGGCGGCCATAGAGTCCTTGATGCCGAGAGGGAGAAAAAGACCAGCCAGAGCGGCAAAGACCAGAGTACCGGCGCACACTGCCACCGGAACCAGCAGCACCTGGAAACCGGCGGTCTTGATGTCGCTGACAAAGGTGCCCTGCTTGCCCATATCCATACCTACCATAAATAGAAGCAGGTAGAGGCCGAAGTTGATGACGGTACCGCAGTGGGCGGTGACGGCGGGGGGAAATACAAAGCGGCCGGCCAGCATACCCAGCACTACCGCAATGACGATCCATTTGGTGAGGGAGTTGTCCGCCTTGCCTGCGGAGTGGGCAGTATCTTCACCGGTCTGGTTGCTGCCCCGGGGCAGACCCACATGGTTCAGCTTGAGGACGAACCGGCGCAGTAGGGTAAGAAAGAGGATGGAGCCAAACATAGCCAACACGGTAATGAGCAGCGCGGCCAGACCGATCTGGCCCAGAGAGGCAATGACCTCATCATTGGCGCCCAGATTGACGCCCAGGGTAACAATCAGAATCATCAGAGCTACAAATTGCAGCTTGCCCACCCATACCAGGGGACGACTGCGTACCCCGGGCCGGGAGCCGATCAGTGCGCCCAGAATTACCAGCGCAATGTAGATCGCCAGATTGCTCAGGGTGCTGAGTGTAGTGCCCATAGAAGTACATCCTTTCTGAACCATAAAATGTGAGAAAAAACGCGGAAACAGGCAGCAGGGCCATTCTAGCATATCTCCTATGGAAAGTCCACCCCTGAACGACAGCGGTCAATAAGTGAAAGTCAACTCGCATTTTTAAAACTATTTAGTTTGTGAAGGATACTAAAGTTATAAGATCTGCCCTAATATTCTGGATATAATTTCATGATTTGCACAAAAAAAGGGAAAGAATTTTGGGGGGCGTGCTCCATTTTTCACTTGCATCTGAAGTTTAAATGGGTTATAGTTTGGTTGAGCAAAAAAACTATTTGGGCAAAAAAATTTTTGTGAGGTGATTGGAATGGGTACACCAAAAACAAAGAACTCTGATACCGTATTTCAATGGAACGGTATCCCCCAGCCGGGTCAGCTGATCCCCCTGGGCCTCCAGCACGTGGTGGCCGCGGTAGTGGGTATCATTACGCCTGCTATTCTGGTTGCCAACACCTGTGGTCTGAGCGAAGCAGAGAAGACCCTGATGATTCAGGTCTCCCTGATCCTGACCGCCCTTGCCACTCTGCTCCAGCTTTTCCCCATCTTCCGGCGCATCGGTGCCGGCCTGCCCGTTATCATGGGCATCAGCTTCGCATACATCCCCACCCTGCAGGCGATTGGAACGGAATTCGATATTGCCACAATTCTTGGCGCCGAGATTATTGGCGGTTGTGTGGCCATTGTTTTTGGCATCTTTGTCAAGTGGATCCGCCCCCTCTTCCCGCCTCTGGTCACCGGTACCGTTATCTTCACCATTGGCCTGTCTCTCTATCCCACTGCGGTGCGCTATATGGCTGGTGGTGCCGGCACCCCTGAGTTCGGAACTCCGAAGAGCTGGCTGGTAGCCCTCATTACCTTGGCGGTGGTGTTTATTCTCACCAACTTCACCAAGGGTATCTTCAAGCTGGGTGCCATTCTCATCGGTATGATTGTGGGTTACTTTGTGGCCATGGCCCTGGGTATGGTGAATTTCTCCGGCGTGGAGACCGCTCAGTGGGCCGCGCTGCCCCAGTTTATGCCCTTTGAGATCAAGTTTGTCCCCGCTGCTGCCGTGTCTTTGGGTATCGTGTATGTGGTTAACGCGGTGCAGACCATCGGCGACCTGTCCTCCACCACCATGGGCGGCATGGACCGGATGCCCTCCGATCGCGAACTGTCCGGCGGTATCATTGGCCAGGGCGTTATGAGCATCCTGGGCGCCTTCTTCGGCGGCCTCCCTGCTGCTACTTACAGCCAGAACGTGGGTATCGTTACCGTCAACAAGGTCATCAACCGGGCGGTCTTTGCTCTGGCTGCCGGTATCCTGTTGGTGGCCGGTCTGATGCCCAAGTTTGCCTCCCTGCTCACCACCATTCCCCAGAGCGTCATCGGCGGCGCCACCATCTCGGTGTTTGCCACCATTACCATGACTGGCATCCGCATGATCACCGAGGGCGGCTTTACCCCCCGCAAGAGCTCCGTGGTAGGCCTGTCTGTGGCTCTGGGCGTTGGTATCACCCAGGTGTCCGGCTGCCTGGCCGGCGAGGGCTTCCCCACTTGGGTCAACACCGTGTTCGGTTCCTCCTCCGTGGTAGTTGCCACCATCATGGCCATCATCCTCAATCTGGTCCTGCCCAAGGACAAGGAGAGTAAATAAACCAAAGACAATAAAAGGCCCGGCTCCCTGGGGAGCCGGGCCCTTTCCTAGGATCATTCCTTAGCTTCATCAATGTAGCTGTACAGCGTATACTTGGAGATTCCGAAGAACTTGCATACTTTGTCGCCGCTTTTGGTGATAAGGAAGGCGCCGGTGTCGTTCAGGAACTGAATGGCCTTCACCTTGTCTTCCTTATTCATCAGCGCCACAGGCTTGCCCACGATCTTCACGCTCTGCTCCATCAGCTCATCCAGCAGATCGGAGACATTGCGGGAGATGGGCTCGGGCTCCTTCTCCTCCCGTTCAGTGGCGGTGAACTGCTTGAGCGCAGTCTCCATGGCCAGCATCAGGGTGATATCGTAGTTGATGCCGAAGATCCCGATGGGGGTGCCGTCGTCATCCCGGATGTAGATGGTGGTGGACTTGAGGATCTTGCCGTCCTTGGTGCGGGTTAGGTAGCACAGGTGATCCTGCAGCTGGTCCTGATTGCCCCGCAGGGCCTCCAGGACCACATGAGACGGTCCATCGCCCACCTTACGTCCCGTAACCTGCCCGTTTTCAATGGCGACGATGGAACTTTCCGGATCGTTGGTGGCCAGGTCATGAACCACCACCTCGCAGTTGGGACCAAACTGGCTGGCGATCCCTTTGGCCAGTTTGAAGAGGAATTGCAGGGTAGATGCTTCTGGCACGTAGATTCCCTCCTTTCAGAGTCTGCGCCAGAGCGGCAGGCACCCCCGGAGGAATGGGCACCAAAGGTCACCGATTCAGCGGCAGACGGTAAAATATATCTCTATCATTTTACCACATTTCAGCTCAGATTCAACTCATTTTGCGGACCTAAAAAATTTTTTGTTTTTCTAACAAAAGTATTGCATATCCGTGCGAAGTGTGGTAACATAAAAACAACGAGAGAATGAAACTATGCAAGATGCACAAATTTCCATATAAAAAGTTGTAGCTGCAACGGAGTGCTTTCGCGCACGGGCTGGATGGACATGGAATTCGGCTGGGTTGCGGATGCAACCTAGAGAAGAACGAATTTGTACTGTCCATTCCACCAGGAATGGGCAATTTTTTTACGGAGAAAAAGAACGAAATTTAAAGGAGGAACTTACTATGCTGCTGGTCGGTAATGGCAGACTCATCACCCGGAGCGAGGAGCTCCCTTATCTGGAAGACGGCGCCGTTGTTCTGGACGGCGAGGTGGTCAAGGAGGTCGGCTCCCTGGCCGACATGAAGGCCAAGTATCCCGATGCCGAGTTCGTGGATGCCAAGGGCGGCGTCATCATGCCCGGCCTTATCAACGTCCATACTCACATCTATTCCGGTCTGGCCCGGGGCCTGTCCATCAACGGCTTCAATCCCACCAACTTCTTTGAGGTGCTGGACGGCCAGTGGTGGTACATCGACCGCCACCTGACCCTGGATGGCACCCGCGCCTGCGCCTACGCCACCATCCTGGACTGCATCCGGGACGGCGTGACCACCATTTTTGATCACCACGCCTCCTTCTGTGAGATCCCCGGTTCCCTCTTTGCCATTAAGGACGTGTGCAAGGAGCTGGGTATGCGCGCCAACCTCTGCTACGAGGTGTCCGAGCGTGACGGCCAGGAGAAGTGCGATCAGTCCATTCAGGAGAACGCCGACTTCGCTAAGTGGGCCAAGGAGCAGGACGACGACATGATCAAGGCCATGTTCGGCGGCCACGCCCTGTTCACCATCTCCGACAAGACCTTTGAGAAGATGGTCAAGGCCAACGACGGCATGACCGGCTTCCACATCCACGTGGCCGAGGGCATGAACGACGTGTACGACTCCCTGCAGAACTACGGCTGCCGCCCCATCAACCGCCTGCTGTACAACGGCATCCTGGGCGAGAAGACCATGCTGGGCCATTGCATCCACGTCTCTCCCGCCGAGATGGACATCATCAAGGAGACCAACACCATGGTCTGCCACAACCCCGAGTCCAACATGGGCAACGCCGTGGGCTGCTCTCCCGTGCTGCAGCTGTACAACCGGGGCATCCTCATCGGTCTGGGCACCGACGCCTACACCCACGATATGCTGGAGAGCCTGAAGGTCCTGCTGCCCATGCAGCGCCACAACGTCTGTCAGCCCAACGTGGGTTGGTGCGAGGCCACCGGGATGCTCTTCCAGAACAACGCCAAGATCTGCTCCCGCTACTTCAAGAAGCCTCTGGGCGTGCTCAAGCCCGGCGCCGCTGCCGACGTGATCGTGATGGACTACAAGCCCTTCACTCCCTTCTCCGACGCCAACATCGATGGCCATATGCTCTTTGGCATGATGGGCAAGAACTGCCGCACCACCATCATCAACGGCAAGGTGCTGTACAAGGACCGCGAGTTCGTGGGCATTGACGAGGACAAGATCAACGCCTGGTGCATGGAACAGGCCAAGAAGCTGTGGGGCGAGCTGAACCACTGCACTTACTGAGCACGGCACAGGTTGATCTTGTCCTCACCAAGGGTTTTGCCTCCGGCAAAACCTTGATGCCGGGGCGATTCATTCGCCCCGAGCAGATAAAAGGGATCGGGGGCCCCGCCCGGCCGGTCCGGGTGGGGCCAAGATCAACGCCTGGTGCATGGAGCAGTCCAAGAAGCTGTGGGGCGAGCTGAACCACTGCACTTACTGAGAAAAGCCCAAAAACTGAAAACAAAATGTAATTCCGAGTTATAACGATAACTGGAGGTTTTGATTATGAGTGATATTATGCGTCCCATGCCTTTTGCCCACCTGATGAACTGGATCCTCAGCGAGTATAAGAGCCAGGGTTCCATCTTCGGCGTGTCCAAGCTGGTCAAGCACACCAACGGCAAGACCCTGCCCATCTTTGAGGAGAAGATCGAGTCTCCCTACGGCCCCGCCGCCGGCCCCCACACTCAGCTGGCCCAGAACATCATCGCCGCCTACGCCGCCGGCAGCCGCTTCTTTGAGGTCAAGACCGTTCAGGTCATGGACGGCGACGAGCTGAGCAAGTGCGTCAACAAGCCCTGCATCACCGCCGCTGACGAGTGCTACAACTGCGAGTGGTCCACCGAGCTGTATGTGCCCCAGGCTTTCGCCGAGTATGTCAAGGCCTGGTTCGCCTGCAAGCTGCTGGCCAAGGAGCTGGAGCTGGGCGATCCCAACGGCTTCGTGTTCAACATGAGCGTGGGCTACGACCTGGCCGGCATCAAGAGCGAGAAAGTGGACAAGTACATCAACGGCATGATGGACGCCTCCCAGACCGAGGTTTGGAAGGAGTGCATGGACTGGGCTCTGGCTAACCTGGACAAGTTCCAGAACGTGGATGAGGCCTATGTGAAGGCCATCTCCCCCAAGGTGTCCGACTCCATCACCGAGTCCACCCTCCACGGCTGCCCCCCCGATGAGATCGAGCGCATCGCCACCTACCTCATTACCGAAAAGAACCTGAACACCTACATCAAGTGCAACCCCACTCTGCTGGGTTATGAGTTCGCCCGCAAGACCCTGGACGGCCTGGGCTTCGACTACATCGCCTTTGACGACCACCACTTCCTGGAGGACCTGCAGTGGGCCGACGCCATCCCCATGTTCCACCGCCTGATGAAGCTCACCGGCGAGCGGGGCCTGGAGTTCGGCGTGAAGATCACCAACACCTTCCCCGTGGATGTGAAGGCCGGCGAGCTGCCCAGCGAGGAGATGTATATGTCCGGCCGCTCCCTGTACCCCCTGTCCCTGTCCCTGGCCGGGATGCTGTCCAAGGAGTTCAAGGGCAAGCTGCGTATCTCCTACTCCGGCGGCGCCGACATCCACTCCATCAAGAAGCTGTTTGAGGCCGGTATCTGGCCCATCACCATGGCTACCACCGTCCTGAAGCCCGGCGGCTATCAGCGCTTCAGCCAGATCGGCAAGGAGCTGATGGACATCAGCTATGAGCCCTGGACCGGCGTGGACGTGGCCAAGGCCCAGGCTCTGGTGCAGGAGTTCGTCACCGACGCCCACTACCAGAAGCCCATGAAGCCCATCCCCAGCCGCAAGATGGACAAGAAGGTGCCTCTCATCGACTGCTTCGAGGCCCCCTGCCGCAACGGCTGCCCCATTGAGCAGGATATCCCTGCCTACCTGATGAAGGTCAACGAGGGCAAGTACGAGGAGGCCCTCCAGATCATCACCCACCGCAACGCTCTGCCCTTCATCACCGGCACCATCTGCTCTCACCGCTGCCAGGACAAGTGTATGCGCAACGCCTATGACGAGAGCGTGTACATCCGCACCCAAAAGCTGAAGGCTGCCGAGGGCGGCTTTGAGGCCCTGCTGCCCAAGCTGAAGCCCGCTGCTCCCGTGGCTGGCAAAAAGGTTGCCGTCATCGGCGGTGGCCCCGCCGGTATGTCCGCCGCCTACTTCCTGGGCCGCGCCGGTGTGGATGTGACTATCTTTGAGCGCAAGGACTCCCTGGGCGGCATCGTCCGTCACGTGATCCCCGCCTTCCGTATCAGCGATGAGGCCATCGACAACGATGTCAAGCTGATGAACGCCATGGGCGTGAAGGTGGAGCTGAATACCGAGGTCAAGAGCGTGCAGGACCTCTTCGACAAGGGCTACACCCAGGTCATCCTGGCCACCGGCGCCTGGCACAAGGGCAGCGCCGGCATGGAGTACGGCGAGGAAATGAACGTCATCGAGTTCCTGGAGAAGGCCAAGAAGGCCCCCGAGAGCCTGGATCTGGGCAAGAACGTGGTGGTCATCGGCGGCGGCAACACCGCTATGGACGCTGCCCGGGCCGCCAAGCGCATCCCCGGCGTGGAGAAGGTCTCCCTGGTCTACCGCCGCACCAAGCGCTATATGCCCGCCGATCAGGAGGAGCTGGAGCTGGCTCTGGAGGACGGCGTGGAGTTCTGCGAGCTGCTGGCTCCCGTGGGTGTGAAGGACGGCGTGCTCACCTGCCACCAGATGGAGCTGGGTGCTCCCGACGCCTCCGGCCGCCGGTCCCCCGTGGACACCGGCAAGGTGGTTGAGGTCCCCGCCTGCACCGTCATCACCGCCGTGGGCGAGAAGGTGGACACCGAGCTGTACACCGCCAACGGCCTGGAAGTGGATAACCGCGGCAAGGCTGTGGTCAACGCCGACACCCTGGAGTCCTCCGTAAAGAACGTCTACGTCATCGGCGACGGCCAGAAGGGCCCCGGCACCGTGGTGGAGGCCATTGCCGGCGCTACCAAGGCTGCCCGCGCCATTCAGGACTTCGACGTGAACGTCTATGTGGACAAGAACGTCAACCCCGACTACCAGAAGCCTCTGGCCAAGCGCGGCGACGTCTGCACCGATTGCAGCAGCTGCGACGACATCCGCTGCCTGGGCTGTGCCACCGTGTGCGAGACCTGCACCGAGGTGTGCCCCAACCGTGCCAACGTGGCCATCGCCGTGCCCGGTATGCGGATGCGCCAGATCATCCATGTGGATGGTATGTGTAACGAGTGCGGCAACTGCGGCACCTTCTGCCCCTACGACAGCCGTCCTTACAAGGATAAGTTCACCCTGTTCTGGAGCGAGGAGGACTTCGTCAACAGCGAGAACGAGGGCTTCCTGAAGCTGGAAGGCACCAAGACCCGGGTCCGTCTGGGCGGCCAGGTCAAGGAGTACGATGTGGCCGACGCCGGCTGCGGTCTGTACGAGCCCCTGCGCAAGCTGATCTGCGCTGTGTATGACAGCTACAGCTATCTGCTGAAGTAAAAGTGTAAATCGGTTCCACTGCCACCCCCCACGGCAGCGCGCATCGCCTCAGTGTTGACTGAGGCTTTGCGTGCGCGTGGGGGATAGGTGGATTGGACGATGGAATACTGACCGGGCGGGAATCCCTGGAGCCCGCCCTGTGTAAGGAGGAACCCAACATGGCACCGACCCAAAACAACCGTATCGCCATGGTGTACTGCGCCGGCGGCAGCCGGGCCAAGCGCCGGGGAGAGGCGGATCTGTCCTACCTGGATTGCAGCATGGCAAAGCAGGCCTTTGCCGACGGAGTGCTGGAGTGCGCTCAGGGGTGCCTGGGCCTGGGCAGCTGCGTGGAGGCCTGCCGTCTGGACGCCATCCACATCGGTGTCCACGGCGCTGCCGTGGTGGACCGGGAGGCCTGCGTGGGCTGCGGCCTGTGCGTGGAGGCCTGCCCCCAGGGCCTGATCCGTCTGGTGGACGCGGACACCACCATCGTGCCCCGCTGCTCCAATCAGGATGCCGGCCCCGTGGCCCGGAATGCCTGCGACGTCAGCTGCATCACCTGCCGTATGTGCGAGCGCAACTGTCCGGCGGCCGCCATTACCATGGTGGACAACCACGCGGTCATCGATCCGGAGCGCTGCATCTCCTGCGGAATGTGCGCGGTAAAGTGCCCCCGGGGCGTGATCGTGGACGCTGACGGCGTCTTTACCGTGGCTGACTTTGCATAGGAAAGAGGGACCACAGATGAGCTATTCTTTTACCGTAAACGGCCTCCTCCGTACCACCGAGGAGGATAAGCCCCTGCTGCGCTATCTGCGCGACGATCTGCACCTCTATTCCGTCAAGGACGGGTGCAGCGAAGGCGCCTGCGGCACCTGTACCATCGTGGTGGACGGCAAGGCCGTCAAGTCCTGTGTCCTCACCACCAAGAAGGCGGTGGGTAAGACCATCCTTACCGTAGAGGGCCTGTCCCACGACGAGCAGGAGGCCTTTGTGTACGCCTTCGGCAAGGTGGGCGCCGTCCAGTGCGGCTTCTGTATCCCCGGTATGGTGATGGCGGGCAAGGCCCTCATTGACCAGAACCCCAATCCCTCCGAGGCCGACATCAAGAAGGCCATCCGGGGCAACATCTGCCGGTGCACCGGCTACAAGAAGATCATTGAGGGTATTTCCCTCACCGCCGCCATCCTCCGGGGAGAGGAGAAGATCGACCCCGAGCTGGAGAAGGGCGACGTATACGGCGTGGGCGACCGGGCCTTCCGCACTGACGTGCGGGGCAAGGTGCTGGGCAGCGGCGCCTACTGTGACGACATCGAGATGGAGGGCATGGTTCACGCCTCCGCCGTCCGCTCCCAGTATCCCAGAGCAAAGGTGCTGGACATTGACGCCTCCAAGGCCCTGGAGCTGCCCGGCGTGCTGGCTGTCCTCACCGCTGAGGACGTGCCCAACAACAAGGTGGGCCACATCCAGCAGGACTGGGATGTGTTCATCGCCAAGGGCGATATCACCCGCTGTGTGGGCGACGCCATCTGCCTGGTGGTTGCTGAGAACGAGAAGGTGCTGGCCCAGGCCAAGAAGCTGGTGAAGATCAGCTACGAGCAGCTGGAGCCGGTGCGCTCCATCCAGGAGGCCATGGCCGAGAATGCCCCCAAGCTCCACCCCAACGGCAACCTGTGCCAGCAGCGCCATGTGACCCGGGGCGACGCCAAGACCGCCCTGGCCAACTCCAAGTATGTGGTGACCCAGAGCTACAAGACTCCCTTCACCGAGCACGCCTTCCTGGAGCCCGAGTGCGCCGTGGCCTTCCCCTACAAGGACGGCGTGAAGGTGTACACCTCCGACCAGGGCGTGTACGACACCCGGAAGGAGATCTCCATCATGCTGGGCTGGGAGCCAGACCGCATCGTGGTGGAGAACAAGTTCGTGGGCGGCGGCTTCGGCGGCAAGGAGGACGTGTCCGTGCAGCACCTGGCGGTGCTGGCGGCCCTGAAGGTGAACAAGCCGGTGAAGGTGAAGTTCACCCGGCAGGAGTCCATCAACTTCCACCCCAAGCGCCACTATATGGAGGGTACCTTCACCCTGGGCTGCGATGAGAACGGCATCTTTACCGGTCTGGACTGCGAGATCTACTTCGACACCGGCGCCTATGCCTCCCTGTGCGGCCCCGTACTGGAGCGTGCCTGCACCCACTCCGTGGGCCCCTACTGCTACCAGAATACCGACATCCGCGGCTTCGGCTACTACACCAACAATCCTCCTGCCGGTGCCTTCCGTGGCTTCGGCGTGTGCCAGAGCGAGTTTGCCCTGGAGTCCAACATCAACCTGCTGGCCGAGAAGGTAGGCATCTCCCCCTGGGAGATCCGCTACCGCAACGCCATTGAGCCCGGCAAGGTGCTGCCCAATGGCCAGATCGCCGACTGCTCCACCGCTCTGAAGGAGACCCTGCTGGCGGTCAAGGACGTGTACGAGGCCAACATGGACCACGCGGGCATCGCCTGCGCCATGAAGAACGCCGGCGTGGGCGTGGGCCTGCCCGACAAGGGCCGCTGCAAGCTGGTGGTGCGTGACGGCATGGTGGAGCTGTATGCCGCCGCCTCCGACATCGGTCAGGGCTGCGCCACCGTCTTCCTCCAGGTCCTCTCCCAGACCACCGGGCTGCCCCGGCTGCTGCTGCGGAACATGGGTGCCAACTCTGAAGTGGCTCCCGACTCCGGTACTACCTCCGGCTCCCGTCAGACCCTGATTACCGGCGAGGCCGTGCGTATGGCCGCCGTGGATCTGAAGAAGGATATGGACGAGGTGAACGGCGACCTGTCCAAGCTGGAAGGGAAGGAGTACTTTGCCGAGTTCTTCGATCCCACCGACAAGCTGGGCTCCGACAAGCCCAATCCCAAGAGCCATGTGGCCTACGGCTTTGCCACCCATGTGGTCATTCTGGACGACGAGGGTCAGGTCAAGGAGGTCTACGCGGCCCACGACTCCGGCAAGGTGGTCAACCCCACCTCCATCCAGGGTCAGATCGAGGGCGGCGTGCTCATGGGTCTGGGCTACGCCCTCACCGAGGACTTCCCCCTGAAGGACTGCGTGCCCCAGGCCAAGTACGGCACTCTGGGCCTGATGCGGTCCAACCAGATCCCCGATATCCACGCCATCTATGTGGAGAAGGACGAGCTGCTGCCCTTCGCCTACGGCGCCAAGGGCATCGGTGAGATCGCCACCATCCCCACTGCACCGGCTGTCCAGGGCGCCTATTACGCCAAGGATCACATCCTGCGTACCAGCCTGCCCATGGAAAAGACCTACTACAAAAAGTAAGCAACGCTCATACCCAGTTACCCAGTCACGGAGGCCGCCCAAAGACCTTCCAGGGGGCCTCAGATCAGCGGTGGAAAAACCACCGCTCTGAGGCCTCCTTTTTTGCTCTGACCGGGAAGAGGGGAGGGGGGAAAACCCACTAAAACCAGAGGGTTTGAGACGTCGCCAAAAAAATTTTTAGTATATCAATATTTTTTTCTGATTTCCTCTTGACAACTGGAAAACAAGTGGTATGATGGTCTCAGAAAACAAAAGAAAGTTTGCGAGTGCGCAAAGAAAATTTGGAGGCGAGTGTTCGATGAAAGACCAGCTCAAATGGGTCCTCAATAAAATGCCGAAGAGCGACGACAAGCAGCTGGACGTCATGTCCCTGTCCAACGTGGCCAAGGCCCGCTTCTTCCACAGCTCCTTCCCCCAGTACTCCATCACCCCCCTGGCTCAGCTGGAGGGCATGGCCAAGTACCTGGGCCTGGGCGGCGTGTATGTGAAGGATGAGTCCTACCGCTTCGGCCTCAACGCCTTTAAGGTGCTGGGCGGTTCCTTCGCCATGGCTAAGTACATTGCCAAGGAGATGGGCCGGGACGTTTCCGAGATGACCTACGACTACCTGACCAGCGAGGCCTTCCGCAAGGAGTTCGGCCAGGCCACCTTCTTCACCGCCACCGACGGCAACCACGGCCGCGGCGTGGCCTGGGCTGCTAACAAGCTGGGCCAGAAGGCTGTGGTACATATGCCCAAGGGCAGCGCCAAGTCCCGCTTTGACAACATCGCCAAGGAGGGTGCCAAGGTCACCATCGAGGAAGTCAACTACGACGACTGCGTGCGTATGGCCGCCGCCGAGGCTGAGCAGACCGAGCACGGCGTCATCGTGCAGGACACCGCTTGGGACGGCTACGAGGAGATCCCCTCCTGGATCATGCAGGGCTACGGCACCATGGCCAACGAGGCTGCCGATCAGCTCCGTCAGTGCGGCGTGAACCGCCCCACTCACGTGTTCGTGCAGGCCGGCGTGGGCTCTCTGGCCGGCGCTGTGGTGGGTTACTTCACCAACCTGTTCCCCAACGATCCTCCCAAGTTCGTGGTAATGGAAGCCCGCGCTGCTGACTGCCTCTATCAGGGTGCTCTGGCCAACGACGGCAAGCCCCGCATCGTCACCGGCGACCTCCAGACCATCATGGCCGGTCTGGCCTGCGGCGAGCCCAACACCATCTCCTGGGACATCCTCCGCAACCATGTTTCCGCCTTCATTTCCTGCCCCGACTGGGTGAGCGCCAAGGGTATGCGTATGCTGGGCGTGCCTGTCAAGGGCGA
This sequence comes from Flavonifractor sp. An112, assembly GCF_002161085.1. Lineage (GTDB taxonomy): Bacteria > Bacillota > Clostridia > Oscillospirales > Oscillospiraceae > Flavonifractor > Flavonifractor avicola. Next base: position 48,077 of record NZ_NFLU01000010.1, on the reverse strand, counting down.
TCCCACTGTGATCTCCGGCGAGTCCGGTGCCGTGGGTATGGGCGTGCTGGACGCCATCATGTGCGACGACACCTACAAGGAGCTGCGCGACGCTCTGGAGCTCAACCGCTTCAGCCAGGTGCTCATGTTCTCCACCGAGGGCAACACCGATCCCCTGAAGTTCCGTCGGGTGATCTGGGACGGCGAGTATCCCACCATCGACACCCCCCAGAAGCCTTACTAAGTTTGTGCTGACCGGGAAATGTCCCGATGAAACCGTGAAATAAATTGAAAATGGAGGTCATTACCATGGATTTTGAGAAGATCAAAGCTGCTGCCGAAGGTTATAAGGCTGATATGACCCGTTTCCTGCGGGCCATGATCTCCCACCCCAGCGAGAGCTGCGAGGAGAAGGAAGTTGTCGCCTGCATCAAGGCCGAGATGGAGAAGCTGGGCTACGATGAGGTCGAGGTGGACGGCCTGGGCAACATCATTGGCTGGATGGGCAAGGGCGACAAGATCATCGCCTTCGACTCCCACATCGACACCGTGGGCATCGGCAACATCAACAACTGGACCCACGATCCCTACGAGGGCTACGAGGATGACGAGGTCATCTACGGCCGCGGCGGTTCCGACCAGGAGGGCGGCATGGCTTCCGCTACCTACGGCGCCAAGATCATGAAGGATCTGGGCCTGATCCCCGACGGCTACAAGATCATGGTTGTGGGCTCCGTGCAGGAAGAGGACTGCGACGGTATGTGCTGGCAGTACATCGTCAACAAGTTCTTCCCCGCCAAGGGCATTAAGAAGGAGCAGGTTGAGTTCGTGGTTTCCACCGAGCCCACCGACGGCGGCATCTACCGTGGTCACCGCGGCCGTATGGAGATCCGCGTGGACGTGAAGGGTGTTTCCTGCCACGGCTCCGCTCCCGAGCGCGGCGACAACGCTATCTACAAGATGGCTGACATTCTCCAGGATGTGCGCGCCCTCAACGAGAACGACGACGCCGACTCCACCGAGATCAAGGGCCTCGTGAAGATGCTCAACCCCAAGTACAACCCCGACCACTACGAGGACGCCCGCTTCCTGGGCCGCGGCACCTGCACCACCTCCCAGATCTTCTACACCTCTCCCAGCCGCTGCGCTGTGGCTGACTCCTGCTCCATCTCCATCGACCGCCGTATGACCGCCGGCGAGACCTGGGATTCCTGCCTGGATGAGATCCGCAACCTGCCCAACGTGAAGAAGTACGGCGACGACGTGAAGGTCTCCATGTATATGTACGACCGTCCCTCCTGGACCGGCGAGGTGTACGAGACCGAGGCTTACTTCCCCACCTGGATCAACAAGGAGAACGCCGCTCACGTTCAGGCTCTGGCCGACGCCCACCACGCCCTGTTCGGCGAGGAGCGCATCGGGCCCGACGGCGCCATGCACCTGCGTCACCGTCCTCTGATCGACAAGTGGACCTTCTCCACCAACGGCGTTGCCATCCAGGGCCGCTACGGCATCCCCTGCGTGGGCTTCGGCCCCGGTGCTGAGTCTCAGGCTCACGCCCCCAACGAGATCACCTGGAAGCAGGACCTGGTTTCCTGCGCCGCCCTGTACGCTGCCGTGCCCGGCCTGTACAAGGAGGAGAACAAGACCGCTGACGTGACCCAGTTCCGCGCCGGCAAGACCAACAACGACATTAAGTAAGAAGCGCTGACATAGGCCATATGGGGCGGCGCAAGCCGCCCCTGCGGATATGAGACCCGTATCCATCCACCAACCGACTAAATATTGAAAAGGAGATCGATTGCAATGGACAAGACTCTGCAGATGTATATCGACAAGCTGAATGCCCTGAACTTCAAGGAGATGTACGAGGGCGATTTCTTCCTGACCTGGGACAAGACCGACGACGAGATCGAGGCCGTCTTCACCGTGGCCGACGCTCTGCGCTATATGCGTGAGAACAACATCTCCACCAAGATCTTTGAGTCCGGCCTGGGCATCTCCCTGTTCCGCGACAACTCCACCCGTACCCGTTTCTCCTTCGCTTCCGCTTGTAACCTGCTGGGCCTGGAGGTTCAGGACCTGGACGAGGGCAAGAGCCAGATCGCTCACGGCGAGACCGTCCGCGAGACCGCTAACATGATCTCCTTCATGGCCGACGTCATCGGCATCCGCGACGATATGTACATCGGCAAGGGCCACACCTATCAGAAGGAAGTGGTTGAGGCCGTGACCCAGGGCCACAAGGACGGCGTTCTGGAGCAGAAGCCCACCCTGGTCAACCTGCAGTGCGACATCGACCACCCCACCCAGGCTATGGCCGATATGCTGCACATCATCCATCACTTCGGCGGCGTTGAGAACCTGAAGGGCAAGAAGATCGCCATGACCTGGGCTTACAGCCCCTCTTACGGCAAGCCCCTCTCCGTGCCCCAGGGCATCATCGGCCTGATGAGCCGCTTCGGCATGGACGTCGTCCTGGCTCACCCCGAGGGATACGAGGTTATGCCCGAGGTCGAGGAGGTCGCCAAGAAGAACGCCGAGAAGTCCGGCGGCACCTTTACCAAGACCAACAGCATGGCTGAGGCCTTCAAGGATGCCGACATCGTGTATCCCAAGAGCTGGGCTCCCTTCGCCGCCATGGAGAAGCGCACCAACCTGTACGCCGAGGGCGACACCGACGGCATCAAGGCTCTGGAGAAGGAGCTGCTGGCTCAGAACGCCAACCACAAGGATTGGTGCTGCACCGAGGAGCTGATGAAGACCACCAAGGACGGCAAGGCTCTGTATATGCACTGCCTGCCCGCCGACATCAACGACGTGTCCTGCAAGGATGGCGAGGTCGAGGCTTCCGTGTTCGATCGCTATCGTGATCCTCTGTACAAGGAGGCTTCCTACAAGCCCTACATCATCGCCGCTATGATCTTCCTGGCTAAGGTTAAGGATCCCCAGGCCACTCTGAAGGCCCTGGAGGAGCGCGGCATCGCCCGTTGGTTCCAGAAGTAAGATTCTGATCCATATCTGACTTCCATTTTTCCTTCCCCTTCCTTTTAAAGGCCCGTCCGCATAGGTCAACCTGCCTGTATCTGTGCGGACGGGCCCCACTATTTTACGAATATTGAGGTGTTTAACATGGGCAAGCGTATCGTGATCGCCCTGGGCGGCAATGCTCTGGGCAACAATCTTCCTGAGCAGATGATCGCCGTGAAGCAGACCGCCAAGGCCATCGTGGATCTGATTGAAGAGGGCCACGAGGTCATCATCGCCCACGGCAACGGTCCCCAGGTGGGCATGATCCAGAAAGCCATGGCCGAGCTGACCCGCTCCGAGCCGGAGAAGTACATCCCCTGCCCCCTGTCCGTGTGCGTGGCCATGAGCCAGGGCTACATCGGCTACGACCTGCAGAACGCCCTCCGGGAGGAGCTGCTGGATCGGGGCATCAACAAGGGCGTGGCCACCGTGCTGACCCAGGTTGAGGTGGACCCCGAGGACAAGGCTTTCCAGAATCCCACCAAGCCCATCGGCGCCTTCATGACCAAGGAAGAGGCCGACAAGATGGTGGCCGAGCGCGGCTACAACGTCATCGAGGACGCCGGCCGCGGCTATCGCCGTGTGGTGGCTTCTCCCAAGCCCCAGTCCATCATTGAGATCCAGTCCATCCGTGACATGGTGGCTGCCGGCCTGGTGGTAGTGGCCTGCGGCGGCGGCGGTATCCCCGTTTACAAGACCGAGGGTCATCACCTGAAGGGCGCTGCTGCCGTTATCGACAAGGACTTCGCCTCCTGCGTGCTGGCTCAGCAGGTGGAGGCCGATACCCTCATCATCCTCACCGCCGTGGAGAAGGTGGCCATCAACTTCGGCAAGCCCAACGAGCAGTGGCTGGACTCCCTCACTCCCGACGAGGCTCGCAAGTACATCGCTGAGGGTCACTTCGCTCCCGGCTCCATGCTGCCCAAGGTGCAGGCCGCTGTGGAGTTCGCTGAGAGCGCTCCCGGCCGCTCCGCCCTCATCACCCTGCTGGAGAAGGCCAAGGACGGCGTGGCCGGCCGCACCGGTACCGCTATCCATCAGTAATCCAAGCAAACTCCAAACGAACAAAGCAAAACGTGCCCGCTCCGGAAGGCTCCGGGGCGGGCACGTTTATGGCATAAAAATCCCCTGCCGGAGAACCGGCAGGGGATTTGTCTTAGTTGTTGGGAATGGGAAGGATCACAGTGAAGGTGGAACCTTTGCCTACCTGGCTCTCCAGGCTGACGGTGCCGCCGTAAAGCTGGGTGATGTGCTTGACGATGGCCAGCCCCAGGCCGGTGCCGCCGTTCTTGCGGGCCCGGCCCTTTTCCACCCGATAGAACCGCTCAAATACCCGGCTCTGGTCCTCCTCGGGGATGCCGATGCCGTGGTCTTCCACTGAGATCACAGCCTTGCCGTCCTGTACATGGACACGGGTGGTCACCGTGCCGCCGTTTTCGCTGTACTTGATGCCGTTGCCCATCAGATTGAAGAGCAGCTCCTTCAGCCGGCTCATGGGGACGCCTACGGTGACGCTCTCGCCCTCCACGGCCAGGGTCACACCGGCGGCCTTGGCGGAGGGCTCCAGCAGGGAGGCGGTGTCATGGGCCGCGTCCAGCACCGCGGAGCGCTCCTCGGTCTGGTCAATGGCCACCGACTCCAGCTCGGACAGCTTGAGAATGTCGTTGATGAGGTCGATGAGCCGGTCCACTTCCACGCCGATCATGGTGATAAACCGCTTCTGATCGGCGGGAGAGGTTACCATGCCGCTGGACAGCATATCGGTAAAGCCCTTGATGCTGGTCAGAGGAGTTTTCAACTCATGGGACACGTTGGCGGTGAATTCACTGCGGATACCCTCCGCCTTCTTCAGCTCAGTGACGTCGGACACCAGGATGGAGGTACCCACCGGCTGGCCCTCATACTGGCGGCCGGAGACGGGGGAGACGAAGAGCCGCAGGGAGCGGGCATCCTCGGTGAGAGCATCCACATCCAGCATAATGGAGGAATGTTTTTCCTGGCAGTCATGGATGGCCTCCCGGAGCCGGCGGCTGCGGGTGAGCAGCAGAGCGCCGTCCTCCTGCTCTCCCTCGGGGAAGCCGAACAGGGTACGGGCAGCCCGGTTGATGGCCAGCACCTTGCCTTCCTCATCCAGCAGGATCAGGCCCTCGTCCATACAGTCCAAGATCAGGCTGACCTTGTCCCGCTCGGCGGTAATGGACTGAATGTAGCCGCCCAGCTGATCCATCAGCTTGTCAATGTAGCGCAGGATGGGACGCAGCTCGTCGTCGGCCTGAAGATCCTCCAGTCCGGGTGTCTTTTTGCCGTCCAATACGCCCTGGAGAGCGCCGCCTACCGAGTTGAGAGGGGTTATGATACGGTTGGCGGTGCGGTGGGACAGCAGGAAGGCCAGCAGCAGGGCGGCAATGGAGGCGATCAGGAAGCCCCAGACGCCGCTCATCACCAAAGAGTTGATGGAGGACAGGGGCATGGCAGCACGGCCGATCATGCCGTCGGCAAAGCGCTTGGCCACATAGAACATGGAGGTTCCAAGGGTATCGGAACGGCGTGCCGCCTCGCCCCAGCCGGAGCGCTCGGCATCAATCACCTCGGGACGGCTGTTATGATCCTCCAGCTGGGAGGCGTCCGCGTCGGTATCGGCCAACACGGTGCCGTCGGTGTCGATGATGGTGAGCCGCTTGTCGGGGGCGGCGGCATGGAACTGCTCCATCAAAGCCTCCGGCTCGGTGATGGCGCTCTGGGCGTCCATCAGCTCCAGCAGCTCCTGCAGGGTGGAGCGGGCGGCGTCCATCTCCCGGCTGCGGAACATCAGGACCCCCACGACATTGGAGATCAGCAGGGCGAACACCACGGTGAGCAGTGTTGCGCCGATGATTCGTTTCTTCATAATAGGCTCCTCTCGCAGATAATGGGAAAACGGGCGGATGGAGGCCGCCCGTGGTGTGACGGCAGCCGCCCCGGCAGGGCGGCAGGCCGTCAGGACATTTTATAGCCCACGCCCCGGACCGTGGTGACCACGTCGTCGCCCAGCTTCTGGCGCAGAGCCTTAACGTGCATATCTACCGTGCGGGTCTCGCCGGTGTAATCGTAATCCCATACGGTCTGGAGTATCTCGTCCCGGGTGAGGGCCACGCCCCGGCGGGCACACAGCAGCTTGAGCAGTTCAAACTCCTTGAAGGTAAGGTCCACCAGCTTACCGCCCTTGCGGACCTCCCGGGCAGCGGGGTCGATCTCCAGATCCCCGCAGGTCAGCACCTGGTCGCCCCGGCGCTCGGTGCGGCGAAGCACCGCCTTCACCCGGGCCTGGAGCTCCATGATGCCGAAGGGCTTGACCACATAGTCGTCCGCCCCGTTTTCCAGGCCGGATACCCGGTCCATCTCAGCGCTGCGGGCGGTGAGCATGATGACCGGCACCTCGGCGGTGTCCCGGCCCTCCCGCAGGCGGCGGAGGATTTCCAGACCATCCATGCCGGGGAGCATGATGTCCAGAATAAACAGCACGGGAAGGCTATGGGCCGTCTCGCCCTCGAACATGGCCTCGCCGGATTCATAGGGGCGAACGGTATAACCTACGGATTGAAAATAGTACCGGAGCATCTCGCGGATGCTCTCGTCGTCCTCCACCACCACGATGGCTCTGGACATGGGATCACCTTCCATTTCGTATTGGGGGCTCAGGCCTGGAGCTGGATCTCTCCGGTGACACAGAAAATAGCCCACTGGGCGATATTCACCGCGTGGTCCGCGATGCGCTCCAGATACTTGGCGATGATAATCAGGTCGATGGCCTGGTCAGCCGTCTCCCGGTTCTCCACGATGAGTTCCACCAGCTCGCTCTTGATGGTGCGGAAGAGCTGATCAATCTCGTCGTCCAGGCTGACCACGGCGTTGGCCGCATCGGTATCCCGGTTGACGTAGGCGAAAATGGCCCGCTTCACCATGACACCGGCCTTCTGGCTCATGGTGCGGATGTCTGCCAGAGTCTGGGTCTGCTGCTGCTCCTTCAGCAGCAGGGAAATCTCAGCGATGTTGGAGCACTGGTCGCCGATGCGCTGCAGGTCGGTGACCATCTTCAGGGCGGCGGAGATGGTGCGCAGGTCCCGGGCCACGGGCTGCTGCTGGAGGAGGAGACGCAGGCAGCGGTTTTCGATGTCCCGCTCCATTTCGTCCATGTGCTTGGTCATTTCCACCGCGGATTTGGCGGCGGCATCGTCGCTGGAGGCCAGAGACTCCACCACCACGTCGATAGCGTCCTCAGCGGCGGCGGCCATGTCGATCATTTCATAATTGAGCTCCTGGAGCTCGGCGTCAAAGGTTTTTCTCATGAGAGCCTCCTGTTAACCGAAGCGGCCGGTGATGTAGTCCTCGGTGCGCTTATCCTTGGGCACGGAGAAGAGCTGGGTGGTATCCCCGAACTCGATGAGCTGGCCCAGCAGGAAGAAGGCGCATTTGTCGGACACACGGGTGGCCTGCTGCATATTGTGGGTGACGATGACGATGGTGTAGTCCTTCTTCAGATCGGCAATCAGGTCCTCGATCTTGGAGGTGGAGATGGGGTCCAGAGCGGAGGTGGCCTCGTCCATCAGCAGGATGTCGGGCTCCACCGCCAGAGCGCGGGCGATGCAGATACGCTGCTGCTGGCCGCCGGACAGGCCCAGAGCCGACTTTTTGAGGCGATCCTTCACCTCGTCCCAGATAGCGGCGCCCTGGAGGGACTTCTCCACAATGTCGTCCAGACGGCTCTTGTTCTTGATGCCGTGGGTACGGGGACCGTAGGCGATGTTGTCGTAGATGGACATGGGGAAGGGGTTGGGCTTCTGGAATACCATGCCGATCTGCTTGCGCAGCCAGGTCACGTCCACTTTGGAGTCGTAGATCTCCTGGCCACGGTACTGGATGGAGCCGGTGATCTTGATGCCGGGGACCAGATCGTTCATCCGGTCCAGGGTTTTCAGGAAGGTGGACTTGCCGCAGCCGGAGGGGCCGATGAGGGCGGTGACCTGCTTTTCGGGAATGTCCACGCTGACATCCTTCAGGGCCTGGGTCTGGCCGTACCAGAGGTCCAGCCCCTTCACAGACAGAATCGTATTTTCATCCATGGTTGGAACTCCTTATTTCTTCTTTAATTTCTTGCCCACCAGCTTGGCGGTCAGGTTGATGACCAGGGTGAGCAGCATCAGGATGGCGGCAATGGCAAAGGCCACGTCAAACTCAGCCCGCTCCTTGGCGTACACATACAGGGCCACGGTGAGGGAAGCGCCGGAGGAGTGGATAAAGTGATCGAAGGAGGCAAAAAAGTCATTGAGGGCCATACCCATGCCGGCGGTAAAGAGCAGGGCGGCGGACTCGCCCACAATGCGGCCCACGGACAGAATGCAGCCGGTGACGATGCCGTCCACCGAGGAGGGCAGCACCACCGTGCGGATCATGCGCCACTTGCCGGCGCCCAGGCCCAGAGCGGCCTCACGGTAGGACTGGGGCACGGTCTTGAGGGCCTCCTGAGTGGTACGGACGATGGTGGGCAGGGTCATAATGACCAGGGTGAGGGAGCCGGCCAGCAGGGAGGCCTTCAGCCCAAGGAACTGACAGAAGAAGAGCATACCCACCAGGCCGAAGATGATGGAGGGGATGCCGGTGAGGGTCTCGGTGGCAAACTCCAGAATACCCACCAGCCGGCGGTTGCGGGCGTACTCGGTGAGGTAGATGGCGGCCCCCACGCCCAGAGGCAGGATAAAGATCAGGGTGACAACCACGATATAGACCGTGTTAAGAATGTTGGGCAGGATACCGATGGTGTCCTTGATATAGCTGGTTTCGGTGGTCAGGAACTCCCAGGAGATGTGGGGCAGACCATTGATGAAGATATAGCCGATGACGAACACCAGCAGCGCGCAGGTCAGGATCGCGCAAAAGTAGAGCAGGAAACGGAGGGTACGGTCATAGGCCTTCCGCTTTCCGGAAAGAGGTTTCATTTCGATCACAGTATATCACCCCTTCTTCCGTTTGAGAAGCGTATTGAGGATCACATTGATAAGCATGATAAAGAGGAAGAGCACCAGCGCGATGGAAAACAGGGCCTGACGCTGGAGGCCGGAGGCGTAGGACATTTCGCTGGCTACAGCGGTGGTCAGGAAGCGGACGGAGGAGAAGAGGGAGGGCATATTGGCCACGTTGCCCGCCACCATGATGACGGCCATGGCCTCGCCGATGGCACGGCCGATGCCCAGCACAATGGAGGCGGCGATACCGCTGGAGGCGGCGGGAACGCTCACCCGGAAGACCGTCTCGATGTGGGTGGCCCCCAGGGCCAGGGAGGCCTCCTCATACTCCTTGGGGACCGCCTTCAGGGCGGTCTCGGACACGGAGATGATGGAGGGCAGGATCATGACGGCCAGCACGATGATGGCGCAGAACAGGCTGGCGCCGTCAGGCAGGTTGAACAGCTCCCGGACGGCGGGGACCAGCACCATCATGCCGATGAGGCCGTAGACCACCGAGGGGATGCCTGCCAGCAGGTCCACGGCGGTGCGCACGGCGGAGGCGACTCTGGGCGGGGCGATCTTGGCCAGAAATACCGCCGTCATAAAGCCCACCGGAACGCCCAGCACAATGGCGCCGGCGGTGCCGTAGATGGAGGTCAGAATAAAGGGAAGGATACCGAAGGAAGGCTCTGCTGCGGTGGAGGCCCACTTGGTCCCGAACAGAAATTCCACCAGCCCGATCTCCTTGATGGCGGGCAGGCCGGAGATGATCAGGTAGATGCTGATGAACAGGACGAAGACGACCGCGATGAAACCGCACAGGAAGAACAGCAGGTTCATGGTCACTTCCAACGGTCGGAGCTTTTGTTTCATGGTTGATGACCGGCCTTTCGTAAAAAGTTGAAATCATGGAGATTGCCCCCTCGTGACCGAGGGGGCAATCGGAACGGCGGATGGATTTACTCGGCCACGGGCACCGCGCCGGCGCCGGCGATCAGATCGGCGGCATCAGCGGAGGTAGCCCACTCGATGAAGGCCTGAGCCGCGTCGGAGAGCTCGGTGCTGTCGCTGACGATGAAGTTGAAGTTACGCTGAATGGCGTAGGTGCCGTCCAGAACGGTCTCCTCGGTGGCAGCCACACCGCCCACGGTGATGGCCTTCACGGTGTCATCCACAGCGGACAGGGAGGCGTAGCCGATGGCGTTGGGGTTGGAAGCCACGTTGGCGATCACTTCGCCGGTGGAGGTCAGCTCATTCTGGTACTTGCAGGCGTCCTCGGTGCCGGTGATGGACTCGAAGCCGTCGCGGGTGCCGGAGCCGGCCTCACGGCCGATGAACACGACCTGAGCGTCGTTGCCGCCAACCTCAGACCAGTTGGTGATCTCGCCGGTAGCCAGCTGAGCGATCTGCTCCACGCTCAGGTCAGCCACGGGGTTCTCGGGGTTGATGATGATGGCGATGCCGTCCTTAGCCACGGTGATGGCCTTCACGCCGGTCTCATCATCCTTCAGGTCGCGGCTGGCCAGACCGATGTCGGCGGTGCCGTCCTGAGCGGAGGTGATGCCGGCGCCGGAACCGGAACCGGTGTACTGAACCTGGATGCCGGGCTGGACCTCACGGAAGGCCTCGGTCAGGGAGCCCATCACGCTCTCCATGGAGGTGGAGCCGTTGGTAACCACGGTGCCGGTCAGCTCGGTGGTGTTGTCGGGAGTCTCGGACTCAGTCACAGCGGGGCTGTTGGTGTTGCCGGCGGGGGTGTTGGCGCTGCCGGCATCGCCGCCGCCGCAGCCGGCCAGCATACCCACGCACAGAGCGGCGGAAAGCATCAGCGCAAGAGTTCTCTTTTTCATGGTGTTCAATCTCCAATCATGCAATGTATTCTTGGTGTCTTTTGGTGTCTCGGAACAAGCTACAGTATAACGGCCCATTGTAAAGTTGTCCTTCAACGAATTGTAAAGAATGAGTAAAGCTGCTCTCTCCCAGTGGTTTCCGGACTTTACATTGTAGGATGTCCCATTTTACAAAAGGAATACCGGCCAATTTGGAGCAGTGGGCAGAAAAAGACAAAACGTGGAAAAATGAACGGGGCAAGGTATTGTATTCTTTCGGGAGGAAAGATATAATAATGATTACTGAATCAGCTTATTCTGTGTCCGTCTGACGATCCAGAACGGACATAAGCAGATCATAAAATAAAAGGAGATACAGAGATGTCTAATATTTGGCATGATATCAGCCCCAGCCGCATCCAGCCTGAGGACTTTGTGGCGGTCATCGAGATCCCCAAGGGCAGCAAGAAGAAGTATGAGCTGGACAAGGAGACTGGTCTCATCATTCTGGACCGGGTGCTCCACACCTCTACCCACTATCCCGCCAACTACGGGTTCATTCCCCGGACCTACGGCGATGACGGCGACCCCCTGGACGTGCTGGTGCTCTGCTCCGAGGCCATGGACCCCCTGACTCTGGTGCGCTGCTATCCGGTGGGGTATATCTCCATGCTGGACGGCGGCAAGAACGACGAAAAGATCATTGCCATCCCCTTCTCCGATCCTACCTATAATACCTATCAGGATCTGATGGATCTGCCCGGCCACATCTTTGATGAGATGGCCCACTTCTTCACGGTCTACAAGGCTCTGGAGGGCAAGGAGGCCGTGGCCGGCGACGTGAACGACCGGCAGGCCGCCATTCAGGTCATCCAGCGGGCCATGGATCACTATGCCGAGTGCTTCCTGGGCGGAGCCGCCCCCCGGGTGGATCACCGGGCTTCGGACCGATAACACCGTTAAGGAAAACTTAATGGATTCTTTTCCCCCATTTCTTTGATTCTGTGTTAAAATGAATCCGTTATATGCCTGGACTGGGCATATGGCCGCATCCAATCGCTGCGATCATTCCAATGAGAGAGGACGGATACCATGGGTCATCCATTTGACTGCCTGGTCATCGGCGCCGGTATGGCGGGTGCTATCTGCGCCCGGGAGCTGGCCGAGCGGGGCGGGAAAAAGGTGCTGGTGCTGGAGCGCCGGGACCATGTGGGCGGCAACGCCTACGACTGCTTTGACCAGGCCGGTGTGCTCATCCACCGGTACGGTCCCCATATCTTTCACACCAACGATAAGCGGGTCTTTGACTATCTGTCCCGCTTCACCCCCTGGCTGAACTATCAGCATCAGGTGGTGGCCAACATTCCGGCGGAAGAGGGCCGGATGGAAATGCCGGTGCCATTCAATCTGGTGTCCATGCGGGCGGCCTTCGGAGCGGAGAAGGCCGACAGCCTGGCCAAGCGGCTCATCGCTGCCTACGGCGCAGAGAAGAAGGTCACCATTCTGGAGCTGCGGCAGAATCCCGATCCCGAGATCGCCGCTCTGGCCGATTATGTGTACGAGCACGTCTTTGTCCACTACACCATGAAGCAGTGGGGACAGCGCCCGGAGGACATCGACCCCAACACCACCGCCCGGGTGCCGGTGTTCCTGTCCGAGGACTGCCGCTACTTCCAGGACACTCATCAGGGGATGCCCAAGGAGGGCTATACCCCCATGTTCGAGCGGATGCTGGACCATCCGGACATCACCGTGGAGCTGAATGTTGACGCCGGGGAACGCCTGACCCTGGCCGACGGAGCGGTGCTGTTGGACGGGGAGCCCTTCGACGGTACGGTGATCTATACCGGCGCGGCGGACGAGCTGTTCGGTTGCAAGTACGGCCGGCTGCCCTACCGCACCCTGACCTTCCAGTTTGAGACCCACCCGGTGGATTACTGGCAGAGCCACGGCACGGTGAACTACACCGTGGACCAGGACTATACCCGTATCACCGAGTTCAAGTATCTCACCGGCCAGGATCTGCCCGGAGTGACCACCATTATGAAGGAGTACTCCAGCGCCTACACCGGGGCGGAGGGAGAGATTCCCTACTACGCCATTATCAATGAGACCAACAACGCCCTCTACGCCAAGTACAAGGCGGAGGCCGACCGCTTCCCCCGGTTCCACCTGCTGGGCCGGCTGGCGGAATACAAGTATTACAACATGGATGCCATCGCCGCCCGGGCTCTGGCGCTGTGTGATGATCTGTTGAAGTGAGGAAAGGTACATATGTCAAAGCTCATTACTTTCGCGGTGCCCTGTTACAACTCCGCGGCCTACATGGAGCACTGTGTGGAGACCCTGCTTACCGGCGGGGAGGACGTTGAGATTATCCTGGTGGACGACGGCTCCACCAAGGACGATACCCCCGCCATCTGCGACCGCTACGCTGCCCAGTATCCCAACATCGTCAAGGCCATCCACCAGGAGAACGGCGGCCACGGTGAGGGCGTCAACCAGGGCATCCGAAACGCCACCGGTTTTTATTTCAAGGTGGTGGATTCCGACGACTGGCTGGATGAGGCCGCCCTCCAGAAGGCTCTGGAGAAACTGCGGAAGTTTGCCAAAATGGAGAAGCCGGTGGATATGTTCGTGGCCAACTACGTCTACGAGCACGTGGAGGACAACACCCAGAAGGTGGTCCGGTACACCAATGTGTTCCCCCAGAACAAGATCTTTTCTTGGAGCAAGGTGGGCCGGTTCCGCCCCTCCCAGTTCCTGCTGATGCACAGCGTGATCTACCGCACCCAGCTGTTGCGGGACTGCGGCCTGGAGCTGCCCAAGCATACCTTCTATGTGGACAACATCTTTGTCTACCAGCCTCTGCCCTATGTGAAGCGGATCTATTATATGGACATTGATCTGTACCGCTACTTCATCGGCCGGGCTGACCAGAGCGTCAACGAGCAGGTGATGGTGGGCAGGGTTGACCAGCAGCTGCGGGTCAACAAGATCATGATCGACAGCCACGATCTCCGCAAACTCCACGCTCAGCAGCCCCGACTGGCCCGGTATATGAGCAGCTACCTGTCCATGATGATGACTATCTCCTCCATCTTCCTCATTCTGGACGGCTCTCCTGAGGCCCTGGGCAAAAAGACTGAGCTGTGGGAGTACCTGCGGCATAAGGATGTGGGGCTCTACCACAAGTACAAGTACCGCTCCCTCTCCTTTGTAGGCAATATCCCCGGCTATCAGGGCCGGAAACTGTCGGTGAAGCTGTACCGGCTGGCCCGCAAGATCTATAAGTTCAACTGAGCATAAAAAACAGGACGCATTATGCGTCCTGTTTTTTTATACCGTTTAACCCAGCGTTGCCATGAGCCAGTCCCGGATGGGAATGTAGGCCAGGGGCAGGAAGATGGCGGGCAGCATATTGCCGACCCGCAGTTTTTCTTTGGGCAGACCCAGCATATTCACGCCGATACCCACGATGATGGTGCCGCCCACGGCGCTCATCTCGGTGACAATGGCCGGGTCTATCCCTTGTCCCACGATGCTGAAAATAATAGTGAGCGCACCCTGGTAGAGGAAGGTGGGCAGGGCAGCGAAGGCCACCCCGATGCCCATGGCGGCTGCAAAGGTAATGGAACTGACCCCGTCGATCACCGCCTTGGAGATGATGATATCATAATTGCCGTTCATCCCGGCCTCCATGGCGCCATTGATGGCCATTGCCCCCACGCAGTACAGGACAGAGCAGTTTACAAAGGCTTCCACAAAGCGACTGTTGCTCTCTCCGCGGATCAGTTTGCGGCGAAGCACGTCTCCCACCGAGTCCATACGTTTCTCAATGTTGATGAGCTCTCCCAACAGGGTACCGATTACCATACATACGATGACACATAAAGTGTCGGCTGTGCCAATCATACTGGTAGTGCCGATACCCAGCACGCACAGGCCCAGGGCAAAGGTGATGCCCGAGGCAAAGCGGGGGCTGATGCGGTTTTTGAACAGAAGGCCCAGACAGCTGCCCAGCAGGATCAGGACCACATTGATGACGGTGGCGATCATAGGAATTCCTCACTTTTATACTGCAATTCACTAAAATATACGGTTCTATGATAAAACCTTTGCCGTCATTTGTCAAAAGGTTTCTGGATGTATGCCGGACGACCCTGCGGAATAGAGTGGAAGTGGACCATTGAAAGGGGGAGGGCCCATTGAAGCTCGACCGGACATCCATGCTCTACGGCACCCTGCTGCTCACCGGTACCGGCATTGCCGGGCAGTTTTTGGGCTTTGTCTACCGGATCTTACTCTCCCGCCTCATCGGGGCGGAGATCATGGGCCTCTACCAGCTCATTATGCCGGTCTATTCCGTGCTGCTCTCTCTGACGGCGGTGGGGCTGACGGCGGCGGTATCCAACCTGTCCGCCGGATACTACGCCCGGGGGCAGCGGGGAGCGGCGGCCCAGGTGCTCCGCCGGTGCCTGCTGTGCTTTCTGGGACTGTTTGGAGTGCTGGCCACGGTCACTGCCCTGCTGTATGACCCCATTTCGGTGTACCTGCTGGGGGATGCCCGCACCCAGATGGGGCTTTTGCTGCTGCTGCCCTGTATTCTGCTTACCGGTGTGGAAAACCTCCATAAACACTTCTTCTATGGTACCGGCGCCATCCGGCCTCCGGCGGCGGTGGAGCTGTGCGAGCAGGTCATCCGGGCGGCGGCGGTTCTCGGGCTGCTGGTGCTCTTCCTGCCCCAGAATCCGGAGCGGACCGTGGCTATTATCGTGGTGGGCATGATCGTGTGCGAACTCTTTTCCTCCATCACGCTGATGCTGCTGGCCCGCCGCAGGCTGGCAGGGGAGAAGCTGGGAGAGCCGGGGGCCTCCCGGCGGATGAACCGGCAGATCCTGGCCATCGCCCTGCCGGTGGGGTTTACCAGTCTGCTGGGCAACCTGATGGGCTCGGCCAACGCGGTGCTCATCCCCCAGCGGCTGGTGGCCGCCGGGGCGGAGGTGAGCCGGGCCATGGAGGAGTTCGGTGTGCTGTGCGGCATGACCATGCCTATGCTCTGCCTGCCCACCGCTTTCATCGGCGCCCTGGGGCTGGTCCTTATGCCCAAGCTGGCCCAGGGGGCAGCACTGGGCAACACCCCGCTGATCCGGCGGCGGATCGACCGGTCTATGCTGGCCACCTCGGTGCTTATGTTTCCTGCTATGGCTCTGCTGGTAGTGGTGGGCCCTACCCTGGGTCAGCTGCTCTTTCGGGAGGAGGGGGTAGGTCGGTATCTGCTCCCTCTGTCGGTAGGGGTGCTGCTGTCCTGTTGGCAGGCAGTGCTGGGATGCGCCCTCAACGGCCTGGGCAGACAAAAAGCTGCAGCCCGCAGTTCCATTCTGTCCGGCGGGCTGCAGCTGGGCTGCACCTATCTGTTATTGGGACTCCCCGGTGTGGGGATCGGCGGCTACTGGGTGGGTGTGGTGGCCTCCTCCGCCCTGGGGGCGTTCCTGAACTGGTTCCAGGTGCGGCGAGTCACCGGGCTGAAGCTGCGGCTCTTTGACTGGGGGATAGCCCCCGGCCTGGCGGCCCTGCTGACGGGCCTCACCGGCAACCTGCTCTTTCAGGTGCTGCTGGACAGCGGAGTAGGGGAGTGGACGGCGGTGGGGGCCTGCACCCTCTTCGGTGTGGTGCTCTACCTGGCGGCCCTCCAGGCCCAGGGGGTGCGGCTGAATCGCCTTTTCCGCTTGAGGTAGGTTACAGAACATAGCTGGCCATCAGGATGAGCGCCAGCAGACAGAAGGCGATGACGCCGGGATTTTCAAAGAAGAGCCGCCATTTCATGCCCTCGGAGAAGGGGACCAGGCCGGGTTCCAGTTTGATATCCCGCCAACTGGTGACCAGAAAGGTCATGCCGACCACGATGGACCCCAGCACCAGCAGGGAGGTCAGCAGTTCTCCGGTCTGGCCCAGCAGCTCCAGCAGGGGTACCAGACCCACCGAGGTAAAGTTAATCAGGGCGTGGAGCAGGATGGACTGCCACAGGCAGCCGGTCCGGAGCACCACATAGGCAAAGAGAGCCCCCACGGCAAAGGCATAGAACAGCTGATTCAGATTGCCGTGAAACAGGCCGAAGCACAGGGCGGAGGCCAGGATGGCAAATTTATCCCCATAAGGCCGCAGTCGGTTCAGCAGCAAATAGCGGAAGAGATATTCCTCTGACAGGGGCGCAATGACGCAGCCCAGCAGGAGGTTCAGTACCGTAGGGTAGCCGGCCAGACTGTCCACCGGATTGGTGACTGCCTGGCCCCGGAGAATCCCAATCAGTTGGGTGAGAAGCAGGGTGAGCAGATTGGACAAATAGACCAGACCAAGGGTGGTCACCAGGGCTTTGCCCAGGTTCAGCGGCCCCATGGGGCGGCGTGCGGAGGGGCCCGGGGCGGGCACGCTGCGCAGCACCAGGCAGAAGGCGGGCACACCCGCGCCGTAGGCTGAGCCCACGGAGAGGCACCAGCGGGAGATGGGGTGATTCAAAACGCTGGGGACGATGCCGGCCACCAACAGCTGGACCGCCAGCATGGCGGCCATCTGGGCAAACAGGGCCCATCCCAGCCGGGAGAACCATTGACAGTGGGGGCGCAGCAGTTGGGCCCGGTCCGGTTGATGGAGATCCATTCCGTCACCTCGCACAAAAATAAATCCAAATTGAGCCCAGCCGGACCGGCAAAGCACGGCCCGAAATTCGCACCTGCTTCAGGCACAAGGGCTTCCGGGCTCCATTATAGCAAGAACGGGTGAAAAGGGCAAGAAATCGGACATATTGACATGGCGCTTTTCTATGATACAATATCTTGTGCTCACATAAGATACTAACTCAGAGGAGAGATACGATATGCCCATTTCTGAAAACGCCAAGGCTGTACTGGAGCGGCGTTATCTGGCCCGGGATGAGCAGGGGAATCCCACCGAGACGGTGGATGGCCTGTTCCGTCGTGTGGCCAACGCGGTAGCCGAAGGCGACCGCCATTTTGACCCCAAGGCCGATGTGGTGGCCACGGCGGCGGAATTCTATGAGATGATGACCAATCTGGACTTCCTGCCCAACTCCCCCACCCTGATGAACGCCGGCCGCCCTCTGGGGCAGCTGTCCGCCTGCTTTGTGCTGCCGGTGGCCGACTCCATGGAGGACATCTTTGACGCCATTAAGAACGCAGCTCTCATCCACAAGAGCGGCGGCGGCACCGGATTTTCCTTCTCCCGGCTGCGTCCCAAGGGTTCCACCGTCAACTCCACCGGCGGTGTGGCCAGCGGCCCCATCTCCTTTATGAAGGTGTTTAACGCCGCCACCGAGGCGGTGAAGCAGGGCGGTACCCGCCGGGGCGCTAACATGGGCATCCTCCGGGTGGATCACCCCGATATTATGGACTTTATTACCTGCAAGAACGATACCTCCGAGATCACCAACTTCAACATCTCCGTGGGCATCACCGAGGCCTTTATGGAGGCGGTGAGTGCGGACGGGATGTACGATCTGGTGGACCCGGCCACCGGCCGGGTGGCGGGCCAGCTGAAGGCCCGGGAGGTCTTTGACACCATCGTCACCTCCGCCTGGCAGACCGGCGAGCCGGGCATCATCTTCCTGGACCGGCTCAACCGGGACAACGCGGTGCCCAGCCAGGGCGAGATCGAGTCCACCAACCCCTGCGGTGAGCAGCCTCTGCTGCCCTATGAGAGCTGCAATCTGGGCTCTATCAACCTGGTCAACCACATCACCAAGACCGTGGCGGGCTGGGTGCTGGACCGGGCCAAGCTGGAAAAGACCATCCGTGCCGCCGTCCACTTCCTGGACAACGTCATTGAGGTCAACCAGTACCCCCTGCCCGAGATCGACAAGATGACCCGTTCCACCCGGAAGATCGGCTTGGGCGTCATGGGCTTTGCCGATATGCTCCTCTATATGGGTGTGCCCTACAACAGCGAGGAGGGTGTGGCCCTGGCCCAGGAGATCATGGACACCATCAACACCATCGGCCACCAGGAGAGCGAGAAGCTGGCCGAGAGCCGGGGTGCCTTCCCCCTCTTTGACCAGAGTATCTACAAGGACGGCAAGCCCATCCGCAATGCCACTGTTACCACCATCGCCCCCACCGGCACCCTGTCCATCATCGCCGGGGTGTCCTCCGGCGTGGAGCCGGTGTTTGCCTACGCCTATATCCGCAATGTGATGGACAACACCCACCTCATCGAGACCAACCAGATCCTGAAGGACAAGCTGGAGGAGGCGGGGATCTATTCCGAGAAGCTGATGCGCAAGATCGTGGAGCAGGGCTCCCTGGCCCATGTGGACGGCATTCCCGAGGACATCAAGCGGGTCTTTGTGTGCGCCCACGACGTGTCCCCCATCTGGCACGTGAAGATGCAGGCCGCCTTCCAGCGGTACACCGACAACGCCGTCAGCAAGACGGTGAACTTCCCCAACTCCGCCACCAAGGCCGAGGTGGCCGAGGTCTACCGCCTGGCCTACACCTTGGGCTGCAAGGGTACCACCATCTACCGGGACGGCAGCCGCAACGAGCAGGTGCTCAATATCGGCAAGGTCAACGACGGCAAGGAGCCCGCCCCCGCCCCCACTGGCCGGGTGTGCGAGGAGTGCCAGATTCCTCAGGAGGCCTACGGTCACATCCAGCCCCGGCCCCGTCCGGCGGTGACCACCGGTTTCACCGAGAAGGTGCGCATCGGCTGCGGCAACCTTTATATTACCGTCAACTACGACGAGAACGGCATCTGTGAGGTGTTTACCAACACCGGACGAGCGGGCGGCTGCCCCAGCCAGAGCGAGGCTACGGCCCGGCTGGTCAGCGTGGGCATCCGTTCCGGCATGGACCCCAAGGAGATCATCCAGCAGCTCAAGGGTATCCGCTGCCCCTCCTGCCTGCGGCAGTCCGGCGTACCGGTGACCTCCTGCCCCGACGCCATTGCCAAATCCTTGGAGAAGGTGCTCAAGGTGTCCCAGGGCAATCGCGAGACTGTTCCCGCCCCCATCAGCGCCACCACCAAAGCGGCGCCCATTCCCCGGCCGGGCATGACTCCCGCCGAGGCCAAGCTGGCCAAGTTCTGCCCCGAATGCGGAGCAAAGCTGGAGCACGAAGGCGGCTGCGTCACCTGCCGTGACTGCGGCTACTCCAAGTGCGGCTAAAAAAGCAAGGGCCTGTCGCGTTTTCCCCGCGGCAGGCCCTTTTTCAACAGGATCAGGATAGCCTGGGGGTGGGACTGTTACACTAAGGGCAGCGCCGACAGGGCGTTCCATTTCAAGACAGGAGGAAGCAACCGTGTGTACCAGCTTGACCTTTACCACCGCGGCCCCCTACTTCGGCCGGAACCTGGATCTGGAGTACCACTTCGGCCAGCAGGTGGTCATTACCCCCCGCAACTTTCCCCTCACATTCAAGGCCATGCCTACCCTGGAGCGGCACTACGCCATCATCGGTATGGCCACAGTGGCGGAGGACTACCCCCTCTATGCTGAGGGGGTCAACGAGAAGGGCCTCTATATGGCAGGCCTCAACTTCCCGGGTAACGCCTGTTATCCCTGCGGCTCGAAGGACGGTACCCCCGCCGCCCCCTATGAGCTGATCCCCTGGCTGCTGGGCAGCTGCGACAGCGTGGACCAGGCGGAGGAAAAGCTGCGCTCTGTCCGTATTTTGGATACCCCCTTTGCCCCCAATATGCCAAACGCCCCCCTCCATTGGCACCTGGCCGACGGAAAGCGGGCTCTGGTGGCGGAGCCTATGGCCGACGGTCTGAAACTGTTTGAGGACCCGGTGGGAGTGCTGACCAACAACCCCACCTTTGATTTCCACCTGACCAACCTGAACCAGTATATGGGCCTGTCCGCCGCCCAGCCGGAGAACCGCTTCGGTGGGGTGGAGCTGTGTCCCTTTGGTCAGGGAATGGGCACGTTGGGCCTGCCGGGAGACTGGTCACCCGCCTCCCGCTTTGTCCGGGCCGCCTTCCTTAAGTGGAACAGCGCCTGTGAGCGGGACGAGATCTCCAGTGTCAGCCAGGTCTTTCACATCCTGGACGCGGTGGCCATGCCCCGGGGGGCGGTGCAGACGCCGGAGGGGAAATGGGACCTCACGGATTACTCCTGCTGCATCGACGGCCGGACGGGCACCTATTATTATAAAACCTACGATAACAGCCAGATTACCGCTGTCGCCATGGATGAGGCAAAGCGGGAGGGAGAAACGCTGATCTGCCATCCTCTGGTCACGGAGCAGCAGATCCACTTTGTGCCGTGAGCCCCGCCGGGGCGTTCGCCCCGGCACTTGTACATATTGCATAAATGCGGTGCCTTGCCAACAGGGCGAAAAAAGGGAAAACCGGGCCAAAAACCATGTGGTTTGCCAATTCGGCCGAGAGTTAAGGCGGCTTTCTGAAACCGAGTTGTGCATATTGGCTATAATCATTGATAAAAAAATAACGAATTTCTCTTGCATTTTACTTGCCTGTTGGGCGGCGGTGCGTTATACTTATTAGGTAAGAACTTGTTAAAAATATAACAATTCTAGATAGGTTACAGGACAAGGAGGCAGAACATAATGGGTTTTGTGAAGCTGGAAAAGCAGGGCCACGTGGGCGTGGTCACCATTGACCGGCAGGAGGCGCTGAACGCGCTGAACAGCCAGGTTCTGAGTGATCTGGACGCGGTCATCGATCAGGTGGCTGCCGACGATGAGATCTATGTGATGATCCTCACCGGCGCGGGCCGTTCCTTCGTGGCCGGCGCTGACATCGGCGAGATGAAGAACTTCTCTTCCATCGACGGCAAGAAGTTTGGCGTGCACGGCGGCGGTGTGTTCCTGAAGCTGGAGAATATGGCCAAGCCGGTCATCGCTGCCATCAACGGGTTCGCTCTGGGCGGCGGCTGCGAGCTGAGCATGGCCTGCGATATCCGCCTGGCCAGTGAGAAGGCCAAGTTTGGTCAGCCCGAGGTGGGCCTGGGCATCACCCCCGGCTTCGCCGGCACTCAGCGGCTGCCCCGCATCGTGGGCGTTTCCAAGGCTATGGAGCTGATCCTCACCGCCAAGGTCATCAAGGCCGACGAGGCCAAGGCCATCGGCCTGGTCAGCCAGGTCTATCCCGCCGAGGAGCTGATGGACAAGGCCATGGAGCTGGCCAACGCCATCTGCGCCAACGCTCAGATCGCCGTGCAGGAGTCCAAGCGCTGCATCCGCATGGGTATGCAGACCGACATCGCCACCGGCTCCGCCTTTGAGGCCGAGGCCTTCGGCGTCTGCTGCGGCACCGCCGACAAGGACGAGGGCATGGGCGCCTTCCTGGAGAAGCGCGCTGAGAAGCACTTCCAGAATAAGTGATCTGGCGGTGTGTGGGCCGATGAGGGCATCGGCCCCTACGTCTCCAATCCCCTCGGAGAGCGGAGGGGGTATCGCGCCGCTTGCGGCGCGTATCTAGGGGGAACTGGTTCCCCCTGGACGGCGCGGACGTAATACCCGCGTTTCCCGCAGGAAACGCCCGCGCCGTGGAGAAGCATTTCCAGAACAAGTAAGGAAGCATCCTCTGTTTCAGTTCGATACATCCTTTCTTTAAAATTAAAAACAGATTGAAAAGAGGTTTTTTGTCATGAAAAAGATTGTTGTCATCGGCGGCGGCACTATGGGCCTGGACATCGCTCAGGTCTTCGCCAAGAAGGATTTTGATGTTACCGTCCGCGACATCAACGACGACATCATCAAGGCTTCCGAGGGCCGTCTGAACAAGAGCCTGGACAAGCTGGTGGCCAAGGGCAAGATGGATGAGGCCAAGAAGGCCGACATCCTGGCTCACATGACCTTCACCACCGATCTGAAGGCTGCTGCCGATGCTGACCTGGTTGTTGAGGCCGCTATCGAGAACCTGGACATCAAGAAGAGCATCTTTGCCGAGCTGGACAGCATCTGCAAGCCCGAGACCATTCTGGCCTCCAACACCTCTTCTATCTCCATCACCGCGATCGCCGC
This sequence comes from Flavonifractor sp. An112, assembly GCF_002161085.1. GTDB lineage: Bacteria > Bacillota > Clostridia > Oscillospirales > Oscillospiraceae > Flavonifractor > Flavonifractor avicola. The sequence goes on along the minus strand of NZ_NFLU01000010.1, from coordinate 25,256 downwards.
TGCTACCAAGCGCGCCGACAAGTTCATCGGTATGCACTTCTTTAACCCCGCTACCGTCATGAAGCTGGTTGAGGTCATCCGGGGCGCTCACACCTCCGACGAGACCTTCAACACCATCCGCGACCTGTCCGTTGAGATCGGTAAGGAGCCCGTCGAGGTCAACGAGGCCCCCGGCTTCGTGGTCAACAAGATCCTGATCCCCATGATCAACGAGGGCATCGATCTGGTGTACACCGGTGTTGCTTCCGTTGAGGGCGTTGACACCGCCATGAAGCTGGGCGCCAACCACCCCATGGGCCCCTTGGCTCTGGGCGATCTGGTGGGCCTGGACGTGTGCCTGGCCATCATGGACACCCTGTACAACGAGACCCACGATCCCAAGTATCGTGCCTCCCTGCTGCTGCGGAAGATGGTCCGGGCCGGCAAGCTGGGCCGCAAGACCGGCATCGGCTTCTACGATTACAGCAAGAAGTAATATCCCTGCGTTTTATCACGCACGAAGCGACGGGCGGGAGCCCAAAACACTCCCGCCCGCCGTTTTGAAATACATATCTAGGAGGAAGGCAACAAATGGATCTGCACCTTTCCAAAGAGCAGGAAATGCTCCGCAAGATGTACCGTGACTTTGCCGAAAACGAAGTCAAGCCCCTGGCCGAGTGGGTGGACGAGAACGAGGCGTTCCCCGAGGAGACCGTCAAGAAGATGGCCAAGCTGGGCATGATGGGCATCTATTTCCCCAAGGAGTATGGCGGCGCCGGCGCGGACGTTCTGTCCTACGTCATGGCCGTCGAGGAGATGAGCAAGGTCTGTGGTACCACCGGCGTTATCATTTCCGCCCACACCTCTCTGTGCTGCGCTCCCATCTATGAGAACGGCACCGAGGAGCAGAAGATGAAGTATCTGCCCAAGCTGTGCTCCGGCGAGTGGATCGGCGCCTTCGGCCTGACCGAGCCCGGCGCCGGCACCGACGCCCAGGGCCAGCAGACCACCGCCGTGAAGGACGAGAACGGCAACTGGGTGCTCAACGGCTCCAAGATCTTCATCACCAACGCCGGCTACGCCAACGTGTTCGTGATTTTCGCCATCACCGGCATCACCACTGACAAGCGCGGCCGCAAGAAGAAGGAAATCTCCGCCTTCATCGTGGAGCGCACCGATCCCGGCTTCTCCGTGGGCAAGCACGAGAAGAAGATGGGCATCAAGGGCTCCTCCACCTGCGAGCTGATTATGGAAGATTGCACCATTCCCGCTGACCGTCTCCTGGGCAAGCAGGGGAAGGGCTTCGGCATCGCCATGAAGACCCTGGACGGCGGCCGTATCGGCATCGCCTCCCAGGCGCTGGGCCTGGCTGAGGGCGCTATTGAGGAGACCATCAAGTACACCAAGGAGCGCGTTCAGTTCGGTAAGCGTATCTCCCAGTTCCAGAACACTCAGTTCCAGCTTGCTGATATGCACGCCAAGACTGAGGCTGCCAAGTGGCTGGTTTACTCCGCCGCTATGAAGAAGCAGAACCATGAGCCCTACACCATGGACGCCGCCATGGCCAAGCTGGTTGCCGCTGAGACCGCCAGCGACGTGACCCGCCGCTGCGTGCAGCTGTTCGGCGGCTATGGCTACACCCGTGAGTACCCCGTGGAGCGCATGATGCGCGACGCCAAGATCACCGAGATCTACGAGGGCACCAGCGAGGTCCAGCGCATGGTTATTTCTGCCAACCTGGGCGTGAACTAATAGGAACTGGAGGGAAGTTACGATATGAAAGCAATCGTTTGTGTCAAGCAGGTCCCGGATACCTCCGGTGTGGTGGCGGTGAAGGAAGACGGCACCATGGACCGTGCCGCCATGGCTACCATCACCAACCACGACGACCTGGCCGCTGTCGAGGCCGCTCTGCGCATCAAGGACGCCACCGGCTGCAAGGTCGTGGTAGTCTCCATGGGCCCCCCGCCCGCCGAGGGTATGCTCCGCGAGCTGCTGGCCATGGGCTGCGACGAGGCCGTTCTGGTCTCCGCCCGTGAGTTCGGTGGTTCCGATACTTACGCCACTTCTCAGATCCTGGCTGCTGCCATCAAGAAGATCGGCGTGGACGACGACGACATCGTGTTCTGCGGCCGTCAGGCCATCGACGGCGATACCGCCCAGGTCGGTCCCCAGATCGCTGAGAAGCTGGGTATGCCCCAGGTCTCCTATGTGGCCGAGATCAACGTGGACGGCAAGGCTGTCACCGTGAAGCGTCTGCTGGAGGACGGCTACATGACCATCAAGGTCCAGACCCCCTGCCTGCTGACCTGCGTGAAGGAGCTCAACGACGCCCGTTACATGAGCGTCGGCGGCATCATGGAGTGCTACCAGAAGCCTCTGGAAGTCTACAACTATGAGACTCTGAAGGACGATCCCCTGATTGATGTTACTACCATCGGCCTGAAGGGCTCTCCCACGAATGTGTACAAATCCTTCTCCCCCCCGGTGAAGGGCGCCGGTATGATGATGGAGGGCGCCGACAAGGCGACCGTGGACAAGCTGGTCTCCATCCTCAACGACAAGCACATCATTTGATTGAAAGGAGAGCAATAGAATGGCTTTCAATAGTAGCGATACCGCCGCCTTCAAGGGCGTATGGGTTTTCTGTGAGCAGCGCGAGGGCGTCATCATGTCCACCAGCTACCAGCTCCTCTCTGAGGGCCGCAAGCTGGCCAACGATCTGGGCGTGGAGCTCTGCGGCGTGGTCCTGGGCAAGGACATCAAGGAGGATTATCTGAAGGCTCTGGGCGGCTACGGTGCCGACAAGGTGTACTACTGCAACCACGAGCTGCTGGACGTTTACACCACCGACGCCTACACCAAGGTCATCTGCGACCTGGTGGAGGACAAGAAGCCCGAGATCTTCCTCATCGGCGCCACCAACATCGGCCGTGACCTGGGCCCCCGCTGCGCCGCCCGGCTGCACACCGGCCTGACCGCCGACTGTACCCACCTCGACGTGGACGTGGCCAAGTACAAGGAGTTCCTGAAGACCACCTCCACCATTGACGTGGACAACACCGTGTTCGAGGAGAACACCAACCTGAAGATGACCCGTCCTGCTTTCGGCGGTCACCTGATGGCTACCATCATCTGCCCCCGCTTCCGTCCCCAGATGTCCACCGTCCGTCCCGGCGTGATGCAGACCCAGCCCTACGACGAGGCCGGCGCTGCCAAGACCGTCATCGAGAACGTGGACGTCAAGCTGGACAAGTCCGACATCCATGTTGAGGTGCTGGAGGTCAAGAAGGCTGCCAAGAAGCTGGTCGACCTGATCGGCGCTGACGTGGTGGTCTCCGTAGGCCGCGGCATCAGCAAGGACGTTGAGGGCGGCATCAAGCTGGCTGAGGAGCTGGCTTCCGTCCTGGGCGGCGTTGTGGGCTCCTCCCGTGCCTGCGTGGACGCCGGCTGGATCGGTGCTGACCACCAGGTCGGCCAGACCGGCAAGACCGTCCATCCCCGCATCTATGTTGCTCTGGGTATCTCCGGCGCTATCCAGCACCTGGCTGGTATGCAGGACTCCGAGTGCATCATCGCGGTGAACAAGAACGAGTCTGCCCCCATCTTCGACGTGGCTTCCTACGGCATCGTGGGCGACCTGTACAAGGTCACTCCCATGCTCATCGAGGCCATCCGGGCTGCCAAGGCTGCCAAGTAAGAAGGCTTACATCAAAAGGACCTGTTGCAATTGCAACAGGTCCTTTTTTATGCCATCGATTGAGTAGACTTCTGCTGTTTTGAATTGCACCCACGGGATGGAGGGAGTATACTGGGAAAAGATTGGGGGCGAAAACAATGTGGGAACGACATCCCAAAGGAATCTTGCTGCTGGGAGTGGTGGGCATCTCCATTTCTGCCATCCTGGTGCGCTACTCCCAGGCCCCTTCGGTGATCACCGCAGTCTACCGCCTGGGCTGGACGGTACTGCTGTTGCTGCCGGCGGTATTGACCAAGTTCCGGCAGGAACTCAAGCGGGTGCGGGGGAGAGATGTACTGCTGTGTACGCTCAGCGGAATTTGTCTGGCCCTCCACTTCCTCACCTGGTTTGAATCCCTGAAATGGACCGGTGTGGCGGTATCCACCGTGCTGGTGAGTACGGAAGTGATCTTCACCGCCCTGGGCTTTGCACTCTTTCTGAAAGGTAAGATCCCGCCCCTGGGAGTGGCCGCCATCCTGCTGGCCTTCGGCGGCAGCGCAATACTGGCCCTGGCGGGAGGCGGACAGGGCAGCGAGTGGTATGGAAATATCCTGGCATTGTCGGCAGCTTTCTTTGTCGCTCTGTATACTTTGATTGGAAGAATACAGAGAGGATACCTTTCTACCACAGTATATACCTTTTTGACCTATCTGGCCTGCTTTCTGACCCTGCTGGGCATGGCGCTGGCCAGCGGCACCCCCCTGGTGGGCTATGGGGGACGAGAGTGGCTCATCGGTCTGGGTCTGGCAGTGCTGTGTACCCTGATGGGACACAGCCTGTTCAGCTGGTGCCTGAAATATCTGTCCCCTGCCTATGTGTCGGCTGCTAAGCTGTGCGAGCCGGTGTTCTCCGGGGCGCTGGCCGTCCCCCTGTTTGGAGAGATCCCCGCCCCTATGCAGCTGCTGGGCGCAGGAATTATCCTGGGATCGGTGCTCCTCTATACCTGGGCGGAGCGGAAGGAAACCTAATCCTCTATGGCGATTTATGACGAAAGAATACGAACGGTAAAACTTTACAATTTATGGTAAAGATGTATAATTGAGTCATAGAATCGTACAAAGGGGGAGAACGCCATGCGAGAGCTGCTGCTGGAGAGTCCGGAGGGCTGCGGTTACCGCTATGCCATCCTGGTGGATGAGATGGCAGTAGGAGGGCTGTGCTGCGAGAGCTACGGCATCAAGGTGACCGGCCCGGATGGGGACAGTCAGGCGGTGCCCAATATCACGGTGAGCGTCGGGCGTATTGATGAGTTGGCCGAGCTGGTCCGGCGCAATCAGGTGTCGCCGGTGACGCTGCGGGATGTGGTGGAGGACTGGCTGTAAGAAAAATGGATAATGATGCAGATCAATGTAACGCTTTGCATTGACAGAGCCGGTAAAATCGGCTATGATATTGTCTGCTGAATCAACTGCTTTGCGCTCCGCTTGGGCAGACGTTCGAGAGGAAAAAAGACAAAAAACTGCTGTTTAGGCGGCAAAGTAGTTTGTTTCCCGCGGTGAGGGCCGCGGGAATTCTCTTTGTGGAGGACCTTTCCTCCCGGGAAAACAGCGGGGCTGAGGCCGGATATTGAACGGAATCGGCTCAGAAGGCCGCCGTCAGGCGGCCAAGCCAAGGAGGAAAAATCGTGAAAGAGAGAGAGACCTTTGCGTCCCGGCTGGGCTTTGTGCTCATCTCTGCCGGGTGCGCCATCGGCCTGGGCAACGTCTGGCGTTTCCCCTACATCGTGGGGCAGTACGGCGGCGCCGCCTTTGTGCTGATCTATCTGGTATTTCTGGTGGCCATGGGCCTGCCTATCATGGCAATGGAGTTTGCCGTGGGCCGGGCCAGCCGGAAAAGCATCATTGTGTCCTTCCAGGAACTGGAGCCCAAGGGCACCAAGTGGCACTGGTACGGCTGGTTTGGTATGGCGGGCAACTACCTGCTGATGATGTTCTATACCACCATTGCCGGCTGGCTGCTGATGTATTTCTTCAAGATCGCTGCCGGTCAATTTGAGGGACTGGACAAGTCTGGTGTGGAGCAGAGCTTCGGTACCATGGTGTCTCAGCCTGGAATCCAGCTGCTCTTCATGGCCATTGTGGTGGTTCTTGGTATGGTGATCTGCAGCCGGGGCCTGCGCAACGGCGTGGAGAAGGCCAATAAGTTTATGATGCTCTGCCTGCTCTGCCTGCTGGTGATCCTGGCCATCCGGGCCATCACCCTGCCCGGGGCCATCAAGGGCCTGGAGTTCTATCTGGTGCCTAATTTCGACAACCTGATGTACGATGCCAACGGCAACTTCCGGCTGGGCGAGGCCATCTACGCCGCCATGGGACAGGCCTTCTTTACCCTGAGCCTGGGCATCGGCGCCATGGCCATCTTCGGCAGCTACATCGGCAAAGACCGCCGCCTCTTCGGCGAGACCATCAGCGTGGGCATCCTGGATACCTGCGTGGCCTTTGTATCCGGCCTGATTATCTTTCCCTCTGCCTTCGCCTTCGGTGTCAATCCCGACGCCGGTTCCAACCTGATCTTCATCACCCTGCCCAATGTGTTCAACGCCATGCCCGGCGGACGGCTGTGGGGCGCGCTGTTCTTCGTGTTCCTGTTCTTTGCCGCCCTGTCCACCATCACCGCCGTGTTTGAGAACATCCTGGCCTGCTGGATGGACAAGTGGGGGGTGTCCCGTGGTAAGGCGGTGGCCATCAACCTGGTGCTTATCTTCCTGCTCAGCCTGCCCTGCCTGCTGGGCAACAACATCTGGAGCGGTATCAAGATCCTGGGCATGGGCGTCATGGACTTTGAGGACTTCCTGGTGAGCAACAACCTGCTGCCCCTGGGTTCCGTGATCTATCTGCTGTTCTGCTGCCTGTCCAAGAAGATTGCCTGGGGCTTCGACGGCTTCCTGGCCGAGGCCGACCAGGGCAAGGGCGTGCGCTTCCCCGCAAAGCTGCGGATGTATTTCACCGTGGTGGTGCCCATCATCGTACTGATCATCTTTGTCATGGGCTACATTGAGAAATTTGCATAAACCTGCAAAAAGGACCTGCCGTAAGGCAGGTCCTTTTTGGTTCATGGGTAGGCATTCCAATATACCTCACCCGGGTCCAGAGAGAGCCCCCGGGCGGCAAAGAGCTGGTCAATGGTGCAGAAATAGTAGCCCTGGGCGTGGAGCTTGTCCACAATCTGCAACGCGGCATCCACCGACTCTGGATAGATGTCGTGGAGCAGGATAATGCCGCCGTCCCGGGCCTGGTTTACCACCATGTTTACCACCCGGTCGGTGTTTTTGTCGTCCCAGTCCTCCGGATCAATGGACCACAGGATGATGGGACAGCCCGCCCGCTTTTTTACGCCCTCATCCCACTTGCCGTAGGGCGGGCGGAGGAGAAAGTCGTTGTGGCCCAGCAGATCCTTCAGCAGGGTGCGGGTGGACTCCACCTGGGCGTCAAAATCCGTCTGGTTCAAGTCGGTGAGCTGCACATGGTCAAAGGTGTGGATACCAATCTGGTGGCCCTCCCGGTCCATCCGTTCTACCACGTCGGCGTTGTCAGCAATCTGGCGGCCGATGAGGAAAAAGGTGGCCTTTACGCCTCGTTCCGCCAGACCATCCAGCAGGCGGGTGGTGGTGGAGCGGCGGGGGCCGTCATCAAAGGTAAGGGCGATGAGTTTTTGCTGAGGCAGCTGGGTGGGGGCGTCAACCGACAGCACACTCTGCCGGACACCCAGGGAGAAGGTCAGACAGACTATAGAAACTGCCAGAATGACCACCATCCACCGCTTTTGAAGCTGACTCACGCCCCTCGCCCCCGTTTCGCCGTTGTGTGGCATAGTATGTGCAGGGCGGCGGGGAAGTTTTCACACAAAATCTGTCAGTCAGGCCTGGCGGGGATCGGGATCGCCGCTGAGGGAAAGAATGTACTGGTAATAGGGCAGCAGGAATTCGTAACTGTCCACCAGCACATCGGCCAGTTCATGGCTCCACAGCAGATCCTGATGGGGGGCGCTGTGGGAGATGGCAAAGCTCTTTTTATCATACCAGGGCTGCAGCAGGGGGGAGGGTGCAGCCTTGGGCCGTTTGTAGTCCATACCTTCCAAGATAAACTGGTCCTGTTTATTGAGACGGCGGGTCAGCTGCTCCATGGGCTTGGGGTCCCGGTCCATCCGGGCCCGGAATTTGGCCATGGTTACCGCGGGAGCCATCCAGAACCCCATGCCGCAGGACCAGCCCTCCGGCTCGAGTTCAAACCAGAACACCGGCTCGGAACCGGCTTCCACATGGGGACGAACCAAACTCATCCACAGGTGGTCCTTGTAGGGGCCACGGCCAAAGAGCCGCCGGGCGTCCCGATAGATGCGGGAGACCTTGCACACCAGATCCAGGTCGGGGTGCTTGTCCAGAAAACGGGCGTATACCTCGTTGGCCAGCTCCTTCATAGGGCGCTGGAAGTGGGTGAGGTACTCCTCTTTATGGGCCTCAAACCAGGACTTTTCATTGTTGAAGCGGATGCCCCACATAAAGTCCACAGTGGCCCCGGAAAATCCTTCAAACATAGTAATTCCTTTCTCATTTCGTATTTGGGCAAGCAAGGCCCCCCGCCGGGCGGGGGGCCTTGCAGAAGGTTGTATCAGGCTGCGGGAGTCTCCGCTGCGGGCGGCACGCTGTCCTCAGGCAGCATACCGGGACCGGTGGTAGGTGTGGGCTCCGGTGTGGGAGTGGCACTGGGCGCCGGACTGGGCGTTGCCGAGGGTGTTGCGGAAGGTGTGGCAGAGGGGGTAGCCGACGGCGTTGCGCTGGGTGTGGCCGACGGTGTAGCCGTAGGTGTGGGCGTGGGCTCCACCGGGGTCAGTGTTTTCAGTCCCGTAGAGGGATCAATGCCCCAGCGGGCTGCGTCGGCGGGGTTGTAGTAGTACACCGCGTCGGAGGACTTGTAGCTGTTGCGGTAGAGGAAGATGGTATCTACCGTATTGCCGTTTTTATCCACCAGCTTCTGGTACACATCCACGGTGACGCCGTTGTAGCGGGAGTAATTGGGGTCCCGCCGGGGCTCGGCGCCCGCAGGGTGGTTGGGATCGGGCTTATAGGTGTTTTTATAAGGAGTTGTAGAGACGGTAACAGAGTAGGGTTCGCCATGGATGCCGGTGGTATCGGTGCCGTAGATGGTGACGTGGAGCTTGTGGTTTTTATCCTGATAGGTTTCGATTTTGATGGGATAGTCGGTACTGTTTTTGAATTTAAAGTCGATCTGGTTGCTCCAGACGGTGGCATCAGTGCCGATCACCGGCATATAGCCGCCATTGAAGGCGTGCTTGGATCGTTCCACGGTCTCCAGATTGGCCTTCAGGGTGACCCAGTAAATGGTGGAGGAGAGCTGGCAGATGCCGCCGGCGGTGGCGTCGATGCTCTGGCCGTTCTGGTAGGTGCCGGCGTCCTTGTAGCCGCTGGATTTGGTATAGGGGCCGGCCAGATCGTTGTAGGAGAATACCTCACCGGGCAGCAGGATGGTGCCGTTGACCCGGCTGGCAGCCAGGTCGATGTTGTACCAGCGATTGGAGGGACCGGCGCAGCTGGTGGTGCCGGTGCCCAGCACGTCCTTGAAGAGGTTGGCCTCCAGGTCGGCGGTGGTCATTTTGGGCTCAGTCTTGGTCAGGGGTACGGAGACATCGGAGCCCTCCGCCGCGCTGTCCAGGGCAGACTTGGCGGCGGCAGTATCCAAGCTGACGCCGGTGACAGAGGGCACGATCTGCTTGGTGCTCTTGTCTAAGTAGGCGTCGGCTGCCTCCACGGTGACCTCCTTCTGGATGGCATCAAAATCCGGGTCCAGGGGAGGGGCGGTGGTGACCTGGGTCTCCAGAGGAGTATTTTCCGTGCTGCTGTCGTTGAGCAGCTGAGTAAAGCGCTCTGCAGCGGCGTCGGTGAGGGCGTTTACGTCGATGGTGCGGCCGGTGACACCCTTATGGAACACCAGCTGATCGCCGGACACCTCCCAAGTGGTTTGAGCCTCCGGGTCTGCGTATTTTTTCACCGCCTCAGTCACAACAGCGGGGGTGTCCTTCAGGGTCACAGGGACGGAATATTGGGCCCCTCCGGTGATGGCTCCCAGATACTGGGCACCCCGGGTGAAGAAGCTGCCGGACTGCTGGTCCAGGGCCTCCTGGAGGGCGGATTCCACTGCCTGGTCATCCACCGTGGCGTCGCTGCCCGGAATGGTAAATTCCTGCCCCTCGCACACAAAGGGAACGGAGAGCTGAGAAAGCCGGTCAGGCAGCTGGGTTTTAAGGGTATCCAGGGCCTGTTCCTGGGTTTGACCGCCCAGGTCGATCCCGGCGACGGTTGTATTGGGCAGGAAAGTGCCGCTGCCCGCGGCGGCGCACAAAATGAGGTAGCCGCCAATCAGGATGACGACCACCGCCAGTGCCACAATGAGGGCGATCTTACCGCCCTTGGGCTTTTCGGCCTGAGCGGTTCGCTTGCCCGCTGTTTGTGCCATATTCGATCACTCCAACTCGTATAATTGCCCGGCCTGGGGCCTGGGCAGAAAATCCGGCAGATCGTTACCAGAAAGACAGTAGAAACTGCCGGGCTGCATCAAAAATGATTCAGTAACCCATATTATAGGTGTTTCCTATGAGAAAAGCAATTACAGATTGGTTACATGGCCCGGCGGCGGAAATCGCTTTACAGAAAAGCGGATTCAGTGTATGATTATATGCACCTGGACGGCGGATCATATCGGCGGTTGTCCGCTATTACAGCATGGCCCGTCCAGCGGATCATATCCAGCGAAACTTTGACACTTTTGTGATGGAATGACAACATTTTTTGACTTTAGACTGCAAAAGGGGCGGTATCCATGTCATATAACCGATACGGCCGTCAGGACGGGAATGGGGATTTGGGCTCCTGGATCGTGACGCTGATCCTGTTGATCAGCCCGCTGTGGTTTGTGGGACTGATCCTGCTGTTCCGCAAGCTGAACGCGCTGGGCCGCAGACCGCAGTTTCCTTATCTGGGGCCAAGTCCCGGTACACAGGGATTTCACACCCCGCCCGCAGGGGCGGCGGGCAGAGGGCTGGGCCTTGGGAAAGGCAAGGCCATGACCATCGGCGGAGCTATCATGGCTGTTATCTTCGGCATCGCCACCGCGGCGGGACTGCCGGTGGTGAGCAGCATCATGGGCTTCCCTCTGTCGCTGGCAGCCATGTCTCCGGTGATCGGTCTGTGTGCCGGTGGCCTGGCCCTTATGCTGGCGGGCAGTTTCAATACCCGTAAGATCCGGCGGTTCCGGAAATATCTGGCCCTCATTGGCCGGAGGGAGAGCGTGTCGGTGGTACAGCTGGCCCACGCCATGCCGGTGCCTGTGCGCAAGGCGTGCAACGATTTGCAGGAGATGCTGGACCGGGGCATCCTGCCCGCGGGATATCTGGATATGTCCTCCTATCAGCTGATTCTCAGTGACGAGGGCCTGAAGGATGAGCCGGAACCGGCGGAAGAGACTCAGGACCAGAGCCCGGAAGAGGAGGAACCCCTGGACATCCGGGACGACGACGCGGTACTCCGGGAGATCCGCCGCCTCAACGACGACATCGACGACCCCGAGATGAGCCGCAAGATTGACCGGATCGGGGAGATTACCAGCAAGATCTATGGCTATGTAAAACAGAATCCCAGCAAGGAGGGGCAGCTGCGCTCCTTCCTCAACTATTATCTGCCCACCACCCTGAAGATCCTCAAGGCCTATGCCCGTATGGAGGACCAGGGCGTGGAGGGAGAGAACATCCGTACCGCCAAGGCCCGCATCGAGGGTATGATGGACAAGGTGGTGGACGGCTTCGAGAAGCAGTTGGACCGCCTCTTTGAGGTGGACACCATGGACATCACCGCCGACGTGGAGGTGCTGGAGCGGATGCTGGAGAAGGACGGCCTGTCCGGCGGCATGGACTTCGGACAGAAGGGTACTTCATAAAACGTTTACATAAGGTCCAAAAATTATCCATCACTCGACAGAGCGGCTGTGGTATCTTATAAGCACAGCCAAGCAAGAAGGCAAGGGCGCCGCGCCGGGAGCGTGCGGAGGACAAATGCCATCCAGAGCGCGTTCAACAGACCGGCCCGCCCTTGTGACTGCCCCCCGGCTGTGGGGGCAGACCAAAAACAACACCTGGCGCTGCCGAGTGATGAGATACAGATGGAATCCTCCAAACAAACAAAGGAAGCCCCGGACGGCATCGCCGTCCGGGGCTTCCTTGTTATTTGAATCAGGTACAGCGTACGGTGCAGGTCAGAGTCTGGCCGTCCACCGTGCAGGTCAGGGTGGTGGTGCCTTTGCCCACATAGGTCACGGTGCCGTTGGAGGACACGGTGGCCACGGCGCTGTTGCCGATGCTCCACACGGGGGTGGAGGAGGTGCCGCTCACTTTCACCTGGAAGGAGGGGTAGGTCTTGCTCAGGGTGAAATCCGTCCGGCTCAGGGACAGAGAGGTAGACGTAGTGGTGCCGGAGCCGGTGGTGGTGGAGCCGCCGGTGGTTACCGAGTTGTGGACCAGACAGGTGTGGGTCACGCCGCCGGGCATGGTGGCGGTAATGGTGGCGTTGCCCGTCTTGGTCCCGGCGCTTACCTTGCCGGTCTCATCCACGCTGACCACCTCGGGATCGCTGCTGGTCCAGGTAATGGTGCCGGTGGAACCCTCAGGGATAAAGGTAACGGTCAGGGTGATGGGATCGGGATAGCGGTTACTGAGGGAGAACTCCGTCAGACTCAGGGTGAAGTCGGTGGCCGTCTGGTCGGCGGGAATGGTCTCCGACGGATCGGGCGACTCGGTGGGTTCTATGCTGGGCTGAGCGGAGTCGGTGGGCATGACGCTTTCCACGCCGGACGGATCGTCTACGGAGCCGCCCTTGGTCACCAGAGGAATGATCACCGAGATCACAATGATCACCGCCGCGATGATGATCGCCAGAGAGACGATGATCCCCACCAGACGGAGGGGAGAGGGGCCGCGGCCATAGCCGCCGCCTCTGGTGTTTGTCACCAGCCGCTTGCCGCCCCGGGCACGGCGGGGGGAATCCTCATCGCCGTCAAAGTCCTCGTCGTCCAGCGGAATCTCGTCACAGAACGGGCAGTGCTTATAAGTAGAGGCGTAGTCTTCGCCGCAGTATTCGCAATGAATCATTTTGGGACGGTCGTCCCTGCTTCGTCTGGATGCCATAGGAAATCCCTCCAATCGACATTCTTGTGTCTATTGTACAACGCCGACGCGCGGCCCGTCAACGGTACTTCAGGAAATATAAAAGTTTTTTAACAATTATGTCAACTGATGGGCGGGGTTGCACCGTCAAAACAAATTGGATATAATAGCAGGCAGAACGGCAGGGGAGGCGGAGCATATGAAAGGTTCCATCAGTGCTGCAGAAGCCCACAAACAGTACAGCGAAGCTGTGGCCGCGTTCCGGCGTCAGATTCCGGACCAGGTGCTGCGGGAGCGGTTTGGCCGGGAGGCCGATCCCTTCTTTCGTGCCTGCGCCCTGGGCCTGTGGCAGCGGGATGGGGCCTCTCCCACACCCAGATATGTGGAATTTTACAACGCCATCTACACCAAGGGCAATCCGGCCCTATCGGTGTTGTTTTGGGAACTGTCCTCGGAGGTGGCGGGTTATCCCGGATTCCGGCCGCCGGAATTTTTCAACCGGATGCGGGCCTGCGACAAGGTATCGGGCACCAGCCTGGCCCGCCGGTTTATCGATTTGACCACCCTGATGCTGCTGCTTTTTGCCGCGGTGGACGATCAGGTCAGCGAGGCCGAGGCCGGGTTTGTCAACCAGTGCGCCGATGCCCTCTCTGCCCTGTGTGATCAGGAGGGATTGAAGGGGGAGAAGGCCCCCCTGGACGTAGGGGACTTTGTGACCCGCAGGCCCGCCCCCCAAACGCCTCAGACCGCTCCGGCGGCGGAGCAAAAGGAGGACAAGCCGGAGGAGCCGGAGCCTACTCTGGAGGAGCTGATGGCCCAGCTGGATGAGCTGTGCGGCCTGGAAAAGGTGAAGGCCGACGTGAAGAGTCTGGTCAACCTGGTGAAGGTGCGTAAGCTGCGGCAGGAGCACGATCTGCCGGTGCCGCCTCTGTCCCTTCACTTGGTGTTTATGGGCAATCCGGGCACCGGCAAGACCACCGTGGCCCGGCTGCTGGCCCAGCTGTACAAGGCCATCGGCGTGCTGTCCAAGGGACAGCTGGTGGAGGTGGACCGGTCCGGTCTGGTGGCCGGCTTCGTGGGACAGACCGCCATCAAGACCAGCGAGGTGATTCAGAAGGCCCTGGGGGGTGTGCTCTTCATCGACGAGGCCTACGCCCTGGCGGGGCAGGACAACCCCAACGACTTTGGCAGGGAGGCCATTGAGACTCTGCTGAAGGGAATGGAGGATCACCGGGCGGATCTGGTGGTCATTGTGGCGGGCTACACCCAGCTGATGGACCGCTTCCTCCACGCCAACCCCGGTTTGGAGAGCCGGTTCAACAAGTACTTCTATTTTGAGGACTACAACGGGGAACAGCTGATGGAGATCTTCTGCTCCATGTGTGGGAAAAATGGATATACACTTAGTGATGAGAGCCGGAAGTATGCCGAAGAGTATTTTAAAACTCTGTATGAAGAGCGGGATGAGAACTTTGGCAACGCCCGGGACGTGCGCAATCTGTTCGAGCGGGCGGTGGCCCGTCAGTCTGACCGGGTGGCCGCCCTGGAGGCCCCCGGCAAGGAGGAGCTGATGGCGCTGACGGTGGAGGATCTGAAGGAGGACCAGCCGGAGGCATAAAAAGAGCCCCTGCCATATTGGCAGGGGCTTTGAGCCGTCTTACAGGTGATCGCTGTCTACCAGGATGTTATCGGTGCCGTGTTCCTCAAATTCAGCGATATAGGCGTCGATGCGGCTGGCCAGTTCGTCATAATTGCTCTCGTCGATCGGGGCGTCGTCCATGTCCCGGCGGGCCAGGTCCTCCGCCAGAATATCGAAGAACACATTGTTTTCGTATTCCATGATGGCTTCGTGGATGCCGCCTTCGGCAAAGGCGCGGGAGGGGACCACTTCGCCCTGCCAGTCCTCGGCCAGCGTGGGCATTCCCTCCGCCCGGGCCTTGGCAAAGAGCAGGCTCTCTACCTCGTCATAGTCCCTGAACCGGTCGTCGCCCCGGGTGGAATTCAAGATCCAGTTGCCGATATAGGCCATATCCAGCAGACGGCGAAACTGCTTGGTCGTCAGTTCCAGCTTCATACCAATGCGACCTCCTCGCTGTCATGACGTTGGGGAAGGAGGGACCATACCCCACTCTCATATTATAATCACCCCCGAAGAAATGTCAAACCAGGGAGGGAAAAATGTGAAAATAACCCCTTGTTTTCCTGCCCTGTTTCCCCTATCATTAAAAGAACCATAGTATTACAAGGAGGGAACGCCTTGGACAGTCGACCCATTGGCGTATTTGACTCCGGCCTGGGCGGCCTGACCACGGTGCGGGAGCTGTGCCGCCTGCTGCCAGGGGAGGATATCGTCTATTTCGGAGACACCGGACGGGTGCCCTACGGCAGCCGCTCCAAGGAGACCATCATCCGGTACGCCCGCCAGGACGTGGCCTTTCTGCGTACCTTTGATTTAAAACTCATCGTCATTGCCTGCGGCACTGTGTCCACCACGGCCCTGGACATCCTGGCCAATGAGAACCCCATCCCGGTGTTGGGTGTAGTGGCCCCTGCTGCTGCCGCCGCCGCGGAAACCACGCAAAACGGCAGGATCGGACTCATCGGCACCCAGGCATCCATCCGCAGCGGCGCCTATGAGGCCCTTATCCGCAAGGCCGACCCGGCGGCCCAGGTGACTGCCCAGGCCTGCCCCCTCTTTGTGCCCCTGGTGGAGAACGGGCGCTTCAGGCCCGGCGATGTTGTCATCGAGACGGTGGCGGGGGAGTATCTGGCCCCCCTGAAGGAGGCGGGAGTGGACACCCTGGTACTTGGCTGTACCCACTATCCGCTGCTCCAGGATGTGATCGCCGCCCAGATGGGGCCCCAGGTCCGGCTGGTCAACGCCGGAGCGGAGGGCGCCCGCGCCGCTGCCGCCCGGCTGGCAGCCGACGACGCTTTGTCCGGAAAGACGGAGGGAGGCAGCTGCCGGTACTTTGTCAGCGACCGTCAGGAGGATTTCTCCCGGCTGGCCTCCATTTTCCTGGGCTGGGACGTTACCGGCACTGTGGGCCAGGTGGATATCAGCTGCTATTGAAAACCAGCCCTTTACATTAGGGCGGGAATTGGATATAATATGGTGCAATTTGCGGCCGGAAGGGCCGATAAAGAGGGAACATAGAACCATGGAGAACAACGTTATCATATCCATTCGGGGCAAGCAGTCCTTTGAGGACCAGGAGCCGGAAGTCATCGAACTGGTGACCGAGGGCAGGCTGTCCCTCGACGGCGAGGACGGCTACACCCTCAGCTATCAGGAGAGCGAGCTCACCGGGCTGGAGGGTACCCTTACCACCTTCCAGATCGAGCCCGAGCGGGTCACCCTGCTGCGGGTGGGGGAGGTCAACTCCCAGATGGTCTTTGAGGAGGGGCGGCGGCACCTGTCCATGTACAACACGCCCTATGGTGCGCTGGCGGTAGGCATCAACACCAAGAAGATGCGGACCCAGCTCAGCCCCGACGGCGGCAGCATTGAGATCAATTATGCCCTGGAGATTGACCATGCCGTGGCGGGGGAGAACCTCTTCCACATCCAGGTGCGGCAGAAGGGAAACAGCATCCGCCAGTAAAACCGCAGCATAGTTCCATCCCCAAACGGAGTAATAAAAATCCGTTTTTCCCGGGGACATGAGCCTCGGGAAAAACACATCTCAGCCCGCAAGTGTGGGCTCTGGCCGCTTTGGCGGACAGAGGATGCGCGCGGCGGGCTGCATTCTCTCTCAAAAATGCTTGCATTTTTGAGAAATAAAGAAAAGGTGATAGATATGTCCAATATGATCCAGGCGGCCCGGGAGCAGGTCGCCCAGCTGACCCAGGCGGCCTACGAGAAGGCCGCGGCCCAGGGCCTGCTGCCCGCAGGGGCGGAGGTCAAGGCCACCATCGAGATCCCCAAGGACCCCACCCACGGCGACTACGCCTCCTCCTTCGCCATGGCGGGCGCCAAGGCTCTCCACAAGGCCCCCCGGCAGATCGCCCAGACCATTGTGGACAATCTGGATCTGGCGGGTACCTTCTTTGATAAGGTGGAGATCGCCGGCCCTGGCTTCCTCAACTTCACCCTGGGCAGCAAGTGGTACGGCGAGGTCCTCACCGACATCCAGGCTGAGGGGAGCACCTACGGCGCGGTGGACGAGGGCCACGGCGAAAAAGTGATGGTGGAGTTCGTCTCTGCCAACCCCACCGGCCCCATGCACATCGGCAACGCCCGGGGCGGCGTGCTGGGCGACGCTCTGGCCAGCGTTCTCACCCGGGCTGGGTACGACGTGTGGCGTGAGTTCTACGTCAACGACGCCGGCAACCAGATTCACAAGTTCGCCATGTCCATCGACGCCCGGTATCTCCAGATCGTGCTGGGTGAGGAGAACTATCCCTTCCCCGAGGATGGCTATCACGGCGACGACATCAAGGAGCTGGCCCAGGCCTTCTATGACCAGCACGGCCCCGACTGGAAGGATAAGCCGGAGGAGGAGCGCCAGGAGGCCATGGCCCAGTACGGCCTGTCTGTCAACATCCCCAAGATGAAGGCCGATCTGCGCCGCTACCAGATCGAGTACGACGAGTGGTTCCTGGAGTCCGGCCTCCACAGCTCCGGCTATGTGGCCGAGACGGTGGGTATGCTGGCCGACAAGGGCTGGACCTATGAGAAGGACGGCGCCCTGTGGCTCAACACCACCGATCTGCTCAAGCGGAAGTTCATGGCTGAGGGCAAGACCCAGGAGCAGGTGGACAAGCTGGACCTGAAGGACGACGTGCTCCGCCGGGCCAACGGCTTCTACACCTATTTTGCCGCCGACATTGCCTACCACCGCAACAAGCTGGAGAAGCGGGGCTTCTCCAAGGCTATCAACATCTGGGGCGCCGACCACCACGGCCATGTGGCCCGCCTCCAGGCCGCCCTGGATGGCCTGGGCCTGGACGGCTCCCACCGGCTGGTGGTGGTGCTGATGCAGCTGGTCAACCTGCTGCAGGACGGCCAGCCCGTCCGGATGTCCAAGCGCTCCGGCAAGGCCATCGCCCTGCGGGACCTGCTGGATGAGGTTAGCGTGGATGCCGCCCGGTTCTTCTTCAACTCCCGGTCCTCCACCTCCGCTCTGGACTTCGATCTGGACCTGGCGGTGCGGCAGGACTCCGATAACCCGGTGTACTACGTCCAGTACGCCCACGCCCGCATCTGCTCTCTGGTGAGCCGCCTCACTGAGGAGGGCGCCCAGATGCCTGACGCGGCCGCTGTGAATGCCGCCCTCTTCACCACCGCCGAGGAGAAGGCCCTCATCAAGACCCTGTCCCAGCTGCCCGAGGTGATCCGTATCTCCGCCCGGGACTACGACCCCTCCCACGTCAACCGCTACCTCATTACCCTGGCCGGCGATTTCCACCGCTTCTACAACGCCTGCCGCATCAAGGGGGAGGAGGCCGACGTGCTGGCTGCCCGCCTTAAGCTGGCTGACACCGTCCGTTCCGTCATTGCCAACTGCCTGGCCCTCATCGGTGTTACCGCTCCTGAAAAGATGTAAGGAAAAAGATCCCGCTTTTTTGAAAAAAGCGGGATCTTTTTTTGTAAATTTTCGTCCAAGAAGAAACCGCGACGATGCAAGAATATTATGTCTACCTGAAACTATGCTGAATGTTTCAAAAAGGGACGAATCAGAGCAATATGGAATCTGTTTGCAGCGGAGAGGTCGGATTTCTTACATTTGTATAAAAGAAATAAAAACTTTCCCTTAATCTTCTGTTAATTGGTATGTAACACTCTTGTAATCTTTTTTGGGTGTGGTATGATATGCAATGCACGCGGCTATCCACCGCGGGCAGGTTCCTTCAGCGATCAACAGACGGAGGATCATGGAATGACGATATTAGAATTAGTGAAAAATTTAAACTTTGCAGTGGTGCTGCTCTTTACCCTGCTCTACATCTACCAGGGCTTTTATGTGGTAGTGGGACTGGTACGCCGCCGCTGGAAAGAGACCCATCAGCCTGAAAAGCTCCATCGCTTTGCTGTGGTGGTATCCGCGCGCAACGAAGAAGGAGTCATCGGGGAACTGCTGGATAGCTTAAATAAGCAAAATTACCCCAAAGAGCTGCTGGATCTCTATGTGGTGGCCGACAACTGCACCGACGATACCGCCGGTGTGGCCCGCAAGGCCGGCGCTTTTGTGTATGAGCGCTTCGACCAGCAGAAGAAGGGCAAGGGCTACGCCATGGACTACCTCTTCCACCGCTTGGAGGAGGAGGGCAAGGACGTCTACGACGGCTACTTCATCTTTGATGCCGACAACCTGGTGGACCCCAACTTTGTTGCCGAGATGAACCGTACCTTTGACAAGGGCTACGATGCCATCACCTGCTACCGCAACTCCAAGAACTTCGGGGACAACTGGATCTCCGCCGGATACTCCATCTGGTTCCTGCGGGAGGCCCGCTTCCTCAACTTCCCCCGTACCCTGCTGGGCACCAACTGCCATGTGTCCGGTACCGGTTTCCTGGTGTCCTCCAAGGTCATCCGGGACAACGGGGGCTGGCCCTTCCACCTGCTCACCGAAGATATCCAGTTCTCTGTGGACTGTGCCATCCAGGGCCGCAAGATCGGCTACTGCGATACCGCCGTGGTGTACGATGAGCAGCCCACCACCTTCCGCCAGTCCTGGGACCAGCGGCTGCGGTGGTCCAAGGGCTTCTATGAGGTGGACCGGGATTATACCGTGCCCCTGCTGAAGGGCTGTTTCCGCCCCGGACGGCTGGGTACCTCCTGCTACGATATGTTCGTGACCGTGGCCCCCGGTATGCTGCTCACCTTGGTGATGATCCTGTTCAACGGCATCATCCTGGCCAGCTGCATGACCCAGCCCGCCTATATTGCCGCCAAGGTTATCGATGTGACCGTCGGCTTCATGCTGTCCGCTCTGTGGAATTTCTATGTGGGCCTGTTCTTCTACGGCCTGCTGACGGTACTTTCTGAGTGGAAGCACATCAGCGCCTCTCCGCTGCAGAAGCTGGGCTATGTCTTTACCTTCCCCATCTTCATGTTTACGTACATTCCCATCTCCATTGCCGCTCTGGTGAAAAAGGTGGAGTGGAAACCCATCTACCACACCTCCACCAAGCGGGTGGGGGCGGGCTGAGCCAAACCAAATGAAAAGAGACCTGCCGTTTCGCGGCAGGTCTCTTTTGCTTGGCAGCTGGGCTTGCATTGGATCATGAAACTGTGATATAATACCATCCAAATGTGCAATACAGGAGGAACCGAGCAATTATGGACACCATTCCCTTATCTATGCCCATTCTGATGGACGGTGCTACCGGAACCGAGCTGCGCCGGTTGGGTATGCCCGACGGAGCCTGCACCGAGCAGTGGGTGCTGGAGCATCCCCAGGCTCTGCTGGAGGTACAGCGGCGCTATGTGCAGGCCGGCAGCCGTATTCTGCTGGCCCCCACCTTTGGGGCCAACCGGGCCAGCCTGGAGCGCAGGGGCATCATGGGACAGGTAAGAGAATACAACCAGCGGCTGGTGGAACTGACCCGGCAGGCCGCAGGCGGGGGTGTGCTGGTGGCGGGCGACATGGCCCCTGCCGGGCTGACGCTGATTCCTTTTGGTGAGAGCAGCTTTGAGGAATTGGTGGCGGTCTACACGGAGCAGGCCGCCGCTCTGGAAGCTGCCGGGGTTGACCTGTTTTTCCTGGAGACGATGACCGACATGGCTCAGGCCCGGGCGGCGGTGCTGGCCTGCAAGAGTGTGTCGGACAAGCCGGTGTGGGTGTGCTTCACCTGTGACGACGAGGGCCGTACCCCCGGCGGCACGGATGTGCTGGCCGGACTCATCGTTATGCAGGGCATGGGGGTGTCCGCCTTCGGGCTCAACTGTACCAGCCCCGCAGACACGGCGGAGCAGCTGGAGCGGCTGACGCCTTATGCCTCCGTACCTCTGATCGCAAAACCCTCTGCCGGGCTGCCCGGGGCCTGCTGTACCCCGGAGGAGCTGACGGGCTTTGTACCCCAATATGCCGCCGCCGGAGCCCGCATCTTCGGCGGATGCTGCGGGGCGGGTCCGGAGCATCTGGAGGCAGTGGTACGGGCCATGGCTCAGGTAGACTTTTCTGCCTTCCAGCCGGTGGAGCGGGACCCGGATGTGATCCCCTGTGCCAGCGAGAAGGAGGCCCGATTCATCACCCCCGATGTGGATGTGGGTGAGACCATCGAGTGTACCCCTGACCTGATGGAGGACATTCTGGAGGCGGAGGAGGAGTCCCCCCAGGGCGCGCTGAAGATCGCCATCCTGGAGGAGGACGATCTGGATATCTTCGCCGAAAACCAGTATGTGGTGAAGGATGCTCTGTGCCTGTGGTCCGACGTACCCGAGCTGCTGGAGAAAGCTCTGCGGCTCTATCAGGGCCGGGCTTTCTGGGATGGTACCGGGGATCTGGAGGAGGATTTCCTCCGGGAGATGGCAGGCCGGTACGGCCTGGTGCTGCTGTAAGAAGCCCTGTCAAGGGACCTTCGGGCCCCAAAATAAAATCAGCGAAACAGACAAAAAGCACGTCCCCTTTTTGGGACGGGCTTTTTGTTTTGTGCCTTGACGGCATATATCAAGATACTGTATCATGGGTGTTGCGTAAAGAAGCAAAGCACAAGATATTGTGTCGGAATATAACGGGCGGTAATCGCCTGCAACAGTGGAGCGGGAAAGGAACGGATCGCAATGACACTCACCAAAATCAGAAAACGGGACGGCCGGTTGGCGGAGTTCAACGAAGAGAAAATCGCCGGCGCCATTGACAAGGCCTTCCGAGCCACCTACAAACCGGGCAAAGAGGCAGAGGCCAGGCGGCTGGCCGACGAGGTCCTCTCCATCCTGGAGGTGGAAGGGGAGAAGCAGCCCGGTGTGGAGCACATTCAGGACCTGGTGGAGCGGGTGCTGATGGACAACGGCTACATCCAGACTGCCCGGGCCTACATCCTGTACCGGGAGGAGCGCAGCCGTGCCCGGGAGATGAATACCCGGCTGATGAAAACCTATGAGGACATCACCTTCTCCGCCGCCAAGGACTCCGACATCAAGCGGGAGAACGCCAACATCGACGGTGACACCGCCATGGGCTCCATGCTCAAGTTCGGCTCCGAGGGCGCCAAGCAGTTCTATGATATGTTCGTCCTCAACCCCGACCACGCCCGGGCCCACCGGGAGGGTGATATCCATATTCACGACCTGGACTTTTTGACCCTCACCACCACCTGTTGTCAGATCGACATCAAGAAACTCTTTGAAGGGGGCTTTTCCACCGGTCACGGCACCCTGCGGGAGCCCAACGACATTGCCTCCTACGCCGCCCTGTGCTGCATCGCCATCCAGTCCAACCAGAACGACCAGCACGGCGGCCAGAGTGTGGTGAACTTCGACTACGGCATGGCTGACGGCGTCCGCAAGACCTTCAAGCGGCTGTACCGTCAGAACCTGGCCCGGGCCCTCATGCTGCTGGAGGATGAGAGTGACCCCGAGCAGGAGTTGAAGGCCGTCATGGCCGACCTGGAGAAGGAGACCGGCCTGTGCCCCATTCTGGCGGGCAGCGAGGAATACTTTGCCGCCGAGCGGGCCGCTCTGGTGCCCAAGTTTGGGGACGAGGCCACCGTGGAGAAGGCCCAGAAGTTTGCCCAGCAGCGGGCGGAAAAGGAGACCGACCGGGCCACCTATCAGGCCATGGAGGCCCTGATCCACAACCTGAACACCATGCACTCCCGCGCCGGCGCCCAGACTCCCTTCTCCTCCATCAACTACGGCATGGATACCTCTCCCGAGGGCCGCATGGTGATGAAGAACGTGATGCTGGCCACCGAGGCCGGCCTGGGCGGCGGCGAGACTCCCATTTTCCCCATCCAGATCTTCCGGGTGAAGGAAGGGATCAACTACAACCCCGGCGAGCCCAACTACGACCTGTTCCAGCTGGCTATGCGGTGCTCCGCCAAGCGGCTGTTCCCCAATTTCTCCTTCATCGACGCCCCTTTCAACCTGCAGTACTACAAGCCCGGCCATCCCGAGACCGAGATCGCCTACATGGGCTGCCGCACCCGGGTCATCGGCAACGTATACGATTCCGAGCGGGAGATCTGCAACGGCCGGGGCAACCTGTCCTTTACCACTATCAACCTGCCCCGGCTGGCCATCAAGGCCCGGGGGGACCTGAATACCTTCTTCGAGTCTCTGGACCGGATGATGGACCTGTGTGTGGACCAGCTGCTGGAGCGGTTTGAGATCCAGTGCCGCAAGCACGTGTATAACTTCCCCTTCCTCATGGGACAGGGGGTGTGGCTGGACAGCGAGAAACTGGACTGGAACGACGAGGTACGGGAGGTCCTGAAGCACGGCACCCTGTCCGTAGGCTTCATTGGCCTGGCCGAGACTCTGAAGGCCCTTATCGGCGTCCACCACGGTGAGAGCGAGAAGGCCCGGGTGCTGGGCCAGGAGATCATCTCCCATATGCGGGCCCGAATGGATGCCGAGAGCGAAAAGCGGGGCCTCAACTTCTCCCTGCTGGCCACCCCCGCCGAGGGCCTGTCCGGCCGCTTTGTCCGGATGGATAAGGCCCGTTTCGGGGTTATGGAGGGGATCACCGACCGGGATTACTACACCAACTCTTTCCATGTGCCGGTGTATTACCCCATCTCCGCCTACGACAAAATCAAGATCGAGGCCCCCTACCACGCCCTCACCAACGCCGGACATATCAGCTACATTGAGATGGACGGCGATCCCACCGACAACCTGGAGGCCTTTGAGAAGGTCATCCGCTGCATGAAGGAGAGCGGCATCGGCTACGGTTCCGTCAACCATCCGGTGGACCGGGACCCGGTGTGCGGCTTCTCCGGCATCATCGGGGACCGCTGCCCCGGCTGCGGCCGCACCGAGGCCGACGGCGTGCCCTTTGAGCGCATCCGCCGCATCACCGGTTATCTGGTGGGTACCCTGGACCGCTTCAACAACGCCAAGCGGGCCGAGGAGCACGACCGGGTGAAGCACGGCGTGTAACCTGACCGCGGCTGAGAAGGAAAAACATAGGGGCGGGGCTCTGCCCCGCCCCATTTTGATATAGAGAGGATTTTGTGTATGGCTGATATGCCTGCTATCCGCCTGAAGCGGGGAGAGGGCCGCTCCTTCAAGGCCGGCGGCCCCTGGATCTATGACAATGAGATCGGTGAGATCGTGGGTCAGCCCGCCGACGGCGATGTGATCCGCATTGAGGACTACAACGGCTACCCGCTGGGGGTGGGCTTCCTCAACCGGGCCTCCACCATCACGGTGCGAGCGCTGTCCCGGAAGGCGGACACCGTTATTGACGAGGCTTTTCTGGAGATGCGGGTGCGCGCTGCCTGGCAGTACCGCAAAGACACGGTGGACACCTCCTCCTGCCGCATCATTTTCGGTGAGGCCGACTTCCTGCCCGGCCTGGTGGTGGATAAGTTCTCCGACGTACTGGTGGTGGAATCCCTGGCCCTGGGCATTGACCGGATGAAATCCACCATTTTGAAGCTGCTTGTGGATATTTTGGCCGAGGACGGCATTGCCATCCGGGGCATCTACGAGCGCAGCGATGCCAAGGTGCGCCTGAAGGAGGGCATGGAGCTGGTGAAGGGCTTCCTGTCCGAGCCCTTCGACCCGGTGGTGGAAATTGTGGAAAACGGGGTCCGCTACCAGGTGGATGTGGCCGAGGGCCAGAAGACCGGCTTCTTCCTGGATCAGAAGTACAACCGGCTGGCCATCCAGCCCCTGGCCAAGGGAGGACGAGTGCTGGACTGCTTCACCCACACGGGCGCCTTTGCCCTCAACGCCGCCAAGGGCGGCGCCAGAGAGGTGCTGGGCGTGGACGCCTCCCAGCTGGGTGTGGATCAGGCCACCCGCAACGCGGAGCTCAACGGCATGAGCGACCGGGTGCGATTTGAGTGCCATGATGTGTTTGAATTGCTGCCTGAGCTCGAAAGAAAGAGCGAAAAATTTGACTTGGTGATCTTGGACCCGCCCGCCTTTACCAAGTCCCGGGCCTCCGTCAAGAAGGCGGTGACCGGCTACCGGGAGATTAACCTGCGGGGCATCAAGCTGGTGAAAAACGGAGGCTATCTGGCCACCTGTTCCTGCTCCCACTTCATGACCCCCGAGCTGCTGGCCAAGACCATCGGGGAGGCCGCCCGGGACGCTCACCGCCGCCTGCGGCAGGTGGAGTACCGTACCCAGGCTGCCGACCACCCGGTGCTGTGGGGGGCGGATCAGTCCCTCTATCTGAAATTTTACATCTTCCAGGTCATGGACGAACAATAAAAAGCACAGGGGCCGCTGCCATTGGCAGCGGCC
>NZ_NFLU01000001.1 GCF_002161085.1 Flavonifractor sp. An112 | reverse complement strand
CAAGTAGCAGTCCTTACGCAGTTGGCAGATCCGTATTACGCGTTGCACGCGTCCGCGAGGAACGAAGGGCTATGCCCGCATAGTGACAACCACCAGCTTCGCTGGTGGATGTGTTCATTGTATTTATCCCCAACGCACCTTGTTCATTCTCCCATGAATTGCTATAATAATACAAATAACACAATACATTGGGGAGGATTTCTACCATGGCAGAAACCAACACCAGCAGCATTGGCTTTGAAAAGCAGATCTGGGACGCCGCCTGTGTGCTGCGGGGCAATATCGACGCCTCGGAGTATAAATCCGTTGTCCTGGGCCTGATTTTCTTAAAATACATCTCCGACCGCTTCGAGGCCAAGTATCAGGAGCTTGTGGATGAGGGCGACGGCTTCGAGGAGGACAAGGACGAGTACACCGCCGAAAATATTTTCTTTGTGCCGGAAAATGCCCGGTGGCGTGTCATCGCTGGGGAGGCCCATACGCCGAGGATTGGCACCGTCATTGACGATGCCATGCGGGCCATTGAGCAGGAGAACAAGCGCCTCAAGGACATCCTGCCCAAGAATTTCGCCCGCCCGGAGCTGGACAAGCGCCGCCTGGGGGATGTGGTGGACCTGTTCACCAACATTCAGATGGTGGAGCACGGCGACAGCAAGGACATCCTGGGCCGCACCTATGAATACTGCCTGTCCAAATTTGCCGAGCAGGAGGGCAAGCTGGCCGGGGAATTTTATACCCCAGCCTGCGTGGTCAAAACCCTGGTGGAAATCTTGCAGCCCTACAACGGCCGGGTGTACGACCCCTGCTGCGGCAGCGGCGGTATGTTTGTGCAGTCGGCCAAGTTCGTGGAGAACCACGGCGGCAACATCAACAAGATTTCCGTCTTTGGTCAAGACTCCAACCCCACCACCTGGAAAATGGCCCAGATGAACCTGGCCATCCGGGGCATTGAGGCCGACCTGGGCAAGTTCAGCGCCGATACCTTCTTCAATGACGCCCACCCCCAGCTGAAGGCTGACTTCATCATGGCCAATCCGCCCTTCAACCTGTCCGGCTGGGGGCAGGACAAGCTGCTGGACGATGTGCGCTGGCAGTACGGCACACCTCCTGCGGGCAACGCCAACTTTGCCTGGCTCCAGCACATGATCTGGCACCTGGCCCCCAACGGCCGCATGGGCATGGTGCTGGCCAACGGTTCCCTGTCCTCCCAGAGCGGCGGGGAGGGAGAGATTCGCAAGAACATCATCAACGCCGATCTGGTGGACTGCATCGTGGCCATGCCTTCCCAGCTGTTCTACACCACTCAGATCCCCGTCTCCCTATGGTTTTTGGCGAAAAACAAGAAGCAGAAGGGAAAGACCCTGTTCATTGATGCCCGGAAGATGGGCACTATGGTCACCCGCAAGCTGCGGGAGCTGACCGACGGGGATATTCAGAAGCTGGCGGACACCTATAACGCCTATGTGGACGGCACCCTGGAGGAGGTCAAGGGCTTCTGCGCCGTGGTTACCACCGAGGAGATCGCCAAGCAGGATTATATTCTGACCCCGGGCCGGTATGTGGGCATTGAGGAGCAGGAGGACGACGAGGAGCCCTTCGAGGAGAAGATGGGGCGGCTGACCCGGGAGCTGTCGGAGCTGTTCCAGAAGTCCCATGAGCTGGAGGCGCAGATTAAGGAGCGACTGGGGGCGATTGGGTATGAAGTGTAATATTTGGAAAGACTGCCCCAAAGTTCCGATCACAGAGCTTTTATCCTTTGTTGTAGATAATCGTGGTAAAACGGTTCCTACTGCGCCTTATGGGCACAAATTGATTGCAACAAATTGTGTAACAAATAACACTCTTTTTCCGGTTTACGAAAAGGTCCGATATTTGAGTGATAAAACCTATAATACATGGTTTAGAGCTCATCCCATTCCTGGGGATATCTTATTTGTTAATAAAGGAACCCCCGGACGGGTGTGTATGGTACCAGATCCAGTCGATTTTTGTATTGCACAAGATATGATTGCGTTAAGAGCGGATGCCACAAAAATCTACAATAAATATCTGTTTGCCGTTTTGAGAAGCAGAGAGATTCAGCAGCAAATATATAATACTAATGTCGGAGACGTTATTCCCCATTTTAAAAAGCAATTTTTGGATCAACTTTTAATTCCTGTTCCGAATTTTTCAATTCAAAAAGATATTGGAGATTGTTATTACCTTTTTAGCTACAAAATTGAACTGAACAACAAGATTAACGAGAATCTATATGCTCAAGCAAAGACTATCTTTTATGAGAGTTTTATTAACATTGACACTATTCCTGACGGATGGAAGAAAGGCAATCTTTTGGATATTGCCGATTACTTAAACGGTCTTGCAATGCAAAAGTACCGCCCGAAAGAGGATGAAGATGGTATTCCGGTATTAAAGATTAAAGAACTGCGCCAAGGCTCTTGCGATAGCAGCAGTGAACTGTGTTCTCTAAATATCAAACCTGAATATATCATCAAAGACGGCGATGTTATCTTCTCTTGGTCGGGCAGCCTTCTTGTCGATATTTGGTGTGGGGGAACTTGCGGATTAAATCAGCACTTATTCAAAGTAACGTCTGATACCTATGATAAATGGTTTTACTACCTATGGACGGCACATCATCTTGACAGGTTTATTGCTGTTGCTGCTGATAAAGCAACTACTATGGGACACATCAAACGTGGGGAACTGGCCAAAGCAGAAGTTCTTATTCCGTCTGAAGAAGACTACAAGAAAATTAGTGCAGTCATGAATCCCATAGTTGAACTTATCATTGCCAACCGAATTGAGAACCGAAAACTTGCTGAACTTAGAGACGAACTTCTTCCCAAACTCATGTCTGGTGATATCGATTTAACAAGAATTGAGGAAATGTGATGGAAAAAGATATTATACAAAAGGAAATAGAAAAGGCCAAAAATGCGAAATGCTTTTTTGCCGAGCTGGCATTGGCGTTGACCATACCAAGTGTATGTAGTCGTTATGGACTGGATGATGAGGAGTTAAAGAACCAATGGGAATCTAAAAGATATCCAGATTGGTATGATAAATATGTGTACCCTGAATATGAGTTTTTAACTGGGCAGGAATGTTATGCAGTCCGATGTGCGATCTTACACAATGGAGATATAGATTTATACAGTCAATCTATACTGCGACATGAAAGCAAGGTCAATAACTATAGGCTTATGATTCCTGAGTACGGAGATAATTTTTGCCTGCAGTATGAAGAAAATTCTCAGTTACAGGACAGACCGTTTTGTGCAGCAGGATTAGCTATGAAAATTTTAGATGGATATAAGCAATTTAAAATAGAGCACCCAGAGTTTAAATACCCATTGGATAGTTATGTTTTCGAACAGCAATAAACTATTTTAGGTTTGAAAGCGCCCCACCAATAGAATATCGACTAATTCCTGTAGAGTGAGTGTAAACATATTGGATGTGATTACTTGAAGAAGTTCATCAAAGGAAAATGGTTTCCTGTAATAGTAGCAATAGCTATACTTGTCTTGGCGGCTGGTGTAGTATTGACAATGGTGCTATTCGGTTGGCGTTTTACCTATGCTCCAGAGTTGGAAAACAGTTGGGTTGCTATCTCTGCTGTGGCTGCTTGGGCTGGAGCAATTGGAACAGTCGCCGCCGTGTTTAGCGCCATTCATGTGGCAAATCAGCAAAATAAAATAGCATTATTCGAAAAAAGATATAAAATATTTCAATTATATGACTCGTGCAAGATATTTTCTGAACTGCTCCAATCTCTTAAAGGCAAAAATGGTTTGAATTCAAATGATATACAAGTGTTATTTTTAGCTGTGTTTTGTGGTATTCCTATGGGAGAAAAAATAAATGATTTTCGTTTTCTTCATACACAGTACATTATGATGCTAGAACAGCTCAAGCAATCACAATTCTTGTTTGAAAAAGAGATTGAGTTATATTTACAAATAATAGCTGGTGCCCTGCAAAGGCTAATCAAATCCATTTGCCATTCAGCACCAGAAAGTGAACTAGAGAGCGTTGTACAATCCTTTATTGTTTTATTTCAGGATGAGAATTCCGAGATAATGCTGAAGAAGATGATGAATAAATTGACCTTACAATGAGGTGATCCTATGCCCTTCACCGAATCCAACTATGAAAACGCCGTGTTGCAGCTGTTTACCCAGACCCTGGGCTATTCCTACGCCTATGGCCCGGATATCGAGCGGGACTACCACTCCCCCCTGTATGAGGATGAGCTGCTGCCCGCCCTTCGGGCCGTCAACCCCACCCTGCCCAAGGCGGCGCTGGACGACGCGGTGTATAAGCTGAAAAACTTTGAGTCCGGCACCCTCTTGCAGAAAAACATGGTCTTTACCGACTATCTGCAAAACGGCGTGCCGGTGAAGTTCGTGGTGAAGGGCGAGGAGCGCTCCGGCCTGGTCTATCTGGTGGACTACCAGCACCCGGAGCGCAACCAGTTTACTGCCGTCAACCAGTGGACGGTGATGGAAAACAGCGAAAAGCGGGCCGATGTGGTGCTCTTTGTCAACGGCCTGCCCCTGGTGGTGGTGGAATTAAAATCCCCCTCCCGGGAGGAAACGGATGCCTCCGCCGCCTACCGACAGCTGCGCAATTATATGTATGAGATCCCGTCCTTGTTCATCTATAACCAGGTCTGCGTCATGAGCGACCTGACGACCTCCAAGGCGGGCACCATCACCTCCGGCGAGGACCGCTTCATGGAGTGGAAAACCAAGGACGGCAGCTATGAGAATACCCAGGCTGCCCAGTTTGACACCTTCTTTGAGGGCATTTTTGAGAAAGAGCGGTTCCTGGATATTCTCCAGAATTTTATCTGCTTCAATGTGGACGGGGCCAACACCTTTAAGATTCTGGCGGGCTATCACCAGTATTTCGCCGTAAAGAAGGCCATTGCATCCACCAAGCACGCCACCGTCACCGACGGCAAAGGCGGCGTGTTCTGGCACACCCAGGGCAGCGGCAAGTCGTTGTCCATGGTGTTCTATGCCCACTATTTGCAGCAGGCTCTGGAGAGCCCCACCATTGTGGTGATCACCGACCGCAACGACCTGGACAACCAGCTCTATGGACAGTTCTCCCGCTGCAAGGACTTCCTGCGCCAGACGCCCCAACAGGCCGAGAGCCGGCAGAACCTGCAGGAGCTGCTGGCGGGCCGTCAGGCCAACGGCATCATTTTTACCACCATGCAGAAGTTTGAGGAGACCGGGGAGCCTCTGTCAGAGCGCCGGAATATTGTGGTCATGGCGGACGAGGCTCACCGGGGGCAGTACGGTCTGACGGAAAAGGTGGTCACCAAGCAAAACGAAAGGGGAGAGCTGGAGGTCAAGACCTCCATCGGTACCGCCCGCATCATCCGGGACAGCTTGCCCAACGCTACATACATCGGTTTTACTGGTACGCCCATTTCCGCCAAGGATCGCAGTACCCGGGAAGTGTTCGGTGACTATATCGACATCTACGATATGACCCAGGCAGTAGAGGATGGCGCTACCCGCCCGGTCTACTATGAGAGCCGGGTTATCCATCTGAAACTGGATGAGGCAACCCTGCACCGGATTGACGTTGAATATGAGATTATGGCCCAAAATGCCGATCCCTATGTGATTGAGAAGAGCAAAAAGGAACTGGGTCAGATGGAAGCGATTTTGGGCGCTGACCAGACCATCGCCTCTTTGGTGGACGACATTCTGAACCACTACGAGAATTACCGGGCCGATCTGCTCACCGGTAAGGCCATGATCGTGGCTTACTCCCGCCCCATTGCCATGAAAATCTACCGGCGTATTCTGGAACTTCGCCCCGACTGGACAGAAAAGGTGGGCGTGGTCATGACTCAGGGCAACAACGATCCGGAGGAGTGGCGGGAGATCATCGGCAACAAGGCCCACAAAGAGGACTTGGCCCGGAAATTCAAGGACAACGATTCCCCCATGAAAATCGCCATCGTGGTGGATATGTGGCTCACCGGCTTTGATGTGCCGTCCCTGGCCACCATGTATGTGTATAAGCCCATGTCCGGCCACAACCTGATGCAGGCCATCGCCCGGGTCAACCGGGTTTTTAGGGACAAGGAGGGCGGCCTGGTGGTGGACTACGTAGGTATCGCCGCTGCCTTGAAACAGGCCATGAATGACTACACCGTGCGGGACAAAAAGAACTACGGTGACCCGGACGTGAGCAAAGCGGCCTATCCCAAGTTTTTGGAGAAGCTGGAGATATGCCGGGATCTGTTCCACGGCTTTGACTACACCGCATTTTTGACCGGGGATGATCTGGAGAAGGCCCGGATGATCAGCGGCGGCGTCAACTTCCTGCTGGGTAAGTCGGTGGCTGAGCATGACCTGCCCGACAAGGAAAAGACCCAGAATGTCTACATTAAGGAGGCTCTGCTGCTCAAGCAGGCTCTTTCTCTATGCGGTAGTCTGGTGGACAGCAAGACTCGGATGGAAGCGGCCTACTTTGAAGCGGTGCGAACCATGCTTGTCCGTTTGGCCACCGGTGGTACGGGAAAGAAATTTACTTTGCCGGAGGTCAACCAGCGGATCAACGAGCTGCTGAAACACAGCATCAAGAGCGAAGGAGTCATCAATCTGTTCTCCGATGTTGATACGGAGTTTTCCTTGTTTGATCCTAAGTTCCTGGAAGAGATCTCCCGCATGAAGGAGAAGAACCTGGCGGTGGAGCTGCTGAAAAAGTTGATTGCCGAGCAGGTCTCCGTCTACCGGCGCACCAATGTGGTGAAATCGGAAAAGTTCTCTGAGATCATCCAAAGTGCCATGAACCGCTATCTTAACGGGATGCTGACCAATGAGGAGGTCATTGAGGAACTTCTGAAGCTGGCAAAGGACATTGCTGCTGCCAATGCGGAGGGAGAGAATCTGGGTTTGTCCGCTGAGGAGTTGGCTTTCTATGATGCGCTAGCCAAGCCCCAGGCTATCAAAGATTTTTATGAGCATGACGAGTTGATTGCCATCACAAAAGAGCTGACTGATCTGCTGCGGAAAAACCGCACCATCGACTGGCAGAAGAAAGAGAGTGCCAGAGCTGGTATGCGCCGTTTGGTGAAGCGCCTGCTGAAAAAGCACAAGTACCCGCCGGAGGGAATGGAGGATGCGGTAAAGACGGTCATGAGCCAGTGTGAGATGTGGACGGATCAGGGGGCTTGACTATAAATACGGGTTATAGCAATAATGGGAAGTTAATTTTCTATGAAGATAACTCTGTGGATTTCGATAATAGTCCTATATATCCCATAGTATTTGGACGCATCATTCAAATTTGCACTTTCCGATCTGAAACACCCCCAGAACATCATTAATAAACTGATAAGGGAGAAATTATTAATGGACAATACTAATACCGCAAATGAGGAGAAAAAAACAGATGAGATTAAGCAGGCTTTCTTATCCAGCGCCATTTCCGATATTTCGGCCTATATACAATTAGCTGATACTAAAGTATCTATAATTATGGCTGCTGCTGTTGCTCTCATCGTTGGGCTTTTTGCTTGCTACGAACCTATCGGAAAGCTCATTGCTTCGGTGAAACCTTGTAGTTGGCAAGGGGTGGCTCTTTTTGTTTTGGCTGCCTTACTTGCTGTAAGTACCATCAGTATGTTTGTGTTTGGTATCTTGACAATTCGAAGCCATGTATCAAAAATTGGGTATAAATCGAAATGGTTCTTGCCTCAATCTACGAAGGAATATTCGTTCGATGCGTATAAGGCAGATGTCCTTTCCATGAGCGATGAGGATGTCATCGTAAATATGGCAGCTGAACTTTACAAGTTAAATGATATTAACCGGCAAAAACAAGCCACTAACAAGTGGGCCTTACGTTCTTTTTCTGCGTCCTTAATAATTATTGCGGCTATCGCCGTGTTATTTCTCTTATCTGCATTATAAGGAGGGCTACCATGGCTGTTGATATTTCCGCTATTTACCAAAGTACTTTGGAACATTTTAACCAAGCACGCAATAATATTCGGAACACGAGAGTATTGTTTGAGCATAGTGCTGCCGCTATTTCAGACGTGATCCCTGGTTTTGAAGCAGATAAACTCGAATTTGGATCATACGACAAGGAAAACTATGCTGTTCTATTTGTGGATATGAGGCGATCTACGATGCGTGCGCAGCAAGTAGGCCCGGAAAAGACGTTCCTAACAATGCACGTCTTTCTCACGGCACTATTAGAAGTCGTCAAACACTATCAAGGGAAAGTAATTGATATTATGGGTGACGGGCTAATGGTTTTTTGGGGAGGGAAAGCCGCACGTGAAAAAGATAACATGGTGAAAACACTGGCAGTACAAAATGCTGGTTTATGTGGAAGAGATATGCTTGCTGTTCGTGAGGACGTAATTAATCGTATTATTCAAGAAGAAAATCTTGGTCCGGACATTAGCATCGGAGTGGGCGTTACATTCGACAGTGTAATCGTGACTAAAATTGGAATTGCTGATTCGTATGATGTTAAAGCGTTTGGAGATTGCATAAACGTAGCATCTCATTACGCAAACGAAACTGAAAACAAGGTGAAAGTTTCTAAAAAAGTAAAAAACGAATGGCCTTCCAGCAAGGGTGGGAGAATACATTTTACTTCAATAGGGAATGGTGAGGCATTTTATCTGGAGTCAAATCATTAACCGCAGGAGGCCCCATATGAGTGAAGACAAAATCAAGAAAACAGAGGTTGACCTGCTGTCAACGGCTATTAGTAGGATTATTTCGTCCGAAGTGCTTCAAAGTATTATGTCTAACCAATTGCCGTTAACAAACGATCTTACTGACTCCAATAAGATTTACTGTGGGAAAGCATCCATTCTTTTTGTTGATATGCGTGAATCAACAAAACTTCCTGAAAAATTCAACGCCGATCAACTTGTAAAAATATACAGAAGTTATATTCGCACTATTGTGCAGGCGATTCGCTATTCTGGTGGCGTTGTGAGAGATTTCATGGGAGACGGAGTCCTTGCTGTATTTATCGATAGTGAGGATGGAAAATCAGAAGATAAAGCCGTTCACGCAGCGAGATATATTACAACTGCGGTCGATAAACTGCTGAATCCAGCCCTGGATCAGGCAATTAAGCATAGGATTTCCTGTGGGGTAGGTATACATACCGGTAAAATTACTTTATCAAAAGTTGGTATGAAAGGAAAAGAACAGCAGGAGAATGCGGAAAACGAGTTTGGTATTGCTTGGATTGGCAACAGCACAAATCTTGCCTGCAAATTTAGCGGAGCCGTAGGAAATGGAACGATATTTATTAGTCCCTCAACATACTCTGCACTCACGGATATTGATGGTAAACAGGAGTGGAAATGGATTGAAATTGCCAAGGGCAACAATATTCTAAATGGGTATATAGCAAAGCAGTATTACTTACAACTTGACGATGATATTGCACCCTGTGTTGCAGAGGAATGTAAGCCGGTTTTGGGTTTAGTTGATGAGTTAAAGATGCAATATCAAAACCAACTTGCCGAACTTACAAAAAAATCTGAGGAGTTAGGGAAAAAAGAGCAATTTCTTTCTGAAAAAGAAAGCCAATTAAGCAGAACAACGGCAGAGGTAAATAAAAAAGCAAAAGAGCTTATCGCTAAAGAAAAATTACTTAATGTACAGGCGTACCATTTTTATCTTGATGTGTTGGGGAGCGGACATTGTAAGGCTGCTTATGTTGTAGAAATGGGGCAAGACTTCTGGGAAGACAATTTAGATGAACTTATTCTTGCAGGAGCTCAGATAGGCAAAGATGAGCATACGGTAAAGCAAGAAATCAGCTATGCAATGGTCAGTATTTATGAAAGCTTGAAAAAATATGATAAGGCATATGATTTTTTGGTTGAGCAAGCCACTGGGTATTCTTGGTTGTTGCTATCTACGGTACAAAATATTGTTCCTAAAGTAGGATACTGTGAGCGATTGAAAACGGCTTTATACCAACGTCTTGTAAAAAATGATTTACCTCTTGAGGAAAGAGAGGAATTTACTAAAATTAAAGACTGGCTTGTTTTTGTATATAAGAAATAAAAAGAACAGATTTATTTTTGCTTTTGTTCATTATTAACTTCCCATTATGTCCATACTGAAAAGTATTTTCTTGTACGACAAAAGGATAGGAGAGACAACAATTCATGTTGCCTCTCCTGTGAAAGGTAGCTTAAAAGTTATTGTATAAATGCTGTTTGATCCAGCGCAGCAAATCTTCCTCTTTTGCGGAACCGTCAGCGATGGCAATAAACAAATCCGCCAGTTCGCCTTGCTGTAGCTGGAGGATATAGCCGTTCCATTTGAGTAGAAGCTGTACCACCATAGCCCCGATGCGCTTGTTTCCGTCTAGAAACGCATGATTGGCTGCCAGTCCAAAGCCGATCCTGGCGATCTTCTCAAGATCAGTGGGAAATAGTTCCTTTCCGCCAAAGGATTGGAGCGGTGCGGAAACTGCAGACTCCAGAATGCTCCTGTCCCGCAGTCCATCCAAACCGCCGCTTTTTTCGATCACACGGGCGTGGATGGCAATCACATCATCTGCCGTGATCCAAATCATTCCGCCATCCTCTTGTAATCCTGGGCAAAATCGCTCAAGATATCGTCTGCATCGGCCAGCATCTGGGACCGGGTTACTGTTGTGGGCGCTGGAGTGTCCAATTTAACGGGGAAGGGCATGCCGTTGGCTCGGACAAAGGCATTTGCAAAGATATTAAAGGCGGTAGATGTGGTCATACCCAGATTAGCACAAATTTCGGTCATTTTTGCCTTGGTTTGACTGTCCATCCGAAACGTCATATTGGTGTCCATGTATCGTACCTCCTTGCACTACGATTATAGTGCAATTTGTGTGCGTTGTCAATTGGCTGGATATCAATAGGACGATCAGTCCTGTACCATTGATCTACTGTGCGGTTCTCAGGAAGTTAAATCAGGAGATGTCAGTGATCTGGCTTCATAACAAAAATTTAGCGCATTAGCTTGACAGAGAATTGTTTATGATGTATTCTTAGACTATCAATTCATTGATTGCAATCTGTGATTGAAATTTGATTGTGCACAGTTTG
Organism: Flavonifractor sp. An112; assembly: GCF_002161085.1. Lineage (GTDB taxonomy): Bacteria > Bacillota > Clostridia > Oscillospirales > Oscillospiraceae > Flavonifractor > Flavonifractor avicola. Next base: position 306,010 of record NZ_NFLU01000001.1, on the reverse strand, counting down.
AAATGAATTGGGAATGAAGATAATACGCTCTCTCAAGATACCATGACAGCCAAAACTAAACTAAATTTGTTTTAGTTGTTGTTTCGGTTGAGGAGTGGGAATGATTTCAGAGGCCCGGAAAAGCCCGTGATTACTGGGTTTTTCAAGACTTGATGCCCTCTGTGGCAACGATTTGGCAACAGTTTTCATTATTCCAAAGATAAAGAGCTACCTGATTTGTGAAAGTCAGGTAGCTCTTTTCGTTTTACTCATCTTTGTCAGGCTGCTTCTTCAATTCATCCACCAGCAGATCGCTGAGGCTCTGGGAGGGGACAACCTTGTGCCAGTGGCCTGTAGTATCAAACTCCGGGTAGCGGTAACGCCAGCGGTCGTAGTCCTCTTTGCTGATCTCCCCCGACTGCAACTTAATCGCCTGTTTGCCCCAGGCACAGAGCATCTCATGGAGTCTGGCCGCGTCTTTACCTTGGAACACGTCCACTCGAAGATGTATTTCTCCGTCGCATTCGCAGATTTTTAGGCCGTAGCGGTCCTCCAGGGTAAAGAGTGTGTGCATAAGCCCCACATAGGAATCAATGTCCGGTACGGCCAGCGCATGGGGGGAGACATCCAATATCTGTGCCAGCGCGGCAGTCAGGTCCGCTTTGGGTGTCCGCGACCCGTTCTCATATTGGGCAAGGCGGACATCGGCGGACTTCTCCGGGAAGCCCAGCGCCATACCAAGATATTTCTGTGTCATGCCCCGCAGGGTACGGAAAAAGTGAATGCGCTCTCCAATCGCCATAACGGCCAACTCCTATCTAGATTCTTGATAGATTCAGCATAGCAGAAATGTTTAGGATAGTCAAGAAAATTTTAAACAAATTTATTTAATATTTTTTTACAAGCCGCTTGACTTTAACTGTTATGCTTAGTACAATGAGAGTAGTATAAGCAAATAAATTTAAGTCACGGAAATTTTACAAATTGGACGCCCTCAAAACGGCGAAAAAATGTCCGTTGTAAAGTGAAAGGGGGAATTTCAAACACTGAAAAACTGAATGACCGTCCGACAGATACTTTCTCCGGGGAAGCAGGCGACAATATGAGCGTGCCAAGGAGAAGAACAAACGGCACAGCGCCGGGAAGGGTTGCCTGCCAGAGTCTGAAGGGTGAAACGGCAAACAAGAAACGATTACAGCAAGGAAAGGAAGGTATTTTTGTGTATGGCAGAAAAACAGTCGTTTATGCGAGTCGATGAAGTGGCGCAGGAATTGGGCGTTTCCAAGTCCTATGCTTACAAGATCGTACAGAAACTCAATGCGGAACTGAAAAGCCTTGGTTACTTGACCATATCCGGCAGAGTGAACCGAAAGTTCTTCTATGAGAAGATGTGCTACGGCGAAAAGGAAGGGAGGGGTATCTGATGGCGGTCTATAAGGAAGAAAAGACCAACACCTGGCGGGCGGTCTACCGCTATACAGACTGGAACGGCGAGCGCAAGCAGACCCAGAAGCGGGGCTTCAAGACCAAGCGGGAGGCACAGGCATGGGAGCGGGAACAGCTCAATAAGGCCAGTGCCGACCTGGACATGACCTTCAAGAGCTTCGTGGACCTCTATACGGCGGACATGAAAACCCGGCTCAAGGAGAACACCTGGGCCACCAAGGAGCATATCATCTGCACCAAGCTAAGGTGGAAAGAGAACAGGCGCGGCTGGCGGAGCTGCAAACAGAAAAATCGGAGGTTCAGGCGGAGATCGGCCAGCTTCGGACAGATAAGGCCGAAGCCGAGAAGGCGGCCAAAGAAGCGCAGACGGAACTCCGCCTATTAGCGCCTAAACTAAAACACATGGAGAAATTGGCGGCCGAGTATTCCTCCGACCCGGAGGACCTGCTACCGCTCCCTGATCGTATGGAGTCCGCCAAATCCTACCGGGAGAAAAAGTCCAAACCGCTGTTGGAGAAAATCGTCAAGGTGGTGCGCTCCGTTTACCGGGCTTATCTGGATGTCTGCCAGAAATTTGAGTTGTTGCAGCGCAAATATGATACGGAGGTTCCGTATTTAAAAAAGCAGTTGGCCGAGGTCAGGGACGAAAACGCGGAATTGCAGGAAACCGCCAGAGACTATGACCGGCTGTGCCGGGCCTATGGGCCGGAGCGGGTAGCCGAAACGGTGGCCGCTGTTAAGCGGCAGGAACAGGCGGAAAAAGAGCAGAAACGCAGTCAAACGCGGCGGTATAACCGGGATGAGCGGTAATCCCGTGTAGACCTGTGAAAATAGGATTTTTGGGGATAGAGGCATCTGAATCCTACTAAATATATTAACAATGCATACGACAAGAGTGAAAACGATGCCGCAGGATATGATCTTGTAAAATAGCGCTAAGCTGGCGAGGTAAAATGAGATGATGGGTTATAGTAACTATGACCTGCATCCGTGGCAACACAATGGCAACAAAAAATCAGATAGCCCTTACTATCTGAATAATGAAAAGAATACCAATAATCTGAACTAAATCTCATAAACAAATCTGTTTAGAAAACTTCTGACAGGAGCGAGTGGAAATGAGCCAACAAAGCCGGCAAAGCATTGCGTCGCAATGCTTTGCCGGCTTTTATAATGCGATATGGAGGTAAAGTGGAAATCTGGCAGAAGAATCCGACAAAGCAGATGAAACGCAGCCTGCAATGTGATATAATATGGTCCGTTAAGCAGGGGCGATATGGGGACCGCTGTTTCCCTGATTTTTGCCATGCTCTACTCTTTCTGTTAAAGGATGAAACCGTATGATTCAATATGATCCTCAACGCCGTACCATCACGCTGCACACCCGCAGCACCAGCTATCAGATGAAGATCGATGCCACCGGCGTGCTGCTTCACACCTATTATGGTGAGAAACTGCGAAAGGGAGATCTTTCCCGGCTGATTTGCCCCGAGGACCGGGGCTTCTCTCCCAACCCGGACGAGGTAGGGATGGATCGCACTTGGTCGCTGGATACTCAGCCCCAGGAGTATTCTTCCAGCGGTGTGGGTGACTTCCGGCAGCCTGCCCTGGAGGCCGACCTAGCGGATGGCAGCCACATTGTGGACCTGCGCTACGTCAGCCACACGGTTGCCGAGGGCAAGTATGCGCTGGAGGGTTTGCCCGCCTTCTACGGTGAGGGTGTGACCGCCCAGACGCTGACCGTGGAGCTCCAGGACAAGTGCAGCGGCCTGACGGTGGAGCTGCTGTATGGCGTTCTGGAGGAGTACGATATGATCACCCGGGCCGTCCGGGTGCGCAATAACGGGGCCGCCCCCATCCGGCTGACTCGGGTAACCTCCGCCTGCCTGGATTTCCCCGTTGGCAATCACGATTTCATTACCCTGGGCGGTGCCTATGCCCGGGAGCGCGAGCCGGTACGGACTGCCCTGACCCAGGGTGTCCACACCGCGGGCAGCGTCCGTGGTTCCTCCAGCCACCAGCAGAACCCCTTCCTGGTACTGTGCGATCCGGATACTACCGAGGATACCGGCCGCTGCTGGGCCATGGCTCTGGTGTACTCCGGCAATTTCTTGGCCTCGGTGGAGCACACCCAGTTCCATGAGACCCGGATGACCATGGGGATCCATCCGTTCCACTTCTGCTGGCAGCTGGCGCCCGGCGAGACCTTCACCGCGCCGGAGGCCGCTATGGTGTTCACCCGGCAGGGTCTGGGCCATATGAGCCGCCTGTTCCACCGGGCCATCCGCCTCAATCTGTGCAGGGGCCCCTGGAAGGACGCCCGCCGTCCCATCCTCATCAACAACTGGGAGGCCACTCTCTTCGACTTCGATGCGGACAAGATCTATTCCATTGCCCGGGCTGCCAGCAAGGTAGGCGTGGAAATGATGGTGATGGACGATGGCTGGTTTGGCCAGCGCAACGACGATTTTGGCGGACTGGGAGACTGGAACGTTAACCAGGAGAAGCTGCCCGGCGGACTGGCACCTCTGGCGGAGCGCATCAAGGGCCTGGGTATGAAGTTCGGCATCTGGGTGGAGCCGGAGATGGTCAATGAGAATTCCGACCTCTATCGGGCCCACCCTGACTGGGCCTTCCAGGCCCCCGGCCGTCCTGTCACCCGGGGCCGGTACCAGCTGGTGCTGGACCTCACCCGTGCCGAGGTGCGGCAGTATATTCTGGACAATCTGCGGACCATGCTCAAGAGCGCTGACATCTCCTATGTCAAGTGGGACATGAACCGCAGCCTCACCGATGTGTGGAGCGCTGGTCTGCCCGCTGAGCGCCAGGGCGAGGTGTACCACCGCTTTGTGCTGGGCGTATATGAGATCCTGGAGGCCCTCCATCAGGAGTTCCCCAATCTGCTCATTGAGGGTTGCTCCGGCGGTGGCGGCCGGTTCGACTGCGGGATGCTCTACTATACCCCCCAGATCTGGTGCTCCGACAACACCGACGCCATGGACCGGCTGCGTATCCAGTACGGTACCTCCTACTGCTACCCCTGCTGTACCATGGGTGCCCATGTGTCCGCTGTACCCAACGGCCTGACCCACCGGTCCACTCCCCTCCATACCCGGGGCGTGGTGGCCGCTGCCGGTACCTTCGGCTATGAGCTGGACCTGAATGAGCTGTCTCAGGAGGAACTGGAGGAGGTGGCGGTCCAGATCGACGCCTTCCGGTCCTACTGGGATGTGGTGATGCGGGGGGACTATTACCGCCTGACCGACCCCTTCCGGCATGAAAGTTTCTGTGCCTGGATGCACGTCTCACCCGACCGGGAGCGGGCGGTAGTCAGTGTGGTCCAGACCCAGCGCCACGCCAATCCGGTGCGCCCCCTGCTGCGGATGAAAGGCTTGGACCCGGACAAGGACTATCTGGTGGAGGGTAAGGTATACGGAGGCGACGAGCTGATGTACGCGGGACTGGCCCTCCCGTTCCTGGACGAGTGCCAGGCGGTACAGTATCAGATCAAAGCGGTATAAAAAAGAGGATCTGCTGCATTGTGCAGCAGATCCTCTTTTTTCATTGGTTACTCCAGCACCCAGGCGGCGGCCTGCCAGGGCTGGAACTCCAGCGTCCCGGGGACGGCGGGCGCTTCATCCCAGTTGGCGATGAGCAGGCGGCTCTTCCGGCCCGCCAGCTCTTCCGGCAGGGCGAAGGCCGCCGACTGGCCGGACAGGTTGCACACGGTGAGCAGGGTCTTGCCCTCCAGGGTGCGCAGGTAGGCAAACAGCTGGGGATGGTCCGGCAGGATCAGCTTGTAGCTGCCGTACACGATGAGCTCGCTGTCCGGGGAATTGCGGCGCAGGGCGATGAGCTTCTGGTAGTAGCGGAACACGGAGTCCGCCCGGCCCAGCTGTTCCTTGGCGTTGATCTCCCGGTAGTTGGGATTGACCATGATCCAGGGATCGCCGGTGGTAAATCCGGCGTTGGGGGAGTCGTCCCACTGGAAGGGGGTGCGGGCGTTGTCCCGGCTCTTGTAAGCGATGGCCTCCAGCAGTTCCTCCGGCTGAAAGACGCCTCGGGCGGTGAGGTCATGGTAGGCGTTGATGGACTCCAGGTCCCGGTAGTTCTCAATGGGCCCAAAGGGCACGTTGGTCATGCCCAGCTCCTCCCCCTGATAGACGTAGGGGGTGCCCTGCATCAGGTGGAGGCAGGTGGCGATGCACTTGGCCGACAGTTCCCGATACCGGGGGGAGTCGTCTCCCAGCCGGGAGACGATGCGGGGCTGATCGTGATTGCAGAAGTAGAGGCTGTTCCAGGCCACGTCCTCCAGCTCGTTCTGCCACCGGGACAGCAGCTTCTTGAGGGCTACCAGATCGATCTTTCGGGTACTCCATTTGCCGGTGACCGCGTCGCCGCCGTCCAGGTCTACGTGCTCGAACTGGAATACCATGTTCAGCTCGGTGCCCTGGGCGTTGGCGTACTGCTTGGCCTGGTCGATGGTTACACCGGCGCACTCACCCACGGTGAGCAGGTCATACTTGGAGAGTACCTTCCGGCGCATCTCCTGCAAATACTCGTGGACGTGGGGGCCGTTGCAGCAGCCCAGATTGCAGGAGGCATAGGGGGCGCCGCCGGTGGGCATATCGGGCAGACCCTCCCGCTTGGAGATCATGGAGATCACGTCCATGCGGAAACCGTCGATACCCTTGTCGCACCACCAGGTCATCATGTCAAAGACGGCGTTACGCACCGCTGGATTATCCCAGTTCAGGTCGGGCTGCTTGGGGGAAAAGCAGTGGAGGTAGTACATATCGGTGGCGTCATCATAGGTCCAGGCGGAGCCGGAGAAGGCGGAGCCCCAGTTGTTGGGCTCTTTACCCGCCTTGCCCTCCCGCCAGATGTAGAAGTCCCGCTTGGCGTTGTCACGGGATTGGCGGCTCTCCACAAACCAGGCGTGCTCGTCAGAGGTGTGGTTGACCACCAGATCCATAACGATCTTGATTCCCCGGGCGTGGGCCTCGGCCAGCAGGCGGTCAAAGTCGGCCATGGTGCCGAACTCCTCCATAATGGCCTGATAGTCGCTGATGTCGTAGCCATTGTCGTCGTTGGGAGAGCGGTAGACGGGGGAGAGCCAGATCACATTGGCGCCCAGCTCCTTGATGTAGTCCAGTTTGCTGGTGATGCCGGGCAGGTCGCCGATCCCGTCGCCGTTGGAGTCACAGAAGCTGCGGGGATAGATCTGATAGATAACGCTCTCTTTCCACCATGTTTTGTTCATGACCAATCACTCCTCCGTGTGCAGGTACCAGGCAAAGCCGTAGGGGTAGAGCTTTACCTGCCTGAGATCATCAAAGGTCCCGCCGTAGATCAGCTCCTCAAAGGGACCCTGGTCAGCGTTGGAGACGGTGACAAATTCCTGGCTGAAATTGAAGAAGGCGATGAGCTTGCGGCCCTGGTACCACCGGCCGATGCCCAGCACCCGGCTGTCCCCGGTGTCAAAGGTCCACATCTCCGCCCGGGCGTCGAAGGCGGGCTCTGCTGCCCGCAGCTCCTCCAGACGCCGCAGGCCGATGAACTGCTTGCCCTGGCGGGTGGTGGGATCGTGGCGCATCTTGGCCAGGTCCCACTGGAAGTCGCCCCGGTGGATGTAGCGGCTGTCGTCCCACTTCTCGCCGTCGTGGTGGTAGGAGTAATCGTTGAGCTGCCCCACTTCGTCCCCGCTGTACAGCACGGGGATGCCGCTCTGGGTGAGCATCCAGGCGTGGAGCATCAGGTCGCAGGAGATTGCCCGCTCCAGCTTGAAGGGGTCACGCTCATAGTCGGCGGCCTCCACTCCGCACAGGGAGGCGGTGGTGCCGCACAGCCGGGCGTCGCCCAGCCGGGGATCGTCGTTGTAGAGTTCGCCCCGGCTGTTGCTGCCGGGCAGCTTACCGGTAAAGAAATCATTGAGATACTTCTTGTGGGCGACCTCGTCGGTGCCGAAGTGCTCCTTCAGCCAGGGGTAGTCCAGGCCCCAGCCGATGTCGTCGTGGCAGCGCAGATAGTTGAGGAAGAGAAAGTCCCGGGGCAGGGCGCACACCGCGTCCACCTGGTGGCGCAGCAGGGACACATCGGCGGTGGCCAGGGTGTGCCAGGTGGTGGCCATGGTGGTCACGTTGTAGAGCATATGGCATTCCGGTTTGTCGGTGGAGCCGAAGTAGGGAGCCACTTTGGCTGGCTCCATGACCACTTCGCCCAGCAGCAGCACGCTGGGGCAGACGATCTCGCACACCATGCGCATCATCCGTACCAGGGTGTGGACCTGGGGCAGGTTGCGGCAGTCGGTGCCCAGCTGCTTCCAGATGTAGGGCACCGCGTCCAGCCGGATCACGTCGATACCACGGTTGGCCAGGTAGAGCAGGTTCTCGGTCATGTCGTTAAATACCATGGGGTTGGCGTAGTTCAGGTCCCACTGGTAGGGGTAGAAGTTGGTCATGACCACCTGCTTGCAGTCGTCCAGCCAGGTAAAGCTGCCGGGGGCGGTAGTGGGGAAGACCTGGGGCACTGTCTTTTCGAACTCCCGGGGGATATCCCAGCTGTCATAGAAGAAATAGCGCTCCCGATAGCCAGGCTCACCGGCCCGGGCCTTTTTGGCCCACTCGTGGTCCTCGCTGGTGTGATTCATGACGAAATCCAGACAGAGGCTGATGCCGTCCTTCCGGCAGGAATCCGCCAGATGCTCCAGGTCGGCCATGGTGCCCAGCTCGGGCTGTACCTTCCGGAAGTTGGAGACGGCGTAGCCGCCGTCGCTGCGGCCCTTGGGGCTCTCCAGCAGGGGCATCAGATGGAGATAGTTGACCCCGCACTCCTTCAGATAGGGCAGCTTCTCAGCCACCCCATTGAGGGTGCCGGCAAAGGCGTTGGTGTAGAGCATCATGCCCAGCAGCTCCCGGCGGCGGTACCAGTTGGGGTCGGCTTCCCGCTGGGCGTCCTGCACCCGCAGGTCCGCCTTGCGGTCCTCCCAGCTCCGGCGGAGCATCTGGGTGAAGTAGTCAAAGGCGCCCAAATCGCCGTGGTACAGCTCGCAGTAGAGCCACTTCAATTCATCGTAGTGCCGGGCCAGACGGTGCTCAAAGACGGAGGAATCTTCTCCGATCCCCACCTGGGCGGGGGTCAGGGGCGCTGCCGCCTTAGTTTTCTTTTTGGGTTTGGACGCCTTGGGGGCGGTTGTCTCCGCCGCCTGCTGGATCAGCCGGTCGGTCTGTCCGGCAGTGGTCGGGGCGGCTTCCTTGGTCTGCTTACGCTTCATGGGCGTTGTCTCCTTCCTCCAGCTCCGCCATGGTGGGCATGGCGGGAATGGCTCCGCTGCGGGAGCAGGTCTTGGAGGCCGCCCGGTTGGCAAAGGCAAGGATGGCTTCCAGTTCCGGGGCAGTCAGGCCCTCCAGAGGCTTTTCACCCCGGCGTACCAGACGGCTGAGCACCGCGCCCAGGAAGGTGTCCCCGGCGCCGTTGGTATCGGCCACAGTGGTGGCTACGCCGGGCACCAGGCCGGTCCGGCCCTGCCAGCGGTAAAAAGCGCCCTTGTCGCCCAGGGTCACAAGGATCAAGCGAATCCCTTCAGCCTCCAGCCGATGGGTTCCCTCTTCGGGGGCGTCGGTGCCGGTGATGAGAGGCAGCTCCTCGTCGGACAGCTTGAGCACGTCCACCAGGGGCAGGGGCTTCTTCATCCATTCTACCGCCTCCGCCTGGCTGTTCCACAGGGCGTCTCTGTAGTTGGGATCGTAGCTTACCAGCACACCGGCCTCCCGGGCTCTCTGTGCGGCAAAGAGGGTGGCCTCCCGGGCGGGACCGGCGGTCAGGCTGACCGAGCCAAAGTGGAGCACTTTGCTTCCGGCGATCAGCCCAGTGTCCACCTCTTCCGGCTTCAGGTTGCAGTCTGCCCCCCGCACAAAGCGGAAGGAGCGCTCGCCGGTGTCGGACACGGCCACCACAGCCATGGTGGTGGCAGCATCGTCGGTCCGCAGGCCAGACACGTCTACCTGGTTCTCAGTCAGTACCCGGGTCAGGTAGGCGCCGAATCCGTCCTGGCCCACCTTTCCGATAAACGCGGTATTGGCCCCCAGCCGGGCGGCAGCCACTGCTACGTTGGCAGGGGCGCCGCCGGGATTGGCGGCAAACAGCGGTACCTTTTGTTCATTGACCCCGGTCTGGGTCAGGTCGATCAATACTTCTCCAATGGCGGTAATATCCATCATGGACAATCCTTCCCTTTCTCCTTGAAATAGGTCCTCAGCCGTCCTCCCTGAGGGTAAGCAGCTGCTCCACCGGACCTTCCAGCCGGTCCTTCAGGCCGTATACCACATGGCTGACCACATAACGGCCGCCGTCCACAAATATCTCGATCAGATGGTCGTCTACAAATATATCCAGCTGGCAGCAATCCTCGCCCAGCGCCGGAGTCTGGGCGGTGGTCCGATAGTTGGGCAGATGGGGGAATACCTGGCTGCGGTCAGTGACGATCCGGCCGTCCTCCAGCGCAATCCGGTAGCCGCACACGTCCAGCACGTCCCCGGACCGAAGGGTGGTTTTCAGGCGGAAGGGACGGTTCCGCACCGCCTGGTCCCAGCTGCCGTCCACAGGACGGAAAAGCCCTTCTACATTGGGATGGGGGACAAAGCAAAGCTTGCCCTGCCGCAGCTCCAGTACCCGGGGCAGGCTCATCATGCCATTCCAGGGGCCCCGGCCGTCCCCAGGGTCCTCTGCCGCCTGGGGCATCCGCATCCAGGCGATGAGCACCCGACGGCCCTCCTGATCCACAGCGGTCTGGGGGGCATAGAGATCCAGACCATAATCTACAAACTGCATCGGCCCCTTGAGGGCCAGGGTGCAGGTCCGGTGGTCGAAGTCCGCCAGTCCCCACATGGCGTGGTGGGCATATTCAATCTCCGGTTGGGTGACGCCCATGGGGGAGCCCAGAAGCACAAATTCCTCCCCCAGCCGGACCAGATCGGGGCACTCCAGCATGGTGCGGAACTCCGGAGAGGAGTACTGGTTCACATAGTCCCAGTGTAGAGCGTCCCGGCTGCGGTAAAAGAGAGCCTTGCCCTGTTCCTTGCGGAAGGTGCTGCCCAGAATCATGTAATACTGTCCATCCTTTTCCCACACCTTGGGGTCTCTGGTGTCCTTGGGGTCACCGATGGATTCGTCGGTCAGTACCGGGATGATCTGCTGCTTGGCCCCCATGTTGTCAAAGGTCCGGCCGTCGTCGGAGATTACCATGGCCTGACTGGTCACAAATGCGTCGTTGGGGGGAATGTGGATATCCTCCTCGTTCTGCTGGAGGTAGCGCACGGCGGAGTAGTACAGATACAGCTTTCCGTCCCGTTCCAGAGCACTGCCCGAAAAAACGCCGTTCTGATCGTAGCTCTTGGTGGGATAGAGGGCTACCCCCAGGTGCTCCCAATGGACCAGGTCGCGGCTTACCGCGTGGCCCCAGTGCATGGTGCCCCACCGGGGGGCATAGGGGAAGTGTTGATAAAAAAGGTGGTACTCACCTCGATAATAAATAAAGCCGTTGGGATCGTTGATCCAGTTTCCCGGCGCTTTCAAATGCAGGGTATCTTTCCGCATGGGTGTGCTTTTTCTCCTTTCCCTGTAGCCCCTGAGGGCAATGCTGAAAGCCAGTATAACCGAAATTCTACCACAAGGGCAAGAGACCCTTGTGGTAGAATTGAACGGGTTTTGTTATTTGACTGCGCCGGAAACAACGCCGCCGATGATCTGCTTCTGGAGGATCACATAGAGGATGAGAATGGGGATAACGCACAGCAGCAGGCCGGCCATGATGGTGCCGTAGTCGGCGGAATAAGTACCGTAGAAGCTGTAGGTGGACAGGGGCAGAGTGAGCAGCTCCTTGTCGGTCAGCACCAGGGAGGGCAGCAGGTAGTCGTTCCAGAAAGCCAGGGAGTTGAGGATCACCATGGTGGCGATGATGGGCTTGAGCAAGGGGAAGACGATCTTGAAGAAGGTTTGCCGGTGGGTGCAGCCGTCGATGTAGGCCGCTTCCTCCAGGGCGATGGGGATATTGCCCTTGATAAAGCCGTGGAACATGAACACCGACATGGCCATGGAGAAGCCGGTGTGCATGAAGATCAGGGTGATGCGGTGGTTGAGCACGTTGAGGGTGCCGCCGTAGATGCTCACCAGGGGGATCATGATGGCCTGGAAGGGGATGATCATGGAGGCCACCATCAGGGCAAACGCGATCTTGGAGATCATATTGTTGCGGCGGACGATGTAGTAGGCCAGCATGGAGGACAGCAGGGTGACCAGCACGGTGGCCGAAACGGTGACGATGAGGGAGTTCTTAAAGGCATTGAGGAAGTCCATCTGGGTAAAGGCCTTCACAAAGTTGTCGAAGGACAGGCCCTTGATGGTAAACAGCCAGGAGAAGGGGTCGGTGATGATATCCCGCTTTTCCTTCAGGGAGTTAATGACCACCATGATGAAGGGGAACATATAGGCGATGAAGATGATGATCATGCCGGTCATGGCCAGCGCGTTGGCGACCTTGCGCTTGGTGCCGCCGATGGTCGAATTATTCATTACGCATCCACCTCACGTTTCTTGGTCAGGTACACCTGGATACCGCTGATGATGGCCACGATCACAAACAGGATCAGAGCCTCGGCCTGGCCCACGCCGAACTGACGGGAGGTAAAGGCCTTCTCGTAGACGTGCATGGCGGCCATCTCGGTGGTGCCGTAGGGGGCGCCGGCGGTCAGGGACAGGTTGACATCGTACACCATAAAGGCGCGGGACAGGGTGAGGAACAGGCAGATGGTGATGGAGGACATCATCAGGGGCAGGATGATGTGGCGCAGCTTGGTCCAGCCGGTGGCGCCGTCAATGCTGGCGGCCTCCATCACGTCCTTGTTCAGGCCCATAAAGCCGGCCACATAAATGAGGATCATATAGCCGGACAGCTGCCAAACGGAGACGAACACCAGGGCCACAAAGGCCAGGGTGGGGTCGGACAGCCAGGAGGCGCCGAAGAGCTCCCAGCCGGTGGCCTCGCCGATGCCCACGAACACGCGGGAGAACACGAACTGCCAGATGTAGCCCAGCACCAGGCCGCCGATCAGGTTGGGGGTGAAGAAGCCGGCCCGGAAGAAGTTCTGGCCCTTAAAGCCACGGGTCAGCAGGTAGGCGATGGCAAAGGCCAGAATGTTGACCACCACTACCACGACCACCACATATTTGAAGGTCAGCAGCAGGGAGGACCAGAACTGGCTGTCTTTCAGTACGCTGAGGAAGTTGGCGCCGCCGATGAAGTTCTTTGTATCAGAGACGCCGTTCCAGTCGGTCAGGGTCAGGTAAATACCGTAGATAAAGGGGATGATTACCACTGCCGCGAAACAGAACAGGCCGGGCAGGGCAAATCCGCAGAAATCTTTTCCTCCGCTTTTTCTTTTCATCCTAGCTCCTCCTTATTGCTGCTCGTCCCAGTAGGCCACGATGGAATCGATCAGCTCCGCCCGGTCGCTTCTGTCGGCCAGATACTTCTGCAGGGCGGCGCCCAGGACGGACCAGTGGTCGTTGGGGACAATGGCGGACGCGTTGAAGGCCTTGCCCTCATGCACCCGGCTGTAGATATCCCGGCTCAGGGGATCGGAAGGCTCATAGGGGTTGTTCTGGAAGGGGGGGATGATCTTACAGGTCTTGACCAGCATCTGCTGGCCGATCTCGCTGAACACGATCCAGTTCAAAAACTCCTTGGCCGCGGCCTGCTCCTTCTCCGTGGCCACAATGCCGTCCAGCATGATCTGCTTGGAGGGAGAGGCCTGGATCTGCTGGTTGACAAAGTCGTCGGGGTCGTTGTTCATGAAGTAAGGCAGGAAGCCGTACTCGTCGTCCTCCTCGGCGTCGGCCTCGGCCAGGTTGGGCCAGGCCCAGTTGCCATTGAACCAGAAAGCCGTCTTGCCGTCGGCCAGGTCAATGGCCATCTCGTCATAGTCGGCGCCCAGGGGGTCCCGGTAGGCCACGTTGTACTTCTTCAGGATGTCAAACATATCCAGGAACTGGGACATACGGTCATAGGTGGTCAGATCCAGCTGACCGCCCTTAATGAGGTTGATACACTCGGCAGCGCCGTCGGAGGTGCCGTCGTAGGTCTCGTAGATGTACTGCAGGTGATGGGCGCCCAGGGACCAGTCCTCCATAGCCAGGGAGATGGGGTGCTCCATGCCGGCTTCCACCAGCCGGTCCAGCAGGGCCACAAAGTCGTCCTGGGTCCGGATGGTGGTGGGATCAAAGGGCTCGCCCAGAGTCTCCTCGATGACTTCCTTGTGGTAGATGATGCCGCGGCCCTCAATACAGAGCGGGAAGCTGTACACTTTGCCGTTGATTTCAGTGGTATAGCCCTCTGCCTCGGCGATCCAGGGCTGGTCGGACAGGTCAGCCGCCTTTTCCTCAGCCAGGGCGATGACGTCAGTGGTGTCCAAAATGGACAGCGTGGGGGGATTACCGGAGTTGTACAGGCTGACTACTTTGGTATAGGGGGAGTCGCCGTCAGTGACGGGCATGACTTCCACGTGTACACCGGACTTTTCCTCGAAGGCCGCCGCCATTTCCACCAGAGCGGTCTGGATCTCGGCCTTGGAGTTGAGCAGGGTGATGTTGGTGCCGCTCAGGGACGGGTCGTACTCAAAGGTGTCCACCGACATATCGATGGGCTCCACCGCTTCCACCGCGTTGGGGTCGTCCGGATCGCTGGCAAAGCCGAACCGGCATCCCGACAGCATTCCAGCCATCAGGGAAGCCGAAAGACCCAACGCAATGAATTTGGTCAATGCGTGTTTCTTCATTGTCTCTCCTCCTGTTTCCTCTTTTTTTCTTTGAATTTGTGACGAAAGAATATAAAAACCGGTTATGTAACCGGTAATGGAACCGGTTATTCTTAAATAATATTACTCCTTGTGATGAGCTTCCGTCAATGCTTTTCCCCCGCTGGAAATATTTTTGTAAAATCCGCCTCATTTCCAGTGCTTGAAATTATGCACAATTACACCCAGCTTCCCCGAGACCAAGGGATTGCATCCATTTCTTCTCTTTGCTATAATAAAATTCAATCAATTCCGAGAAGAAATCGCGCATTTATCTTCAAGGTTTTACCAGCCGTGTGTTCTGTCTGCGCCAAAGCAGATTGGTACATGACCTCGGCAGATTGAAGGGCTTGATATGGAAGAGAAAAAAAGAGTGACCTTTGACGACATTGCCAGATATACCAATTTTTCCAAGACAACCATATCCAGATATTTTAACGACCCGGATTCTTTGACGGAGAAAAGCCAGCAAATCATTTCCGATGCACTGGAGAAGCTGGATTACCATGAGAACCGGGTGGCCCGCATTCTGGCCATGGGAAAGACGGAATTCATCGGCGTCATCGTCCCCGAGTTTTACCACCGCTTTTATTCAGAGGTGCTCAACCAGATTCTGGCCACTTACGAGACCTTTGGCTATAAATTCCTGGTGTTTATCGGCAACAATAATAAGGAGAGCGAGCGCCGGTACATCAAAGAGCTGCTCTCCTATCAGATCGAGGGCATGATTGTATTGAGCCACACCCTCTCCTCCCAGGAGTTGGCTCAGTTTCAGATCCCGGTGGTGGCCATCGAGCGGGAGGACCAGTTCGTGTGCAGCGTGAATACCGACAATGAGGCGGGAGGACGGCAGGCGGCTGCCCTGCTGGAGGAGCAGCAGTGTGATATTCTCATCCATATCAACTCCCCTACAGATCCCCGCATCCCTGCCTACGGGCGCATCCGGGGGTTTGAGGATTATTGCCAGACCAACGGTCTGGCTCATGAGGTGATTCTGCGGGAGCTGGACCGGTCCTATGAAGAGGACCAGGCCATCCTGCAGGACATTCTGAGGGAATGGGACAAGAAATACGCCCGCAAGAAAATCGGTGTGTTTATGGCCAACGATACTACGGCCAACACCCTGCTGAACCTGATTATCCGGCGGTATGGTTATCTGCCCAAGGAGTATTGCATCGTTGGGTTTGATAACTCGCCCACGTCCAGAGAGGCCATTATTCCGCTCAGTACAGTTGGGCAGCAGGTGGACCGGCTGGCCCATGAGGCGGTCCAGCTGTTGGTGGACCAAATCAAGGTCCGCAAACAGGGAAAGCCGCTGGCGGAGTCGGCCCCCGTCCATAAAATTGTCCCTCCTGTCCTGTTCCGGCGGGCCACCGCCGGAGGCGTGGATGTAATCTGAGGGCTGAACGATAAAAACCGGCGGACTGCTGTAACAGCAGTCCGCCGGTTTTTTATCGCACGTTCTGGCCGGAACTTCCGGGGCGGCAAGAGACAGTCGAAATGTTCCGCTGAATGAAGGGAAAGGAATGGAAGCAGCAGACGAAGAGGAACTGTCTGATATTTGCCGCAGCGGGGAGGCAGTTCCGGGGGCACAGCGTCAATATTCCATGACGATATTGCCTTCCAGATCGACGATCACACGTTGTTCATCCTGGGTTTCCGCCTTGGCATAGCCGTCGGAATAATAGGCGCTCACATCCTGGATACCCTTGTCGTAGGGGACATACAGGATCTCCATATCCTCATTGACAGCAACAGTGGCGTAGTCCTCAGTGCCGCCAATGCCGGTGATGTTGCCCTGATCATCCTTGAGGACGGGCGCCGGACCCACATAGACCCCGTTCTTGATGGCCAGGGAGCCGTCCATGTGGGAGTGCTCGTAGGCGTCGGTGGGGAAGAAGGTCTCGCCTTCGGCGTTGATGAAGTTGAAGTCGGTACCGCCCCGGCTGGAGAGGTGGGAGGAGACCTCCACCCAGTCGGTGTTGTTGAAGTTGCTGGTGATGGTGGAATAGTGGCTGTCGGCTACATCAAAGACCACGTTGCCGCTCTTGTCGATGAGTTGGTTTTCCACCACCGCGATGCCGTTGTCGGCGAAGGGACCGCCCCGGGAGCTCAGGCCCCGGATGACGATATTGCCTTCCACATCCATGTAGCCGTACTCAGAGTACCCCTTCGGGGTGTTCTTGAAATCAAAGCTCACCATGCCATTGGATACCTGGACCAGATAGTAGTCCTCCTGGGGTTCAATGACATACTCAAACTGATCGTTGATGACGGCCTTGTTGTCCACCACGGCGTAACCGTCGTCGGAAAAGGCGGTGAAGCTCTCTTCCTCCCGGGGCTCAAAGACGATCTCCCCGTCCTCCAGGTAGAAGTAGCCGGTGCCCAGTTTGGTGCCGTCGGCCTCACATACCGTCCCCACGGCGATGCCGTTGGCGGAGAAGGCCAGCTCGTCAAAAAAGCGCATGAAGATATAGTCCGAGACAAAGTTGCCCTCCCGGTCAATGAGGCGGAACTCGTCGCTGTTGCTGCCGGTGCGCACAAAGGCGGTACCGTTGACTTGGAAATCACGGGCAAAGGTATACTGAGGCTCGATTACCCATGTCCCCTGGAGATTTTTGTAGCCGTATTTTCCTGTCTCGCTGTCCTTGGCGGGGGTCATGCCGTACTGGAACAGGGCGTCGGGATCGTAGGTGTCGGTGTAGGAGGCGTTGCCGCCGGCCGGCTCCGATCCGCTGGCGGAGCCGGAGGGGGACTGGCCGGAGGACTGTCCGCAGGCGGAGGCCAGCAGAAGCAGGCTGCTCAGCGCTGTCAGTGCAAAAACTTTTCCGGTTGTGCGCTTCATAGTGTCAGATCTCCTTTTCAGATAGGGTGGCTTACTCCAGAAATTGGGGTAGCTTTTTCAGGGCTCGCTGGGCCCGTTTTTTGACCCGCTCGTAGTCGATATTCAAGCGAATGGCAATTTCTCTGATGGTGTGTCCTTCAAAGTATTTCAGCTGCAAGATCTCACGGTCCAGTTCGGGGAGCCGGGCCAGCGCCTGACGGAAGTGCTCCTGTTGTTCCCAGACTGCGATGGGATCATCAGGTGGGTCTGCCGACTGTGCTGCCAGCCATTGCTGCTGATTTTGCCTCCAGCGCCGAATGGCTTTGCGCTCGGAGATGGCCGTCAGATAGGCTCGCAGACTTCCTTTTTCCGGATCGAACTGCTTTCTTTGCAGATAAAAGTCAGAAAAGGTATCCTGCACGCAAATATGAATATCCTCGTCGCAATCCAGCTTTTGAGCGGCGGCAAAGCGAACCGGCTCCCCGTAGCGCTTCCACAGCAGGTCCATACCTGCAATGGGATCAGCATCCAACAGTTCCAGCAGCTGTCGATCGTCCAAGTGTGTCCCTCCCTTCCACATACTAATTGCAGGCAAAAGGGAAAAAGGGGACAGATGGACAAAAGATTGGGAAAAATCCGCCTCCTTCCAATGGGGGAGGAGGCGGATCTGATAGAGGTACTATGGAATGGTGACGGGGATATCGAAGGGGTGGTTCCAGCGTAAGACAGGATCGGTAAAGGTAAGGTCTGTGGCATAGAGGCCGGGTGCGTGGCGCAGCAGCAGGCTGGTCAGCCGGGGTTCACCCTCCTCAAAGACATATTGTCGCTCGCAGGCGCCGGAAAAGTAGGCCTCGTCGGTCAAAAAGAGCTGAAGACCCACATCTACCAGGGTATAGTCCTCCATGTCGGAGTGGAGGGAGAGGTCCAGCCGGGATACCAGAGGGGCCTCCTGGGGCTGGTTGATTCCGCCGGAGGGGTAAGTGATGACGGCGGCGGCAAACTGCTCCAGGATGGACGGGTCGGTCCCTATCCCGGTGATGGATGACAGCTCGATCCGGCCTGAGAAGCAGGTATAGACCGGTCCCACAGGCAGAACCTGCCCCTGCTGCTGGGGCAGGGGAATGGCCATATGCCAGCTTTCCGGCGCCGTCAGGTAGAGGTAGGGGACATGGAGGGTGTAATCCCCGGCGGGGATGTCTCCAAAGTTCCAGTCACTGGCGTCGTTCTGCCGTCCGGGCTGATATTCTCCCTCATATACGGTGCCGTCGGCGGCCGTCAGGGTAATGGGCGCGTCCGTGGCGCCCAGAGCAGTCAATGGGCTGCGGGTCAGCGTGCTGGTGGGAATCATATATTTGTCGGAGGAGGCGGGGGACAAATTAAGAACCACTGCGCCGTCGGTCCGGCGTGGCGTGGCGGTAAGGCTGTAGTTTCCCGATGTGCCGGTATAGGAAGGCCGCTCCGGTTCCGGCTGTACCGTCATGGAAATGGTGAAGGGGTGGTTCCAGCGGTAACAGAGTTTTTCCGCAGGCAGAGAGAGGGTGGCCTGATCCAGCCCGTTCAGTGTGCCTACCACATAGCCTCGGAACTGGGTATATTGCCCGTCCGAATCATAGACCGGCTCTGTCCATAGACCGGCCTCCACATTGTGGTAGGTCGTATTGTTCAGTATCACAGTGCCGGCCCCGTCCTCCAATACCGGAATGGCTGCCGGGACACGCTCCGGGTCCTCTCCCTCCCAGGTGGCCTCCGTAGCCCACCAGGTGTAGCCAGCCTCGTCATAGGAGTGGGAAATGGTGCTACAGTAGGCGGTGACGTCGTCAATGGAGAAGGGGCGATCCAGAGTCAGCGTACCGCCGGGCAGGGAGAGGGAGGCCGGTGCTCCGTCAGAAGCAGAGAGGGACAGCTGTACCGTGGGGGAGTCTGTACCGGCGGCTGGATATTGATAGACATAGGGGACGTTGAGCACATAATCCCCCGGCTCAGCAGGGCCGAAATACCAGTCCAGATAGGTATCGCCATTGAAGGTAGAATAAGAGGCGGGCTCGCCCTCCAGTACGGTGCCGTCCGGCGCGGTAACGGTGATAGGCAACTGAGGTCCTCCGTAGTCGCTCCAGATCCCTTTGGTCAGGGAGGGAGAGGTCTTGAATGGGCCGGTGTTCAGCGGGTGGATGGAGACCACCAGCTCCCCATTTTCAAGCCGGGGCACCGCCAGCAGGCCGCCGTCGGCCTCAGTCACCGAGTAGAATCCGGCCTGCTCCAGGGCAGTTTCCTCCGCGGCCACCAGGGTGATGGGCAGGTCGGTACCATCCAGGGTCAGAATCAGCTCCAGGGAGGAGGCGGAGGACTGCGGCAGATCTCCCTCATAGATCAGCCGCAGGGAGTAAGCTCCGAGAACGTCCAGCCCGTTCTGGCTGATGGAGATGGGCTGGAGGTTATCCAGGCCGCTGAGAGAGATATCCAGAGGCGTGAGGTAGGGACTGGTTTGGCCGTACAGGCTCAGATCGGCCAGGAAGGAGCCGTTCTGCCAATAGGCGTCCTCCAGATGGATCTCGTACAGCTCACCCTGAATGACAGCGCTTTGCTCCAGAATGTAGGTGCCGGCCTGAGGATCGGAGTCAACGCCGTAGCCGGACACGAAGCCGAAGTGGCGCAGGATCATGTAGGCGCAGGCAGCCAGCGCGGCCAGGATGAGGGCCACCAGCAGACCCAGGGACAGCGCCCGCAGCAGCTTTTTCAGACTGCGCTGCTGCCGCTTTTTCACCGTCTCATAGGGCAGGCCCAGGGAGGCGGCGATCTCACGGGCCGTCAGTCCGCCGTAATATTTCAGGTGGATGATCTGTTGGTCTACCGGGTCCAGCTCCGACAGGGCCCGCTCCAGTTCATCCTGCTGTTCTATATGTGCGAAGGGGTCCGCTGGTTCCTCCGGCGGTGGTGAGGAGGAACGCTCCCAACGGCAATTTTCCTGGTACCGGCGGATGGCACACCGCCGGGCGATGACGGCCAGGTATCCTTTCAGGGTGCCCTTGCTGGGATCAAAGTGGTCCCTCTGTAAGTAGAATTCCGAGAAGGTCTCGTTGACACACTCCTTGATATCTTCGGCACTTTGAAGATAGGTGCGGCATACTGACCAAAGCAGGCCGCTGTACCCTTCGATCAAGTCCGCCATGCCCTGCTCCGGATCCCGGTCCAGAAGGACCAGCAGCTTCCGGTCCTGCTCCATGAACACATCGCCCCTTTTCCTGAGAAGCTTTATTTATGTATTATCTCATAAGCTGGAAAATGGGACAAGTGCTGGAAATCAGAGCGCAAAAAATAAAAAGACCTGCCATCCGCAAAATGCGGATGGCAGGTCTTTTTAGAAAGCTTACAGATAGCTCTTCAGCTTCTCCACCATGTCGGTGTGCTCCCAGGGCAGATCGATGTCGGTACGGCCGAAGTGACCGTAAGCGGCAGTCTGCTCGTAGATGGGACGGCGCAGGTCCAGCTTCTCGATGATCTTGGCCGGACGCATATCAAAGCACTCGTTGACGATAGCGGACAGCTTCTCCTCGGAGAGGACGCCGGTGCCGTAGGTGTCCACCAGCACGCTGACGGGGTGAGCCACGCCGATGGCGTAGGCCAGCTCGATCTGGCACTTGCGGCACAGGCCGGCAGCCACCAGGTTCTTGGCGATGTAGCGGGCCATGTAGGCAGCGGAGCGGTCCACCTTGGTGGGGTCCTTGCCGGAGAAGCAGCCGCCGCCGTGGGCAGCGGAACCGCCGTAGGTGTCCACGATGATCTTACGGCCGGTGAGGCCGGTGTCGCCCACAGGGCCGCCCACCACGAAGCGGCCGGTGGGGTTGACGTAGAACTTGGTGTCCTTGGTGATGTACTGAGCGGGGATGATGGGCTTGATGATCTCCTCCACCACGGCCTCACGCAGGTCCTTCAGAGCGATATCGGGGTCGTGCTGGGTGGACACCACGATGGCGGGGCAGGAGAGCACCTTGCCGTTGTCGTCGTACTCCACGGTGACCTGGCTCTTGCCGTCGGGGCGGAGCCACTTCAGCTTGCCGGCCTTGCGCACGTCGGTGAGCTGGCGGGACAGCTTGTGGGCCATGGAGATGGGGGCGGGCATCAGCTCGGGGGTCTCATCGCAGGCATAGCCGAACATCATGCCCTGGTCACCGGCGCCGATGAGGTCGGCGGCGTCGGTGCCGCCCTCCTGGTGCTCAAAGGACTGGTTGACGCCCATGGCGATGTCGGGGGACTGCTCGTCAATGGCGGTCATAACGGCGCAGGAGCGATAGTCAAAGCCGTAGGCGGGATCGGTGTAGCCGATGCGCTGCACGGTGCGGCGGACAATGGAGGGAATGTCGGTGTAGTGGCTGGTGGTGATCTCGCCCATTACGGTGACGATGCCGGTGGTGGTGAAGGTCTCACAGGCCACATGGGCGGTGGGGTCGGCGGCCAGGATGTCGTCCAGGACAGCGTCGGAGATCTGGTCGCACACTTTGTCGGGGTGACCCTCGGTAACGGACTCCGAGGTAAACAGACGGTTTGCCATTGGTAATTACCTTCCTTTCTAAGCTGGAGCAAAAACGCGCTCCGCCGGACGGCGGAGCGCATTGGGCTCTTCCATCCTCATCTTTCGATTTCCTCGCCGGATTTGGCACCTTGCAGCAAAGCAGGTTGCCGGGCTTCATCGGGCCGTTCCCTCCACCACTCTCGATAAGGCTATTCAATTGACTGTGGGTATTTTATCGACTTTTTCCCACTTTTTCAATAGACAAAAACCGGGCTTTGTATAGAGTTAGAAGAACTTGCTTCCTCAGGCCTTCCAGCCATTGAGATAGTCCACCTGCTCCGGGGTGAGCTTGTCGATGGCAAAACCCATGGCGGCCAGCTTGACCCGGCCGATCTCGTCGTCGATCTCGGCGGGCACCTGATAGAGCTTCTTCTCCAGGGTGTCCTGATGCTTGAGAAGCCACTCCAGAGCCAGGGCCTGGACGGAGAAGGACATATCCATGATCTCGGCGGGGTGGCCGTTGCCGGCAGCCAGGTTGACCAGGCGGCCCTCGCCGATGACGTTGAGCACCCGGCCGTCGGGCAGGGTGAAGCCCTCAATGTTATCCCGGCGCAGTTCACGCTTGACAGCCATTTCGGCCAGTCCCTTCACATCCACCTCGCAGTCGAAGTGACCGGCGTTGGTGAGGATGGCGTTGTGCTTCATAACGGCAAAGTGGCGGGGAGTGATGACGTCCTTGCAGCCGGTGACGGTGACAAAGACATCGCCGTACTTGGCGGCCTCATCCATGGGCATGACCCGGAAACCGTTCATGGTGGCGTCCAGTGCCTTGAAGGGGTCCACCTCGGTGACAATGACGTTGGCGCCCAGACCGGCGGCCCGCATGGCCACGCCCTTGCCGCACCAGCCGTAGCCGGCCACCACCACGGTCTTGCCGGCCACCACCAGGTTGGAGGTATGCATGATGGCGTCCCACACGGACTGACCGGTGCCGTACTTGTTGTCATAGTAGTGCTTGGCCTTGGCGTCGTTGACCGCCATCATGGGGCAGGGCAGGATGCCCTCCCGCTCCCGGGCCTTGAGGCGCAGAATGCCGGTGGTGGTCTCTTCGCAGCCGCCGATGAGGTTTTCGCCCAGATCGGCGCACTTGCCGCCCAGCAGATCCACCAGATCACCGCCGTCATCGATGATGAGATGAGGCTTGAACTTCAGGGTCTCAATGAGCAGATTCTCATAGTCCTCCCCCATAGCGCCGTGGATGCCGAAGGTCTCTACGCCCATATCGGCCAGACCGGCGGCTACGTCGTCCTGAGTGGACAGGGGGTTGGAGCCGGTCAGATGTACCTGAGCGCCGCCCTTGGCCAGCACATAGCCCAGATTGGCAGTTTTGGCCTCCAGATGGACGGATACGGCCACCCGCAGACCGGCAAAGGGCTTCTCCTTTTCAAAACGGGCTTCGATGCCGCCCAGAGCGGGCATAAAGTCCCGCACCCAGTTGATTTTGCGGCGTCCAGAGGGGGCCAGGGAAGGATCTTTTACAATACTCATGTCATTAACCTCCTTGGGGGGGCGCTGAGGGGCTGGGCCCGTCCCAGAAATCAAGGGTAAGCAGGGGCTTGGTTTTCCGGAAAGCCTGGACCCGCTGGTGCAGGTCCAGCAGCTGCGCCTGGGTGGGTGAGGTTGGCCCGCCGTAAGCGGGGCAGGTAAAGAACCAGCAGAACTTGGCTCCGCTGCCGATGATCCGATCGTAGTACTCCTCAGTGGCTACCCGATCCGCATTTTCCGCCGTACAGCGGCAGGCCACGCCAAAGGGGAGCCTGTGCGTCCGCAGCAGTACGGAGGCACGCTCGGCGTCCAGCGGGTCCACATCCACCTGAATGGCGGGGAAGAGGTTGCGTACCCGCAGCAAATCCTCACACAGTGAGGGGGTAATGGAGGTGGGCGGTGTAAACACGGCGAATACACAGTCGGTGTGCTTGTTGCACAGAGCAATGATCTCCTCCTGGCGGGCCAGGGGATTGCCGCCGCTGAAAATAAACAGGTGGCAGCCTCTGGCCTTGCGGGCCTCCAGCTCCTCATCCAAACTGTCGAACTCCATGGAGGGGCGCACGCCGAAAATGGAGGCGCCGCAGCCGGTGCAGTCCATGGTGCAGGGGAAGGAGGGGTCAATGATCACCGACCAGGGTGCCTCGGACTGCCCAAGTTGACCGGACTCTTTTTTTGCCGGCCAATCCAGCAGGTGGCCGTGAATGATAAAGTTTTCAAAGATCTTTTTCAGGATACTATTATCAATATCGGTATACATACTGCGGATCAACTGGTGCCAGTTGTTGTCCGGGTCGGTCATAACCTGGTGGAACAACGCCTGATAGGGAGGAGAGAGTCGTTCCCCAGCGTATTTGTCCAGCCACTCCATCAGCCTGGGGAGGTTGGCATCCGGGTCGCGATCCAGATAATCCAAGGCTTTGGAGATGCCAAACGCCTTGAGCCGGGCCGGAATGCTCATTGATGTATACCCTCCTTTCGCCCTGTAGTAAGAAGAAGGCCCGTCCCCCAAAAAGGGCAGGGGACAGCCTGTCCATAATAATCTATAGCATATCATACCGGTTTGACGTCCGCAATGCCATAGACAAAATGGGAATCCTGTCAATATTTCCGACAGAAGGAGCGGAATGTCTATGAAAGCAGCGGATTTCCATTCTGACGATATACAACAGCCCATTCCTGTGGTATACTAAATAGAATCATTACGGATAGCCTGCAAACGAGGAGTGAGCCTATGCGCACCGGTCTTATCACATTCCATTTTGCTCATCACTACGGCGCTCAGCTCCAGGCCCTGGCCACCATGAAGGCCATTCAGCGCCTGGGGCATGAGTGCCAGATCATTGATTACCGCCTGCCCCATACCACCCGCACCAATCAGCTGTTCAAGAAGAGCACCTCTGTGCGGGATATGGCGTCAGACGCCCATACCGCCCTCCATTACGCCGCCTTCCAGCGCCGGTTCCAGCGCTTTGAGGCCTTTGTGGCGGAGGAGATGGAGCTGTCTCCCCAGCGGTATACCGATTTCAGACAACTTCAGGACGCGCCTCCGGCCTACGATGTCTATGTGTCGGGCAGCGATCAGATCTGGAATCCTTACATTTTCCAGACCAAGCAGTTTGACCCCGCCTTCCTGCTGGACTTTGTGCAGGAGGGCCGCCGCATTGCCTATGCCCCCAGCCTGGGCGTGCCCCAACTGCCGGAGGACAAGGCAGCGGAGCTGAAGCGCTTTCTGGCACCCTTCTCCGCCCTGTCGGTCCGTGAGAAGCGGGGCCAGGTGCTGGTGCGTCAGGCAGCCGGCCGGGAGGCCCGGGTAGTGCTGGACCCCACCCTGCTGCTGAACGGCGAGGACTGGGGCAAGCTGGCCGCGGCCCCCAGACACCAGGGGCCTTACATCCTGTGTTACTTTGTCTCCGATCCCGGAGAGGCGGCCCCCTATGCCCAGGCGCTGTCCAGACAGACGGGGTGGCCCATCGTCCAGCTGGCGGGAGCCCGCCGGAAGATCGACGGGGCCAAGGAGATCGTCTTTGACGCCGGCCCCCGGGAGTTCCTGGGCCTGTTCCAGCACGCCGCCGCAGTGGTGACCAACTCCTTCCACGGGGCGGCCTTCTCCCTCCAGTTCAAGAAGGATTTCTTCACCTCCATGTCCCCCAAGGAGCGGCGGGAGCCCACCTTCTCCCGGATCTACAGCCTGCTCTCCCGGCTGGGGTGCGCCGACCGCATCATCGGTCTGGATACTACTGCGCCCATCGACGCCAAGATGGACTATGACCAGGTTTACGAAAAGCTGGAGGCCGCCCGGGCGGACTCCCTGGCCTATCTGAAAGCGGCGGTGGAGGGCACCGCTCTTCCGGAGGAAATGGGCGCGGCCCAGGAGCGGGCCAAGCCCAATCTGTGCAAGGCGGAGGACTGCACCGGCTGCACCGCCTGTGCCGCTGTCTGCCCGGTTGGGGCCATTGAGATGAAACCCGACCATGAGGGCTTCCTGCGGCCTGTGGTGGGGGAGAAGTGCATCCTCTGCCGCAAGTGTGAAAACGCCTGTCCCGCCCTGACTGAGCCGGTAAAGGGCCCCGATCCCAACTGCGCCCACGGGGTGTGGAACAAAAATGACGAGGTGCGCTCGGGCAGCTCCTCCGGCGGCGTGTTCTCTCTGCTGGCCGGCCATGTACTGGACCAGGGAGGCGTGGTGTACGGCGCTGCCTTTGACGGCTACATGGCAGTGCGCCATACCTGTGCCGCCTCCATGGAGGAAGTGGCCGCCATGCGGGGCTCCAAGTATGTTCAGAGCGATCTTGGGGAAACCTTCCATCAGGTGAAAGAACAGCTGGAGGCGGGTAAGCCGGTGCTCTTTACCGGCCTTGCCTGCCAGGTGGACGGTCTGAAGCATTACCTGGGCCGGGATTACGACAACTTGCTCACCTGCGATCTGGTGTGTAACGGCGTACCCTCTCCGGCGGTGTTCCAGGCCTATCTGAAAAAGCTGGGGATGGAGCACGGCGCGCCGGTCACCGGGCTGCGGTTCCGGGACAAGGCCCACGGCTGGTCCCACTCCCATATGACGGTCCGCTTTGCCGACGGAGGCAGCACCACTACCCCCCTCCATCGTACCACCTTTGGCCGGGGCTTCGGGATGCAGCTCTTCCTGCGGCCGGTATGTGCCAAGTGCCGGTATACCAGCGCCAGCCGTCCGGCGGACCTGACTCTGGGTGACTTCTGGGGCCTTGACCCCAAGCTGAAGCTGCCCACTGACCGGGAGAAGGGTGTTTCTCTGGTTCTGGTCAACAGCGCCAAGGGACAGAAGGTCTTTGACGCTCTGGCGGACAAGCTGGGCCAGGTGGAGCGGCCTCTGGCCGAGGCTGTGGCGGGCAATCCCCGGCTGGCCTCTCCTCTGACCCACAACGCCAAGCGTGGGGCCTTCTTCGCTGCCTTTGCCGCCATGCCCTTTGAGCAGGTGGAGCAGAAATACCTGACCCCGCCTCCGCTGCCTTACCGGGCGGCGGCCAAGGTTCTCACCCCCAAGATGAAAGAGAAGATCCGCAAGATCCTGAAATAACGGATGGAAAGTTTACAAATTGTTTGGGAATTTTCTCCCTGGCCCTGCTAAACTGGGCACATTGAAGATGGGGCGGGTATTCCGCCCATCGGGAGGTAATGATCTTTGAGTGTGATTCAACGCTGGCTGGACCGGTTCTGTTATAAGCATCCCCGGTTCGGTATCCCCAACCTGATGCTGGTGGTGGTCATCGGCAATGTTCTGGTGTGGCTGCTGGATCAGTTCAGTCAGGGCTTTTCCCTGTCGTCCGCCCTGTGCTTTGCGCCCTACTATATCATCCACAAAGGCGAGATCTGGCGGTTGCTCACCTTTATCTTTGTGCCTACGACCAGTAATCTCTTTTTCCTGGCCATCTCCCTGTATTTCTACTACTGGATCGGCTCCATCCTGGAGCGGCAGTGGGGCGTGACCAAGTTTACGGTGTTCTACCTGCTTGGGGTGGTGCTTAATATCATTGCGGGCTTCCTGGTCTATCTGTTTATCCCTCTGCCCGTGGAGACCGCCACTATGCACTACGTCAACCTGTCCATGTTCTTCTCCTTTGCCACCCTGTACGGGGAAATGCAGGTACTGCTTTTCTTCGTGATTCCGGTAAAGGTCAAATGGCTGGCCTGGCTGGACGCCGCTCTCTTTGCCTACGACATCATTTACAACCTGGTGCAGCTCCCCACGGTCGGGATGTTTGCACTGGCGGGCATCGTGGCTCCCATCGTGGCCATCCTCAACTACCTGATCTTCTTCTGGGACGACCTGATGGCCAGCCTGGGACGGGTGAAGCGGCAGACGGCCCACCGCCATTCCCGCCAGACCGTCAACTTCAAGCAGGCTACCAAGCACGCCCAGCAAACCAAGGGTTATATCCACAAGTGCGCCGTCTGCGGCAAGACCGACACCGACTACCCCGACGAGGAGTTCCGGTACTGCTCCAAGTGCAACGGCTACTACTGCTACTGCTCAGAGCATATCCACAACCACGTTCATATCGAATAAAAGATACGCAAAGGGCTCCCATCGGAATGTTCCGATGGGAGCCCTTTTTCATGCCGTTTTACCGCTTGCTGAGCCGGAGCACCAGAGCGGCGCGGTCGTCCGCCGCGCCGGCCTGCTGATCGCTCTCGTCAATAAGCTCCTGGGCCAGTTCCCGGGGGCTCTGGCCGTCAAAGGCGGCCAGCTTGTCCCGTACCCACTGGTCGGGCTGTCCGCCGGTGACTCCGTCGCTGATAAGCAGTACGCAGTCTCCCGCCTCCAGTTTTAGGTGGGTTACATCGGGGGCGCCGCCCTCGCCGCCCGCCAGCCCGGCGGGGAGGGCGCAGCCGGTAACCCGGCTGACGGCGGTCCCTTTTTTTACATAGCTGGGGGCCGCGCCGTATTTGTAGATGTCGCCTTCGCCGGTGAAAAGATCCACCCGCAAAAGGTCGATGGTGGTGAAGCCGATTTCATCCTCACCCCGGAGGGCCAGGGCGGAGCTGAGAGTCCGCAGGGCATTTTCCGGCCGCACGCCCGCCCGGAGGAACTGCTCCAGTAGCCGCACCGCCAGGGTGCTCTCCCGCTGGGCCAGCCGTCCGGAACCCATGCCGTCGCACAGCAGCACATAGAGGGCGCCGTCGTCGTGTTTAAACCAGGCCCCCGTATCACCCGACACGGTTTGCCCGTCCTTCTTTCGGGCGGCCACCCCGGCCACCGCCATCAGCGGCTCGCTTTGCACCAGCACCAGCCTGTCCCGGCGGCCCTCCTCCACCAGCCGGAGGGGGAAGTTCATCAGCTTGGCCAGCTTGTCCACCTGGCTGCTCTGCCGCAGGGGAGAGAGCCCGGCCCCCTCCAGCTCTACCCGTAAGTGGCCCGCTTCGTCGTAATACACGGCTAGCTCGCACTCCACGCCCTGGGCGGTGAGATATTGCCTCAGCCGCTTTTCCCGCAGCGGGTCGGGGATGAGCTCGGCGCTCAGCTCCGCCGCCGCCGTGCCCAGCACCTCAGCCAGCTCGCCGTACTGCCGGCAGACCGCCGCCCGATTCTCCCGCAGACGGCTCTGGTACTGCCGCCGGTAGAGCAGTCCTGCCAGCTCCTCGTTGACGGCGGTGAGGAAGTCGGCAAACTTCATGCAGCGGTTGGAGAAATAAGCGGGGAAGTCGCCCCCCTCGCCCCGGCCCCGCTCCAGCATGGCGGGCAGGGCGTCGTTGAGGGCGTTGTAGGTGGACACATAATCCCGCTGCCAGCAGGAGGTCTGGAGCGGGCAGCGCTTGCACACCCGGTCCGCCGCCCGGTCAAAGATAGCGGCAGTGTCGTTATCGTTGGGACGTCCGGTGTGGAGGGTACCCCGCATGGATTCGTACAGACTCTTGAAGGCGGCGGCGGTGTCCTCCATCCGGCCCTTTACATAGGCCATGGCTCGCTCCTGAGTGCCGTGTTTGGGCTCCCGGGCCACCAGGGCGCCCACCTGCCGCAGCAGCTTGTCCGGCAGCAGGAGAAAGACTACCGAGGCGGCAAACACCTCATAGAGCAGAGGAATGTGCAGTCCGTCCTTCCAGGTCCACAATACCGCCAGAGCGTTGGACAGTACATAGGCCAGGGTGGCGGCCAGCTTGCCCTGGCGGTGGAACACGCCGGTCATCACCCCGGACAGGGCGTAGGCCATGGCGTAAAAGGGCATCCCACCGGTGGACAGGTCCATACCCAGACCAACCGCCACGCCGGCGGTGGCGCCGATGCTGACGCCTCCCTTGTAGGCCACCGCCATCACCGCCACCGCGGCGGCAAAGCGGCCTACCGACAGATCCCCCAGCAGGGTCAGCTTGGACAGGGTGAGCAGCAGGGTACCTAACAGCAGCAGCAGGCTGATGGTCTGCCGGGCGGTCAGCCCCTCCTCCTCCCGCTTTTCGGTCCAGGGGGTGAAGGCAATGCGGTAGAAGTATACCGACGCCCCACACAACAGCAGTTCAGTGCCGAAGAAGATCAAACTTTCCGGCGTCCAGCCTTGGTCGGACAGGTAGATGAAGCCGGTAGCCCCGTCGATGGCGGCGGCGGCCAGCGGCATAAACCAGCTCTTCCGGTAGGCCCCTACGTCAAAGAAGGCGAAGGCCACCGAAAAGACCAGCACACAGGCCGCCGCGTACCGCAGGCCCTCCACAAAGCCCTCCATGGTCAGGTAGCCGAAGCAGGCCCCCAGCAGGGCGCAGAAGCCGTCCAGCCCGGAGCCGGAGGCTCCCACCAGTCCCAGTCCAAAGGGGGCGTACCCCCCGAAGATTTCCGCCCCCGCCAGCAGGGCCCCCAGCAAAAAGCGGATGACGCATTCGGCAAAGCGCACCAGCGCCGGGGCACGGAATACCACCTTTCCCGTCTCCCGGGCCTCCTCCCGCAGCCGCGCCGCCTTGGTTTTCAGCTTCTCTTTTGTTGCCATGGTCCCTGTCTCCTTTGCTTTGGGGCGTATTTGCCCTTCCGGTATCAGAGACAGTGTAACCCATAAGCTGGAAAAATATGGTCGGAACACGGCGCGGTTTTGGGTTTGGTCTGTGTTGGTTGAAACCAGATGCTCGTTTTTTGTGTTAAGATAGGTGAAAGCGCTTTCAAGTGTGGAGGTGAGCGGATGGAGGAAGGAGAACTGATCCGGCGGATGAAGCGGGGTGACCCTGCCGCTCTGGAGGCTTTGATGGACCGGGACATGGCCTTTGCCTGCGGAGTGGCCTCCTCCATTCTGCGGGACGCCCCCAGGGATGTGGAGGAGGTGGTGTCCGATTCCTTCCTGGCCCTGTGGAATAACGCCCACAAGCTGGTGCCCGGCCGGGTGCGGGGCTATCTCAGTGCGATTGTCCGCAACAGAGCCAAAAACCGCCTGCGGGAACTGGGGAAGGAGCTGCCTCTGGAGGAGGATCTTCTGGACCTGGAGCCCTCCGGCGATCCGGGGCCCCGGCAATCTCTTTGATTCTTTTTTACCATTGAAAGCGCCCCCCCCTGGACGAGGGGCAGAAGGCCCTGCTGGACGAGATGGGTACCACCGATCTGGCCCCCTCCACCAGCAACGGCATTACCATTACCCCGCTGGCCTCGGTGGCCGATGCGTACAACTGTTACCTCCGCCTGCGGGTGGAGGCCCCGGAGGGCACGGTCCTGCCCGATATGGGTACTCAGGAGGATCATGTGTTCCTGGATGTGGACCTGCGGGACACCGCCACCGGCGAAAGACTGGACTGGGGAGTGCAGAAAGCGCGGTTCCTGCCTGACAGCACCCCTGGGGACAATGTGGTGGAGCTGGTCTTTATCCTCTATGGCCGGCCGGGCGGTGTAAACTGGAACGATGGCGTATCCAAGACGCTGTATCTCACCGATCTGGCGCTTATCCCTAGGGAGGGTACCTCTGGAGAGGAGCCTATGATTCTGGAGGGAACGTGGAGCTTTGCACTGGATCATCTCTACCGGAGCAAGATTCTGGAGGTAGACCCAGCCGGGGCTGTCCGCCTGGACACAGAGACCCAGACTATGGTCACGCTGGAATCGCTGACCCTCTCCCCGCTGTCGGTCAGCTTCACCCTCTCCTATCCGCAGGACGCGGGATCCTTTGTCCACTATGAATTAACGCTAGTCTGTAAGGATGGTTCCACCGTCACCATCAACGGGGCAAACGGATATGGCGATCCAGGTCCGGATGGACCAGGAGGACGAGATTACTTCTACGGCGTCTCGGCCTTTGATATCCCCATCCCGCTGGAGCGGATCGACCACATCCAGTTTGGGGACTGCTCCATTTTCCTGCCGGACACAACGCAATAGGCAAAAAAGGTCCCGGACCAGCGGCCCGGGACCTTTTTTATTTACTTCACCACAATATCTACATAGGCGGAGGTGGTGGCGTCCAGCACTGCCATATAGCCGCACCGGAATTCCAGCCAGTCGCCCACCTGCACCTGGCCGCCGCAGTCCTCCACGTCCACGATCAAATGGTCGGAACTGGCTCCAATCATCTCCGCCCCCGGCAGGGTGGGGGTGAGGGCGGCCCAGGCTACGTCCTGTTTTCCGGCGGCGCAGATGGCCCGCAGGCGCACACCACGGTCAGGATACTCCGGGGTGTCCCCCTTGCCATCCCGGCCCAGCTCACCGATGGGTACCGAAGGCTTGCGCCGCAGCTCTACCACCTGGGCCTTGAACAGGAAGGCATCCTGATGATAGCCGTCCAGGAACCGGTTGCCGGTGGTGTCCTCGCCGAAAAGTACCGCTTCACCCACCCGCAGCTGATTGATTCCGGCGGGCATAACGCCGTCCTCCAGCAGCTTGAGGGCGCAGGTGCCTCCTGCCGACAGCACCGAGATGGAGCAGCCGTAGGTCCTGTTGAGGTAGTCCCGCAGCTCCACCAGAATGGCGGTGTTGTCCACCGAGGGCAGCACACTGCCGTAGCACCCCACGTTGGTGCCTAACCCCACTAATTTCACACCGGGGCAGTCCAGAATCTGGGGTACGATCTCGTCCAGCTGCTCCCGGCCGAACACCCCCTCCCGCAGATCTCCCACGTCAATCATCAGGATGATGGGGTGGACCTTGCCCTGCCGGAGGGCGGCCTCCGATACTGCCCGGATCACCTCGATCTGGCTCTGGAGACTCCAGTCTGCCCAGCGGACCACCTCCTCGGCCTCCAGGATAGCGGGGATACGGATGAGCAGGTACTTGAGGCCGGGGATAGCCTCCTTGGCGGCCATGATATTCTTCATCCGGCTGTCGGCAAAGGAGGTGATGCCCCCTGCCATGGCCGCCCGAATCACCTCCGGCCGGGCCGAGAAGCCTTTGGTGGCAAAGACCAGCTCCACCCCCTTGGATGCACAGAAATCATGGAGCTTTTTGGCGTTTTCGGTCACTTTTTTTGTGTTGATCTCCAGGATAGGCGCATACATGACACGTTCCTCCTTTGATGATCCTCTGTCCCCATCATACCGGTTCCAACTCTTTCTGGCAAGAAAATTTTTCCCGCCCCTTGACAACTGCGTATCTATGTGTTATTACTGTATATGTCAAGTATATACAGTATGACAACGAGGTGCACCATGGATATCATCATCAGCAACTCCGGCGGCGTGCCCATTTACGACCAGATCACCCGGCAGATGAAGGGCCTCATCCTCCGGGGAGAGCTGGCCGAGGGGGAGGCCCTTCCCTCCATGCGGCTGCTGGCCAAGGAACTGCGTATTTCTGTCATCACCACCAAACGAGCCTATGAAGAGCTGGAGCGGGACGGCTTCATCACCACCGTGCCGGGGAAGGGGTGCTTTGTAGCCCCACGAAACCTGGAGCTGGTCCATGAGGAGACCCTCCGCCGGGCGGAGGAGCATCTCTCCCAAGCGGTGGACATCGCCAAGACCGGCGGCGTCACCCTGGCGGAGCTGACCGAGACCCTCAGCCTTCTGTATGGAGAGGAAACAGTATGAGCAATGCATTGGAAGTATGCCATCTCACTAAGGATTACGGCTCCTTCAAGCTGGACGACGTGTCCTTCACTGTGCCCGGCGGCACCATTATGGGTCTGATCGGGGAGAACGGGGCAGGGAAGTCCACCACCATCAAATGTATTCTGAACCTGATCCACCGGGACGGCGGGGAGATCTCCGTCTTTGGGCTGGACGCTGTCCGTGACGAGCGGGCAGTAAAGAGTCAGGTGGGGGTGGTACTGGACGAGTCCCTCTTCCACGATACCCTCAACCCGGTCCAGATTGGCAAGATCCTGTCCAAACTCTATCCCAACTGGGATGGAACGTGCTACGGGAGCTATCTGCGGAAATTTGAGCTGCCGGAGAAAAAGACCGTCAAGACCTTTTCCCGGGGCATGAAAATGAAGCTGGCTATTGCGGCTGCCTTTGCAGCCAAACCCAGGCTGCTGATCCTGGACGAGGCCACCTCCGGCCTGGACCCGGTGGTGCGGGATGAGATTCTGGATGAGTTTCTCAACTTTATTCAGGACGAGGAGCATTCTATCCTCATTTCCAGCCATATCACCAGCGACTTGGAGAAGGCCGCGGACTATGTAACCTATCTCCACAAGGGGCGGGTGGTTCTGTCCGGCGCCAAGGACGAACTGCTGGACTCCTACGGCAAGCTGGTGTGCAGCCGCGCCGATCTGGAGCGGGTGGACCGGTCCCTGCTGGCGGGCAGCCGGGTGGGACAGTTCGGGTGCGAGGCCCTGGTAAAGGACCGGTACGCCTTTGCCCGCCGCTATCCGGGCCTAACGGTGGACCCCGCTACCCTGGAGGATATCATGGTCTTTACCGGAAAGGGGGATGCCCAATGACCGGGCTGATCTATAAGGATATTGTGGCTTTGCGCAAGCAGCTTTCCACCCTGCTGCTCTTTCTCGTCGTGTACGGAGGCTTCTGCGTGACCGGGGTGTTTGATTTCTCCATCTTGGGGGCTCTGGTAGCCGTATTCGGTCTCACCATTCCCGTGTCCTCGGTGGCACTGGACGATGCCGCCCATTGGGACCGGTACGCGGTGGCCACCTCCGCCGGACGGCGGGGGGTGGTGGCCGGGAAATATGTGTTCACCCTGTTGGTAATCGTGGTCAGTGTGGCGGTGGCGGCGGGCCTGATGGTGTGCCTTTCCTTGGCCGGACTGACCGAGACAACGCTGGATGATCTGGTACTCATTGCCCTGTCCTGCGGCGTGCTTACGCTGGTGTTGGACGCCATCATTCTGCCCTTCCTGCTCAAGTATGGGGCGGAGAAGGCCAGAGTGATCAGCATGATCACCTTTGTAGTGATTTTTGGCGGCGCTGTGCTGCTTGGGGGACTGGACAAGAACCAGATCACTCTGCCCACGCCTCCGGCGTGGCTGCTGACCGCCCTGCCCGTCCTCTTGGGATTGCTGGCTATTGGCGGCTACCTGATCTCCTATTTTATCGCACAGGGGATCTACGCCAAAAAGGAATTTTGAAGATACGGATATAAAAATGGGCCCGCTGCGCTATGCAGCGGGCCCAAATTGATTCTGTGCAGATTACATCCGTACAAACTGGTTCCGGTCCGGATCGTACTGGCAATCCAGCACGGCCAGCTTCTGGGAGATCTCGTCCTTATCTGCCTGGAGATCGTCGCACAGGGCGTCCAGGGAGGGATAGAAGTCCCGCAGTTTGGTGTTGACATAACTGAGCAGAATCATGGGATCTTGGGGAAACATGAAAAATGTGCCTACTTTCTGTGTCTAAAATACTTCAAAGTGGGGGTGATTTACAGCCCCAGCTTCTCGGCCGCCCCACACGACCCTGTCGTGTGGGGACCCTGTTATTTTATCTGCGCGGGGCAAGTGAATTGTCCCGGCATCAAGGTTTTGCCTTTGGCAAAACGCTTGGAACGCCGCACTTGCGGCGGGGCTAAACGACGTCCGCTAGGACAACTAGATGACTTACAGTCCCAGCTTCTCGGCCACAAAGTCGTCCACTTTGGCGAGAGCGTCGTCCAGCTTGAGGACGTCGGAGCCGCCGCCCATGGCACTGTCGGGCTTGCCGCCGCCCTTGCCGCCGCAGCAGCAGCACACCTGCTTCACCAGGTCACCGGCCTTGATGCCCTTGGCCACGGCGTCCTTGCCGCACACGGACAGGAAGGTGATCTTGCCGTCCTTCACGCTGGACAGAACGGCTACTACGCTGGAGTCCTTATCCCGCAGGAAATCGCCCATCTTGCGCAGACGGTCGGCATCGGCATCGTTGAGGGTGGCGGTAAGCACCTTCAGGCCGCCCACGTCCTTGGCGCCCATCAGGAAGTTGCCAGCCTGATTGATGGCTTCTTTGGCCTTGAAGCCCTCCACCATGTGGCGCAGCTCGCGCAGTTCGCTGATGGTCTGCTCGGCCTTCTCCCGCAGATCGCTGGGCTTGGCCTTGAGCACGGCAGCGGCCTCAAACAGCTTCTGCTGGTTCTGGTTCATAATCTTCAGGGACTGAGCGCCGGTGGTGGCCTCAATACGGCGGACGCCGGAGGCCACGGAGAACTCGCTCTCGATGTGGAACACGCCCACCTTGGCGGTGTTGTCCAGGTGGGTGCCGCCGCAGAACTCCACGGAGTAGCCCTCGCCCATGTCCACCACGCGGACGGTGTCGCCGTACTTCTCACCGAACAGGGCGATGGCGCCCTTCTTTTTGGCCTCCTCGATGGGCAGCACGTCGGTGTGGACGTCGTAGCCCTCCAGCACGGCCTCGTTGACCATGGCAGACACCTGGCCCAGCTCCTCGGCAGTCATAGCGGAGAAGTGGGTGAAGTCGAAGCGCAGCCGGTCGGGCTCTACCAGAGAACCGGCCTGATGGACGTGGTCGCCCAGCACGGTACGCAGGGCCTTGTCCAGCAGGTGGGTAGCGGAGTGAGCGCGCATGATGGCTTTCCGGCGGGACACGTCGATGGAGGCAGTGACAGTGTCGCCCAGCTTGAGGGTGCCCTCGGTCAGCTTGCCGTAGTGCATATACTTGCCGCCCTTGTTCTTCTGCACGTCGGTGACCTGGAACTGAGCGCCGCCAGCGGTGGTGATGGTGCCATGGTCGGCCACCTGGCCGCCCATCTCGGCGTAGAAGGGGGTCTTATCCAGCACCACGATGCCCTCCACGCCGGGCATCAGCTCTTCGGCCTGCTCGTTCTCCACCACCAGAGCCACAACCTTGGCGTCGTCAATGGCAGTGTTCTCGTAGCCCACAAACTCCGTCTCGGGCACGTCTTTGCCGAACTCCACGCCGGCCCAGCCCAGATCGCCCAGAGCCTCGCGGGCCTTACGGGCGCGCTCCTTCTGCTCCTGCATCAGCTTCTGGAAGGCGGCCTGATCCACGGTCATGCCCTGCTCCTCCACCATCTCGATGGTCAGGTCGATGGGGAAGCCGTAGGTGTCGTACAGCTTGAAGGCGTCAGCGCCGGAGAACACGGTCTCGCCGCCGGCCTTGTGGCCCTCCAGCATATCGTTGAAGATCTTCAGGCCGCCGTCGATGGTGCGGGCGAAGTTCTCCTCCTCAGTGCGGATGACCTTGGTAATATAGTCCTGGCGCTCCCGAAGCTCGGGGTAGTGGCCCTCGTTCTCGTGAATAACGGTGTCGCACACCTCATACAGGAAGGGATCGTTGACGCCCAGCAGCTTGCCGTGGCGGGCGGCCCGGCGGAGCAGGCGGCGGAGGACGTAGCCCCGGCCCTCGTTGGAGGGGAGCACGCCGTCGCAGATCATAAAGGTGGCGGAGCGGATGTGGTCGGTGATAACGCGAAGAGACACGTCCTTGGCGGCGGTCTCGCCGTAGTGGGCGTGGGTGATCTCGCTCACCTTGTTGGTGATGTTCATGACGGTGTCCACGTCAAACAGGGAGGCCACATCCTGGCACACGCAGGCCAGACGCTCCAGGCCCATGCCGGTGTCGATGTTCTTCTGCTTGAGCTCGGTGTAGTGGTTCTCGCCGTCGTTGTCGAACTGGGAGAACACTACGTTCCACACCTCAATATAGCGGTCGCAGTCGCAGCCCACGGTGCAGCCGGGCTTGCCGCAGCCCCACTGCTCGCCGCGGTCGTAGTAGATCTCGGAGCAGGGGCCGCAGGGACCGGAGCCGTGCTCCCAGAAGTTATCCTCCTTGCCGAACTTGAAGATGCGGTCGGCGGGGATGCCGATCTCCTCGTTCCAGATGCGGAAAGCCTCGTCGTCGGCGGGGGTGGTCTCATTGCCGGCGAACACAGAGGGGTAGAGGCGGTTGGGGTCCAGGCCCACCCACTCGGGGGAGGTCAGGAACTCCCAGGCCCAGTGAATGGCCTCCTTCTTGAAGTAATCACCGAAGGAGAAGTTGCCCAGCATCTCGAAGTAGGTGCCGTGACGGGCGGTGTGACCGATGTTCTCAATGTCGCCGGTGCGGATGCACTTCTGGCAGGTGGTCACACGGTGGCGGGGGGGCTCCTGCTCGCCGGTGAAGAAGGGCTTCATGGGCGCCATGCCGCTGTTGATGAGCAGCAGGGAGGCGTCGTTCTGGGGAATCAGGGAAAAGCTGGGCAGGCGCAGGTGTCCCTTGGTCTCAAAGAAGGACAGGAACATCTCGCGCAGTTCGTTCAGACCGAACTTCTTGGGCATATGATTCAATCTCCTCTGCAAAAAAATAAGCCCCGCCCCCATGTCAGGGGCGGAGCAATGTTCACTCCACGGTACCACCCTGATCTGCGCCCAAAGAGCGCATCTCATTGCATCCGGTAACGGGGATGAATCGTCCCGGTCCTCCCGGGCCGCTCAGAAGTGGCGCGCAGGCTCGTGTCGCGGAGGGCTCTCACCGTCCCCTCTCGCTCGTCGCGGCGTGGTCTGCTTGGCTTCGTCATTGCGCTTCAACTGCCTTATTCTATCACATTTTTCGCCGTTGTCAACCGCCTTTTCGGGGAGAACCGGCGCCGAGCGGTCAGAGAAAGGATTCCAGGCAGTAGAGCCGGTTCCGTTCCGCGTCCCAGAAGAAGATGATTTCGCTGTTGTCCGACTTGGCGCGATACCAGTTGGAACAAGCGTCGTAGTCGGGGCGGTACTCAGCCGGGACCTCAATCTCGTCCAGCCAGGTTTCGGCGGCCTGGGTGAGGCTGTCGCAGTAGATGGTCTCCCGGTCCACGCTGGCCCAGGCGAACATCTGGTCAATGAAATCCTCGTACTGATAGGAGAATATATGGTATCGGATACCGTCCCCCAGAAAACTGGGGCCGGAATCCTTTTCATAGCATGGAACGGGACGGGCCCAAAAAGGAATGGAGATCCCCCAGTTCAGGCGCAGCGCCAGGGTGTAACTGGAGAGAACCCTCCAGCCGATGGCTCCGGCCACAAGGAGGAGACAGGCGACGGTCAATAGAATGTGTTTTCTTTTCATAGCGGACCTCTTTTCCAGGGGGCGTATCAGTTGCGGACCGTGCGGACAGGGCGGGGCAGCAGAGACCCCAGAAAGAAGAGCAGCGGCGGCAGCAGACCGGCCAGAAACATGGAAAAATACCAGGTGAAGCCGAAGGTGCTCCAGGCGGTAAGATCTGCATTCTGCCCCAGGGCGGCCAGCATGAACACAAAGGAGGGGCACGCCAAAAAGTAGGTGCTTGTCAGCATCCAGAAGCCTATGCCGGAGAGAAGGGAAGGACAGATAAGCAGAAGCCACCCTCCAAAGGCCCAGCCCCAGGCAAGCAGGGCGGGCCAAAGAACAGCCTTTACGCCCTCTTTCGGTGTGGGCCGGTTCCAGCTGCGGACGGCAGCCATGATCCACCCGGCGGGAAGATAGAGGACCATCATCCACAGTGCCTGAAGCGGTGAGGAAACGGATGCAAACACTTGGGGCCCTAAGAACAACAGCGGAGCGCAGAGGGCAGTGATCACAAAATGTCCCGCTGCAAATCCCCCCAACCGGGAGGCAGGTGACGGAGTCATAAGAATCGCTCCTTTCGAGGCCATCCTACCATGCGGGAAACTGAAAGTCAATATAAATTTATTGAAAAACGATAAAATGAAGGGACGACAAAGCCGGGCGTGCCTTGAGGCACGCCCGGCGGAGATTCTTATTCGCCTTCGTAGGCCCGGCGGTAGATCTCGATGATCTGGGCCTTGGTGGCCTTGCGGGGATTGGTGAGGCAGCAGACGTCCTTCATGGCGTTTTCCGCCATAATCTCAAAGTCCTCCGGCTTGACCCCCAACTGCTTCAGATCAGAGGGGATACCCACCTGGCGGCTGATGGTGCGGATGGCCTGGATGGCCTTGGCCGCGGAATCCCCGGTGGACAGGCCGTCGATCTGTTCCCCCATGGCCTGGGCCAGATCCCGGAAGCGATTCAGGTTGCCGATGAGATTGAACTCCTCCACATAGGGCAGCAGGATGGCGTTGCATACGCCGTGAGGCAGGTTGTAGTAGCCGCCCAGCTGGTGGGCCATGGCGTGGACGTAGCCCAGAGAGGCGTTATTGAAGGCGATGCCTGCCAGATACTGGGCGTAGGCCATCTTGTCCCGGGCCTTCATGTAGTCGCCGTTGGCCACTGCCTTGGGCAGGTACTGGTAGATCATCTTCACCGCCATCAGGGCGGCGGAGTCGGTGAGCACGTTGGCGGCGGTGGAGACATAGGCCTCAATGGCGTGGGTCATGGCGTCCATACCGGTGGCGGCGGTGAGGGAAGCGGGCATCCCCTTCATGAGGACCGGGTCGTTGACGGCGATCTTGGGGGTGACTCGCCAGTCCACAATGGCCATTTTCACCTTGCGGGTGGTGTCGGTGATGATGCAGAAGCGGGTGATCTCAGAGGCGGTGCCGGCGGTGGTATTGATGGCCATCAGGGGAACCACGTCCTTGGAGGCCTTGTCCACGCCCTCGTAGTCGTGGATGGTGCCGCCGTTGCTGGCCACCAGGCCGATGCCCTTGGCGCAGTCGTGGGAGGAGCCGCCGCCCAGAGAAATAATGGAGTCGCAGCCGTTCTGCTGGAAGAAGGTCACGCCTGCCTCCACGTTCTTGTCGGTGGGGTTGGGCTCGGCTCCGTCAAAGACCACCGACCGGATGCCAGAGCCGGACAGGATCTCCTGGATGGAGGCGGCCATGCCGGACTGGGCCAGGAACTTGTCGGTGACGATCATGGCGTGACTGACGTTCAGGCTGCTCATCAGCGCGCCGATCTCATTGACGGCTCCTTCACCGAACACATTGCGGGTGGGCAGGAAGTAGTAAGTGGACATAGCAGATTTCCTCCTTGTGCCGGGCGCCTGCGCCCAAATGATTGACGCAAGTATAATCTGCCAGATGAAAGCTGTCAATAAGTTTTAAAAAGTTTATTTTTTAACGAAATATCGTTATATTTGTAACGTATATGTTAAAAATATGACAATAACATTTTAAAACGAAACCGATTGGTTTAGATTTGAAAATGTGGAAAACTGAGAACCATTTTCTCCTTGTTGTGACAATAACAACAATCTGTTTCCAACACGAAATAGGCGGCCCGCCTGCCGGTCAGAACCGGTAGAGGTAGAGATAGGTTTCGTTGTAGTCCTCCTTGCCGTGGGCGGTGATGGCCACCCGGTCCTCGTCGAACCAGCTCAGAGAGCCCTCCTGCAGGGCGTCGTAGTTTTCCCGGTCCAGCAGGGTGAACACGCCTTTTTCCAGGTCCATCACCCCCAGGCTGGAAATTCCCAGCCCGTCGGCCTGGCCGTCATAGCTGGCAAACAGGACCTTGGTGCCGGAAGCATTGGCGATCAAGGTGGCGTTCTCCTGCTGGGACAACGAGAAATCCTCCACAATGGTGGTCCCGCCGGTAACCAGGTCCAGCACCGATACCGTGCCGTCCTCCGCCACATAAATGCCCCGTCCGCCGCCAAAGAAGAACTGAAAGCCGTAAGGGTTCTCCTCCCGGGACTGGTAGACCGGCAGCTGGGAAAAGGTGCGTTTCAGTTGGCCGTTCTCCGGCTGCCAGGTCCAGACATCGTAGCAGTCCCCCTCCGACCCGGAGAGGGTCAGCAGGATCAGGGCGCCGTCCTGACCAAACCAGGCGCTGAATACCTCCAGGCCGGTGAGCTCGTCCAGGGCGGTGGTGGTCTTGGCTGCCCGGTCACAGTAGAACCAGCCCGTGCGGTCGCTGGACAGGATGGCGGCGGACAGATCGTCCGTCCACCGCACATCGGTTAGGGGGGCGGCCTTTTCCCAGCCGGTGCCGCCCAGCAGGTCGGTGACTTCACCGGTTTCCAGGTCCAGCAGCACTGGGTACTGCCGGTAGTCCATTTGGCTGCCCTGGCTGAGACGGAGGATGACGCTGTCGGCGGAGCCGGGGATGGCGATGGTATTACAGTCGTAGTCCAGGGCATAGCCGGCGGTGCCGTTGCAGTAGCAGGAGATGGACCCCTCATACTCGCACCAGTAGACGGTGTCGGTATAAGTCACGCCCTCCCAGGTGGTGGAAAATTCGGTGGTGCAGGTCTCCAGGGGGACCAGCTGATCCCCTTCCGCCGCCCAGTAGTGGAAGTCCAGGAGAGAACCGTCATCGGC
Organism: Flavonifractor sp. An112; assembly: GCF_002161085.1. Lineage (GTDB taxonomy): Bacteria > Bacillota > Clostridia > Oscillospirales > Oscillospiraceae > Flavonifractor > Flavonifractor avicola. The sequence continues at coordinate 264,365 of NZ_NFLU01000001.1, read as the reverse complement.
TCGTTCCGCCTGAAACAGGGTGCCGACGCCGTAGTCATAACCCGCCCCCGCATTGGGGAGACGGATATACTGGGCCTCCACCAGATCGTCAATGGTGGTCTGGGTCATTTCCGGCTCCTCCGGCGCCTCGCCCACAGGGCCGGGCACCTGCTCGGTTTCCTCAAGGTGGAAGAAGGTGAGCACCGCCGCCCGCAGTTGGGGGCTTACCGCTATAGCCACCATAAAGGTGCAGGCGATGGCGGCCGCCGCCGCAAGAGCTTTGCCAGCCAGCCTGCGGGGGTGGGCCTGCCGCCTGGGGGGCAGATTCAGTTGCCCTTTGATGCGCTCCTCCAGCTCGGGGGCGGGGTTCAGCTGGTCCATTGCGTTGCGATAATTCCGGGTGTTCATACGCTTCCCTCCCATCCGGTGTCCAGTTCCAGTTTCAGCAGCTCCCGGCCTCGCTTTAGCCGCATTTTGACCGCCGACTGGCTCAGCTTCAGGATCTCGGCCACCTCCGCCACCGAGTAGCCCTCGTAGTAGTGGAGGTGAATGGGGCCCTTGTAGGTCTCGGGCAGGGCCAGAATGGTCTCCAGCACCGCCCGATCCGGCCCTGACCGCACAGGGCAGCTCTCATCCAGGGCCACTGTCTGCCGCCGCCAAAAAGTTTTCAGCTGGTCCCGGCACAGATTGGCGGTCACCCGCAGCAGCCAGCGCTTTTCGTGTTCCCCGTCGGCAAAGGCGGGGGCCTTGTACAGCAGCTTGAGAAAGACCTCCTGAGTCACATCCTCGGCGTCCGCCGGGCGGCCCAGATAGACCATGGCCAGCCGGTAAACCGAAGTACCATGGGCGGAATAGGCGGCTTCAAACCGGCGGATCAAAGGGTCGTTTTCTTTCATCGTACCGCCTCCTTTCACCCATATAACGACTGGGCGAGGGCTCAGGTCACAAAAAAGTCCAGGCGAACTTCGCCTGGACTTTTTATATCAGGAATTTTCCCGGCAGGCCCGAAGGATGGACAGGGGGGGCACCGGACGGGGCAGCTTCATGCGGAATATCATCTGGGGGGTGCGGGGCTCGGTGAGGGGCCAGCCGTTTTCGTCCTCCATGGCACCGGCGGCAAAGGGGGTGGCGGACACGTTGGGGCCCACCAGCTCCAGCGTGTCCCCCACGGCAAACTTGTTGCGCAGGGACAGGGTGGCGTTGCCCTCGGAATCGCAGGCGGTGACGATGGCCACCACCTGCCACTCCCGGACATAGCGGGCGTCGCCGGTGTACTGGCCGGGCTGGCCGAAGTAGAAGCCGGTGGAGTAGGGGCGGTGGCTCACTTTCTCCACCTCTTCCCGCCACACCGGGTCCAGAGGACGGCCCTCCGCCGCCGCGTCGATGGCGTGGCGGTAGGCGGCGGTGACGGCGGCGGCGTAGTAGGCGCTCTTGGCCCGGCCCTCTACCTTGAGGGAGTTGAGCCCGGCCTCCATCAGCTCCGGAATATGGTCGATCATGCACATATCCCGGGAGTTCATGATATAGGCGCCCCCTTCGTCCTCGCCGATGGGGAAGTATTCCCCGGGGCGCTTCTCCTCCATCAGGGCGTACTTGTAGCGGCAGGGCTGGGCACAGGCGCCCCGGTTGGCGTCCCGCCCGGTCATATAGTTGGAGAGCAGACACCGGCCGGAGTAGCTGACGCACATGGCCCCGTGGACAAAGGCCTCGATCTCCAGTTCCTTGGGGGCTTTGGCCCGAATCTCCCGGATCTCGTCCAGAGACAGCTCCCGGGCCAGAATCACCCGGCTGGCCCCCAGCTCATACCAGGCCCGGGCGGCCTGATAGTTGGAGATGCTGGCCTGGGTGGAGATATGGGCCTTGACCTTGGGGGCGTGCTTTTTCAGCAGGGAGAGCACCCCCACGTCGGCCACGATGGCGGCGTCCACCCCCAGGTCCTGGAGGTACTCCAGCCACTGGGGCAGCCGGGCTACCTCGTCGTTGCGGGGCATGGTGTTGCAGGTGACGTGGATGGACACGCCCTTGCTGTGGCACAGCTCCACCGCCTGGCGCATCTCGTCCGGAGTGAAGTTGCCGGCAAAGGCCCGCATACCGAAATCGTTGCCCGCCAGATAGACCGCGTCCGCCCCGTAGGCCAGGGACATTTTCAGCCGTTCCATGTCCCCGGCGGGGGAGAGCAGTTCGATTTGTTTAGTCATTCTTGTACAGCTCCTGGCTCTTGAGGAAAGATTGGTGCTCACTGCTGGAGCGGAAGAAGTGGTGTACCCCGTCGTCGCCCAGGGCGTAGTAGTAGTAATTGGTGGAGTCGGGGTTCACCGCCGCCTTCAGGGCGTCCACACCGGGACAGGAGATGGCGGTGGGGGGAAGCCCCTTGTGGGTATAGGTGTTATAGGGGGTATCCGCCTGGGTGTTTACTTGGGTGCCTCCGGTGACATACAGGATGGTGGCATCGATGTTCAGATAGCCCGCCGTCTCGCTGGTGGGCTTGTTGAGACGGTTGTAGATCACCGAGGAGATCTTGCCCTGATCGGTGCCGTCGGTCTCCTTCTCAATCATGGAGGCGATGATGACGGCGTCGTTGACGCTCATGCCCTTGTCCGTCATGGTCTGGCGCATCTCATCGGTGAAGATCTCGTCAAAGCGAAGGATCATCTTGTTGAGCACGCTCACCGGGTCCTCGCCCATATAGAACTCGTAAGTGTCGGGGAAGAGGTAGCCCTCCAGACGCTTGGCGTCTCCCAGAGGCAGCACGCCCTGGAGGAAGGAGAACTTGAAGTCGTAGTTGGCGGCAGTCTCGGTCAGATCCTCCACCGTGGCCACGCCTGCCTTCTCCAGCATTTCGAAGATCTGGGCCTCGGTGGTGCCCTCCGGGATGGTCACCGTGGTGGTGAGCCGGTTGGCGGAACTGGAGCCCATGCTGCTGATGAGGGCACGGTAGTCCATATCAGTGTTCAGCTCATAGCTGCCCGGGGTGATCTTGGCGTCGTCGTCTCCGGCCTGGCCCGAGACGTGGGTAAAGCTGCAGAAGAGCTTGAATACAAATTTGTATTCGATCAGGCCCGCATCCTTCAGCTTGTCGGCCACCTGATCCACCGTGTCGCCCTCCTTGATCTCCACCACGGCGGTGAGGGGGGCCTTGTTCAGGGCGAGAATGTCGTTGGCCCACATCCAGCTGACCCCCGCCAGCAGGACGGAGGCGCCCAGCACGCATACCACATAGATCAGAATACCCCATGAGCCCAGACGTTTGCGCTTCTTGCGGGGCCGGGGCTGAGTCTGATGCTCCGGGTCGGAGGAGGAGCGGCCGGACGGGCGGTTAGACGGACGGCTGGAAGGGCGGCTGGAAGGTGCCAGGCGCTTTCCACCGTGATTGGCGTGGGAAGGGGGCTCCCGGCGGCCCTCGTTGCGATAATCTTCCTGAGACATAGGTTCAACTCCTAATCGAATGAAAAACAGTAGCTTGCCGGAACCAGGATCTCCGCCCCTGCATAGAATAGGTCAGTTCAAGCAAGTGAGGTGAGACGACAATGTGTTTCGGCAATAACGGTTTTGGCGGCAGCAGCTGCCTGTGGATCATCCTGATCATCATCCTGCTGTGCTGCTGCTGCGGCGGCGGGAACAGCTGCGGCAACAGCTGCGGCTGCAACAACAACTGCGGTTGCAACGACGGCTGCTGCTAAGCCGTACGTACCGCGGGGAAGCGGGGCCTCAGGCCCCGCTTTTCTCCTATCCCGGTGCGGACGGGCCGTACAGGCTGGTTTCAGTGATCACCAGATCCACCCCCAGGTCGTGGGGGAGACGGGGAATGGCCTCCATCAGCAGTCCATCCCGGCACAGCGCGGCAGTGACGCCGGAAAATCCGGCCAGCCAGCGGTCGTAATACCCGCCGCCACGTCCAAGACGGCCGCCGGAGCGGTCAAAGGCCAGTCCAGGCACCAGAACCAGATCGATCTGGTCCGGTGGGATGAGGGGACAGTCCAGGCCCGGCTCCAGCATTCCGTAGGGATGGCGGATGAGGGTACTGTCCCTTTGGACGAGCCTGGCCTCCATTTGGTTCCCCGGCAGGCACCTGGGCAGACACACCTGCTTTCCTATATCCCACAGGGGTGACAGCAGCCGGACGGTGTCCGGTTCGGTGTCCATGCCGTGGTAGAGCAGGACGGTCCGGGCGGACTCTATCTGAGGCAGGGCCAGAAAACGGCGAAACAGGACTTCATCTCCGGCAATCCGCGCCTGAGATGACAGCGTGGCCAGCCAGTCCAGTGCCTGACGGCGCAGGCGGGCCTTCTCAGCCGTGATAGTGGACGGCATCCTTTACCTGGGCAGCAGCGGCAGGCCCCTTCAGAATCTCTACCAGCTTCAGGCCGAAGGGGAAGGCGGAACCGGCGGCCTCGCCGGTGACGATGTGGCCATCCACCACGACGGAGCAACCCTTCTGCACCACAGCGGAACCCATCAGATCCTCCATACCGGGGTAACACACCGCGTTGCGGCGGTCCAGCATCCCCAGGTTGGCCAGAATGGTGGGAGCAGCACAGATGGCGGCCAGCCAGCAGCCGTGATCATAGCAGCGCTGGATGAGGGCCTGAGCCCGCATATCACCGCTGATGGCCTCTACGCCGCCCAGTCCGCCGGGAAGCATGAGCATCCGCAGCTGGTCGGGCTCCAGTTGGTCCAGCGTGGTGTCCGCCGTGACAGTGATCCCGTGGCTGCCGGTGACCTGAAGTCCGTCCAGGCCCACCAGAGCTACCTTGACACCAGCCCGACGCAGCAGGTCGGCGGGGACCAGAGCTTCGCTCTCTTCAAACCCGTTACCCAGTAAAATAGCTACCATTCAACAGCACCTCATTTTATGATTTGGGCCACCATAGCCCAGATGTCTTGGTGGATTTCTTCCGTGGAGCGCAGACGTCCTGTCTGGTCCACGCAGGGGACCTTGTGCCAGCCCAGGCAGTCAGCCGCCCGCAGAGCGGTGCGGCGGCACAGGGCCAGATAATCGGTATCTACTTCGTGAATATCGCCTTTGGTATGGGTGGCCGCCTCCCGGCTGCGCAGCAGCTCCACGGCCCGTTCTGTGGGCATATCCAGATAGATCACCTGGTCGGGGAAGGGCAGTCCCAATTTGCTACATTCAAAGTCAAAGAGCCAATGAAAGAACTCCTCCCACTGGTCCTCAGGTAGCTTGCTGGCCTGGTGGACGGCGTTGGAGGTGGTGTACCGGTCAGAGAGTACCAGCCCGCCGTTCCGGTAGTAGTCTCCCCACACCTTCTTCCAAGATGCGTACCGATCCACCGCGTAGAAGGTGGAGGCGGCATAGGGATTTACGTCAGAGGGATGGGAGCCAAACTCACCGCCCAGATACATCCGCAGCAGGGCGGAAGAGGGCTCCTGATACTGGGGAAAGACCAGACGGCGGAAGGAGATATCCTCCTGCTCCAGCCGCTGACACAGCAGCTTGAACTGGGTGGATTTGCCGGAGCCGTCGGTTCCTTCAAACACAATCAGCTTTCCTGCCATGTCAGCGCCTCCTGATCCGGGCGCCTACGGCATACCACAGCACCAGAGGGAGCTTGGCCATGCGCCCGATGCGCTTGGGCTCCTTGATGAGCCGGTGGAGCCACTCCAGCCCCAGCTTTTGAAAGGCCTTGGGAGCCCGTTCCACCACGCCGGCAAAGACGTCCAGGGAGCCGCCCAGGCCGATCATCAGGTGCGCGCCGGTAGCGGGACCGTTCTGTACCATCCAGAACTCCTGCTTGGGCGCGCCCAGACAGACAAAGACCACATCTGCGGCGGCGGCGCGGATTTCCTCCACCACCGGACCGTCCTCCTTGAAGTAGCCGTCGTGGGTACCGCAGACAATAAGTCCGGGATAGGTACTCTTCAGGTTGGCAGCGGCCAGCTCGGCCACGCCGGGTTTGGCGCCCAGCAGAAAGAGCCGCTTTCCGTGTTCCGCCATCCATGCCACCAGCCGCTGGGCAAAATCGATGCCCGGCACTTTGCTTTTCAGGGGGCGGCCCAGAATCTTGGCGGAGTAGATCACACCGATGCCGTCGGCCAGCACCAGGTCAGCCCCCAGCAGGGCCTGCTTGAATTCGGGGTTTTTCCGGGCGGCCAGGATAAATTCCGGGTTGGGGGTCACAGCATAGTGAAAGCCGTCCGCTTCCACCAGCCCGGAGCCAGTCTGTACCGCCTCATCCAACGTCAGGTCGTCGAAGCCGACGCCCAAAACATCTGTCCTCAAAATGAATTGCCTCCGATTGGATCAAGTCCACAATTTCACACCATTCTACCATAGCGGAAGAGAAAAGTCCATGCGGAAACAGGGAGAAAGGAGGGTGGAAATGATAAAGTTTCTGTGAAGAAAGCCGGAAAAGCGCCCTTCGCACAGCGAAGGGCGCTTTGGCTCAGATCAGGGAGGGAAGCAGATTCAGCTTGCACAGCAGAGTGCAGGTCAGGGCGGCAGCCTCCTCCCGGGTGGTGACTCCGGCGGGATCGATCTCACTGGGGGCGGCCCAAAGCAGGCCGTCCTCATCCTGTGCCAGCAGCCATACCGACTCCCAGGACCAGGAGGAATAGTTCTGATACTCGGCGGACGCCGCCTCCGGACGATTCTGCCAGGTCTGGATCAGATCCAGATCAAGTTTCCTGCCCAGGCGGGACAGAATGGTGATAAACTGCTCGTGGCTCACAGGATCGTTGGGGGCGAAGCGGCCGCCGCCTACGCCGTTTACCAGTCCCATGGAGGCCAGGGCATTGACGGAGGGACCGTACCAGTCGTCCATGGACACGTCGGTAAAGGCGCTCTCCCCGGTAGGAACCTTGCAGTTCAGGGCCTGGGCCAGCAGGGTACAGAGTTGTCCCCGGGTCAGAGCTTCCGCGGGACGATAGGTGCCGTCTCCCGCGCCCAGTACCACGCCGTAGGTGGCCAGCAGGCCGATTTCATCGGCATAGGGGGACTGATCGGTGTCGGAGAACCCCCGATGATGATAGCCGCTGAGGCCGCAGGCGGCGGCCAGATCGGCGGCGGTGGTGGCCTCCCAGCCATCACCGGTGCCTGTCCGCAGCAGGACTCCGTCGGGCAGAGCCTCCAGCAGCGCGGTAAAGGCAGCCTGGTAGGAGGTGGAGCAGGCTTGTTCCAAATCGATGTACCAGGCACCGTTCAGATCAATGCGCGCCGTACCGGAGGTGTCTCCCTGGGGCTCGGGACTGGAGAGAAGCACGGCGGCCTCGTCCGCCAGGGACGGATTCAGCAGCAGGTGCGGCATGACGCCGATGGTGTCGTTGCTGGTACCGGCAGGCCCGAAAAAGCGATAGGCGGTCATTTTCAGAGCATCGCCCTCGGAGAAAAAGGCAGGAAAGAGGGTGCTGTCCAACAGGATCTGAGCGACTCCTTTTCCGTAGGTGCGGTCTCCCACCAGCAGGCCGGAGCCGGTGTCCCGAATGGCGGAGGCAAACAGCTCGGAGGCGCTGGCCGAATAGAAGTTGGTCAGGACGATGAGCGGTTCATCGGTGATCTGGGCGCTCTGACTGCCCTGGGCGTTGATGGAGCCGTCGCTGGCCCGCATATAAACCAGCTGATCGTTGGGACCAGCAAAATAGCTGATGGTGTTGAGGGCGGCGGTCACTTCTCCGCCGCCGTTGTTGCGCAGGTCCATGATCCAGTGGTCGGCCTGACTGCCATAGGTTTCCAAACCTTCCTGCACATGACCGGCGGTTTCAGGACCAAAGGCGTCGCAGGCCACATAGCCGATGTGGTCCTCCCAAAGTTCAGTATAGGCGGTGGGCACCACAAAGGCGCAGCGGGTCAGGGTGACGGTGTGGGCCTGGCCGTCCCGCAGATAAGTCAGCTGGAAGGAGGTCCCCACCTCGCCGCCCAGCAGAGCGGAGGCCTGCTCCAGGCTGATTTTCATACAAGACTGGCCATCGATGGCGGTAATTACGTCTCCTGCCAGCAGACCACCCGCCTCTGCGGCGGAGCCGGGGATCACGCGGGTTACCAGCAGACCATCGTCAGCCAGCTGAATGGAAACGCCGGCGCCTACCAGCTCAGAGTCGGAGAGAGAGGCGTGAAAGGCGGCATACTCTTCGGCGGTAAAATATTCGGTGTAGGGGTCTCCGAGGGCCTGGATAATCCCGTTCATATCCGTTTGCTCAAATACCTGGTCGGGAAGAGGGTCCAGGTAGTACCAGTTCAGCAGCGTCAGAGCCTGCGAGGGATTGAGCGCCTGGGCAGCGGTTGTCAGCAAAAGGCTTGCGGCCAGCCCGACGGCCGGCAGGCGAAAGCGAAGTTTCATAGTACGCCTCCCGTAATATTATGTAACCCCATTTTAGAGCAAAGCGGGGGCGGGCGCAAGGCCCGTCCCCACTTTGTAGCAATTTGTCATTTTTCCTCCAGACTGCGGAACAATGCGGGCCCCTGGCGCACAAGTGCAAGGAAGGAGAGGACGGCCGCAGCGGCCAGAATAACGGCGTATACCAGCAGCAAACCCACGCTGCCCAGAGGCTCCAGAAGAAAGAACCACAGCAGGAAAAGAAGCAGGACCAGAACCATGGGCAGGAAGGTGGACAGCATGGCGGAGGCCGACTGCTTGACCACCACGGCGTCGTTGACCGCGTCCAGCTTGGGAAAGTGGAGGTTGATCCACAGCCCGAAGGGGGCGCACATCAGGGCAAAGAGTAATCCGTCAACCAGCAGGAGTACCCACTCCGCCGGAGCTAGGGCAAAGGCCAGACAGAGCATGAGCCACCCCACTGCCAGACAGGGTAGGATGACCAGCAGCTGGAAGGCCACCTTCATGCCCAGAATGGTGGTCACCGGAACGGGGGCGCACTGGAGCAGCCAGAGCTGTTTGCCCTCCAGGCTGATGGAGGAACCGGTGATGGCAACGGTGGACAGGCAGAACGTAACGCCTGCCAGCAGCAGCGGAGCCAGAGCTAGGCCGCCAGCCATCTCTAAAAATTGTGCGATGGATTCCCGGTAGATCAGAGCGGCCACCCCAGCCCCCGGCAGCAGAAGCAGACCGATACCGGTGTTGAATACATAGCTGGGTGTGCCGAACCACCGGCGGGCTTCCTTTCGCAGCAGAGCCCCTAGCTGGCCGGAGGAGGACAGCTTGCCCAGCTTGTAATCCGAGCGGGTCCGGTGGGTGGACAGCCGGGTGATGATGGCCTTATACTGCCAGGCCAACAGCCACACTACCACCAGGAAGGGGACCAGGCACAGGGCCCACAGAGCCGCCAGCTGGAGCAGATTTCCGCCGCTCACCCCCTCTGCCAGCAGCAGGAAGGGCCGGCCCCAGCCCTGGAAGAAGGATAGAATGGCGGGAACGGCGGTCTCCACGTTGTTGATGGAGCTGCTCAGCCAGAAGGAACCTACCAGAATCAGAGCCAGTAGGAGCAGCTGGAGCAGGGTAGAGGCCAGGGCCTTCCGGGAAAACCGGCCGGACAGCCAGGCCAGCACAAAGCCTATAATGAGGGTGAGCAGGGTGGGCAGCAGGTTCAGAAAGAGGGCGGAAACCAGCAGCAGCGGGAGCACCGCCCAACCCCCCGGCCCGCCGTACCACAGGTAGATCACCCCGGCGGGGAGGAGCACGAACACGGTGGATACCAGGTTCTCCAGATAGAGGGCCAGGGTACGGGAGAGCATGAGGGTAAAGGGGGAAATGGGCAGGGAGAGCATCAGGTCGTTGTCCTTGGCTCCATATACCACGCCCTGGGCTGCAAAGAGGGAGAAAAAGAAACCCAGCAGGACCGCCACCAGGGACATGAGCACCAGCAGCAGGGGCAGGGCCCCCACCGCCGCCAGCTGTCCGGCCAGCAGAGAGCTGTACACCCCGGAGATATAGAGCGACAACCCGGCCAGAAGGGCCAGGGCGCCTATGCCGGAGAAGGAGCGCTTTTTCCGGCCCACCCGTATGGCGGAGAGCAGGGCCCGGAAATTCAGCTTCAGCAGGGCGAGGAATTTAGCCATGCCCGTCTCCCTCCAGTTCCAGGAATACGTCCTCCAGGGTGGAGTCTCCCACCAGTTCAGCGGTATTGCCCATGCGGATCAGCTTGCCCTGCTTGATGATAGCCACCCGATGACACAGCTTCTCCGCCACCTCCAGCACATGGGTGGAGAAGAACACCGCGCTGCCGGCCGCGCACAGCTCCGCCCAGAACTGCTTGAGCAGGTGGGCCGCCGACGGGTCCAGGCCCACAAAGGGTTCGTCCAAAATGAGCAGCTTGGGCTGGCGGATGAGGGCGGAGATGAGAGCCAGCTTCTGCTTCATGCCGTGGGAATAGCTGCCGATGGGGCTGCCCAGATTGCCGGTGAGTTGGAAAGCGTCGCCGTACTTGGCGATGAGATTCTGACGGGTATCCCCGGAGATTTCGTATAGATCGGCGATGAAATTGAGAAACTGGATGCCGGTGAGAAATTCATAGAGGTCGGGGTTGTCGGGCAGGAAGGCGGTGACCTTCTTGGCAGCCAGGGCGTCGGTGCGGACGTTGTGCCCGTCAATGGTGATGGTGCCCTCTGTAAAGTCCATGACGCCGGCTACCGCCCGGAGGGTGGTAGTCTTGCCCGCACCGTTGTGGCCAATGAACCCGAAGATCTCACCGGGAGCCACATGGAGGCTCAGGTCGTCCACCGCCCGCTTGTGACCGGGATAGCTCTTGGAAAAGTGTTCGATGTGCAGCATGGGTTATCCCTCCACGATTTTGACGGCGGTGCCGTAGGCGGTGATCTCAGCCGCGCCCTGCATGATGGAGGCGGAGGTATAGCGTACGCCCACCACGGCGTCGGCCCCCATGGCCTCGGCATCATCCACCATGCGCTTGGTGGCGATCTGACGGGCCTCGGTGAGCATTTTGGTATAGCTCTCGATCTCGCCGCCCACCAGGGTCTTCATACCGGCCATAAAGTCCTTGCCGAAGTGCTTGGACTGGACCACGCTGCCCTTGGCGATACCCAGGGCCTGGATCTCTTTGCCGGGGATATACTCAATATTTAGAAGCAGCATTTTCTTCTCCTCCTTGGATCTGCTTGATGCGCTGGATCAGAGCCAGCAGGACCCCGACGATGAACACAGCCGGGATCAGGGTGAGTACCACCACTACCGGCAGCGGGGGCGCGTCGGTGGGGAAGGCCACAGCGACCCACACCACCAGGGCCATGACGCCCCCCATCAGGACCACGAACAGTAGGGCGCATACCACCGGCGGGATGTAGTGGGACACAGTATCTTTCTTATGGATGTTCACAAAGCGGGTCCCCTCTCCTTCCATACGGTCCATTTCCAACAGCCACCGGTCCGCGTCCAGGTCGGCCAGCTGCTGGCCGGCGTCGGCCAATGTCTGGCACAGGGTCCGGATGGTGGCCAGGTTGGCCTGCTCCCGTTCCAACTGAATGATGTGACGGCGCAGGCCGTCGTCCAGGGTCAGGATGCCCTGCTGCATTTTCCGGATCTCTTCCATAGGTACGTCCAGCTTCCGCAGCAGCTTGATCTTACGCAGGGCCTCCACGTCGGCGTCGGTGTAGTCCCGGTAACCGTTGTCCGCATTGCGCCCGGGGTTCAGCAGCCCCTCTTTTTCATAAAAGCGGATGTTGCGCTTGGTGACGCCCACAAGCTGCTCCACCTCGTTGATCTTCATGCCGCTCACCTCCGACGCAAAAAGGTATACCCTCCACCGGGTGGAAAGTCAAGAAAAAAATATTCCATTGTACATATTCCCGTGGCTGGCGGACATAATGGAGGAAAAGGAGGCGCGTACCATGGACATGACCAACGAGGAGTACAGCCGCTATGTGGCTGGGATGGCCAAGCCCTCTCCCCTGTGGAAGGATCTGATCTGGGCCTTTCTGGTGGGCGGTTTGATCTGCACCCTGGGACAGGGGCTGAGCGACCTGTACCAGAGCTGGGGATTGGATAAGACCGACGCAGGGACAGCGGTGTCCGTCACGCTGATTTTCCTTTCCGCCTTTTTCACCGCCCTGGGGTGGTTTGATAAGCTGGCCCAGCACGCTGGAGCGGGTACTCTGGTACCCATCACCGGCTTTGCCAATGCGGTGGCCTCTCCCGCTCTGGAGTTCAAAAGCGAGGGACTGGTGCTGGGGGTAGGCGCCAGGATGTTTATCATCGCCGGGCCGGTGATTGTCTATGGCCTGGTGGCCAGTGTGATCTATGGTGTGATTCTGGTACTGCTGGGTGCCTGATTGCTATAAACAGAAAACGCGGAGCACGGTTTTGCCGTGCTCCGCGTCTTTTCATTGGGTTAAGCCTGAAGCAGCTGGGTCAGCTCACCCATGGCGGCCGTCTCTTCAGCCACCTGTTGGGCCAGAAGCTGCTGCTGCTGGGACAGAGCGTCATTGTAGAGGGCAATCTCCTCATCAAAGGAGGGGGCATCCTCCATGCTCTTGGCCAGCAGAGACATCGTGGCGGGATAGGTTTCCGCCAGGATGGAGCCCTTGCCGGTACCCCAGAACAGGTTGCCCGGGTTGGAGTCCTCCAGCAGAGCCTCCTTGGACCGGGCGTTGGTCTCCAGGCTGAAATTATAGTAGCCGTACTCGGTGCCGCCGTTGATCATCCAGGCCAGATCCAGCGCGCCGGTGCCCTCCTCGTTGCCCAGGACTCCCTGCGCCAGGGCGTCGACCACGCCGGAGATCAGAGCGATATTCTCCTGATAGGCCTGATGCTTGATGAGGATGGTGGATGTGGAAGCGATGCCGATGAAGTGGTCCTGGACAAAGCGGAAGGCCTCCAGGGTCTTGGCATTCAGTGCCCGGCCCTCGGCCCGGATGGCATCCAGGTCCTCCTGACTGGCTCCTTCGGACAGAGCCTGCTGATAGCGGCTGTTGACAGCGGCGATTTCCTGGTTCCACCCGTCGGCAGCTGTCCGCAGCGTCTCCAGGGCGGTGGTGTAGGCCTCGCCGTCGCCGCCGGCGGCGGCCACCAGATCGGCGTCCAGAGCCTCCGCCAGATCGTCGCAGGTGGCGGTCAGGTCCAGCTCCAGGGCGGGCGTCTGATCCAGGTAGATGGCCAGCGTACCGAAGGTGTTCAGATTGGTGTGCATCACGTCGGCACTGTAGGTATCCCGGTCGTCGGCGGCGGTGTGGTAGCGCTGCTGAATCCAACCCTCCTCGCCGTCCTGGGTGCCGGGGATGTTGATGAAGTAAGGTACGCCGGAGGCCCGGTAGGAGACGCCGTCCTCCATGGTGTTGGTGTCCACCGACTGGCCGCTGATGCCGCCGGGGTACACGTTGTTAACAGGCTGGGTCAAAAGACCGGATTCTTCCACAAAGGACTGGGTCAATGTGGAAAACTCGGGGACGCAGCTGATCTGTCCCTCCTCCATGCCGTCGTAGAAGGCGGGCAGCTCAAAGTTCAGCAGAGCGATGGTCTTGCCGGCCCACTCGGGATGGGCGGTGTTGATCATTTCCCAGGCGCCGGTGGTCCAGTCAAACTGGGTGCCTGAGGCGCCCCACTCCTCGGAGCCGTGGGCGATGAAGCGGATGTCGTTTTCCGGCTGGTAACCGGAATCCACCATGGCTTTGGCCATGGCCAGCACCAGGCCGATGGCGCAGCTGTCGTCCTGGAAGCCGTTGAAGTAGACGTCATAGTGGCCGGCCACCAGGATCTGCTGCTCAGAGCTGCGGCCCTTCAGGGTGCCCACCACATTGTAGCTGGTTCCCTGCTCCGGCTCCATGACGTTGTCCACCATCAGGGTAGCGGTGTCGTGTCCCGCGGCCAGAGCCTCCGCCAGCTGGAGATACTGGTTCTTGCTGATGCTGACGCAGGGGATCACATCCTTGGAGCAAACGTCCTGCATATTGATCATGTCGTCGGAATAGGTGGCGTAGCCGCCCACATCGTAGGTGACGATGGCGCTGGCGCCGTGGAGAGCGGCCTCATTCATATACTGGTCGATCCAGGCCACATTCCACTGGTCCACGCCCACCAGAGCGATCTTGCCTTCCACGTCCACCCCCTCGTACTCGGCGGCGGTACCGGTGCCCACATCCACCAGCTGGGCGGTAATGCCGTCAGCGTCCGTGCCGTTGGTGGCGTAGGAGGCGGGCATGATCTGGATGTCGGTGTCGGCGATGGTGAGAGAGGCGTCGTTGAACTGCCACTTATCCACGGTGACAGGCACCTTCTCCACCGTCAGGCCGATGGACTCCATCTCGGCGGCGATGTAGTCGGCGGCAGCGTGCTCGGCATCGGAACCGGCGGTGCGCCAGCCCAGTTCGTTGGACAGATAGGCGGGATCGTAGGCCAGGGTCTCGGCGATCTGGTAGGCGTATTCCTGGTCTACCTGTTCCAGATAGGCGGATACCAGGGCCTGAGTATCCTGTCCGGCAGAGGGCTCCGGCTGCTCATCCGGTTGGGAGCAGGCGGTCAGGGACAGCAGCAGAGCTGCTGCGGCGGTTGCGGCAATCAGGCGTTTCCTCATCTTTTTTTCTCTCCTCCAAACGTGTGGAGCGGAAAGGCAGCAAAAAAGCCATGGCGCAGATACACACCATGGCTGGAACACAAAGAGAGTTATAGTTCGCCTGTTACGGGGGCCCGTACCGTGCAGTCCGATTCATCACTCTTATTGACCGTTCACAAGTTGATGTGCGTATCTACGCATCGGTTATGAAGTAACCAACTTATAAAACTTGAGCCTTTCCGCTCAATCAATAAGGCAACAAAGTTGCCAATCCGTACCCGCGGTACGGTCCCCGGCTCTTCGACGGGTTTTCGGCATTTGACCCGGCCGTCCGTGTAGCCTTGATCCTTGTGAAAGGATGGTCAGGACGTGCATTCGCACAGGCGTTCAAAAACGAACATACAATTTATACCACAGGTCAATGCAGGTGTCAATCCTGAATTTCGGGTAAGTGGGATGGATCCGGGTATGTGTAAATATACTGGAAGCCAATAAGAGAGAAGATAAGAAATTGTGAAAAACGAATAAAAAAGACTTGACAAACGGCAGACCAAATAGTATACTAAAGCCAGAAAGAAAGAGGTGAACCCAATGGGCTAGTAAAGTCCAAATCATCAAAGCCTCAACGCAGAAGGAAAAGGAACGGTTCGTTTTAGGCAACACGTGTTCCCAACAAACTCATTGAAGCGAGGAGACCCGGAAACCTCAGATGCGAAGTTCGCTGAAGACGGAAATCAGGGTAGTACGTTGCAGGAGACAGTGATCCAGGCGAATCCCAAAACCGAGTCCTTCCCAATGCGTGGCAAATCTGTAGAAAGTAGAGGTAGACCAAGTGATTGAACCCCAGGTCGAAAAGTAGCCCCCCGGTCACGATGGATGGCCGGGGGGTTGTGCTGTTCCTGGGCAAAAATGCGGCAAACCTCTCAACATAAAAAGTCCCCCCGGCACTGCCGGGGGGACTTTTCACATTTTGGGGAAGTTAGCGCAGCACGGCGCCCAGTTCCTTCTCCAAAGCTTCCAGAATAGACTTCACGTCGGCATCGGCCTCCTCGCTGGTGAGGGAGCGGTCGTCGGCCCGGAGGACCAGGTTGAAGG
Source organism: Flavonifractor sp. An112 (assembly GCF_002161085.1). Classification (GTDB taxonomy): domain Bacteria; phylum Bacillota; class Clostridia; order Oscillospirales; family Oscillospiraceae; genus Flavonifractor; species Flavonifractor avicola. Next base: position 248,879 of record NZ_NFLU01000001.1, on the reverse strand, counting down.
CCACAGACTTCTTGCCTTCGTCCACGCCCTTGCCGCGGTAGATGTCGAAGAGCTTGCACTCCTTCAGCAGGCCCTTGGCTCCCTTGCGGATGCAGGCCTCCAGAGCGCCCACGGTCACCGCCTCGTCGCACACCACAGCGATGTCGCGGGTGAGGTTGGGGAACTTGGGCAGAGGTACATACTCGGGATCGGCGCCCTTGGCGGCCATCAGTGCGTTCAGCTCCAGCTCAGCGCAGTAGAACTGGGCGTCCACGCCGTAGTTCTGCGCCACCAGGGGATGGACCTGGCCCAGCACACCGATGCGCTGGTCACCGGCGTACACATCGGCCACCCGGCCGGGGTGATAGGAGGGATTGGTCTCGCTGGGGACCTCGAAGTGGACATCCTCGGCCCGCAGATCCTTGAGAATGGCCTCCAAACAGCCCTTGAGGGCGTAGAAGTCCATATCGCTGCCATAGGCGCCCATGGACAGCACCTTGTTCTCCACGGCCAGGCCGTCCTCGCCGCCGGGGAGGTAAATGCGGCCCACTTCGTAAAGGCGGACGTTCTGGTTGCGGTAGTTGTAGTTCCGGGTCAGGATCTCCAGCATGGAGGGCAGTACGGTGGTACGCATGATGGAGGTATCCTCGCCCAGGGGGTTGAGGATCTTGAAGGACTGGCGGCGGGCATCGTCGGCGTCCCAGCGGATCTTATCGTAGCAGGTGGGGGAGATAAAGGAGTAGGTGATGATCTCGTCATAGCCCATGGCCCGGCACAGGGAGCCCAGCCGGCGCTCCAGCTGCTCCTCCGCAGAGAAGCCGCCCAGGGTGGTCTGGCCCCGCATGAGGGTGACAGGGATGTTGTTGTAGCCGTGGAACCGGGCCACCTCCTCGGCCAGGTCGGCCATGCCGATCACGTCGCCCCGCCAGGAGGGCACGGTGACCTGATCGCCCTCCACCTGGAAGTCCAGCTTCTTCAGGATGGACACCATCTCGCTCTCGGCGATGTTGGTGCCCAGCAGGCCGTTGATCTTCTCGGGCTCCAGCTTGAGGACACGGGGCTGGGGCACATAGTTGAGGATGTCGATGGTGCCGTCCAGCACCTCGCCGGCGCCCAGCAGCTCCACCAGCTCGCAGGCACGGTTGACGGCGGGCAGGGTGTTCAGGGGGTCCAGACCCTTCTCGAATTTGGCGGAAGCCTCGGTACGCATACCCAGGGCCAGAGCACCCTTGCGGATGCAGGTGCCGTCGAAGCAGGCGGACTCAAAGACCACGTCCACAGTGTCGTCCACGATCTCGCTGTTCTCGCCGCCCATGATGCCGGCAAGACCCACGGCCCGATGTTCATCGGCAATGACCAGGTGGTTGGCGTTGAGCTTGCGCACCTGGCCGTCCAGAGTGGTGAGCTCTTCGCCCTCTTCTGCACGGCGAACGATGATCTTGCCGCCCTTCACATAGCGGTAGTCAAAGGCGTGCATGGGCTGGCCGTACTCCAGCATGACGTAGTTGGTGATGTCCACGATGTTGTTGATGGGACGCACGCCCATGGAGCGCAGCCGCTCCCGCATCCACTTGGGGGAGGGGGCGATCTTCACGTTGCGCACCATCCGGGCGGTGTACCGGGGGCACAGGTCGCTGGCGGGGGTCTCCACGTCCAGCAGCTCCATCAGGCTGCCGTTTCCGCCGCCCTTGACCACAGGCTCGTGGAGGGTAAGGGGGGCGTCAAAGGTGGCGGCGGCCTCCCGGGCCAGACCGATGACGGACAGGCAGTCGGGGCGGTTGGGGGTGATCTCAAACTCCACCACATGGTCGTCCAGACCAATGACCGGCTTGATGTCGTCGCCGGGCTTGCAGTCCTCGTTCAGCACAAAAATGCCGTCGGGGATGCAGTGGGGGAACTCGGCCTGCTGGGCATGGAGATCCTCCAGGGTGCAAATGGTATTGCTCTTGGTGTTGTAGGCCACCAGGTCCTCCTCGTGGAGGTTGGGGCAGGTGGTGGAGACGGTAGCAGTGCCGTCGCCGGTATCCAGAACGATGTCATAGGCGGAATAGCCGATGGTGGTGACGCCGGTCACCTTGGCGCACACCACGGGACCATAGACTTTGTGGCCGGGCTGGATGTCGGCAGGGATGGAGGGCTTGTCTTTATCCAGGGGGTGATAGTCACCCAGAATGGCGGCGGGGGTAATGACGCCGTAGGGGAAGTCGCGGGTATCCAGACCCAGCTCAGCCAGGCCGCAGAACATACCGTTGGACACCGCGCCCCGCAGCTTGCCCTTCTGGATCTTCACGCCGCCGGGCAGGGTGGACTTGTGGAGGGCCACCGGCATCAGGTCACCGGGATGGATATTCCAGGCGCCGGTGACGATCTGGATGGGCTCCTCCTGAGCCACGTCCACCTGGCAGATCCACATATGGTCGGAATCGGGGTGGCGCTCCATGGACAGCAGGCGGCCCACCACCACATTGGAGATCTCCTCTCCCAGGTCGTGAGTCAGCTCCACCTTGGAGCCGGACAGGGTCATGGCCTCGGCAAATTCCTTGTCGGAGGCAGTCACAGTGACAAATTCATTCAGCCATTTTCTGCTCAGATTCATTGTTCCTACACTCCTTTCTTAGAATTGCTCCAGGAACCGCACGTCGTTTTCGAAGATCAGCCGCAGGTCGGCGATCTTGAACCGGCGCATGGCGGTACGCTCCAGGCCAATGCCGAAGGCCCAGCCGGAGTACACATTGGGGTCGATGCCGCTCATCTCCAGCACGCGGGGGTGGATCATGCCCGCGCCCAGCAGCTCGATCCAGCCCTCGCCTTTACAGGTGGGGCAGCCCACGCCGCCGCACTTGTGGCACTGCACGTCCATCTCGCAGGAGGGCTCGGTGAAGGGGAAATGGTGGGGACGGAACCGGGTCTTGGTACCCTTGCCGTACAGCTGCTCCACCACGGTATTTAGGGTGCCCTTCAGGTCGGCCATGGTGACACCCTTGTCGATGACCATGCCCTCCACCTGATGGAACATGGGGGAGTGGGTGGCGTCCACCTCGTCCTTGCGGTACACCCGGCCGGGTGCGATGATGCGGATGGGCAGCTCCATGGTGTCCATGGCCCGGACCTGCATGGGGGAGGTCTGGGAGCGGAGCATCACACGGCTATCCTCATCAAAGTAGAAGGTATCCGACCAGTCACGGGAGGGGTGGCCCTCCTCGGCGTTGAGGCGGTCAAAGTTCAGCTTGGCCAGCTCCACCTCGGGGCCGTCCAGCACAGTGAAGCCCATGCCGATGAAGATCTCCTTGATCTCATCCAGGGCGATATACATGGGGTGGCGGTGGCCGGCCTTAACAGCCTTGCCGGGGACAGTGATGTCCAGGGCCTCAGCCTTCAGCCGGTCCTCCAGGGCCTTGGCCTCCAGCTCCTTACCCTTGGCCTCCAGGGCGCTCTCCAGGGCGGCGCGGACCTCGTTGGCCAGCTGACCCATGGCGGGGCGCTCCTCGGCGGACAGCTTGCCCATCATTTTCAGAACGGCGGTAAGCTCGCCCTTCTTACCCAGGTACTTCACCCGCAGGGCGTCCAGCTCCTGGGCGTTGCCGGCGCCGTCCAGTGCGGCCAGCGCTTCCCGGCGTATGGTATCCAGTGTTTCCTTCATATTCGCAGCTCCTTTTGCAGTGATACGATTTGTAAACAAAAAAGCCTTCCATCCCAATCTATTGGGACGAAAGGCAAACCTTCCGCGGTACCACCCGCAATTCCCGCACGCAGCGGGCACTTTGGCCCCGATAACGTGGGGCAAATCCGTCCCTGTCTCCAGGGCCGCTCCAGGACGAACCGAACGGGCCAACCCCACATCCGCTTTCAGCCGGTGACGGACGCTCTCTGCTGGGCGGGGAACCGCTCTTTTTCCCTTCTTCGCAAGTAAGATTATTTATAGCACAGTTTGACAGAAAGTGCAAGATTAAAATTGACGAGGCGGGATGGACAGCATATAATGGGGCTGCCTGAACGAAAGAACCAAGGAACAGGAGTGTGTATGAATATGTGGATCGCCACAGCACAGCAGATGCGGGAAACCGACCGGATCGCCATTCAGGAGCGGGGAATTCCCTCCACCGACCTGATGGAGCGGGCGGCGGCGGCCTTGGCTGAGGAGGTCATGAGCCTGGCGGGGGACTGCGCCGGACGGGTGGTGTGCTTCTGCGGGCCGGGCAACAACGGCGGCGACGGCGTGGCCTGCGCCCGGCAGCTGCTGGAGGCGGGATTTGAAGTGCGATGTGTCCTGGTGGGCAGCCATGAGAAGATGACCCAGGATACCCGAGCCATGGAGGCGAAACTGGCGGCGGCAGGAGGAAAGCTGGAACCCTTCCAGCCTGATGATGCTGAGTTTGCCGCCTGGTGCCTGGAGGCCAATGTGATGGTGGACGCCCTCTTCGGCATCGGGCTGAACAGCGATATACGGGGGGATGCCCTTACCGCCGTCCATATGATGAACACCTGCGATATCCCGGTGGTGTCCGCCGATATCCCCAGCGGAGTAGAGACCGACACCGGCCGGGTGCTGGGGGAGGCGGTACACGCCGCCCGCACTGTTACCTTCACCCTGCCCAAAGCGGGCCACTATGTAGGGAAAGGCGGACTGTGTACCGGCAAGCTGACGGTAGCCGATATTGGGATTCCCAAAGATTTGGTGGATGCTCTGGACTGCCCGGTAAGTACCGTGGAGGCGGCCGATGTACGCCTGCCCCGCCGGCCTCTGGACGCCCATAAGGGGGACTTTGGGCGATGCGCCATTCTGGGAGGCTGTGTGGGCTATACCGGCGCTCCGGTGCTGGCTGCCCAGGCGGCAGTGCGCTCCGGCGCGGGGCTGGTGTCGGTGGGAGTGCCTACCCCCATCTGGGCGGTAGCAGCAGCCAAGCTGGACGAGGCTATGCCCTACCCCCTGCCGGCAGGCAAGGAGGGGCAGCTGTCTCTGGAGGCTGGAGAAGTGATCCATCATAAGCTGGCGGGCTGCGGTGTGTGCCTCATCGGCCCTGGCCTGGGCCGGGGCAATGGTGTGGCGGCTGTGGTACGCCACCTGCTGCATGAGATCCATATCCCCGTGATCCTGGATGCCGACGGCATAAACGCCCTGGAAGGACATATAGATGTACTGGACGCCCGGCAGGGCCTTCACACGGTGCTTACCCCCCATGACGGGGAGTTTGCCCGGCTGGGAGGCGATCTGTCCGACGGGGACCGGCTGGGAGCGGCCCGGCGCTTTGCCATGGAGCATACCTGCTGTCTGGTGCTCAAGGGCCACCGCACCATCACCGCTTTCCCGGACGGTACCGCCTACATCAACACCACCGGCAACCCCGGTATGGCCAAGGGAGGCAGCGGCGACGTGCTGGCGGGAGTGATCCTCTCCCTGCTGGGACAGGGCCTGCCCGCCCGGCAGGCGGTGCCCATGGCGGTGTGGCTCCACGGCGCGGCCGGTGATCTGTGCGCCCAGGAGATTGGGGAGTACGGCATGACGCCTACCGACGTGGTGGCGGCGCTGCCCCGGGTGATCAAGGAATCTGTGGAATAAGCATGGAACAAAGGGGGAGACGGAGTGCGCCGCCGGTTTGGTTTGTGCGTACTGACGATAACCCTGTGCCTGGCTCTGGCTGCCTGCGGCGGCGGGGCTACCGGCGCAGAGCAGCTGGCCCTGGACATCCGGGGCGAATATCTGGCCATGGAGGGCTGTACCGCCCAATTAACTGTGGCCGCTGACTATGGACAGCGGGTCTATGAGTACGGCCTGGATCTGGAGTACCGGTGGGAAGGGGAGAGTGTGCTCACCGTCACCAGCCCGGACGCCGTGGCCGGAGTGACCGCCCGGCTGAAGGACGGCAGCGGGTATCTGGAATATGACGGCGTGTGGGTAGAGACCGGCCCCCTGGATGAAAGCGGCATGAGTCCCATGGAGGCGGTACCCGTCTTACTGCGCTATGCCACCGAGGGTTTTATCGCCGAGTGTGCCATGGAGGAGACCGGAGAGGGGCAGGTTCTGCGGGTGATCTGCCGGGACCCGGAGGCCAAGGCAGGGGAGGGCCAGGAGTGCTCCCTCTGGTTTGATCCGGACAGCCACGCCCTCCTTCGGGGAGAGTTGTCCCAGGATGGCTTTACCGTGATCCAGTGCGTCTTTTCCGGCTTTGCAACGATGGAATAAATACAGCGGGGTGCTGCCTGGCAGCACCCCGCTGTATTAAAATGCGGTGGTATCGTTGTCCTCAGAGTCGGCCTGAGCGGCTTCCTGCTCCAGGTCGTCCAGCTCTGCCAGACGGCGGCGCAGCTCTTCCCGCTGCTGGGCATTCATCTGGCTGACGTGCCGGTCGAACTGCTCCTCCCGGCGGCGCTGGGCCTCCTCCTGACATTTGCGCTGGAGCTCGGCGCCGTGCTTGCGGCCTTCCTCCACCGCGGCGGCGCCCTTTTCCACCAGGAACTTGCCGGCCTTACCCATCTGCTCGGCAGCCAGAGCTACCAGGCCTACGCTGGCCAGGCCTACATCGGCAAATACCTTTCCTACATCTTCCATCATGGAACAAACCTCCTTAGATCCCGCCTGATACAGGCGGCGGGAGCATGGTGCGAAAACTGTTTCTATGCCTATAGTATATCCGGAAGCAGGAAAAATGTCTTGGAAATTGTATGAACATTAGATGAAAAATCCATGAAAGAGCGTTCGGTTCGGGGTTGTGACCGGCGGGGCGGCGTAGTATAATAAGGACCAATGAACTGTCCTTTGGCAGCTTTGCTGTGTCAGCCGCCCGGCGGCGGGCATTTTGTATCTCAAGGTAAAGAGGAAATCAGATGAAACAAACGCAGACAAGAACATGGACGGAGATCGACCTGTCCAATCTGGAACATAATTATCGGGCGCTGCGGGCCATGCTGCCCCAAGGCTGCCGGTTTCTGGGCGTGGTGAAGGCGGACGCCTATGGCCACGGCGCGGTACAGGTAGCCCGGCGGCTGGAGACGCTGGGCGCGGAATATCTGGCAGTGGCCTGCCTGGACGAGGCTCTGGAGCTGCGCCAGGCTGGAATCACCACCCCTATCCTGATTCTGGGTTATACGCCCACCGATCGGGCGGAAGCTCTGCTGGACAATGGCATCACCCAGACGGTCTATGATGTGGAGATGGCCCGCGCCCTATCCAACGCGGCAGCTGCTGCGGGCAAGACCCTGAAGATCCATGTGAAGGCGGATACCGGGATGTCCCGGCTGGGCTGGCTGTGCGGCGGGGAGGATCAGAGCGCCGCTGTGGAGGCCATTGCCCAGGTGTGCGCTCTGCCCGGCCTGGAGGCGGAGGGCATCTATACCCACTTTGCCAATGCCGACGGGGATGAGGACTATACCATGCTCCAGTTTACCCGTTTTCTGGATCTGTTGGAGGCGCTGAAGGAGCGGGGGATCACCTTTGCCATCCGCCACTGCGCCGCCAGTGCTGCCGCCCTGAAGTTCCCCTGCACCCACCTGGACATGGTCCGGCCTGGCATCGCCCTGTACGGACACTATCCAGATCCCTCCTGCGAGGGGCTGGACGGCCCCGGACTGCGGCCGGTGATGACACTCAAGACCCGGGTGGCCTCGGTAAAGACTGTGCCTGCCGGTACGCCGGTGAGCTACGGCTGCACCCATGTGCTGGACCGGGAGACCAAACTGGCCGCTCTTACCATCGGTTATGCCGACGGTCTGCCCCGGCTGTGCTCTGACAAGCTGGAGGTGCTGATTGGCGGCCAGCGGGCTCCCGTTGTGGGCCGGATCTGTATGGATATGTGTATGGCGGACGTCACCGGGCTGGACGTGGCGCCGGGAGATGAGGTGGAGGTGTTCGGCGAGCACCTGCCCATTGAGGATGTGGCTGCTCTGGCGGGCACCATCCAGTATGAGCTGCTGTGCGCTGTGTCCCCCCGGGTCCACCGGGCCTACCTGGACTGAGGCACCGGCTGTCCGGCAGACGCATACAATGGGCCGGGGGAGAAAGGCCCGGCCAGGCGGCGGAGGACCGGCCTGCCCCGCGAAATTTTGCAGGACGGGTATAATTCCCGCCGCCCCGTGGGAGAATCATAGTGACCGCGTTACATAGGCCTGCGGCCCTGTGACGCTGGTGACTATTTTCCGGCGGAGTGTGAGCTTTTGTGGACAACAGCGTAAAACGCGGAGACATTTTTTATGCCGATCTGAGCCCTGTGGTGGGCAGCGAGCAGGGAGGCGTGCGGCCGGTACTCATCGTGCAGAACGACACCGGCAACCGGCACAGCCCCACCGTGATCGCGGCGGCCATCACGTCCCAGACCGGCAAGGCCCGTCTGCCCACCCACATCGAGCTCTCAGCCAACACCTACGGTCTCCCCAAGGAGTCGGTGGTGCTGCTGGAACAGATCCGGACGCTGGACAAAAGGCGGCTGAGAGAGCACATGGGTCGGCTGGACGAAGCGCAGATGCAGCGGGTGGACAACGCCATCGCGGTCAGCTTTGGCCTGCACACAGGAACCATGGTTTAAAGACAAGAGGGGAGCCGTCCCCGAGGGCGGCTCCCCGTCAGACAGGAGGTACATATGAAGCAGAGAAAAGGGCTGGTCCGGCTGATCTCCGGCGGCTTGGTTACATTGGCGCTGGTAGGGGTGGCGGTGGCCGCCGGGCAGCAGGGCAGCAAGAACGATCCCCTGGTCACCCTCAGTTATCTGGAGGATCAGGCCATCCCCGCCATTCTGGAGCAGGTGGACGGCAAAGTGGCGGACAAGCAGTCTGAGTTGGAGAAAAAGCTGTCCGGTGTGGTGGACGGCTATGTGGATGAGGTGGAAAAAGCCCTCAGCGGCAGTTCTGGCTCCACTTCCGCCGGCGGTGTGTTCCAGATTGTCAACCTGAAGGCAGGACAGACTGTGGTGGGCACCGCGGCCTGCGAATTTCTGCTGCGGACCGGCACGGCAGTCTGTGTGTCCGATACAGCCCCCGGCCTCATCGACACCACTGACGGCTCGGCCCTGGCCGGCGGGAAAAACCTGACCACCAACCACCTGTATCTGGCAACCATCGATGGCCGGGGGGTCAAGGCCTCCACTGATGTGACTATCATGGTCCGGGGTGGCTATACCATTAAATAATAATGTATATAGAGATAAAAAATGTGGACGGCAGCGCCGTCCACATTTTTTATTCAGATCAGGGTGGGAATCAGATGGGCCAGAGCTTGGGCCAGTTTGGCGTGGCTCTCCCGGGTCAGGTGCATATAGTCCACCGTATTGTAGGCAAGATTCAGGGTATTGGCGTCCAGAAAGGCGCAGCCGGTCAGCTGGGCCACGGCCTCATATTCCGCCGCCAGCCCCCGGGTCTTTTCCACACAGCCGGGCCCCATCTCATCGGCCACCGGGGAGGTATAGACCCCCTCCTCGATGGATTTGGGTGCGATGATGAGAATGTTGGGCTTGCCGTCCGGCCAGCAGTCCAGGGCCTGAGCGGCCCGGACCAGCCGTTCCATACCCCGGCCGATGGTGTAGGCGTTGGTCCCGAAGCGTTCCTTGGAATCGTTGGTACCCAGCATGATTACCAGCAGATCCACCGGCTTATGGCTTTTCAGGCAGGAATAGAGGCAGGACAGGGCGGACAGGCCCTCCTCCACCGGGTCGTCAAACACGGTGGTGCGGCCGGACAAACCCTCCTCCACCACCAGGTATCCATCTCCCAAGGCCTGCTGCAGCCGGCAGGTCCAACGCTCCTCCTCATTGAAGCGGAAGCAGGAACCGTCGGCGCAGTCGGCAGGATCGGGGCAGTAGCCATGGGTGTTGGAGTCTCCCAGACAGACGATGTGGCGCCGCATTTACTTGATCTCGGGCAGGGAGGCGGCGGCCACGGACTGACCCACACGGCGGGCCTTCTCGTCCGGCATGGTGGGGTTGATCTTGGAGGCGATATCAGGATACTCGTCGGCCAGCACACTCTTGCAGGTATCCAGCAGCAGGTCGCCGCCCTTGCCGGACATAACGCGGCCCAGCAGCAGCACGTGCTTGAAGCCGTAGAAGTGATAGTACAGAGCCAGAGAGTGGGCCAGATATACGCCGATGGAGCGGTACACCGCGGCGGCGCCGGGGTTGCCCTCCTCCATAGCCTTCTGCACCACCTTCAGCTTCTCGGCGGGGGAGAGGGCGGGGTCCAGCTCAATGCCGCCGGCGGGGGCCAGCTTGATGACACCGTCCTGAGAGAAATACTTCACGCCGCAGCCGATGTCGCCGGACCACTCGTCCTCCATGGCGCCGGGGTTGGCGTCCACGGGGGCGAAGGCCAGCTCGTTGAGCCAGCCGGTGATATTGCCGTTCTGGTCCACATAGCCCACGGCCTCGCTGGTGCCCATGGCAATGCCCATAATGTTGTTCTCTTCCAGGCTCATGGCACCGGCCAGAGCGGACACGTCGCCGTCGTTGGCCACCACATAGGGCACATCGCCAAAGGTGTCCTTAATGGCGCGGATGTAGATGTCCTTCACCTTGGCGTCAAAGTCCTCCTTGGGCACCTTCAGGAACAGGGAGGCCACCATGGTGCGGTTCTCGATGTAGATACCAGCGGAGGAGACGCCCACCGCGTCCACCCGGGGCATATGCTGGGCGGCGGACTTGAGGGCGGACACGATGCCCTCATAGTGGTAGTCGGGGTCGGCAGTGACCTTGGGATACCAGACCACTTCCTCGCTGAACACGGGCTCGCCATCGATGACGGCGGACACCTTCCGGTCGGAGCCGCCGGCGTCGAAGCCAATGCGGCAGCCGCCCAGGTGACGGCCCACAGCCTGAGGATTGCTCTTCTCGGCGGGCACCTGGTCACAGTACACGACCTCAAAAGGCTTCTCATACACATTGGACATGAAGTCGGCGTCGAAGGAGCGCTTGCCGCCCACGCAGTAGGTGGCCTTCATGGACTCGAAGATCTCCTTGTCGCCGCTGATGTAGACCTTGAAACCGCCCATATACCACAGCATGGTCTTGATGAGCCGGTCCACATAGTAGCGGTCGGCCTCAGCCATGTCGGGGGTACCGTGGATGAAGGTCTTGTAGACGGCCACCTCGCCGCCGGCCCGCTCTACAGCCAGATCCAGAGGTTTTTTGGCGTCCTTCAGGAAGGCGGTGAAGAATTTGCCCAGGGGGAGGAAACCGGGGTCCAGTTCGGGGACGTGTTTGACAGGAACTTCAATGCCAAGATGTTTCATGAGACATCCTCCTTAACATATATGGGAAACAGAAAGCTCGTTATATGTATAGGCTACCAGTTTTTTTAAATCTGTCAAGCATATTTTCAGGATTCTGAAAATTATTTTCTTCCCAGGCCTTGACGGGGGATGGACCGACGGGTATGATGGAACCAACGGGGGATCATCTCCCAACAATGGAAAGGTGGGAATTGCGATTATGGATATCACTGCACGTCTGCAGGATCATCAGAAATGGATTAAGGAGGAGCTGGAACGGAGCGTCAACTTCTGGCTGAAAAACGGCATGGACCCGGTGAACGGAGGCGTCTATACCTGCCTGGATCGGGAAGGCAAGATTTTCTCCACCGACAAGAGCGTCTGGATGCAGGGCCGCTGCGCCTGGATGTTCGCCTACCTGTGCCACACCTATGGGGTGAAGGACGAGTGGCTGGCCGCCAGCAAGAGCTGCCTGGACTTTATGGAGCGCTGCTGCATCAACCGGGAGGCAGGCAACCGGATGTACTTCACCGTGACCGGTGACGGCAAGCCCCTGCGTCAGCGCCGCTATTGTTTCTCCGAGGGGTTCTACGCCATCGCCAACGCCGAATATTATGGTGTTACCGGGGACAAGGAGTGCCTGGAGCGTGCCCGCGCTGCCTATGAGCTGATCTGGAATCTGAATCAGGGCCTGATCAAGGACCCCACCGGACTGGGCCCCAAGACCATTCCTGAGACCCGTTCCGGCCGCGCTCTGGCCAACCCCATGATCTACCTGAACATCACCTCCGTGCTGCGCCGGGTGGACCCCGAGCAGGCTGAGCTGTATAACCAGCGGGCCGCTCAGTGTGTGGACGAGATCTTCCGCTACCACTATAAGCCCGAGCTGGGCTGCACTCTGGAGAGCGTGGGTCCCAACGGCGAGTTCCGGGGCGATGTGACCGAGGGCCGTGTGGTCAATCCCGGCCACGATATCGAGTGCTCCTGGTTCCTGATGGAGGACGCCAACCTGCGGGGCAACAAGGAACAGCACGCCACCGCCATCAAGATCTTTGACCAGGCCATCAATGCTGGCTGGGACAAGGAGTACGGCGGACTGCTCTACTTTATTGACTGCCTGGGCCGTCCCCCCGAGGCCTACGAGCACGACATGAAGCTGTGGTGGCCTCACGACGAGATCCTCATCGCCTCTATGATGATCTATCGTGATACCGGCGACGAGAAGTATCTGGAGTGGTTTGAAAAGACCCTGGATTACTGCAAGAAATACTTCTCTGATCCTGAGTACGGCGACTGGTACGGCTACCTGCGCCGGGACGGCAAGCCCACCGAGCCTCCCTGCAAGGGTTCCACCTTCAAAGGTCCCTTCCACCTGCCTCGGATGCTCATCATGTGCGATCAGATGATCGGCCAGATCCTGGAGCGGAATTGAGAGGGCGGCAATGCCGTTAGTAAATGTCTTTGAACGGATCAACAGCGAGTACTACCAGCTGACCAGCGCGGAGAAAAAGGTGGCCGACTACGCCGTTATCCACCAGCAGCAGACCCAGTTTATGTCCATCTCGGAGCTGGCGGAGGAGGCCGGCGTGGCCGAGGCCACCATCTCCCGTTTCTGCAAACGGCTGGGTTACAAGGGCTACAGCGCTTTTAAGCTGGCCATTGCCAACGCTACTGCCGGCCGGATGGATCACAGTGCCGCAGAGGCGGGAGAGCTGGAGGAAGAGGACAGCGTGGAGGGAATGTGCCGCGCTGTTTATCGCAGCGATTCCGAGGCCCTGGCCCAGACTCTGGAGCTGATCCAGGCGGATGCGGTGCGCAAGGCGGCGGATATGATCGTCTCCGCCGGCCGGGTACTGTGCATGGGCCAGGGAGGATCCATGATCCTTTCCCAGGAGTGTGCCCACCTGTTCAGCACCATTCAGCTGAATTTTACAGCGGTCATGGACTCCCATCTTCAGGCGATTGCCGCCTCTCAGCTGACCCCAGGCGATCTGGTCATCTATTTCTCCTACTCCGGCTCCACCAAAGAGCTGATGAAGAACCTCCAGATCATCCGGGACCGGAAAGCCCGGATCATCCTGGTTACCCGGTTCCCCAAGTCTCCCGGCGCCGCCTATGCCGACATTGTGCTTCAGTGCGGTTCCCGGGAGGGCCCCCTCCAGGGCGGTTCCGTAGCTGCCCGTATTGCCCAGCTCTATCTGATGGATGTACTCTTCCATGAGGTATGCCGCCGGGATCGGGAGGGCTGCCGTGCCAGACAGGAACTGGTGGCTGAAGTGTTGTCAGACAAACACATTTGACCGTCAACAGTGGAATTTGAAAAAAATTTGCAGACACCGCAAAAGAAGAAAGAAAATGTGCAATTCGCTATTGACAAATCTTGTGTTGAACTGTACAATCTACACAACGGGTTACCACTGAGTAATCACGAAAATTATCAAAAATGAGGAGGATGAATGATGAAGAAGAAACGTATTCTTGCGCTCATGCTGGCTGCCTCCATGTCTCTGGGCCTGGCTGCCTGCGGCGGCGGCGGCACTAGCGAATCCCCCGCCGGCAACACCGACACCCCGTCCGGCAACACTCCCTCCGGCTCCGGCGAAACTGTGGAGCTGACCATCTGGACCTACCCCATCGGCAAGTTTGGTGACTATGACACCATGCAGGCTCTGATCGATGAGTACACCGCCGCCAACCCCGGCGTGTCCATCAAGTTCGAGCTGCTGGACTACACCAACGGTGATACTCAGGTTACCTCCGCTATCACCAGCGGCACTGCTCCTGACATCATCATGGAGGGTCCCGAGCGTCTGGTGACCAACTGGGGCGCCAACAACCTGATGGTGGACCTGTCCGACCTGTGGACCGAAGAGGCCACTGCCGACATCGCCGCCACCAGCGAGGCTGTTGTGAATGCCTGCCAGCTGGACGGCAAGTACTATGAGTATCCTCTGTGCATGACCACCCACTGCATGGCCATCAACTATGAGGTCTTTGAGCAGGCTGGTGCTCTGCAGTACATCGACGAGGAGACCCGCACCTGGACTACTGACAACTTCGTGAAGGCCATGGAGGCCGTCCGCGACTCCGGTCTGGTGGCCGTGCCCGGTATCGTTTACTGCGGCGGCCAGGGCGGCGACCAGGGCACCCGCGCCCTCGTCAACAACCTGTACTCCGGCACCTACACCAATGCCGACCACACTGAGTACACCGCAAACTCTCCTGAGAACGTGAAGGCTCTGGAGCTCATCAAGTCCATGGTGGACAATGGCTCTCTGAACGCCAACGCCGGCTTCCAGGCTGCTGACGAGCTGCAGCAGTTTGCCAACGGCACCGCTGCTGTGACCTTCTGCTGGAACGCTTCCAACAAGGCTCAGTACGCTTCTCAGGTTGCTTTCACCCCCTATGCCATGGCTTTCCCCTCTGACGACGGCGTGCCCGAGCTGTGCGGCGGCATCTGGGGCTTCGGTATCTTTGACAACGGCGACGACGCCAAGATCGAGGCTGCCAAGGACTTCATCCGCTACATCTGCGACGATCCCGAGCAGTCCAAGGAGAGCGTGCAGCTGACCGGTTTCTTCCCCGTCCGTGCTTCTCTGGGCAACGTGTACGAGGGTACCGACACCGAGGCTGATGCCGCTGAGTTCCTGACCCTGATGCCTTACATGGGCGACTACTACAACGTCATCGGCGGCTGGACCGAGCAGCGCACCAACTGGTGGAATATGCTCCAGAAGATCCTGACCGGCGGCGTGGATGCTCAGACTGCTGCTGACGAGTTTGTCAGCGCCAGCAACGCTGCCATCGGCTAAGCGGCGCAAGTATGATCTGACGCACTTTCTGTGCCCGCTCCCTGTGAGGGGGCGGGCACAGTTGCTTTTCCAAAATGATTTGGAGAGGTGTGCAAATAAGTTCGAAAAGAGGGGAGAATCTCATGGCACAAAACGCCGTAGCAACGGTCGCGAAGAAGCCCAAGAAGGAGAAACGGTCCCAGTTCTCCGGCATGAGCAAGGCCCTGGTCCGGCGGGAGACTATTTCCGCCTACCTGTTCTTGCTGCCCAGCCTGATCTTCTTCATCGGCTTCGTGGTAATTCCAATGATCATGTGCGTGGTGTTCAGCTTGCAGGAAATGGGCCTGGACAGCTCCGCCACCAAGTTTATTGGGTTTGCCAACTATGTCAAGATGGCACAGGACCCCGTCTTCTGGAAGGGATTCCTGAACACCGTCATCATCGTGGTGGTAGCGGTGCCCGCCGTTACCGCATTTTCCCTGTGGGTCAGCTCTGCCATCTATCAGATGAAGGCAGTGACCCGCTCCTTCTTCCGCTGCGTGTTCTACCTGCCCGTGGTTACCGGTACTGTGGCAGTTACCGTGGTGTGGAAGTGGATGTTCAACCCCTATAACGGTCTGCTGAACCAGATCTTTGGTACCACCGGCTATGACTGGCTGGGTAATTCGGCCACCGCCATCTGGTGTATCATCCTGATCCTGTTCACCACCTCCATTGGCCAGCCCATCGTGCTGTATGTGGCCGCTCTGGGCAACGTGGACCAGTCTCTGGTGGAGGCTGCTCAGGTGGACGGCGCCACCAAGCTCCAGGTGTTCTGGAAGATCAAGTGGCCCCAGATCATGCCCACCACCCTGTACATCCTGGTCATCACCACCATCAACTCCTTCCAGTGCTTCGCACTGATCCAGTTGCTGACCTCCGGTGGACCTAACCATGCCACCGACACCATTATGTACTACATCTTCCAGATGGCGTACAACAACCAGAACTTCGGCTACGCCAACGCTATGGGCGTGGTCCTGGCCATCATCATCGCGATCTTCTCTGCCATCCAGTTCAAGTTCGCGAAGACCGACAACGGTTAAGGGGGTGAGAAGATGAATAACGCGAAAAGCAAGCTGTCTGGTACTTCCACCGGCTATAAGGTGATCACCGTCGTGATCCTGATCCTTCTGGCGATTTTCTTCATCTTCCCGCTGTACTGGATCGTCACCGGCTCCTTCAAGGACGCCATGACCATCAACGCACGTACACCTCAGTGGTTCCCCCTGAGTCCTACTCTGGAGAACTATGCCAAGCTGTTCAAGAATCCCGCCGGCCAGTGGCTGCTCAACACCATCATCATGGCTGTGGGCGCGCTGGTGCTCACCTGCCTCACCGCCGCTCTGGCCGGCTACGCTCTGGCTAAGAAGCGGTTCTATGGCCGGGCCCTCCTCTTCACCATCATCATCTGCGCCATGGCTCTGCCCAAGCAGGTTATCGTCATCCCCCTGCTGCGCGAGATGAACCTCCTGCACCTGGCGGATACCCTGTGGGCCGTTATCCTGCCCACCGTAGGCTGGCCCTTCGGCGTGTTCCTGATGAAACAGTTCTCCGAGACCATACCCAATGAGATCCTGGAGGCCGCCCGGGTGGACGGCGCCGGGGAGCTGCGCACCTTCTTCAGCGTGGTATTCCCCATGATTAAGCCCGGTATCGGTGCTCTGGCTATCTTTACCTTCGTTAACTCCTGGAACGACTACTTCCTCCAGCTGATCATGCTGACCAGCCGTGTCAACTGGACCATCTCTCTGGGTATTGCCCGCCTGCAGGGCGAGATGTCCAGCGACTTCGGCCTCATCATGGCTGGCGCCACCCTGGCCGCCATCCCCATCGTGGCCGTGTTCATCGCCTTCCAGAAGTACTTCACCCAGGGCATCGCCATGGGCGCGGTCAAGGGCTGATCCCGCTGACCGGACACTGCTCCGCCGGTACATTCATTTTACCCTGCGGTGTGCGTATTTAAGGGTTGATTTATCCTCCAAGTTCGTTTATTATCGTTTTGAGAGAAGGAATATTGAAATGAGCGATCTGAAAAAATACCAGGGCGTGATTCCGGCCTTTTACGCCTGCTATGATGAGGCCGGCAACATTTCTCCCGACGAGGTCCGCGCCCTGACCCGCTACCTGATTGGCAAGGGTGTCAACGGTCTGTATGTGGGCGGCTCCTCCGGTGAGTGCATCTACCAGAGCGTGGCTGAGCGCAAGGTGGTACTGGAGAACGTGATGGCCGAGGCCAAGGGCAAGGTGGTCGTCATTGCCCACGTTGCCTGCAACAACACCGCCGACAGCATGGAGCTGGCTGCTCATGCTGAGAGCCTGGGTGTGGATGCTATTGCCGCCATTCCCCCCATCTACTTCCACCTGCCCGAGTATGGCATCGCCGGCTACTGGAACGACATCTCTTCTGCCGCTCCCAACACCGACTTCATCATCTACAACATTCCCCAGCTGGCCGGTGTGGCCCTGACTCCCTCTCTGCTGGCTGAGATGCAGAAGAATCCCCGGGTCATCGGCGTGAAGAACTCCTCCATGCCTGTTCAGGACATCCAGATGTGGAAGGATGCCGGGGTCATCGTGTTCAACGGTCCCGACGAGCAGTATGTGTCCGGTCTGGCCATGGGCGCCTGCGCCGGCATCGGCGGCACCTATGCCGTTATGCCCGAGCTCTTCCTGAAGGTGTATGAGCACTTCCAGAAGGGCGAGATGGAGCCTGCCCGCCAGATTCAGAACGATATCTGCCGCATCATCTATAAGATGTGCTCCGCTCACGGCAACCTGTATGCCGTGATGAAGGCCATCCTGGCCAAGAACGGCGTGAACTGCGGCTCCGTCCGTAAGCCTATGCCCGGCCTGATCGACAGCGATGCCGCCGTGGTGGACGAGGCTTATGCCATGATCACCGCTGCCATTGCCAAATACTGCTGATCCCAGATCAAGTTCCGGGGCGGGCGGTGACCCGCCCGCCCCACTTTGATATGAAAGGCTAGGAGTTACATTATTATGCGTATTTATCAATCGGAAGACTATCAGGCCATGAGCCGCCGGGCGGCCAATATCATCTCCGCCCAGGTTATCTACAAGCCCGACTGTGTGCTGGGTCTCGCCACCGGCGGTACCCCCGTGGGCACCTATAAGCAGCTGGTGGACTGGTACAAGAAGGGCGACCTGTCCTTTGCCGAGGTTCGCTCCGTCAACCTGGACGAGTACCTGGGCCTTTCTCCCCACCATGAGCAGAGCTACCGCTATTTTATGCAGGATAACCTGTTCGACCACATTGATATCAAGCCGGAGAACACCCATGTGCTCAACGGTCTGGCCAAGAATCCCGAGGCCGAGTGCGAGGCTTACAACAAGCTGATCCGGGATCTGGGCGGTATTGACCTGCAGCTGCTGGGTATGGGCCACAACGGCCACATTGCCTTCAACGAGCCGGGCGACGACTTCGGCCTGGAGACTCATCTGGTGGACCTGACCGAGAGCACCATCGAGGCTAACAAGCGCTTCTTTGAGAGCCGGGACGAGGTGCCCCGCCACGCTCTGAGCATGGGCATCAAGAACATCATGAATGCCCGCCGCATCCTGATTATCGTCAGCGGCGAGGAGAAGGCCGACATCGTGAAGGAGGCCTTTACCGGCCCCGTCACCAAGGACGTGCCTGCTTCCGTGCTCCAGCTCCATCCCGACGTAACCCTGGTGGGCGATAAGGCTGCCCTCCATAAGCTTGTGGAAGCAGGTGTTCCCGTATGCGGATAACCGGCGGCCAGGTTTTTGACCTGCAGGAGGGATTTGTCAAGCGGGACGTCTGCTTTGACGGCCGGCTTCTTTCCAACTCCAGCAGCGATGGCAAGACCTATGATGCCACCGGCTGCTATGTGATCCCCGGTCTGACCGATGTACATTTTCATGGCTGTAAAGGCCACGACTTCTCTGATGCTGATCCCGAGGGACTGGAGATCATGGCCCAGTATGAGCTGTCCCGGGGCGTGACCCAGATCTGCCCCGCCGGCATGACTCTGCTGGAGGATCAGCTCACCAAGGTCTGCCAGGTGGCAGCCGCCCATAAGGCTGCCGACAAGCCCGGCGCCGCCCTGTGCGGCATTAACCTGGAGGGGCCCTTCCTCTCCATGGCCAAAAAGGGCGCACAGAACGGTGACTGGCTCCATGCACCCGACGTGGAGATGCTCCGCCGCCTTATTGCTGCCTCTCAGGGCCTGGTAAAACTGGTGTCCCTGGCTCCCGAGGAGCCCGGTGCCATGGAGTTTATCGAGGCTATGGAGAGTGAGGTTACCATCTCCCTGGCCCACACCACTGCAGACTATGACACTGCTATGGAAGCCTTCCGGCTGGGCGCCCGGCAGGTGACCCACCTGTTTAATGCCATGCCGGCCTTTACCCACCGGGCTCCCGGTGTGGTGGGCGCGGCTCTGGACACTCCGCTGTGCAATGTGGAATTGATCTGTGATGGCGTTCACATCCATCCCTCTGTGGTGCGGGCGGTGTTCAAGATGTTCGGCGCCAAGCGTGTCATCCTGATTTCCGATACCATGCGGGCCGCCGGTATGCCTGACGGCGATTATACTCTGGGCGGCCAGGCCGTCAAGGTAAAGGGCAAGTATGCTACCCTGGAGGACGGCACCCTGGCCGGTTCTGTTACCGATCTGATGAATTGTATGAAGACCGCCGTGTCTTTTGGCATCCCTCTGGCGGATGCCGTGCGGGCTGCTGCGGTCAATCCTGCCAAGGCTATCGGCATTTTCAGCCGGGCCGGCAGCCTGGAGCCCGGCAAGCGGGCCAATGTGGTTGTTCTGGATGAGAATCTGGAACTGAAAGATGTATTCTTCCGCGGCGAATTAGTCCGCGGCTGAATAGAGCGCACCCCCAAATACAGGCCTTCCGGTCCTACTCCATTCCTATAGGCCGGAAGAGTCGAAAAAAAGGAGGAAAATCCGCCGGACCGGCGGTGCGGCAGTGTGGAGACCTGTCGTAACGTTCTGGGAGTTTTGCTCTCCCGGGGCGAGAGGGTATTTGCGGAGGCATTGCCCTTACGGTCCATGTATATGGCAACTGTAGTTCTGAAAGGCGTCAAGAAGATCTATGACAACAAGGTGACCGCTGTCCACGACTTCAATCTGGAGATCGCGGATAAGGAGTTCATCGTGCTGGTCGGTCCTTCCGGCTGCGGCAAGTCCACCACTCTGCGGATGGTGGCCGGCCTGGAGGATATCTCCGAGGGCGATCTGCTCATCGGCGGCAAGCGGATGAACGATGTGGAGCCCAAGGACCGCGATATCGCCATGGTGTTCCAGAGCTACGCGCTCTATCCCCACATGACCGTGTATGAGAACATGGCCTTTGCCCTGAAGCTGCGCAAGGTGCCCAAGGATGAGATCGACAAGAAGGTGCGTGAGGCTGCTGCCATCCTGGATATCACCCAGTACCTGGATCGTAAGCCCAAGGCTCTGTCCGGCGGCCAGCGTCAGCGTGTGGCCATCGGCCGCGCCATCGTCCGCGATCCTCAGGTGTTCCTGATGGACGAACCTCTGTCCAACCTGGATGCCAAGCTGCGTAACCAGATGCGCGCCGAGATCATCAAGCTGCGCCAGCGCATCAACACCACCTTCATCTACGTGACTCACGATCAGACCGAGGCTATGACCCTGGGCGACCGTATCGTCATCATGAAGGATGGCTTCATTCAGCAGATCGGTACTCCTCAGGAAGTGTTCGATCGTCCCGCCAACCTGTTTGTGGCCGGCTTCATTGGCTCTCCCCAGATGAACTTCTTCGATGCCAAGCTGCAGAAGAAGGACGGCAAGTATCAGATCGCTGTGGCCGACGCTGTGATTGAGCTGGCTGACAAGGCCCAGAAGATCCTCACCGAGAAGGGTGTGGGCGACATGGATGTGGTGGCCGGTATCCGTCCTGAGCACATCTCCTTTGCCCCTGTGGCTGGTCCTCACACCGTGTCCAGCACGGTGGATGTGTCCGAGATGATGGGCAGCGAGGTGTACCTCCATGTGACCGCCGCCGGCAAGGACGTGGTGCTGCGTATTCCTACCACCGAGCTGCCTGAGGAGCATCGTGCCGGTATCCCCTATGGTACCGCCATCAACTTTGCGTTCCGTCCTGAGCTCATTCACCTGTTTGATCCTCAGACCGAGAAGAACCTGCTGTATTGATCTCCAGCAGACAGAACCGGCCCCTGCCGCAGCTGCGGCAGGGGCCGGTTTTTCTTTGTCGACAGCACCAGCGGCCAGGGGAGAGAATAGGATGAAGCAGACGGCAATCCTTTCATGAGTTGCCGGAGAATTTAAGGAGAGACGAGGGAGCGGCCGTGCGGCGATGGGAAAACGAGCAGTATCGATATTATAATCCGGACCCGCTTCGCCTGAGCGGACCGACCTGCTGTATCTGGCAGGGACCTACCGGCCCTACAGGGGCAACAGGCGGTGCTGGTCCCACAGGCCCCACAGGAGCAACGGGCAATGCCGGCCCAACAGGTCCCATGGGTCCGGCGGGGACAGTGGGCAGTACCGGTCCAACAGGCCCTACGGGTCCCACAGGGGCGACTGGCAGTATTGGCCCAGTAGGTCCTACAGGCCCTGCAGGGGCCGATGGCGCTGGTTCCACAGGTCCAACAGGTCCAACAGGGGCAGCGGGTGATACGGGCCCTGTCGGCCCTACAGGCCCCACAGGCCCCGCAGGAACAGGAGCAACGGGCCCCATGGGCCCAACAGGAGCGGTGGGCAGCACCGGCCCCACAGGGCCGACGGGAGCGCAGGGGTCAACTGGCCCTGCGGGGGGAGAAGGTCCCACGGGTCCCACAGGCCCTACTGGATCTGCCGGCACCGCTCCAGATGATGTGTTTGCGTCGTATGTAAATTATCAGTATCCGCTTGTTCGAGGGAGTCAGTTGGTGGTGTTTCCGGATGTGACAGATCCAACCGGGCAGATCATCCAGGCCAGTCCCACGGTTATTGCGCTGGAACCTGGCTATTATTTGATTTCTTATAAGGTATCAGCGGTTTTTCGGCAGGCCAACTATATGCAGGTAACGCCATCTTATAACGGTACCACCCATTTGGAGACAGGGATCTATTTTGCTGTCAGTACAGCCGGTGGGAGTGCGGCAGGCTCGAGCTTTCTTATTCTGCGGGCGCCAGCAGCCACAACGTTTACGTTGACCTATTCCGGCTCTGGAGATGCGGTGGATGGAGAGATTAATCTAACTATTCTGAAGCTGCGCCGGGCGCTTTGACAGCGAGGGCACCAAGAACGCCGGAAAATAACAAAAAAGGCACGACATATGTCGTGCCTTTTTTGGAGCTAGTGGTGGGAATCGAACCCACGGCCTGCTCATTACGAGTGAGCTGCTCTACCTCTGAGCCACACTAGCGCATAATTTATTCCAAATTACTTGTAACATGATACAATAGAAGAAACAAATTGTCAAGGAGAATTCTCGGTGGTGGGGGAGCTGCTCATAATGCTCTGACATTATGGTAAGCCCTCCACACAATCTAGCGTTTTGTGTTGCTATGGATGTAAATAAAATGCGGAGTGCCTTTGCAGGATACTCAGATCCTATAAGGACACTCCGCATGGTCGGAGTGTCATTAAAGGATCTGTGAAAACCCAGTAATATCAATGTTTTACAAGCAGTAGGCAAGGCTTTCATCCTATCATAATATGTTTTGTTCATGATATTTTCCGGCTATGATGTAGTCTAGATTATAATCTTATTGATTATTTTATCGAATGGAGTTCCTACTGCTAATTTAACATTAATCATTTCGAAAAATATTGCTCCAGAAATAAAATGGAACACCGCGCAGATGTATAACATGCGTAATGTCTATATGTGTCTTTTTTGTCGCTATCTCCATTATCTTGTACACTTTTGATAACAGCCCAGTCGCATTCATTATACATGCTAGTGGCACAGTAAGCGATAGCGTATGATTCCATATCAATAGCGAGCAATTTTCGCTGATGATTTATTTTTTCTGAAATACTTTTTTCGTTGGCAATTACTGCCATTCCAGATGCTGCAACCCCCCGTTTTACTTCTAACGGCTCACGACGGGTCATTTTTTCTGGCCATTTTTTTGAAATTAAATTAATTTGCCCTGTTAGCCCAATAACTTTATCAAAGGTATCGGAGACCTTTTTTGAAACATTGATTGTTCTTATATCTGGCTGTAACCCCGCTTCAGTAATTTTCCCTTCATCATGCAGATAAACTGAATCAAACAACAAAATATCGCCAAAATTTGCTTTATCTTTTGGTGTTGCACAAACACCAGTCATCATGATAAGGCGGGGTTTCATCAAAATAATTGCTTGTGTAATAGCCATTGAAGCTGGTACTAATCCCATTCCACATGGTTTTAGGATAGCAATATTTAATTCTTTACCATTAACTTTATAACTAAACCCTATATATTGTAGTCCTGAATGTTCTTTATAGTTAATATCATCAATATTAAAAACATTTAACAGATGATCCATTTCGTCACTCAAAGCAACAATATAGACAATATCGTACTTTATATCATCCTCTTGATCTGTTTCCGGATAATTATCGTAGACATTATTTTGAGTCCCAGTTAAAAATCCTTTTTTATACTCTTCCCATGATGTAATAGTTTTTCTTTTCATTCTCTACTCCCTAAACTATTCAAGTGCACTGATTAGTCTATGAATACTATTAGATGAGAGTTTTGAACTCTTTTGAATTTCGTCGATCAAGTAAGAAAACAGTACTACGCTATCAATTTCGTCTGCAACAGAATTTATTATCTTTAATAATATGGATGCCGTTTCTGTATTCTGTTCAAATAAATTTTCATTATAGATTACAAATCTCATTCTTGTAATTTCTGCTTTTAAATGTTCTTGACGATCACGATATTCCATATTTGTCATTTTGACACCTGATTCCAAAACACAATATGGAAGCCTTTTGTCAATTAAAGCATAATATAATGCAAATACTCGAGATTCTTTTGAAACAAAAATTGCAGAATTAATCGCCTTCCAGTATTCTTCGTAATAATCAACTTCTGTTTCAAAATTACGCTTTAGTAGTGCTTTTATAATTCCATTGACGATGTCCCCATAATCATTTTTTAGTTCTTCTTCCTGACTTTTAGAAATCATTAGGAACGCATCAGTGGAATTATCTGACTCGATAAATCCATTAGTTTCAAAAGTGTATTTCAAAAGTTCTCCGAAATTATCTCCGTGTTCCTCTATTATGCTATAAATTGCATAGCATCTATTAATGAATGTTCCTGATCCTTTTCTAAAAATATGTTCAATTTTCTCTTTTGCAGTTTGCATGATTGCTTTCCTCCAAACCGATTTAGACAGTCCTATGTCCAACTTGAGCGATTTTTAATGGATGTGTATAAAAAGGGTTCTGCTATTACGTTGAAATTTCTGGCCCTCCTTCACAAAATTATTGTTGATAATATTATACCAGATAAGGCAATCAGGTTAAAGTTGTTTTTATTGATTCTGCTATTGTAGTCGCATGTAGTATATAGTTTGCTCGATCAACTAATTCAAATCCATCGCTAAATTATGCTGCCCAACGGGACTACGGGCGGCGTTTTCATTCATATTTCCCAACGAGAAAGGAGGGGTGCTCCCCCACAGGCCAGCCACGGGCTGGCTTTTTTTATTTCACAACGAAGGAGGTTTTTTAGGTGGCTGACGATAAAAAGAACATTCCCGACGCTGGGAAGGTAGACGAGCCCCCCAAACCGGGAAAGGTGGAGCCTGTCAAAGCCGATTCCCCGGTGCAGGATCAGCCCGCTCCGACCAAGGCGGAGGCTCCCGTGACAGAAGATGCGTCCAAGGTGGTAACACCCCCAACGGCAGGAAAGCCCGTTGAGGGAAAGACAGCTCCCGACCCTGCGGCGGAGCAACCGGCTCCGGCGGATAAGGAGGCTCCCAAAGACAAGGACGCTCCGGCTCCGTATAAGGAGGGTTCGCCGCCGGGCAAGGACGAGAAGCAAACCACGATCCCCAGCATGGGAGATCCCGCCCCCACTGGAAAGGTGGTGGATTTTATCGCTACCCGGGATGGGGCGACGAAGGGCAAGCCCACAGAGAAGGCTACGGCCCAGGATAAGGACAAGCAGGCAAGCAAAGCGAAGGATGCGGCCAAGCCCCGCAGGGGCCGCCCACCCAAGGTTGACAAGACGGCCCCCGACAAGGCCAAGCCGCAACCTCGGGACAAAATGTTCCAAAGCAAACCGCCTGCCGGGAAAGGCGCTCCCGTCAAAGCAGAGGCCCCAGCTGCAACCGAGCAGCTGCCCGTCCCTCGGGACGCTGCCCGTGGAGTGAAAGAGGAGATCGTGTATCTCAATCTTACCGAGCTGCACCCGTTCAAAAACCATCCTTTTGGCGTCCGGGACGATGCAGAAATGCAGGGACTGGTGGAGTCGGTCAAGGCTGCTGGGGTCAATCAGCCTGCGCTGGTGCGGCCCCGTGAGGGCGGCGGATATGAAATCGTCGCCGGACACCGCCGCCAGCGGGCCAGCGAGCTGGCTGGGTTTGTCAATATGCCCTGTATCGTCCGCAACATGACCGATGACGAGGCCATCCTCGCCATGACGGACGACAACCTGCGGCACCGAGAGAAGATTTTACCCACGGAAAAGGCCGCTGCGCTGAAACAGCAGGTGGAAGCCATCAAGCACCAAGGAGCCCGGCCCGGTGAGGATGACCGGGACGCCGGAAAACGCTCCACGCAGATCGTCGGGGATCGCAACGGCATGAACTACAAGCAGGTACAGCGGTATATCCGCCTGACCGAGCTTGTCCCTGATCTGCAAAAGATGGTGGACGAGAAGCAGCTCTCTTTTACCCCTGCCGTGGAGATTTCTTTCATCCGCCCCAGGCATCAGAAGTATATCGCCGTTGCCATTGAGGGGCAAGCGTCCTCCCCGTCCCTCTCTCAAGCGCAGAAGATGCGTGAACTGGATAAGGAGGGCAAGCTGAACGGCGATGTGATCGACGGTAGCGGCGGCCCCGAGCCATAGAGCGGGGAGCCGGGCGGCGGGTGCGCTGTGACTTCTCCGGCAGGAGAACGAGCGATCAACACCAGCGCCGCAAGTGGGACAAGCCACCCCACGGCCACGATCCGCAGCCGGACAAGCTGGCCGCTTGCCCCTCCGGGCTGCCGCCCCCTCGGGAGCGTCATGCTGAGTATTGCTGTCTTATGACGGGCCAAGGAAATGAGCGTGGTGCTCCCGAAACTTTTTATCAAGGAGGAAACCAACATGAAGTATGATCCCGAACTGGCGGCCCTGCTCACCCAACCGTGGAGCAACAACGCCTGCCGTGGCTATGTCATCTACGCTATGGAAAACTGCGGGTTTTCTCCCTCGGACATCCGGCGTGTGGTGGCAGAGCTCTACGAGGTCTTTGACATCCGTGGGCTGGAGGAAGCCCAGCAGCACTTTGAGAACAGCCCCTACTGACCTTGGGACAAGTTGTCCCAAAGTGGAGCAAGGCAAGAGGGCGGCACCGCCGAAGGTGCCGCCCTCTTGCGTTTCCCCACGGGACAAGGGGGACTGTCGGTCATTGTTTCGTATCGCTCTGGAAGGAGGCCCACATGGAAGATCCCGTACCCGTCAAGGAGGAATACACCTATCAAGTCGGCAAAATCCAATTCATTGTCACGCCCGTCTACAAGGACAAAGGCGAGTCCATGCGTGACATCCTGTTGAAGCTGATGCTGGCCGATTTGGAGCCAGCCTAACTGTTCCATCGACATCCTTAACTCAAGCGGTCGGCAGAGGTATAATATACATAGGATGAAGCCTTGCTCGACTGCTTGGAAAGGAGGGCATTGTGAAGCAGTCAAGTAAGAAAATCTCTACCGGCACAGCCGCTCTCTACTGCCGCCTGAGCCGTGACGATAACATGGACAGCGAGTCCAACAGCATCCAGAACCAAAAGAAAATTCTCCAAAAGGCCGCCAAGGATAAAGGCTACACGGACACTATCTTTTTCGTGGATGACGGTATCACCGGCACTACCATGAAGCGCCCCGGCTTTCAGAAAATGATCGCCGCAATCGAGGCCGGGTACATCTCGGCGGTGTTTGTAAAAGACCTCTCCCGGCTGGGCCGAAACTACATTGAGGTGGGCAAGCTCACCGAGGAGTTTTTCCCGCTCCATGATGTGCGGCTGGTGGCCGTTTCCGATGGCGTGGACAGCGACGAGGGCGAGGACGATTTCACCCCGTTCAAGAACATCATGAATGAATACTACGCCAAGGACATCTCCAAGAAGCGCCGGATCGTCAATAAGATGAAAGGCAACGCCGGGATTCCGCTTTCGCCGCCGCCCTATGGCTACATGAAAAACCCGGACGATCCCCGTTTTTGGGTCATTGACCTGGAGGCCGCCGAGGTGGTGCGCTGCATCTACCGTCTGGCCTTGGAGGGTAACGGCCCCTTGCAGATTGCCACGGCGCTGGGGACGATGGGGGCGCTGAACCCCTCGGCCTATCGAACCAGCAAGGGGATCAACAAGGGCGGCTCCAAAAGTACGCTGGAGCCTACCAAGTGGAACCATACCACCGTCAAGAAAATCCTCACCTTGCAGGAATACTGTGGCGATGTAATTAACTTCAAGACCTATTCCAAGTCCTATAAGATGAAGCGCCGGATTGAAAACCCGGAAGAAAACCGGGCAATCTTCCTCAATGTCCATGAGCCCATCATTGACCGTGTGACTTGGGAAAAGGTGCAAAGCCTGCAAACCACCCGGCGCAGGCGGCCTACCGTAACAAAGGAGTCCAGCGCCTTTTGCGGCTATCTGAAATGCCCGGAGTGCGGAGGCAATCTGACTTTCCACTTCAACCAAGGCAACCACGACATCAAGTTCTTTAGCTGCAACAACCACAATTCCGGGCTCCGCAAATGCTCGTCTACCCACTATATCCGGCTGGACTTCTTGGAACAGGTCGTGCTTTACGAGGTACACCGGCTGGCCTGTTTCGCCAATGAGTACGAAAACGACTTTATCAAGGCGATGGTGGGCCGCTCGGCAAAGGTAGCGGAAAATGACCGGGTACACAAGAAGCGGGAGCTGGACGGGCTACTGGCCCGGGACAGGGAGCTGGATATGCTCTTTGAACGGCTCTATGAGGACAATGTGTCCGGCAAAATCGACGATGCCCGGTTCGCCAAAATGTCCAAGCGGTATGAGCAGGAACAGGGCGAAAACGCCGGACGGATCAAGGCGCTGCGGTTGGAGCTGAAAAAGCTGGAAGATAAGCGGATGGATGTGGACACCTTTTTGGAAACGGTGCGACGCTACACCGACGCCACCACCATCACCAAGCGCATGGTTGCCGAGCTCATTCAGTACATCGAGGTCTATCCTGCGGTCAAGGAGGACGGCATTACCAATCAGCGGGTGACGATCCACTATAACTGCATCGGTGCTTTTGAGGTGCCGGATCGCCGGAAGATCCCCGAGCGGGACATTCTTTTGGAAACGAGAAAAGGCGTAGCATTAAGCTACGCCCCCGTACAGATCGCTATATAAACTTGGAAATAAAAAATGCGGAGTATCATCAGCAGACCTTTTCAGATCCTTTAATGATACTCCGCATGGTCCGAGTGGCGGGATTTGAACCCACGGCCTCTTGGACCCGAACCAAGCGCGATACCAAGCTTCGCCACACCCGGATGAAATTGAACTGCGCTGAACAGGGGATCAGATTATTCCGACCAACTGAGCGCTGAATAATATTATAGAGGGGAGAAGATAAATTGTCAAGGAAAAATAGAGACGATAGCGCACCAGACGGCAGGAAAATAAAAAGAAGGACATGACCTTGGTCATGTCCTTCTTTGGCGGAGAGAGAGGGATTCGAACCCTCGAGACGCTATTAACGCCTACACGATTTCCAATCGTGCGCCTTCGACCAACTCAGCCATCTCTCCATGGTGAGTGCTCTACAAGTTGACTGCATAGGACAGGCAACGGATTATATTATAGCAGATTTTTTTGCTACGTCAAGGGGTAAAATGAAAAAAAGAAAAAATTTTGATTTGATGGGGCGGAAGGCGAAAACTGGGGCTCTGCGCGCGGCTATAGGAAGCGTGGGCCAGACTATAAAATCAAGCAGGGAATTGCGGTAAATCAACAGAGAGTTTCAGGGAGAAACATATGGTAAAAGACTGTTTCTTTTTGTTATTTTTTGTATCCATCTTTGGTTACATAATTCAATAAAATGTTTACTTGATGAAAAAATTTAAAAGCTGAATCCATTGCGCTGCAATGGATTCAGGAAAAACGGGAAAATTTCCTATTGACTTTTTGACCTGAAAGTGGTTACAATGTGGTTACAAAAAGATGAACAACAAGTAACAGTCTGTAACAGGAGGATTCCTAACAATGAAAAAACGAGCCCTTTGCGCGCTCGCAAGTCTGGTCCTTTGTGTGTCTTTGACCGGGCCTGCGTACGCTGCTGAGAGCGGCGTCAGCTTTGAAGTAAATGGTACGTCCCTGGTGACTGAGTTTGCCACCAAGGTAGAAAATGAAATGACGTACGTCTCCTATTGGCCTATCGTGCAGGCCCTTTATCCTGAAGCTGTGGCCGTGTGGAACAATGGCCAGGCGGAGGTTACCGCCCCCGGCCTGAAGCTGCAGATCGCCCCCGGCGCCAAGTATATTGTGGCCAACGGCCGGTACCTGTATGTGCCCGACGGCGTGAAGCTGGAGAATGGTGTGGTGCTGGTGCCTGTCCGCACCCTGTGTCAGGCCCTGGGTGCCAAGGTGGTTTGGAACGGTGCAGAGAGCGTAATCGAGATCACTTCCGGCAGCGGTCCTATTGCTTCCGGTGACAGCTTCTACGACCAGGAGGATCTGTACTGGCTCTCCCGTATCATTTACGCTGAGAGCGGCAACCAGTCTCTGGAGGGTAAGATCGCTGTGGGCAACGTGGTGCTCAACCGTGTGGCCAGCCCTCAGTTCCCCAACTCGGTCTACAGCGTGATCTTCCAGCGGAATCAGTTCACGCCGGCTTCCAACGGCCGCATCAATCGTACCCCCACTGCGGAGTGCGTCATCGCCGCCAAGCTGGCTATGGAGGGTACTAATACCGCAGGCAATGCCCTGTACTTTATCAATCCCTCCATTTCCTCCAGCCGCTGGTTCAGCCGCAACTGCACTTATGTTGCTACCATCGGCGCCCACGCGTTCTTCGCATGATGAGTTATGCCGCCGCGCAGACAGCGCGGCGGCATTTTTTATGTTTTTGAAGAAAATGAAAAAAGAGATTGACAAGTAGGGAACTATATTGTATAATCTTTTTTGCATTTGACCTGGACAGGACGTGGAGAGATGTCCGAGTGGTTGAAGGAACCGGTCTTGAAAACCGGCGATGTGGAAGCATCCGTGGGTTCGAATCCCACTCTCTCCGCCACACTTTTATAAGGTATGTTCATTCGGCACGCAGAAGTACCCAAGTGGCCGAAGGGGCTCCCCTGCTAAGGGAGTAGGGCGGGAAACCGTCGCGAGGGTTCAAATCCCTCCTTCTGCGCCAACAAGCCGCAAGCGTAATCGCTTGCGGCTTGTTTTTTGTTTATTCAGATATTGTTTGAATCATAACCTGGACGCCAATTCCGCGCTCATCCAGGAACCAGAGATCTCCGGTGAAGCTGCCGTCTGGCTGGGGAGTGAGGGTAGTATAGGTCTGGCCGTCCCGTTCCTCATCCTGACGGATCAGGATGCAGTCTGTACCCTCCGCCAGAGGAAGCTGATAGCTGCCGTCGGTCAGGGCCAGGGCCTCCGCCTCGGTCAGTGTGGTCTGGTTCAGAAGCGTGCCGTTCTCATCCAGTTGGAAGAAGGTGCAGGACTCCAACCGGGGGATCATTTCTGTACGCAGCTCCACGGAGAGGGCATCTTGTGTGGTGCGGCCATTGATGGTGGAGGTGTATTTGGTTTCCTGCTTGAAGCTCATGCCACCGCCCATGAAGGACTGTCCTTTGGTCAGATAAAGGGAGCCGTCCTCCCGCTGATAGACCTGACAGGAGGTCCAGCTATAGCCCAGCCCGCCGGGAGCGGGGGTGGAGGCGGGGCCAAAATATAGCGTGCCGGAGAGTTCTTCCGTGTTCCCTTGGTCTGTGATGAGTGTATTGTGAACTGCGTCCGCCACATCGCTTTGGAAAGCAACCGTAGCCGAATAGGGGTCCTCCGGGTCGGTGGGGGGAAGAAAGTCAAAGAAGAGAGCCTGCCCCTCCAGATCGGTGAAAGCATATCTGCCGTCGCTCTGAAGGCGAGCATTCAGGATCTTAATATTCCCATAAGTCTCCCAGTCACGGTCAAAATCATAATCAACAGTGGGCCGGAGGACCATGTAGTAGCCCACCCAGCGGTCCTGGGCCGGGTTTTGGGCTTCCGGCCGGGCCAGGCTGACCGGCCGGAGCAGCACCAGCAGCAGAACAAGGGCGATCCCTACAGCCGGGATCAGGAACCGTCGGTTAGGGCGTCTCTTTGCCGTCATCATCCTCATCCTCCAATCGTCCATCGAAGCGCAGGATATCCCCTACGTCGCAGTTGAGGTAGTAGCAGATTTTGTTGATTGTGTGAAAGCGTACGCCGTTGGCCTTGCCGGAGCGCAGGATAGACAGATTGGCCTCGGTGATGCCAACCTTGGCGCACAGCTCCTTGGCAGTCATATGGCGGTCTTTCAGGATTTCGCTCAGATGTACAGTAATGGCCATAGCGGTACCTCAGATAATGGATTGGTTGTCCTCCTGGAGTTCTTTGCCCTGCTGGAGGCAGCGGCACAGCAAGTAAAGAGCGGCGGCCAGCACCAGAGAGGACAGAGGAATATACACCTGAAAATGGGACTGGAGCGGGAACGCCAGGAAGGTAAGCTGAAACAGATTTTTCAAAACGGTGAGCAGGGCGGACCACACCACCAGCTGCCGGCACCAGCGGGCCGTGAGGGCACACCGCTCCACAGCCTCCTGGCTGAACAATCCCGCTTTCAGTACGGCGGTGAGAGAGGCTGCCTGGGCCAGTACAAAGGCGGTGAACAGGTCGGCCACCAAAGGCAGGAGCATCAGAATAAACTGGAGGATGAGTCCGGTGGTAACAGCGTCGTTAATACTGTTGGCATCAAAGACCAGCTCATAGCTGGATGGGCTGTTCAGCGACGTCTGGGTGGCCTGGCTGACAAACGCGCTGATCCGGCTGTACGCCGTTCCAAAGGCCGCCAGCAGGGCGCAGGCCCACAGCAGGATGCGGAGTACCCCAGCCAGCTGGCCGACCTCCTGGCCCTCCAGCCGCCGCAGCACCCGCAGGACCAGCCAGGCTGCCAACAGGGAGAGATAGACGCACAGGGAGACGGAGGGCCATATCTCCGGTAGCTGCGTGGGGAGCAAGGTAGGGTTGACGGAGAAAAACACCATGCAGAAGCCCACACCACAGGCGGGCAGCAGCAACCAGTCTTCCCATACCAAGGGTCCCCGGTTCTTGGGCAGAACCAGAAGCAGCAGTGGCAGAAGGGTGACCACCAGGGTGATTGCCCAGGCCCCCGTGTTGCCCCAGGGACCGGACAGGGAGAGCTCCCGCAGCCCCTGGCCTGGAGCAGAGAGCAGGTCTGGCAGTCCCTGCGGATCATAGCACGACAGAGCAAGGGCGGTTAGTCCTCCGACCAGAGCGGCGCATAGCAGGATCAGAATATGCTTGCGTGTCATGGTACTCACCTCAAATTATTGTTTTATTATAATTCCACCTTGAGCATAGCAGAATAATTATTGTTTGTCAATAATTATTGAAGCGAGAACGGAAGAAATATGGCGAGCGGCTTTGCACTACGACACCGAATCAACTGCGGGAACAATGGAAAGACCATTGAACCGTTTCCGGATGTAAAAAGGTAATTTGCCATGAAAAATGGCGGCACCCAATGTTGGGTGCCGCCATTTTTTGAGCTTTGTAAGTAGGGGTGGATGTGTTCAAGTCAGGATTCCCAGGTCTCCTGGCTACCGGACTTGACATACTCGTGAGCATTGGTGGCTTCCGCGATGTCGTAATAGGCCCAGTTGTCCTTGTCCACATCGCAGAACTTGCGGAGCTGGTCACCGTGCTCGTCCACATAGTCCTCATCAGCGCTGCGGCCCAGCATCCGGTTGGCGATGACGGTGACCTCGGCGCGGGTGATGGTCTGATAGGGGCGGAAGGTTCCGTCGGTAAAGCCGTTGATCCAGCCGTACTGGATGGAGCCGACCACCACATCATAGAACCAGTCGTCCTCATCCACGTCGGAGAAGATGTTCTCGCCTTCGGTGCTCAGATCGCCGAAGCGCATCCCGATGGCGGTGAATTCCGCACGGGTAATGACGCGGGTGGGCTCAAAACGGCCGCCGCCCACGCCCTCCAGGATGCCGATGGAGGCCAGGGTGTTGACAGCGTCAGCGTACCAGGCGTCAGCGGGCACGTCGGAGAAGGTGACGGTCTGGGTCACGTCCTTGTCCAGCAGCAGGTTGTAGAACATCTGAGCGGCCTCAGCGCGGGTCATATTCTGACTGGGACCGAAGCAGCCGTTGGGGAAGCCCTGCAGGTAGGCAAGGTGATCCTTGGTGTTGAGCCAGTCGGACACACCGGTGTCATCGGGAGTGGGAGGCAGCTGACGGAAGGAGACGGAGATGGTGTGCTTCTCCTTCACATTCTTGAAGGTGTAGCTGCTCACAGCGCCTACGCTCTCGCCGTCCACCAGCACGTCGTCGATCTCATAGCCCTCGTCGGCCTTCATGGTGAAGGTCTTATCGCTGCCGCGGGAGACCCGCACGGAGCCGCTGGGGGAGATGGAACCGCCCTCACCGGCGCTGGCAGTGATGGTGTAGCGGGTAACGCTGGGGATATCGGGTTCTTCCCAAACCAGAGCAAAGGGAGAGAAACCCGCTCGCGCTACGTCGAACTTAATGCCGTTTTCAGTAAACTCGGCCTGCATGGTTTCCATCTCACAGGCGGTAATGGCTGCTTCGACGTCTTCCTGACCAGTAATGCCGTATTCACGGTGCAGGTCCTTGTAGTGGATGACCTTAAGTCCCAAAGTTTTTGCATTTTCGGCTGTTACGCCGTCAGGGTAGGGCAGATAAATCGTAGTACCGCCAAAAGCAGATACCCAAGCGTTTCCATTAAAGGCGTCCACAAGATCGAGATAGTGGAATTTGTAGCGATAAGCCAGACCTTCCCCGGGATCACCGAGGTACTTCTCCGCCTTGGCTTCCATGAGTCCTTGCCGATCCTCGCCTTCGTAGACCAGCAGAGAGTCGTCTAAAAGCTGGATACCTGCAGCATTTGCCTCACGATCTTCATCGTCGTTGGTGTAAAATGTAGGGTCAGACCAAGCATATTCCTTGTTCGGAATTGCTACAGCGTGTTCGACCGGCCCCGAGGGTTCTTCGCTCACCAGCGCATAGGTGTTTTCGCCGGTTTGGGCATCCTTGATGTCCTCAACATATCTTACGATTATGGTTCCACCGTCGCCCAGTTGAACTTCATTTCCATTTATTTTTACATCTGGGTCAGTCAGATCCTTCCATGAAAACTTTGCAGTGTACACGCCGGCTCTACCATCGTTATTGACGACCGTACCATCTTCGTAAATATAAGTTACATCTAACAGGGAAATTAACTGATCGACTAGACTTTCGTCGGCAGTTGCGCTGTAAGTCTTTCCATTGACTTCGAGGCTCGTTAAATCGTCTCCAGATTGATTGGTAACAGGATTCTCGACATAACTTAAGTCAATGCAATTTGTTAAAGTGAATTTAGGGAAGCCTCCGTTATCATAGTTCTCGTCACCTTGTCCGCCACCGGTATAAATCGTAATGTCATCCGGGTTTAGTGTGTACTCATTGTTGTTGACAAACATGACCGCATAGGATTGACCGGGGATCAGGCTGTCCAGCGTCACATTGATGGAATCGGTGTTTTTAAGCTCTTCCAGCGTCAGTGTTGCGTCGTCCGTAGGTGCACCGTCTGCGTTCAGCGGGAGGTACGCCATAAAGAGACCGGTGTTTTTTGCGTCGCGAAGCTTGCTTACGGTGAAATGAACGCTTGTTTCAGAGGGCTGGAACCAGAGTGCATTGCTGTCAATCATAGTCCAGTCGGAGTGCTGAGCTTTAACAGCATTTGTGATTGCTGTTGCCGCCACGTTGCTGGCATTGCCGAGTTTGATGTTTGCATAGTTGTCATCCAACGTTATATTAAATGCCTTCAAGGCGATGGTTTTATTGCTGTCGAGGCTGCCTTGGTTGATTACGATATGCTCCTGAGTATCGGTGGCAGGGAGGAGGCCTGTAACTTGAATTTGCGCTTTGCCGCTGTTATTGTTTTCGATAGTTGCACTACCCTCAATTTTAAGCAGCGATTGATTTGCCTTCGGCTCATATATTATTGCATAGCTTGAGCAGTTTGTGATTGTACCCTGAATGGTTATAGTAGACGGATCCTCTGCCCGAATTCCTGCACCCGTGATATTTGTGATGATGCCCGTCTTTGTCACCGTAATGGTGCCGCCTTTTCGAGAACCGTTATTGGAAATGAAAAGTGGCGGCACATTGGAACCATCGATAATGCCAGAAATTTCAATAAGAGGTTTGCCACCATTTAAGTAGACCATGGCGACATCGGCAGTACAATCAGTAATACTTGCTCCCTCAAGAAGTTTGAATGTAACTGTGCCGCCACCTCTCAAACGGAAGAGAACATTCTTTGAGTCGCAATCGGAAAGACTCCCTCCAAGTTCTATTTTGCCTCCGTTGATGTCGGCAATACCAATAATGTTAATATCGGACATGGTGGAATCTTTTTCCGTTGCAAATGTGGAACCAACCAACATAATGGCGACATCAGATGAGTTTTTTGTATCGCTAACAATATTGGTGATAGTTCCTTTTTCCCCGAGGGTAAATATGGAATTTCCAACAGCCGCTACGGCAATACCGGCAAAACCATCATTTAATGCTCCGCCGCCTAAGCCGGTCCCCATGGCTGGATTAAATGTCATATGGCTGTTTGCCGTGATATCCTTGATGGAACCGTAGACTGTAGCAATACCGCCATCTTCAAGGAAGACAGCCCGTCCATCGATACTGCTGATCTCAGCGCCTTTCTGAATCTCAATCTTGCCGCCTTGGCTCCAAACTGCAGCTACACCGCCTATACGTGTACCAAGGTTATCATCAATGATTTTGCTGCCAGACTGCATAATCAGAGTACTCCCATACCACTGACCGCCCGCATCGGTATTGCCGCCAACGCGAACCGCTGACATTCCGCCGAAGTTCTTAAGTGTGGTACCGCTACCAAGAATAATTGTACCTTTGCCGTCTCCATAAGCTGCAATGATAGCATCCTGGACTTTATTTTCGTTATTTCCTTCACCTGTAAGCTGCTCTAAGAAATTGGTGCCGTTGGTCTTAAAAGCATCATCTAGCGTGATATTTTGTAGCGTCAACTCAGCGCCGTTTGCCACCTCGATCATGGCGGGATTGTAGCCGCCGCGTGCAGCATCGTTCTGGGCAGTAAAATTTTCACCCCTGGTGATCGTATATCCGTTTCCGTCAATAGTAAGCGCCTTCGTACTAACAAATGCGTACTTCTCCATCGACAAATTTGACATCACATAAATCGTTGCCCCATCCGATGCTGTGTCTACCGCTTTATGCAGTGTAGCGTAGGGTTTATCCGACTCACCGGTTCCGGTTGTGTCATCACCGTTTTTAGACACATATACCTTCTGCGTCGGTTCGCCGGCGGGCTCATTGACCGGTGCGGGGTCTGCTAAGGTATCTGCTGCCGTGTTGGGTGTGTTCTCCGGCTCTTCGGCCAGAGCTACGGCAGGGAGAAGGCTCAGAAGCATGGCACAGGTAAGCACTAAGCTCAGAATATGCCGGGTGGTCTGTTTCATCTGCTTTCCCTCCTAAATTTTATGAACGTGTGCCTCCACACACATGGGGTAAAGACGGTGTCGCTGGACAATGGTGTTGCTTGTGAGACTGACCATGCATATGGGACAGTCGCATCTGAGTTGCTCAGGTGTAATCAATCCATTAAGGATGGAATCCCACTGTTTGAGCAGAGTAAATTCCCCCCCTCTCTACACACATGACATACGCACATATCGTACTTCTTCATATCAACCTCCTTCACTGTAGACAAAATAGAACTTTTGTCTCATCATCAAAGCGGATGATATAAAATGCCCAATTAATTGGCTACACCGTCCACCATATTGTACCAGTTTGACTTACAAAAATCAACATAATTGTAATATGTATGACGTCCCGGTGTTCGGGAAAGCTCATCTGTAATTTGCATTTTTTGAGGTTTTTCGACAATTTTGTGCATAAAATTGAGAAAATGAATGATTCTGTGAATTTGTTTTAGATCAAATGTTCCAGCCCTGATTATGTGTAGTCAAAATAGACGAAACAGAAAAACTGTTTTACAGGACGGAGAGGAGAGGACTGCAGTGCCGAGGGTGTGCCATACCAGTGGAGGCATCAGAAATTCAGATGGGCACAATGACAGTGGGGGCCAGAGCTTCGTCAAGGCGGAGGATTTCTTCCTTTCCTGAAAGAAAGGAGTATGGTATACTGACCTCGTAGAGGACAGGAAGATGATTCCATAATCATTAAATGAGGAGGAGTTTCCATGAACGGGAATCGCACAGAACCTGGCCGCCGGCGGCGCAACAGAGCGGCGCGGGTCACAGCGGCTCTGACCGCCGGCGCGCTGCTGATGGCCTCCACTGGTTTACTGGCCGGATGCAGTAAGAAACTGTCTGACTCCATGGAAGAGCTATTTCCCATGCCTGAAGAGCAGACTCAAAATGTTGGCCCGATCCAATCTATCTCCCGCATTCAGCTGCTGAACTTCACTGGGGCAGAGGAGGCCCAGATAACCCCCTCGGTACCGGCCTATACAGTGGCGCCGGGGCTGACCAATGTGATGAACACGGACCAGTTCTATCTCTCTGATGACGCGGTGAATAAACTGGAGGAGAACCTGTTTGTGGTGACCAATAGCTATGGTCATGAATTTTTTGAGGTGTATGAGAGCAACCGGTACAACCTGGTTCCTAACTTTGT
This sequence comes from Flavonifractor sp. An112, assembly GCF_002161085.1. GTDB lineage: Bacteria > Bacillota > Clostridia > Oscillospirales > Oscillospiraceae > Flavonifractor > Flavonifractor avicola. The sequence continues at coordinate 210,732 of NZ_NFLU01000001.1, read as the reverse complement.
AACCGTGGATTCCATGATGCATACCTATCACCTGTATTTCAGTCTGCTGCTCAGCCGGACGGAAAAGAATTACCTGGCTGACGGTCTGCTTAATCTGAGCAAGGGAATGCTGGAGAGCAGTATGGCACAGTATGATGCCCTTGAGGGCAGCAAATGGGAGGAGGCTGCCCGCCGCAACGTGGCCTTCTTCGCGGTGGCAGCTGTGCTGCAGGACCCGTCGGTCCAGATCCCTGATTACGCTGCTGATCTGGCAGAGGCGGAGGTAGACCGGATCAACGCCGCTGCCGGCATTGATACCTGCGGGATCAGTGAGACTTTTATGGACTACACCCAGTTCATCCCACGGGGATACTACGAGGGCGACCAGGTGCTGGAGCAGTACTTCCGTGCTATGATGTGGTATGGACAGGTGAACTTTGGCCAGAAGGACGAGGACATGAGCCGCAGTGCACTGCTCATGAATCTGGCCATGGCTGACGGCAATCAGTCTGACTGGGAGATGATCTACACAGTCACCTCCTTCTTTGCGGGAGCCAGCGACGATCTGAGCTACTATGACTATAGGCCCGCCATTGAAACGGCTTACGGTGGCCTTCCGGCAGCGGTCGATCTGCCGGGCGGCGACAAGGCTTTTGATGCCTTTGTGAATGCCATTGAGGCAATGGACCCACCGGCCATCAACTCTGTGCCAGTTTGGGACGGAACGGAGGATATCCAGGAGCTGAACAAGGGTTTCCGTTTCATGGGTCAGCGCTTCACCATTGACGCTGCCATCATGCAGAAGCTGGTGTACAGCCAGGTGAAGGAGACAGCTGGCGGAGACAAACGGATGCTGCCCGACGTGCTGGATGTGCCGGCGGCTATGGGCTCTGATTTGGCTCTGGATCTGCTGAGCCAGCAGGGTGCTACCCAATATCCGGGCTTTACGGAAAACATGGACCGGCTCCGGAGCACCATTGCCCAGGCTCCGGAGTCCGCATGGAACGCCAGCCTCTACTCCAGCTGGCTGTATACCCTGATGCCTCTGTTGGAGGAAAAGGGAGAGGGGTACCCCTCCTTTATGACCAGCCAGGCCTGGCAGCAAAAGAGCCTGGAGACCTTTGCAGGCAGCTTTACCGAGCTCAAGCATGATACCGTCCTCTATGCCAAGCAGGTCATGGCAGAGATGGGCGGCGATTATATCGAAGAAGTGGATGACCGGGGTTATGTGGAGCCGGAGCCGGAGGTATTCCGCCGGTTCTATCTGCTGGCCCAGCAGACTGCCGAGGGGCTGGACAAGTACGGGCTCATCAATGATGAGGATAAGGAGAACCTGTTCCGCCTGGCGCAGCTGGCCAAGCAGCTCCAGACCATTTCGGAAAAGGAACTGCGGAACGAGACCCTGACCGACGAGGAGTATGAGCTGATCCGCACCTATGGCGGCAATCTGGAGCACTTCTGGATCGAGGCGGTCAAGGACAAAGCGGAGAGCGACTACCTGGAGACCCAGGAGATCCCCGCCTCGCTGGTGACCGATATTGCTACCGATCCCAATGGTACGGTGCTGCAAATTGCAAACGCCATGCCTCAGGAGATCGTGGTGGTGGTGCCCGTGGACGGGACCCTGCGGCTGGCCTCCGGTGCAGTGTACGACTTCTATCAATTTACCTGGCCGATGGAGCAGCGCCTGACCGATACCCAGTGGCGGCAGATGATCGGCGAGTGGGTTGGCCCCGACGGCAACTATAACTGGGAGGGCAGAGACAGCCTGGTCAAGCCCACCTGGACAGAAAGCTATCGGAGCAATTCATGGTGAGACGGAGGCTCCTGGCTGCGCTGGCAGTTGGCGCCTGTCTGCTGGTAATCGGCCTTTGGTGGGCTGCCCAAGAAGACGACCCGCCGGAGTGGGTGGTCTGGCATACAGCTGATCTGGCCGGAGAACCTGCTTGGGGCGAGCCGGAGCGTATTACCCTGGAGAACCGGCGGGTAGCTTTGTGGAGCGGAGATGAAAAGGTCTGGCAGTCGGAACCGGACGAGCCGGTTCAGGATGTGCTTTGGTGTGATATCGACCACGACGGACGGCGGGAACTGATGCTCCTGTGCTGGCGGCAGGGCCGCTATGGGCAGAGCCGTCCTTTCTGGGAGGAGGAGACGGAGGAGCAGGTCTGGTCCCAGCACATCTTCATCTACGACTGGACTGGGGAGACCGCCAAACCCATCTGGATGGCCTCTGACCTTGGGGTGGAGGTGAAGAGCTGGTCCTTTACGCCGGAAAACCGTCTGACCCTGGAGGAGCGATCCGGTCGGGTAAGTGCCTGGGACTGGATCTCCTGGGGACTCAGCACCCTGCCGGAGCGGCCGGAAACGGCAGAGCTTACCGTGGCTGCTCTGGGGGAAAATCTGATCCACCGTCCCATCTATGACTATGGTCTGCGAAAGCTGGACGGCAATTTTGACCACCTGTTTACCGGGGTGGCGGAGGAACTGGCCCGGTATGATGTGACCTGCCTTCATCAGGAGACCATCTATGTGGACCAGCGCCAGGACTACAGCGATTATCCTACCTTCGGTACACCGGTAGAGGTGGGCGAGGCGGTAATTCGTGCTGGCTTCGATATCGTGAGTTGCGCCAGCAACCATGCCCTGGACAAGGGGACCGATGCCATCGATCTGACGGCAAATCTCTATCGGAAGGCCGGGATACTCTGTCCCGGTATCCAACCGGTGGAGGATGGCAGCTATCAGCCCTACCAGCTGCTGGAGCGGCAGGGCATCACCTGTGCCGTGCTCAGTTATACTCAGATGACCAATGGCCACGCGCTGCCGGAGGAGGCGCCCTATGTGCTCCATACTCTGGAGGATGAGGACCTGGTGCGCCGGGACCTGACAGCTGCGGCAGAGGCGGCGGACTTTGTGCTGGTATTCGTCCATTGGGGCACTGAGTATGGGGCGGAACCCGACGAGACTCAACGCTACTGGGCGCAGGTTTTTGCCGACTGCGGTGCTGATGTGGTGCTGGGTACCCATCCCCATGTGCTCCAACCTTACGAGTGGGTGACCGGGACGAGCGGGCAGAGGACGCTGGTGTACTATTCACTGGGAAATTATATCTCGGCCCAGACTGACGAGGCCTGCCGCCGGGGCGGGATGGCCTACTTTACCCTGAACCGGGTGGGGGAGCAGTGCAGTGTCACCGACTGGGGGATGAAAACGGTACTCACCCAACGGGAAAACGGCATCTATACTACCCTTATAGAGCATACATAACCACAAGAAACCGATAAAACAACATCCGGCTCTGACACGAGAGTGTGTCAGGGCTGGATGTTGTTTTTTGTCAACCGGATGGAACAGAAGTGCCTTACACAAGCTTTACAGGAGCTTAACGGGATGTGTATAGATAAACGGAGGGACCGGTGCTAAACTTTCAACTGCGCGATAAAAAATATATTGCACAGACCGCGGAAGTCAAAAGAGGTCCGCAAGGGCAGCAAAGCAAATTGGCAGACGAGTCGGTGTTTCGGCTCGCTTGTTTTGATTTGTACGCTGTAGTGAACTGGGCAACTGCACCGGTTAGGAACCTGGACCTGACTAAGGTCGCAGGTTATGAAGCCGGTGAATTCAACGTGGATGGCGGCGTGATGGAGATCGTCTCCTACAACACCGTCAACGGTTGGGCCTATGCCGTCAACGGCCAGTCCGGCCTGCTCACCGCCATCGCCCTCAAGACCCTGGAGGAGAAGGATACCGTGGACCTGCTGGACGGCAACGACATTGATGTGAAGGCCCTGGTAGAGGCCGCGGATGAGAACTTTGCCTACGGCGATATGACCTCTGTGGCCGTCTCCCCCGACGGCAAAGTGCTGGCCACTGCGCTCCAGGCTGAGGGTTATGCTGACAACGGCCGGGTAGCCCTCTTCACCTGCAACGCCGACGGTTCCCTGACCCTTCAGAAGCTGGTCACTGTGGGCGTGCAGCCTGACATGGTGACCTTCGCCGACAACAACACCGTCCTCACTGCCGACGAGGGCGAGCCCCGGCAGGGCTATGGTCAGGATATCGCCGACCCCAAGGGCTCGGTCAGCGTGGTGGACGTGGCTGCCGGCACCGCCACAGTGGTGACCTTTGACGCCTTTGATGCCCAGCGGGACCAGCTGGTGTCCGCCGGTATCGTCCTGAAGAAGGACACCGCTCCCTCCGTGGACCTGGAGCCCGAGTACATCGCTGTCTCCGGCGGCAATGCCTATGTGACCATCCAGGAGGCCAACGCCATCGCTGTGCTGGACCTGACCTCCAAGACCTTTACCGGCATCTACTCCGCCGGTTTTGAGGATTACAGCACCACCCCCGTGGATATCGACAAGAAGGATGGAGCTTACGGCCCCAAGACCTACGAGAGCCTGATGGGCATTCGGATGCCCGACGGCATCGCCGCCTTTGAGAAGGACGGCAAGACCTACCTGCTCACCGCCAACGAGGGCGACAGCCGGGAGTGGGAGGACTACCTCAATGAGGACGAGCGCAACTTCAAGGACGGCGACACCTCTCCTACCGGCGCTATCACCGCCGACAACTCCGGCCTCACTGGCAAGGTAGTATTTTTCCTTGCTGAGGATTACGACGGCCTGAACAGTCAGAAGGACTACCTCTTTGGCGGCCGCTCCTTCACCCTCGATGAGGTCACCGATTCCGGCATCCAGGAGGTCTACACCAGCGGCGACGACTTCGAGTCCCTCACCGCCCAGTATCTGCCTGGCTACTTCAACTGCTCCAACGACAACGCGGAAGTGGATGACCGCTCCGGCAAGAAGGGCCCGGAGGCGGAGAGCGTCACCGTGGGCACCGTGGACGGCAAGATCTATGCCTTCATCGCCCTGGAGCGCACGCACCGGCGGCGTGATGGTCTATGACGTTACCGATCCCGCCAATGTCTCTTATGTGAACTATATCAACTCCCGGGACTTCACCTTCACCGTCCCCGGTTCCCAGGACGAAGACAAGTTTGTGACCGGCGGAGACGTAGCCCCCGAGGGCTTCGCTTTCATTCCCGCCGGAAACAGCCCTACGGGGAAGGCCCTGCTGCTGACCGCCTGCGAGGTGTCCGGTACTGTGGCGGTATATGAGCTCACTTCCGGCACGGAAGTGCAGCCCCAGCCGGATGATCTGAAAGTTGCCGTGATCTCCGATGACCATCTGTATGATGCTGATGTTCTGGGCAGCACGGGCGCGGCATTTGAGGCATATCTGGCTGCTGACCGCAAGATGTTGGTGGAGAGTGAGGTCATCCTGGATGCGGCTCTGGACAAGATCGCTCAGGGCGATGCCGAGAATCTGCTTATCCCCGGTGACCTGACCAAGGATGGTGAGAAAGTTAACCACGAGCTGCTGGCGGAAAAGCTGGCGGCCTTTGAGGAAGAAACCGGAATCCAGGTCTTTGTCATCAACGGCAACCACGATATCTCCAACGCCAACGCGGTAAAGTTTGTGGATGATGCGACCGAGCAGGTGGATACCATCGACACCGATGATTTCCGCAGCATCTATGCCCAGTTCGGCTATGATGAAGCTGTGGCCCAGGACAACAACTCCCTGTCCTACGCCGTCGATCTGGGCGACGACTACCGCCTCATCGTCATGGACAGCGGCATCTATAACGACGACAAGGAGAATCCCAACCAGGAGACCGCGGGCGAACTGGACGAGGAGACGCTGGACTGGGTGCTGGAGCAGATCCAGGACGCCATCCGGGACGGCCGCCGGCCCATTGGTATGATGCACCATGGCCTGGTGCCCCACACCTCCATTCAGCCCACCATGTTCTCCCAGTATCTGGTGAAGGACTATGAGACCGTAGCCGACACCCTGGCCGATGCCGGCATGAATCTGGTATTTACCGGACACTTCCACTCCCAGGACGTGTCCATGACCACCACCGAGCAGGGCAATGTGCTCTACGACGTGGAGACCGGCTCTCTGGTTACCAGCCCCTGTCCCATCCGGTATGTGACCCTGGGTGAGGAGAAGTTCTCCTACAGCACCGATCATGTTACCGAGGTGGAGGGCATTGATAACTTCCCTGCGTACGCTGGCGAATTCCTGATCAGCGGCATGGAGGGCCTGGTAGAAACCATGCTGCCCGCCGTGCTGATGCAGCAGAATCCTGAACTGACCTATGAGCAGGCAACGGCTCTGGCGCAGCAGCTGGCCAACACCGAGCTGGTTCCTGATAGCGGCATTACCGTCAAGTCTCTGCTGGCCGGCGCCTTTGCAGCCCACTACGCCGGCGATGAAAAAATGGACGAATCCACCGCTCAGATTGTGGCTGGACTGGAGGCACAGAGCGGAGATAATCCGATCTATCAGCTGCTGGTCAGTACGGTGAAGGGGCTGTATACTCAAATGCCCCGAAAAAAAGTGCGGGGGTTCCGGGCCTTGTATGTTTCCTATCTCTATCTTTTGAACATACGACGACCTAAGAGGAAACAAATCCCCTTTTCCATACGGGCGGAGGTTTCCAAACTACGGCGTTATCAGCGGCAATTCAGATTGTTGCAGGAATATCGCATTGATACACCTGGGTGTTCCTGGACGAAGTGTATCTGTATTTCAAGTACCATTATTCCGGCGAGTTTCTGTACCGTGCCTGGAAACGGTTCAGAAAGTACGCAGGTATTATGACGGCGGCGACCCAGAATGTGGAGGAGTGCTTAAAGTCCGAAACGGCCCGGCTCATGCTGGCAAACTCTGAATTTCTCCTGCTGTTCAATCAGGCGGCCACCGACCGGGCGGAGTTGGGCAAGCTCCTTCATATCTCCGATACACAGATGGGCTACATCACCAATGCGGAACCCGGACACGGCCTGTTGAAGATGGGCGGCTCCCTGGTCCCATTTAACAACTCCATTCCCAAGGATACCGAGCTCTATCGGCTCATGTCCACCACACCGGGAGAAAACTGATATGGCACTGGAAATCATGTCTCACCGTGAGACGCAAAACGAGCCGCCGCTGACCCTGGGCAGTTTGTTTGACGGGATCGGAGTATTTCCACTGGCGGCCAGCCGCCACGGGATCGTGCCGCTCTGGGCCAGCGAAATTGAAAAAGCCCCCATCTCCATCACCCGGCGACATTTCCCGGAGATGGAGCACCTGGGGGATATAACAAAGATGGACGGAGGACAGAGCCCCGCCGTCCACATTCTTACCTTTGGTTCTCCGTGCCAAAACTTGTCTCAAATCGGAGACCGTTCCGGTTTGGCTGGAGCGAAATCAAGTCTGTTTCATCATGCAATCCGAATTATCAAAGAAATGAGGTGTGCCACTGGAGGTCAATTTCCAATTATCGCTCTTTGGGAAAACGTCATGGGAGCTCTTTCATCAAATGACCGGCTGGATTTTCTGGCCGTGCTCCGATCCTTCCAAGACACCCCGTTTTCAGTTCCTCCCTCTGGTCGATGGGCAAATGCCGGAATGGTGCGAGGGAGATGTCCCGATCTGGCCTGGCGGCTTATGGACGCCCAATATTGGGCAAGCCCCCGCCTGGCACGACGGCAACGTATCTTTCTCGTGGCAGATTTTGGAGGGCAGCGTGCTCACGAAATACTGTTTAAGCCCCGCCCAATGTTCCTACTTTCTGAAACTGGCCCAGCGGGCGGGTTGTCCGCCTCCGCCGGGAATCGAGGCCCTTTTCTTGAAACAGGGGGGCGTGTACCCATCCTCCGACCCTTTCAACTGTTCCGTATGCGAGGAGCATCCAAAAAACAGGAACACGTCCAGTTCCGAGACAGCTTTGGGTTTCCAACTGACCCTTTTCCCACTATTTTAGCTGGAGTCGTCACGCCCTTTGCCTTCTGGTTTGAGGATGATTCTTTTGGGGGCTGCATCCGTTTCCCTACGGAACGGGAGACCGAGCGCATGATGGGATTGCCGGAAGGCTGGACGGAGTATGGCGCAGACGGCAAGCCCATCAGCTCCACCCAACGGTATCGCGCCCTGGGCAACTCGATTGCGCTGCCCTGTGCCGATTATCTGATGGCGGGTATTGCGGAGGTACTGGGCAAAGAGAAAATCGCGTCTCACCGTGAGACGCAAAATGGGAGGTGAATCATGCCGAAGTTAAAAGAGCGCAGTTCTGATGATAAAATCAAGCGTCCCGGTAAAGACCGGAAAGCAAATGGCCCCCTGCGGCAAATGACCGCCAAATTCCGCCGTAGGCTGGTGGAGCGTCAACGGGACAATAGCAGTACCGCAACACCCGACACCCAAGCGGCTGAACAGAGTGTCCAGGCGGGGATGGACGCTGTGGAAGAAGTGGGATACCGAGCCGAAAAGGCAGTTGATCGACTGCTGCACCCGGCGTACCGTCCCAAGTCCCGGAAGGAACAAATCAAAGAAGGCGGCCGCCATCCCAAGGAGAAAACGGATATGGTCCCATCTGCCAATGATACATTGAGAGATGGGAAAACCATTCATCCCAATACCCCGGACAGCTTACACAAGGGATCGCAGCTTACCCCGGAGACCCGGATGAAACAACAGGCCGTTGAGAAGTTGGAACGCTCCGTCAGAGCCGATCATCCAAAGAACGGCCAATTCCGGGAAGTCCCTCATTATGGCGGTACTCCCCAAAATACATACACCACAAAAAAAGAACACTCTCCCGGAAATCAATCCATCAATCCATCCATCAAGGAGCGCCCCCGGCGCTCCTCCGGGCCAAAAGAAAAGCCGCCCGGTGGGGCATTTACACCCAAGACACGAAAAGCTATGGACAAATCCGCCCAGGTATCAACGAGTGCGGTCAAAACAACTGCCCGAAAGACCGCAGGGACGCCCGCAGCCAAGCAAGTAATGGAGCGTGCTCGCCGGAAGGCACAGACCGCCGCCCAGCGGAGTATGCTGCAAAAATCCAAGCAGACGGCCAAGGCTGCCGCGGAACTTTCCAGAAAGGCCGCTGTTGCAGTGACAAAAGCAGCGGCGGCACTTGTCAGTGCTTTGGTATCTTTGGTAGGCGGCGTGGTTTTGGTGGCGGCGCTGGCGGTCATGGCCTTGATTGCGGCACTTCTGGCCTCTCCGTTTGGGATTTTCTTTTCCAATGAGCCATCCAGAGACGCCGTTCCATTAAATGCAGCGATTGCGCAAATCAATGTTGAACTTGCGGACGAGCTGGAAACACTGCAAACGGGAGACTATGACAGCATTGACATACAGGGACAACCCCCAGCCTGGAAAGAGGTGGTGGCCGTCTTTGCTGTCAAGACCGCCGGAGGGGACGATGGTGTGGATGTAGCCGCGCTGACCCCAGACCGGATAGAGCGCCTGCGTGCTGTCTTTTGGGATATGTGTCAAATTACCACAGAGACGGAGACGGTGGAAGGGGAGGCCTCCACAGAAACGATCCTTCATATCACCATTACTCCCAAAACCGCCGATGATATGCGGACAATCTATTCCTTCTCGGAGTTCCAAAACAAAACCTTGACCGAACTGCTAGAGGAGCTGGACGCACTGGATGGACTGCTGGGGGATCTTGCAATCACCCAGGCCGACGCAGTGGAACTTCTGCAAAATCTCCCGGAGGATCTTTCCCCGGAGCGCCGTGCGGTGATGGAGACCGCCTGCAAGCTGGTGGGCAAGGTCAACTACTTTTGGGGCGGAAAATCCCTGGTTCTCGGCTGGGACTCCCGCTGGGGACAACTCTCCAAGGTGTGGGCGGACGGCAGCTCCACAACCGGCACCTATCGGCCCTATGGGCTGGACTGTTCCGGCTTTGTGGACTGGACTTTCTATAATGTCAGCAACGGCGAATATGTTATCGGCCATGGCGGAGGTGCTCGTATGCAGCACACCTACTGTACCTCTATCTCCTGGGATGAGGCCCAGCCCGGCGATCTGGTATTCTATCCGGAAGATACTCATGTTGGTATTGTGGGCGGCAGGGACGAAAACGGCAATCTGTTGATCGTCCACTGCGCCAGCGGAGCCAACAATGTGGTCATCACCGGCCTGGAGGGCTTTACCTCTATCGGACGCCCCCTGTATTACGGGGAATAAAATAAATCTCACGGTGAGACGCAATTCCTTTTGGAATGAGGTCTCACCGTGAGATTTTTTAATCTTCAAACAGTTTGGAAACTGGGATCTCCAGCACTTCCGCGATCTTAAACATGGTTTCCATAGAGACGCCGAACGGTCTTGTCGGACTCTCGACTTTTGCCACAAATGACCATGATTTACCGATTGCGTCAGCAAAGGCTTCCTGGGTCATGCCATGCAGCTTTCGGTAGTATTGCACTTTCAAGCCGAATTTTATGAATTGTTCCCGATATGCTGTCTCCATAATGCACCCCTTTTTATTAAAAGGGTATCATCAAAACGAGAAAATATTTATGGAAGATAATTGTTATTTATAGCAATACAATGATATAATCGAGCAATAGAAGGATTGTAGTAAGGTAACGGCAGCAGGAGAAACAGCGGCAAAAATCGTGAAATAAACAAAAACCGATGGATAAGATTTTTCCATCCATCGGTTTGCTCAACTTTGTTCATCTGTATCTGGAAGATACTCTACAATATCCGCTAAAGAGCAGTTCAATAATTTGCACAATGCCTCCAACGTATTGGTAGACACGGATTCTCCGGCCTTCATCCGGCGAATGGAGGCACTGCTGATACCTCCCTTGACCTGCAAGGTATATGTTGTTGCCCCACGACGCGCCATTGTTTCCCATAACGGTGCATACGAAATCACTCAACAGCCCTCCTTCCGCTTGCTATATCTCTATTATTGCCTATAATTGAGATACATCGTTATAGGCAATATTGCCTATACAGAAAGGAACAAACTATGACAGGAGCAACCTGCTTTTTCATCGGCCACAGGGAGACGGGCGATGAACTAATTCCTGCTTTGACAGCGGCGGTGGAACGCCATATCACCGAATACGGTGTCACAAGTTTTATAGTGGGCCGTTATGGCAACTTTGATAAGTTGGCAGCTAGGGTCGTCATAGACGCAAAAAAGCGTCACCCGGAGGTGACGTTGACTTTGCTGCTGCCTTATCATCCTTTTGACCGGCCAACCCCTACACCGAAAGGCTTTGACGGCACTTTCTATCCGCCGGGTATGGAGACTGTACCAAAACGGGTAGCCATCATCCGGGCTAACCGTTATATGGTGGAACACAGTACCCACTTGATTGCCTATGCTTGGCATCCGGCAAGCAACGCGAGAGCGTTGGTAGAGCATGCCCAGATATGGGGAAGGAAGAGGAAAATCCATGTTGAGAACCTTGTTAAATAGAATCTTATAGTAATAAAGATATTTCCTTTTTAGGAATTCTGCTTTAAAATCAAAGATAGAAAAATAATACGACTATATTTGCCTTGTTAAAAACCTTCCTTGACATATGGGAAATCTTCTCTATAATAGTGGCTAAAGTGAATACATTGCTCCGACTTTTGTGGCGTCGGCGCGTTCTTTCTGGAAAGACACGCTGGGTTGTTCTGCTGAACAAGGGAATTGGGTGAAAGTCCCAAACACGTTTCCGATGGCCGGATTGACCTCGGATTCTGTAGCTGTGAGCATAGAGTATCTGTTTTTTCTGCGAAAGCAGGTCACTGGCAGGCTGTAATGGCCTAACTGGGAAGGCGAAACAGATGCGTGGATGCGGTTGTTTGCATCGGGATATGTGAGTCAGAAGACCTACAAAACAACGGGTGTGTTTCCTGTTGGAAACAACACCCGTTTTGTCTGGAAAAGCGGTAGCATCTGCTGCCGCTTTTTATTTTTGTTCTTAGATGGGGACTTCGTTTGGATAAAGCCGCTTCTGTTCATTAAGGTTTGCCAGGATCAGCTCACACAAGAAATGCTCTATTTTCTCTATCAGACCGGTTGCCTCTGAGGCGGGGAGTTCACAGTGGTAGTGCCGCCGGACTTCTCCCAGAAGATATTCTGCCCAGTCTGCAGCCTCCATTTCGGTCAGCATCCCGGCGCGGCGTTGATCCTCCAGATGCACATAAAGGCACACTGCGCTCACTAGAAAAGCGTCCCGATCCAGTTTTTCCATAGTCCTGGAAAACGCCGCAAGCTGATCAGGCAGTCGGATTAGGCAGTCGGCGGATAGCTTGTCCGCTGTGATCCCAAAACGCCGCAAGCGCCTTAACACTGAATGCTGTTCTTGGGCACAGAACCCCGTCTGCCGGAACAGCGCTTCTGTGACGGCCTCCCGGACGGCCAGCGCTGCCAGTTCTCCAAATTTAAAATGTTTACCTGCGTTCAACAGCATCCCTTCCTCGCCGGTTCCACAGATAATGACCATGCCGTCGGTGCCTGTCCCTGTGGCTAGTTCCTGGGAAACGCTGCTGCCCTGCATCAGATCCCGAAGCACGGCGGTCTTGGCTTCTGTAGCTGTCATGATCAGTTCTGCCATGGCTCCCGGGGAGAGAGGACGGTCAGTGACCAGAAAGATATTGATGGTGCCTGGCGGCACCGGACAGGGCACACCATCCGCCTCTGCCAAGAATGCCGGATCTCCGGCGCAGAGGGCGTTGACATCAGCACCGCCGGATACTGCTGCTGTGATTTGCAGATCCTTCCAATGCTTTGTGATTACCACCATATTGTCCAGATTTGCCGCAGTGTCAAGACCGGTGGAATGGTCCGGGTCCAGGCCAAGACGTTTTGCCACTGCGCACTGGTGCGCTTGCAGGTTATTTCCCTCCATAGGCTGGCAGACCCCCGCTGTGCCGCAGTCACAGTAGTTGAAGGCGGCGGTCAGATCGGCCCGCATACCACCGCCGCTGGCCCCAGTAGACAGCACCATGCGGGGGCCAGAAAACCGAAAGATAGCAGCTTGTTCCGTACATGTTAGATAATCGCCGTTGCACAATTCAAAATTGCGTTCCATATATCCTGGGCCTCCGGAATTTTCTGAGATGTTCTGAATGGATTATAGCAGATAACTGCATACAGGAAAAGAAGAAAGGAATTGATGGAAATGAAACTTCGAAATGCGATTGCCCTTATGATGGTCATGCTGATTATGACAGCCTTGGCCGCATGCGTTCCTGCGGAGATTACGGAGCAGACCTTGCAGCCTCAGCAGACGGAGAAGATTACGGACAGCCGTCCGGACACAGACCGCAGCGGCAATCCTATCACTCTGCCGGAGCAGGTGGACAGCATTATCTCCATGGCGCCCTCTGCCACGCAGACCCTTCTGGATCTGGGCTTGAAGGACAAGCTTGTCGCTGTGGATACCTATTCTGCCATGTATTTTGGTCTGGAGGATCTGCCCACCTTTGACATGATGGAGCCGGATACGGAGCAAATGGCTGTTCTTGGTGCTGATCTGATCTTTACCACCGGTATGAGCGCCTCCGACGGTGTGGATCCCTTTAAACCCCTGCGAGATATCGGTGTCTGTGTGGCGGACATTCCATCTGCCTCCAGTATCGACACCATGCTGGAGGACACCCGGTTCATTGCCGCTTGCGTGGGCGCACAAGAGACGTGCGAGGAACTGATTGCACAGTTCCAGAAGGAACTGGAGCAGTTGTCTGATATCGGCGCAGGTATCCAGAATAAAAAGCGTGTGGTGGTCGAAATTGCCTGTGCACCCGATATCTACACTGCAGGCAGCGGCACCTTTATGAACGAGATGCTGACAATGATTGGTGCAGAGAATATTTTTGGCGACCAGGAGGGCTACCTTGCTGTGACAGAGGAATCGGTGATCACCCTGAATCCGGACATTATTCTGACCATGGTGGACTATGTGGACGATCCCGTGGCGGAGATTCTGGGCCGAATCGGCTGGGAGTATGTCGCCGCCGTGGCCAACGGGGACGTGTATCTGGTCAACACGAATGCGGTATCTCTTCCCAATCTCCATGTGATCGACGGCATGAAGCAGATGGCTAAGATGATCTATCCCGACGCATACGCAGGGATCGAAGATCCCTTTGCCGGGGAAGCTGCGGCATGAAGCGGATCGTCAAGATACTCACTGCCGTTGCCGCGGCCCTGCTCATTCTGGTGGGCAGTATCGCCGTCGGCTCTGTGAATCTCTCTCCCGGACAGGTGGCAGAGATTTTGATGGCCAAGCTGTCCGGCGGTTCCGGAACCGTTGACCCAAATCTGAGCGCCATCGTATGGGAGATGCGCTTTCCGAGGGCGGTGCTGGCCTTTCTGACCGGCGCGGCTCTGTCCGCCAGCGGTACCGTCATGCAGTCCATTTTGAAAAATCCGCTGGCGTCCTCCTATACCCTGGGCGTTTCCTCCGGCGCCAGCCTCTGCGCAGCTCTGGTGATGGTCACAGGCGTTACGTTCCCGCTTCTGGGGAGCCTGTTCACCCTGCCGGCAGCGGGCTTTGCCGGGGGGCTGGCCACGGTGTTTCTGGCCCTGGCCTTTGCCGCCCGGCTGGACGGCAAGATGGAGAATCAGACGGTCATCCTGGTGGGTATGGTGTTCTCTCTCTTTGTCAACGCCATTCTGACGCTGATCACCGCTCTGTCCCGGGAGCACCTGCAGCAGATGGTCTTCTGGCAGATGGGCGGCTTCACTGGCCGGAACTGGTCCCATGTGGCAGTGATGTTCCCGGTTCTGGTCATCTCCATGCTGGTATTGCAGCGCTTTACTCCGGAGATGGATATCATGAGCTTTGGAGAGGAGCAGGCCATGTCCATCGGCGTGGATCTCAAGCGGATCAAGCTCCTTTTGATCGGCATTGCCGCCCTGCTGACCGGCACGGCGGTGTCGCTGGTGGGTGTTATTGGTTTTGTGGATCTGATCGCGCCCCATGTTGTGCGGCGGATCTTCGGTTCCTCCCACCGTCTAGTGCTGCCCTTGTCCGCTTTGTTCGGCGGCACATTTCTGATGTTGGCGGAGTTGATTTCCCGCACGGTGATGGCGCCCACGATTATTCCTGTAGGGGCCGTGACGGCACTGGTAGGCGCTCCCTTCTTCGCACTGGTGTTCTTCCGCGGCAGAAAGCTGAAATGAGGTGGAGTTTCCATGCTGCATCTGAAAAATATTTGTGCCGGATATGGAAACGGAGACATTCTGCACGATATTACCTTTGATTTGCCTCTGGGACAAAATCTGTGCATTCTGGGGCCAAACGGCTGCGGGAAAAGCACTCTGTTGCGGGCTATTGCCGGTCTTCTGGAAAGCCGTGGGGAACTGACACTGGATGGGAAACCGGTGGCCGATATGCGTCGGCCAGAGATCGCCTCCCATATGGCTATGATGAGCCAGATGAGTACCGTCTATTTTTCCTTTAGCGTCTATGAGACGGTAATGATGGGCCGGTATCAGAAGCTGCGCCGCGGGCTTTTTGCGTCCACTTCCAAAGAGGACAAGCGGTATGTGGAACAGTATCTGCAGGCCACAGGACTAGAGTCGCTGCGTGACCGGCAGATCTCCGAACTGTCGGGCGGCCAGCTCCAGCGGGTTTTCCTGGCCCGGACGCTGGCCCAGGAACCGGAGATCATTTTACTGGATGAACCCACCAACCACCTGGATCTGAAGCATCAGACAGAACTGGTAAGCTATCTTAAAAACTGGTCTCAGGAAAAAGGACGGACGGTCATCGGAGTACTCCATGACATCAATCTTTCTCTGATGCTTTCTGATCAGCTTCTGTTTTTGAAAAATGGTTCTGTGGCAGGGATGGGGCCTGCCAATATGGTTCTGACAAGAGCGTTTCTCCATGAGGTTTATGATATGGATGTAGCCTCATATATGATGGCCTCCCTCAAGCGTTGGGAGCAGGTATCTTAACGGTATTCGGACATACAGAAAAGCACATGGCCTGTCCCTGCGTCGGGTACAGGCCATGTGCTTTTTCTATTTTTCCCAGGGCGTGTACAAACAATAGGCCGGACAGAGCTCACCCATATAGATCCATACATTTTCACCCATTTCGATGGGCTCCCGGAAAACCAGGTTGGGAACCATCAGCTTCAAGGTGGTGCGTTTGAGCCCCTTGATGTTTTCCCCCTCCTGAGTGGGAGCCTTGCTGAAATCCTCGATCCGCTGGGCCAGATCGCTGATTCCCAGCTCCCGGGAGAGTCGGGGGATCACCTCATCCTTTACGGCGTATACCACATGATCCGGATTTTCAAACCAGGTTCGACTTATCATAACGCTTGCCTCCTGTCAGTTGGTTTTTTGCGCCAGTTTTTTGATCTCGCCATACTTGCCGATGATATAGTCATAACCCTCCCTGCGATGGGGAATCAAGCAGCCGCTGCAATCCTTGATCCCCCCGGCAATATAGGTGAAGTTTCCGCCGCATTTGTCTCCCAGTGCATGCAGCGGGCAGTAGCAGAACAGGCAGTTAAAGTTTTCCGGGTCATTGGTGGGGTGGAAGGGGAAGTATTCGCATTTGCTGTTGGAAAAGAACTGAAAGTGCTTTTCGGACGTCGATGATTCCATACCGCTTCTCCTTTCATTTTACTGATTGACACATCACTCATGTGATACCCTGACCGGCGGTGAAACAGAAAAAGGAGGTGCCCGGACGGCACCTCCTTCTGACAAAAACACGCTGGCCCTAACAAGAAGGCCAGCGAGCAAAGCAACGTATACAACGGAGGACACGCCCGCTGTTTCCCCCTGCATCCTGCCATGGTGCAAGTCTCCTGACTTACGTTATGAGAGCTTGGCTCTCTGCGTCCATTTCCTACCTTCTCACAGGGTCGTTCCCTGCAATGGCGGACTTTCGTCCAGACGGCATACACCGCTTCGGAATGGCCTCACGTACACAGTGCCGGTCGCGCGGGACTTGGATATCCCATTCGTTTTAGCTGCTGCCTGATCCTTGTCGGCAGGATCGTTACAGCAAACAGCCACACCATGCAATAGATACAGTGATATGAAATTTTCAAACCGGCGGCAAACGCCGGGCCTGGAACCAAGAATGAATCTAAATATAGCATAGCACGCCTTATGCAGGTTGTCAAACGCTCTTTAGTTTGTTTAGAAACAGAGTTCCAAGGGCTCCTCTCTGAAGAAATTTAAAAAATAGCAAAAACAGAATAGCATTTTGGTACGGCTTGTGCTATAATGCAAAAGCAACAAGGAAAATTAAATATGAAATCCGGCTTTTGTGGCAAATGCGCGACCCGGCTTTTATGAGCTGGACACGCATCCTTGTTTCTGAACAAGGGAATCAGGTGAGAATCCTGGACATGTTTCGTCCGCGACCCGTCCGTGAAAACGGCGGCAAAGGGGCGATTCTATAGCTGTGATTGTGGAGCAAATCCGTTTTCTGCGAAAGCAGGTCACTGGCGGCTGTAATGGCTTAGCTGGGAAGGCGGCGGATTTGCGTTGGCGGGCATAGCTCCGCCTGGACACATCAGTCAGAAGACCTACTAAGAGCTTACCCCCGGATCTCCGGGGCTGCTCTGACAAAAAATGCCTTATGTGGCAGCACGTTTGTGCTGTCGCTTTCACGCAGTGACGACACAGGAGCGGACAGAATTGTCCGCTCCTTTTTTGTCAGGTACGGCCCCGTTCCAAAAGCCCTGTTTTTTGAAAACAGTTTTTATAAAAATGGTTTGAAGGAGTGGAGCTTTGTGAAAAAAAGGATTCTTTCGTTTTTTCTGGTGCTGTGCCTGACCCTTGGACTTCTGCCGTCAACGGCACTGGCCTCCGGTACGGCGCAGCCGGTGTCCAGCGTCGGTGAGTTTGCCGCCATGGAGCCGGGTGGGGATTATATTCTGACAAGTGACATTACGGTGTCCGCCCCCTATGGTCAGGCCTTCAGCGGCAGCTTTGACGGCGGAGGGCACAAGGTGACCCTCGCCATCTCCGGCGACAGCAAGCTGGGGCTCTTTTCCGAGCTGTCCTCCGGCGCGGCCGTCCGCAATGTCATCACTGACGGTTCGGTCAGCGGCACCAGTCAGGTGGGCGGCATAGCGGGCCTCAGCTCCGGTACGATTGAAAACTGCCTGAATACAGCGTCCATCACCGCCGGCAGCAAGTATGCGGGCGGCATCGCGGGACAGTGTACCGGCGGCAGTATCACCGGCTGCGGTAATACCGGAAATGTGGAACTCAACGGGACAGGCCGCTACGCCGGCGGTATTGCCGGTCATACCAAGGCCACAGCCATTACCAACTGCTATAACCAGGGTAAGATTTCCAGCCAACGAAACAACTCCGGTGCAAACCTGGGCGGTATCGTCGGCTTTGCCGATGACAATTACGGTCGCGGCAGCAGCCTAAGCAACTGTTACAGCATCGGCGCCATTACCGTGCAGGAAAACGCCACCAATTTTGGTGCCATTGCCGGGTGGATGTACAACTCCACGGCGGAAAACTGTTATTACCTGGATACCAGCTGCGCAAACGGCGTCAACGGCAACAACCAGACCGCCGCCGCCAAGACGGAGACAGAAATGAAGGAGGCGGGCTTTGTCACCGAACTGGGCGAGGGCTTCCGGGTAAAGGCCGGGGACTATCCGGTCCTGTCCTGGCAGATCCCGACCGCTTCCGCTGTGTTTACCATCGCGCCGTCCGCGGCGGAACTGACCATCCGCAACGGTGACAGCGTCGTGTATTCCTCCAGCCAGGGGGAGACACGGACCGCCTCGCTGGCCGCCGGCAGCTACAACTATACGGTCAGCTGTGAGGGCTATACATCCCAGAACGGAGCGCTTACCATTTCCGAAGAGCAGGCCAACAGCAGTGCGGAAATCCGGGTAGATCCCATCACACTGGGGCTGGATAACAACCGGTGGGGAACTCTGAGCTTTCAGGTTGAAGGCGCGGATCAGTATACTATCACCGTGACGCTGGACGGCCAGGAAATGACCGCCGGACAAAACGGAATCTATACCCTGCTTCTGAACAAGACCTATGACTACGTGGTGACGCCGGCATCGGAGCAGGTGGAAGGCGCGCAGGGAAGCATTTCTCTTTCCGAGAGCAAAATTGAGACGGTTTCCCTGAAAACGGTCACCGGCATTGCGGTCAAAACCCAGCCCGCCAAGACGGCCTATTATGTTGGTGACGCACTGGACACCGCCGGCCTTGTGGTGACTGTCAGCTACTCCGACGGCTCCCCCCGGGAGATCTCCCAGGGCTTCGACGTCAGCGGCTTTGATTCCTCGGCAGCCGGGGTAAAGACCGTCATGGTTACCTATTACGGAAGCAGCGCAGAATTCCAGGTTTCCGTAGCAGAAAAACCCTTCCCCAGTACCGTGTTCAACGCTCTGGCCGGGAAAGCCCAGGTGGTATACACCCATAACGACAAGTATCAAGGAGAGCCCGGTCAGGAGTTTGTGGAAGAGGACGGCGTTCTCCGCTCCAACAGCAAGGGGCAGGGCAATTCGCAGGTCACCGTGACCATTACGATTGACGAATCCGTTGCCCAGGGCAGCCTTTCCTTCTGGTACAAGGTGTCGTCCGAGGGAAGCAGCTACAGTGCCAGCGATGGCCTGTCCATCAACGGCGGCTCCAAAATCGGCGGAGAAGTGGGTTGGACGGAGCATACCCTGGATGTAAATGGCGGCGACACCGTCACATTGTCTTACATCAAGGATTACAGCTTAGACAAAGGGAACGACTGCGTCTATCTGAAAGGCTTTACGCTGGAGACCCTGCATACCGCGACATTTACCCTTAGTCCGGAAAATGCCCAGATCGTTCTGACACCCCGGGGCGGCGGGGAAGCCATCGCGCCTGTCTCCAACAGCAACGGAACGGTAGTCTATGCGCTGGCCGACGGCACATATGACTACACGGTATCCTGCTTTGGCTATGCGGAGCGGATGGGGCAGATCACCGTGGACGGCGCTGACGTGAAGCAGGCGGTGACGCTGGATGCCAGCACCCGGCAAGCCGTCACGTTCCAGGTTACCCGTCCGGAGGACATTTCCGCGCCGTATACGATCAGCGTCCTCTTCCAGGGGGAACCGGTCGCCCACAGCGGAGACGAGGCCAATGTGTATCAGCTGCCGGCCGGCGAATACACCTACACGATCAGCTGCGAGGGCTGTGAGCCGGCCAGCGGTTCCTTTACGGTGGGAGAGGAACCGGTCACCGTCCCGGTGACCCTGGAACGCCAGTGGACACTTTCCGACTACTTTAAGGCAATTTCCCCTGCCATAACCGCCGAGAACGGCACACGCTACGGCTTTGTCCGGGACACGGAGCAGGACGGCGGGCTAATATCCGATAACGCCGGAACGAGCAGTTCGTCCGCTGCCATGACCCTCACCTTCTCCCAGGCTGCCCGGCTGGATTTTGCTTATCGGGTGTCTTCGGAAGCGAATTATGACAAATTCACGCTGAAGCATGGGACGGACACGTTGATCACTGCCAGCGGCAATGGGGAATGGACGCAGTTTGCTGTTTCCGTAGCCGCCGGCGACTCCCTGACCTTTCAATATGAAAAGGACAGCGGTGGAAATCAAGGCAGTGATGCGGTTTACCTCAAAAATTTCCGTGTGACCGCTCTGTACCCGCTGACCTATACCGACCTGCCGGAGGGCGGCGCCTTTACGGTGCGCAATTCCAAGGGAGAGACCGTTGCGCCCCAGAGTGACGGCACCTATCTTCTGCCGGAGGGCGCGTATAAATATACCGCCTCGGCTTTCGGATACGAGACGACCCAGGGCAGCTTTTCGATTCCCGACCAGAGCAGCGTGACCGTCTCTCTGAACAAACTTCCGACTTGCAAGGTGACCTTCCGGATGCCGGAGGGCGCTTCCCTTACGGTAACGCACCCCACCGCCGGCAGCATGGATGCCTTCCGTCAGGGAAATGTGTTTACTCTGCCTGCCGGAGAGACTTACTCTTATGAAGTCACCAAGACGAACTGCCTGCCCAGCCGCGGCAGCTTTACGCTGACGGAGGAACGCACCATCGAAGTGAGCGCCCTGACGGATGCCGGTGAGGGCTGGGACGGCACAGCTGTGACCGAGCCCACGCAGGCAGAAGGCGTCTACCAGATCGGCAGTGCGGCGGAGTTGGCCTGGTTTGCCCAGCAGACAGAGAGCGAAACCGGCCTTAAGGGTCAACTGACTGCCAATATCAATCTCAACGGAAAGCCCTGGACCGGCATCAAGCAATTTGCCGGAACTCTGGACGGCGGCGGGCATGTAATCTCCGGCGTCACCGCGCCGCTCTTTGACTCAGTGGACGCAAATGGAACCGTCAAAAATCTTGTGGTAATGGGCAGCATTACCGGCAGCGGTCACCTGGGCGGCATTGTCAGCACGCTTTCGGGAACTGTGGAAAACTGCGCTTTTGAGGGCAGTGTCACGAACTACGGCCCCTCCTATGGTTCTGTCAGTCTGGGCGCCATCGCCGGCCGAGCGCAGAAAGGCAGCAGCATCCGCGGCTGCGCTGTTTCGGCGGAGCTCAAGAACAATACCGCGTCGTATAATACCGCATTGCATACCGGTTTCATTGCCGGCTATGCCTACGGCATCATTGAAAACTGCTACGCCACGGGAAGCGTCTGGGCCGATTCCAGCCGCGATACCAACTCCGCCCTGGGCGGTCTGGTGGGTACCCTGTATGCGGACGGCACGCTGCGAAATGCCTATTTCTCCGGCACGGTCACCGGCCCTGAGAATGGCATCGGCCTTGTGATCGGCACCAATGCGGGCACGGTGGAGAATACCTTCTTCCTTCCCAACGGATCCATTCCCGCCGTTGCCGACAATACC
This sequence comes from Flavonifractor sp. An112, assembly GCF_002161085.1. Lineage (GTDB taxonomy): Bacteria > Bacillota > Clostridia > Oscillospirales > Oscillospiraceae > Flavonifractor > Flavonifractor avicola. Next base: position 189,063 of record NZ_NFLU01000001.1, on the reverse strand, counting down.
GCGTCCACTGCGCCTGATACCAAGGCAATCAGCGCTGACGAGATGCGAACCGACGCCTTTGCCTACGAACTGGGCAGCGCCTTCCATATGGATACCGACGGGGTCAACAGCGGCTTCCCCATCCTCAGCTGGCAGGGCGGCAGCGCGCCGGTGGTGAGCACCGATGAGGAGGACGCGGCGGCGGATCTGGCGGCGCTGAACCTGCAAACAACAGACGGCAAGACTCTCTCCGCCGACAGCCAGGGTATCTACCAGATCCGGAATGCCCTCACCCTGAAACTGCCCGGACAGGGCGAGCATGGCAGTGCCATCACCTGGACGACATCGCCGGAGGGCGGTATTTCACTGCCTGACGGTGCGCTCACCCTTCCGGAAAACGGCAAGCTGGAAATCACCCTGACCGCCCAGGTAAAAAAGGGAGAAGCCTCCAAGCAGAAGGAATTCCGGCTGGTTCTCTGGTCCCAGGGCGCGCAGGATCTGGAGACCCTGGAGGCCATCCGTGACGAGGCCCAGTCCGGCGGTACGTTCATCCAGCCCCTGGAGGCTTACGGCCACACCAACATCCGCCAGGCCATGGAACAGTATCTGCTCCGAAAGGATTACCCGGTGGATATGGCCCAGTATAGATATGATGATGACCCCCGTGCCATAAAAGTGGAGTTTGTTGCGCCCGGCACCAAAGTCTTGCCTCAGGCTGGCAGCTACCTGGCCAACGATGGTACGATCACCTATTACAGGGATGAAGGCGGCCTGGGCATCAACTATGCGCTCTATCGTGATGTGACCTTCCGGCTGCTGCTGGGTGACCAGTCCGTACAGGTGTCAATGACAGTTCACATCGGCTGGGCAAATGACTATCTCGAAGACTATCTCTCCAGTGCGGTGAACTCCATCACCTGGGAGCAGATCCGGGGCGAGAACACCAATACCGCCACAGTGACCCAGGACGAGGGCTGGTGGTACACGGTCACCGTAGACGGCCAGGTAGACAAAGACCTGATCCTTCCCACACGGTTGGATACCTACGGCGATGTACGCATTCAGTGGTCGTCCACTGACACGGATGCGCTGACGGTGCAGACAAATCCGGATGGATCCTACACCGCTACGCTTAACCGCCCGCCGTTCGGTGGCGATCCGTTTACCTTCCCGCTGATCGCCACGGCCCGGTTCAACCGCCTGGATGACTACATGATTCAGGAGGCAACTGCTGAAGGCGCTGTGCAGGACTGGTACGCTGCCATTCGAAAATTCGTTATTACGGTAGCACCCAATGATGTGGATCAGTCCGCTCAGATCAATGAGGCTCTGGAGAAGTATCCCTCCCTGCTGCGGGACTTTGTGGACAAAGAGAAGCCTGTGACTCCCATCCAGGTTACCGCAGATCTGCAAATGCCCACACCCGGCCAGCTGGAGTCTGCCGGTATTCTGCCGGATCGCTATAATCAGAAAGTGTCCATGACCAGCAGCAACACCGATGTGCTGGAATTCAGCGGCTATCACGCTGTGGTCTACCGCCCGCTGCCCGGCAGCCCGGCCGTGGATGTGTCTTATACAGTGCGAATTCTGGATCGCCGCAACAATGCCCTGCTGGGAGAGAAGACGTTTTCCCTGACCGTGCAGCCGTTGACAGAGGATGAAATCAACTCCGCTGCGGCGTTCATGGACAGCGTCTGTACGGAGAACGCCTACTGGAACGGCATCCGCGGCAAGAATACGGATAAGACCCAGGTGACAGAGAATCTGGAACCGTTTGCGGAAGTTTTAAAGGGCGACCAGGGGCAGCCGCAGTATATCTACGGCGCGATCAACCTGACCTTCGGCGGAGCGGAAGTGGATGATCTGCCGGGTTACGACCCGATGAACGCCCAGCCGTGGCGGGAGTATCGCTCCAGCCGTCCCACCGTCATCGCCTGCGAAAATCTCCTGGTCACCCGCCCGGAGTACGACACAAAGGTTACGCTGGACAGTGTCCTGACCCACAGCGCATACGGGAAATACTGGGAGAAATTTGGCAGCAATCCGGCTTACGCGCAGTTTGAACAGTTCTATAAACGCCCGGTTTCTGTGACAGTAACAGTAAAGGGAACCAAGGGCGGAGAGAATCCGAATCCCCAGCCGGAACAGATTCAGGCTACGGTTTCTGTCAGCGGCGGCGGCTTCGAAAACTTTGCTGATTTAAGCGCATACACCTTTACCGGCAGCGGTAGTCAGGACTGGACGGCGTGGGATGCGCTGCAGGCGGCCTTGCGTGAGGCGGGATATCGCTATGAGGGCAGCGGCTCCTATGTCAGCGCTGTGACGGATTCCAACGGCGTTACCCTTTCCGAACTGGAGCATGGCGAAGGCAGTGGTTGGATGTACCGTGTCAACGGTACACTGCCGGAGATAACGCTGAACCAGTATTACCTGAGCGACGGCGATAAAATCACCTTCTTCTATACCGGTGACTACCATACAGTTCCCGGAACTCACGGCTATGACGATAACCAGAAAGCGGCCCAGGCGGTGGAAAAACTCATCAACGCCATCGGAACTGTTACCAAGGACAGCGGCGATAAGATCAAAGCGGCCCGGAAAGCATATGATGCCTTGACCGACACCCAGAAGAAGCTGGTTCGCAACTACAACGTACTGACAGAGGCTGAGGCGGCTTTCGCGGCTCTGGATGCCGGTCTGCCTTTCACGGATGTGGATAAGGATGCCTGGTATTTTGAGGCGGTTCAGTACGTCTATAAAAACGGCCTGTTCAACGGCACCAGTACAACAACCTTCTCCCCTGACGTGGAGATGAGCCGCGCCATGCTGGCTGCCGTGCTGTACCGCCTGGCGGGCTCGCCCGCCGGAGACGGTAAAGCCCCGGCCTTCACCGATGTGGCGCCGGATACCTGGTATACTAACGCCGTAGCCTGGGCCAATGGGAACGGCATCGTCACAGGTTACGGAAATGGTCTGTTCGGTGGCACTGACAGTATCACCAGGGAGCAGCTGGTCGTTATGCTTTACCGTTACGCCAAGTTTATGAAGCATGATACAGCCGCAGCTGGTGATCTCTCGGCATTCACTGACGCCGGGAACGCCAGCGACTGGGCAGTTGAGGCTCTGCGCTGGGCATACGCGGAGGGGCTGATCACCGGGCGTACCGCAACCACTATTGTGCCGCAAGGCACCGCTACTCGGGCCGAAGTGGCCATGATTCTGATGCGTTTTGGCGAGGAACTGGCAAAGTAACTGCCTCCTCGTTGAAGCATACTTCCCTCTCAAGGATCTCCGGGATCCACAGCATCCCCAGCTGTGGATCCCGGAAGTCCGATCCTGAGGAAACAGCAAGTTTGACCCAAAGAACCAGCCCGGCAAAAGTCGGCAGTTGAAGACAAGGGCTGCCATAGGTATCCTTGTCTTCGGATTCCCTTGACAACGTCATAAAAAGCGGATAGAATATTTTCGCGAGCAGGTCATATGCTTGACATATGCCAACTGACAAGCCGGTGAGAATCCGGCGCAGTCTTACCTCTACTGTATTTGGCTCCGGCCATAAGCCAGGATCGTCAGCCTGCTCCATGGTAATTGATCAAGGTGGTATCCATTGCCGATTTTTGCAGCCATGCCCATGTATGGGGATGGCCAGGGTTTTTGTGCATTTTTGATGTGCAAACGCTCGATTTGCAGGGATCGGCAATGGATATCTGCTTTTTGCCGGCAGACACCATTGTCTGCCGGCTTTTTGTTTTCTGAACCGGCAGCAGATCCCGAAACCGGAAGGGAGTGAAGACCGTCAGCAAGCGAAGACAGGCTCGCCCAGCCAGGCTTACGCCGCAAGAGGCAGAACAATATCGCAATTTGATACAGAAATGGGCACAGCAAGCTCCACCAGAGTACGCAGACAACGGCGAAAAGCACCCTTATACATCTCTTACGCTGTCCAGTGGGCTTGGCAGGGCGGTCTATGCCAGCTATTCCGACGAGGATTTGCTGGCTGTTCTGCACAATGCGGCGTCACGCCTGGGACGTGCGCCCACACAAGATGAAGTCTTTTCTCTGTATCGCATCTATCTGAAAGCGCGGTTTGGTACCTGGCCGGGTGCACTGCGGGCAGCCGGGATGCGGCGATTACCAACACCGGATTTGAATATGCCGGATTGGACACAGATGCTGGCGGAGGAGCCGGAGATCTGCGGTGCTCTGGAGGATGTGACTCGCCGCAGATGCCGCCTTGGATACCCGCCGCGCAAACGTGATGTACCGCAGGCGAAGATCCTCTGTGAGCGATTCCGTTCGTGGGAGAACGTAATTGCCGCCGCAGAGTATTTTGAGAAATGGCAGGAGGCGAGGAAGGATAACTGACAAGTAAATAGGGCATTTGTTGTGGCCCTGTCTCGGCGGAAGCAGAGGGAGGGATGAACAAGGGAATCGGGTGCAAGTCCCGAACGGTAACCGCCGCTGTAAGCGCTGAGACGCCGGATCGTTGACGAAAGTCAGTCACTGGGGAAACCTGGGAAGGCAGATCCGATGTTGTGGGGAAACTCCACTGAAGCGCAAGTCAGAAGACCTACAAGAAATGCAAAGGGCCGTCAAAGAGCGACCCGACCATGGGAACACGGCTGTGGCGATCATCGGGATCTGTCACGGCATTTTTTATGCCCTGGCAGAGCAACACTCGAAAGGAGAGACGGAGGAAATATGAAGAAGCGAGTATTGAGCCTGCTGCTGGTGTTTGGCATGGTATCGCTACGGCCAAGACCGAGGGCAGCAGCGCCATTGTTATTGCGCCTCAGGTCACCGGCGAGGCCAAAAAGGTGATGACGGAAGTTTCCACCCAGTCCCTGAAGGACGTGGTCAAGAACACCGACGCGGCCCTGGAAGTGCAGACCGGTGTGGGCAGCGTGTCCATTCCCAACGCCGCTCTGGACGCCATTGCCCGGCAGGCCGGCGGCAGCACCGTGACGATCACAGTGGAAGCCAAGAAGCCTGAGGATGTCAAGGAGCAGGTAAGCGCTTCCCAGCTGGAAGACGCGATGGTAGTGGAAGTGACCATTACCTCCGGCAAAAAGGAGCTCACCACCTTTGACGGAAAATCCTTGACCGTCACCATTCCGGTGACTGGCTCCGCCTTTGTTTCCGGCGAGACTTACAAGGTGATCGCGCTCAGTGCCGACGGCTCCAAAGAAACCGTTTCCGGAACCTGCATCAAGCAAAACGGGAAACTGAGTATGCAGGTGAAGATCACCCATCTGAGCACCTTTGTGGTAACCACACAGAAGACCATGCCCTTCACCGATCTGTCCGGCCACTGGGCCGCTGAAGCCATTACTTATGTCTATGGAAACGGTCTGATGAACGGCACCAGCGACACTACTTTTGCTCCTGACGAGTACCTGAACCGGGCCATGCTGGCCACCATCCTGTATCGTCTGTCCGGCGAGCCTGCTGCAACGGGTGAAGGTAAAACATTTATGGACGTGGCACCGGATACCTGGTATACCTCTGCCGTGGCCTGGGCCAGCGCCAACGGTATCGTCAGCGGCGTCGGCGATGGTAAGTTTGCACCCACGCAGGCGATTACCCGCGAAGAGTTGGCTACCATGCTTTACCGCTACGCCAAGTACAGCAAATTGGACACCAGCGCCAAAGGCGACCTGAGCAAATTCGCTGACGGCGATCAGATCGCCGCCTGGGCTTCCGATGCCATGGCGTGGGCGGTGGGTGCCGGACTGATTTCCGGCAAAACCGCCAATGTCATTGACCCCACCGGTACGGCCACCCGTGCCGAAGTGGCGACCATCCTCATGCGCTTCACAGAATTGACGAAATAACAAACGGCGTGCCGGGGCGCAAGACGCCCCGGCACGGAAAGGAGTTCCTATGAAAACGGTTTTCAAACGCGGAACAGGCTTTCTCCTGGCTTTTATGCTACTGCTCAGCCTGAGTGTCCCCGCATTTGCAGCGGAGACGGATCTGACCGCCGCAGTGCAGGGCAGCGCAAAGTATATGCTCAACACCGTTCGTGAACCTCGGGTGGGATCCGTGGGCGGCGAATGGGCTGTCATCGGCCTGGCCCGTTCCGGCTACGACGTACCCCAGAAATACTGGGATGATTATTACGCCACGGTGGAGGACTATGTGGAGGAACACAAAGGTAACCTCCACGACAAGAAGTACACCGAATATTCCCGCCTGATCGTGGCCCTCACCGCCATCGGCGCCGATCCCTCCGATGTGGCAGGCTATAACCTGCTCACCCCTCTGGGAGACTTTGACAAGACCATTTGGCAGGGCATCAACGGCCCGATTTGGGCGCTGATCGCGCTGGACGCAGGAAATTATGATATGCCCCGGAACCAGAACGCCAAAACCCAGGCCACACGGCAGATGTATGTGGACGAGATCCTTGCCCGGCAGCTTAACGACGGTGGCTGGAACCTGACCGACAAGGGCGGTGCCGGTCAGAGCGACCCCGACATCACCGGCATGGCCCTCCAGGCTCTGGCCGGCTATCAGTCCCAGCCCGAGGTCAAGGCGGCTATTGACCGGGCGCTGGATTACCTGAGCGCAGCCCAGGAGAGCAACGGCGGCTATGCCAGCCATAATACCAGCAGCTCCGAAAGCGTGGTACAGGTTATCGTGGGCCTGTGCGCCCTGGGCATTGATCTGAATGATGCCCGCTTTGTAAAAAATGGCCATACCTTGCTGGAGAACCTGCTCAGCTACCGGCAGGACAACGGCAGCTTCCTACATACCTCTGCCGGAAACGGCGACAGCCAGATGGCCAGTGAGCAGGGCCTCTACGGCTTGGTCGCAGCCCAGCGCGCCGCTGCTGGAAAAAGCACGCTCTACCACATGGATGACGTGACCATTCATGTGACTGGCGTAACGAAGGAAACCATTGGCCTGCCCGGCAAGCACGCCGACGTCAAGCTGGTACCCGTCAGCGGCAGTGTCTCCTTTGCCGATGTGGCCGGTCACGCCAACCAGAAGGCCATCGAGGCGCTGGCTTCCCGGGGCATCATCAACGGCAAGGGCGGCAACCGCTTTGACCCTAATGCCACCATGACCCGTGCGGAGTTTGCCGCCATCGTTGTGCGGGCTCTGGGGCTGATGCCCAAGGCTACCAACGCCTTTACCGATGTGTCCTCCAACGCGTGGTACTCCGGTTATGTGGGGACTGCCTATTCCTACGGCATCATTACCGGAGCAGGCAATGGGCGCTTTAATCCCGACGGCACCATTACCCGGCAGGAAGCCGCCGTCATGGTAGCCCGTGCCGCCAAGCTCTGCGGTATGGATACGGAGCTGGAAAACTACGAGATCCTCAATGTTCTGGCACAGTTTACCGACTATGTGACCATTGCCCAGTGGGCTCAGGAGGGCGTTGCGTTCTGTTATGGCGAGGACATCCTCAACCAGAGCGACCTGAATGTGGAGCCTGCCCGTGCGATCCTGCGCTGTGAGATCGCCGAAATGCTGTATCGTATGCTGGACAGCGCCAAACTGCTGTAAGGAGAATCCGTCATGTGGTGGAAACAGCATAAATGGAAGGTACTCATACCGGTTCTGATCGCGGCAGTGCTGGCCGGCGCGTTCTGGTATGGGGGTAATGCTCCCGGCGCACGGGGTTGGACTGTCCCGGCAAACGAGGCGTCCCAGCCTGCGCTGGAAGGTGATCTGCACGATACGCCGGAACCGGCCCAGACGAAGGGGCCCCCGGCAGTTCCGGAACCTGAAGAGACGCCTGTGGAACATACACCGGAACCCGATACACCCGATGCAACGGAAGAGCCGCCAAATGCCACGCCGGAGCAGACTCCTGCGCCGACCGCTTCTCAACAGCCCCGGCCATCCGAACAGCCGGAGATGGCCATTAACCCGGAGACGGGAAAGGATCAGTATCTGACTGATCCGGTGCCGGAAGGCAAACCACTGCCGGTGGAGCCTCAGGATGTGACTATCGGCACAACAGCGTACAGCTGCACCATTTCCATCTCCTGCGCGACCATTCTGGATAATCTGGATCTCTGCGATCCGGAAAAGAAAGAGCTGGTTCCGGAGGACGGATGGATCTTGGAACCCATGACCGTCACCTTCTATGAAGGAGAGAGCGTCTTCAACGTACTCCAGCGCACCTGCAAGCAGCAGAAGATCCATATGGAGTTTGAGGATACGCCTATGTATAACTCCGCCTATATCGAAGGCATCCACAACCTCTACGAATTCGATGTGGGCGAGCTGTCCGGCTGGATGTACAGTGTCAACGACTGGTTCCCCAACTACGGATGCAGCCGCTATCAATTGCAGGACGGCGATATCGTAGAGTGGGTCTATACCTGCGATTATGGAGCTGATGTCGGCAGGCCGGTAACGTAACGGAAAGGAGAATTCCTTGCGAAATAGAGATACCTTTTCCAGCTGTCACCCAATCATCAATTTTTTGTATTTCCTGTTGGTTCTGCTGGTGACCATGTTCTGCTTACACCCTGCCATTTTGGGGCTTTCTCTGGCCGGTAGCCTGGTCTATGCGGTATATCTCAACGGGCAGCGGGCGGTGCGGTTTTCCCTGGCGTTTCTCCTGCCCATGATGCTCCTGACACTGATAATCAATCCCGCCTTCAATCACCAGGGCATTACAATCCTGACCTATCTGCCCACGGGTAACCCCCTGACGCTGGAGAGCATTCTCTACGGCGTTTCCGCCGCCGCCATGCTGGCCGCCGTGATCTCCTGGTTTTCCTGTTATACCGCCGTGATGACCTCCGACAAGTTCGTGTATCTGTTCGGCAGAGTGATCCCGGCCCTGTCCCTGGTGCTGTCCATGACGCTGCGCTTTGTGCCCAAGTTCAAGGCGCAGCTTCATGTGGTCAGCGAGGCCCAGCGCTGTGTGGGGCGGGACGTCTCCGATGGCAGCCTCCTGCGGCGGATCCGAAACGCCGTGACAATCTTCTCCATTATGGTTACCTGGGCGCTGGAAAATGCCATTGAGACGGCGGACAGCATGAAGAGCCGGGGCTATGGGCTGCCGGGCAGAACGGCATTTTCCATTTACCGCTTTGATGAGCGGGACAAGATGATCCTGCTGTGGCTCTGCTTCTGCGGGGGTGTTCTCGGCTGGAGCGCATTGACAGGCGGCCTTTTCTGGCGGTATTATCCAACCATAAAAGGCGCGCCGCTGACGCCTGTGACCGTCTGCCTTCTGCTTTGCTGGGCAGGGTTGTGCCTGACGCCGGTGGCAATCAACGTCCATGCAGACCGGGTGTGGGCTGGGCTGCATAGTAAGGAGACTGCAACATGATTCAAAGTATGAGCCTGCCGCTCTATTCTGATACGCTGCGGGAATACCGGGACTGGACGGACCTGCAGCAGGAGGTGCACGCCCTGGGCTGTGACGGCATTGAGGCCATATGGGGTGGGGAACCCATCCCGGAAGCACTCCCTGCCGGGCTGGTACAGGGCTACCACCTGATCTTTTTCCATGACTGGGTGGATCTCTGGAACGGTAACTGGCCGGCGTTGAAGGAGAAATACGGCACTTTGGAACAAGCCTCCGCTGTGTACGGCGGACTGGGCCGGGAGACGCTGCTGCGGCAGTACCGTGACGACCTGGAACGTGCAAAACGCCTGGGCGCCGAATATGTGGTGTTCCATGTTTCAGACGTCTCCATGGAGGAGTGCTTTACCTATCGGTTTTCTCACAGCAACGATCAGGTCATCACCGCTGCCCTGGAGCTGATCAACGAACTCCTGCAAGGGAAGGCGTGGCCGTTTGCCTTTCTGGTGGAGAACCAGTGGTGGCCGGGCTTTACCTTCACCGACCCCAGACAGACCGAACGGCTGCTGGACGGCATCCGCTATGACAACAAGGGTATCCTGCTGGACACGGGCCATCTGATGAACTGTTGTACCGGCCTGCGCAACCAGGCAGAGGGCGCAGCCTACATCGGCGCTATGCTGGATCGACACGGCAGTCTCAGCGCTATGATCCGCGGCATTCATTTTCATCAATCCCTCAGCGGCCCCTATGTCCAAAGCCATACGGGCCGATTGCCGGAAGAATGGCCGGAGGAATTTGGTCAACGCTTTTCCGTCAATTATGCCCATGTCCTGCAAATCGATCAGCACCGCCCGTGGACAGACTCTGCCATATTGCCCATTCTTGCGCGAATTGAACCGGCCTGGTTGACCCACGAATTGACCTCCCGTACCAGAGCGGAGCGGACAAGGGCTATCGCAAGCCAGCAGGCTCTGCTGCGAAAGAGAGAGAACGCCCCATGACAGACACCTTTGTAATTAGAAATCTTTTCTTTTCCTATCCAGAACAATCCAAAGACATCCTTCATGATATGAACCTGACTGTCCGGCGGGGAGAATTTCTGGTACTTTGCGGCCCCTCCGGCTGCGGAAAGTCCACGCTGCTGCGGCAGCTGAAAACAGTTCTTGCGCCTCACGGAAGCCGGAGCGGCACCATTCTCTTTGAAGGACAGCCGCTGGACTCCATGGATCAGCGGCAGCAGACGGAGCGAATCGGCTTTGTCCAGCAGAGTCCCGACAACCAGATCGTCACTGACAAGGTCTGGCATGAGCTGGCCTTTGGGCTGGAGAGCCTGGGCTATGAAACGCCGGTGATCCGCCAGCGGGTGGCAGAGATGGCGGCCTTCTTCGGCATCGAAAACTGGTTCTACAAAAATGTGACCGAGCTGTCCGGCGGACAGAAGCAGCTGCTCAATCTGGCCTCCGTCATGGCCATGCAGCCCTCGGTACTGATTCTGGACGAGCCCACCTCCCAGCTGGATCCCATCGCAGCGTCGGATTTTCTGGCCACCCTTGGGCGGATCAACCGGGAGCTGGGTACAACCATCATTCTGACCGAGCATCGTCTGGAAGATGCGTTTCCCCTGGCCACCAGGGTGGCCGTCATGGAGGAAGGGCGGCTGCTGTGCAGCGGCACACCTGAGGAGGTGGGCGCAGCCCTGCGGACGAGCGGGCATACCATGTTCCTGGCCATGCCTACCGCTATGCGGGTGTGGGCGGCAGTGGAGCAGAACGGTTTATGCCCCGTTACTGTTCGGGAAGGCCGGGAGTGGCTGACAGACTATGGAGCAAAGCATCCGCTGCATCCAATACCGCCGGAACCGTCACGGGTATATCCGGAAGATCCTGTACTGGAGGCATCGGAGCTGTGGTTCAAGTATGAGAAAGACAGCCCGGATGTGGTGCGAGGATTGAGCCTTACCCTGAAAAAAGGGGAGTTCTACGCCCTTCTGGGCGGAAACGGCGCAGGTAAATCCACGTCTCTAAAGCTGCTGGCCGGGCTTTTGAAGCCCTATCGGGGCACGGTAAGCTGCCGGGGCACAATCGGTGTTTTGCCCCAAAATCCCCAGGCCCTCTTTGTAAAGAAAACGGTTCGGGAGGATTTGGCAGAGATTCTGGGCGGCAGAAAAGCCGAACAGGCGGAGCGGATTGCCCATGTGGTAGCCCTGTGCCGGCTGGAAGGGCTGTTGGATCGTCACCCCTACGACCTGTCCGGCGGCGAGCAGCAGCGGGCGGCTTTGGCCAAGGTCTTACTGCTGAACCCTGACATTTTGCTGATGGATGAACCCACAAAGGGGCTGGATGCGGAGTTCAAACAGGTGCTTGCGGAGATTCTGCAGGTGCTTTTGCGGCGGGGCGTTACGATCCTGATGGTCAGTCATGATATCGGATTCTGTGCCCTCTATGCCCATCGCTGCGCTCTGTTTTTTGACGGCAGTACCGTGGCAGAGGGTACGCCCCGGGCTTTCTTTTCCGGCAACAGCTTTTATACTACCTCTGCCAACCGTATGGCGCGGGAGCTGGAGCCTGAAGCTGTGACGCCGGAGGATGTAATTACCCTGTGCGGTGGTCATCTGCCGCCCGTACCGAAGCTGCCGGATGATATCCCGCCCCTGCCGGAGCCGGAAGAAGGAAGTCCGCCGGAAAAACCAAAAAAACTACCCTGGTGGCGCAAGCTGCTGGCCGCATTGTCGGCCGGGATTGCGCTGATTCTGTTTTGTTCTTTTATGGGCGTAACAGATTTAACCGCGCTGGTCACTACCGATGGATTGACTTCCCTGGCGGGAGAGCAACTGCTATTATACCTGGTTTTTTGCATTTCCTTGATCGTGTTTGCCGTGTGTATTACACGCCGCAGCCACCGGCCAGACTATCTGAGGCAGCCACCAAAGGAACAGCGGAAGCTGGCCAAACGCACACTGGTGGCAACGGTTCTGATCTTGCTGCTCATTCCGGTGACGCTCTTTGTGGGGATCACCTATCTGGGCGGGAAGAAGTATTATTTTATCTCCCTCCTGATCCTGCTGGAGACCATGCTCCCCTTTTTCCTGGTCTTTGAAGGCCGGAAGCCACAGGCACGGGAGCTGGTCATCATCGCGGTGCTGTGCGCCATTGGCGTGGCGGGCCGGGCATTCTTTTTCATGCTGCCCCAGTTCAAGCCGGTGATGGCGGTGACCATCATCGCAGGCGTGGCCTTTGGAGGGGAAACCGGCTTTTTGGTGGGAGCCATGACGATGCTGGCTTCCAACGTCATGTTCGGGCAAGGCCCCCTGGCACCATGGCAGATGTTTTCCATGGGTATCATCGGCTTTCTCGCCGGTATCCTGTTCCGCAAAGGACTTTTGATGAGAACCCGGGGTGCATTGTGTGTCTTTGGTGCTCTCTGCGCGATTCTGATTTACGGTGGTATCATGAATCCGGCTTCGGCTCTGACGGCAAACCGGGAACTGACAGGCGGCATTCTGCTGAGCAGTTATGTCGTAGGAATGCCCTTTGACTGCATCCACGCCATGGCCACCTGGCTGTTTCTATGGTTCGGTGCCGAGCCGATGCTGGAAAAGCTGGATCGGATAAAAGTCAAGTATGGTTTGATATCGTAATGCCATGTACATAGATCAGAAAGCATAGCGAGCTAGTAAAATAGCTAAAAGCGGGACCGGGTGATAAAGATGGGAAGTCGTCCCTTTTGATTTATATGTGAGAGCTCATTCGCCACCAAATCAAATAAGCCCAGCCGCTGAAAAGGCGCAGACAACCAACTGGTTGTCTGCGCCTCATTTTTTTCTCGACAAGTTATCCGAGTATCCCTCAAAAAATCTGGAAGATATTGGGGCGAAGTGTCGAGGTATGGATGTGATTTTTGCCCTGTCCTATCCCGGCCCGGAAAAACCATTGAAAACTTAGAAAAAAATTTGCATTTTGGCGGAAAAAGATATTCCTGCCGCTCTCCTCCCGATTTTCGTTGACCATCCACGAATCAACGAAAATTAAAGGAGGAGCCAATATGTTTGATCGCAATAGTGACTATGCTCTGAATAAGAAGGACCCGGACGCCATCGTATGCAAAAGCGCCACCGGAATACATATCCGCCTGACCCGTGCCGACTTCTCCAGTGCGGAGGAGTTTGAAAAATGGAAACGCTGGTCCGATGAAAACTACCACGCGATTGAGAAAGCGGATCACCGGCACAGTAACCGGACAATTTCGCTGGAAGGACTGGCTGAACTATCCTTTGCGGTGCTCTCTGCCGAAACGGAGGTCATGGATCAATACGACCAGGAGGAGCGGGCCCGCCTATGCCGCCTGTTGGCCGAGGGCCTGGACGCCTGCCTGACTGCGCCTCAACGCCGCCGTCTTTGGCTCTACTGTGTGGAGGGACTGACCATAAAGGAAATTGCGGCGCAAGAGAAGGTCAAACACCAGAATATATCCAAGAGAATATTGGCAGCCAAAAAAATTCTAAAAAAATTTTTGGAAAGGTGGGTGCAGAACGGGACCAAAAACGGCGGTAAGTGAAGGACGAGTTTTATTCCTTCGATCTTTCTGACAACTGAATAGGACGAGCCAGTACTTGCCGTATTCTGTTGAGCCAAACGCTGGGTGCGCAGGGATCTTCTGCCGGGAAAGGAGGTGACAGCTCCGGCAGAAAGGAGCGATCCACACCAGCAGCGTAACACGGTTTGGCAAAGCCGCAGGCCATGACACAAATACGGGATCATGCTACTTGCGTCGGCTATGCGTCACAGCGTAGGACGCCCCGCCCACGGGAATGGGGGGAGGTTTATAGCCTATGGAGCGGTTGCCACCCGCCGCTGGCTTGTCTATCCTTACTTGCACCTATCAATGGACACTCCGAATGATATGGCTTTTTACGTCTCACCGTGAGACGCAAAAGATGGGAGAAGAATATGAAACCTTTGGAGACAAAACAATTTCCGAGTGAAGTAATCACGATTAATGGCTGCACTGTAATTATGCGATATGCAGAAAAGCCTGTCCCCGGTGTGATGGAAAAAGTAAAAGGCACCCTTGTAAATCAGAACTTTCTTGACAAAAAACGCTCTATTTATTGCAAAAATTACTAAAAAATGCTATAATAATAGTGTGAAGTGTACCTTGACAAATAGATAGAGAAATAGAGAAAACAAGGATACATACACTGTTCCCATAGCGAATGAGGTGTATGTTATGGAAAATGTAGTGCGAGTTGATTGCCTTTATCGTGTATCTACGGTAGGACAGGTTGAGAAAAACGACATCCCTATGCAGAGAGAATTTTGTCGGGCTTTTATTGCAGAACATCCTAATTGGAAACTTGAAAAGGAAGTATACGAGAAAGGCGTTTCCGGTTTTAAGAAATCTGCAAAAGAAAGAGACGCCATCCAGGAGCTTCAGCGTGACGCGGTAGAGGGAAAGTTTGATATTCTTTTGGTCTATATGTTTGACCGCCTGGGCCGCAAGGATGATGAAACTCCGTTCATTGTTGAGTGGTTTGTGCGAAATGGAATTGAAGTTTGGAGTGCAACAGAGGGACAGCAGCGGTTTGACAATCATGTAGATAAGCTGTTGAACTACATACGCTACTGGCAAGCGTCGGGTGAGAGTATCAAGACTTCTGTACGCACCAAGACCCGGCTGGAGCAGCTCACAGAGAGCGGCTTTTATACGGGCGGCTCTATTGCGTATGGCTATCGCCTGGATAAGCGAGGCCGTACCAATAAGCGGAACAAAGAAGTCTTTGATTTGGCGGTAGACGAAGACGCCGCGAAAATCATTCAACTGATTTTTCACAAGTATGTGAACGAGGGATATGGTGCCCAGCGTCTTTCCAGGTATCTGGAAGAAAAGAAAATCCGCAAGCCTAACGGAAAGAACTTTCCGAATACCTCCATCAACCGTATCATCAAGAATCCTATCTATACGGGAGTAATACGGAATGGGGATGCACAATCGGCTTTTATTCCAGAATTACAGATCATCGACCAGGAAACTTTTGACCGGGCACAGAAAATCATGTCTGACAGAACGACACACCATGCAGAAACTCCATTGAACCTAAAAGGACAATCTCTCCTGGTAGGGAATATTTTTTGCGGCCATTGTAAAAATCGGCTGACCTTAACCACTGGAGGCAGGAACCGGGTGCGAAAGGACGGAAGTATTTACCATGATGTTCGCGCCAGGTATCAGTGTCACTATAATGTCCGTCATCCGGGAGAATGTGATGGACAGTCAGGCTATGGAGTAAAGAAATTGGATGGGATTATAGACCGGATCGTGCGCTATCAACTTTCTAAAATCAGTGCCGCGTCCGGGGAAGATATTGTTGCGAAACAGAACCGGAAAGCCATCGAATTGGCAAAAGCAAGACACCATCTGGCAACGGTGCAGTTAGCAGAAAAGCAAAGAGAACTGGTTGATTACCAAAATGAAGGAATCAAGGTCATTCGCGGGCAGAGCAAGTTTGATATGGAGTTTCTGAACGAACTTGTCAGCAAAGCGAAGGCCGAGATAACAGAGCTTGAGGCCGCGGTAAAGGCAGCGAGGGAAGAACTGGACATTCATCTTGCGAACGCTGATGTAGAGCGGAAAGAGTATGAGAAGATAAAGACCTGGGCTGACCTCTATGACAACTGTAATTTTGCTGCCAAGAAGATGATTATTTCCCAGTTTATCAAATCTGTTTATGTCTATCGAGATTACACACTGGAGATTGAATTTAATGTTTCCTTTGAGGAGTTCCGCACAATGGCAACAGAGTGCCAGGATCAGGGAACAAGTGAGCAGCCTTTGGTATATATCACGGCATAAAAAAGACAGGCTTGCGCGAACAAGCCTGTCTTTGGTGGACCCAATCGGGATCGAACCGACGACCTTACGGATGCGAACCGTACGCTCTCCCGAACTATGCGTATGACAGGCCCTGAGGGCAAAAAAACAGACATTTTACTTTTTAAATCGCATCAAGTCATTTCGGATACTGAAGAAATAAGGCGTGTTATATCAGAGTTTGCTTCTTCAAAATCACTTACCACAATTTTGAGAGATTGAATCATGGCAACATCACTTTCGTTACTTTCTAAGTTCAGTTCCTGCAAAACAGCTAAGATTTCATCGCAAGCCTTGTTATATGGATGAATTCTCCAAAGATATTTATCCGCGACTCTTGTGTGCAAATTTCTATGTATTGCGTCGCAAAGCAGTTCATGTTCTTTTCTCATTCTTGCAAAAATTTTCTCTTTAGTCTTGCTGTCTTTGCTTGTAGCTTCATCAAACAATGCCATACTGTATGGATTAAAACAGTAACATCCATCCAGGTCTTTTATGATTGGATGAGAAGCGATGTTCAATTCAGCCACTATATTTTCATCGAGAATAATCCTGCTATACTTTGCCTGGCACTCCAATTGGTATGCCTTAACAATTGCAGGACCAAATGCTATGGAGCCCTCATGATAATACAGACCTTTTGTTAAACCGCCTCTAAAATAGAGATTTATTCTATCTCTTAAGTGTGTTTCAACTATACAAACAGCCAGGAACAGCATAGTAAGGCTTTTTTCTTTATCATCTGTAGTCAGCACAATACTGTCTGAAAAGAAAGCAATTTTTGTATTCAATTCAGGTGACGTGTTGAATAAATGCTGAAATTTTCCAACAAATTCAAATATATCTTTAACCTTCTCAGCGTTTTGGTCATCCAAAATAAAGTTGCTGAACCCCAAGATATCAATAAAAGCAACATATCCTTGTGTATAGTCCATGTTTGTATCTTCTCCCCGGATATTTCTATATTTTTTAAGAATACAGTGTATGCCGCCAATCTTATCTGTACGATTTGTCATCTTATGGGTTCTCTACCCAACCAAATGATTGGCAACACAGTTCTTTTAAGGCGTCCCTAAATGCAATGAGGAACCCTAAATCGACATGCATCTGTGTACTTTTGCCCCAATCATGTTCATAGCTATATCTCCAGATAACAAATGCATCTGTCACATTATCCAAGCAGTCAAACCCCCATACATCATTCCATCTCCCGTAACGTGAAATAACGCTGTTTTTAAGACCTATCTGCATATTATTAGGCAGCTTCTCAAATAGGTCGTTCAGTTCGTGTATCTTTTTTCCCTCTATTCCATTCCAATAAAGTAGCAGCTTCAGAAAAACCTCACAAGCGAAAGCTGCATTGACCACAGCTGGCGATGCATAAGAGAGAAACTTGGGGTGTGGAGTAGATGCCTCCTTTAGACAAAAATCTGCACAATCAGAAAATTCGCAGCCGGTACGGAACATTTCAAAAGCATCTATATTTGAATTCACAGTGTTTCCTCCATTCCCCCAAAGCTCTCCCCAATAGAAACTACGCCGTCACTTCCACGGCGTTCTCCCGCACCTGATTGATAGCCTCCACGATGGAATCCCGGGTCTTGGCATCAAACAGCTTCAAAAAGCTGATGGGCTTGTCGAAAGGTGGTTTGGTCAATACCGCTACGCTTTCCATGTAACCATTGAGCTCAATATGATTGATAACCTTGTGTAAGAAGGCAATCTGCTGCTGATTGAGAGACTGGTCGTTGATAAATGTGGAAAAGGCCTGCATGGCTGCGCCGTGGTCCAGCTTGGCGATTTTCCGCACCAAAAGTCCAAAGGGTGTATCGCCAAACTCCCGGGTATAGTCCTCTTTATTGCCCAGTTCGCTGGTAAGTACCCGCTCCAATTCCTGATAGTCGCCCATAGACAGCGGAATATTGTGGGTCAGCTTGTAGATGGCCAGCGTATTCCCGTGCTCATTCACATAGCGGTTGACCTTGGCCCGGTAGTCCTCAAAGTCATAGGCGGCATCCAGTGGAGAACCCTCCTGCCGGTCAATGACCGGGTCGGTGAGTTTGGTGATGATGCGCTTCTGTTCGCCGCCGCCGTCGTCCAAGAACTTGATGAGATCCCGCAGCTCTTTCCGCGCCCGCTCAAAAAGCAGAATGTCACCCGCTTCCCAGAAGGCGTCAGTCTGAACCTCCCGAATCACATCCAGTTTGTCTTTCACCTGAGGGATGCTGACCTTACGCTCCAGAAGGGCGGCGGTGTCCCGCAGTTGCTTTTGGGCATAGCGGAACGCCGGCAGCTGTTCAATGCTGGAGAGAATCAGTCCATACATGAAATTGTCGAAGCGCTTGGCAAACTCATCGGTGTCGTTCAGTCGAACCAGGGGCGCGATATGCTCCAGCAGTTCTCCCTTGTCGCTCTCACTGATGAGAGTGAATGCCTCCGGCTTCTTAAACTTTTCCACATACTGCATCCGCAGTTTCACGGAAATCAGTTCCGGCTGAAGCTCGGCAACCTGTCCATGGCAGGCAGATACCAACTCACTTCGCCAAGCCTGATAGTCCTCCCCGGCAAAGGCGCTCTCCTGGAGGGCCATAGCGATTTTTACCTGCTTGCCGAAGATGTTTTCCGATAGAGTTTTCGTCTCCCGGGTTTCATAGCCCTCTTTGTGCTCCCGGAAATACTCAAAGTTACCGCAGTAGTCAAAAATCAAAAAGCGGCGCTTGTCCGTATATTCCCCGTCAATCTGGTCGATGCAGGCAAGTCCTTTGCACAGCCGGGTGCCCCGGCCAATCATCTGCCAGAACTTTGCCTTGGAGCGCACCTTCTTGAAAAATACCAGATTGACACACTCCGGCACATCGATGCCCGTATCCATCATGTCCACGGATACGGCGATGTGAGGCTCCTTCTCCGCCTGCTTGAAGTCGTCGATAATGGTCTGGGCATAGGCGTCGTCGCAGATGACCCGCTGGGCAAATGTCCCGTGGTACTGAGGATAGAGCTTGTTGAACCGCTCCAGAATGAACTCCGCGTGGCGCTTGTTCTGGGCGAAGATGATGGTCTTGCCCAGCCGGTCGCCGCCGGCCACCTGGATGCCCCGCTCCATGAGATCCTGGAGCACGGTGTCCACCGTCAGCTCATTGAATACAAATTTGTTCAGTGCCGCCGAGGGGATGAACTCCGGCATCACGCCGTCCTCGATGAAATCGTCCTCATAGCGCTCCTTGTCCTCCTCGGACAGGTCGTCGTAGGTGATGCCCTCGTCCAGAAACTTGGTCTTGACCTCGTAGTTGTAGTAGGGAACCAGCACATGGTCCTGATGGACCGCCGTCTCGTAGTCGTAGGCATAGGTGGGCACGCCGTGCTCCATCTCAAAGAAGTCGTAGGTGTTGCGGTCCACATCCGTCTTGGGCGTGGCAGTGAGACCCACCATCAGGGCGTCAAAATACTCAAAAATTGCCCGGTACTTCTTGAAAATACTCCGGTGGCTCTCGTCGATAATAATGAGGTCAAAGTGAGCTGGGGTAAAGAGCTGCCGCCCGTCCTTGGATTTTGTGTCGTCGATGGCGTTGAGAATCGTGGGATAGGTGGAAAACACAATGCGGGCGTTTCGGTCGTCCTTGTTGGAGCAGAGATTGCACAGGGACATATCCGGCAAATAGTTTTTGAAATCGTCCTTGGCCTGCTTCACCAAAGCGGTGCGGTCGGCCAGAAACAGAATATTGGTGACCCATTTGCCCCGGCTCAGCACATCCGTCAGACTGGAAGCCGTCCGGGTCTTACCGGTGCCCGTGGCCATGACCAGCAGATGCTTTCGGAAGCCCTTCTGTACCTGGCCGCAGACGGCCCGGATGGCCTCCTTCTGATAGTAGCGGTCGGTGATTTTGTCGTCGATGGGGATGTCGTCCAGGTTCTGCCGTTCCTCCCGGCGGTTCATCAGCTTCTGCAAATCGTCCTTGCTAAAAATACCGCTGACCTTCCGCTGAGGGCCGCTCTGGTCGTCCCAGAAATAGGTCTCAAAGCCGTTGGTGGTGAACATCATGGGGCGGCGGCCAAACTTCTGCTCCAGGCAGTCGGCGTATAAAACCGCCTGCTTACGCCCGATGTTGGGGTCCTTGCTCGACCGCTTGGCCTCCACCACCGCCAGGGGCAGACCGTCTTTGCCGAAGAGGACATAGTCACAGTAGCCGGGCTGACCGGGCACGCCGGCCATGCCCTCCACCTCGTACTCCTCCCGCACGTCGGCGTCGGGGCCGTCGAACTTCCAGCCCATCTGCTTCATGTCCACATCGATGTAGATTTTCCGGGTCTTGAACTCCGAGAGTTCCTCCGGCTGGAAGGTGCGCGCCTGCTGGTGCTGCTCCTTGGCTGCCGTGTACTGGGCGGCCATCTCTTCGATTTGCTTGCGCAGCGCCTCGATTTGAGCCTCTTTTTCGTCCAGCAGGCTCTCCTGCTCCTTGACCTTGGCGGCGTCCACTTCCACCTGTCCAGAGGGAATGAGGGAGGGGTCAAACCTGCGTTCCTGATAGTCGCTGCCGTAGCAGTAGTCGATCCACTCCACGAACTCAAAGAGGCCCCGGAGCGCCGCCAGGGCGTCGCTCTTCTGCACGCTGCGCTCCGTATGTACCGCCAGATTGCCCAGCTTGATGATAAAGGGAAACTTGCCCCAGGTGTTGGAGTCCACGGCAAAGCGGAAGGTGGGCTCGTGGATGAGGGACTGGAGATTGTCCTTGTAGGGCAGCTTCATGGTGATGTCGGCAGCGTAGACCCACTTCACCGCCAGCTCCAGCGCCTTGCGGCAGCCCACGGCGCACAGGGCCGGGGCGGAGGCAAAAATCTTCTCCGCCTCCACACACGCCGGTGCAAAGAGGGCGTATTCAGTTCTTTCAGTCAAAAATGAGAAGTTAGGCATAATTGGTCACCGCCTAAGACAATTTAGTACCGCAAATCAATCTCTGAATAGTCTCCTTTAGCCCCATACCCATACCGACATAGCATATCCTCTAAAACAGTTTTTTGCATATCTTTTATATCTTTTTCACATCCCATTGGTGCTAGAGTCACACTTTTTAGAGAATTCTTACTTAAACTCAATTCAATAAATGGGATAATATATCCATTACTGTCCCGATATTTGATTGGTATAGGAGATTCTTGCAGAACACCATTATTTGTTTTTCTTCCTACATCTATGATAATCCGAACTTCTTCCTCATGAGAAAAATGCTGACTCTTAAAAACCAACGCCCACTGCGCTAATTGGGCTGAAACAAGCGCCCGCACTAATTTGTCATCCTGATTGTACTTTCTGGACTCTTTTATAATGCTTATAAAACCTGTAATCAGTTCTTTTTGTTTTTCTTTTCTGTATACCACAGGATATATTTTAAAGGCGACTTCTTTACCTATAAATTGCGCTTCTAACGACTTTTCAATTTTATTGGTCGCAAGTTCAATGTTACGCCCATCATATAGGTTTCCCTTAGCGTAATATTTCCACATTGCCAAAGAATCCCCATCTAGCGATAATGATGCCAAAAATTGCTCGCTATTTATTCTTGTGGTTTTTCCTCTATCTCCCACATGATAAAATATTGTGGTTTTAGTAGGTGGGGTATTCACTAAAATAGAATATAACTCCTCGTTTATCTCACCTTTTTGATACATTTCATTGCAAATTTCCACAAAAACTTTTCTAGCGAATATTCCTTCTGTTTTATCATTTAAACAGTCAAAACGGCTTGCCCACAATATCAGTTTATCAGGGACACCGTTTAAAATGGATTGCAAAGCAGAAGATGATGTATAATGATAAATTACCTCTCCTGCAAAAATCGGAGGCATGAACTTCTTATAAAGCTCATTGCAGGATTCAAAGCCTAGATTGTTCACTAATATATCTAATTCGCTTATCATCGTGTCACCTTACCCAAAATACTTCTGCATCAGCGCCTTTTTCAGCGTTTCCAGCTTTTCCAGGCTGCGGCTGACGGTAGCTTTTGTTTTTTCTGTTTGCTCGACAAGTGCGGCAAATTGGTTTTGTAATGTCAGCGCTGGTATATATACCATAAGACCTTGCACATCTTTTTGGTTTATACTGGCTTGATTAACAGACTTCTTTGCCTTACCAAGAATTTGATTGTAGATAAATTGGGAGCATAGCAGATAAACTATATAGTATACATTGAATTTGCTTTCGTCGATATGTAGCCGCATCATATTGGATTCATATACCGTTTCTTCAAGCAACCCCTGTATTAATCCACATTTCCCCAAATATTCTATACTGTTTACACGATTTATCACAATATCATTTTCGTGCAGCAAAAATTTCTGTATCTCTTCATCAGAACACAGTAGCCGTTTAAGTTTCTGGAAATCTGTTACTTTACCATTATAAAAACCGTCTATCCTCAGAATGGGGATTCCGCTTCCATCAACTACATAATCAGATTGCGGTTTATAGAGTCCATTTTGTGGTTCGACAGTTAATACAGACCCCAATTTAACCATCGGAAATCTATAAGGATTTACTACCGGGTCCCCAAACATCTCCACAAAACGCGCTTTGACCAACTCGTCCAGCTTATCCAGCTGCTGGCGGCGTTTGGCAATCAGGTCGCTGACCTTGTCCAGCACAGCCGCAATTTTGCGTTGCTCATCAAGGGGAGGGAGAGATATTGCTAAGTTTCCGATTTGTTTTAAGTATATGCCTTTCTGCGCTACACCTCTGGATTCTTGTTCAAGATGTGGGCGCATATTTTGCAAGTAATACATGAGAAATCGATTATAGACAATATCTGATTTTGGTTTAAGAACTGCTACGCTACGTTGAACACAGATATTAGTCAATCTGTTAGGCACAATAGCCACACGACCGATTGTACCTACAATAGTCATAAGCAAATCGTTTGCTTCAATATTTGTTCGTTTGTTTTCTGTATCAAAAGCGTCTTTGGATAAATACCGTGGGTCGTTTAGCGTGATGCAATCATCATCAATATTTTTTGAGCTTAGCATTAAGTATTTGCTTTCTCCAACACCGGTAGGTGGATTATGGCTTCCGTCTGTAATCTGTATACAAATATCCCCCAGTCTTACCATTACAGCATCCCCTCCAGCTCCGCCCAGGTCTTTCCTTCGAGTTCAGACCAAGGTGTTCCTTCCAAATCGGACCACAGCAATTTGATGCCCTTCTGAATCTCTGACTCCGTGGCGACAATATCCTTCATAATTTCCTGCGTAGAGGGATACTCCACCGGCACATACTCCACCTTCTTGTACTTATTGATGGAGAGGTCATAGTCGTTGTCCGCAATCTCCTGCTTCGGCACAAAGAAGCTCTGCTCCGTGCGCTGCCGGTCTGCCTCCTTATCCAAATTGTGGAACCGCCCGATGATATCGGGAATGTCGTTGTCCGCAATCTCACTGCGCTTGTCGTCCAGAGAGAAGCCGTCGGCCTTCATGTCGTAGAACCACACATTTTCCGTGCCGCCTGCGCCGGTCTTGGTGAACACCAGCACCGCCGTGGACACCCCGGCGTAGGGCTTGAACACGCCAGAGGGCATGGAGATGACCGCCCGGAGCTGATGGTTCTCCACCAGCTCCTTCCGAATGGCCTTGTGGGCCTTGGAGGAGCCGAACAGCACTCCGTCCGGCACGATACAGGCGCACTGACCGCCCTTTTTCAGCATCCGCAGGAAGAGAGCCAGAAACAGCAGCTCGGTCTTTTTCGTGTTGGTGACGGCTTTCAGATTATCGCTGATGCTCTCGGCGTCCACCGTGCCCTTGAAGGGGGGATTTGCCAGGCACATGGTAAACTTGTCCCGAATCTCGTTCTGCTTGGACACGCTGTCCTTGTAGTCGATCTCCGGGCGGCTGATGGAGTGGAGCATCAGATTCATGGCGGAAATGCGCAGCATGGTCCGGTCGGTGTCAAAGCCGGTGAACATGGGGCCTGCAAAATGCTCCCACTGCTCGCTGGTCATGGTGTTTTCATAGTGGCTCCGAACATACTCCGCCGCCGAAACCAGAAAGCCCGCCGTGCCGCAGGCCGGGTCGCAGATAATGTCCTCCGGCGTGGGACGCAGCAGCTCCACCATCATCTCCCGGATGTGCTTTGGTGTGCGGAACTGGCCGTTCTGGCCTGCGGTGGACAGCTTGCTCAGCATATACTCATACAAATCGCCCTGCATATCCAGCCCCGTCAGGTCGTGCTCATAGAGGTCGTCCAGGCCGGTGATGATTTTTTGCAGTACCTGGGGCGTGGGGATAAGGAACATGGCGTCGCTCATATAGCGGGCAAAGGCGGTGTTGCCCTCGCTGCCGTCCGCCTCGTTCTCGATTTCCACCAGTTCGCCCTGCTGGTTGAAGTCCGGCAGATGGCCGTGCTTCATGTTCTTGATGGCAGGGAAGACCCGCTGGGAAATCACGTCGTAAATCGCCCGGGGGTCGTCGTTTTTGAACTTGCTCCAGCGCATGGACTGGCCCACAGCGGACTGGGGAAAAATCTTGTCCAGCTTCTCGCCGCTCAGGTTCTCAAATTCCTCGGTCTCCAGCTCTTTTTCATCCAGAGAGCGGATGAACATGAGATAGGTCAGTTGCTCAATGACTGTCAAAGGGTTGGTGATGCCACCGGCCCAGATGTCCGTCCAGATTTTATCCACTTTATTTTTAATGGTGCCTGTGACCATGTGTGTTCCTCCTGCCGCCCGGTTTTCAACAGAATCTCCGGGCATTTTCTATGATATTCCATTTTATCGTATCCAAGCGCTTCCCGCAAGAATGAGTTGCAAAGTGGCAGCTATCTCCACACAACCCGTACATCTTTTCCCTTGGCATACCGCACCGTGGCGGCGGTGCCGCCGGTGAGGCGGCCGTCGTAGACGGCAACCACCCGCTGAGATTGGTCCACCATATAACGGTTGCGGCGCATATAGCAGCCTTTGAAATACGAATCAGAATGAATCTTCACCGTATCGCAGCACTGGATGAGCCTTTGAAAGGTTTCATCCGGTGTTTTCATGCGTCCGGGGTAGGGGATAGCAGCTTCCAGGGTGATGGGGTAGATCTCCTTCAGCTCCGCTATAATGTCCGCAAAGAGTAAATCGGCTCCGGTAGCAAAACCGCTGATAAAATGGGTATAGCCGTCCTCAATAGCTGCCAGAATCTCTTGACGCAGCAATTTCTGAATTCTGTCCATTTTTTCCTCCGGAATATCACGGTGCCCCGTGACACAACATGTCTTTTCCGTTCCCATCGTACTACCTCCAAATTAGTGATGTATCACTATATTACCACAAATTTTCGAGTTAGTGAAACATCACTAATATGCCAATCCGGGATGACATATCATATGGAAAAGACGATATGTCACTAAGGAGAAGGCGATGGATACACGGGAAGCGATTGTATTCCGAATTAAACAACTGTGCGAGGAACGCGGTCTGACGCCGAACGGTTTGAGCAATCTTGCCGCTGTACCCCAGGCCACGGTCAAAAGCATTCTGAACGGCGAAAGTCAGAATCCGGGTACCGTCACCATCAAAAAATTGTGTGATGGCCTGGAAATCACATTGGGGGAATTTTTCTCCACGCCGGAGTTTGATGCTCTGGAGCAGGAAATCAAATAAATGCAAAAAAGCCGCCGATGCAACGCACCGGCGGCTTGTCGTTTAGTTATCCAGACTGTTTAGCACATCCAGACCCACACGGAACTGAATGTGAATCTCATACCCCCGAGAGACGGTCACGCGCTCGACGAGCGCTGAAACAATACGGCGCTTTTCTTCCATGGTAGCGTTCTGATAGACCTGGGCGTAGCCCTTGAGCTGCTGGAAATGCTCCTCGACCGCCTCCTGTCGCAGCTGGGTCTCCCGCAACAGAGCCTTCTGTGCTTCCATCTGCTGCGCAAATTCCTTCGCCATTGCCTTGGCTTCGTCCATCCGCTCCTTCAAATCTTCGGCGGTAAAAGGGCTTTTGCCTTCCAGCACATCCACCATATGACTGCTCAGCTGTTTACGCTCCTCCACCGCCCTATTATACGAACTCTCCAGCTGACGCAGCTTGATGCGGGCGGCGTTCAGCTCCTGTTGGCGGCGCTTTTTCAGATAGTCCTTCTGGTCGATGACACGGATGCGGTCCAGAACCTCACAAACTGCCGCCTCCACCACCGCATCTACCTTATCAGCCCGGTATGTACTCTGCCCGTCGCACAGCTCTTTATGCTGAATGCGATTGTAACAGCGGTAGATAGGTACCCGGGGATTGACGCCCTTTTTCGGATGGTGTGTGCTGCGTACCGTGGTGGAGATGAGCCGCCCTCCGCAGGTTCCGCAGAAGATATTGCCGGAGAGCAGCGCCTGTCCGTTCCGAGTCACCGGCGAGAGTCGGGAGCCCTCGTAGTCGCTGCGATGCTGCTGAATCTGTGCCTGCACATGGTTAAACACCATTTCCGGAATGATTTGCAGATGGGGAAAGACTTCTGACAGGGACTCTACGCTACGGAGTACGCCGGTGTAGAGCACATTCTTCAGCATATTCTGAATGGTGGAAGGATGAAACGGTTTTCCATTCCGGTTCCGATAACCTTCCTCCGTCAGCGCAGTGGCAATTTTCCGGCTGCCGTACCCATTGAGTGCCGACAGCGCAAAGATATGCGCTACCACAGGTGCCTCCTCTTCGTTCACGAGGATCTCATAGACCTCATGTCCGCGGGCATTTTTGCGCCCCTGCTTTTCCAGACGGTAGCCATAGGGAGCCTTCCCGCCCCGGAAACGTCCCTCCAGAACAATTTGTGCCAAGCGGGTTTTGGTCCGCATGGAGGTTTTGACGCTCTCGCACTCTGCCGCCCAGCTGCGGATGTAGTTCATCAGATGGTCGCTTTGGGTATCGAAATGCTGCTGTCCTTCCATGACGCTCCAGATTTCCACGCCACAGGAAGCAATGGTTTTGGCGATAACCGGCGTATCATCCGCAATGCGCCCCAAGCGGTCCATCATGTAGACCAGGAGCACATCAAAGGCTCCGCCCTCCGCCTCTACCAGCAGCTCTGCCACGGCGTCCCGGTCCTTACCCCGAATCTTAAAGCCGGAAACGCCTTTTTCATACTTCTCGTCAATAATCTTCCAGTCCGGATGTTGAGCCGCAAAGGCCCGACACGCCTCCCGCTGCATGGGAAGGTCGTTATCTTCAACCTGCTTCATGGTTGATACCCGGTACAGACATATCACCCGTTTCATGGGTCTCACCTCCTTTCTCCGCCTGCGCCAAGGCAAGCTCCGTCAAAATCGTGCTGAGCTGGGTATGCACGTCCACCGGCGTCTGTGCAGGAAATTCCAGCTGCACATGACAGCCTAAAATGTCTTTCTGCTGGTAATGCATAATCTTCCTTTCCGCCGCAGGAAAGGTCAATTTTCAAATGTTCAAAATAAGTTGGTAACTTTTTGAATGATAGATATAACAAAAATCGGAAAGGGTTGTTCGTTGTATTTCAGCTTCTTTTTTCGGTGTAAGTCGCTGCGGCTTCTTGTGATGGAGAAAACTCTCCTCACCTATCATTATGGCAGAAATGCACCACCAGAAAATTTCAAACGGTGTCAGGCAGCAAAATGGGTGTTCCGCAAGGCGGTTTGCGGAACACCCAAACGGTTCTACTTACTCTACTGGCACGCCCCGGCGCTTGTATTCGTCGCCCAGCCAGCTATGCACCGCTTTTTCCAGTTCGAAGTCGAAACACGGTTGGGCAGTGCGGTCCTTGAGATACCGCTTCAAATCGTCGTGGGCCACAGACTTCTCCGCCTGATGGATGGCGTCCAGATAGTCCTCGCAGGTGCCCTTGTCGATCTCGCCGTCCAACAGGAAGACCTCCCCGTCCTTGTGGCAGATGTAGTCAATGGTGTGAGGACGCTCCCAGGGCGTTAGATACTTTGCCAGCTTGATGCAGCGTACCGTCTCCTTGCGGGGATGGGCCTCATGCTGCACCTTACTCAGTTCCACCGCCAGCGTATATGTCACCAGATACTGCGTCAGTTCCAGAGAAAGCGGATAATTGTGCGTCTGTGCCATGAGAACAGCCAGCGTCTCCATGACCAAATCCTCGGCGTCCTCATCGCGCTCGAAGGTGTCCAGCCAACGCTCCCGGGTCTCCTCGGGCAGCATCTGAAGCGGCTCCTCATCCCAGGTGGGCTGATAACATCCGGTGCCCTCCCGCAGTTCGTCCAGCACCTCAGCGGCGTGCAGCGCCGCATGAAGGGCGGGGGATACCATATAGCGCAGTTCCAACGCCGCCGTATCTGCTTTCAGTGATTCATAGACCTCATACCGAAGGGTGGGAATCAGCATTGAGTTCGTGTGAGGCGTCGTCGTCTGCCAGCTATGTACCTTGTCCAGCACCGCTCCGACCTGCCGCCCTTGCGGGGCGGCGGTCAGAATACGGGAAAGGGTACGCAAAGTGGAGTAGTTCATCAAATCCATATCAGTTACCCTCCAGCTTCTTTTTGATTTCCTCGAAACGGGGATAATCCCAGACGGCTGGGCTGTGGCTGCTCACGACCACACGAAGCAGAGCAAAGAGTTCTGCCAGCAGTCGAGTGTTCTCATCGTCCCTGCCCCGGCTGATGCGCTGCAGCACCTCCGTCTGCACCTTCTCATGCAGGGCGTTCACCAGGGCGTTGTACTCCCACACATCCTGCTGATAGGCCAGCGCCTTGAGAATGCCGGCACAGCTGTAAAATACCTTGGCAGGGGCTCCAATAGGGATGCAGCAAGGCAGCAGCGACTGTACATTGCCGTCTTCATCCAGCGCCAGGAAATAGGGCGCCAACTGCATCTGACCCTCCTCACGGGCCATATGGAGCATCTGCCATAGACGAACCTGACGGGCCAGCACCTTGTCGCCATCGGTGTTGTCCACCAGTACCTCGAAGATGAGCAAATCACCGAGACGCTCTGCCAGACGACCGGAAATGGCCTCAGCTTCCTCGCCGGTGAGATGCTGAATCTCGTCCAGCAGCTGTACCCGCTGATTGCAGTAGTCGCCCAGAGAGGACAGATACTTCACATCCAGCGCCAGCTGACGAGCCTTGGCGCTGAAAATGGGAGCAGGGAGAGCGGGATTGACCAGATTTTCCGCATCCTCCAGCGCGACAGAAACATTCTCAGCGCAGCTGCCGTTCTTCACTTCCTCGCGCACACGGTCCATGAGAGTAGCCTTGGTGACCGCTTCCAGATGCTTGGCGAGTTCCCGAATCGTATCCACAGGCTGGGTCAGACAGTTACAGTGAATCGCCTTCATGGCTTCCTGCAATTCCTCGGGATTCTGTGCCGTCACCAGATTCTGCGCGACGGCGATGGGGTTTACTGATTCGTTTTTCATAGGGGAATTCCTCCTTTAATTTGTTGGAAAACAAAAAGTACCGTGCAGGCGTGTGCCTACACGGTACTCGGAGGATTCCGGAGCATTGGATTTTCTCCTGCCGCAAGGGTAGTCCTTCTTGCCATGCGCGGCAAAAAAGGGTATACTATCCCTGCGGTGCGGAGTCATCCGTTGTGTAGGTGGCCTAATCACCTGCGCAGGCATAAGGGAGTTGGCGCTCCCTTATGCTGCCGTACGGTTTTGTTTTCTGAGTACAGTATAATATATGTGTATGCACATATCAAGAGTGCAATATCGACAAATATTTCGCAGTTGATTTGTTGGATATGTGCATACACATATATCTTGGCAGAATTCTCCGCAGCAAGTATACTTTATATAGCGGAAAATGACAGGAATGAGGGGGTGCAGCTGTGGCACAAACAGAGGCTCAACTGCGGGCGAGCAAAAAGTATCATCAAAAATTTGATAATCTGCAGATTCGCGTCCCGCAGGGAGAAAAGGATGTGATTGCAGCACACGCAGCATCCCAAAATGAATCCCTGAATACCTTTGTTCGTCGGGCAATCTCCGAAACCATGGAACGGGATAAGCGCGATACAAAAGAAGAGGAATGATATTGTCGTCCTGCCTGTTTGCGGCGGGACGACTTTTTTTAACGGCTGAAATAGTAGCTCTGCACCGTCACCTTGTCCCGCCAGTGAGCAAGATGCAGAATACTCACCGCCCGCAGGGCCAGACGGTCCAGCACGACGGGCTTGCCCTGGGCGATGGCCAGCGCACGATTCTTGCCGCGCAAGATGTAGGGCTTATCGAAGTAAGAGAGGGGTTCCAGCTTGTCCCGATGCTTCTTGTTGTTGCGGTGCCACTGGTCCGCCAGCTCTTTGTAGAGCGCTTTCCGATATCCCGGCTCTGTCTTCAGGCGCTCTGTATAGTATACCAGCATTTTGTATGCGTGTTCGCGGCGCTGCCCGTGATAGTCAAAGCCGTGGACAAATTCGTTCATCCGAAAGACCTTCCGCTCGGAAC
Source organism: Flavonifractor sp. An112 (assembly GCF_002161085.1). Classification (GTDB taxonomy): domain Bacteria; phylum Bacillota; class Clostridia; order Oscillospirales; family Oscillospiraceae; genus Flavonifractor; species Flavonifractor avicola. The sequence continues at coordinate 158,533 of NZ_NFLU01000001.1, read as the reverse complement.
CGTCGAAGAACTTCCGAACGGCCGCCACATCCTCCGGCAGAACCTTCTGCTCCTGATATTTTCCCCCCTTGCCCTGGCGGACGATGACACTGGTGTTGCCGTTCCGCTCTTTGATGTCGCTGCCCCGCAGTTGGCGCAGCTCGTCCACCCGAAGCCCAATCATGGCGTTCAGTTCGGCGGGACGGCCTCCATCGGCCTTGCCGATTCCGCTGCTGCGGCTGAACTCGCTGGCGTGGCGTATGGGCTTTTCGATTTCCGCCAGTTCCACGCCCGTCGCCTTGCAGAGCGGCGTCAGATAGCTGTGAATGGTGGACGCCGTCTTGCCGTTCGCTTTCAGATAATCGGCGTACGCCTGTATTTTCTCCTTGTCGATGTCAGAGAGCCGGCGAATGCCCAGGCCTTTGAAATAGTCCGCTGACTTATGGAGCCAGTTTTGATAATCCTTTCTGGTCTGGTCGCTGACCGCCATGGCGTTGCCATCCTTGTCAGTTCGATGGCTGTAGGTAAACACATCCGGCACGTTTATCATCTGATGAAAGAGGCTCCCGCCTTCTTTTCTTCCCATATAGAAAACTCCTTTCTGTCTGATGGGCGCACTTCTCCCCATGATTTCGAGCCCTCCGGCGCCGGGGATTTCGACCCGCCGTTTCGTTCAACTGATAGCACTGCTGTTTTTCTCAACATCCTTTTTTTGACCCCACCCTAAATAGGAGTGGAGGGGAGTGACTAACCCGCGGGGCAGCACCGCCAAGACAGAAAGTGATTTTCAAAGGTTTTTGGAACTTTTTCGGATGCGTATAGCATCCGCTATATGAGGTGTCGCACGAGCGACGGGCATGGCCCAACGACTCATATAGAGGAAATTTTCAAAATTATTGCGATGGTCGGTTATATTTTGGTTTATCTCCAAAATATAACCTCCATCGATGCGGAAAGCGGCTCATCGTGCGATACCACGGCGCTGAGACCTCCTCTCTCTGGAGGAGATCTCACAGTGGCATACCAAGCGCCGTCCGGCCCTTTGGTACGCGCGCCGTGTACCGATGCTCTGTTTTCGCACCTTCTGTCCTTTGTTGGTGTGGCTTGCAAATATCGGCCGCCCCCGCTTTCCGCGTTGGATGCGACTTTGATATTCGCTCGACCACTGTCCGCGATGTTACTGCGGACGTATAGCCCTGTTGCTCTTAACCGTGCGACGGGTCTCATACGTACCACGAACGCCAGCAAAAAGCAGATTATTGCAAACAGGACCATGTTTTCACCTCCTTTCATCATCAATAGATTACGATATTAGTATAGTAGAAATCGATGCCATCAAAATTTCATTTGCCGGGAACGAAGATGCGGACAAAACGAAACGCCCCCCTCTCCCGTAGGGAAAGGGGGGCGGCGTGTATCTATGCAGCAATGAAAATAAGACGATAGAATCCTTACTCGGAAATATTTAAGGATTGCGGACTGTATGCGTAAACCCCGTAATCCTCGAAAATTCTCCATAATGCTCCGTTTCAAAATCATATACCCCGTAATAAACACGGGGTCAGAATTTCGAAAACCCCGTAATAGTTCTGAAAACCCCGTAATCTTCGGAAACTTCCCCGTAATATTCAATAATAGTTTGGAATTCTCGTATTCAATGCCGAAAAAATGCGTAAAACCCCGTGTTTATTACGGGGTCTGGCTGTGATATGGCCCGTTTTAAGAGCGCAATTTGTGCAGAAAACACGGCAAAAGTTAGACGAAAATCTAACATATTTAGATAATTATCTTACCTGCTTAGATTAAAATCTAATATGTTTAGACACACAGGTGAAATGAATAGTTAAAACCAAGCTCAAAATTGGATAGGAGGTAAACCAGAATGGATCTCAACGAAACACCTGTGGTGCGGGTCACCTACCCGGAGCCGTTTCCAAAGGAATACAAACCCAGCAAAGCGCAATTGGAACGGTTGGCTCGTACATTCGCGAAAGCGATTCGGAAGGAGTATGAAGCCGGTATTCTGGATAAACACGGAAACCGCATAAAATAACAACTGACAATAGCCCACGGGGGATAACAAGGTATCCCCCGTGGGCTGTTGCAGTTTAATGGCTGCATTTAACAACGCATTGAATGTTCCGTTGCAAAATGATACACTTGAATTGTTATAATTCAAGTGGCAATAGCGTGGATTGAATGGGGCTGAACTTTTACTTATTCAAAAAACAGAGCAACGGCTGTGTGAGCGATTGAAGTGAGGTGGTTCAATGACGATTCAAATTGCAAATGCGCTATACCGCTATTTTGAGGCCTTGTACGAACTCAACCAAAACATTTTAGTTCTGTGCGGTGTGGATGTTTTGGACAATTGCGAGCAGTATGAAAAGCACGTCGAGTCTGTCATTCAGCTGATTCCAAGGTTAGTTCCTTATGTGCGCAGCGCCGGCGTTTATAAAATAAGCAGCCGCGACGGACTGTTGGAATTTTCAAATGAGATACCTTTTTTGAATGATGATTATCAGCAGCTTTTGAAAAATCATTATGATTTTCTTATCACAGTAAAAACTATTCGGAACAAGCTGGAACACAGAATGCATGGAGCAACTGTTTCATCTTCCGGAAGCGGCAGCGCTATCTTATTTGAGATAAATTACAAAATAGAGGACCCGGGAGAGGAAAAGATGTTGCGCATAACCGCTGGCGCATTGATTTCTTTTGCGAAAGAAATCAATATCATGTTCTCTAAAATTCAAACGCTTGTGGACGGGTTTGCGTATGAAAATCAAAAAACAGACTATGCTTACTATCGAAGATTAGTCAAATATGATTTTTGCAATTTCAATAAGCTGTATGAGAGCAACTTGCTTAGAGAATTTGGCAAAGCAATGCTTTCGTTCTAACATTCGATAAAACCACATTGATTTTAATTGTCTCAGCAAAAAACGAAGAACACGGCGGGAAGTACCTTGCTTTTCGGTATTCGATTTTTGACATCGTGGCCACATCCTTACGGCAAAAGCAAAAAGAAGCACCTGCATTTGCAGGTGCTTCTTTTGGTGGACCTAATCGGGATCGAACCGACGACCTTACGGATGCGAACCGTACGCTCTCCCAGCTGAGCTATAGGCCCATATTAAGTTGTTTGGTGGGGCCTGTGCAGCGGACAGCTTGCGCTCCCAGCTGAGCTATAGGCCCATATTATTAAAGTGTATTTACTCAACACTCCAGTATTATAGCATAATTAAACCGGTTGTAAAGAGGTTTTTGAAAAAAACTAAAAAGTGATATTGATAAATGGTCGGAAATGATGTATGATATCAAATACAGCCTTCCAGCGGACGGCGCTGATGCGTCCGGTCCAAGGCAAGGCCGCACTAGTCGGGGAGTTAGCGGTGCCCTGTACCTGCAACCCGCTACAGCAGGGATGAATCCCGGCCCCCGGATCTGCGTTGTGTCGTCTGACCCCGGTAAGTAGTGATGATGGATCGGTCCCGCGCAAGGTCGCCCCGTGAACCGTGTCAGGCGGGGAACCGAGCAGCACTAAGCGGACCGCGATCTGTGCCGCGGGGTTCCCGCTCCTGAGCCGGCTGCCAGGGTAACGGGCATAGCGCTGATTCCAAAGGTCGGTGTGCGGTCTTGCCATGAACCGGATGTACAAGGAGGGGCGAAGCGACGCGGCTTTCCGCATCCTCCGCCCCTCTTTTTCACTTTTATGACGAGGTGACCGGCGTGTATCAGGCTTTATACCGAAAATGGCGGCCCCGTACCTTTGACGACGTGGTGGGTCAGGCCCATATCACCGATACGTTGAAGCGGCAGGTGGAGACCGGACGACTCTCTCACGCCTATTTGTTTACAGGTACCAGAGGCACAGGCAAGACTACCTGCGCCAAAATCCTGTCCCGGGCGGTCAACTGTGAGCACCCGGTCAACGGGAATCCCTGCAACCAGTGCCCGTCCTGTTTGGGCATTGAGAATGGCTCTATTTTGGATGTGTTGGAGCTGGATGCGGCCTCCAACAACGGCGTGGACCAGGTTCGTGCCCTGAGGGATGAGGCGGTATATACTCCAGCGGCGGTGCGGAAACGGGTGTACATTGTGGACGAGGTCCATATGCTCTCTACCGCGGCATTCAATGCGTTGCTGAAGATCCTGGAAGAGCCTCCTGCCCATCTGATGTTTATTTTGGCCACTACGGAGCTGCATAAAGTGCCGGCTACCATCAAGTCCCGCTGTCAGCAGTTCTCCTTCAAGCGCATTCTGCCCGGCGATATCGCTGCCCGGCTGGCCTATGTGGCGCGCCAAGAGGGTCTGGAGCTGAGAGGAGAGGGCGCGGAATTACTGGCCCGGCTGGCGGACGGTGGACTGCGTGACGCCCTGTCCCTGCTAGACCAGTGTGCGATACCGGACGGCCCTATCGGTGTTCAGGAGGTGCTGGACGCCTTAGGGTTAGCTGGGAACCTGGAGACAGCCCGCCTGATGGAGCAGATCGGAGCCGGTGATACCGCTGCCGCCCTGGAGACCCTGGCTAGACTGTATGGTGCCGGCAAGGAAGTAGGGAGCCTGCTGGGTGAGCTGTCTGCCCTGACAAGGGATCTTCTGGTACGAAAGACGGCCCCCAAGGGTGGAGCAGCACTGCTGACTGGTGGCTACGATGAGAATACCATGCGGCGGCTGTCCAATCTGTTTCAAACGCCCCGGCTGGCCCAGATGCTGGGTGTGCTCCAGTCTACCATTGCCGACCTGTCCCGCAGCGGCAACCGCCGCACAGATGCTGAGCTCTGTCTGATCCGTCTCTGTGATCCGGTGCTGGATGAGAGTATGGCGGGAATCAATGCCCGTCTGTCCAGAGTAGAGGAACTACTGGCAGGTGGGATACCTACCGCCTGTGCGGTACCGCCTGTACCGCAGAAAAAGGTGCCGGATAGCCGGAGCGGGCAGAAGGATACCCCGCCCTGGGAAGAGGAGCGCCCCCCGCTGCCAGAGGAACCCGGGGAGCGTATCGCTTATCAAGCAGAATCGGAGCCTGCCCCGGCGCCTGTTTCTCAGATGGAGAAGAAGCCTGCCGATACCCCGGTTATGGCGGCGCCGTCTGGTGATTTGTGGCCAGGGCTGGTGGCTGGGCTTCGGGGAAAGTTCCCGGCAGTCTATCCGTTTCTCAGCAATCCGTCCGCAGTACAGGGCCTGCTGGAAGACAGCGTGTTAACGCTGTGGGTGGATACGGATTTTACCAAAAACATGGTGGGCACTTCTGCAGTGCTGGAAGCGTTGGAAAAGCTGGCTGCTGTGCAGACCGGCCGGGCTGTACGGTGTACTGTAAAGGTGGGTGCACCGCCAAAAACAGCTCCGGCGGCACAACAGCCAGCCGAGCATGATAATCTGGATGATCTGTTGGCAATGGGCCAGCAGTTTGACAACATTATTATTGAAGAATAAAGGAGTTGCGACCTATGGCAAAGGGATTTAACAGCCGCGGATTTGGCGGCATGGGCGGCGGCATGAACATGAACATGATGAAGCAGGTCCAGAAGATGCAGCAGGATATGATGAAGATGCAGCAGGAGCTGGAGACCAAGACCTACACTGCGGCAGCCGGCGGTGGTGCGGTCAGCGCCACTGTGACCGGCAAGCGCGTGCTGGAGAGTGTTACTATTGACCCCGATGCGGTAGATCCTGAGGATGTGGAGATGCTGCAGGATATGATTGTGGCAGCCGTGAATGAGGCGCTGCGTGCGGCGGAGAACGACTCTGCCTCTTCCATGCAGCAGCTGACCGGCGGCCTGAACCTGCCCTTCTGAATTTGAAACGGGAAATGGCCGCCTGTGGGCGGCCATTTCCCATTAAAAGCAATGAACCCGAAAGCGGAGGAACATGAACATGGAGACGGCCAAGGGGTTGCAGACATCGGAACGATTTCGGATCGGTGCGCTGTTGGCGGTAGCAGGTGGCCTGCTGGATGCCTATACCTATTTGATGAGGGACGGCGTATTTGCCAATGCACAGACAGGTAACATTGTTTTGTTAGGTGTGCGGGCAGTGAAAGGGGACTGGAGCGGTGTGCTACATTATTTGCTGCCCATCCTGGCATTTGCAGCTGGTGTGATCGCCGCTGAGTGCATCAAGGAACGGATGAAGGAAGCGCGTGTCATTCATTGGCGGCAAGTCACGGTTTGTTTGGAAATGATTCTGTTGGCGCTGGTGGCGTTTCTTCCGCAGCGGTTGAATGCACTGGCCAATATTATGGTCTCATTTGTATGCGCCATACAGGTAGAGAGTTTCCGGAAGGTCCGCGGCAATGCATTTGCGACTACCATGTGTACCGGAAATCTGCGCAGCGGTACGGAGCGGCTATATCAGTTTATCCGTACCGGGGAGAAGGATCATCTTTTGCGGGCTGCACAGTATGGTGGAATCATTCTGTTTTTTATTGTTGGTGCGGCGCTGGGTGCATGGTGCAGCAGCTTTTTAAGCTTGTACACGGCGGCTGTTGCCTGTGGGCCATTGCTGATTGCATTCTTCTTGATGCGCCATTGATAGATAGAAAAGTGTTTGGCACTGGGTGTTGGTATGTATTTTGCCTAAAGTAAAAAAGATTGAAAAAGGGCTTGACAACAGAGAGCAGAGCTGGTAAAATACAACCTGTTCCGTCGGTGAACAAACACATTTGGGGGTATAGCTCAGCTGGGAGAGCGCTTGAATGGCATTCAAGAGGTCAGCGGTTCGATCCCGCTTATCTCCACCAACTCGAGAGAGTGAAAAAAGACTTGAAACTTCGGTTTCAAGTCTTTTTTTATTTCCCAATCTGAATGTATATGCCTGTACTTCCAGACTCCCGGGTTCTATACCAACGATCAGAAACATACATCTGTATGCGTCCTCATGTTCACCCTCAAAGAGGTCTGCCAAATAATCTGCAGTGTTAGGACTTGCCTTGCACAGCACAGTTTTACAATTAGATACGCCTTCGCCATACTGGCTCACAAGAAAGGTCCTGATTTCGTGGGAGGCCTCGATACGTATCAAGTTGCCTTCCTGGAAGTTGGCAGATGTATCCTCATAATTCAGTTTTATTTTCAGCCCCATAGCTGAATAGATTTCTGATATCTTCACTACGTTTCCTCCATAAATCTTGCCATTCGAATAAAGGAGTACTGTTTTCCACCAACCTCAATTGTTACATTCATTTCAAAATAAATGGCATCGCCGTTATCGAGCAGAATCGCTTTTTTGATGCCGATCCTATGATATTCTCCGGTCTGGTATTTTTTAACTACAATGTTATTTTTTGAGAACTCATTGTAGGCCCAATATCCTTTTGAGTCCTTGGCAATTGTCAGGTAGTTGTCCGCTGCTCTGATAGCCTTTGATGGATCATCAGCTCGTAATACATAAAGACTTTTTATCTGATTTTTGCCTTCTCTGAGAATATACGAATTTACAAGCTTACCTTTTGTGCTGCCATCCAGGGGCGTACCTTTTCTGTAATCACTGCCCTCGGAAAGAACGTCATAAAAGTTTAATCTGGCTTTTGGCTTTGAAGGTGCATCACACCAAGGACATCCACTATAAACACGATTGGCTTTGCGCGGATAGTGCCATGCACCACAGGAAGGACACTTGATCACCTTGTTGCTAGCTTCGAGTAGTGCAAATTCGAATTCCTGGGCAGATGGTCTTGCCATGCGATTTCTTTTACCATCGACAAAGCATTTGCGGAATAGTTCTTTTAGCTTTACAGTCAGGACAATATCTGCAGGGAGCATATTGGTAGAATTCTCATCGGTTACATAAGTAACTTTTCCGGCCAATGCAGCTTCTTCATCCTCTGGTGAACCATCGAGGACCTCATCGCTGATATAAGGGTGACCTACACGAAGCAATTCGAAAAGAATAACTGCTAACGAATAGTTATCTGATAAAACGTCGGGATTCTTCTGGCGACTGATTACCTCTGGCGCAATGTATCGTGGAGTTCCCAACACGGCTGCATTGCCTTTACCTGCAACATAGATGTTATCAACATCGATCATCTTTATTGAGGCGCCCTTGCCGATTTTAACTAAAATGTTATTACCGGAAATATCGCAATATGATAGGTTGCTTCTTTCAAGAGCTCCAAAAGCCTTGGCTATAAGATAGCCTAAAAATATTCTTTCTCGCAAGCCGAAACCTTGGTTATACCATTCAGCGAAGGAAAGATTTTTGTCAGGAATTAGGTACGTATTGAGAGGACGGTGATCAACAACACGATCCATTACATATCCAACATATGGTGCCTCTATTAGTTCATGTATTGCCACAAAATTAGGTGGAACCTTTACGTTTTTAATAAAGCTCAATCGTTCGAGAATCTCCGAGTCAACAATATCCGATCCTGTTGGATAGTAGAGCTTAATCATCTTACTGCTGTTCTCTGCCTGATAAACAACGCCCTGAGCACCATAACCGGCAAGTTCACCTAATTTGTATTTTGTCCCTTCTACAGAAGTTATTATCTCACCGCTCAGGTCCTGCATTCTTACACTCACACTTAACCACCCCTAACGTTCTGTCATCCAAGCTAAAATCAGAAATGTCAATTGTTAGTAGTTCCAATTCATCTTTTAGCTTTTCAGTAGGCGTGTTCTCTTCAATTTCTCTGACTAGTTCATATTCACTGCCGTCCCGTAGTCCATTTGCGATACCATCAGTACACATAAACACTACATAAGAAATATGCAAATCTAAATGGACTTCTTCAATCCATATCTCTTTCGAACTCACAAACGAACTTAAACATCTCGTTTGATTAGCAAATGGCATCTCATCCGAAGGAGCTTTTACCTTTAGACCATTTGAAGTCATAACCAACACCCCATCTCCAAGGGAAACAAGAACCATTCGATCATATAACTTCATTGCAATCTTAAGCGTTGCACAGCAATCGTCCAGCTTTTCTCCATTCAAAAGGCTTGTCCATTCAGCAATCAGCCGTTGGGGAAGCTCGTGCTTCTGACATCGATTTTGCCTTATTTGTTCAAATACTTTTACAGCGGCTCTCACAGCCATTTTTGACCCAAGAGCGGCTTTCGGGCATGATCCAACACCATCAGAAACCGCTAACACAAAGTCATCTTCCATAAAAGCGTAAAGAACAGCATCCTGATTGGGAGTATTGGATAATCGATGGGATATTCCGGTGTCGGTAATCACAACAGCATACAGATCTCCGTGCTGTTCTTCTTTGGAAATCATATGACAATATCCTCATCGTCAATATCAAACATAGGGGCCATAACACTAATCTCATTTGGATTCATACTTGTCATTCTTGCTACTGTTGACATGGTAACCCATTTAAAAAACTTAGCTATTCCGGATGCATCTTGTGTTTTGATTACCGGCATCTCTGGATTATCAATGAAGCTTTTCAGCATCTCAACATCGGCATCCTCGCCAATGCCCAACGCCATGCGCTGGCACTTTGAAGATCTCTCGCCCTTATGAAGAGCAACCAATGGCGCCCAATCAAAATAGTTCTTCCTACGATACATTTCCTCAGTGCAATCTGTAGGTAAACCATCACTGATCAGCACAATTGTCGGTGTATATGCACGAGAACTGACAACATTTCTATCCTCTATCATTTCACAGACTACATCGAACGCCTGACCCATAGGGGTATTTCCCGTAGCGCCAAGCTCTGTTAAAACCAGGCCATCTATATCTGCCAGGGGCTGAAGTACTTTTACATCCCCGCCGAAAGTAATAACAGATAATTGAAATTTTCCTCTAATATCATCTGCTGCGTTCAACGCATTAAGCATCTCTCGAAGAGCAAGGTTGAGCTCGTTGATTTTTTCACCTCGCATGCTACCAGAAGTATCTGCCAGTACAAAAATTGGCAAGGGACGTGGCTCTCTTGCGACATAACTATTTAATCCCATCCAAACGAACCTCTTTTCTTAGCTTGTTCAAAAAATCCTTTACTGAACGACTAATGCTTGCTTCATCTCGGCCATATTTCTTTGCGATTTCTCTTTGTGTAGGAAGAACACCTGTTGTTGTCCAAGCATCCATAATCTCTTTACTGACAAATGAGTATTGGCTGCTTTGCGTTTCAGAAAGCTGGTCACAAAGCTTAATCGTAATCATATCTGAAATTATTGGTTTTTGCCTTTGTTGTAATCCTTGAAATACCTGATTGATAGCGAAAAGGATTTCTTTTATAGTTTCTTTCTCATAAATTGAAGCTTCAGCAGATATGTTGCCAGCCAATTGATCCCAAATAATTCTTATCTCTCCAGCCTCATTTACATATGTGTCACTTGATATCTGCACAATGGCCATCTGCGCAAGTTTACGTACTTTTTCTACCGGAATCTCCATTGCTGCAGCTAATTTTAGATACAGTGTTTCATCCGATATCCCCGCGTCTATATTTGTTGCCAAGCGTATATATTTACTTACTGCACGCTTCTCTTCCTCGGTGACTTTTAAACCATGAAATCTTTCTATATGTGTCTGATTACCCATAATATGTTGATATTCAAGCTTCCAGGCTGCATTGAAGTAATGAAGAAAATCGCCCTTATCTCTTCTAAAGTTATTTATACAAAGAGTTGCAATCTTGGTAATTTCACATCCGTATTCTTCATATTTCTGTTTGTTTACAGCTAACAAATAACAGTACAGATACTCCACCATTTTGTAGGCTTCACGCTTGAAAGCTGTATATTGTGTTTCCCTATCTAACTCAAACAGACGTGATTCCTTTATCTGTCGTTCATATTTTTTCTTATCGTATTGCATTGTGCCACCCGTATTACAATGACAGAAGTGCTTTCAGCATTTTCTTTGCTTTATCTGGTGTTGAACAATGAAGCGTATTAGTGATGGTGCTAAGACAATACAATGGAACCATGTCGCATATCTTCGTATTAACGGCTTGGCCATCAACAAAACTTGCTTGGCCATAAACGATGCTATCTATGGAGCAATCGAGAAAGTTTTCAGCAAAGTGTAAGGCTGTAAATAGTACAACCAGAAGATCTTTGGGGCCATAGGTTGTGTCTGCGAGAATGTGGGTCCCAGTATCAAGGCAATCAACAATCTGACCCAGCAAATACTCATGAGTTGCTTTTGTCTCTTCAAATTCAGTATCGATAATATTTATATCGAGTGTTGCCCCAATAGAAGCATTAACACTATTGAGTTCGGCACAGAAGTCTTCTGTGTTTTTCTCATAATGACCATACTGATCTTTTTTAACTAAGAGAATGACTTTTATCTCATCATCCGGGCGTATTGTTTCAGCTAAGAAGGAATTGATTGGATAGCGGACGGCCTTCCCAGAAACCGGAAGAGACTGGTCGTCACTTGTGTATACAGAAAAATCAACCTTTTCTTTCATTGGAATATTACAAAGAACGGTTTTCTTCATCGTTATTTCCCCTTAAGCTAATTTCCGTTTTTATATTCGAGTTATCTGTTTTGCTCGTTGGTCTGCTCATACTTCTTTTCTATTCATTAGATACAAACGGCAACCTTGTCTTGGCTCGAATAGATGCACTGTTATGTTCGGCTCTTACGTATTTCGTCGAATCATCAAGGAAACCACCATTATGAAATATTGCTGAACTTCCGTGCAGTAATTATGCCTCAATAAAAAGTATCCTCTTTATCAGATCTATTTCTATATAGCGAGGCAAACCGCAAAACTTGACATTTATTCTTTGGGGTTTATATCCACAATATCGTCCAATGTACAGTCTAGTGTCTTACATATCTTTGCCAGAACTTCTATTCGAACATCCTCATTTTTTCCAAGTCTAGCCATTGCGTTTGTTGTAATTTTTGCCTCTCTTATTAAATCAGTTTTCAACATATTCCGTTCCTTCAAGATATACCATAGCTTGTCATATCTAACAGCCATCGTTACACTCCTTATTATTACGGTGAACCTATAAAACTACTGCTTTATTATAACATAGAAATTGAGAATTTAAATTCTAAAACAATAACTATGTGCGGGCTTGTAAGTAAGCACTCCCAAAGATTTTTTTGATTCTCAGACAATGCCTTCGAGCGTCTACAGCGATATCAACAACGTCAGCATTTACGCCAAGAATGCCGTGGCCAGAGCCAAAGCTGTAGGCCTCATCACAGGCGTGATGGCCACCATGCTGAATCTCACCAGCACGGTGCCTCGCGCGCAGGTTGCGACCATGCTCATGCGCTTCTGCGAGAACGTGGCCAAATGTTTCCCATCAACGACAAAATATCGGAGCTCTTTGCTATCGCAAAGGGCTCCGATAAGATATTCGCGTGCATTGAGCTTGGAAACCATCAGAATCACCAATCCGAATTTATTCTGGTCTCGGAATCCTTCCAGGGGTCATCAGTGTCTTGCTGTAGTTCACGATATCCTTCTTCCATCATGACCATAGCCAGAAACTCTTCTCCTGCGTCGACCGTGCCGTCGCCGTTAAAATCAAAAAGGTCTTCCCAAAATCCACACATTAGAATGCGCTCCTTTCTGCAATACAGGATGGGTGTACCGCCTATTTGTAGTGTAATAGCAGATATGTCCAACAATTGGGACAATTTATCCTCTGGCCAGAATTCAGACGGCAGCAATTGAGATCGCGCATCGCTCATTTCATCCACCAAATTGGTTGTATAGTTGTATATTTGAGCGATGCTTTTTTGACATTCCAGAAAGCCATGACGAGCACACGCAAACTATTACAGGATTTTCCGCACATGGCGAGGGGAGAATCCTGTAAACAGGGAACTTCCAATTACCCGGATTTTCCCGCAATTCGGGCTAATAATATTACATATATTTCCATAAATATCGGTTTGCACAATACCCGGATTTTCCCACGCTGGATGGACATAGGCGTCTGACAGCCACGCTCTACTGGCGGGATGCAGCTTTACCCGGATTTTCCCACAATTTTTTACACCATTCGGCGCGCAGGACCTTGTGCATCAAGGCTCTACGCGCCGTCCCGACCCCGGAGGTGGGGGAAAATTGCCTGCCATTCTCACCCCTGAAAAGTTCTCGAAAAAAGTGGAATCCGAGTGGAATTGCCCCAAACTGCCTCCCTGAAAGGGGGTAAAAAACTAGGAAAAACGGGCCGTTTCCGGCCCGTTTTTCTGGAAAAGTGGGTGGGGGAGAGAATGGCATTCAAGAGGTCAGCGGTTCGATCCCGCTTATCTCCACCAAAACAATAACTCACACAGTCAATGCTGTGTGAGTTATTGTTTTATCCAAGAAGAATATGAGGACGAACACTCAGTTAAAAGATGTGTTCCTAAGCCCGTGCAAAAAATGCACGGGCTTTTTTTATTTTCAATGAAGTAACAAGATTGGAGGTTTACAGTGGGGAGTAAATTTTTTGAGGAACTATCCCGGTGTCTCGGAAAGGAGCAAATTGAATCCCTTAGCAAAGAGGACAGGCGGCTGGAGATTTTTCTCCATGGACAGCCTGTCCTTTCTGTTTCTCCTGGGAACGAAGTATTTATGCTTCCGTCCGGGAGCAAGAATCCAGAGGCCAACGAGCTGTATCACAGGGTCGCCATTGCAGCCGACAGAGTATTTGAATATGTGGAGGCTATGGACCCCCCTGCTCCGTGCTCGTGGTCTTGACAATAAGTTTCATCTGCTTGCGGATTTCGGCGGGGCTGTGCTGGCGGGCAGAGAGCGAGGCACCGGCCGGGGCTATGAGTTCGTTACATGGATCTGGGATTATGAAAGGGTCGGCGTCAGCCATGGGCACTATTATGAGGATGATTTTGCAGGAGCCAAACGGGACTTCGCTGTCCGCTCTGGTCTGATCCCCAAAGCCAGTCTCTTCTCCAATGAGGAGTTGACAGAGATTTATCGTGCAACGGATCATCTGTTGGCAGAAGACCCAAATTTGAATGACAAACAGATAAGAGCCATTCAAGAAGCCAGAATCAAAATCGAGTTCTCTGTCCCTGACCTGGACACCCAATTGGAACACAGACAGGATTATAGCCCTCAGATGGAGATGTAGGGCTCGGCATTGGAGGAATACGATGAGAATGAATGCTGTGTTATCAAATCCGAAGCATCCCGAGTACGGACAGTTTACCGTTCCCCTCCCAATCCCGCACAACCAGTATGACGGAATCATGGAGGCGCTGAATGCGATGGACATGGGAGATCCCCTGGCGAGGGACTGCCAAATGGACGAGATCCTTGGTGAGTACCCCATCCTGAAGCGACTGGAGGGAAAACCTGTAAATATCGACGAGCTGGACTATCTGGCCAAGCGGCTGGACAGCTTCTGTTATGCACAGGAGGGTGCTCAGTTCCAGGGGGCGGCGGTCAGCTACGACTATTCCGACATGACCGACCTGATCAACTTGACATTTTCCTGCCAGCAGGTCACGGTCATCACAGATTTTTCTGATTTAGAGCAGGTCGGCAGAGATCATTACATGGTGCTGAATGGCGGCTGCGCCAGCAAAGAGGAGCTGGACGCCCTTGACGGCTATGAAACTGCCCTGCTCCTCATTGATGAGGGCAATGGAGTCATCACACCATACGGAGTATTGTAACCCGCTATAATGTGACAGTCGAGGAATCTTCCAACGGTACTGTGAAGGTGTCCAACAGCCGTCCTTCTGCCGGGTTGACAGTCACTGTAACATTGACTCCCGACGAGGGCTACAAGGCCGATGGTGTTACCGTTACCGATGCCAAGGGGAACGCCGTTGCCGTGACTGACAAGGGCGACAGCAAGTATACCTTCAGAATGCCCAGAAGCAATGTCACCGTGAAGGCCTCCTTCACTAAGGACGATACCCCCGTGGAGACCGGCCTGCCCTTCACTGATGTGAAGTCCGGCGACTGGTTCTATGAGGCGGTGAAGTACGTCTATGACAATAAGCTGATGGACGGCACCTCCACCACCACCTTTGCTCCCCTCATGACCACCAACCGGGCCATGGTCGTCACCATCCTGTGGCGGCTGGAGGGTCAGCCTGAGACCGACGCCACCCTGCCCTTCACCGATGTGGAGAACGGTGTGTGGGTACACCGACGCTGTGAACTGGGCCGCCTCCAAGGGCATTGTCAAGGGCTACAGCGACACCGTCTTTGCTCCCAACGACACCGTGACCCGCGAACAGCTGGCTACCATCCTGTACCGCTACGCTGAGAGCAAGGGCTACGATGTGTCTGACAAGGGCGACCTGACCACCTTCGCTGACAGCACCGGTACCTCCTCCTGGGCCGCTGAGGCTATGGAGTGGGCGGTTGGTTCCGGTCTGCTCACCGGCAAGGACGGCGGTAAGCTTGACCCCACCGGTACTGCTACCCGGGCTGAGATTGCAACCATCCTTATGCGATTTGCGGAAAACGAGAAATAAGCATCTGCCAATAGGCGTTTCTCCTCCGAAAGCGGGGCGGAAGTTTTTGACTTCCGCCCCGCTTTTATTTGAACTCCGCAATGGGATTTCGCAGAGTTTTCTTGCTGTGCGAAGAAAGGGGATAGTTGTAGAAAGGACAAAGGTGTAGTATAATAATTGACAATCTGTAAAATATCGGAAGGCCTTGTGGCGAGAATCATTTGCTGCATATTGGGTCGGGAGCGGCAACCAAATGGGAAGGAGAAGTGAGCATTCATGGAAATTGATGTATTTGTCAGCCATCATACCGCGTCCTCCTTGCATATTGTGGAAGGTATTGTCAATAAATTGGAGGCCGACGGCGTTCGCTGCTGGTATGCGCCCAGAAATACAGAGGGCGCGTATGCCTCCAGCATTGTAAAAGCGATCAATCAGTGCGCAATTTTTCTCCTGATCCTGAATCGTCAGGCATCGGAGTCTGTTCATGTGCTGAACGAAATCGACATGGTGAGCCGCAGACTTACCCGGAATGAAGAAGTAAAGATTATCCCATTCCATGTAGCCGATGATGAGATCGGTGAGGAGGCCCAGTATTATCTGGGCCGGTTGCACTGGATCGATGCTATGACGCCGCCCATGTATAAGCGCATCGATGAGCTGGTGGAGCGCCTGGAGATGCTGCTGGGCAAGAAAAAGGGAGAGCGTACACAGCAGACGCAAAGCCCCATCCGTCAATATCGACTGCTGGCCCGTATGCCCCAGGCCAGAGATGTATTTGAGGGCAGAGAGACACTTTTGGAGCAGATTCACGCTCACCTTGCTCAGGGGAAACGTTGCATCTTTCTGGAGGGGATCGGCGGTATCGGGAAGAGCGAACTGGCAAAGCAATATGCGTTAAGATTCCAAAAGGAATACGAGCAGACGCTGTTTGTCAGCTATCAGGGCAGCCTCCAGCGCTTGGTTTGCGACGAAGAGGCGGTCTCCATTGAGAATCTGGAGCCGCAGAAGCCCACAGAAGATGAGCGGGCCTTTTTCCTGCGGAAGCTGCGGGTGCTGCAGAGCATTACCAGTGAGAAAACCTTGCTGATCGTAGATAATTTTGATGTGGATGGGGACCCGGACCTGGACAAATTCCTGGAGGGCAGCTACCATGTGATCTTTACCACCCGCAATGCCCATCCGGGATATCCGGCGCTCCGGGTGGAGGCCATGCAGGATTTTGATGTGCTGCTGGACATTTTCCAGAAAAACTATGGCGAGTGTGTGGAAGAGGGCGACAAGGACAGCCTGAAGAAGATTTTTGACAGGATTGCCTGCCACACTTATACGGTGGAACTGATTGCCAAGCAGATGAGCGCCAGCTTTCTCAGTGCGGACGAGATGTTGGCACTGTTGGAGCAGGGAGATATGCAAAGCGGACTGGCGGAGACCGTATCCGGCCGACAGTCTGTAAATACCGCTTTTGGGCATATCTGCTCAGTGTTTAATACCAGTAACCTGAGTGACGAGGAGAAGCAGATCCTGCGCTGCCTGTCTCTGATGGGGCACAGCGGTGTGCCTGCGGTCCGTTTTCGGGAGTGGATGGATCTGCCTTCCTTTGAGCCCATCAATCAGCTGATCCGCAAGAGCTGGGTGCTGAAAGGGGCAGAAAGACGGATCTCTCTGCATCCTCTGGTAATCGAGGTGGTCCATGCGGTTTTGAGGCCTGATGTGGATCAGTGCGGCAAATTCCTGGACAATATGTCCCGGTTCCTGTTCACTGCCTGGCTGCGGCCCTATCAGGAAAATCTGGCGGTTACCGACAGTGTGCTGGCTCTGGCGGATTATTTTCCGGAGCCGGATACCCGGGCAATCGATGCCTTTGAGCCGATCTCCGGCTTTCTATGGCAGGTCGGGCGTTTTGATGCATCCATTGAAAATGCCCATCGTTTTTATAATGCCTGCCGCAAACAGCTGGGAGAGGACAACCCCATGACCGGCTACGCAGCGAAAAACCTGGGAGGATGCTACTTCAACAGCCGCCGCAATAAGGAATCCATCCCCTGGTACCGACTGGGACTGGAGCTAATGCTCCGCAGCGGTATGCCGGAAAATGAGGATCTGGCTATGGCTTATGAAAAGGTGGCCCGCTGCTATACCTGGGAGTACGACCAGGACTTTGACAAGGCGCAGACCTATTTTCAACAGGCCCTTGCCATTCGCCAGCGCAACATTGCAGCCCTGGAGCGGGGAGAGAAGCGGGATATGCTCATGAAAAATGAGCAGTATGACCTGGCACTGGCTCAGGAGCGGGTGGGCGAAACCTATATGGAAATGGGTCGGATGTACCAGAGACAGGGGAACTATCAGAAGGCGCTGGAATGTACCCTGCTGCATGAGCGGACACTATCAGAGCGAAACCCGTCAGGACTTGCTTATTCGCTGTATGATCAGGGCGTATCTCATTATCACCTGGGCCTGGAAGCGGAGGCAGATGGGCGCGGAGAGGATGCGCGGGTTCAGTGGACACAGGCGGAAGATAAACTTGTACGGGCCCTGGAGATCAATCAGCGTATGCGGGGAGCCCTTGCGGCGGATACCATTGAGAATCAGGAGATGCTTGGCGACCTGTATGCCGCGCAGGGGCGCTATGGCGAGGCCTCCAACGCTTATATGGCGGTTATTTCCATGGTAGAAAAACTGTTTGGAAAGGATTCAGACAGGATTGAGTCGGTAAAGCAGAAAATGGATTTTTTCGGGGCGGATACTTAAACTGCAAAAAGCCACCTGCGCACCAAAGGGCGCAGGTGGCTTTTATTATCATGCGGTTGAACGGAATGGTGTGAGATCAGCCGGGTGGGGCATAGTTGGCCAGCCAGTTGAGAAAGGAGGATAGGGCGGGGGTGACCAGCTGGCGGTCCCAGGCGGCCACCAGATCAAACAGATGGCTGGAGGGCTGCTCTTCCTGTTCCAGTGGGATAAAGACCACGCCGGGATGCTGCCGGAACTGAAAATCGCTCATCAAGCCGTAGCCGTTGGGGTCGATCTGGAGTTGAAGCAGCACGGACTCGTGGCTGGTCAGCCTGCGGGTCTCTGACGGGCGGAAGTGGTGCTCCAGAAAGTAGTTCAGAATGCTGGCATAACCGTTGGGGCTGACGTCGGGCCGCATGGTGTAGTAGGTGGCCCCCGCCAGATCGGCCAGCCGGAGGGTGGTCAGGCCAGCCAGGGGACTTTGCTTTCCTACCAGCACGAACAGGGCGCCGTCCTCCAGCTTTTGAGAGGCCAGACGGGGCTGATCCAGCAGCTCAAAGCTGACGGTGAAGGCGCCGTCCAGCTTCCCATGGACAAGGGTGGGGACCAGCGTGCCGAATTCAAACCAGTCCAGAGTGACGGAAATCTGGGGAAAGTCCTGGCAAAACCGACGGAGCAGGTCCGTGATCTCGGTGGACAGGGCGCTGAATGCACCAAAGTGCAGCTTGTCCGGCAGCGGCGCGGCGTCCTGCCGGAGGGCGGCGGCGGCATTTTCCATCCGCTCCAGCAGATCAGTGGCCTCCCGGTAGAAGCGGGTCCCGGCGTCTGTCAGCCGGACCATACGGGTGTCCCGCACAAACAGATGGACTTGCAGCTCTTTTTCCAGCTGGTGGATGTGCTTGCTGACGGCGCTTTGGGCCAGATAAAGCTCCTTTGCCGCGGCGGTGAAGGAGCAGTGATCGGCTACCGCCAGAAAGGTTTTTAATAATTTATCATCCATAGAGCGCTCTCTCCTGTATGCCTCTATCTCAATTTGGAATGGGCTTATCTGCAATCATGATTTCTCTTTGGGCGGGAACTGTGCTTTAATGCAGGTACCATAGACAAAATTAGGGAGGAATCACGGTGCTGAACAATTTACTGACGGTAACCGGGCAGGTGGCCACGCTGTTTTTGATGATGGCAGTGGGATTTGGCCTGGGAAAGATGAAAAAACTCTCCTCCGCAGGACTGAGCCAGATGTCGTTTTTGCTGCTGTACATCGTATGTCCCTGCGTCATGATCGAGTGTTTCCAGGTGGAGCGGACGCCGGAGCTGGTGCAGCAGCTGTGCGTGGGCGCGGTGATCGCTGTGGCCTGCTATCTGGTCTACCTGGCGGTATCCATGCTTTTCTTCCGGAAATGTCCGGCGGATACCAGGGACAGCCTGCGCTTTGCCATGGTGTACGGCAATGTAGGCTTTATGGGAGTCCCTCTGGTGGAATCCATCCTGGGCAGCGAGGCACTGGTGTATGGCGCCCTCTCCCTTGCGGCCTTCAACCTGACCACCTGGACGCTGGGTGTGGTCATCATGGGAGGCAAACAGGCCTTTTCTATCAAAAAGGCCATCATCAACCCGGGTGTGATCGGCCTGGCGGTGAGCCTGGTAATCTTTTTCGGCGGATTTCGTTTCCCCGACGCAGTGTCCTCTACCATCTCGTTCCTGGGCGACCTGAACACGCCGCTGGCCATGATCGTCATTGGCGCGCAGCTGGCCGCAGCTGACCTGGGGGGCGCCTTCCGGCAGCCGGTGCTCTATCTGGCGTCCTTCCTTAAGCTGATCCTGGTGCCCGGGCTGACGGCGCTGGTCCTGCTGCCCTTTGGACTGCCTGCCGGACTCTACTGTGCCCTGGTGCTTCTGGCCGCCACGCCGGTGGCCGGTACCACCAGCATCTTCGCCCAGCAGTTTGGGCGGGACACGGTGCCCGGCGTGCAGGTTATTACCCTTTCCACCCTGCTGTCTATCATCACTCTGCCGGTATTTGCGGTCATTGCCAAGACCATCAGCGGCTTTTAACACAGTGTAACACATTTCAGGGAGGCGGTCCATTGGACCGCCTCCTTTTTGCATTTATTGGATCAGCTGCAAAAAGGCCAGCGTCAGCTGGATCCGCATCCGCTCGCTGCCGTCCTCCAGATGCAGGCCGAAGCGCTCCTTGATTTGCCGGATGCGGTAAAACAGGGTGTTCTTATGGATAAACAACTCATCTGCCGCTTTGTGGGGGGTCTCAGCATATTTCAGATAACTGGACAGGGTAGCCAGGTACTGGGTCTGGTTGGCATGATCGTACTCCGCCAGGCGGAGCACAGCGGGATGGCAGAAGGAGCGCAGGGGGGCATGGCGTGACAGTAGCTCTCCGATATGATAGGGCAGGTAGTCCCGATAGCAGTAGACCGTCTGGCCGGGATTGACCCGGCAGCCCAGTTCGAAGGCGGCCAGGCTTTGCTGGTAGGCCTGACGGAGTTCCAGCAACGTCTGAAAACGGCCGCTGATGGCGGCAGAGAGCTTGTTTTTGGACAGATATTCCAACAATCCGTCATTTAAGGCTTCCTCCGCGTAGCTATCGGCGGGATAGGTAACGAAATAGACGATTTTATTGTCATAAATGACCCAGCGGCTGTTAGGCAGCAGGGAATGGAGCGCTTCCGATACCAGTCTGGCTTTTCGATCAAAAACGCCGAAGTGCTGATCGAACACCGTGATGATATACATACTGTTGCTCAGCACCCAGCCCAGCTGGGCGCTGCGGACGGTGGCGGTCTCTCCGTCAGTTACATCGCCGTTGAGCAGGTCGCCCAGCAGCACGCTGTGCTGTAAATTGACGTTGGTGCCGTAAAAATCATTTTTCTGCATATCCAGTGCCACCAGCCGGCAGAGGAAATGGACCAGTTCAAAGTCGTAGCGGTGAAACGGCCGGTTGCAGTCCATCACGCCGATCTGGGCTACTTCGATGCCGTCGGAGTACACCAGGGCGGTAATCCAGCCGTGAGCAGCCTCCGGATCCTTCCGGTAGTAGGGATAGTGGAATTGCCGGGCGTGCTCGTATAGTTTGACCCGTTTCATGGCCTGAATGTTGGCATCCAGCATATAACCGATATCCTTCTGACGAGCCAAGTCGGCCCGCTGAAGGGCCAGGTCGGCATTGATGGCCAGGATCTTATAGCTTGTGTCTACTACGATCAGCGGGTTGCCCAGTACCCGGTAGGCGCAGTCCAGCAGGTGCTGAAGGCCCCGGCCGGTGGATAAGGCGCCTACCAGCTCTCCGCAGGCGGACTGATAGCGGTACTGCTGGGCCAAGCTTTCGCTGACCCGCCGGATCACATAGTCGGGGGGACTGGAGGTCCAAACCAGATTGACCCCCTCCCAGGCGGGCAGCTGACTATCATCCGGCATGGGGCCGGTGCACAGATAACTGATACCGAATCGGGGGGAAGGCAGATGTTCCAACGGCCCCACATAGAGAACCCCGATCTCCGGCGCGTCGTTATGATCGGAGGCAAAAAGGTATCGATCTCCGCGTGACGGTCAATGGAACGCAGCCAGACTACGTCTTCAAATTTCGACTCCTCCAGCAGACGAAACAGTTCCAAGCATACTTCCCTCCATCCTGGTTCCATTGTGCTGAAGCACAAATGCGCCGCGCATTTTACCGGGTCAGTTTACACTCCAGCACATTTTGAATCGCTTTTTATTATAGTACAATACACCACATGAAAGCAAGGAAAGTTGCTGAATCTATTCAAAATTAACAATGAAGGGTATAAAAATGTCTGCATCTGTGCGTGAAGAAGTAAAGGCCAAGCTGATCCAGCGGCAGCGCCCCTGTTTGGGAAAAAGCCCGAAGAGCTCACCGAGGACCTGCGTTTTGTGGAGGATCTGAACGCGAAATCCGTCCATTACTCCCAGATTACCACCTTCCTGGAGGACGAGTTTGACGTGGAGATCCCCTACATGACCTTCCGCCGGAAGAAGACCATCGGCGAGGCCATTGAGTACGTGTACGATCTGGTCGAGAACGGCTAAAAAAGCGAGAGGAGCTGAATACCATGGCAGAGTGTCCCAAGGGTGAATATGTAGTCAAGAAGGAAGTGTTCGGCGGCGAGGAGCTGGAGGCCATCTACCGGGTGGCCCGCAAGCCGGTGGCCAATCAGGAAGAGATCGACCTGGCCACCAGCGACGACCCCATGGCCCGGATGGGTCAGGGCTTCTGCCCTGCCTTCAACCAGCGTGTCTATGAGGCCGCCCCCGGCATCCTGTGCGAGCAGGACGTTCCAGTGAAGATGCGGGACGGCGCGACGATCTACTGCGATATCTTCCGTCCCAAGGATGAGAGCCGCACCTATCCCGCCATCGTGTCCTGGAGCTGGTTCGGCAAGCGCCCCGGCGACGGCATGAGCGAGTGGCAGATCATGGGCGTGCCCCCCTCACACCGTCTCCAAGATGGCCAAGTTCGAGAGCCCCGACCCCATGTACTGGTGCTACCAGGGCTACGCGGTGGCCAACGTGGACGTGCGGGGGGCCGGCCACTCTGAGGGCGACGTACATATGTTTACTCACCAGGACCGGGAGGACGGCTACGACTTCGTGGAGTGGCTGGCCGTGCAGCACTGGTGCAACGGCAAGGTAGGTATGTCCGGCAACTCCGGCGTTGCTATGCACCAGTGGGGCATCGCCGCCATGCAGCCCCCCCACCTGGCCTGCATCGCTCCCTGGGAGTGTACCACCGACCTGTTCCGTGAGAGCCTCTACGAGGGCGGCATCCCCGCCCTGAGCTTCAATGAGTTCATTGCCGCTCAGGTCACCGGTACCGGCGGCGTGGACGACCAGGTGGCCATGGCCCGCAAGTACCCCTTCATGAACGCCTACTGGCAGGACAAGATCGCCGACTGGGCCAGCGTGAAGATCCCCGTCTATCAGACCGCCGGCTGGAGCCACTTCCACCTGCCCGGCTCCATCAACGCCTGGCGCCGGTGCAAGAGCCGCCGCAAGTGGCTGCGCATCCACCGGGACTTTGAGTGGCCCGACACCTACACCCCCGAGAATCTGGAGGATCTGAAGCGCTTCTATGACCGCTATCTGAAGGACATCCACAACGGCTGGGAGATGACCCCCAAGGTGCGTGTGGACGTGATGGACGCCTTTGACCTGGACCATGCCGACCGCCGTCCCGAGACCAGCTTCCCCCTGGAGCGCACCCAGTACAAGAAGCTCTACCTCAACGCCGCCGACACCAGCCTCCAGACCACCCCTGTGGAGACCGAGAGCCAGATTTCCTACGACGGCAACACCGGCAAGGTGGAGTTCGACATGGCCTTTGACGAGGATACCGAGCTGACTGGCTATATGTACCTGCGCCTGTATGTGGAGGCCGACGGCCACGACGACATGGACCTGTTTGTCAACATTCAGAAGGCAGACGCCTCCGGCCGCTGGATTCCCTGGTTCACTCTGAACGAGCCCCACCCCGGTGCCTGGGGCAAGATGCGTGTGTCCCGCCGTGAGCTGGACGAGAAGCTGTCCACCAAGTTCTGCCCCGTGCTGGCCCAGAAGCGGGAGCTGAAGCTGTCCAAGGGCGAGATCGTGCCTGTGGACATCGCTATCAGCTGGCCAAGAACATCGGCAGCTATGCCTGTGTGCTCCAGGGCAAGGTGGACGCGGTGGTCATGACCGGCGGCGTGTCCAACAGCAAGCGCTTTGTGGACAAGGTCAAGGAGTACGCCGGTTGGGTGGCTCCCTTCATTGTCTACGGCGGCGACTTTGAGATGGAGGCCCTGGCCAGCGGTGCCATCCGCTACCTGACCGGCGCCGAGGCCCCCAAGGAATACACCGGCGTACCGGTGTGGTCCGGCTTTTCTTTTGAACCCTGAGGTAAGTTCCGTGTAACAGAATCAGCGCAGGCAGCGGCGCTTTTGAACCCCATGACCCATTTCGGCGCCGGATATGATGCCTTGATTCAATGAGAAAAGAGGAATGGAATATGAAAAACAAACATAAGGTTTCCTCTGCCGTCAACTTCGGCGGCTGGGGATGGTTTCTGGTCCTGATCTGTATCGTCTACCAGATGATGTACTCCGCCTTTGCGGTGGACGGCATCAACGGTTACGGCGCCAGCCTGGCCGCCTACCTGTCTCAGGTCAGCGGTACCGAGATCACCAGCGATATGCTGACCCCCATCGGCATCATCTGCTGCCTGTTGGGCCTGCTCTTCACCACCCTGGTGCTGAAAAAGGGCACCAAGTTGGTGGCCGTGGCCTCCTGCTTCGGCATGGCTATCGCGGTGTTCTGCTTCGGCCGTATCACCAACTTCACCAACTATACTATCGGCCTGTTTTTCGTGCAGATCTTCGGCACCTGTCTGGCCTTTGCCGTCCACCACGGCTTTGTGGGCTCCTGGTTCCCCACCCTGAAGGGCGTGGTTATGGGCTGGACCACCATGGGCCTGCCCCTGACCAGCATGATCCTGGTGCCCTTCGTGACCTGGTGCTTCGCCGGCAGCTGGGGCTGGACTGGCTTCTGTAACGCCCTGGCTGTGGTGCTGCTGGTGCTGGGCTTTGTCACCCTGATCTTTATGACCAATACCCCTGAGGAGAAGGGCTGCTATCCTGACAACATCTGTCCGGAGAACCGGGCCCATCAGGACACCCGGGAGGACCTGACTCGCTACTTCAAGACCAAGTATTCCATTGTAGACCTGCTGAAGAACAAGAGCGTGTGGATGATCGTCATCGGCTTCGGCATCCCCTGGGCCACCACCGCCGGCGTCATGAGCCAGATCATCGTGCGTATGATGAGCACCGGCTATTTCGCCGATCCCTTCGGGCCGGTGGCCATCCTGTCCGGCTGCACCCTGGTGGGTCTGATCGGCAGCTTCTGCTGGGGCTGGCTGGACACCAACATCGGCACCAAGCGGGCTGGCGTGTTCTACAACCTGGCCTATGTGGTGTTCCTTATCGGCATGATGTTCCTGCACCAGATGCCTGTCATTATGTGTACCGTGCTCACCGCCTGCCTGTGCTTCACCGCCGGTGGCATCCCCAACCTGATGCCCAGCATGGTCATCTCCAAGTTCGGCCGCTATGAGTTCATGTCCGCCAACCGGGTGTGCACTCCTCTGGCCACCATCATCCAGAGCTGCGGCTTTGCCATCCTGGTGCTGGGCAAGAGTCTGGGCGGCGGCAACAACTGGTTTGCCGGTTACGGCGTGTTTGTGGTGCTCTGCCTCATCGGCGCCTTCGTGATCTCCCGGATCGACGACAAGAAGGAGTCTGACGACGCCGCCATCGAGCAGGAACTGCTGGAGAAGGCCAAGAGCCACAGCGCAAAATAAGAAAACGGAGCGAAAGCGTACAGATGAAACAGATGCGATATCAAGACCCGTTTCTGCGCAGTTTTGTAAAGCTTTTGCCCTCCCTCCGCAGTTCCCAGCGGGAAGCGGTATTGGGGCAGCCCATCACAGGGCTGCCCTTTTCCGTACCATGCGCTGGCAGGGAGATCCCCGTGTGGGTCCATCCGGCCCGGTCCAAAAACCGGCCCGTGATCTTTGAACTGCACGGCGGCGGCTTTGTGCTGGGAGACGGGGAGAAGTGCGACGGCTTTTGCGAGCTGCTGGCTCAGGAACTGGATATGACCGTGGTGGGGGTGGGCTACCGGCTGGCGCCGGAATATCCCTACCCTGCCGCCGTGGAAGATGTATATGAAGTGGTCCGCTGGTTAGCCCAACACCCGGACCGGTATTCCATTGATCCGAAACAGATGATCGTGATGGGATACAGTGCCGGCGCCAATCTGGCTACGGTGTGCGCCATGCTGGCCAAGGAACGGGGGGAGTTCTCCCTGCGGGGGCAGATCCTGTGTTATCCCTACCTGGACAGCGTGCATCAGCCCAGTGAGAAGCCCCACTTTGCGGCGGATATGGACCAGGAGGTCATGGAGGCCTTTGCCGCGCTGTACTGCACCCAGGCCCAGCGGACGGACCCCCACGTCTCGCCGGTCTGCGCCACGCTGGAGCAGCTGAGAGGGCTCTGCCCCGCCCTGGTGCTGCTGGCCGAGCGGGATGCCCTACGGCAGGAGGGAGAGCACTATGTCCGGATGCTGCAGGAGGCAGGGGTGGACACGGAATACCGCGTGCTGAACCAGACCCACCACGGCTTTCTGGAGGACTGGGCCAACCGGCCCTGCTATGAGGCGCTGCCCTCGGATGTGCGGGAGAAGCATGATCCCGCCTTCCAGCAGGCTGCCCAGTGGGCGGTAACCATCCTGGAGCGCTTTGTCCGGCGGATCTGTGAGCCGGAGGGACCTGTGGAGAACACGGAAGATTAAAAAAAGAGATGACAGGCCAAAGCCTGTCATCTCTTTTTTATGGATATGGATCAATACACGCCGTACTTGTAGACGCGGTCGGGCACGTCCTTGTTGATCTTGTCCTCGTCGATCATGGCCACGGCCCGGACAATGGTGCCGTCGCCCATGTACCAGCGCAGGGGGAAGGCACAGAAGGTGAAGCGCTGACCCTTGACCTTCTCAATGTCGCCGCCCAGGTTCTCAATGCCCATGACGTTGTTGCTCAGCAGGATGGTGTGGACGGGCTCCCACTCAGGGAAGTCCTCCAGAGGCTCATGGCCGAACTCCTTCTTGTACTCGTCTACGATGCGGGGGACGTAGGGCCCGGGGCCGTGCTGAGCGGCGTAGGTGTACAGGATGTGGTCCAGAGCCTGCAGGTCAAAGCCCACGCCCTTGACCTTGTGATCCACCAGCCAGTGGGCGCCCTCGATGGACATACCGGGGGAATACATGAAGTAGTCGTCATTCTCGCCCCAGCGCTTGTTCATGCCGGTGCAAATAAGGACCCAGTCGCCCTCCTGAATGCCGCCCTCCACCTTGGCAGCGGCCTTCTCAATATCCTCCACGGTGATGAGCTCCCAGTGCTTCTTGGGAATGTCCAGGCAGACAGCGGGGCCATAGTAGTTCTCCAGGGGCAGCTCATGGGTGAAAGCGCCCTCGGGAATCACGTGGGAGGGGGAGTCGGCGTGGGTGGAGTTGTGCATATGGAAGTCGTTAAAGGTCTGCAGCAGGCGGTAGTGCATGGGCATATGCTGCACGCGGTCGATATGGAAATCGCCGTTGGACGGCCACAGGGGATTGCCCCGGCCAAAGGGATGAGACAGGTCTACAAGAACGGTCTTGCTCATAATAATAACTCCTTTTCGTTTAGAATGGATTTGGAATCTTTAAATTCAGGAACAGGCGGCGGGCTGAAAGCACTGGTCGGCGGCGGTGCGCACCATCTCCTCCCAGGAGGAGAACTGGGTGCTCTCCTGCACAAAGCGGTCCAGCAGAGCCTCATTATAGATGAGCTGGTCGGAATTCCAGTTGACGAACACCGCGCTGGAGTAACGGAATCCCTCAAAGGACTGGAAGCGGGTGTGGGTCTGCATAAAAGCGTCGCTGAAAATGCGGTTGAGCAGATCCTTCATCTCCTGGGGATAGTCCACATATTGAAACGCCATGGTCAACCTTCCTGACTGCCGTAGAATTTCTTGGCCTGCTCCTCCACATACTTACGCCACACCGGCTGGTCGGCGGCCATACGGGGACGGATGTACTCGCTCATCTGGCCGCCCTTGCCGTGGACCAGCTCACCGTTGCTGATGGACATATAGAGCAGCGGCTCGGAGGGGGGGCAGCCCTCGATGTGGATGGCGTTGGGGTGATCCTTCAGGTACTTGCGGGTGCAGTTGCCGTGGAGCACCAGCTTCTTGTCGTCCACGTCGGCAGGGATCTGGTTCTTGCCGCCGGCCACCACCACGAAATCGGAGCGGCGCTCATAGTCGCCGATGGCCTTCAGCGTCTCCATGTTGATGGCCAGCAGGGCCTGGCAGCTGGAGCAGGCGCCGTCGCACAGCACCTTGTACTCGGGCCAGCGGGTGCTCATGTCGCCGATGTAGGGAACCCACATCTTCTTGTAGCAGTCCTTGACGGAGGCACCCACCACGTCGATGTCCTCCCGCTCGGTGATGCCCAGGCCGGTCTCGGCGGCCACCCGGAAGTAGTCCACTGCCTCGGCGTCGATGCCTACCAGGTCACAGGCGATCAGGTCCACGGCCACGGGGTCGGTGGAACCCAGGATGCAGCCCACCTCAATGGGCACCGGGGTGTGGGGGGAGTAGCCGCTGGCGGGACGGATGGCGTCCACGATGTTGATATCGGCCCGACAGATGCTCCACACGTCCATCATGGCCATGGTCAGGTTCTGCTGGTGCATCTGCAGGTGAACGGCGTCCTGCACCACGCCCTTGATGTTCTTCAGGGCGCAGGAGAATACCATACTGGCATGGGCCTTGAGGATGGGCAGGTTGATCAGGTGGTCGGCCTCCAGCAGACGGCGGGGCAGCTTGACGTGGTGCAGGTTGGAGCGGTAGCCCCGGACAGCCACGTTGATCAGGTCCTTGTCGGCCTTGATGTCGTAGAGCTCCACGCCCTCCTCCCGGGCCACGTCGGCGATGCCGGAGACCTCATAGCACTCCATGGTATCGCAGCCGATGGCGGCGGCCTCGGCGATGACAATGCTCTTGGGATTGGCCTTCTTGACCTCACGGATGACGGCACGAACCACCTCGGGGTTGGTACACACGGAGGTGTCGGCGGGGGAGGCGTGACCGGCGTTGGGCTTGAGCATTACGGTGGTGCCGGGCTTGATCATGTTGGTGACGCCGCCCATCAGGTCAAAGACCTTGGTGACGCTCTCCTGGATGCTGGCCTCCTTGGCCAGAGCGACCAGCGCTTTTTTGTCAGACATACTCAGTTCTCCCTTCAGAATTTGGTGTGTCATTCATTACACCCATGATAACTGCAAATCAAATGCCAAGTATTTTTGGGGTAAACGGCCTGATTTTTGGGAAATAACGGGGGAATTTTGTTGCGCAACTGATACAAACAAGATGCTCTGTTGCAAAAATGAAACAACCGGCGGATTGGGGCGGGATCAGAGCAGCTTGTGCAGCTTCAGCAGCTCCGCAAAGGCGTGATCCCGGAACTTGCACACGCCGTCCACCGTGTTGCCCATGGCGGGGTCCCGATTGGCGATCTCCTCGTCCACGCCCTGGGCGTACACCTCATTCCAGGGGGTGGGCTCCTCGCCGTATTTCTCGGCGATGGCCCGGAAACCGCCGTCCACACCCAGGCTGATGGTGAGCAGCTGGCCGGTCACCGCCATACGCATACCGGGGCCGAACATGATGGCCTTGTCCATATCCTCCACGGAGCAGACGCCGTCGCGCACGCACTCTTTGGCGGCCTCCAGCGCGGCCCAGGACAGGCGGTTGACGATGAAGCCGTAGATCTCCTTCTTGCAGACCACCGCCACCTTGCCCATGCCGGTGTAGATCTCCTTGGCCCGCTGGATGGCCTCCGGGGAGGTCTGCTCGCCGCCGCACAGTTCAATGAGGGGGAGCAGATAGGAGGGATTGTAGGGGTGGCCCACCAGGATGGACTGGGGATAGAGGGCGTCCTCCTGCAGCTTGGTGGGGAAGAGCTTGGAGGTGGAGCTGCAAATGACGGCGTCGGGGCCGGTCACCTTCTGGATGGCGGCATAGGTGGATTTTTTCAGCTCCAGCCGCTCGGGGATGCACTCCTGCACGAAGTGAGCCCCCTTGACCGCCTCCTCCAGGTTGTTGGAGAACTGGCAGTCGGCCAGAGCCTGGTCGGCCTGGGCCCTGGTGGCGGCCCCCGCATCCACCAGAATGTCCAGAATGTGGCTGATGCTCTCCCGCATCTTTTCCTGGGGGACCACATCATAGAGGACGGTCTCGTAGCCGTTCAGCATGGCATTGGCAGCCAGACCGGCTCCGATCATGCCGGTGCCAACAAACACTGCTTTGATTTTGCCCATGGTTGATTCCTCTTTTCTTTTTGATCTTTGTCAGCTGGGTTGTCGCGGACAACATTGTGCTTGCCTGTGAATAGAGCAAATCCCATGCCAAAAATTTCAGGGGAAAAACAGCTCTGTTTTCCTGGATGATCGGGGAACGTTGCGAAATGGCAACAGAGGGTGGAGGGCGAAGCAGCAACGAGTTGCAAAAATGCAATGGACAGGGGCAACATTGGGCCGGCAGCATATGGATAAAGCTGGCATCCAATTTGCTTAATTCCTTTTGTTAGGCCTGCGCCCATTAGACATCGAGTTGACAGGCAGGCTATAATAGAGATTACTCAAATGGAAAGACAAGGAGCGTGGAGCTGGTGAGGAGCTTTCATTTCAAGGCAAACCCGGATCAATGTATCCACTGTGGCAGGTGCGTTGCATCTTGTTCTTCGGTGATCCTGTACTTTGATGAACAGGGGGTCCCAAAGATGAAGGCGGAGGCGGACGGCATTGTGGGCTGGGACGGCTGCTACCGCTGCCAGCACTGTCTGGCGGTATGTCCCACCGGCGCCATTTCTATCTTTGACAAGGACCCCAAGGACTCCCTGCTGCCGGAAGAGGGGGCTAACGCCCGCCAGCTGGAGGCTCTGATGCGTAACCGGCGGGCCTGCCGCCGCTATCAGGACCGGGAGGTACCCAGAGAGG
Source organism: Flavonifractor sp. An112 (assembly GCF_002161085.1). GTDB lineage: Bacteria > Bacillota > Clostridia > Oscillospirales > Oscillospiraceae > Flavonifractor > Flavonifractor avicola. The sequence continues at coordinate 127,851 of NZ_NFLU01000001.1, read as the reverse complement.
AGATCGATCAGATGCTCCGGCTGCTGGAGAATGTCCCTACCGGCAGCAACTTGCAGACCCTGGGCTTCAACGTGGTGTACCGGAAGGCGGAGATGGACAAGCTGCGCAAGCTGGTGCGGGAGGAGGCCTTCCGGCTGGCGGAGCAGGGGATCTATCCCGGTTCCTTCACCAAAAGCGACTGGGAGAAGCAGCTGGAGTGGGAGCCGGGCCGCAATCCGGGCGATATGTTCTTTGTCAACGCGCCCCATATTCTGGTGATCCACTCCCAGCGGGGCAGAGGCCAGTGGCAGACCGACCCGGTGCTGGCCGCGGCCTGGTTTGACCTGATCTGCGCCTCCCACGGCCTGGGGTCCATCATTATGTCCTACCCGGTGGGGGCCCTGTCCCATATGCCGGAGGTGGAAAAGCTGCTGCAAATTCCCCAGGACCGGTATTACAGCCTGATTCTGGGGTTCGGCTATCCGGAGTATCCCTATGCCCGGGGCGTCCAGCGGGAGGGCATTGCCCAGATCAAGGAACTGACCTTTTGAACAAAATGGATTTCCCTTTGCGGCACTTGCGTGCCGGTACAATGCCCGACAGAAACGGTGAGGAGGAGCGCGATGAACCAATATTCCGCCATAAGAGAAGTAAGAAAGCTGCTGAGGCTTGTGATGGATGAGAGTGACCGCCCGGAGCTGGTGGCCAAGCTGGAGGAGATCGATCACCGCCTGCAGGCCTTCCATGACCGGGGCATTGACTTTAAAGAGGTAGTGGACGGGCTGGATGACAGCATCATGATCACGGATGCCGATGGGACGGTCCTCTACATCAATCCTGCCTATACCCGCAATACGGGGATCACCGAGGAGGAGGTCCTGAACCGGGATATTCATGCCCTGATCGGGGAGGACAAGCTCTTTACCGGTGGGGCGGTGACCAGCGTGCTGGAGAACAAAAAGAGCGCCTTCCGCCTGTCTACTACCTATAAAACCGGGGAGCCCCTGGTGGGCTATGTGATGGGAACCCCCATTTTTAAGCCGGACGGCAGCCTGCGGCAGGTAGTGGCCTGCAGTCGGCCCATTATGAGCCTCAGTTCCCTGCAGGAGGATTTCGAGGCCTTTGTCAAAGAGGTCAACGCCATCCACCCCAGAACCATCAGCAAGGATTCAGACAAGCACCTGTCGGGCAGCATGGTAGGAAAATACGGCTCCCTGAAACAAATTGATACCCTGCTGGACCGGATCGCCCCCACTGACGCCTCGGTGCTCGTCACCGGAGAGTCGGGGGTGGGCAAAGAGGTGGTGGCCGACGAGATCTACCGCCGCAGCCTCCGCCGGGACAAGCCTTATGTAAAGATCAACTGCGCCTCCATCCCGGGCCACCTGCTGGAGTCCGAGCTGTTCGGCTATGAGAAGGGGGCCTTTACCGGCGCCAACGCCAAGGGCAAGGTGGGCCTCTTTGAGTACGCCAATCACGGCACCCTGATGCTGGATGAGATCGGGGATATGCCCATGGACCTGCAGGTAAAGCTGCTGCGGGCCATCCAGTCCCAGGAAATCACCCGCATTGGCGGCACCCGGCCCATCAAGCTGGACATCCGTTTTCTGGCCCTGACCAACGCGGATTTGAAGAAAAAGGTGTCGGAGGGCACCTTCCGGCAGGACCTCTACTACCGGCTTAACGTGATCCCCATTGCGGTGCCCGCCCTGCGGCAGCGCACCGAGGACTTTGAGGACCTGTGCGAGTACTTCATTGATCGCTTTACCAAGAAGTACGACCGCACCTTCAGCCTGACTCAGTGGCAGATCGACTATATGAAGCGCTATTCCTGGCCGGGCAACATCCGGGAGTTGGAAAATGTGATGGAGTACCTGATCCTGTGCAGCTCCGGCATTGGCCGGATTGAGGACGACGTGCTCCGCGGCCTGCTGAACGTGCCGGAGGAGGTCCCCGAGCCACAGCCCGCCGCCCCCAAGGCAGAGACACCCCAGCCGGAGCCCGTCCCTGAGCTGCCTGCTGAGGGCGTGGACTTCAATACGGCGGTGGCGGACTTTGAAAAGCGCCTTCTGGAGCAGGTGCTGAAAGGCTCCTCTAACCTGCGGGATGCCAGCCGCAAGCTGAACATCAACGCCTCCACCATCTGCCGTAAGATCAAGCAGTACGAAATTGACTACGAAAACCGCAGAAGCTGATTCAAATAAGCAGCAAGGCCCGCCGGAATCTTCCGGCGGGCCTTGCTGCTTAGAGGGATATAAATGGAATAGAAAGGGAATGGAATCAGCTTACTTCAGCAGCTCCTGCTCGGTAGCCACGTCCTTGTTGTACTTGGTGGGGTTGATCACGGCGGTGAGGATCATGTTGACCACCAGCAGGCCGATGTAGAAGATGTAGGCGCCCCGCAGGCTGCCGGTGACCTTCAGCGCGAAGGCGTTGACCAGGTAGTTGGTCATCAGCACGATCTGCATCAGGGGGAAGAACACGGAGTTCACCATGGTGAAGCCGTGACGGCCGAACACGGAAGCGGGCAGGGATACGATAAAGTTGGCGGCGGCGCCCACGGCGATGCCGATCATGGCCACGGACACATACACGCCGATGGTGGTGTCGGTGCAGTTGACGGCCAGGGCGATGCAGTACCAGATCAGGAAGAGGATAATGGCCTTCTTGACGCCGAACTTCTGGTCAATGGCGCCGAAGAGGTAGGAGCCGCACACGCCGATGATGGCGCACACGGTCATCAGGCCCACGGCAGACTCCTGGGAGAAGCCCAGGCTGGTGTTGCGGACCACCAGCTGGCTCATGACGCCGGTGGTGACCAGCTGGTTGATGCCGATGATGAGGGCGCACAGCCACAGCTCACGGGTCTTGAGCAGCTTGCCCGCGGTCCAGCCGCCGTTGTCCTCGCTGTTGCCCTGGAAATACTCCCGCTCATACACTTCCTTGGTAACGTTGTCGGGGTACATTCCGCACTCCTGGGGGGTGTTGCGGACGAAAATCAGGCCGATGATGCCCAGCACGATGGCGCCGATGGCCACATAGCTCATGCCGCTGGCAAAGCCGAAGGTGCCGATGGCGAAGGAGATCAGAGGCACATAGAAGGCGGAGCCGCAGTTGTGGCCCATGGTGGTGAAGCCGTTGGCCAAGCCCTTCTTCTTGGGGAACCACTGGGCAATCAGGGTGTTGCCGGCGATGTAGGCGGCGCCGTTGATGAAGCAGGTAACCAGGGTCAGGGCGATGCAGTAGGTGACCAGGGTCTTGCTGTTGCCCAGGAAGATGTAGGAGGCGCCGGCGCCGATGAGGCACACGCCGGACAGCAGACGGGCTCCCACCTTCACGTTGATACGGGCAATGAAGATGTAGACCACCACGCCGATCATACCGGCCACGGTAGCCATGCTCAGTACGCTGGGGTAGTCCACGCCGGTGGCCTCGGAAAAGGCCGGGGCCACGATGTTCAGACCGTCAATGGAAAAGCCGATCAGGAAGAAGAACATCAGGGCCTGATAGAGAATGATGCCCCAACCTTTGGAGAAATTCATCTTCATGTTTTCACTGGCGATCTGGGGATTCTTTTTACTCATAGTTTTACTCACTCCTCATTTTCGCTGTAGGATGTGGATGTTGGCTGCGCTGTGCCGGGTTTGCTCCGGCTGCAAGACGTGCCTCCTCTCTCCGCACTTGATTTAGCGAAACAGAATAAAAGCAATCCTGATGCCAACACAAATACCGAAAAATAGGGCCGAAAACGGCTGCTGAGCGGGAGGAAAGGTACTTACCTGTTGCACAGCGGCAATGAACATTTCCGAATTGCAACAGCTTACCCCTGCGCCAGCTGCAACAAGCTCAGCACCGCGCCGTAATCCAGGGGACGGAAATTGCCGCCCAGAGTGCCGGACCCGCCGGGCAGAGCCTGCTGGGCCAGCTCCTCCAGGGAGACATTGCCGAAACCGGCCTCCCGCAGGGTGACGGGCAGGCCTGCCGAGCAGAGGAAATCCTGAAAGGCTGAGATCCCGTTCTGGGCGGTCTGGATCTGGCTGGAGCAGGGGGGAACCTGCCACACCAGGGTGGAGAAGTCGGCAATGGCCTGGGTCTCGTCGGTGAGCATATATTTGCACCAAGCCGTCATAAGGATGCCCAGGGCCACGCCGTGGGGGAGCCCCAGGGCGGTAGTGAGGACGTGGGAGATGGCGTGACAGGCGAAATCCCCCTCAAACCCCAGCATATCGCTGTGGGCCACGGTGGCGGCCCACATGAGCTGGCTGCGGGCGTCGTAGTCGTCGGGGCGGGCCAGAGCCTTGGGCAGCTCGGCGATAACAGTGCGCATCACAGCGGCGCACATCTGGCTGCGGAGGGTGCCCTGCTGACCCTTGTGGAAGTAGCGCTCAAAGGCGTGGGAAAAGATGTCCACTCCGCAGGAGGCGGTCTGCCGGGGAGGCAGGGAGAAGGTGAGGGCCGGGTCCATCAGGGCGAAGCGGGGGCGGGTCAGCGGCTCTTCCAGAGCTACCTTTAAATGAAGTTCATCGTGACAGAGCACTGATACGCTGTTGGCCTCGCTGGCGGTGGCGGCGGTGGTGAGTACCACCCCGATGGGCAGAGCCTTTTGGGCTTTTCCCTTGCCGGAGTAGATGTCCCAGAGAGGGGCGGTGCTTTTGGCCCCCAGGCTGACGGCTTTGGCGGTGTCAATGACGCTGCCGCCGCCCACGGCCAGCAGGAGGGTGATCTTCTTCTCCCGGGCCAGCCGCCGCCCCTCCTCCGCCTTGGAGAGGAGGGGATTTTCCTGAATACCTCCGAACAGAGTGACCGTCAGGCCGTGGGCCTCCAGATCGGCGGTGAGCCGGTCCAGCAGGCCGCTGCGGCGGATGCGGTCGCTGCCGTAGAGAAGCATGACATTTGGGCCGAAGGGGGCGGCCAGCTCCCCGGCCCGCCCCTCCGCATCCCGCCCGAAGATGACCCGGGTGGGGAAGGAAAATTCAAAATCTTTCATAGGCGTACCGAAGCTCAGGCCATCTCAATGAGGACGGCGGTACCCATGCCGCCGCCAGCACACAGGGTGGCCAGGCCGTATCTGCCGCCACGGCGCTTGAGCTCGTGGAGCAGGGTGACTACCAGACGGCTGCCGGTGGCGCCCACGGGGTGGCCCAGGGAAATGCCGCCGCCGTTGACGTTCAGCTTGTCCCCGTCAATACCCAGCGCCCGCTGGCAGGCCACGCACTGGGCGGCAAAGGCCTCGTTGATCTCAAAGAGATCGATGTCGGCCACAGTGAGGCCGGCCTTCTCCAGGGTTTTCTGGGTGGCGCTGATGGGACCGATGCCCATCAGGTCGGGGGAGACGCCGGTGGTGGCAGTGGCCACCGCCCGGGCCAGCACAGGCAGCCCCAGAGATTTGGCCAGCTCCTCCTCCATCAGCAGCACGCCGGAGGAGGCGTCGTTCATGCCGGAGGAGTTGCCGGCGGTGACCCGACCGTCGGCCTTGAAGGTGGGCTTCAGCTTGGCCAGCTTCTCCAGGGTGGTGTCCCGGCGGACGTGCTCGTCGGTGGTAATGACGGTGTCTCCCTTTCTGCCGTGGACAGTGATGGGGATGATCTCCTCTTCAAACTTACCCGCATCGATGGCGGCGGCGGCCCGCTGCTGAGAGCGGAGGGCGTACTGATCCATGTCCTCCCGGGTGACGTGATAGGCGTCGGCCACGTTTTCGGCGGTGATGCCCATGGCGGGGCCCACGCCCAGGTTGGTCAGGGAGTCCCACATGGAGTCCCGCAGCTCCATGTGGCCGTATTTCTTGCCGTAGCGGGCGTCAAACACCATAAAGGGAGCAGCACTCATACAGTCGGCACCGCCGGCCATGATGCACTTGGCCTCTCCGGCCATGATCTGATAGAAGCCCAGCTGAATGGAGGACATGGAGGAGGTGCAGTTGCGGTGGACGGTGATGCCGGGCACAGTTTCGGGCAGACCGGCTTTGATGGCAGCCACCCGGGCCAGGTTGTTCTCCAGATAGGTACGCTGGTAGTTGCAGCCCCAGATTACATCATCGATCAGGGCGGGATCCACGCCGGAGCGCTTCACCAGGGCCTGCATCACCGGAACAGACAGGTCCAGAGCGGTGAGGGTTTTGAACTGGCCGCCGATGGTTCCGATGGGGGTGCGGCAGGCGGCAACAATGGCAACATGATTCATAAGTATGTCTCCTCTCTGAATGTGGTAAGGTGGATTCAGGAGAGAGATGATGCAAGCCGGATGCCAACAATCTCGGAGCGTTTTTTCATAAAACTGCCCGGTTGAGTTGTTGCGCGATGCAAATATGCAACAGAGAAGAGAAAACAACGGGCGGGTTGTTTCCGAAATGCAATAGCGAAGGTGGATGAAGCTGCAAACCGGCCCGGAAAGACGAAAATAAATTGGCATGAGTCTTGCTTCTTATCTTTGGCGTTATGAGATCCGTCCCAATGGGCGGACATCAGGTTTTAAGGAGGAATGGAAATGAGCCAGGATAAGACCATTATTACTGTGGCCACCACCGGCGCGTGGCCCAAGAAGGAAAACAACCCCAACGTGCCCATGACCCCCGCGGAGATTGCCGAGGATATCTACGCCTGCTGGAAGGCGGGAGCTGCCATCGCCCATATGCATATGCGGGACGATCAGGGCAACGGCGCCATGGACAAGGATAAATTCCGTGAAACGGTGGAGCTGCTGCGGGGCAACCATCCCGACTGCGACATCATTTTGAATATGACCACCTCCGGCGCTGCCTCTTTCCCCAACGAGGAGTGCCGTTACGAGCACATTGTGGAGCTGCGCCCCGAGATGGCCTCCTACGACTGCGGTTCCATGAACTGGATGCACACCGGCCTGTTCCTCAATCCCCCCGCCTTCCTGGAGAAGCTGGGCAAGATCATGGAGGACAACCACATCAAGCCGGAGATCGAGGCCTTTGACCCCGGCATGATCGCCAACGCCCAGTATTACCTCAAAAAGGGCGTGCTCAAGGCTCCGCTGCACTTCCAGTTCTGCATGGGCTGCGCCAACGGCATCCCCGGCACCATGAAGAACCTGATCTTCATGAAGGAGACCATGGAGTCCCTGTGCCCCGGCTCCACCTGGAGCTGCTTCGGCGTGGGCCATTCCGCCCTCACCATGTTGTACGGCGCTGTGGCCCTGGGCGGCCACATCCGCGTAGGTATGGAGGACAACGTGATGTACAGCAAGGGCGTGCTGGCTGAGAGCAACGTCCAGTTCGTGGACCGGGCCCGCCGGGTCATCGAGGAGTTCGGCAAAAAGGTTGCCACTCCCGACGAGGCCCGGGAGATCCTCAGCCTGAAGTAAGAGAAAGGAAGGGAACAACATGGCACTGATGACAGGGGAACAGTACATTGAGAGCATCCGCAAGATGCATATGCAGGTCTATATGTTTGGCAAGAAGGTGGAGAATCCGGTGGACGATCCCATCCTTCGCCCCTCGCTGAACAGCGTGCGCATGACCTATGATCTGGCCCAGAAGCCGGAGTACCAGGACCTGATGACCGCTACCTCCAACCTGACCGGCCAGCAGGTCAACCGCTTCACCCACATCCACCAGTCCGCCCAGGACCTGGTGAAGAAGGTGAAGATGCAGCGGCTGCTGGGCCAGCAGACCGCCGCCTGCTTCCAGCGGTGCGTGGGTATGGACGCCTTCAATGCTGTTTACTCCACCACCTACGAGATCGACCAGAAGTATGGTACCAGCTATCATGAGAATTTCAAGAAGTTTGCCGCTTACGTCCAGGAGCACGACCTGACGGTGGATGGAGCCATGACCGACCCCAAGGGAGACCGGTCCAAGGCTCCTCATGAGCAGGAGGACCCAGATCTGTTCCTGCGTGTGGTGGAGCGCCGCCCCGACGGCATTGTGGTCCGGGGCGCCAAGGCCCACCAGACCGGCGCGCTGAACAGCCATGAGATCATCATCATGCCTACCATCTCCATGGGACCGGAGGACAAGGACTATGCCGTATCCTTTGCCGTGCCCATGGACGCCGAGGGTATCTTCATGATCATCGGCCGCCAGAGCTGCGACACCCGGAAGCTGGAGGGCAGCGAGCTGGACGTAGGTAACGCCGAGTTCGGCGGCGTGGAGGCCCTGGTGGTGTTCGACGACGTGTTTGTGCCCAACGACCGCATCTTCATGTGCGGTGAGACCGAGTTCGCCGGTATGCTGGTGGAGCGGTTTGCCGGTTACCACCGCCAGAGCTACGGCGGGTGCAAGGTAGGCGTGGGCGACGTGCTGATCGGCGCGGCGGCGGTAGCCGCCGACTACAACGGCTGCGCCAAGGCCTCCCACATCAAGGACAAGCTCATTGAGATGACCCACCTGAACGAGACGCTGTATTGCTGCGGCATCGCCTGCTCCGCCGAGGGCCATGCCACCGCCAGCGGCAACTATATCATCGATCTGCTGCTGGCCAACGTGTGCAAGCAGAACGTGACCCGGTTCCCCTATGAGATTGCCCGGCTGGCCGAGGACATTGCCGGCGGCGTGGTGGTTACAGCTCCCGCCGAGGCCGACCTAAAAGACCCCAAGCTGGGGCCCTATGTGGAAAAGTATTTCAAAGCGGCCCCCGGCGTGTCGGTGGAGAACCGCTTCCGCATCCTGCGCCTCATTGAGAACCTGACCCTGGGCACCGCCGCCGTGGGTTACCGCACCGAGTCCCTCCACGGCGCCGGTTCTCCTCAGGCCCAGCGCATTATGATCGCCCGCCAGGGCAACCTGCCTATGAAGAAAGAGTTGGCCAAGAAGATCGCCCACGTCAAGGAGTGAGGAAAGGTGTCTGAGTACAGTGAGATCTTGGACCGGATCGAAGGAGTTTTGGAGGAGAAGGTGCGCCCCAACCTGGCCCTTCATGGCGGCAATATCCGCAGCCTGGACTGCAAGGACGGGGTTTACCGCTTTCAGCTCACCGGCCAGTGCGCCGGCTGCCCCTCTGCCATGCTGACCACGGAAAACCTGATCCGCTCCGCTCTGCTGGAATCCATTCCTGAGCTGAAGGACGTGGTACTGATGGGAGGCGTGAGCCAGGAGCTGCTGGACCAGGCCAAAGCCATTCTGCGGGGAGAGCGTCCGTGCGGATCGGAGTGAAATACTGCGGCGGCTGCAATCCCCGGTATGACCGGGTGGCCTTGGTGGAGCGCATCCAGAGGGAGCAGCCGGAGGACACCTTTGAACGGGCAGTTCCCGGTGTCTGCTACGATCAGCTGCTGGTGGTATGCGGCTGCTCCGCCCAATGCGCGGATTTGACAGGGCTGACAGGACGGGAGATCCGCAGCCTGTGGCAGGACCATCCCTGAAATTCCAATCAAACAAAAGAAAGCCTGTAACCATTGTGGTTACAGGCTTTTTTTGTAGGCTGGTTGCTATTTTCTGCGTGGACGAAGGCCGATAATGAAGAGGACCGCCGCAGCGCACAGCAGGGCCAGCAAAGCGGGCCAGGTGCCCCGGGAGGCCTCCAGAGCCAGGCCAGGCGGGGTCAGCAGGGAGACGGTCCGCAGGGCGGGGGAGAGTTGGGACAGGTCCATAAAGCACCCACCCAGCAGGCAGAGGATCAGAGCCAGGAAGGGGGCCAGTCCGTCCACCCGCCCATCGGTATTGGTGAACCGGATGAGCATCAGGGCCAGGGCGGAGACGCACAGGGTGTAGGCCAGGGTGGCCGCGGCGGTCCATAGGTCGGTACAGCCGCCGAAGAGCAGAATGCACAGGGAAACCAGAAGCCCCAGCCCTACCAGGGCCAGACAGTCGCTGCCGTAGGACAGCACCCGGCCAAAGGGGAGGGACCACATCCGACGCTCCACCAGACGGCCGTCCCGGCCTCCGGTCCAGGCCGCCGAGGTCAGCAAAGTAAACAGAACCATCAGCGCTGTAAAGCTGATCTGGCTGGGGACGAAGGGCAGGGGAGCGGAGGCACCGTTTTGCATCTGCATCTGGTAGAGAGGCGGCATGGAGGCTTCGGCCTCATCCATCAGTGTCTGGAGCCGAGCAGATTCCTGGGCGGAAAGGGCCCGCCCCAGATGGGCTTCCGCGTTGCCGCTGGCCTGGACCCGGCTGCGCTGGAGGGAGACTTGCCCGGCGATGATCTCCCGGGCGCCCTGGAGGGAGACGGACGCCGAAGCGCCCTCATAGCGGAGGGGGATTTGCTCCTCAGTGGTCAAAGACTGGCTATAGCCCTCTCCAATTGTGAGCAGACCTTCCACCTCTCCCAGCAGGAGCAGGTGAAGCCCCTCCTCTTTGCCGCAGCTGCGTACCGAGAGCTCGGTATGCTGGCCCAGACGCTGGACCAGCTCCTGGGACATAGCGCTTTGATCCTGATCATAGACCGCTAGGCACAGCTGCTGCCTGCCTCCCGCCTGAACGGAGGAGGCGGCCATCCCGCACAGCAGCGCCACTGCCAGCAGAACAACCAGTCCCCGCAGACCGCCGGACATGGCGGTGAGCTTGATGCCGGACAGGCTGGCCAGCCGGGCCGGGAAGGGAAGCAGGGAGGGGGCGGCTGTGGGTTTGACAGGACTGCCGTGGGTAGTGCGGGCGGATTTGCTCCTCTTGTTGCGGTGCAGCATGGACAGGGCGAACAGAAGGCCGGCGACTCCCATGGCCAGAATGGGCCAGAGCAGACCCAACAGCTTCACCGGCGGCAGACCGTAGGCGGCAGCCTCCAGTCCTAGTCCGGCGTAGTAGGGCAGGGTGAATTTACCCAGCAGAGGCAGGGGCATGGGGAGAAGCTGACGGGACCAGAGGGTGCCCCCCAGTACCAGGGAGAGAAAGAGCAGCAGATTGCCCCACCGCTGGACCGAGGCGGGATTGCCCAGCCATGCGGCCAGCCCCAGCAGAATCCCGAAGGCGGAAGCCAGCAGGAGAAGGGCAAGGCCTAGAAACAAAATGGGGTGTTCCGGCTGAAAGACTGCCAGCATCAGAATCTGGGTGGGCAGGGTCAGCAGATAGGCCACCAGGAATTTGGACAGTACAAAGGCTCCCGTAGAACCGCCCAAAGCCCTGTAGCGGGGGAGAATACCCAATCCCAACTCCTCGGGTAGGGTTTTGACAGCGGCAATGGAGAAGAAGAGGGCCAGTACAGACAGCACGCAGGCGGTCAGCCGCCGCTCCAGCGCTCCTTGAAGGTCGGCCTGGACTGCCTCATTTTCAAAGACATTCTGGCGGCCCAGGGCGTCATGAAGCAGATTGACAGAGGATTCCTGGTAGAGGGCCCACTGCTGCTCATTGTCCAGGTCGCCGTAGCACAGCTGATATACGGCTGTGTAGGCCACTTGATTGCCCCGAATGATGTCCATCACAGAGCCGAAGATGGAATAGATCAGGGTGGACTCCAGCTGCATATCTCCGTTGAGGACAATGGAGACTGGGCAATCGGTCATGGTGTACAGATCGTAGAAAAAGTCCTTGGGGATGGTGATAACCGCCGCCGCACCCTGATTCAGAGCCTGGGCGTTGCTGGTTTCCTCCTCCAGAACGGCCACATCGGAGAACAGTTCGATGCGCTTCATCTGGGCGATGAGGGAGCGGGACATGATGGTATCGTCCTCATCCCGTACCGCAATGGGAAAAGGCTGCACATAGCTCTGGGTGGTGAGATCGCCCAGCCCGATCCGGAAGGCCGCCAGCAGCAGGAAAGGCAGCAGTAGGGCGGCCACCCCGGCGCCGCTGAAAAACAGCTTCAGGTCTTTACAGAGGGCGGCTTTCAGTCCGGACATGGGTTTCCCTCCTCCGGGACAGGCCGGCCGGCTTCCAGGGTGAGGATCCGGCTGCATACCCGCTCCAGCTCGCCGGGCTGGTGGGAGATGATGGCGATGGCACAGCCCATGTCCCGCAGGTGCTCCACCATGGACAGGATAAGCTCCACCGAGCGGGCGTCCGCGCCTACGGTAGGTTCGTCCAGCAGCAGCACCTTAGGTGTGATCATCAGAGCGCTGGCCAGATGGAGGCGGCGCTGCATCCCGCCGGAGTAGGCGGAGACCGGCTGCTTTCCCTTGTCGGTCAGGTCCAACTGCTCCAACAGCCAGCGGCTGCGGATGGAGATGGCCTGACGGGGCAGGCCGCAGGCCCGCCCCCAGAACCGCAGGTTATCCAACCCAGTAAGGGTGTGGTAAAGGGAGAGCTCCTGGGGCACATAGGCTACCTTGCCCACGGCCTCCGGAGCCAGATGGTATTCTCCGGCGTCAGGCCGCAGTACCCCGGCCAGGATGGACAGCAGGGTGCTCTTGCCCGCGCCGTTGGAGCCACGGACGCCCAATACCTCCCCTTGGGACAGGGTTAGGGAAATGGGACCCAGCACAGGGGCGGCATGGCGGGAGTAGCGCTTTTCCACCTGCCGCAGGGTACATAAAACCGCGTTACCATCCATAGGAAGTATCCAGCAGCGGCTCCAGATTGCGGATCAGATCCTGCTCCACAGCCATACCCAGTTCCTGGAACAGCTCATAGTAGTCCTCATAGGTGAAGTCACTGATGTCGTAGGGGGGCACATCGGGGGCTTTGACGGAAGAACCATCCGTGGTATTGATGTTGATCTCCAGAGAGCTGAACGCACCGTCAAACACATAGGAATCGCCCTGGATTTGGAGGGTGTGGTCCACGCTGTTGTCCTGTCCCTGGGTTACGTCCAGCGTCAGGTTCACAGGCAGCATATCCGAGTATACTTGATAGGAGCCCTGGGGGATGCCCAGAGGAGATTTTTTCTCCGAATCCATATCGTACCGCATTTCCAGAGAGCCGCCGTAAGGCTGGGTAAGGCTGATGATGCCATCGGAAACGCTGCCGTTTTTGGTGTAGGAGTGAGTCAGCAGGAACTGGGGCTCACCATAGGCCTCTACATAGAAGGCCTCCTGCCGCCGGTCGGACTCCGCGCCCTGGGACTCATAGACCAGAGTGGTATCGGAATAGTCGGTATACAGACGGATCATACGGACCTGGTTGCCCTCCACATAGAGCTCCCAGGTAAAGCCGGACTCCTCCACCTCGCGGCCTGCATCGGCGGCGCTGTATTCCAGCTCATCCGCCAGAGAGAGCAGGGCATTGTCCAGCTCCTCCTCCAGATCATAGCCGCTGAAAACATCGTAACCAAAGGCGGCGGTCAGCATATCAGGGTTGATGAGCTTCAGGATCAGCTGTCGCAGGGTTTCGTCCTCCCGGAGGGTCTGGGCCAGCTTGAGCAGCATGGCCTCCACATCCTCTGCCCGGGGCTGGAAGGTGTAGCGGGTACCCGTCATGGAGCCGCCCAGCTGAGGCAGGTTAAAGGACACGCCGTCCTCCACCATTACATTTTCTTCGTTGACAACTGTATAGACAATATCCAGATAGGACTCCAGCAGAGAGCGCCACTCCTTGCCCGAAATCTCAGGCAGAGCCAGCACACTCATATCTACCTCCTGGCCGGTGAGCGCCTCTACAGTTTGGGAGAGATCCATGGTATAATAGGTATCCTGGATCTCGGGCAGATAAAAGCCCAGAGTTCCTTTGTCATAAGACAGCAGGCCTGTGAGGATGGGGCTGCCCATCAGGGTGAACTCTCCGTTGGCCAGTAAGGTGTCCCGGTCCAGATCCACTTTCAGGCTGACGGAGGAGTCCTCCAGGTACTGGTTGATCTCTGCGCTGTCCGTGATGGCGGTGATCGTCAGATCGGAAGAGAACGCGCCGCTGCCGATGGTGTCCACGCCTTCCTCCAGCATACCAAGCGCGCGATCAGCAAACAGGTCCTGCTGATAAGAGACGAATTGCTTGGACGGAGCGGAAAAGAGCCGGGGGATCACCAGAATACCCGCAGCCACCACGACTACAGCGGCAATGGCGCCGGCGATTATTTTCCCTTTGGGACGGCGGGCGGCGGGGGCAGCTTTAGCCTCAGGCTGGGGTTCCTGAGATACAGCAGATGCCTGCTCTACGGGAGTGCCGCAGTTGACGCAAAATTTTGTATCCGGGGTGAGCCGCTCGCCGCAGTTTCTGCAAAAGGCGGGGGTGTTGGCGGGGGCGGGGTCCTGAGGAACCGGGGTACCGCAGTTTTGGCAGAAGGCGGCCCCGTTGTGCAGCGGATGGCCGCAGTTGAGACAGTTTTTCATGGTTCTTCCTCCCTCGATAAGGTGGCAGCAGTTCTGCTGCGCATAACGTATATTTCCTCTGTTTGCACACACCTCGATTGTACGGGCAGTAGGAAAAGAAGTCAACAGAAAATTACAAATAGTTCCATAAAAGGCGGGATTTCTTTGCTGGTTGTCCCTGAGAAACCCTTTATGATCGCTATGTTTAGGTATGGTGCGGTATACCTAAAAACACAGCCCGCAAGATTGTACCTGCGGGCTGTGTTTTTAGATTCTGTTGTCCAGAGAATCTGCCTGGGCTTCCAGCTCATCGATGCGGGCAGCCAGACGATCCGCCTGGTCTCTCAGGCGAAGAACCAGCGCCTCCTGGGTGCTGTCACCCGCGGGCCCCTCTGTCAGCCGGGCCAGATCATCCTCCAGATTGTCCAGCTGTACCTGAAGGGTACTGATCTGCCGCTCCAGGACCCGCAGCATCTCACTGTTGTCTTGTTCCTCCTCCAGAATGGAAAAGCCGGTGGATGCCTCCAGCAGTTCGGTTTCATCCGCGTCATCCAGTTCAAAGTTGTGGTTCCAAGGTCCATTCATATTGGCTACGTCCTTCCGGTCAGAATTTATTTGATAAGCTCGACGGTATTCTCGGTTTAGTTCTATTGTAGCAGAGAGCTGTGATCATGAACAGACAGACAAAAATAAAAAATTTTATTGCCTGGTATAAAACCAGAGGCCATGCCGGTGGCTCTTACTATTGACATCGCGAGATGGACCGAATGACAGGAGGAAAGAAAATGAAAAAGAGAGTGGTTATGATTCTGATGGCGCTGAGCATTGCCTGTACGGCGACAGCCTGTTCTTCCGGTGAGGATCGGGTTATGGAATGGTGTGAAGAGTCCTTTTCCCAGACAGAAGACCAATGGTATCAGGACACTGAAGAGATTATGGCGGAAGAGGAGCATCTGGACGGCCTGCTGGAGACTGGCCCTGTGGACATAGATCAGCTGCCTTCCATCCTGGAGCCCATCCCTGGATATTACCCCTATATAATCCGTTTCTATAATCAAGAAGGAGAATTGGCGCGGGATTTGGTACCTGGCTTTTTGGTGGACGGCGGGCGCTATACCATCCAGGATGCAATAGAAGAAGATATCATCACGGGCGTGGCTGCCTATACGGCGGATGGATACCCCTGCAAGGTAAGTGAACTGGCAGAAGTGGTGGATTGGGAAACGGGAGCCCACCGGTTAACCTGGAGCGCTGTCTATGTGTTTTATGTGAAGGAAGGTCTGGACGTTGAGATCGTGCCCTACGCAGGTGATGATCTGATCATGGCAGGCAGCCTGACCAGCTTCACCATGTATTGGGGAAGGGCAATGCAGGAGAAATTTGGATACGGATGGACTTATCAGGTCTGTGCTCTGGAGCCTGAGGTGGGAAGCAGTTTGGATGGTACGGTAGGCGTGATCGAGGATCATATGGACTGGATACAGGGGCCAAGTTCTATCGATGGAGTTATCCACTACTACTGTTATTTGACGAGAGAGAACTTTGAAACCGTAGAAATGGGTGGCTGGTAAACTGTACCACCCCGTAAAAAACGCCTGTGGCCTCTTGGCCACAGGCGTTTTCAGAGCAAATTTTACTTGAGGTCGGGCAGAACGGAGAGGAACCCGTCCACATCCGCCTCGGTGGTGTGGAAGCAGCACACGAAGCGGACCACGGTGTGGTCCTCATCATAGGGGCACCAGTCCTCATACTGGCATACCTCATCCAGCACCGGCTTTTTGTCATTGGGAGCAATGACGAACACCTGGTTGGTGGGAGACTCCACCCACAGCTTCCAGCCCTTGGCCTTCAGACCTTTCTGGAGGCGGGCAGCCATCTCGTTGGCCTGACGGCCCATCTTGAAATACAGATCATCCTCAAAGAGGGCCAGGAACTGGACACCCTGGATCCAGCCCTTCTCCATCACGGCCAGCATACGCTTCTTCATCCGGAAGAAGCCCTGGGTCAGCTCGGGCCGGGTGATGACCAGAGCCTCACCAAACATGGTGCCGTTCTTGGTGCCGCCGATGTAGAAGGCGTCGCACAGGTGGGCAAACTCAGGCAGGGTCAGGTCGTTGGCGTCGGAGGACAGGGCGCAGCCCAGACGGGCGCCGTCGATGAAGAGGTACAGGCCGTGCTCACGGCAGAAGGTGTACAGGGCGGTGAGCTCTGCCTTGGTGTATACAGCGCCATTCTCGGTGGCGTTGGAGATATACACCAGACCGGGCTCGGTCAGGTGCACGTCCTGATGGAGCTTCAGCAGGGGGATCAGCTGCTCGGGGACGATCTTGCCGTCGGGAGAGGCGGGAACGGTGAGGATCTTGTGGCCGGTGGCCTCGAAAGCGCCCACCTCGTGGCCGTTCAGATGGCCGGAGTCGGGGCAGATGGCCGCCTGCCAGGGCTTGAGCAGGAAGGCGCAGGCCAGTACGTTGGCCTGGGTGCCGCCCACAACAAACTCTACCATGGCGTCGGGGCAGCCGCACACCTCACGGATGCGGTCCTTGGCCTTGGCGGTGTACTTGTCGTCGCCATAGCCGATGTTGCCCTCCAGATTGGCGGCGCACACCGCCTCCAGCACCTTGGGATGGGCGCCAAAGGAATAGTCGTTGCGGAACCAGTATTTCATGTCTATGACCTCCATACAGACGGCCCGGGGTACATCAGTCCCGCCGGGCCGTCTCAAATTACACTTTAAAATTTAAAGCTGTCTTTCAGGCTCACAGAACGGTTGAACACCAGATGGCCGGGCTTGGAGTCCTTGTTGTCGGCGCAGAAATAGCCCTGGCGCAGGAACTGGAAGGAGGCGGGAGCCTCCACATTGGCCAGACCGGCCTCCACCTTGGCGCCGGTCAGTACCTCCAGGGAGCCGGGATTGAGGCAGTCCAGGAAGTTCTTGTCGCCGGTATCGGGATCGGCATCGGTGAACAGGTTGTCGTACAGACGTACCTCGGCGTCCACCGCGGTGGCAGCGTCCACCCAGTGGATGGTGGCGCCCTTCACCTTGCGGCCGTCGGCGGGATCGCCGCCCTTGCTGTTGGGATCGTAGGTGGCAAAGATCTCGGTGACATTGCCATTTTCATCCTTGGCGCAGCCGGTGCACTTGATGAGGTAGGAGCCCTTCAGACGGCACTCGGGGCCGTCGGGATAGAGACGCTTGTACTTGGGCACCGGGGTCTCCAGAAAGTCCTCGGCCTCCACATACAGGTTGCGGGAGAAGGTGATCTCACGGCTGCCGGCGGCAGGATCGTTGGGATTGTTCTCCACGGAGAAGGTCTCGCTCTGGCCCTCGGGATAGTTGGTGATGGTGAGCTTGACGGGGCGCAGTACCGCCATCACACGCTGAGCCGTCAGATTCAGGTCCTCCCGCAGGCAGTGCTCCAGGAAGGCATACTCCACGGTGGAGGCGGCCTTGCTCACGCCGTTGCGCTCGGAGAAGTTGCGGATGGCCCGGGGGGTGTAGCCACGGCGGCGCAGACCGCACAGGGTGGGCATACGGGGATCGTCCCAGCCGGACACCCGGCCCTCCTCCACCAGCTGGCGCAGCTTGCGCTTGCTCATGACGGTGTAGTTGATGCCCAGTCGGGCGAACTCGATCTGCCGGGGCTTGGCGGGCACGTCGCAGTTGGCGATGACCCAGTCGTACAGGGGCCGGTGATCCTCAAACTCCAGGGAGCACAGGGAGTGGGTGATCCCCTCCAGGGCGTCCTCCAGAGGATGGGCAAAGTCGTACATGGGGTAGATGCACCACTTGTCCCCCTGACGGTGATGGTGCATATGGTTGATGCGGTAGATGACAGGGTCGCGCATATTGAAGTTGCCGCTGGCCAGATCGATCTTGGCGCGCAGGGTCATGCGACCGTTCTCAAACTCGCCGGCCCGCATCCGGGCAAACAGGTCCAGGGACTCCTCGATAGGACGATCCCGGTAAGGAGAGCGGGCGGGGGTGTTCACATCGCCGCGGTATTCCTTGAACTGCTCGGGGGTGAGCTCGCACACATAGGCCAGACCCTTCTTGATGAGCTCCACGGCATACTCATACATCTTGTCAAAGTAGTCGGAGGCGAAGTAGAAGCGGTCGCCCCAGTCGTAGCCCAGCCAGTGGATGTCCTCCTGGATGGCCTCCACATACTCCACGTCCTCCTTGGTGGGGTTGGTGTCATCCATGCGGAGGTTGCAAAGACCGCCGTACTTTTCGGCAGTGCCGAAGTCTACAAAAATTGCCTTGGCATGGCCGATGTGCAGGTAGCCGTTGGGCTCCGGGGGGAACCGGGTGTGGACGGTCATGCCTTGGAACTGACCACCCTGGGCGATGTCCTCGTCGATGAAATCATGGATGAAGTTCTGCGTCATGGTGGGGTTCAGCTCTTCTGGCATTTGGTTTCACTCCTTTATCTTAATACGAACCAATATTTTACCCCGGAACTGGAAAAAAAGCAAGAGCTCAACAAAAAAGGAGGCGGATTATTCCGCCTCCTCAAGGGACATCTGTTTTTTACGGCCAGCCAGCAGGAAACCGCTGGTGAGGGCGGTAAAGGGAGCCACCGTGACCAGACCAAAGGAGCCAACGATGGTGTGGACGATCTCGGAGGCCACATACTTATAGTTAAGGATGTTCCAGATGGGGGTGCCCTGGGCCATAAAGACCATCAGCAGGGCGATGTAGCCGCCGGAATAGGCCAGAAGCAGGGTGGTGGTCATGGTGCCCATGGCGGCCCGGCCCACATTCATGCCGGAGCGCACCGCCTCCCAGCGGGAGATGTCGGGCCGCTTTTCCACAACCTCGTGGACGGCGGAGGTAATATCCACGCTCAGATCCATCACCGCGCCGGAGGAGCCGATAAAGATGGAGGCCATAAAGATCTGGGTCAGGTTCAGATCCTGATATCCGGCATAGAGCAGGCTTTCCGAGTAGGCCATCACTGCGCCGTGGATCTGGAACAGGTCGGTAAACAGAATGCCCAGTACGCAGGTCACCAGCACACCCAGAAAGGCGCCGGATACAGCGGACAGACACCGGCGGTCAAAGCCGTAGACCAGAGCGATAATGAGCAGGGTAAGCACCAGGGTTACCAGCAGGCCCATAAAGATGGGATTCCAACCGTTGAGGTAGAGGGGGACCAGCACCTTCCACAGCATGAGCACCGTCAGCACGAAGGAGGCGATGGCCCGCACACCGGTGCGCCCGGCGAAGAGAATGAGAAATACCGCAAAAATGCCTGCCAGGATGGCTTCCTTGCCGATGCGGTAGTGGTCGGTCATGGTCACCGAGATGATCTCGTCCCCCTGGTAGCTTACCACCACCATGGCCTTGTCGCCGGGGGCAAAGAGCTTGTCCTGCTCCAGAGAGCCGTTGAGCATATTGACGCCGGTGGCAGTCTGGCCCTTGAAGCGACCGCCCAGCAGCTCCAGGGTGCAGCGCTGCTCACCGGAGCGGACCAGGCCGGTGTCGATGATGGCGGAGTCGTCCACCGCCGTTACCAGGGCGGTGCAGCGGTCGGCCTGCTGATATTGCAGGGCTCCCTCAAAGCCGGTGGGGATCAGGATCAGAAAGAGGATCAGAGCCAGACAGATGGCAAGGGGCGCGTAGTAGCGGCGCTTATTGGAATCCAGGAGAAGGGATGTCATGAAACGGATCGGTCCTTTCGTATGGGCAAAAAGGATGCGGCATGAGCCGCACCCTTTTTGCTGTCTGTAAACGGGGGTGGGAAGGGAAGAGAAAGTTACTGCACGTTCAGCATACCGGCCAGCTTGTTGAAGATCTCGGTGTTGTCGTAGTAGCCGTTGAACTGCTCGGCGTTGACACCGTGGGCCAGCACGGCCACGGGCAGGCCGGTGTGGCTGTAGGAGGTGAAGGACACGCCGGACTTGTTGTTCAGAATGTGGGTGATGGTAACGGTGAGGGGCTCGTAGGTGCCGTACATCACATACTCCTGCTGCTCATCCATGCCGGTGGCAGTCTCGTTGATGCTCTTCTCATAGGCGGTCTTGATCTGGGACAGCTCATAGGGGGTGAGCACCAGCTTGTCGCCCTCCTCGCCCTGGGTCTTCAGGCCAAACAGGGTCTCGATGTCGGCCAGCACGTCCTCAAAGGAGGTCTTGTTCTCCTTGTAGGCGGCAACATAGTCGCTGTCATACTTGGCGAAGGAGATCTTCTGGGACTCCAGCAGGTTCAGGTAGGTGTCGTAGTCGGTGCCGGCAAAGCCGATGGTCAGACCGCCGGTCTCGTGGTCGCCGGTGACCAGGATCAGGGTCTCCTCGGGGTGCTCGGAGGCGAAGTCGATGGCTACCTGCACCGCGTCAGCCAGAGCCTTGGTATCGTGAATGGAGGAGGCGGCGTCGTTGGCGTGGCAGGCCCAGTCGATCTTGCCGCCTTCGCACATCATGAAGAAGCCGTCCTCATCCTGCTCCAGCACCTCGATGCCCTTGGAGACGTGGTCGGCCAGGGACCACATATCGTCGGTGCGGTCCAGCTCGTAGGCCATGGCGTCGCCGTCGGCCAGATGCTCGTCAACAATGATCACAGGACCCTCGGTGACCTGCTCGGCCTCGGCCTGGGTCTTGACCACATTGTAGCCGGCCTGCTCGGCCAGGGCGTACAGGTCCTCCTGGTCCTCGTCGGCGCCGGTGGGCTTGAGGAGACCGCCGCCGGCGAAGTACTCAAAGCCGGACTCCACCAGCTCCAGGCCGATCTCGTAGTAGTCGTTGCGGCTGGCCTGATGGGCATAGAAGGCGGCGGGAGTGGCGTGGTTCAGGTTGACAGAGGAGATAACGCCCACGCTCATACCCAGCTGGTCGTGAACCTTCTCCGCGATGGTCTCATAGGGGGTGGTGCCGGTCTCATCCATGTTGATGGTACCGGAATAGGTCTTGTGGCCGGTGGAAATGGAAGTGGCGGTGGAGGCGGAGTCGGGGCAGAAGCTGTTGGAGTCGTAGGTAACAGCGGAGCCGGCGGCCTCAAAGTTCATAAAGTTCAGATAGGAGGGGCCGTCCAGAGTAGCGCCGCCGTTGTCATCCAGGCTGGGCTCGGCCTGCCAGTAGTCGGTGTCGGTCAGGGCGCCCAGGTAGTCGGCGGTAGACTGGATCTGAGGATAACTCATGCCGTCGCCGATGAACAGAAACACGTACTTGGGGGTCTTAACGGACTGGTTGGACAGGTTTTGGGCCTCTACCGTGGGGGTGGTGCTGGCTTCAGGGGTAGAGGCGGCGGGGGCGCTGCAGGCGGCCAGAGCGGTGCCGAAGGACGCTGCGGCCAGGGTAATTGCCAGGGGACGCTTCCAATTCATGTTTGATTCCTCCAAAATCGGGTTCAATCTTAATCGCTCCAGAGACATATGAATCATACCCGAAGGGGCACGGGGGCGCTATCATCCTACGGTAAAGGCGTGCAAAATCGAGGTAAGATTTTGTAAAGAGCAAGAAAAGCAGAACGGTATACCTGAGGAGCAGACGCATAGGCTGTAGGCGAGGTGACACTATGGTGGGAATCATGGAGTGGAAGGAAGAAAGAGGCCGCAGAGTCCGGATGGAGCGGGACTGGCTGCTGGGGTTGCCTTGTCAGCGAGTCACGGTGCCGGTGCGGGAGGAAATGAGGGAGCGTGTCCGGCTGCGGCGGGTAGCCAAGGGTGCCAGAGAACTGGTCCGGCGCGGGGTGCGCCGGGTGCTGACCCAGGCGGAATTTCCCTGCTGGGAGGCGCTGGAGGAGGCGGGATTGCGTTCGGTGGAGACAGAGGCCTTTTGTCAGATGCTGGCCCCTGCGCTGGCATTGGCGGCCCTGCGTTGCCAGGACCGGCGGCCGGAGCAGGCGGCGGTGCTGCTGTCCGGGACGGGGGTAAGTCCGGCCCTCTTCCGGGCGGCAGAGCAGTTATGTTCCCAAGTGCGGGATCTAGTGGTAGACGCCGGGGAGGAGGGGGAGGAACTGGCCGCCTGGCTGAGGGCGGAGTTTGGGGCCGCGGTGCGTCCTCCGGACAGGGTGGAGGCCGATGTGATCCTGTGCTTCGGCCCGTCTGCGGCGGAAGGGGAGACGGTGTTCCGACTGTACGGTCCCATACCCGATCTGGCGGGCTTTCTGCCTGCCATCAGAGGGAAAACGCTGCCTTCCGGATTGGACCGGCTCCCCCTGCTGGCCCTGCTGTGGGAAGAGGGGCGGATCAGTCAGGAGCAGCTCAACGTTCTGCCACCCAATACCAAATTATTAACTTGACAGGAGGTGGTAAACTACATATAATATCGTATTAACGTAGCGGAGTGTTTTCGTTCTGAATTTATGAGAGTCCGTATTGGCTCCATCCTGATAGAGTAAAAGCAATCAAGGAAAGGTGTGCGCGATCGACATGGCGAAAGAATTCAAACTCAGCGCTGAGCGCTTGGAGGAATTGAAACAGGAGCTGAATTATCTGAAAACCGTCCGTGAAAAAGAGGTGGCCGATCAGATCAAGGAAGCCCGCTCCTTCGGCGATCTGTCTGAGAACAGCGAGTACGACGAGGCCAAAAACGAGCAGGGCAAGCTCTACTCCCGCATTGCGGAGGTGGAGAACATCCTGGCCAACTATGTGATTATCGAGGAGCATGAGAGCGACCCCAACTCCGTCCGTTTGGGTTCCACCGTCAAGGTGCTGGACCTGGAGTTTGAGGAGGAGGAGACTTACCAGGTGGTGGGTTCCCAGGAGGCCGACCCCATGAACGGCCGCATTTCCGAGGATTCCCCCTTCGGAAAAGCCCTTCTGGGCTGCGCGGTAGGCGCGGAGATCCAGGTGGAGGCTCCCGCCGGTGTATTAAGGTATCGTATCCTAGAGATTCAAAAGTAAGGAGCAAAAGCAATGAGTACTGAAGAGAGAAGCGTCAATCAGCCCGAAGAGCAGAATCTGTCCGAACAGCGACTGATCCGCCGCGCCAAGCTCAAAGAGCTGCAGGAGGCGGGCCAGGACCCCTTCCAGATCACCAAATATGTGGTGAAGCATCACTCTGCCGATATTAAGGAGAACTTCGAGGCCCTGGAGGGCTCCGAGACCTCCATCGCCGGCCGCATCATGTCCAAGCGCGGCATGGGCAAGGCCATCTTCTGCGACCTGCAGGACGGCAAGGGCCGCATCCAGCTCTACGTCCGCATCGATGAGCTGGGCGAGGAGGCCTTCGCCAAGTTCAAAAAGATCGACATCGGCGATATCGTAGGTGTGGAAGGCGAGGTCTTCAAGACCAAGCGGGGCGAGATCTCTGTGAAGGCCCACAAGGTGACCCTTCTCTCCAAGTCCCTTCAGCCCCTGCCCGAGAAGTTCCACGGCCTCACCGACAAGGAGATGCGCTACCGCCAACGGTACGTGGATCTCATTATGAACGAGGACGTGCGCCGCACCTTCCAGATCCGCACCGCCTTCATCAAGCACGTGCGCAAGTATCTGGACGACCGGGACTACCTGGAGGTGGAGACCCCCGTCCTCAACACCATCTCCGGCGGCGCCACCGCCCGGCCCTTCATCACCCACCACAACACCCTGGACATCGATATGTATATGCGTATCGCCACCGAGCTGAACCTGAAGCGGCTCACCGTGGGCGGCTTTGAGCGGGTGTATGAGATCGGCCGTATCTTCCGCAACGAGGGCATGGATCCCAAGCACAACCCGGAGTTCACTACCATCGAGCTGTACGAGGCCTATGCCGACTTCCACGACATGATGGACATTGCCGAGGGCATTCTGTCCACCGCCGCCCAGGACATCCTGGGCTCCTACCAGGTGAACTGGCTGGGCGTGGACATCGATCTGACTCCCGGCTGGCCCCGTCTGACCATGATCGATGCGGTGAAGCAGTATGTGGGTGTGGACTTCGACGCCATCTCCGACGACGAGGAGGCCTGCAAGGCCGTGGAGGCCGTGGGCATCGATATGGAGGGCTGCGAGCGCACCTGGGGTACCGCCCTGTACGAGGCCTTTGACCAGCGGGTGGAGGAGAAGCTGGTACAGCCCACCTTCATCACCATGTACCCGGTGGAGGTCTCTCCGCTGACCAAGCGCTCCCCCAAGGATCCCCGCCTCACCGAGCGGTTTGAGCTGTTCATCAATCACTGTGAGTTTGCCAACGCTTTCTCCGAGCTCAACGATCCCATCGACCAGCGGGGCCGCTTTGAGCACGAGCTGGCCCTCCGGGACATGGGCAATGACGAGGCCGGCATGATGGACGAGGACTTCATCAACGCCCTGGAGTACGGCCTGCCCCCCACGGGCGGCATGGGCATCGGCATTGACCGCTGCGTCATGATGCTCACCAACTCCGACTCCATCCGCGACGTGATCCTGTTCCCGACCATGAAGCCCCTGGAGAAGGTGGAGGCCCCCAAGGCCGCCGCTGCTCCCGCCGCTTCTGTGGACGTGCCCCGGGCTGAGGCCGGTCCCATTGACTTCTCCAAGGTGGAGATCGAGCCCCTGTTCAAGGACGAGGTGGACTTTGACACCTTCTCCAAGTCCGACTTCCGGGCCGTCAAGGTGAAGGAGTGCACCGCGGTGCCCAAGAGCAAGAAGCTGCTGAAGTTCGTTCTGGATGACGGCACCGGCACCGACCGGGTGATCCTCAGCGGCATCCACGACACCTATGAACCTGAGGAACTGGTGGGCAAGACCCTGATTGCCATTACCAACCTGCCCGCCCGCAAGATGATGGGCATCGACTCCTGCGGCATGATCATCTCCGCCATCCACTATGAGGAGGGCCAGGAGAAGCTCCACTGCCTGATGGTGGACGACCACATCCCCGCTGGCGCCAAGCTTTATTGATTGTAAAAAATGGGCTGCTGCAAACCTGCAGCAGCCCATTTTTTTGCCTGAAACAGAAGGGCCTGTTGCAAAATGCGCAGCTCGTACAAAGACCCGTCATTCCGAGAAAAACGGCCGCCCGGTGGGCGGCCGTTTTTCGTGGGAATCCGCCCCTTTTGCCGGGGAAACGGATTGCCACGCCAGTGTGCGCACTGGCTCGCAATGACAGGCTTGTGCAAAACAGCTATTTTGCAACAGGCCCTTGTAAGAGTGGCAATTAGCAGCTGGCGCCGCCGATTACCGTCTTGTTCATGATAGTATCCTTGTCAATGGAGCCGTGGAGCAGCTTGTCCTCCACATAGTCGAAGCCCAGGCGAGCGATGGTGTCGGAGAAACGCTCACCAGTCTGACCCTCATCCCGGAAGAAGAGAATGGCCTTCTCTACCAGGGCAATGACCTCCTCCTCGCTGGTGAAGATTTTGGACAGGGGCCGGCCGGCGGCCACTTTCTTGCCCCAGCGGCCACCCAGGTAAACCTTGTAGCCGTAAGTGCTCTCGGTGTAGGCGCCGAAGGGGCATTTCTCCAGACAGCGGCCGCAGTGGTTGCAATCATTGGTGTCAATGATGGCCTTGCCGTCCTGCATGGACACGGCGTGAATAGGGCAGGCCTTCTCGACCTGGCATACCTTGCAGCCCTTACACTTGTTCAGATCGGGCTCGGGCAGGCGCTGGCCGATGATGCCCAGGTCGTTCAGGTCGGGCTTGACGCAGTTGTTGGGACAGCCGCCTACGGCAATCTTGAACTTGTGGGGGAGGGAAACATCGTGGTAACCCTTGTAGAACAGCTCGTGGAGCTTCTCGCTAAGAGCAAAGGTGTCGATCAGGCCGTACTGGCAGGTAGTACCCTTGCAGGAAACCACCGGACGTACCTTGGAGCCGGTGCCGCCCACGTCCAGACCGGCGGCGCTGAGGAACTCGATGAGGGGCTCCACATTCTCGTAGGGCACACCCTGGATCTCCAGGGTCAAACGGGTGGTCATGGTGACCTCGCCGGAGCCGAACTTCTCGGCGGCCTCGGCCACGGCGGCGTGCTCGGCACCGGTCAGCTTGCCGTTGCGGGTAATGACCCGGACATTGAAGCAGTCAGGGGTACGCTTATCCCACAGGCAGCCCAGACCCTTGAGGCGCTTGACCTCGGTGGGAGGCAGAGCAGCACCGGCGGGACGGGGGACCTTCACCTGATTGAAGGTGACGCCGCCTTCCAGAACCTTGGTGTTGGTGTAGCCATAGAACTTCAGCTTGCTCTGGAGGAAGTAGCCACGCTTGCCACGGTTGCACACCAGCAGCAGCTTTTCGTCCTTATCGATGCCTGCCAGAGGTCCGTTGACCTTGCCCAGCTCCACCCAGTGGGCGCCGGGGATCGAGGAGGTGGGCATCACGTCGATCACCTTGTAGTCCTTGGCGGCGCCGGCCAGATACTCGGCGGGGGTGAAGGACTCCAGCACGCCGGCCAGCTTGTTTTCCAGCACATAGCAGGCATGGACAAAGGGGTGGATGGCGGTGGAGAAGGGGGGCGCATAGGCCAGATCCAGATCGTTAAAGGCGTCAATGGTCAGACCGGCAGACAGACCGACAACAGCAATATCCACCATTTTGTCCACCGCGCCGGCACCCAGGACCTGGATACCCAGCAGTTTGCGGGTGTTGCGGTCGGCAATCAGCTTAGTGAGGAAGCTGGAGGCGCCGGGATAGTAGTGGGCCTTGTCGTCGCAGGCGCACACCACGGTAATGGGGTCAAAGCCCTCGGCCTTGGCCTGAGCCTCGGTGAGACCAGTGCGTCCGGCGTTGAGCTGCGGCAGCAGCTTCACCACGCCGGTGCCCAGGCAGCCGCCGTAGGGGGTGTCGCTGCCAGTGATGGTCTTGGCCAGAGCACGGGCGGTGATGTTGGCGGTGGAGCCCATGGCCGACCACTGGGGCTTGCCGGTGAGACGGTTGTACACCATGGCGCAGTCACCGGCGGCGTAGATGTCGGGCAGGTTGGTGCGCATCTCCTTGTCTACCACCACGGTACCCTTGAAGAGCTCAATACCGGTGTCCTTCAGGAAGTCGGTGGCGGGGCGCACACCGATGGCAAGCACTACCACGTCAGCAGCAATGGCGCCGCCGTCGGTGACGATGCCGGTGGCCTTGTCAACGCCGGTAACGGACTGGATGCGCTGGCCGGTAATCACGCGAATGCCGGCGTCTTTCAGCTTCCGGCGGGCAAAGTCGGCCATCTCGGGGTCAAAGGCGTTGGGCATGATCTGGTCGGCAAAATCCACCACAGTCACGTCCAGGCCCTGGGAGAGCAGGTTCTCGGCAATCTCCAGGCCGATAAAGCCTGCGCCCGCCACCACGGCCCGGCGGCAGTTGTTGGTGGCCACATAGTCCCGCAGGCCCACCGCGTCGTCGGGGGTGCGCATGGGAAACACGCCGGGCAGATTCTTGCCAGGCATATCGGGCACCACAGGAGCAGCGCCGGTGGCAACGATCAGCTTGTCGTAGTGCTCGGTAAAATTCTGGCCGTCCCGCAGACCGCTTACCGTCCTGGCGGCGGGGTCAACATGGGTGACCTCGCAGCCGGTGATCACCTGAGCGCCGGTGAGTCCGGCATATTTCTGGGGAGTGTTGACGATCAGTTCCTCACGGCTGGAGATGGCGCCGCCCACATAGTAGGGCAGGCCGCAGCCGGCGTAGGAGATGTCCTGACCTTTATTCAGAATGATGACTTCCGCGCTGCGGTCCTCCCGCTTGATTTTAGCAGCGGCCTTCGTACCGGCGGCCACGCCGCCAATGACCAGAATACGCATCTTTGTTCCCCGTCCTTATTGACAAATTTTTGTGTCACGCTTGTAATCAGTATAGCACCCCAGTATAATAAAATAAAGTTTTTAAAACTTATTGAATGATTCAAAATACTTATGGGGGGGTGATGGAAATGGTGGACTACCGTATTCGGACCTTTCTGACCCTGTACGAGACCATGAATTACCGGAAAACCGGGGAGCAGCTGTGCATGAGCCAGCCGGCGGTGAGCCAGCAGATCCGGGGGCTGGAGGAGAAATACGGCTGCAAGTTGTTTGTGTACGATGGCCGGCAGCTTCATGCCACACCCCAGGCAAAGCGGGTGGCGGAGTATGCCCGTACCGCCCTTTATAATGAGCAGCGCCTCCAGCAGGAGCTGATGGAGACGGCGGTACGGGAAGTGCGGGTGGGGATGACGAAAACCATTGGCGAATTTGTGGTGGCGGAGGCCCTGAGCCGGTATATCCGACACTCCGACGGGAATTTGAAAATCTCTGTGGATAATACCGCCGTCCTGCTGGGGCAGTTGGAGCATGAGCAGCTGGATTTTGCCCTCATCGAGGGGGCCTTCGACCGGAGCCGATTCGGCAGCCGTCTGTTCCGCCGGTCCAAATTTGTAGGTCTGTGTCGGAAAGACCATCCCTTTGCCGGGCGTACCATCCCTCTGACGGCGCTGGAGGGCCAGTGCCTGGTGGTGCGGGAGGAGGGCTCCGGAACCCGGGGTATTCTGGAGAATGTGCTGGCTGAACGAGGCTATTCCCTGGAGCTCTTTTCCCGGGTAATCTGCGCCAACCAGTTTTCTCTCATCACCCGGTTTGTGGCAGAGGGATGCGGCATCACCTTTGCCTATGAGCCGGTGGCGGCAAGCCAGCCGGAACTTGCCTTTTTCCACCTGGAATGTCTGGATGAATGTCGGGAGTTCAGCCTGGTCTATCTGAAAGGGACCCATGTATTTCCTCTGGTGCGGGAGGTGCTGGGGGATCTGGCCCCCTCCGATCTGGAAGATGGGACGGAGTGAACAAAAAATACTTGCAATGGACGCCGGGGTATGGTAAACTATAACGGTACTGGAAATTGCGGACCGAATTCCGGCAGGAAGCCGGAGCACCTGGCCAGAGCCGGGGCAGACGCGGAAAAAGTCCGGTGCATGATTTGACCTGTTGTGTAAGGATACTAGGAAGGTATCTGTTCCCCCAAGGGGAGCGGATACCTTCTTTTTTTGCAAAGGAGCGCGGATATGACGCTGGAACAGTTTTTCAAGGAGGTCCCCCGGGCGGCGCTGGCCTTTTCCGGCGGGACGGACTCGGCCCTGCTGCTGTGGGCGGCCAAGACCTACGGCTGTGATGTGCGGGCCTATTACGTCAACACCGTTTTTCAGCCAGCCTTTGAGCTGGCCGACGCCAAAAAGCTGGCGGAGGAGCTGGCGGTGCCCATGACGGTGGTGGAGGCCGACGTGCTGGCGGTGCCCGAGGCGGCGGCCAACGGACCCCGGCGGTGCTACTACTGCAAGCGGGCTCTGTTCACCACCCTGTGGCAGCGGGCGAAGGAGGACGGCTACACTGTGCTGCTGGACGGTACCAACGCCTCGGACGACGCGGGGGACCGGCCGGGGATGCAGGCTCTGCGGGAGCTGGAGGTGCGCTCTCCCCTGCGGGAGTGCGGCATCACTAAGGATCAGGTGCGGCAGATGTCCAAAGAGGTGGGGCTGTTCACCTGGGACAAGCCGGCCTATGCCTGCCTGGCCACCCGGGTGCCCACCGGTACCGCCATCACACGGGAAGCCCTGGAGAAGGTGGAGCGGGGGGAGGACGCCCTCTTCAAGCTGGGCTTCACCGACTTCCGGGTGCGGCTGCTGGGGGACGCCGCCCGCATCCAGCTGCCGGAGGCGCAGATGGAGAAGGCCGTTCAGCTGCATGATACCATTACAGAGGCGCTGGCGGCAGATTTCTCCGCCGTTTTGCTGGATCTGAAGGGGAGGTAAGCAAATGGACAACAAGCACGACATTCTGGAGCTGCTGCGGGCGGTGTCGGCTGGAAACACCAGCCCGGAGGACGCACTGCTGGAGCTGAAAACCAAGCCCTTCGAGGATCTGGGCTACGCCAAGGTGGATTTCCACCGCTCGGTGCGCCAGGGCGCGGCGGAGGTGATCTACGGCGCGGGCAAGACCCCGGAGCAGATCGCCGGGATCGCCGCCGCCATGGGAGAACGGGGCTGTAAAAACATCCTCATCACCCGCATGGGGGAGGAAGCCGCCCGCATCGTGGAGCAGTCGGTTCCCCTGGACTACCGGCCCATCCCCAAGCTGGGCATCGCCTTCCCCGGTCCCCGGCAGGAGCTGGGGCACATCGTGGTGGCCACCGGCGGCACCAGCGATATGCCGGTGGCGGAGGAGGCCGCCCTCACCGCCGAGGTGATGGGCAACAAGGTTACCCGGCTGTACGATGTGGGCGTGGCGGGGCTCCACCGGCTGCTGTCCAATCTGGACGCCATGATGAGCGCACGGTGCGTCATTGCGGTGGCGGGCATGGAGGGGGCCCTGGCCTCCGTGGTGGGTGGCCTGGTGGACTGCCCGGTGGTGGCGGTGCCCACCAGCGTGGGCTACGGCGCCAGCTTCGGCGGCCTGTCCGCCCTGCTGGCCATGCTCAACTCCTGCGCCTCCGGGTGCAGCGTGGTCAACATCGACAACGGTTTCGGCGCGGGCTATCTGGCCAGCATGATCAATCAGATGGAGGGGTTAAAATGAAAACCTTATATATTGAATGTAACATGGGCGCGGCGGGGGATATGCTCATGTCCGCCCTGTACGAACTGCTGGAGGACAAGGAGGGCTTCCTGTCCACCATGAACAGCCTGGGCCTGCCCGGCGTTCATCTGGAGGCGGCTTCCGCCGTCACCAGCGGCATCAGCGGCACCCACATGAAGGTTACCGTCCACGGCGAGGAGGAGGACGAGCACCTTCATCATCATGAGCATGGCCATGATCATGAGCACCATCACGACCATGATCATTGCCACGACCATGAGCACCATCACGACCACGACCATTGCCACGATCATGAGCATGAGCACCATCACGACCACGACCATTGCCACGACCATGATGATGAGCACCATCACGACCACGATCATTGCCACGACCATGATGATGAGCACCATCACGACCACGACCATTGCCACGATCATGAGCATGAGCACCACCACCATCACCACGCCACCCCCGGCCACATTGCCCACCTGATCGACCACCTGCCCCTGCCGGAGGAGGTCAAGACCCATGCCAAGGCGGTGTATGACGCCATCGCCCAGGCGGAGGCCAAGGCCCACGGCTGTCCGGTGGGTGAGGTCCACTACCATGAGGTGGGAGCCCTGGACGCAGTGGCCGACGTGGCCGGCGTGTGCTATGCCCTCTATCTGCTGGGGCCGGACAAGATCGTGGTGTCCCCCATCCATGTGGGCAGCGGTACCGTCCGCTGCGCTCACGGCATCATGCCGGTGCCCGCCCCCGCTACCGCCGCCCTGCTGGCTGGTGTGCCCACCTACGGCGGCGAGATCAAAGGCGAGCTGTGTACCCCCACCGGGGCGGCTCTGCTGGCCCACTTTGCCCAGTCCTTCGGCTCCATGCCGGTGCTCAATGTGGAAAAAGTGGGCTACGGCGTGGGTACCCGCCAGTTTGAGCAGGCCAACTGCGTCCGTGCCTTCTGGGGCGAGAGCCAGGAGGGCGGCAACGGCGAGATCGTGGAGCTGGTGTGCAACATCGATGATATGACCGGCGAGGCCCTGGCCTTTGCCGGGGAGCAGCTGCTGGCGGCGGGTGCCTTGGACGTGTACTCCGTCCCCGGCACCATGAAGAAGGGCCGTCCCGGCCATGTGCTTACCGTGCTGTGCGACGTGGGGAAGGAGCGGGAACTGGCCCAGGCCGTCCTGCGCCATACTACCACCAACGGCCTGCGGGTGCGCCGGTGTGAGAAGTATTTCCTCACCCCTGGCAGCAAAAATGTAGACACCCCCTGGGGGACTGTCCGGGTCAAGACGGCGGAAGGCTTCGGCATTTCTCACGCCAAACCGGAGTATGAGGACGCCGCCGCCCTGGCCCGTGCAAACGGCCTGCCCCTGGCGGTGGTGCTGGAAGAAGTAAAAAAGGGCCTGTAACGGAAAGGAGCCACCTATGAAACGAATTCTGACTCTGATTCTGAGCCTGGCCCTGACCGCCGGTATGCTGGCGGGCTGCGGCGGCGGAAACACGGCTGCCACCACCACCCCTCAGACCGGCAGCAAGGACAGCGTGGTCATTGCCATGGGTACCACCTCCGAGCCGGAGGCCGGATTTGACCCCGCCTACGGGTGGGGCGCCGGTGAGCACGTCCACGAGCCCCTGATCCAGTCCACTCTGACGGTGACCAACACCGACCTGACCATCGGATACGATCTGGCCACCGACGTCCAGGTCAGCGACGACGGCCTCACCTGGACGGTCAAGATCCGGGATGACGTGAAATTCACCGACGGGGAGTCCCTGACCGCCTCTGACGTGGCCTTTACCTACAATACCGTCAAGGCTGCCAGCTCGGTAAACGACTTTACCATGCTGGACAACGCCGAGGCGGTGGACGACACCACCGTAGTATTCCATATGGCTACCCCCTTCTCCATCTGGCCCTACACCATGGCCATTGTGGGCATTGTGCCTCAGCACGCCTACGATCCCGCCACCTACGGCTCCAATCCCATCGGTTCCGGCCGGTACATCCTGAAGCAGTGGGATAAGGGCCAGCAGGTGATTCTGGAGGCCAACCCGGACTACTACGGCGAGGCTCCTGAAATGAAGCAGGTGACCATCCTCTTCATGGAGGAGGACGCCGCCTTCCTGGCGGTCCAGGCCGGTCAGGTGGATCTGGCCTATACCTCCGCTACCTATGCGGACCAAAGCCCTACCGGGTATACGCTGGCGGCCTACGACAGTGTGGATAACCGGGGCTTCAACCTGCCGGTGATCGAAGGCACCCTCACCGGCGATGTGCTGGTGCGCCGGGCCATCAACATCGGCATCGACCGGCAGGAGATGATCGACAACGTGCTCAACGGCTACGGTACCCCCGCCTATAGCGTGTGCGACCAGATGCCCTGGTACAATCTGGCCTCCGAAGTGGCCTATGATCCCGAGGGAGCTGCCGCCCTGCTGGACCAGGCGGGCTGGATCATGGGGGCCGACGGCGTCCGGGAGAAGGACGGCGTGAAGGCCACCTTGAATCTGCTCTATCCCACCAGCGACTCGGTGCGTCAGGCCCTGTGCGCCGACTTCGCTAACCAGCTGGGAGAGCTGGGTATCTCCTGCACCATGGAAGGCGTGGGCTGGGACACCGCCTATGACCGGGCCCAGACCGAGCCTCTCATCTGGGGCTGGGGCGCCCATACTCCCATGGAGCTCTATAACATCTATCACACCATCGGGGATACCGGCACCGCTCAGTATTCCCCCTATGCCAATTCCACTGTGGATTCCTACATGGATCAGGCCCTCCAGTGCTCCGATCTGGAGGAGTCCTATGAGCTGTGGCAGAAGGCCCAGTGGGACGGTACCACCGGCGTTACTCAGGATGGTGACATCCCCTGGGTGTGGCTGGTGAATGTGAGCCACCTGTACTGGGTGAAAGACGGCCTCCAGGTGGCCGAGCAGAAGATCCACCCCCACGGCCACGGCTGGTCCATCGTCAACAACGTGGACCGGTGGAGCTGGAGCTGATATTCCACCGGAAAGAAGGAATTCCCTTGAAACACCGCCTGATGTTCACGGGCAAAAAATTGATCCGCATGGTGCTGCTGCTGTTGGGCGTCAGCCTGGCCGCCTTTCTGCTCATGTCGGCCTCTCCTCTGGATCCCCTCCAGACCAACGTGGGTCAGGCCGCTCTGGGTACCATGAGTCAGGAGCAGATTGCCAAGCTGGAGGAATACTGGGGGGTCAATACCCCGCCGGTGGAGCGGTATCTGGGCTGGCTGGGTGACTTTGTCCGAGGAGACATGGGCACCTCGCTGCTCTACCGCCAGCCGGTGAGCCAGGTCATCGGTCAGCGGCTGCAAAGTTCCCTGTGGCTCATGGCCCTTGCCTGGGTGATCTCCGGCGTGCTGGGACTGACCCTGGGCGTCATTGCCGGTGCCAACCGGGGAAAACTGGTGGATAAGCTGATCCGAGGCTACTGCTGGCTGATCTCCAGTACCCCGGCCTTTTGGCTGGCCCTGGTGCTGCTGGTGGTCTTCTCAGTGTGGCTGGGACTGTTTCCCATCGGCCTGTCGGTACCCATTGGGGCGGACGCATCCAGTGTCACTCTGGCCGACCGGCTCTACCACGCCTTCCTGCCCGCCCTTACCCTGAGCATCACCGGTGTGGCCAACATCGCCATGCACACCCGGGAGAAGATGGCGGACATTATGGAGAGCGACTATGTGCTCTTCGCACGGGCCAGAGGGGAGTCCAAGCGATCCATCGTGCTGCGCCACGGTCTGCGCAACGTGGCCCTGCCCGCCATCACCCTGCAATTTGCCTCCATCAGCGAGATCTTTGGCGGCTCGGTGCTGGTGGAGCAGGTATTCTCCTACCCCGGCCTGGGCCAGGCTGCCGTCAACGCCGGTCTGGGTTCCGACCTGCCCCTACTGCTGGGCATCACGGTGGTGAGTGCCGCCATCGTGTTCGGCGGCAATCTGATTGCCGATCTGCTTTACGGCGTGGTGGATCCCAAGATCAGAAGGGGGGTGGCCCGGAAATGAGACATTGGAACGGGCGAAAAAATGCCCTCTTTCTGTTGGTTGCCGCCGCTGTGGTGCTGTGCGCTGTGGCAGTGGCTGGAGGCCTGCTCAGCGGGCAGGCCATGGTTACCGACTTTACCCGCAAAAATCTGGCCCCCTGCGGTCAGTTCCTCTTCGGAACCGACTGGATGGGCCGGGATATGCTCTCCCGCACCCTCACCGGCCTGTCCCTCAGCATCCGCATCGGCCTGCTGACCGCGGCTGTCAGCGCTGTCATTGCCCTGGTGCTGGGTGTGGCGTCCGCCGT
The DNA here is from genome assembly GCF_002161085.1 of Flavonifractor sp. An112. Lineage (GTDB taxonomy): Bacteria > Bacillota > Clostridia > Oscillospirales > Oscillospiraceae > Flavonifractor > Flavonifractor avicola. The sequence goes on along the minus strand of NZ_NFLU01000001.1, from coordinate 93,120 downwards.
CCTGGGGGGCTGGGTGGATGCGGTAATCTCCTGGTGCATCGATCTGGTCATGGGCATCCCCCATATCCTGCTGGTCATGCTCATCTCCCTGGCATTCGGAAAGGGCTTCGTGGGCGTGGTGGCAGGCGTGGCCCTCAGCCACTGGCCCTCTCTGGCCCGGGTCATCCGGGGTGAGGTGCTCCAACTGCGGGGCGCGGTGTATGTCCGTACGGCGGAAAAGCTGGGGGTGTCCCGGCTGACCATTGCCCGGCGGCATCTGCTGCCCCATCTGCTGCCCCAGTTCCTCACCGGGCTGGTGCTCCAGTTCCCCCACGCCATCCTCCACGAGGCCAGCGTCACCTTCCTTGGTTTTGGGCTGTCGCCGGAGCAGCCTGCCATCGGCGTGATTTTGTCGGAGAGCATGAGCTACCTCACCACCGGCAAGTGGTGGCTGGCGGTGTTCCCCGGCCTGAGCCTGGTGCTGGTGGTAGTGCTTTTTGCCGCCATGGGGGAGCGGCTGCGCAAGCTGCTGGACCCTGCCAGCGTACATATGTGAGGAGGAATGGAGTTGGAACCGATTTTGGAAGTCAAAGACCTGTCTATCTCCTTCACCCAGTATGGACGGGGCACAAAACAGGTGCTGCTGCCGGTGATTCAGGATTTGTCCCTCACCATCCGGCCTGGCCAGGTGGTGGCGGTGGTTGGGTCCAGCGGTTCGGGTAAGAGCCTGCTGGCCCACGGAATCCTGGGTATCCTGCCTTATAACAGCCATATGGCCGGGGAGATCTCCTTCCTGGGTCAGCCCTTTACCCCCAAACGGGCGGAGAAGGTGAGGGGCAAAGAGATTGTCCTGGTGCCCCAGGGCGTGACCTACCTGGACCCGCTGATGAAGGTGGGGCCCCAGATCCGCAAGGGCCGCCGGGACCAGAGCGCCCGGGAGGCCAGTCGGGCGGTGCTGGAGCGGTACGGCCTGGGGGCGGATACCGAGGAGCGCTATCCCTTTGAGCTGTCCGGCGGCATGGCCCGGCGGGTGCTCATCGCCACCGCGGCGGCGGCCACCCCCAAGCTGGTCATCGCCGATGAGCCCACTCCCGGTCTGGATGCCCGGGCGGCGAAACGGGTACTGAGTCACTTCCGGGAGCTGGCTGACAGCGGCGCGGGGGTGCTTCTCATCACCCACGACTTGGAGCTGGCCCTCACCATTGCCGACCGGGTGGCGGTGTTCTACGCCGGTGAGACGGTGGAGGAGGCCAACGCCGCCGATTTTGAGGCGGGGAAACTACGGCATCCCTACACCAAAGCTCTGTGGAATGCCCTGCCCCAGAATGGCTTTATCCCCATCTCCGGCGCCCAGCCCGGGCCGGGCGAGGTGGGGGAGGGGTGCCCCTTTGCCTCCCGCTGCCCCAAGGGGCGGCCTGAGTGTATGGGCCCGGTAGCCTATCGGGAACTGGACGGCGGCCTGGTGCGCTGCTTATATCCGGAAGGAGGGGAACAGCCGTGAGTCTGGAGGCAAAACAACTCACTTTCGGTTATCGCCGGAAAGGAAAAGAGCCGGTGCTGGACCGCATCGACCTGACGCTGGAGCCGGGGGAGCGGCTTGGGCTGCTGGGCCCCAGCGGACGGGGTAAGACAACCTTATGTAAACTTCTGGCGGGCTATGAGAAGCCGGACAGCGGCACGGTGCTGGTGGACGGCAAGCCTTTGAAGGAGTACCGGGGGATCTGCCCGGTACAGATGATCTGGCAGCACCCGGAGACGGCAGTGGACCCGCTGATGAAGCTGGGGGATACGCTAAAAGAAGGTGGGCCCGTGGAGGAGGGACTGCTGGAGGCCCTTCACATCCAGCCCGCCTGGCTGGAGCGGTATCCCACGGAACTGTCTGGCGGTGAGCTTCAGCGGTTCTGCATTGCCCGTGCCCTGCGGCCCGGGGTGCGCTATCTGCTGTGCGACGAGGTCAGCGCCATGCTGGACCTCATCACCCAGGCCCAGATCTGGACCTTTCTGCTGGACCAGGCGGAGAAGCGGAACTTGGGGCTGGTGATCGTCAGCCATAACAGCCCCCTGATGGAGAAGCTGTGTACACGGGTACAGAATTTGGCATAAGAGAACGGCCTGCAAGTGAGTAAAATCACTTGCAGGCCGTTTTCTGCCCCTAGTTGGGGCCCTGATTCTCATATGTGAGGATGGAGTCCTCCAGCATCAACAGGCCGGACTGATCGGGTTCCCGGCCTTCATACGGCGTCCTGTCCACATACAGCAGGGCGCTGTCCGGGTCAAACCGAAGGGCATAGTCATAGTTCATCCGGTCCTCCAGCTCATAGGTGCGGCCGTTGGTGTAGTCACAGACCGCGATCCGGGTATCTACGATGCCGGACCCCATGCTGAGGGTGGCGCACAGCTCCGGCAGGCCGTCGCCGTTCAGGTCGCAGAAATAGGCGTTCCAGATGGGCATACCGGAAATCAGCTGGACCGGTGTTTCCTCTCGCTTTTGCTGTGCCGTGATCTCCTCTGGCGTATAGCGGAAGGTCACATCGGGGAAGGCCGTGTGGGTGATGGTCAGTTCCCCATCCCAATCCATTTCGCTGGGGGCGGTGGTATAGTCAAACCATTTGGTGGCGGTGGCCGCCGGAACGGGGATTTGGCTGTTTTTGGAGAAGACCGCCCCATCGGCCACCTTCACATAGATGAAATTAGTGGAACCATTTGCCTGGAAGATCAGATCGTTTCCCTCCATGCGGAAGTGGTTGACCTTGGGGACGCCGGTCTCATCCTCCAGGGTGAGAATATCACCAGATACAGACCACTTGCCTGCACCGATATAGCTGCTTAACCCCCCTTCATAGTAGGTGAAGGAGCCATCAGCCCGGAGGGTGATGGTAAAATCACCGCCGAACCCATCCCCCTCATAGAGGTAGAGACCGGCGGGGGAAAGCTGACTCCCGGATATTTCATAGCCCTCTTTCGTATACTGAACCTGGTTGCATATAATGTCGATCATCAAAGTATCTTGGGCGGCCATGCAGGCATCTTTGGACACATAGAAGGTAAACTTGGCGTCGGGGCCGTAACCGCGCAGGCTAAGGGCGTCTGGGTAGGTGGTGGTCCCGTCTTTGAGGATCTTGCTTCTCAAAAGGATCTGGGGGCTGATGGACGAATCTTCTGTGGCCTGCAGTGGGGTGACAAAACTGCCGTAGTTGGAGAAACGGTAGGAGCAGTCGAAGGTCATATACAGCAGCTCATCGCTCTCGTTGGAGAGCATTACATCGTGGAGATAGATGGTGATGGCGTTATCCTGCCACACCACCACCTGGCCGTCAGCAAAGGTGTGGCCCTCCCCGGTAAAGCAGTCGTCTGTCAGAGCAGACTTGGGTACGGTCAGGGTCAGATCCACCTGCTTTTGACTCAGAACCTCATAGCCGTCCTGAGTTAAGACATCGTAAACGGTGGGCTCCTTGGGGCTGGTCAGAAAGCACAGGGCGGCAATGACACAGGCAGCGAGGGCGATGACCACCACCCAGAAGGCGGGCTTCTTGTAGTGCATCACCGCCTTCACCCGGCTCTTTACCCCCGCTTCTCCAAAGGCCAGGGGGCAGGGCGCCACGGGCCGGCGGCGGATGCTGCAATTCAGCAGGGCGGTGGAATAACCCCGCCGCTCCTCCTGGTTCAAAGCCCGGACGGCCTTCTCGTCGCAGGCTCCCTCCAGATCCCGGCAGAACAGCAGATAGGCCACCCACATCAGGGGATTAAACCAGTAGATTGCAAGCAGTACAAAGCCCAGTAGTTTCCACCAGTGATCCAGACGGCGGATATGGGCCCGTTCGTGGGTCAGTACATAGGTCAGGTCTTGCTCCGGAATGTGGTAAGGCAGATAGATGACCGGGCGGAACAGCCCCAGTACAAAGGGGGAACCCACCTGCTCGCTCTGCCGGATGTTGTCCTCCAGCAGGGTGGCGGTGGCCAGCCGCCGCTTCAACAGCAGCCAGCTGATCAGCGCATAGAGCAGCAGAACCACCATTCCCGCCAGCCAGATCCGGGACAACAGGAAGGACCAGACCTGGGTGGGATTGACGCTGGCTCCTGCAGCCGGCGCCAGGGCTTCTTGCAGGATGGGATTAACAGCGCTGTTGACGGCGGGGATGCCGCTTTGGATCTGAGGCGTGGCGGTGTGGAGAATCTCCCGGGGCAGAGGCTGGGTACTGGGGACCAGACTGAAAGGGCTTTCCAGGGAAAAGGGAAACATCAGGCGAAGGGCCACCAGGCCCCAGAGCAGGCAGAAGCTCCACCTGGGAGCTTTCCGCAGGATCAGTCTCAGCACCAGAACAGCCAGTACCAGCCAGCTGGCGGTGAGACTGAGATTGACCAGGGTCAGGAACAGCTCTTCCATGGCAGGACCTCCTTATTTTTCGATGATGCGGCGGATTTCCTCTACCTCTTTCTCAGTCAGAGACTGCCTGCGGGCGAAGGCAGACAGAAAGGCGGGAAGGGAGCCCTGGAACTTCTTCTCCATCAGTTCGTCCAGCTCGGACACCTGGGCGTCCTCCCTGGAGATCAGGGCGATCACCAGCCCGTCCTGATTTTTCAGCACGCCCCGTTCCCCCAACCGCTTGATGACGGTGTAGGTGGTGGTGCGCTTCCAGCCCAGCTGGGCCTGACACAGCTTTACCAGTTCTGTGGTTGTTACCGGTTCGTGCTCCCAGAGAATGAGACAGAACCGGTATTCGCTTTCAAAGATTTTGGGCGTCTCCATAGGAACCTCCTTTGTCTAATGGGATAGACTTCTTGCTTGTAGTCTATCTTATTAGACAGGCTTTGTCAAGGACATAAAAAAATTCCTGTGTTCCGAAGAGGAACACAGGAATTTTGGATTCAAACTCAGGCCAGCTGAGCCTTCGCCATCTCGGTCAGAGCGGTGAAAGCGGCCTTGTCGTTGACAGCCAGCTCGGCCAGCATCTTGCGGTTGATCTCCACGCCAGCCTTCTTCAGGCCGTTCATAAAGGTGGAGTAGTTCATGCCGTTCATCTTGCAGGCGGCGGAGATACGGGTGATCCACAGAGAGCGGAAGTCACGCTTCTTCAGCCGACGGCCGGTGTAGGCGTAGGTCAGGGACTTCATGACCTGCTCGTTGGCCATCTTGAAGTGCTTGCTCTTGGCGCCCCAGTAGCCCTTGGCCAGCTTGAGGATCTTATTTCTTCTCTTGCGCGTCATCATCGCGCCTTTAACTCTAGCCATTGTAAAAAGCCTCCTATGTTAAGGTAAAATCGGAATTATCTTATTTGTAGGGGATCATGCGCTTGATGGCGGGCTCGTTGGTCTTGTCCGCATAAGCGCCGGCGCGGAGGCCTCTCTTACGCTTGGTGTCCTTGCCGTGGCCGTTGAGCAGGTGGGACTTGAACGCATGGGCGCGCTTGACCTTGCCGGACTTGGTCAGGCTGAATCTCTTCTTCGCACCGGAGTGAGTTTTCAGTTTAGGCATGGTGGTTAACTCCTTTGTCTTTGGATTTCAGGGGATTGCTCAGGATTTCTTGCCGTCCTTGGCAACCTTGGGAGAGAGGAACATGGACATATGCCGTCCGTCCAGCTTGGGGTCCTTATCCAACGCGGCCACCTCGCTGCACTGTTCCGCAAACTTGAGCAGCAGGCCCTTGCCGATATCGGTGTGGGCCATTTCGCGGCCGCGGAAGCGGACGGTGACCTTCACCCGATTGCCCTGGCTCAGGAACTTCTGGGCGTTACGGAGCTTGACGTTAAAATCGTTCACGTCAATGCCCGGCGACATACGGACTTCCTTGATCTCCACGACGTGCTGATTTTTCCGGGCCTCTTTTTCCCGCTTGGTCTGCTCGAACTTGTACTTGCCATAGTCCATGAGCTTGCACACGGGGGGCACGGCGTTGGGAGAGATCTTCACCAGGTCCAGGTTCTGCTCGATGGCGCGCTCCAGCGCCTCACGGGCGGACATGATACCCAGCTGCTCGCCGCTGTCGGAAACGAGCCGGACTTCTTTGTCGCGGATCTCTTCGTTGATCTGATGACCCTGTTTGCTGATACGAAAGCACCTCCAATTCTTTGCTGCATACAAAAACGCGGTTACCGCATTCCGGTACCCGCGCCACAACAGAACAGCCACGCCGAATATATGGCGCGCCGCTGACCATGTTGACCTCTTTGCTGATGCTGGAGGTGAGGACGGAGGTACCTTCCTGCTTTATTGTGCTCAAACAGTATATCAAAGGAATAGCACAATGTCAAGTAGAAAACAGAAGAAAAAATCCAGGCTATTTTTTGCTTTCCTTTTCATTGGAATTATGGCAGAATGGGGACAAGGAGGGAGTATTATGGTGCATCATGGCCTGAAACGGCTTTTTTTGACAGTTCTAACCCTTATTTTGTTGATCTTCATCTGCCCGGCCTGGGGAGCGGCGGAGAACAGCCACGACGCCGTGATTCTGTTCACCCACGATACCCATGATCATTTTTATCCTGCGCCCTCGGAAGATGGCGGGGAATATGGTGGCTATACCCGCCTGGCGACCCTTCTTGCGCTGGAACGGGTGAAGTATCCCGATGCCATCACGGTGGATGGCGGCGACTTCTCCATGGGAACGCTGTTTCAGACCATCTATGCCACCCAGGCGCCGGAGCTGAAGGCACTGGGGGCTATGGGGTATGATGTTACCACTTTGGGCAACCATGAGTTTGACTACCGGGCCTCGGGCCTGGCCCAGATGCTGGAGACGGCAGCCGCCAGCGGCAGCCGGGTGCCCGCCATTGTGCAGTCCAACGGCACGGTGCTGGATGGGGAGGGGAGCCAGGAACTGATCCAGGCCATGGAGGACTACGGTGTACAGGATCATATAATCCTTACCCGAGGCGGGATTAACTACGGTATTTTTGGCCTGATGGGGGAGGATGCGGATGCCTGCGCTCCCATGTCTGGTATGGAATTTGAGCCTGTGGCCGATGCTGCCCGGCGAGAGGTGGCGGCCCTGGAGGAGGAACTGGCCCAGCTGGAAGGTCCCTCTGTGATTGTGTGTCTCTCCCACACCGGCACCGATGGTGGAAAAGGGGAGGACTATGAGTTGGCTAAGGCGGTGGACGGCATCGACGTGATTATCTCCGGCCACACCCACTCTACCTTGGATGAGCCGATTCAGGTCAATGATACCCTGATTGTTTCCTGCGGAGAGTATACCACCAATCTGGGTGTGCTGGCTCTGGAGCTGGACGATGCCGGTACTGTCACGGACTATGATTACCGGCTGGTGCCGGTGGACGAGACAGTAACAGCTAATACTGAGATGGAGCGGTTGGCCCAGTCCTTCCAGCCCATCATCGAGGAGGAGTACCTCTCCCAGTTCGGACTGACCTTCGATCAGGTGCTGGCCCGGTCGGAGTTTGACTTCACCCCAATCTCCCAGTTTGGCAAGGAGCATAAGGAGGATACTTTGGGCAATCTCATTGCCGACTCCTACATCTATGCCGTGCAGCAGGCGGAGGGGGAGGACTATGTGCCGGTGGATTTTGCTGTGGTGGCAGCGGGCGTGATCCGGGAGTCCTTCTCTGCGGGAGAGATCACCACATCGGATGTGTTTAACGTTTCCTCTCTGGGTTCCGGTGCCGACGGAACCCCAGGCTATCCGCTGATTTCGGTTTGGATCACCGGCCGGGAACTGCGGGATGCCTTTGAGGTGGACGCTTCTGTGACTGGCTTGATGCCCGCCGCCCAGATCTATGGTTCGGGAATGACCTGGACCTGGAACCCCTATCGGATCATCCTCAATCGGGTAAATGACTATGCTCAGGTGCTGCCTGACAGTACTACCGTGCCGCTGGAGGATGACAAGCTCTACCGAGTGGTGACCGGATTGTATACCGGACAGATGCTGGGTACCGTCAATGACCAGTCCTTTGGTATTCTGACCATAACGCCCAAGGATGCCCAAGGTAACCCGGTGACCAATTTTGAGGACCAGATCATTTATACCCCAAATGGCTCGGAATTGAAGGAGTGGTATGCGCTGGCCACTTACCTCCAGTCCATGGGTACGGTGGACCAGCGTTATGCCGCACCAGAGGGACGGAAGGTGGAGGAGGCGTCCCTGAATCCGGTGAGCCTGCTGAAAGGGCTGAACCTGGTAGGCTGGATCGCTCTTGTAGTCTGCCTTGTAGTGCTGGCTCTGATCGTATTTATTGTCTACCGGATTGCCACCAGAGGACGCCGCCGCCGTTATGGAGGACAAAAGGGACGTGGTTACCACCGCTATCGTGGATAAAGGAATCAGGGCCTGCCGCAACAAGCGGCAGGCCCTGATGGTTATGACTCTGCATTTTTGTGGGAGACAGGCAGGGGAGCGATGGAACCTACGCACCGATTGATGGGGGTGCCCAGGTTGTGGAATTTTTCCTCATAGTCGGTCATAACGCCGCAGATACCATTGGCATGGAGATCGCGGGTGACCTGAGAGAGTTGGAACCCGGCCTTGGGGAACTGGAACAGAGACCACTCAAACAGATCGTGGTTATCTGTCTTAAAGTGGATCTCACCCTTCCGGGAAAGAATTTGACGGTAGCGCAGCAGAAAATCAGGGTGAGTCAGGCGGCGCTTGGCGTGCCGGTTGCCGGGCCAGGGATCACAGAAATTGATGTAGATGCGATCCACCTCGCTGGGGGCAAAGAGTTCAGTTAGGTCGGCGGCATCGCCGTCGATAAAGAAGACATTGTGCAGATCCATGGCGCATACCCGCTCCATGGCGATGACCATAGCGTCAGGCACCCGTTCCACCGCAATGTAGAGGGCCTGAGGATTTTGTGCGGCGGTCTCTGCAGTAAAACGGCCCTTACCGCAGCCCAGTTCCAGATAAAGAACGCTTGCCTGGGGCATCAGGCTCATCCAACGGCCCCGCAGGGCGGCAGGATCAGAGATCAGAACACGGGCACACCGCTCCATCCGGGGGGCCAGGTTGGGCTTTTTTCTCATTCGCATCGATTTATTCACCTCACAAAGAGCATCATAACATATTTGATTGGATACTTGCAATCCTTGGCGGCATATATTATAATGATACCTGTTGTGCAGGTAAACCACATATCCGGGTGTAGCGAAGGTGGTATCGCGCTTGATTTGGGAGCGTGAGGCCCAGGTTCGGGCCGTAGCCATTGGAAACCCCGGAAAGCCTTGGGACAGTTGGGCTGACGGTACTTTCCCCCTCGCCGGTAACTGGTCAAAAAACGGCGTTGACCACAATTGGAAAATTTCATAACCGGGTGTAGCGCAGTTGGTAGCGCGCTTGCTTTGGGAGCAAGATGCCGGGAGTTCGAGTCTCCCCACTCGGACCAAAATCCGTCAAAATCTTGTGATTTTGACGGATTTTTCTTAACTTTTACAACAAAACTATTCTATTAGATTTCACTATCCATTTTTACTTTTCTTGAGGTGCCGAAATATGGTGATCGAGACAAAACGGCTGATCCTGCGCCCCTTTCTGGAGACGGATGCGGCGGATGTTTACGAATATCTGAAAGAGCCTGCGGTCAACTGCTTTGCCGGCATGAAACTGCACTCTCTGGATGAGGCCAGAGAAGAGATGAAAAAGCGTCTCGGCGAGACGGAGTACTATTTCTCCATCACTCTGAAGGATAGCGGCAAGGTGATCGGAGAGATTGATGCCTACCCGGAGGCGGGCGAGCCCCACGGGGACGAAAATGCCGTGCGGGATACCTTCAGCCCCTGCTGGATGCTGAACGAGGCTTACCAGGGCAAGGGGTACGCCTTCGAGGCGGCCCGGGCCTTCTTCGACTATCTCTTCTCCCAAAAGGGCGCAAGGCGAATTTACGCCTACACCGAAGACTATAATCTTTCCAGCCAGCACCTGTGCGAGAAGCTGGGTATGCGCCGGGAGGGAATGTTCCTGGAATTCATCTCCTTCGTGAATAATCCCGACGGTACGCCCCGGTATGAAAACACCGTGCAGTATGCCATCCTGAAAAAAGAGTGGGACCTAAAGCAGTCCGATTGATAATATTCAGAGCAGCATACCACCCCCTGAAATCCGTGGATGTTCAGCTGGCGGTATTCTTTGATTATAGCTTGTTAAATACTGATACGCCTAATGCGAGAGCAAAGCAGAATTGGGGCAACAGCCAGTTGCTTTGCTTTTTGCTCCCGCTGTGGTACAATCCGGGCAAGGTGGTGATCAACATGGATACCAAAGAAATCCTTCTGGAACTGCGCACCAAGCGGGGACTCTCCCAGGAGCAGCTGGCGGAACAAGTGCATGTGACCCGGCAGGCGGTTTCCCGCTGGGAGACCGGCGAAACAGTGCCCAACACAGAAACCTTGAAACTGCTCTCCAGGCTGTTTGATGTCTCCATCAATACCCTGCTGGGTTCCCCAAGGCAGCTGATCTGCCAGTGCTGTGGTATGCCTCTGGAGGATGCTAATATCAGCCGGGAGCCGGACGGCACCTTCAACGAGGAATATTGCAAGTGGTGCTATACTGACGGGAAATTCGTCTACACAAGCCTTGAGAAACTGCTGAATTTTCTGGAAAGTCATATGTCCAATGAAGCCTGGCCCCCGGAGCAGGTCAGAGCCTACTTTGAAGCTCAGCTGCCAAAGCTGAACCACTGGAAACAGCCCGAGACATGAATACATCCCTCTGGAATCTGTGGTTTCCAGAGGGATGTATTTTTTATTGTGTCATTCGGATAGGGACAGCCCGAACTTTACGACAAAACAGGTCATCTGATTTGATCCAGTTGTCCTGATTGAATGGCATCCAAATTGGCCTGGATCCGTTTCTCCGGCCAGTCCCACCACCGCAGTTCCAACAGCGCGGCAATTGTGTCCTCGGAAAACCGATTTCGGATCGGCTTAGCCGGGATACCGCCCACAATGGTATAGGGCGGGACATCCTTCGTCACAACTGCCCGGGCACCGATGATGGCTCCGTCACCAACAGTCACCCCCGCTAAGATGATCGCCTCGTAGCCAATCCACACATCGTTTCCGATGACAATATCACCCTTGTTGTCCCAGGCTCTGGCCACCTGACTCCGATCCAGTCCCCACTCCTCAAAGAAGATGGGAAAGGGATAGGTAGAGAGGGATTGCAGGCTGTGGTTGGCGCTGTTGAAGAGGAACTTTGCGCCGCAGGCGATGGAGCAGAACTTGCCGATCACCAGACGGTCGTGGTTGACGGGATAGTGATACAGCACATTGTTCTTCTCAAAGTCAACGGGGTCATGGACAAAGTCGTTATACATGGTGTAGTCCCCCGCAAGGATGCTGGGATCCGTCACGACTTGGTTGAGATAGACGGTCTGCGTATCTCCTGTTCGGGGATAGATGCTGGATGGATTCATATTCTTTTCCTCCTCTTATTTGTTTCGGCTACCCTCTATCGAAGGCTCACGCACCAACGTTTTTCTTTCCCAGACTCTGCTTTTGAAATAGATGAACCCCACCAGGGTGGGCAGGATGGGCGAAAGGGCCTGGCCCAGATAGATTCCGGGAAAACCCATGGAAAGGGAAAAGGCCAGCAGCCACCCCACCGGCAGACGCACCACCACCGCGTCCAGAAGGGCATTGATCATGGCCACATGGGCTGCACCCACACCGATGGTAAAAGAATCCAGCGTGTACATGGCGGCATAGACCAGGCTGTTGACACCGCAGCACAGGCGCAGATACAGCACACCAACCCGGATCACCTCCGGGCTGGTGCTGTCAAACAAGCGGATGAGCGGTTCCGCCAGAAACTGAACCGTCACCACTACCACCGCTGTGACGGCGAGGTTCAGCAGCAAACCGGACCGCACTACCTTACGTGCCCGCCGGATCTGGCCGGCTCCCATGCACTGGCCCACCATGGCGGTAATTGCCTGCCCGATGGCCCAGCAGTGCATCCCGGCAAAGGTGTTGATCTTCAGTCCTACGCCGGAGGCGGCGGCCACCGCGGTGCCGAAAGGGTTGAGCATTCCTGTCACCAGCAGATAGGCCGTGTTCACCACCACCATCTGGGTGGCAGTGGGCAGGCCTATTTTCAAGATGGCCAGCAGGATTTCCCGGCGAAACTCAATCTTTCTGAGGGAAACACTCCGCTGGTGCCGCCGCAGATAGGCCAGCGAGCCCACAAAGGAAACGCCCTGAGCAGTGATTGTGGCCCAGGCCGCGCCGGCGGTACCCATAGAACACGGCCCTACCAGCAGTACATCCAGCAAGACGTTGAGAATCGTGGCGGCACCCACGAAAAAAAGCGGCGTTTTGGAGTCGCCCAGGCCTTTCAAAATGGAGCAGACCGTGTTGTAGCCAAAGACGAATACTGTTCCCCAGCAGATGATCTCCATATAGCCGCAGGCGTCCGGATAGGCCTCCGCCGGAACATCCAGTGCCCAGAACAGAGGCTCATAGACGGCAAGACCGAGCGTGGTAACTACAACGGAGGCCGCCAATGATAGGAGAAACAGCATTCCGATGGTGTCACGCTGTCCCTTTTGGTCGCCCGCCCCCTTGTACTGGGCCACCAGAACGCTCCCGCCCATGGTCAGGCCGATACAGAGGGAGTTGATGATAAAGCACAGCATGGAGGCGTTGCTGATGGCGGCCAGGCCGATCTCGCCCACAATTTTCCCCACCACCAGCATATCCACCACATTGTAGAGGGCCTGCAGCAGGTTGGCCAGAAACAGTGGAAAGGCAAACCGGATCAGTTTTTTCGGCACGCTCCCGGTCAATAAATCTTGTTCTTGTGTCATGTAATATCTTCCTTTCAAAACGAAAGAGGGCAGCACAATGCTGTGCGCCCTCTGTTCCATCGCCCCTAAAATGGGCAACAAAAGGCCGCGGACAAAACATCGTCCGCGGCCCAAAATATACTTATCTTGCCCTGTCAGTCTGCAAAAAAGGTGCAACAACCTAAGGCAGCAATTTTCTGCCCTGGCCTCCCGGTTTTACAGATTGACAGTCCGAAAAGGCTCCGCACAATGTTTTGTGGTATCTACTTGTACGGAGCCGAAATCAATACAGAATTTTCCGAACAACATCGTGCTCACCTCACTTTGCTATTGTAAATACTATACCATGTACCGCTGCCTGTCAATGCCTGTCTGGCGGCCGGCCATTAAAGGGTCAGAGTGATAGCACAACACCCATCCATCACGCTGGTGACAACAGCCATATTTGTTCGTAACATCGATAATGACATACATAGAACAGAAAGCGATCCGGGAAAATTCTCACAACCTGAACTATTTCACTCAAGGAAGAAGTTGCAGCAGTTGGACTGCCGCCTCTTTGACCGCAGCAACCGTTTTCTCCCCATCGGACAGATCTGTTTCCACCGACAGGCGCACCACAAAGTCGGTGTGATTGGGTTGCTGAGTAAGTTCCATGGGCGGAGGACAGGCTCTCCATTGCTCGGCCCATCGGCACTGGGCGATCCGGTTGGCTCCGGAGAGCCACACCTCCAGCCGGAAGTTCTTGTGTTCGAAAGCCACCACCAGTTTCAGGTCCTTTTCTTTCAAAGCGGGATTGGTGAAGGAAAAGTAGGTATAGTCCATGGCGTTTTCCGTAACGCTTCTCTGAAAACGGAAGTCCGGCAACTGCCGTTCCAGTTCGTTTCTCAGAAAGCGGAACAGGCGAACGAACTCCTGATAGGCCTTCTGCAGGTCAGTAGTCTGCAAAAGGGCGCGGTATGTTTCCAAAAGGGCTGGGTCGAAGTTCATTGGAATGCCTCCTTCCGTGCTGCATCTCTGCTTTCGAGTATATCACATCCGACGGCAAAGGAAAACTCCTGTCAGCGCCGCTTCTGCCGCTTGCGGAAGTCCTCCTCAATGGCGTCTTTCCAGTGTTCATCCAGGGGCGCGCTGCACCGGACGGCGGCCACGGCCTGACCCACCACCTCGTAGTTGAGGCGGGTACCCTCACTGTCGCAGTGGTAGTTCACCGCCCGGTCGGGGGCAATGCCAAGGTTGCCCGCCGTCTCCACCGCGTCGATGTTGGCCCCCAGGAAGAGAAACTCCCAGCCGTACTGTTCCTTCTGCCGCTGGATCATCTCCTTCACCCGCTGAGCGGAGTAGCGGCGGCTGGCGTTCTCCATGCCGTCGGTGGTGATGACGAAGAGGGTGTGTTCCGGCACATCCTCAGGCCGGGCATATTTATGGATGTTCCCGATATGGTGGATGGCCCCGCCGATGGCGTCCAGCAGAGCGGTGCAGCCCCGGACATAGTACTCCTTTTCCGTGATGGCCTGCACCTCGTTCACCTTTACCCGGTCATGGAGCACCTCGCTTCGGTCGTCAAAGAGGGCGGTGGAGACAAAGGCCTCGTCGGGCTCCTTTTTCTGCTTTTCGATCATAGCGTTGAAGCCGCCGATGGTGTCGCCCTCCAGCCCCTGCATGGAGCCGCTGCGGTCCAGGATGAACACCAGTTCTGTCAAGTTCTTCTTCATAAGAACTCCCCCTATTCTGTGTTGTTTGGTTTACAAGCACAGTATAGGGGGAATTTGATGCGGATGGGTCGCTTGGCGGGCGACAAATCCGTTCAGCAAGCTTTGATCGAATGTGGGCAAAGCCTCGTTGATCTCAAAGGTGCTGTAGTTCCGGTGGGCGATAAAATACTCCACATACCGCCTGGCAATCAAGCAAAGGATGGGGACCGGTTTCCTGGATGCCCAGCATCTTCTGGGTTATCTCAAAGTGCTTGGCCACCGTATGCCAGGTCACCCTCGCTCCCCTAGCGATGACACTGTAATTGCTCTCGTTCGGGTGGAGCCGCATGTACTCCCAGATCTGCCACTGTTTCTTTGTGAGTTTATCCGGCGGCGTGATTTTCAGCAGCCAGTCCAGTAGGTACTTATATTCCGCATATTTGGAATGGATGGTTCGAGTTAACACTATAAATTTGGAAAACGCAGGAGGCCTTGGACAACTGAAGTGACGAAACTTTTCCTCTTATAAATTTTTCGCAAAAAATTGGCATTGACAATATTTTGACGAATCATTAGGAAACTCGATAACCAGGTATGACTCAACTGGTAGCATACTTGCTTTGGAAACAGAATATATACTGTCGTTGCATTTATTGTCGAAAACCGATATAATTAGATAACGGTAGGCTTTGTCCCTGCAATACCAGCCGTACAGTTGCCACTGTATGGCTGTTTTATTTTTACATATGGGGTGAACAGGATGTCAGTGTTTGATGATTTTGATATGATATTAAATTGTGCACATATGTGGAATTGGGCACCGGATTGGTATTTAGTTAAAAGTATTTATGAGAAGTTTCCCGAATCTTACTCCCTTCTCACCCCATTTGCTTATTCCTATTTGGAAGAAATAATTCGTACAACAACACCGGATTACAGATTGCCCCTATTTGATCGTGACAGACAGCCTGTGAAGGTTAATGT
Organism: Flavonifractor sp. An112; assembly: GCF_002161085.1. Classification (GTDB taxonomy): domain Bacteria; phylum Bacillota; class Clostridia; order Oscillospirales; family Oscillospiraceae; genus Flavonifractor; species Flavonifractor avicola. Next base: position 77,728 of record NZ_NFLU01000001.1, on the reverse strand, counting down.
TGGTATGGGTCTAATCGCATTAGCAATTAAAGAAAACCAAAACAACCCAGACTATGTTGCTTTATTGGAACAAACAAAACGCCACTTTAAGTATACGCAGTTATCCAGTGACGAAAATGGGCGAAATAGTGTTATGCACGGAAGAATTCATCCCCGTTTTTGGACCAAGGAGTCATTTGAGCAACTCATCCATGATATCGCAGAACTCTCCAAATATTCGCGGTTCTGATTTGTTTCGAAAATGCTGACAAGATTACTTATAAGAACATTTTCCTGGGTATGACAACTATTCTGGCAAGGAGGACACATTTATGTTTAATACAGAGAATTTACTCCGAAACGAAGTATTTCCCGCTGAATTACCGCCTTGTTTTAGTACTGATGATTTAGCAACAAATGCATCTTTTGCCATTGCAACATCAAATTCATTTGGCCAGAATCATTCAATCCCACTTACATATAGCGGTTATAAATCAGAATCTTCACGCAGAAAATTTGCCTTGCCAAATCCGTATCATTATTGCAAGGCTGTTGATTTTATTGTAAATAATGAGTCTCAAATAAAAGCAATATTCGAGAAAAGCAAATATTCGTTGACCGCCCCAATTGATCGTCAGCCCAGACAGGAACAAGCATATGCCAAACGTTCAAATACTGTCCTGGATACTAAACGTGAAATTGAGTGTTTATTCCAAGAAAATCGATATGAGATACGTTTAGATATTAATGCCTTCTTTGATAACATATATACTCATTGCATCCCTTGGGCTATCCATGGTATCACAGTCGCAAAAAAACACCGCAACGACATGACATTACTTGGCAATCAGTTGGATAAATTAATGCGAGCATTGAACTACGACCAAACAAATGGAATTCTTGTGGGGAATGCTGTTTCTCGCATCGTTTCCGAGATTATCTTATGTACCATAGATGAGCAGATAAGTAAAAAGTTTCCTGAAATTTCTTGTTGTCGCTTTGTCGACGATTACTATATTTATATATCGAATAGTTCTCAGATTCAAGAAATCATTTCATATATTAGGACTTGTCTTACACAATATGAACTAAGCTTTAATGAAAACAAAATTAGAATTACCGAAGGCCCCTTTTTATACGGAAACCCATGGGTCGAAGAGATTAAGCAGTATATACACCTCCAGCCTGATGTATTTCTAACTAAATTGATTATCGAATATAATAAAAGCAAGGACTTAGCAATTCTAAAGTATGGGCTCAAAGTGATCTCTTGTTATCATTACACGAAAAATAATTGGCCCGCAATGCAATCCCGATTGATAAACCTATGGACTCATTTTCCATCTCTATCTGACCGAATTATAGATATTTTTTTGAATAACAAAGATTTATTAAAGATTAATGCGCTAAAACGAGCAATCTATAGTGTTATCGATGAAAGCATACTTCTGAATAAAGAGCAAGAGTTGATTTGGGCTGTTTGGTTTGTTAAGATATTTAATATTTCTATTTCTCAAGTGTATATTACTAAAGTCCTAAAGACTACGAATGAGCTTGCAATTATCATAATGTTAGATATTGTCCACTCCTCCAATCTGGAGAATGTCGCTTCCATTCTCCAGCAACGTAGAAACCTCCACAATTATCTTAAAAGCGAGGACACAAACGAAAAAGGAATTCCAAACTCACTGATGTGGACGGCTCATTGGTTACTTGCATACGAATCAACTAAAAATCAGTGGCTTAAACTCCCTGGAATACCTTTTGAATATGCCAAGAAGAATCAATTCTTTAATGAACTTTTGAACCGAAATGTAAAGTTTTACGACCCTAATTTTTCGTATCCTAATTCCTCAAGCAAATTCCACAATCATGAATTTGCTACGCGTTCTGAATTATATAATGCTTTGCGTAAAATGAAAAAATCAATTCTTGAAAATTTAAAAGGCACCGATGTGGAAACATCGTCTTCATTCACACCGTTAGAGGAAGACCTTTTCAGAAAGTTTATTGAAGCACTGCAGGCAGACGAAACAATTTATTAATTTCCGATTCTTGCCCGTAAACTATAGCAATAAAAAATAACGCCCTGGATGCCAACTACTTAGCACCCAGGGCTGCCTGCATATCCCCAATAATATAGGTATAAATATATCAAGGCAAGAGCAGTAGTTGCTGATACATGGCTAGTAAGGTGAAGAAAGATTTTGAGCCCACTCTGTTTTCCGGGGATGGAGTGATGTACAATGTGGTTGGTATAGTATTTGAATATCCACCATACTTTACTAATATTTACGACTCACGATTTTTCTTATCATTTCATACCATTTGGCCACCGTGTGCCGGGTCACCTTTGCGCCCTTGGCGATGGCACTGTAATTTGTCTCATCGGGACAGAGTCTCATGTACTCCCAGATCTGCCGCTGCTTCTTGGTGAGTTTCTCAGGCGATGGGATCCCTCGCAGCCGGTCCTGGATGGCCTTCCGCTCGGCGTTCAGCTGCTGGATGAGCACCTTCAGCTTCTCCTCACACTCTTCACGGGTTTGGGCGTAGACGCATTTGGAATGCTTGGTGCCGTCCGGCCAGGAGGGTGAGTAGCGGCCCTCGAAAAGGTGGTCATTGATCTGGGAGATGCAGCCAGTTCCAGGCTTTCTGGTGCGCCTCATGACTGGTTGAAAATCGGTGAGCGGATTCTGTGCTGCTTCAGAAGAGTCTTCCGCCACTTCATTGCCCAGGCCCCGGTCGATCTTGGCGGCGGCTTCGCTGAGCATATCGCCGGTGATGTGGGTGTAGATGTCCAGGGTTGTGGCTGCCGACACATGGCCCAGCATGGCAGAGAGAGTCTTGATGTCCATGCCATTTTCTAATGCCATAGTGGCAAAGGTGTGGCGCAGATCGTGAAATCTGATTTGCTTGCACCCGGCCCGCTCCAGAATGCTATGGAGCCGCCGGAGCATGGAGCCAGGTGTGAGCGGCATATCCAAATTCTTCGGAGAGGGGAACAGCCACCGGGACTTTGCTGTCTTTCGGTACTCCCGGAACACCTCTACCACGGCAGGCGGCAGCACCAACTTGCGGATAGAGGCTTTTGTCTTTGGGACACTCAGCTGCATCTTTCCATTTACCTCGTAGACCTGTTTGGTTACGGACAGCGTTCCGGTATCCAGATCCAGATCGGACCATTGGAGGGCCAGCAGTTCGCCTCGGCGAAGGCCGGTGGATAAGTCCAGCAGGAACAGTTCAAAGTAGCCGTCCGCCTTTGCCTGAATGAGAAACCGCTGGAGCTCCTGGCGGGACAGCACCTGCATCTCCCGGCTCCGCTTGGGCGGAAGCTTGCATCCTACCGCCGGATTGGTTCGGATCAGTTTTTCCTGCACCGCCTGATCCAGAGCCGCCCGGCATTTGGCGTGAGTCATCCGCACCATGCGGTCGGAGAGCCCCTTTCCATGTTGTTCTGTGCGAACCAGCCGTCCACCCTTTTTCAGGTGAGCGTAGAACTGCTGGAGGTCCTTCTGGGTCAGCTGGCACAGTGGAGTCTTGCCCAGGTACGGGATGATGTGGTGGTAGATGATGTTCTCATAGTTTGTCTGGGTGTTGGGGCGGAGACCGGGCTTGATGTAGGTCTGGTACCAGAAGTCCATCCACTCGCCGAAAGGCATATCGGCGCAGATTTTTTCGGACTTGGTGCTGCCCACCTCTTCCATCAGCCGGGTCAGCTTTTCCTGGCACTCCCGCTTGGTTTTGGCCAGCACATTTTTCGTTTTGGGGAGGCCCTTGTCATCGTAGCCCACCGCGGCCCGGCCTTCCCAGCGGCCGTCCTTGCGCTGCCTTATGGTGCCGGTTCCACTTTTTCGTTTCCTTGCCATGGGTTCAACTCCTCTCCCAGTAGATTTTTCAGAAAGCCGCCCACCACATCACTGGCGGCTCTCTGTATGTCCGTGGTCACATGGGTGTAGGTGTCCAGAGTGAAGGATGCGTTGGTGTGGCCCAGGATGCCGGAGAGGGTCTTGGCATCCACACCGCTGGCCAGGGCGTGGGTGGCGAAGGTGTGCCGCAAATCATGGAACCTGATGTGAGGTAGTCCCGCCTCGTTCAGCAGTACCTTCATCCAGTAGTAGGCGGCGCTGGGCCGCACCGGTTTCTCCGGGGAGAGCGGCTCTGGGAAGATCCACTGACTGACCGCGTGTTTCTTCCGCTCCTTCAATCGCTGGACGGTGCTGGGGGGGCAGACGGATGGTGCGCCGGCCCTGGGCGGTCTTGGTTTCGCCGATCTCCAGTTCGCCCCGCTGGGGCACGTTCACCGACCGATTGATTTTCAGCGTCCCGGCGTGCTCGTCGAAATCCTTCCACATAAGGCCGCAGATCTCGCCCCGGCGCAGGCCGGTGGTCAACTCCGTGTAGAAGAAGTCTCGCCAGATCTCGTTCCTGTCCACCGCCGCCAAGAAGGCGTCCATCTGCTCTCGGTCGAGAACCTGCTTTGGTTTGTAGTTGCTCTTGGGCAGCTTAACGCCGTCCGTTGGGTTGTAGGGAACGATGTGGTCCCGTTCCGCGTCCTTGAGACAGCGGTGGAGCATGGCGTGGATGCGGAGCACCATGGTGTCCGACAATTCGTAGCCATACTCCGGGTGGTCGTGGACCCGGCCCTCTTTTTTCAGCTTCCGGTACAGCTTTTGCATGTCCAGCCGTGTGATGCGGGAGACGATCTTGCCGCCCAGATAGGGCTTCACATAGCACCGGATGTACTGCTCGTAGCTGCGCAGGGTGTTGGGCCGCAGGGTGACGGAACCGTACTCCTCCATCCAGTGGTCCAGATACTCACCCAGCGTCATGCGGCTGTCCTCGGTGAGCTGCGCGTCCTGATAGATGTCCATGTCCCGGTGGAGTTTGGCCAACAGTTCCTTCTGGGTTTTGGCCAGCACATATCGGAAGATGGGCTCGCCATTTTCCTTGTGGCCCACCACGATGCGGCCCTCCCAGCGGCCGTCCTCCCGCTTGCGCACCATGCCGTCACCGGATGGTCTGCGCTTACTCATAGGATCCATCCTCCTTTCCGATTTGGCGGCAGGCCCGGTCTGTCTCCTCCTCATCGAAGGAGTACAGACCGTCCGCCTCCAGTTCCTTGCTCAGTCCCCAGGCCAGTTTGAACCCGGCGGTGAAACTGGCCAGGGAGATTTCTTCTTTCAACAGATTCTGACTGTCCACCAGATGCATGAGCCTGCGCCGCTGCATCTGATTGAGGCAGTCCCGCACCTCCTGTCGGGTGTTCTCGATATCCTCTTCCAGCGCTGACACATCCGGCTCCTGGAAGAACCGCTGGTGCAGTGCCCGCATGTAGTCGTTCATGTGTGTCGCCTCCTGTCAGCAACACACAATACCCGAACCTCTTTCCAATATCCAGCCTTACTTTGAAACTTTTCAGAAAGATTTTTGGACGGTGCAGAGGTTTTTATCTTTGTTTTGGCATTTCAGATTTTAATACGCCTACACCGGCTTTGCGCATCCGAATCACTTGTGTACGGAGCACGACGCACACTTACTGCTGGATCCTGAGGATGTCATCGAAGTTCAATCCGCCATCTGTTTTCCTCACAGTTTGGATAGCCCACTTGCGCAGGTGCTCCAGTTCAGAGAATGTGAGACTCTCATCCATCGCCAGCAGGCGCATCATCATGGACTCCTCCACCGCCATTTTGAACAACAGTTTTCCAATGCGATCACCCAGCGCACCCAATCGTGTTTCCAGCACACCGGAGATCGCGTCGATGAGGTAGCGTTCGTTGCGATCGGCTTTGCGGCAGCCGGTATAAAAACGGATTGCTTTTTCGATATACTCATTCTGCGTGGAGCAGCCATCCGCTTTATATTCCCCGCCGACCATGTTCCACGCCTCGTCCGTCAGCCACACGGTATGGCGGTTCTTACCGTTCTCAATCATATCGAATTCCTCCTTCATTTTCCGAAAAGCGTCAAGCGAAAGCCTTGCGGCACTAAGGGACAGGCCGGATTTTGGGCAAAAAAGGGGGCACGGCGCTTTGAAAATTTCAGGAACGACGCCTAAGAAAAACCCGTGAAATGCCCGCACTGCGGGCATTTGTGGGTGGACCGGCGGCAGAACGACGCCGGTCCTTTCTGCCTGCCTTTTTTTCGTCCACACCCCTACCCCCAAAAATCCGGCCCAAATCCGCCCTCAAAGCCCTCGGTGGGGCAGGGGACTCTGCCTTGCCCCGAAAGAGGGCACACAGCGCCTCACAGGCCGTTACAGGGCGTAATTATCCCGTGCTCCGGGATACCGCCTGCCGGCAGGAAGATCCGGCTGTATTCCGCCGGGCCGGGCACCAGTTTCTGGCGCATCATTTCGTTGCAATGGAACACTCGATATATCGCGTTTTGATGACTGCGTTCTATCTCCGCACAGCGCTCCTTTGCAAAGGCTTTTTGTTCCTCTGTGAGATTTCCGCGGTTCGCGTCACACAGAAACAACGCCACGGCGTCTTCATCGATGGGTTCCGCATAAGTACAGCACCAAGTGTCCATGATGTACTTTCGCTTGTCCGTGGTAATCATTGCATACAGAATTGGATCCTGCCTGATTATATTACTGAGTTCCTGCATCAGCACTCCGATACACCTTCCTTTCTCTCCAGCGCATCCATGCGCTGCTTTGCTCTCTGCCGTTCCAATGCCAGGTCAGCCATATCCATCTGGCGCTCGTAGTACTGGTTGATGGACATCTGGATCGGCAGGATGTAGTAACGCAGACGGCCATTTTGCTTGCGGCCATCCTTGTTGGTGACAGTGGTGCGCTCCGTGCGGATGAGTGACCGCTCTTCCAACTCCGCAACATATTTTCGCACTGTCGTTACACACATCCCCACGCTCTCCCTGATCTCCCGATAACTGAGCAGACACTGATAGGTTCTGCGGTCCTCCCGTCGCAGCAGATAACTGTAGACGGCAATGGCGCCGTGGGACAATTTCAGATCATAGATCTCGTTCGGCAGCGGGAAATAATTTTTGATGGGATCCCTCTTGGTCCAACTCTGCTTTCTCATTTCGCACCTCCTGACTGTTCCTCCGCCCACTGCATGAACTTTTCTTTTGGTACCACCATGCGGCTGCCCACACGCAGGGTCGGGAAACCGGGTTCGTGCATCACCTCGTAGGCGGTGGAGATGGACACGCCCAACACCTGCGCCACCAGTTTTGCATTGAGAAACAGCGGCAGGTCGGCATAGGACCGAATGTTTGAGACTTTCATTTCTTCTTTTCCTCCTTCTTTATCCAAAACAAAACGCTCCCACAAAATTTGTGGGAGCAGTGTCTATATAGCGTTTTTTGCCTTCGATCTGTGATAGAATAGAAGGAACCGGGAGGTGAGAAGATGCCCCAGAACAAATACCATGTTTTTGAATTGTCCGCCCGAGCGGTGATGAGTTACGCCACGCAGGAAAACGGACGGTGGAACTTTGCCCTTGACCGGGCGGCGACCGAAAAGTGCAAGTGCTTTTCCGCCCTTCACGAGCAGGACAGCAACGCACTGTTCTTCCAGATCATGTGCGTTCTGCAGGGAGACGACTTTTCCGAACCCACAGATGACCGGCTCATTGACGGCCTGTCCGATGTGATCTTCTACATGGACTTCTCCGGAATCTTTGACCGCAGCAGTACATTGCCACGGCAGTTGATCCGCCAGGAGAAGGCACGGGACATGTTTCGCCCGGAGGGTGTGTGTTTAGATCTGGGAGCTGGGGTGCGCCGCTATCTCGCCTTCGAGCGATCCAACAGCATGAGCCGCCAGAGCAAACTGTCTTTTCTCCGGGAGGATGTGTACTACCAGGTGCGCCGCCGCATCCAGATGGACATGACCATCGGCGACTGTCAACTCAGCAAACTCTACGCCTACAATGGGCTGATGCTCTCCAGCGGTGTGCGGCTGGACGGGATCAATATCGATAAGCCCCACCGTGTCATTGTGGTGGACAATCCGGTGGTGACAGCCAGGGATGTCCCGGTCATCACCGTGGAGGATGACGGCACGCAGGACAGCACCCGGAAGTATCACCGGGTGGAGCGGCGGATGGATGTACCCATCACCTGTTTTGACGGGGAGGGCCTCATTTCCAAACGATACGCAAAGGTGGTAGACCGGGCATTTTGCGGCAGCACTGTCCACACCTCTTTTCAGATCCGCCTGCCCTATATCAAGGGAATGGTGCATCAGGTAAACTTCCACTGGATTCTGGATCTCTGCGGACAGAAAACCATCACCGATATCTGGGGACATGAACATAAGATCAAGGATGTGGACATCATCCTCACCAAGAGTATGTTCAAGGGCTTTGGCTGGCTGAAAGACAGCGGGATGACTTGGGAGGACTACTGGGACGCCTTCCGGCGCTACCGCCACGCTCTGTACATCACCAATGTCAGCAAGGTGAAACCAGAAACGCACACCGAACTGAACTATCAGTTTTTGAATACCATTTCAATCCGAGAGGATGAATTCCGCCCCAGAGATCTTCCCGATGGCTGGGATCACAGTCCGGAAGAGGACGGTCGGAATTGGCTCACCAAACAGACTGAGGTGGCCTACTACAACTTCCGGGCCAATAGGGACTTCCAGCAGGAGTACTTTCTGAAACGTATGAACCGCTGGGGCATTCTGCCTTTCCGCAAAAATCGGGATCACCTGCTGGGAGAAATTCTGCGCAAGAATCCTCGGATGATCGGCGAACCCATCTATCAACAGGAGTTGGATGCCAGGGCAGAACAGATTTTGAAAAACTATGCTCTGGGCCGGCTGATTGTGGCCGGTGACAACCGCTTTCTCTCTGGGGATCTATTGGATTTCGTTAGTTTTCTGCTGGAATCGGTGCCCAAGAAGAAAGGAGACAAAGCATATTACGAAATAACAAAAAGTTTCCGTTTTGCTGTCAGTGCTTTCTATGCGCCTGGCGCGGCATATTCTCATGGAGAAACCTGTACCCTGCTGCGCAACCCGCACATTGCCAGAAACGAGGAACTACAACTCTCTTTCTACGATGCGAAAAAAGAGAAGAGGCAGTATCGTCACATGTTCTTTCACCATCTGGCGGATCTTGTTATGGTGGACTCCACCATGCTGGCGGCGGAACGGCTGGGCGGTGCGGACTATGACGGGGATATGATCAAGACCATCGCTGACCCCATTCTGAATGAGTGTGTCCGCCGGAACTATGAGGCATCTCGTCACACTGCGGATGACGCACTTTCCAACGAAGCAAATATCCCGCTGCTGATGATCCCTTCAGCGGAGCCCCTAATTCGAAACGCGGACGACTGGGAGGCTCGGTTTGAGGTGGTACGGGGCACCTTCTCCTCCCGGGTGGGACAGATCTGCAACGCCGCTCTGGATCGCAGCATCATTGCCTACAATGAAAACTCCGACGCAGAGGAGCGCAGACGTTTCCGGGAGGAGACAGAGGTACTGGCCATCCTGACTGGGCTGGAGATTGATTCTGCTAAGAGTGGAATCCGCCCGGACCTGGACGAGTACCTGAAGGAGCGGCGGGTGGAGCGGACCCCCTTCCTGCAGTATAAAAATCTGGTGGAGAAATCGGAGGAGACACGTCGGGCTTGGTATGAGCCCACCCACCAGCAGCGTATGAAAGCCTTCTTTGAAAGAATCGACTGGGATACGGTGGACTCCAATCTGGAGCGGCTTCCCTATCTGGCCCTGCAGTTGGGAAAGCACACGCCGGCCATCAAATCCAAACCGGCAAAGAGCAGCGAACTTTTCACCTTTGCCCAGGAGCCGGATTGGAAGGAGCATCTCGACCAAGGGATTTTGGAGCGGGTCTCCGCACTGCTGACTGACTATGAAGCCTGCCTGTCCCGCATCCGGGCCTGCCGGGTGGAGCCTAAGGAAAAGAAACGAAAGAGCGATATTGAACGAATTCTCTTTGCCCGAGGGCAGGAGGAGTTTTGGGACACGGACGAACTGTACGCCCAACTTGGAAAGCTGCCTCCGGAACGAGTGGAGGAAATCTGGGCAGCGTTGGATAATGCCAAGTGGCAGTTTCTGACAGAAGAGCAGAGAATGCAGTTCCTTCTCACCTGGCTGCCGGAGTTTGAACCACTGTTTGACCTGTTTTCCGATTTCCGCAGCGGTGGATACCGTATTCTGAGCGATTTGCTTTGTGATATTCTGCAGGAGAATGAGCAGCAGCAGAAACGGCAGCTACACCGTCCTGGGGACTCAACGGTATTTAACGATTTGATGGAGGCGTATCTTAGCAAGCGCAATTCCCAACACTACCGGGAGGCGGTATCTATCCGGTGCAGGGAACTGCTGAATGAGATCGTGCGTCCACAGATGGCTGTACGCTACGTGGAGGCCCTGGGCAAGCGGAACCTGCTGTGGGATCTGCTGCTGGACGCGCTGGAGCCCAATATACTGGAGGTGTCCCATGCTGAATGAATGGCAGGAATTTTTAGATTATACGGAGCAGGTAGAGTACCGGGCGTCTGGTAAAAAGGACACCACCTGGCTGGGGCGGTTTACCTTCGAGGCCCTGCGAGACTTCAGCGGCATGAACCGTATTTTAACCATCCTGGCACGGGGCTTTTTGTTTCACGCTTCGGATGGTACGCTGTTGTCAGGTGATCCGAGAGAACGAATCGGTTTTGCTTACGATGGTCTGTGCGCCTGGTGTAGCATTCCGGAGGGAGGCGGGAAGCTGAAAGAAGATTGGCAGCACCGCACCGATTTTGCGTCACTCCACGAACAGTTTCCAAAACTAGTGGACAAGGATAGCTGGGGCTGGTTCAGTCGCCACTTCCATCAGGCTATGCGGTTTGCCACCGAGCATCCGAAATTGATCCGTAAAAACTATGCGGAATCTGCCGGCGAGCTAAGCAAGCGGTTTGACCGAGTGTGGCGCATCAAGGTGCTCCAATACCAAACCAAGGCTCTTTCCGCCTCTACGGAAGGTGCGTGGACGATCCGCTTTGATGATATGATTGCCGATGCCCTGGAATTGGGTCCTCTGCGCCGCACAGAACCTGAACTGCCGTCGGAACTAACAAAGAGACTTGAGCAGATTCGCCCTGAGAAAATGCCTTCCAATGTCCTGCCTACTCTGGTGGCTTATTACCTGGCCAACCGCCCGGAGGACGGCGACTGGGTAGTACTCCCTGTGACCAATTTTGACTGTTACTTCGGCGATACCAACTTTGGCCGGAAGTATCTGAACCAACTCCCCCGGGAGGTCATAGAGCGGAGCAATAGTTTCGGTATTAGCCGATATCGAGTAAAAGCGGATTATCTGCCCAAATAAACGGCGGGACTGGCCAACCGGCCAGTCCCGTATTCTTTGTATAGGCGACGTAGATTTATACTCCTTACAGGTTTCCGTCTCCCTTGTTGCCGCCGAATTCACAGCCGTATTGATGGCCTTTTCCGTAGTACCATCGCCCATAGCGATACCCGTAGTGGGGCGGGCAGTTGGCGCAGTCGCCGTCACAATGCCCGTCGTGTTTCTTCCTGACTTGGCCAGCCAGAGGGGAACCCGCTGCGAAAGCGGCCAACGCAGTAAAGAGCCCCACTTTTTTCTTTTTCGGGAGGATGTACTGGACCTGCTCCGGCTGTTCATAGGCAGCCGGCTCGTCATCGAACACGTTGATCTTCGCCCGCCGGGAGATCCGCTGGAAGGAGGCGTCGTCGATCATCATGTAGATCTCTTCCAGCTGTTCTCGATCAAAGGGCACATCTGTCCGCTCCGCAGTTTTTCTCAGGACAGACTCCTCCACCGTACCCATCATCTCCAGCACCTGATCCGGCGTAAAGCGGACGCCGGCGGCCAGCGCCTTTTCCAGAAACTTTGTGGCAAAGGCTTCATCTTGAAAGGCCAGTTCCTGTGCCACTTCCCACACCTCGCCCGCCGACCCGTAATCGGACAGGCGGTAGGTATAGTTCTTCTGGGTGCTGGGTGACCAGTCGTAGAAGCCTCCGTAATAATCATCCCAGGTCATCTGTTTCATGGCTGATACCTCATGCGGCTCTTACGACTCCGTCTCATAGGGCCAGGTGTTGATGCCGCCGAATTCGTAGATGTTGGTGTACCCTAAGTCCGCCAGCGCAGAGGAGGCGGTCTTGCTGCGGTTTCCGCTGCGGCAGTAGACTAGCACTGTGGAGTCCTTCTCAGGGATCACCTCGGCGGCGGTGGTTTCATCGATAGTACCCACCGGCAGCAGCACGGCACCGGGGATATGGCCGCTGTCGTACTCGTCCTGTTCCCGCACATCCAGGACAATGACCTCTTGGGTATCCATCATCTCTTTAGCCTCTTCCTGGGTAATCTGCTGGTAGGAGCCGGCGGCGGTGTTCCCACTGCATCCGGTGAGCAGCAGTAGAGAGAGCAACAGGGGGATCATTCGTTTCATTTGAGTTCCTCCAGAAGTCTGGCGGCAAAGGCTTTGTGCCCTTGCTCCGTGAAGTGTACGCCGTCATAGGCCAGAGAGATGTCCCACTTTCCAGCGTCGGCAAAGCGAACGCCCAACTGCTCCGCCAGGGTCTGACAGAGTCGGACGAAGGTATGAGAGTAATCAATAACCTGCGGGCTGAGCACCCATGCTCCCAGAGTCACCGGCGGCGGTGCGATCAGCAAGATCTTGCTTCGATCCAGGGAAATGCCAGAGAGAAATCGCTCCAGCCTCTCGATGGTTTGCTCCGGACTCCTGCTTTGGAGCAGATCGTTAGTACCCAACATAACGATCAGCAAGTCTGTATCAGCTGGGAAGTCAAAAACAGCAAGAGGGATCTCTCGTCCATTCTCTCCCATATTGTAGATTGTCCAGCCGGTTTCTGTAGCCAGAATATCTACCCATCGACCATCCGCATCATAACATCCGCCGAAATAGCCTCGGGGGTCATAGCCGTAGGTGTTGGAGTCACCAAAACAGATGACTTTCATCTTACTTTTCCTCTTCTCTGTGTCATATTAGTCTATTAGTTGTTGGAAACTCCTGTCAGCAGAATATGTTGCATATGTGTTGTCTCATTGCCTCTCAGCTGTCCAAACCTAAGTAGAAAAATACTGCACAGTTCAAAATCCTGGTTTCCTTTTTGCACCTACCTACCGGAATGTTTCTCACAGCACAGGCTGTACGAATATAGTCCTCATTACTCCTCCAAGTTGGCTTGTGCCGAAGAAACCATCATTGCGTATTCATCTCTGATCTGCTTTGGTCCAAGAATCTGCACCTTTCCACCGAAACCAAAAATCCAACCATAAAAAGTAGGACTGGCAGATACTTCAATCTTTAAACGAAATGAAGTCATATCATATGCGAGTACAGTCACGTCTTCACCAAAGCGATCTATAATTACTTTCATAAGGGAATTATCGCACTTTAGGTCAACAAGAACAGACTTCCCGTCATACATTGAAAAAACTTCTTTTGTATATTTTGCTAAATCAAAATCGCTTGGAACAGGATCAGCAACTATATTTAATATTTTGGGTGTGGTCGCAATTCTATCAACTCGAAAAGAAACAATTTTGCTGTGTTTATTGGAAAAGCCTATAACATAATAAAAATCTCCGTTCCAAACGAGATGATAGGGACTAATACTGTATACTTCTCCATTATTTCTTAGCACTTTTTTCTTCAGACCTGTATACTCGTAATACTGAAAAGATATTTTTTGCGATCGATTAATTGCTTCGTTTATTGCATCTACAATGTAATAAATTTGCTCATTTTCGGGCTTGATACGATTCGTTACATACATATTCCGCTTAAGTGTCTGAGCTTTATACTCGCTGGTAAGTTCCTTGATTTTAGAAATGAGGACTTCACTTTTTTCTGCTGTAATAAACTTTGATGCCTCAATAGCATCGATTAGTAACTTGAGCTCAGGCTCCTCAAATTTTCGTTTTCCAACATAATACTTTGTTTGTGTAGATGTTATTATAATAATATCTACACCGTATGATTGAAGAATAGAAATGTCTTTCGGCACAGTAGTACGATGAACTGTTATTCCATATAGATCCTCAAGCTTTTGAATAATTTGACTTGTAGACAAGGGATGATCCTCATCAGAAAACCTATTGAGGATCTCCATCAGATATAATATTCTAATTTTTGCACTGTTCTCCATAGCATCCTCCTTACCGGCCACAGCATATGCTGTGGCCGGTAATTTTCGATCAACGAGTTAAAAGTAGTTTTTTAAATGTTTGTTTTTCACTTTCTGATAACTTGTCATACATTGTCAATAACCCTTCAATTCGACAGCTATGTAATTGTGATTCAACAAGTTCTCTTATCTTAATCAATCTCTCGACAATGGATGCTTGGAGGTATGTTGGATGAGATGCGGTTTTATCAAGCCAATTTTGACACTCTATGGCTGACATACCCTTATAACTACGTTCTGCTTCCTCAACATATCGCTTTACCCAAATAGTTTGTTTTTGAATTAAATCTGTCTGTAATGTGTTTGCTCCGTGTTTTATTGCATTCAAGCACCTATGCTGTATGTGATTTAACGAATCGATGTACTGATTCAAATTATCAAGATTATGTGGCAGTGTCTCAATTTGATGAATTGCATCATCTATGTCAGATTGCACTTTAAGGAGCATTTGTTCAGAATCTGAGCCAAGCTGCATTTGCATTAACATTGAAATTTTTAAGGTGCTCTGGCGAAGCTGTATAACAGTTTTGGCTGTAGAAGCATTATCAATTACAGTTACATATTCATTCAACAGTTCTTCTTTCTTATGGCGTAGCTCGTATTTTGCGTTCTTTATGCGTGTGTTGAGGGGGGCAATAATATCGTTTGGCAATTCATTAGTTTTAGTAAAAAATTCAACCCATCCATCCAATTTAGCTTCCATCTCTTCGCAATCTGCGAATTTGAAGAGATTCTTACTCTGAGTAAGATCTTTTTCACATTCTACAAAGGAACTTTCATATTTTTGCTTTGCTCGAAGAGACTCTTCAATTTCGATCAAACGCTTTTCTGTGGCATCTGCATAGTCACCATAATTATGCTCTCTTAGAATCTCTGCTGCACGTCTATACCTCTTTTGATTCTCAGAGAGCTCCTCAAGTTTAAAATCCAGAGCATTCAGCGTAGGAAGATAAAATTTAGTAAGCATCTGATCTATCACGGCTTGACATTTAAGCACATCATTTTTTTGTTTTTCAGTATAGACATACCCCAATCCTTCCTCGATAGGATCAGAAATCTCCGGTATCAAATCAAATATCTTGATAAGAGGTATAATTCTAAATTGTTTCTTCAGGATGTCGATATGTTTTTGAACTTTTACAAACTGGTCAGTAAAATTCTTTTCAAGCCGTATTCCCGCATCCAAATATGTAATAGCTTGGCCAATTTTGTACTGATTAGACTCCGTTTCGCCTTCTTGGGCCACAAGAATAGTAAGATTATTTTTTAAATTAGCACAATTAGAAACATCCGTATTACTCATTATTTTATCACATAATTCCGCTACAACGTCTATGTTTGCATTTGCATTCTTTTGTATAATAATCTTCTTGAATTCAGGAACCTTTAATTTCCCTTTATCTGTGCTCCAATGTTTTGGCATTAATCTTTCCATGCCATAATAATAGAAGTATCGATTTTCTTGGAATGCAATGAAATACGATACCAACAATGAGATAGAGTTTTCATTCATTCCATAGGGAGCCTGTACAAATTTATAAAATAGTTGATATACAGAATGACGTTCTCCGTCATCAAGTACGCTAACAACATCTGAAATAATCTCTACAATGACTGGATTGCCGGGCTCAACAAGCTGGCATCGATTATCATAAACTTTCCAGGCAAACGGCGCTGATACAGATAATACTGAATTTACACGATTTTTATCTTTTGATGCCAGTGCGTTGTACCCTTGTTGGTTCATCAAAAGTCGATTGTACAAGTAACAACATACTTGCGCAAGTGTAGTTTTCGCCTGAGTCTTCGATTTGTTCTCAAATCCATCAAAAACAAACGGAACTGCTTTTGTGTAGAGCATATCAAACTTTTTCGAGCATAATGCATTAATGCGCATGGAATACTTTTCCAGCCCGTTTATGCCAATCATATTTCTCTGTGAAACACAATTTGTGAATTTTCGACAAAGTTTAGTATTCTGTGTACGCAACTGATCGGAAATATGTTTGCGGAATCTTTCTTTATCCGTAGCAGAAAATTTCTGCAACGACTTTTTTATAGTCAAGGCTATAAGCATTTCCTTATCATGGTCATCCAAAAACAAAATAATAATTGGAAAATTCGCCAAATCAAGTTCCCGATAAAGCCGACTTAACCGGTTAATCTCTGAAGTAATATTTTCTGAACAATAGGCATAAATCAGTAAGCCTCTTGCTTTTTCACCATCGCAATTTTCAGTGATGTTCCGAATTGCATTTCGCAAATAATTTTCACTAATCTCACGACAGTCAAGCAGTTGTTTGTTAAACATCCATTCTGTTGATGAGATATGGTGTTCCTGTGCAAATGATGTTTCTACAGGAGTATCTAATGCCATGAGTTTTATCGCGGGCTCATCAATGTCATCAATAGATGTCTTTACTCCAATACGATATCTTGCAAAGATACGTTTGAATTCATTGAATCCATTGGCCTCTGCAATCAAGTCATATGTTTTTGCATGGTCATCAAATGCAACAACACCGTGCATTTCTTCAAGCGATTTCAGCGCATGCTGTACTTCATCTTCTTTGCAATTGGAACACAGTTGAATTGCTTTTAAAGCATCAACTTTATCGTAGAATGCCATCCTTCCTATATTGACAACAAGCACAGATTTTAGAACTATCTTTTCAAGTTCTGAAAGCTTATCACCAACCTTTACGAGGATGTCTCGATAAAGCATACAATATTGACTTGATACTAAACCCTTCTCTTCAGAGTTGAGCATTTCGCCAAAGATTCCCGAATCAACGATTTGATACGGATAAACATATGGCAAAAATGCACTATCTATTTCTGCTTCAGCTACTGCATCAAACATCTCTGACGCAAATGCCAGTGTTGATCGTTGCTGCATCCATTGATGCGAACTGGATAAGAGCCAAACAGTAATAGGATGTAGCGGATAACACCCGTTTAAGATAACATTTTTGTAGACTTCGTCAGTTATCCATACACTCTTTTTAGTCGATGTACGATCCCATCTTGTAAGGGCATGTTTGATCTTTAGGTGATAGTTTTCATACCTACCTACCGATCCGCCGACCACTCTGTTAAACTCCGGGTTTGATTTTTTCAAAACATTAGCAAGTATCGTTTCAAAGTTTGAAGATAAAAAAAGATTTTCGCTTGCTGTCCGATATCGAGCAATATAGCGAGTGATATTCGATGTTTTTTCAATTCTTGCAAGATACGCTTCTAACTCACTTTGAATAAATCCAACGAATACAATATTTCCATTTGCCGACTGAACTGCTTCAAATATCTGCTGAAGCGCTGCTTCACCTGCAATTGCTGGATTTGCAGCAGTGTATTCAATGTATCGTCCAAACTCGTCGAATAACAAGAGCACCTTATTGAATGGCTTTCCATCTCCACACAATTCCTTTTGAAGAGTTAACAAAACATCTCCCGCAGATAATCCACGGTCCCATGCAATGCTGTCTCCGTTCACTTCTTTATAAACATTATTGATTGTGGTAAGTACTTGGCTATCATTTTCCACTCGGGATACAAAATAGTCCTTCAGTGCTTGTCCACTGATGTTTATGCCGACCTTAAGAGCCCATTCTTCAAATTGGTTTTGATATATAGAAAAAGTCCGATTGACAAAATGGCGAGCAACGTCATAAGATTTTGTTAATTTTTTTAACAGTTCATCGCTAATCCCGTTTTGTGAAAGTGATAGCCTTGCACAACGCAAAATTTCAGCGTCCAGGTTAAAGTTGTTCATTCCATTAAGAACGATAACAAGGTTTTTCTTCACATTGTTCTGTCTGATATAAGTACCAATCTCTTCATCGGCAGATGCTATATTGGATACTATAGATTCTGCGAGTGCACCTGTACTGGAAAATAAAGTTCCAAGACACACTGCAAGATGTGATTTACCGGTACCGTATCCTGCAATAGTCATCACAAAACTGTTCCCAGGGGTAGGGGAGTAGAGTTTGTGCGCAATGGTTTGAGCAAAGGAGGCAGTATCCATCAGGCGATGTTCTCCTGCCTTAACATCTGAAGCAGATACACCATAGTATTTAGGTCCATGGAAAACATAACTTTCCGCAACGGTTTTTGCTTTTTGTGCATCGTAAAACCATTCGGTTTGAACAGCACCGTTGAAGAACGTTTCCTTACTAAAGCTGACTAAATCTTTAACCTTCATACTGCCTCCTCTATCTCACAACAAACGGCTATACAACAAGGGAATTACACTTTCCACATTAGCGGTTCGAATAATTGTTGCTGGATATAACTGTCGGTTTACTGTGAGTAAGCCTTCGTCACTTAGCGAGTCGATAACATAATTGCATTCATCCTCATTGAAACCAAATATTTTTCCAAAACCAATACCGTCTTTCAGATCAAAGTCGGTAATTTCTCGTTTGCCTGGATATAAGCGATCCCAACTGTCAAGCAGTGCAAAAGAATATACATATGTTAAATCCATCTTTTCAGTCTGCTCAATGAAGGAGATTAAACTACCCCATTCAATAAGTCCTAAACGAGAAAAAATCCCGTCTGTATAGCTGCCTCTAACAACAGAAAATACTTTCTTGTTCAAACTTGATACAGCAATTCCACACCAATTATTGGCCAAATTAAATAATCGATCCTGGCTAAGAGATTCTCCAATGCCTGGGTGTGCTTCCTGTATTAAATACGACCATTGTGGAGCACCGAAATTTTTTCTTGTCATACAATAGTGGCAAATCCAGAGCGTGAGGTCTTCGTGCAGGTACGGATCCTGCACGAAGACTTCTTCGCCCAAAGGCGTTAGTGATAAGGCGTAAATACCTTTGTCACATGAGAAGTTAATTAACCCCATAAAACTAGCATACTTAATGTGCGGTTCCACTTTTCCTTTTTGTTCACCGGTAGGGATTCCACTAATATCGCTGATTTCATACTTTGTGCCAGAATACTTTTCTGATGCTAGTTTGAGTATTTTTGAGATATAAGGTATTTCTGGCTTAAAGGTCTCGTGAAACTCCAAGGAAGATTTGTTAGTCATGGTTTAATCTCTCCTGAAAACTTGTAACCTTCACAATTTTGGGTTCGTACTTAGCCCATTTACCGTTTCTAACCATATTCCCACAGGTAACACATTCACCCTTCTTCAGAGTTTTAAGTTTTGGCGCCCATTCTTTTGCTCCCTGAGCATCGATGTCAATGTTCTTGGCAACTGTCATTACACCGTCATCAGGAGGGCAGAAATAGAGTTTTTGTCCTGCTTGCTGAAGTCTCTGGATTTCATCATCTGAAAGCTGCGGCTTCATAAACTGCGTTGCATACCATGCAGAGATACCAAACTTTCGGCCCTCTGTTAGGAACTTAGCACTTGGAGATTCAGCATCATGACTAAGATTCTGTGCCTCATCAAGCACAATTACAAAAGGATGTTCCTCATTTCCGTTTTGTACACAGTAATTCCAAATATCCCACAACAATAATTCTGTCAAAAGCAACTGTGTGGGGCGGTCAAAACCATCAAGCTGCATAATATAGACCATTCCGTTACTATCTCGAATCGATCCCCAGGTAAACGTTTCATCCTCCGCAAAAGGCTCCAAATCAAGGAATGGCTGAATTTTACTCAAAACAGTCTCAGCTTGCTTTGCGCTTACATCATTCAACTCGTCCTCAAGATAAGAAAAAGACATTGCTTCCCCATGATGCTGGAGACCATTTTTGATTGCCTTGTAGAGAGCACTTTTCTGCTGCCCGCCGAATCCGTATACTGTAGTAAATACATTTGCAATTCTTGTTGCAATAGAAACATCCTTTTCAAGACCTTCTGATCCGCCAACCTTTACGATTTGACGAGCAAACGGATTAACAGGAATCTTATCAAGATAAACAACCCGTTGCTGTACTTTTTCACCAAGTTCCTGAATAAACAATGGATCCAGTTTATCCGGAGTGAAACCACTCGTATAGTCAAATACGACTCCGGATACGCCAGCACGAACCATTTCCATAAGCAGTGTCTGGATACAATAGGTTTTACCACAGCCAGAATTACCGTTAATAAGAAGATGGCGGTTGTTGAGGCTTTTATTGCCAAACTCCCAATAGTATTTTTCTTTGGTTCTTAAATCCTCGCCGATAAGGAATCTTACATCAGACAGCAAGGGCTTTGACGACTGAGCCGATGTATCCTCTGCGATAATGGGTTCCTCTTCAGTTGTGGTATTGTCATTGAAATCGCATACCTCGTTGTCATCAATGCGATTGTCCGATTCAGTGCTTTTGAGATTTTCCCTATATACTACAATTGCAGTCTCAAAAGACCGATCGTTGAGAAGAGATTCAGCAACTTCTGAAAAGTTATACCCTACTTCAGTTAAATGGAAAGAGCCCTTCTCACTGTTCGCTAAAAGTCCCTGTTTTCTGAAAAATGTTATAGTTGCATCGAGAACAGTTTCCCATTTGCGGTGTCCGTTGTCATAGGTGAGCCTTTGGTCATCCAGCGAAATACCAAAAGTAGAAGAAAACCATTGTAACGATTCGTGCCTCGTATGGTCTTTCCTGTCACTCAGATAATTTAAGAAAGGAAGATATACTTTCGCTGTACTCGGAATGGTTTCCCCTGTAGCAACTATTACGGTTTGGGACGTTATCTCATCGTTGATATCTAATTCCTCTTCATCCGACTCCATATCTACTTCGGGATAAATAATCTCATTGTGAGTAAAAATGGAGGTACGCTCTTCAGGTGGAAGGAGCATTTTCTGAATATACATCTGGCCACAATTATGGCAAAACATTTCATTCAAAGTAATTCCAGCCATAGATAGTTCATCAGAAAGTGGTGATTCGATTTCCCATTCTTCAGGCGTCTCCGAATGGGAATCCAGCCAAAATGCGAAAATATCTCCACTCCATTCGATCTGGTATTTACCGCTTAGGATGCCATAGATTTTATTTCGGATGGTCTCGTACTGATCAGAAGTATTCTCCAGATTGAGTGGAGAGAAAATAATTGCGCGGTATAATTGATTCAACCAATATCGGTGCATGATACTTTGGTTATTAGGGTTCCAATTTGCGCTCATTGTACGGAGACCCTTTTCCAACTGGGTTTGTGCCTTTACTATGTGATTATCGTTTTGGAATCCCATCTTACATTCAATGATCTTAATGTGAATGTTCAGATTTTGTGCAGGGTCAAGATTATGCGCGGTTTTGGGAATTTCAATAAGCATAAAATCGGGACGCTTATTGTCCTTACTAAGTTCATCATCTTCGGCAAACCAGTGTTTATAAGAATCTAGACTTATAAGTGCTCTGACAGCATAATTATCATTGGCTTCTGTAAGGCCAAGCATCTGCATGGTGAGAATATACGCAAGGAAACTATGAATCTCGTAGTCATAGGGATTCAGCGCTTTGAGAATACGGCTACCGTCCATATACTTTGACAACTCTTCTACACAGTATTCTGCCGCCTTTTCCAGACGATCTTCATCCCAATTTGAAAACTTCTCTTTTATGCGCTTCTGAAGCATATGCTTAATATCAACAAGAATATCCTTTCTTGCAGAAACGGTTACATTCAGTTCGCCATAGTTTCCCTCACCAGTAGTGAAACCAATAATCCTACTTTTTGAGTTTTCGAGCATTTTCCGGTCAATTGCCGGGTCAACACACACAACCCATTTGCACGCATTGTGAGAAAGCTCAATAATGTGATTTTGAATATCCGTAAGTTCAAGTGTTCTGAAGGTGCGATATATACCTTCCTGGCTATAAGGATTCGTAACAATAAAGTTTGCTTGCGTCTGCTCCTTGGCTGCAAGGAATTGGAACTGCGAAATACTTACTTTTCGAGACATTCCATGTGTTGCAGATATCGTATCTGGCGTGAAGGTCATAGGGAATTTAGCTTGTTCCTTATCAATGATTTCGTCGCCAGTTCTGTCAAACCAAATATCCGCAGCTTTGAGAATATCGTAATTGAAACACAGATCACAATCTTGCAACACCTTTTCAAGTGCTTCTGTATCAGATTTGTCCGTAATTGTAATATTGCGCAAAAATGTGTTTACGGTTACACTGCGCTCATCGTCGAAATAACTATCCAGCCATCTTTTGAGATAAGTTGCAGAATTTTTCTTGCTATTTAAGCAAACGATTCTAAGGTTTATCGTTGCTGATGTGTCATTACTTTCTAACTGCTTTGCAATAGAGTGGATAGCCGCAACAATATGTTGCATATTAGATGGGGCAATGAATGCAACATTAAGACCGTCTACTCTTGCAGGGAAGGTTCGAATATAGTCCATCACATTGCGCACAACAATTCCAGAAATTGGTGTTGCATGAAGCATTGCAGATGCATCCTCATCATCTGTTACAATGTTGCTGCTGAAGGCATTTCCGGAAATCAGATCGCTGGATGTATCCGAACCAAAATAGACACCAAAATACTCCCACATGCTCTTACATGTGAGATTCTTAGAAGAACGCTTAATTACAAAATCTGCACCCTGAGTGATGGAGGACAACTGAACAAGGTTTGCGAGTTTACCAATAACTTTCTCATGCCGAGTATTGCTTTCTATTTTTGACGTTGCAAGTTCAGCAAAACCATCGCGAAGAAACAGCTGCTGTGCGTCAATCTTTTCAAGCATAACGGGATGATATGCAGGGAACAAGACTTCACCCATATCACATTTTTCAATCACATCTGAATTAGATGCAATTGTAAAACTATTAAGCAATAGAATGATTTTTTCCTTTTGGACATCAGTGAAGTTGCTATAGTTTGAATGGATATACTGCATTAAATCAGTATATGTTTTTACAAGTATGCGCAAGGAATCCAGCGCCGAGTACATTCCATGGTCTGTAAGTGTGATAGCAAAATTCTTAAAATCACTACACAGCTTGTCAAAGATTGCTTCGGCCTTATCGCCAGAGAAATACTTGTGAACCGCTCTGACATGTTCTTGCTGCCGCACTTCATCATCTATTTGATTCAGTTGCGCATAAAACTCGTCTTCGCTTTCACACCGCAAATAATCCTGAATGTTCTTACAGTGGACCAATGTTGGCAGAGTATAAATATCGCCCTGTCGGAACAAAACATCTCCAAGATAAGAAAAAGCGTTTAACCAGGGAGCATACGGAGAAAATGCCCACTTAAATTCGTAACTGTGAGCCTTATCGTCATTTGATGCCTTTACAGTAAAATGAATTTTGCAAGGGTCTCCCCATTTTCCGGTGCTACGAACCCTATCAATCACATACTTGTGATTAGTGAAATCAAAGGGATCCATATCATTTTCATATGAGAAGGTCACCTGGCTTCCTTCATTTACTAAATTGCAACTGTCAAAAAAAGCTAAGATACCCCCAAGGAAATTGCATACATTTCTAAATGTTTCTTCTTTTTGCTCATCAATGCAGTCAGACAGCGAAATTCTATCTACCCGAACACAGAAATGTGTAGGATATGAACTGTAGGTATTATGAAATAGATTTGCAATATCCAAAAAAATTCGAGAATACGCATCCATTGGAGCTCCGGTTACTACTGGAGCTTTTTCAGAAGTTTTTGCTGGCAATTTTGTTCCAATTATTTGTTCAATAATTGCATAATCAACAGCAAGTAACTTTGTACGGTTTGTCTTCAAATCCATTCCGCACATAAAATTAATAACGCAATCCTCAAAGTCGTTGTAATCGGGAAAAAGTGCTGTATCTGTTGGGAAAGGCGCGGTATAATCAATATCCTTGTCGAGTGCATACTTTTCAAACTTCTCTTTAATTTTTTTCAAAGCAGACGCTGAAGGTATGTCATCCGCTCTCTCAATAAACTTAATAGCACTTGTAATTATTTTTGCAGAAGTAAGGTTTCCTTTGCTAAGGTTACTCGCCTTTGGAACATATTTTGTAGAAACTATACTTGGTACGCCCCAGACTACATTAAGCGTTTCACAAATATAGCCGATCAGCTCCTGGCACGATGCAAAGCGCATGTTATGCAAGCTATCAATAAATTCGCTGAGCTTAAAAATGTTAATATTAATGCAGCTAAAAAGAGCGCGGTATAGCGTGTGAATCGCCTTACGAGATTCATCATTATCGAACGAGTTTTCAGCAAGAATGTCTGCAAACCAATCACTATAATTTGCGTTCAGCAGTGCAATGATTTCTCGAGGGGAAATAACAAAGGTTGTATCTTTCAAACTACCTGCATCGTCAGGTGCTGCCTCCGTGCCCATCAATAGGATAAGAGAAGTCTGATTTTCTGGCATGTTGGGAGATTCATTTCTCCATTTTGTAATTGCCTGCTCGAAATCCACATAACTATTTTGAGCGTAGATGGCCGGATGATTTTCATCGTAAACCATGTTTGTGCCCTTGTGGAGGTACATAAGCGCCTGCATCCAGTTTGCATTTTCAGCAGCTAAAAATTGATTATATTTTTCAAGTGTAAGCTTTGCCACAAAGTTAGAGACTTTGGCACTTACTCGAAGGGTATCACATACTGATTTATAAATAATTGGATTATCAAAGCTTTCCAAACGAACCATATTTATTTCGTTTGTTTTGATCTGATGGAGGATCTGATTTGTTATTACTGTAATCAACTGTCTCATTTAGCTGAATCCTCCTTTTCATAAGGATTTTCTACGATAGCTGTAGCATCAGATAAATCGCGTAAGAAGCCACAGTCTTTTAGTTTTTGCCCAAAAGCATCAAGGTTAGCTTTAAGGAATGAATAATCCCCCACATCCGCAACAGAACCTATTGTTATTTCGGCTTTATATTGTTCAGGCCCTATAACCATACCGAAATGGATATATAGTTGATGAACAAATTCATCTAATGTAATCATCTGCTTCGGTGGAATAATAGATAAAACCAAGAACTTAATGATGTCTTCCGACAAAGAGAATCGCATTCCTTTGCCGGTATTGGGAATAATGACTCCTATCATTTTGCCGAGTTTCCGGAACAGTCGGTAGGAATCGTTTGCAGCATCCTTTATAATAGCCTGGTCATCCTTTTTATCGTCCAAGAGATCTCGATATTCCTCAAGCCCATGGTACAGATAAGTGCTGATAACTTCCTCATTATGCTTGAATGCAGCGATAGCCCGTTTCTTTGCCTCGATGTTTTCGTGACCAGCGCAGTTGACATCAATCACCCAGCAGTTACTTTCGTTATCAGTGGCTGCAGCAAGGTACATCATTCTCATTATTTGTAAAATAATTCCATTTGCTAGGGTCTCCATTTTTTCAAATGGGTGGGACTTGCTGTTCAAGAAATTCTGGAGTTCGCTAAGTGTCTGCTCATTTCTTTTGGCAAACGAGGTAGGGATAATGCCAAGTCTTTTTTCAACTGTTTTTACCTCTTTGCTAGCCACATAGTATTCTTCCCAATTCCCTTGCACAAAATTACAAAGATAAGAGAATTGAGGAAAACTTGTGATCATTTCGTTTAAGCGTAATTCAATTACCGTTTTGTATTCAGGGTGCTCTGCAATAGCATTGAGAAGATGCAAGTAGTACACTTCTCCGCCACGGCACATATAGGTATATTTGTGATAATCAAATTTTTCGTCGACCTCTGGATCATTCACATTAAACTGCAGTTTCTGACGCCAACTTTTGATTCCCATTCCTTCGGGTAAAATTACTTCGGGACAAATTGGCAATACATTCTGATCAAACCATGACCGGCTTTGGTTGACTGCACTAAATCCAGTAAGCAAATTTTGAATAATAGTAATGCTATTTTTCTTTTTCGTAGCATTACCACCGGTTATTTGAGATTCGAGAACTTTTACGCATTCTTTGTAAGCGTCTTTGTCTACCTCAGCTTTACCATCAAGTTTGCTCTTAGGTAGGAAAATAAAGCGTTTCAAACCAATTCTTAACTTTGGTAGGTATCGAAACTGTCCATCTGCAGCCTGCGAAATGGGAAACATTTCTGTTGTGGTGAAGGTAGGAGCCTCTAATGGTTTGTTTGCTCCTCGCTTTTCAGCAATTGCAACCTGTAGAAATTCAATAAGATACTCGTACTTTGTCTGACTGGGCTGGATGCGATGTCCAAAGAGAATGCTTTGAAGAGGATATTCCTTTTTGCCAATTTTAACATCCGGATACATTTTCACACCCAATCCCTCCTTACTGAATGCTCAATTTTTTGTTTTCAAAGGCAAACCTCTCGATCTCTTGCCCCTTTGCTGTATTAATAATTACTGTCAATTCGCAATCTTCTTCTGTTTCTGGAGGTTCTTCACCAAATTGCTCAAGCAAAAGTGCATCAAGCTGGGCTATTCCGTGGGTAAGCGCTGGATTGTTATTTGAAGAAATTGCACCATCAATCAGATTATTAAAATATGTAATCATCGGAAGCGAAAGCTTAAATTTCTTGTCTCCAAGTTTCAAGTACAGATCAAACTTATTATCTACATCTTCAAATTGATTTGTTGACCGTTCTTGAATTACTTTTAGATCGCTTTTACCGACTTCTCCCAGGACAATCATAACATTTTGGAATACATCACCTTCTCGACGTAGGGTAAGTGGCAAATTAGTTTTACTCTCAGGTAAGTAACCTGTATTTTTAATATAAAGGGCTTCAAAAACAATTCCTTGCATGTTCCTAAGCGTGAGATTAGATTGTTTGCTTGAAATTAGTTTTCTATAATCGGCATAAGACTTGCCGAAAATTTGATTCATTACATGATCTACATCGTCATCTGATTCGCACAGACTGAAAAGAAGGTAAAATCGCCTAACAGCTCCACGAAGCCTGAGCTCTTCTTCGTGTTTCTTTTCATCAAGGAGTTGCTCTTCGTCAGTGATTTGATAGTGCTTTCGATATCTTTGCGTAAGAGCAGTTAACTCTTTTTGGATTTTAGGCATAAAACAGGAATAGTCATTGCGAACAAACAATGAATAATCTATATCAAGTGATATTCTATCCAATTCAAGGTTTTGAATCTGTTCAACACCTTTAATTTGAGCCGCATCCTTTGCTCTTTTGGAGCCGTTATACCCAAAGAACAGATTTGCAAAGTTATAGATAAAGAAAGGTTCTTTCAAGTGTCTACTTTCGATATAGTCACAAGTGAGGTTGCCAGTCAACGCATAACTAATTTGCCCTACCATCTGCCGAATCGTCATTCGCTTGTCATTTTCGTAAAGAAAACGATAATAATTTTCTATAAATTGAGCTACACGGTCAAATTGGGCGGTAATAAGTTCATAGTTGTTTTTGATTGGGCAATGATCAGCACACGAGCATATTGTGCAGGGAACCCACAGTTGAGGAGCAAGTATCTTCTTAAGAATGCGGACTGCAAAAGGTACATTATCTACCCGAGCAATATTTACAAGAACAAACTCATATCCCTCGATCTTGAGACTTTGGTCCTCGTTAATATCTAATTGAGTCAGAAGTTTCGACTGTAATTCCATACGGTCGCCATCAGAGAACTGCTGACCACTGGTTTCCTTTTTTTCCCGTATTAAGGCCTCAAACGCTTTCAATAACGGTCCAGTGTTACTAATTAACAGGCTGGTCATTCCTCTTTCAGGTGCTGTTACTGTCGCTTTGAGCGCTTCTACTTGCTTTTCTGCAGCAATTTCGCTCATATCTTTGTAGTACAGAAAATCATCATATTCTTTTTGTACACACAAACCTTCACATTCCTGTAACCGACCAAGACTTTTCAAAACTTGGACCAAAATACTGGTTTTTCCGTCACCTGCATGACCGGTAAGAATGAACGCCTTGTGATTCCCAGATTTCACACAATCAGTAATATAGATACCCAGTTTCCGGTCAACCTTCACAGCGTCATAATAGCTACTCTTGACTTGTGTTTCGGCGAGGGAGCCGGTGGAATTGCCGCCAACATTGTTTGTCGAGTTCAAATAATTTATAAAGTCATTCATATTTGATCCCCCATAATATCTGTTACAGCGGCTATAAGGGCGTCGATATCAGCCTCTGTGTTAAAGTATCCTACACTTACCCTTACAGTACCGTGAGTATTAAGTGTGCCTATCAACTCATGAATATAAGGGGCACAGTGAAAACCAGCACGTACCGCAATGTCAAAATCCTCGTTCAGGATTGACCCCACCTCATTGGGCTCATACCCGGGGATGTTGAACGAAACAACGCTGGTATGTTTTGCATCGCCAGATGGTAAATACACTGTTGCTCCTGCCTCAAGCAATCCACATTTCAACTTTTGGGTAAGACTGTTTTTCTTTTCTTCGATGCAATTGATGCCCACCTTGTTTAGCCATTTTAGTGACTCATTCAAACTTGCAATAGCAATAATATTAGGGCTGCCTAATTCAAATCCGTTTGGATAAGTGTTGGACATTTTGAGATTTAATGAATCCGATCCCGTTCCTCCTGCAAGGACAGGGTGAATCTTATAGTTTGTATTTGCAATAAAACCACCAATTCCCCAAGATGAATATAAGTTTTTATGCCCGGCAAAAATGAGAAAATCAATATCTGTTTCTTTTAAATTGAGCGGAAGGATACCAATAGATTGAGAACCATCGACAATAACCACAGATGAGTATTCTTTCGCTTTTTCTGCGATAGTTCTAATTGGTATAATCGCCCCCGTTACATTGCTAACATGATTTATAAAAACATAATCGGGAGGATTCAGAGCAAAAGTCTGCTCAAGAGCGACCATATCAATAGACTGTGTTTGAGAATCAAAAGGCAATAATCGAACTTTTACTCCGTACCGCTCACTTATCGTATTCAAAGGGCGTGCAATGGCATTGTGTTCAAAAGGGGTTATATAGACATTTTTGTACGAATCCCATTCCAGACCGTAAATTATTTCGTTTGCTGCAATAGTAGCAGATGGGGTGAAGACAACACATTCCGGACTCACTGCTCCCACAAACGTTGCCATAAGTACCCTGGTTTCATCTACGATGTGCATTGCTTCAGAGGCGACACTATACCCACCACGTCCGACATTGACGGCAATAGTGCGTTGAATAGTATTTACTTTGTCATACACACATTCTGGCTTTGGAAATGTGGTAGCAGCGTTGTCCAGATAAATCATATTGGGTACTCCTTAGTGGATTATTTCTCCGATTAACTTCGCAAGAATTGCAAGCTGCTCATCGGGTTCAAGGGCATCATTATACTCTTCGAAAATGGATTTCAAATTGTTAAATGCTGTTTTGCCAAGCGGGGAAATCGCCTCTGCTGTGAATGTTTTTTCGACTTGAACGCCATCTATAGTAATAAGTAGTCGGCTGTCGTCCTGGCCATTGCACTTGGATTCAACATACTCGTTAATCCGTCCGATGGCGTCAGAGATATTTTTAATAAAACCTTCTGCAGAATTATCATTCCAGTCCTCAATGGCGATAGCTGCAAAAATGGAAACGAGAGTGTCTAACAAGTCATCATCATTATAAGAATCTATCGTTCCAGCAGTGGTGAGTAGTGCGTTTGCATCCGCATCAAAAACATGTGTCTTGGTGGCTTCTGGCAATTTTTTATACCAAGCAATCATTGCACGAGAAAGCCCCCCTTGATACCCAGGCATGAACATTGCAGTTAGCTTTTTGTTGAGTTCCATTCTATACGTGCGTAGATGTGCGTCGAGCAACTCCTTTGCACCTTTAACCACTGCAAAACACTCATCTAAGTTTTCATTGGTGCTTAGTTTGGAAAGCCATGTTCCGAATATCAACTCTTGGGAATTGATCTCAAAGCGAAGCAGATCATTACGAACAGTTTCAATACCAGTGTCAAGTGTCTTCTCTTCACCATTATCTAGATAGTGCTTAAACTTTTTGGTGTATTCAGGAAGAGAACGTGCCCAATTTTGCATGCTCTTCACAATCGTATAAACACGATTGATGCTGGGAGTTCTGGCATCAGTGTGTTTTTCGAAAAGTTGCTGAAGCTTATTCAGATAGTTGTCTCGATCTTCCGTACCAGTTTCTATAAGAATCTCATAATCTGCAGGACTGTCATTTAGCCCGCTAAGGGCACTTGCAGAAAGTTCAATTTCCTTCCCTTTGAAGTACAAAACGATGCTTTCCTTGTATTGGCGCATAGTGTAGGCAATATATAGGGGAATGATGCCTCTACGCATACCATAGGGAGCAGACATCAGTATCTGATACAACATATGGAAATTACATTTCTTTTTCTCGCTTCCTCTAATGAACTCATCGATCTTTCTGAGGACTTCATTCATTCCGGGATCATCGACAGTCGCTGCAATATCTAATCCAGTTTTCTTAAAGGCAGACTTATAGATGCTAACCTCAGGGCCTGAACCTTCCATGCAAGGAATAAAATTATCGTCTGCATGTTGAAGAATCCATGCAATTACCAGATCCCTTGCTTTGGTGTTTTGCGTATTAAGTTTCCGTTTGTTAACCATTTCATTGTTTACAACCGGAGTCATGTTATAACATTTGCTACAAATATTGGAAATTGCGTGGTTTAACTCTACCTGTCGACTAATATCCAAACTACCATTACAAGTCCAGTACGTGCTGTATTCGCTGGACGGAGAATACATCGTATAAACAGCATTCTGAATGCGTTTTTGAATATCTTCTCCGAATATTTCCAATTCCTCAATAAAGTGAGGATCTTCGCTGTTTTCCAGCAGTTTCTTAACTGCTTCGTACTGCTTGAGAAGGCTCTCATACATAAATGGGTGAGTTGTAGTGCAAATTACAATCTGAGGAGTTGAAGCAAAACTTTGGATTCGTTTAATTGCTTTTTCCATTGCAGAAGATTCTGAGCTGACAATATTAATGATTAAACCGTCATACGGATTATCACTCAGCAAAGAATTCCCATTTTTACATTGAGCAAATGCATTGGCGTCCATGTAAATTGTCTTGAAGCAACGAAGCATACTGTACTTATCGTTATATTCACGAGGCATAACATAACCAAGTTCGCAGGCATTGGATAAGGTTTCGCAAACATTGATTTTGGATAAAAAAGAGGTCTTCACATAGTTGTCCACACTACGCTGGACGTCTACACCATTGGCAGTTAGAAGAACAAATTCAGATGAATCACGCTGTGACAGAATATGCTTCTTTAACAATTCACGAGTACCCTTTTCAAAGTCTTCGTCCTTTATGAGGAGCGCAGCTTTAATGTGGGCGGGAACCGGCTTGAGTCTTTCGTCGCCAATTATGTTGATTATAGCTATCGCTTTCAATATCCTAAGTTGAGTTTGATTGGATACTTGTCTAATGGCTGAATCCGTTTTTGCCCATACGCCATGCACGGAAGCGTTAAAGACTTCTTTTTTAAAAAGTTCCTCGAAATAGTCATAAATATAGTCAACAGTAATCCATTGAAGATTTTCGTGCTCTCTTCCGATAAAATCTCTGAATGTATACTTGTCCTGCTGCGCCAAAAACG
The DNA here is from genome assembly GCF_002161085.1 of Flavonifractor sp. An112. Lineage (GTDB taxonomy): Bacteria > Bacillota > Clostridia > Oscillospirales > Oscillospiraceae > Flavonifractor > Flavonifractor avicola. The sequence continues at coordinate 46,098 of NZ_NFLU01000001.1, read as the reverse complement.
TAAATAAAGTTCGTTCATTTTGTCCGACCAATTCGCTAACATGCAATAAAGCAAAGGAACTCAACGGAGACAATGGGAAGCATCCGTAAACTAATTTATCGTTATATGTTTCAGACGACAAGTCTGAAAAAAGGCTCGTCATAGCAGAACTGTCTGCCACATGCTTGAAGACGTCTGCGTGAACGGCTTTGAACTCTGTAAAAGGTTCTTTCTTAATGATAGCATTAGCAATAAGTTCGTAACTTTGCTCAGAAGAAGCTACAAAGCGAATCTTCTTAAAACGACCCTCAACTGTTTTGAAACTGTCACTCGAAGAATAGTCAAGGATATCTTTATGTGTAATACATGTAAAATGAAGTTGCGCTTCTTTGCTACGTGATGCAGCTTCAGCCATATCTTGGATGATTTTGAAATTAAGCATTTTGCTTTTTTCAAGGTTCGCTTCCAAAAACTTACTAAATTCGTCAAAGATAATCGTAATTCCACAATAAGAAGTTTGTTCATTAAGAGCCGTTGTTACAGCCATATAGAGCTTTACAACATCCATGTTCGTTAATGGATTAAATTCTGTTCCTGCAGCGACCTCAGGATAGCATTTGCAAAAAAGACGATACGACTTTTGATTAAATTGCTTAAGTCCAATACGAAGTTCTTCCACAGTAGTTTTTCTACGCTTAAGTTCTTTTTTGAGCTTTGTGTAAGCGTCAGGGAAACTAGTTGCCCATTTATCCATCATAGTAATAGCTGAGTCAAAATATGTGGTGGGCAGCAGTTGCTGCAAGTCCGCTTGGACAAGAGCGTCGTTAATCGCCACAAGGAACGACTGATTTATATCTGTAGAATTACTGTTAATAATTACGGGCAAAGTTCTAATTTTAGATTCGACAATTGCTTTTGATAGTGCGCCAACTTCTTTATCCACCCGCTCAATTTTTTCGCAGAGTTCCATCTGAATTTCATGTGCCTTTTTTCTTTCTTTAGCTGTACGGGCACGAAGATCCAAAGATGTTAGTGCAGATAGAACTAACAAAAGGTGCGATTTTCCCCTACCGTAAGGGCCAATCAGAACAGTTGCTCTATCTTGAGTTTCCGCATTAAAATAATACGAACGCAAGAAGGCTCCAAGAACTTTTACAGACTGCTCTGTAGGGATATAACTCTGGACTTTTCCGGTTTTATTAAGGTCATATTCAAGATTGACTGAAGCTTGAAAACCTTGTTTGACCTCAATTAATTCATCATATTTCATAGTTTATCGCACCTGTGCCTTCTTATAATACTCCGTTATAATGTCTTCAGGTTTCATCATGGTCTCAACATACACCATGTCCAATCCTGCAGTTCGGTTGATAGTGAGATAACCAGCAATCCGCAACTGATCCAAATACTCATTAATAGCAACTCTGGATAAGTTAAAAACTCTGCCAATATTGTTGGGAGCATTTAACAGATCATCAATGCTAACTGAGTTTTTTTCTTTGCTGATATTTTGAGCGATCACATATAACACTGCAAGTTTATCCAAAGCGCCATGTGTAGGCATAGACTTAACGAATGCTCCTTTAGTTTTTGTGCTTTTTTGGATCAAACCCAATTCGACCAAAGGGCAGTCAAGACTTTCCTCAGGATGTGTATCAACAATGCTGTTTTTAGAAATCTGTTCTCCAGCCCGAGAGTTCATGTACATTTTTATGATGCTTGAACAGTCGTCAATAAAGGAACTTTCGGAATAGGTACATCCTTCATCCATTTTTTTATCTAGGAACACCTTACAAGCATTAATCATGTCCTCTTTGGTAAAGTCCTGACCGTCGTACTCGTTGAAGAAAATATTCCACGCAATACACAATGATGCATTTGAAACAATGTGGTAATGTATGAGAAACAATGTAAATAGGTCATCAAAATATGGATCATATTTTGCGATAATGACTCCGAAGTCTTCTGTAATAAATTGAGAGCGACTTCTTCCAGAATTGGTGTATCGTTCTTCGGTAAGATGTGTTGCCTGAAGCCAAAATCGGATGGATTTCACCATTTTACTACCTACACCTAACCGCTCCATGACATCATCTTGAGAGAAAAGGTTCTCGTTTTCTGCAACACACCGCATACCTTTGCGCAGCCAGCCTTCCCGGAAATTAAATGACTCATTACCTTTTAGTTTGACTTTTTTCAATTTCTCATTCATTTTTCAGAATATCCTTTCCCTCTGGGCAGTAGAACTCTGCGCATATAGCAGCCACCAGTATAATGGTTGATACATTCAAAACAATGTACGCATTTTGACTCATCGATTTCGTAACGATAATCGGTATCTGATGGTCCAGATTTTATGAGTTTGATTGCATTATGCTTGCAAGCATTTTCACACGCATGGCAACCAGCACACAACTGATACTTTGTGATTTGACACTTAAATTTTAACTCAATTTCAACCGTTTTGGTTCTAGCTGCAATTGGTGTGTTGAGGATCGAAATTCGTAATTCTTTATTCCCAACGCGACCCTGTAATTTCATAATTGGTTGATTCGTTTTGCTATCTAAAATATAAACCTCCCCTAAGCGCGCCTTTCCCATATCAAAGTTGAGGATTCCAAACGGCTTAAAGAACTCATACATCTCCGGAGTAATAGGCTTGTTGAGCACATAGTTAAATGTCTTTGCATCTGTGGCGCAAGGCTTGAAATCTATAGCAACATTTTGGCTCAATTCCATACCAGCACCACCTTGACGTGCTTTCCAGCCTCCGTCCCTGACATATTCTTCAGGATCTTGTTTGCCCATTTTCTTTGCAAAATTCAGCAGAATCTCATTGAAACGTTTAGATAATTCAGGAATATATATTGCAGATAAAAACTGCGCCCAGTATGTATTGTTGGGACACAGCCAACATCCAACCCTCGTATAACCCAGACGATATGCGTAGTTGAAATCAATCCCTGTTGTCAGTAAATAAAGCCAAATATCATAATCAATCCAGTCGATAATCGGAGAGGCCACCAATTGTTTGCTGATTTTTCTTCCTTCCGAAGACCTTTCATAGGAATTTCGACTGGTTGATTCACTTCTACGAATACCATAAAAAGTTAAAACTGTTTTCTTGTCCCCAAAAGTGCGCTTAATTTTTTCTCCGATAAAACCTGTTTTGAAAATAGTACAACACCATCTCAATGATCTACTGGGCGGCCCAAATGTTTCGCAGAGATTAAAGAAGTCTTGCTCTTTATTTTCGGCGCGAAGCATAGGAGTTTTTCGATTGTCTTTTTTGAAACGCTCAATATATTTGTATGTTTCAGGAAACTCTAATGTGGTATTTCCGAATATGTGAATAATATCTGGTTTCGACAGTGCCTTTCTCACTAGATCACTTACAACCGTAGAGTCCTTGCCACCAGAAAAAGAAACAAACATTGCGCAAGTATCATCATTCTCATATCTTGCAGCTTTGTGCTGTATGTATTCTCGTGCTTCATCGTTAATGTGATGATACCGACCTTCGTTTGCCAAAACCCACCGAGACATTTCTTCATTAAAGACCCCATAGTAATCTTTCGGGTCATACTTATCCATCTCTGCTTTCACGGCTTCTGGATCCACTTTTTTTATAGACGTAAGCGAAAACGGAAGTCTCTTTCCATTAACATAGTAACGATTTCCGGTTCCATTCCAAACTGATTCCGTCATATACGCCAGCGGTTTCTTAAGAAGCACACCAAGTAGCAGTCTTTCTTCCGGAAATACGGGTCTTGCATCAGAGGTAAAAGTATTTCCATGTGTACCACAGTTGGGGCAAACACAATCGTATATAGGGACATTACAAGTGGGGCACCAAAATAATTCACTGTGCATTTCAGCTCTTTTCCCACAATATGGGCAGTTGCTGTCTCTACCTTGTAGATCATCCGGAGAGTATTCTTTTTGACACTCTTTACAAAAATATTTAATCATATGTATTCCTCGTGTCGATGCGTTGAAGTACTATTCATTTTCCCAAATCAATTCCATTATTTCGCCAATATCACAATGGAATACCTTACAAATTCTCATCAACGCCTCCAAAGGAACCGGTTCATTTTTATTAAGTTTTGTGGCGGTATATCCACTTATATCTGCAGCTTTATACAAATCACTCTTTTTCATTTGGTTATCCACAAGTAATTTCCAGAGTTTTTTGTAACTAATTTCCACAAAGCCGTCCCCCTTAGATCAAACGAACACTCTTGCAAATGAATATAACTATACTTACATAGCATAGCACATGTACTGTAGAATTTCAACGATTTATAGGTTCTTCATCTCGAATTTCAAATGCTTGTGTCGTTTTTTTGCTCATAAGATAGTGGGAAAGCATTTTAAAAATGCATCTTTGATTTGAAATATTTACCTTTACTGTTCAGCCACTTCCGCATATTACAAAGCAAAGTCTCATCTATGAGTAATGTGTAAACATAAAACTTGCCTGATTAGATATTTCTCGTTATAATAGCGGCAGGAAGGGGGGGTGATGGATGGCAAACATTCGATGCCCGTACTGCGGCAGTCCTGTGATGATCCAGGGCAGCCGGTGGGAGTGCGGCTGGTGCGGCGATTTTGGCAGCATCTCCTCGCTCCATCCCTCGGAGAAAGCCAAGTTGATACAGGCAGCCTCACCTACTATCCAGGTCACTGTTACGGTGACAGATACCTCCGCCGAGGAGGCTCTACGGAGTTTTTCCCGGACTGAGCTGGAGGATATGGTGCGCCGATGGGATTTTTCCGAAAATGAGTGGGCATGCCGGGATTTGCTCATTGCCGCCTTTCCGGAGGCGGTTAGGCATTGGTCAACAGAGGAACTGTCCGAGATGGATGCCATGGATCTTTTGGTGGAGACTTGTGAGCACGATCCAGAAACCGCGATTCAGATGATGAAACTCTTGCTGGACACAGCAGAGAGTCATCTTCAGGATCCAGAGGCAGCATATTTTCTACTGGGAAACGAACTGTATGATCTCTGCCTGTCCGGATACATTCGCCCCAGGCTGCTGGATCACCTTAAGACAGATGATCGTCTGGCTCGACAACTTTTTCAAAGTGCCTATGTGGGCAGCCCTCAGGAAGACATTCTCCTGTCCTGCTCTCAGATGGGTGAAAGGGACCTTCGACAGAAGCTATTGGATCTTCTGGCCTGCAATCCATTCCCCCATGACGAGATCGAGTTGGAGACAGACGAGGAATAACTGGGGCGATTCCTCCAGGCCGTATTCTTTGTATAGGCGTGTTAAAATTTGATACGCCTGACTCGAAAAAACCTCTTGCTTCTCGGCCTCTGCAGAGGTACAATACCCCAAACCTGAACATGAAAAAGAGCCCTTCTGAACAGGCTACGGCAGCTATGCCGCGCTTGGTCAAGAAGGGCTCTTTGACCACATGTTTGACCACAGACAGCGCCGGAGCACTCGGAAACAGTGGAATTAAGAGCGTCAAAGAGTGAGTGAAATGTAGCGGAAAGGGTTAAAACCAATTAGAAATAACTACAAAAAATTTAGTTCAACCGTTTGGGTTCAAGAGACCGGGCGTTCGAGTCGCCCCACTCGGACCAGTTTTCTTTGTTTAGCGCTCAGATTGGGACGCATTGTATCATGGAAATCCCACCTGCTGAGATCTATGGATTTCAGCAGGTGGGATTTTTTTCACCTATTGCTTTTGTCATATGTTAGATTTACTATATTAAAATCATAATGTTTTGTACTTCCCTCGGCTGGCTGGTACCAAAGGCTGCTTTGCCCCGGTAAAACAGCTGATCGACAGGGATGCGGAACGGAGGCTATGCCATGTTGCTTAGAGAAGCTTGAATATCAATTTGACCGAGGAAACATAACGTACTATCATTTATGGTGTACATTTACAAGCGCTCAGTAATATGCAAAGAGGAGAACTTGGATGAAGATTGTCTGTTTTGGCGATTCTAACACCTATGGCTATGATCCACGCTCTTGGTTGGCGGGCGGTATGATGTGGACAGCCGGTGGGTGGATATCCTGGCCTCAGAAACCGGTTGGGAAGTCTGCAACATGGGAGAGAATGGTCGGGAGATTCCCAGGTCAGCGCCTGACCTTCCAGCGGACACCGACCTGCTGATTTTCATGCTGGGTACCAACGATCTGCTCCAAGGATGCAGTCCTGAGCAGGCTGCCGGCAAACTGAAGCACGTCCTCTCCCAACTGTCGCTGAAACCGAATCAAATTTTGTTGATCGTACCGCCGCCCATGGCTCCGGGGCAGTGGGTGCCCAGTCAGCAGCTGATTGACCATTCCCGCACTTTTGCAGGGTGTTGCCGCAGACTTGCCCAGCAGCTTGGTATCCGCTTTGCCGATGCCGGGGAATGGAATATTTCCCTTGCTTATGATGGAGTCCATTTTACAGAGCAGGGCCACAGAGCCTTTGCAGCGAACCTTTTGGAGGTACTCAGATGAAACGAATTTTCTCGATCTGGGGCCGTTTTGCTCCCGGTACCAGTGCCTGCGCTGTATCAACGAATGCCCCCAGCAGGTGATCAGTCCACAACTGGGCGACGTCGCTACACCATCCGGGCGCATCTGCCCCGGAATGAGCAATGAGGTGATTCATCCATGCAAACAAAGCGAATGCCCCGACATAAAAAATGGCTCATCGCTGGAGGAATCGTTCTTCTGATCCTGGCCATTCTGACGGGGCTATTTTTCTGGTATGTGTCCGACTATTATCCAGCGGACGAAACTGCCCTGGAGGTGATGTCCCAGGACAGCGGCATCACGGTACAGGACAATCTGACGATCTTATCCCCGACTTATCCCACGGACACCGCCATCATTTTCTATCCCGGCGCCAAAGTGGAGGCAGAGGCTTACCTGCCTCTGCTGGATCAGATCCGACAGACCGGGGTTACTTGTATTTTGGTACATATGCCTTTTAATATGGCAATATTTGATGCCAATGCGGCAGAAGTGGTGATTGCCCAGTTTCCTGAGGTCCAGCACTGGTATATGGCCGGCCACTCTATGGGCGGCGCCATGGCGTCCAAGTATGCCTCGGACCATCCCGACCAGGTAGAAGGGCTTATCCTGATGGGTGCCTATATCTACGGTGATTATCCGGATGAAAAGACGCTCACCATCTACGGCTCCCTCAACCAGAGTGTGGAGGACCATATCGACTACACGGAGAACATTGTGGAGATCGAAGGGGGCAACCACGCTCAGTTCGGCAACTACGGACCCCAGAAAGGCGATCCCCCGGCCACTATTTCCGCCCAGGAGCAGCAGGCTCAGACGGTAGCTGCCATAAAAGCGTTTCTGTGGCCGGCTGATGCTCAGAATTGAGGAGGGGGCACCGGATGTTTTTCAAGAAAAAGCAGGAGAAGCGTACCTATGACCAGGAAAACCAGAAGCCGGTGATCCGCTCCAGCATCTGTACTGGGGAAAAGGTAGCAGGATTTCAGGACATCCACACCGGGAAATTTACCGAGGTCATGCTGATCCGCACCTCCGGCGACCTGGAGGAATTTTGCCGCCTCTATGGTATCGGTGCGGGTGAGATCTCTACGCACTATTGATTTTGAGCGGAAATACAGGGAGCTTCCCGGCAGAAAAGCAGAAATGCCTTGTCGGAATAGCGGTAAATAGAAAATGAGCATTTTACATTCCTGCGTGTCGGATTTACAATGAGGGCAGAAGATGCGTAAGGAGGTTGTTCGTATGAACGCATTGGTTGCTTATTTTTCCGCTACCGGCACTACCGCCAAAGCGGCAAAGGCTCTGGCAAACGCTGTGGGAGGGGAACTCTATGAGATCAAACCTGCTGTGCCCTACACCAGCGCCGATCTGAACTGGATGGACAAAGGTTCCCGCTCCAGCGTGGAGATGAAGGACACCCGTTCGCGCCCTGCTCTGGCCGACACCAACGCCCCGGTGGCAGAACACGATGTGATCTTCCTGGGCTTCCCCGTGTGGTGGTATGTGGCTCCCACCATTCTCAACACCTTCCTGGAGGCCTATGATTTCACCGGAAAAACCATTGTTCTCTTCGCCACCTCTGGCGGCAGTGGTTTGGGCAAGTCGGCGGCTGGGCTTCAGGTCAGCGCCCCCGGCGCCAAGATTATGGATGGCCGGATGCTCAATGGCCGCCTGAACGAGGCGGAGCTGAAGACCTGGGTGGACGGGCTGAAGCTGTAATACATCCCAAATGTTGAAAAAGTGGAGTGTCCCAATGGACACTCCACTTTTTATAGCTCTCTTTGAAGGTACACCATATCCACCAACTGAACACCGCACTCATAGATAGGGTGGTCGTAATAGTCGGTGAAAAAGTTCTTGACCAGGTGATGCCTGTAAAAGCCGCAGGATTCGTAAAACGGAACGGTGGAGGGGCTGTCCCCAGTACCCACCTGCAGCACCGTATACTGTCCTGTGTAGGTTCGGATGAGGAAGTCCACTATGGCCTTCCCATACCCCCTGCCCTGACAGTCCGGTTTTACGGCAATGTTTTTCAGTTCCAGAACCCCATCCCCCTCGTCGGCCACCACGCATTCAGCCTTGACCCCGCCGTCTTCCAGCACATACATGGTCCCACGCTCCAGATAGCGGTCAATCATGTCCTCCTGCTCGTCTGCCAGCAGCAGTAAATCCAGGTATCTCTTTTTGTCCGTTTCCACTTTTCTGATTTCCATGGGATGGTCCACCTTTGCCTGGCAGTCTTGATTGGACTTATGATACCACAACTATGTGTACCGCTGCAATGCGCTGAGAAACATGACAGACAGTTGTCGCGTTCCTATGATATAATGCAGGAAAAGAGGGAAGGGGAGTCCTGTATGAAAATGGAGCGGCTCATCGGCATCCTGTCCATCCTGCTCCAGCGGGAAAAGGTCACCGCTCCGGAGCTGGCGGAGCAGTTTGAGGTATCCCGCCGGACCATTCAGCGGGACATCGAGTCCTTGTGCCGGGCGGGAATTCCCATTTCCACTGTCCAGGGTGCGGGGGGAGGCATTTCCATTATGGAGGGCTACCGGGTGGACCGCACTGTGCTCACCGATCCGGAGATGCAGGCAATCCTGGCAGGACTGCGGAGCCTGGACAGTGTCAGCGGCACCCGGCGCTATGCCCAGCTGATGGAAAAGCTGTCCGCGGGAACGGGCGGACTGGTACCCGGCGGTGCCCATATGCTCATTGACCTCTCCTCCTGGTACAAAACCAGCCTGCCGCCCAAGATTGAGCTCATTCAGGGAGCCATCGAGCAGCACCGCACCATCCACTTTATCTATTACTCCCCCAAAGGAGAATCGGTGCGCACCGTAGAGCCCTATTATCTGGTGTTTCACTGGTCCACCTGGTATGTGTGGGGCTGGTGCCGGATGCGGAAGGATTTCCGCCTCTTTAAGCTCAACCGCATGACGGAGTTCACCACCGGAGAGCCGTTTGCCCCTCGTTCTGCGCCGCTGCCTGACTTGGAGCCAGAGCGGGTCTTTCCGGTAAAATATCAAGTCACCGTTCTCTTTGATCCCACCTGCCGCTGGCGGCTGGTGGAGGAGTACGGTGCGGACCGCTTTACCGTAGAGCCGGACGGCAAACTGTGCTTTACCGGCGGTTTCCCCGATGCGGACAGCGTCCTGAGCTGGATTTTGACCTTCGGAGACAAGGCGGAACTACTGGAACCGGAAGAATTACGGGAACAGTTGAGGAAACTGACCGAAACACTGGCCCGCCGTTACCGAAAGGGGGATTCGCATGGCCTCTCATAAGGATTTTGTGGACTATGTGGCCGAACAGCTGCGGGAGGCGGGGACTATCCGCAGCCGGAAGATGTTCGGTGAATACGGCCTCTATTGCGATGATGTGTTTTTTGCCGTCATCTGCGACGACCAGCTTTTTGTCAAGATCACCCCTCAGGGCGAAGCGGCCTTTCCCAACCTGCCCAAGGCCCCGCCCTACGAGGGAGCCAGGGACTACATCTGGGTGGAGGATGTGGACGACCGGGACACCATGACTGCCCTCACCCGCCTCACCTGTCTGGCCCTCCAGGCCCAGCCTAAAAAACGGAGGAAATGACCATGGCCTTTGATTATAAGAAAGAATACAAGGAATTTTATCTGCCGCCCAGGACGCCGGGCATCGTTACCGTGCCCGCCATGAACTTTCTGGCAGTGTGGGGCCATGGTGATCCCAACGAGGAGAATGGAGCCTACAAGCAGGCCCTGGGGATGCTCTACGCCGTAGCCTTCGCCATCAAAATGAGTAAGCTGGGCAAGCACAAGCTGGAGGGTTACTTTGACTATGTGGTGCCGCCCCTGGAGGGCCTGTGGTGGCAGGAGGGCATCCACGGGATGGATTATAGCCATAAGAAAGACTTCCAATGGATCTCCCTCATCCGCCTGCCGGAGTTTGTAACGAAAGAGGTGTTTGACTGGGCCATCCGGGAGGCCGCAGAAAAGAAGCAGCAAGACTTCTCCCCGGTGGAGTTTTTCTCCTGGGAGGAGGGCCTGTGCGTCCAGTGTATGCACATCGGCCCCTATGACGAAGAGCCTGCCACCGTGGCCGCCATGGAGGAATACGCCAAGGCTCAGGGCTACGAGGAGCACTTTGAGGAAGGACGGTTCCATCATGAGATCTATTTAAGCGATGTGCGGCGGTGCAAACCAGAGCGGTTGAAAACCGTCATCCGGCATCCAATCAGGAGGGTACCATGAAAGGTTTTACTCGTACAGAAACCCGTGCCTCCCTGTGCGGACTCAACTGTGCTCTGTGCTCCATGCACCTGGGCGGCTACTGTCCAGGCTGCGGCGGGGGAGCGGGGAACCAGAGCTGCGCGAAAGCCCGCTGTTCCCTGGAGCACGGCGGCGTTCCGTTCTGTTGGGAGTGCCCGGAGTATCCCTGCCCCCACTATGAGGGCTTCGACGATGGGGATTCCTTTGTCCCGCACCGGAACCGGCAGCAGGATATTGCTCAGGTCCAGGCGCTGGGTCTGGAAGCTTACCTTGTTCAGTTGGAGAAAAAACGGACGATTCTGGATGAACTTCTGGCCCATTACAACGATGGACGCCGTAAGACCCTTTTCAACACGGCGGTGTATCTCCTGCCTTTGGAGGATTTGCAATCTGTGATGACTTCGCTGGACAGCCGACCGGAACTGTGGCAGCAGGAGATCAAGGAATGGGCCCGCGTTGCTGTGGAATTGCTTCAGGAGGCGGCTGACCGCCGGAGCATCAGTCTGAAACTGAACAAGAAACCGAGGAAGGGGTGATCCTATGGCGACTTCCAGGTTAAAGGTTCATTTCCCATGCCCTGTGGAGCAGGTGTGGAACACAGTGACCGATCTTACCCATACCGCCTGGCGCAGTGATTTGGCCCGGGTGGAAGTCCTGGACGAAACCCACTTTGTGGAGCACACCCAAAGTGGCTATGCAACAGAATTTACCGTCACGTCCTGTGAGCCATTCCATTTTTTGGCTTTTACCATGGAGAACGGAAATATGTCCGGCGCTTGGGAGGGGGTCTTCCAGGCGGCAGAGGGCGGAACCTGGTTGACTTGTACCGAGACAGTTCGCGCCAAACGCTGGTGGATGGGCCCCTTTGTTCCCGGCTATCTGAAGCGGCAGCAGAAGCGGTATCTGGACGATTTGCGGAAGGAATTGCTGAAATAGACCATGTTAATCTGCGTTGCTTGCAGCAATGGGCCATTCTCTCTACAATGTGAACGAAAGGAGTGAGCCCATATGTTAAACGAAAACATAAAGGCAATCCGGAAATCCAGAGGACTTTCCCAACAAGAACTTGCCATGAAGCTGAATGTGGTGCGGCAGACCATCTCCAAGTGGGAGCAGGGACTGTCCGTCCCGGATTCTGATCTGTTGATTTCCCTGTCGGAAGCCCTCGAGACACCTGTGAGCACGTTGCTTGGAGAGACGGTGATGGAGGCGGAGGTGGATGAGGTCAAAGCGCTTTCCGAAAAGCTGGAGATCATTAATTTGCAGCTTGCGCGGAGAAAGGTGATGCGAAGAGCAATCCTCCATTGGCTGCTCATCACATTATGTACCGGCATTGTGATCATTGCCGCGATCTTGTTTGTGGGGAACAGTTTTTACCTGGGATGGGATTACAGTGCCCCGGAGACTGCCGTCATGGGCGTGGCCATTCACGCCTTTGAATGGGTCTTTGTCCGTCTGGCGCCCTTCGCCTTGATTGTGGCACCGGTGGGCGTGTTTCTGACGCGGAAAAAGGCTGGCTGAAATCAGCACGAAATCTCAATTGTGTCGTTCGCTTTTGGCCTTGTATCGGCATATTTTATCTCCTGCTTATGGCGATTCGGGGTATTGTCCTTCTGACAGAGCGGAGAAATCGGACACGGCTTGCGGCGGAACGAAGTGGCTGTCGTCGTCGGACCTTTCTGATCAGTTCCATACTGCTGCTGGTGCTGGATCTGTCGCTCATTCTGCCTATTTCCATGATGGCGGTGCTGGACAAGCCTGTATCCATCGGACTGATTCCGGCGATTGCCATGGCAGCCTACACAACCTGGAAGATCACCATGGCTTCTATTCACATTGGCCGGCAGAGGCGCAGGTCAGCAGGTAATATTCTGGTTGCGGAGCTGCGGACAGTCAATTTTATTGATGCGCTGGTGGCCATTCTGACGATGCAAAATACATTGATCATGGTGAACCGGACGGCGACAGATAAAAACGCCATGCTTCCGGTGTCCGCCGCCTCCAGTGCCGTGATCTATGTGGTGATCGTGGCCATCACTGTGCGGATGCTGTGGAAGGGCGTGCAGCAGACAAACAGTTCCTTTGTTCAAAAGCAAATATAAATCCTCCTATGCTGTGTTTTGTCAGAAGAACCACACAGCATAGGAGGATTTTGCTTTGGTTAGTTGCTCACCGGAAGAGCCTTATTTCGCCCAGTGGACGACGGCGTCCCGCAAAAAACGGACGCAGCCGGGAATGCGCTTATCATAGTAGGCGGTAAACCGCTCATCCATCACATATAGCTCCGCAATCCCACGGTGCCTGGCCGGGTCGTACCGGTTCCCAGTGATGGTAAGCCACCGGCGGTGGAGGGTGCAGATTTCTTTTCCCTCCTCGCTTTCCGGGGAGAGGTCAGCCTGGACAGCCGCTTCCAGCCGTTCTTGAATCTCTTGACCCAGGCCGGTCCATGCCTGATATTGCTCCTGGGTCAAATTAATCACCGCGGCGTTGGCCTCGTCTACTTCTTTGTCGCCGTACTTGGCCCGGATCTCGGCTCCGTAAACTTTCTCGTTATGGGCTACCGTGCGCCTCTTGAACGCCTCAAATTTCTGCTCGTCGCTCATAAATTCCTTCCTTTCTTCCGCTCCGATGGTCTCTTTTACCGACCGGATCAGTTTCCCCAGCCTTTCCTGCTCTGCCTCCAAAGCGGCAAGATGGTTTCGCAGGGCGGCCAGACGGTCAAAGGAGGGATCGTCCAGACATTTCTTGATCCGGGCCAGCTCCACCCCGAGGGCCCGGTAATAGAGAATGTCCTGCAGCCGGTCTACCTCTGCCTTGCCGTAATAGCGGTAGCCGCTCTCCGCTACCCGGCTGGGCTTCAGCAGCCCGATCTGGTCGTACCAGCGCAGAGTGCGGGTGGTTACCCCGGACAGGTGTGACAGTTCCTGAATGGAATACTCCATAAACATCCCTCCTGGGGATACTGTATCAGTTGACGGAGCGTCAGAGTCAAGGGGAAATGTTAGACTTGATGGATCTCCTGTTGCAGGCGCTCTAAAAATTCTGCCGCCGGAATTCCATCCATCTGGGTGTGGTGGAACTGGAAGGACACTGGCAGAATGGTACGCAGCCACTTTTTTCGATATTTACCCTAAATCCATACGGATAATCATAGCGCTTCCAATCTTTTTTAGAGAGAATCTGGGGCTATTTTGGCTTCTTGCCAAAATAGGCGTTTTGGTGGTACCAAAGACAACCCCCGGCTAAGCCGGGGGTAAAAAATAGCTTAAAGCGAGGAGAAGAGTAGAAAAAGAAAAAACTCCCTGATAAGGTAGAAGTGGTTTGCCGACCACACAACTACGATAACAGGGAGGTCTTCATCGTGAAAGACAAAGACATAAGTAGTTTAGAGCATACAAGTTGGAGATGTCAATATCACATCGTATTTGCTCCCAAATATCGAAGGATGGAGATATATGGACAGATAAAACAGGATATAGGAGTGATATTGAGAAAACTGTGTCAGCAAAAAGGTGTAGAAATCATAGAAGCCAGAGCGTGCCCAGACCATATACACATGCTGATAAGTATCCCACCCAAGTACAGTGTATCACAGATTATGGGGTACTTGAAAGGAAAAAGTAGTCTGATGATATTTGATCGGCATGCAAATCTGAAATATAAGTATGGAAATCGGCACTTTTGGGCCAGAGGATATTATGTGGATACAGTGGGGCGGAATAAAAAGCAGATAGCAGAGTATATCCGAAACCAACTGGCATCAGATCAAATCGCAGACCAGATAGGGCTGAAAGAGTTTGTTGACCCGTTTACGGGTCGCGAGAACAAGAAGGCGTAAAAAGAACCCCTTAAGGGGTAAGCCCGAGAAAGAAATGCAGTCGGCAAACCTTTCGGGGCCCCTTAAGGGGCTTCGTCCGTATCAGGCCCTTTTAGGGCCTACTCAAGCCTCCGGCTTAGCCGGAGGTTTTGACTAAAGCAAACAGCGCTCGTTCCGGTCCATATAGTGGGCGTCGGCCCGCAGAGTGAGGGGCCGGTCGATCCCTTCGGGCAGGTAGAAGCGCAGGCCGGTGAGCCTGAGATCGGCGGCGGCCGGTTCATGGTGGGGCGGGATGGTGAACAGCCGGGCCCCCAGACAGGTATCCCCGTCCATCAGTTCCGCCGCCAGGGCCACCCGCCGCTCCGGCAGCACCTGGGTCAGGGTCAGGGCACAGTCGATGATCTGACCGGCCTCCGGGCACAGCTTGCCCAGGTCGCAGTATACCATGCCGCCCTCCGGCTTGATCTGGCGTTCCAGCATGGAAGCACCCCCTACAAATTCATACGGCGGGCATTGCTGCCCGCCGTATGTAACAAGAATTCAGTATGGGGCCGCTCCATTCTATGCTCAGCGAATCTGGCCGGTACCGTAGATGACAAACTTGCTGGAGGTCAGTTCCTCCAGGCCCATGGGGCCCCGGGCGTGCATTTTCTGGGTAGAGATGCCGATCTCGGCGCCCAGGCCGAACTCGTTGCCGTCGGTGAAGCGGGTGGAGGCATTGACGTACACCGCCGCCGCGTCCACCTGGTCCAGGAACTGCTGGGCGGCAAAGTAGTTGTTGGTGACGATGGCCTCGGAGTGGCCGGTGCCGTGGGCGTGGATGAACTCCACCGCCTCGTCAAAGCCGCCCACCACCTTGACAGCCAGAATATAGTCGCCAAACTCGGTATCCCAATCCTCCTCGGTGGCGGGGACCACGAAGTCGCCCAGAATGGCCCGGGTCTCGGGACAGCCGCGCAGCTCCACGTTCTTGGTCTGGAGCAGCTGCCAGGCCATGGGCAGGAAATCACGGGCCACCGCTCGGTCCACCAGCAGGCACTCGGCGGCGTTGCACACCGAGGGCCGGGAGGTCTTGGCGTTGTGGATGATGCGGGCGGCCATGTCCAGGTCGGCCTCTCCGTGGACGTACACATGGCACACGCCCACGCCGGTCTGGATCACCGGTACCTTGGCGTTCTCCACCACATTTTTAATGAGACCGGCGCCGCCCCGGGGGATGAGCACGTCCAGGTACTCCGTCAGGTTCATCAGCTCGGTGGCGCTCTGGCGGGTGGTGTCGGTGACCAGGGCCACGCAGTCCCGGGGCAGGCCGGCGGACTCCAGGGCGTCCCGCATAATGGAGACAAAGGCCTGGTTGGAGTGGAAGGCCTCTTTGCCGCCCCGGAGAATGACGGCGTTGCCCGACTTCAGGCAGAGAGCGGCGGCGTCCACGGTGACGTTGGGCCGGGCCTCATAGATGATGCCGATGACGCCCAGAGGCACCCGGCGCTTGCCGATGACCAGGCCGTTGGGCCGGGTAGACATCTTGGTGGTCTCACCGATGGGGTCGGGGAGGGTGGCCACCTGCCGCACACCGTCCACGATACCTGCGATGCGGGAGCCGTCCAGCGCCAGCCGGTCCTGGAGGGAGGGGCGCATTCCGGCGGCTTTGGCGGCGGTCATATCTTCCTGGTTGGCGGCCAGAATCTCCTCCTGGCGGGCCTCCAGAGCGGAGGCGATGGCCTCCAGAGCGGCGTTCTTCTTGGCGGTGCCCGAAATGGAGAGCACCCGGCTGGCATTTTTGGCGGCCAGACCCTGCATTTCCAGCTGCGTCATAACTTGTCACTCCTTTTATGTATAAGGTTGGGCGAGGGAATTCAGAGGGCGGCGAAGCGGGTGCCGATGTCGGCGCCGTTTACAATATCATAAAGAGACTCGATATTGCTGCCATTGGCAATGACCATCTCGATACCGGCGTCCAGAGCGATCTGGGCGGCGTTGAGCTTGGTGGCCATGCCGCCGGTGCCCCGCCAGGTGCCGGCGCCGCCGGCCATGGCCCGCAGCTCCGGGGTGACAGCCTCCACATGGTGGATCAGCTGGGCTTCCGGATGGGTGCGGGGGTCGGCGTCGTACAGTCCGTCGATGTCGCTGAGCAGCACCAGCAGGTCGGCCCCGCACAGCCGGGCTACAATGGCGGACAGGGTGTCGTTGTCGCCCAGCACCTTGCACTGGCCGGTCTCGATCTCCGCTGAGGACACCGAGTCGTTCTCGTTGACCACCGGGATGACCCCCAGCTCCAGCAGGGCCTCAAAGGTGTTGTGCAGGTGCTCCGACCGGACGGGGGCGTCTACATCCTCGCCGGTGAGCAGGATCTGAGCCACGGTGCGGTTATACTCTGCGAAAAGCTTGTCGTAGATGTGCATCATTATGCACTGGCCCACGGCGGCGGTGGCCTGCTTCATCCGCAGCTCGGTGGGGCGGGCATCCAGCCGCAGCTTCTTGGTGCCGATGCCGATGGCGCCGGAGGAGACCAGCACCACCTGATAGCCCATCCCCTCCAGATCGGAGAGCACCCGGGCCAGTCGTTCCATATTTTGAAGATTGAGGCTCCCGGTGTCCCGGGTGAGGGTGGAAGTACCCACCTTGACCACCAATCGGCGTACCTGTTTCTTGCGCTGCAAAGCGTTCATCCTCCTTGCCTGATCTTGCGTCTGAGAGCATCATACCACAGTTTCGCAATGCAGTAAAGGAAAGAAGTGATGGTTTGCGCAAAGAAAACTATACGTTTTACCACTTTTTCATGCTTTTACGGTTGAAATCCACGGAATTTTGGAGTACAATAGCCTGCGCTGAACAGTGATAGAGGTGTAAAGAGGGAATAAAATGCTGAATATCGTGCTCTACGAACCGGAAATACCCCAAAACACCGGCAACATTGCGCGTACCTGCGCTGTTACCGGGATTCGACTCCACCTGATTAAGCCGTTAGGCTTTGATATCAGTGATAAAGCCGTAAAAAGGGCCGGCTTAGACTACTGGCATCTGGTGGATCTGCGGGTGTATGAAAATCTGGAGGACTTCTTTCAGAAAACCGGCGCAGAGGATATCTGGCTGGCCACCTCCAAAGCCCCGAGGCCCTATACAGAGGCCACGTTCCGGGATGGGTGCTATCTCATCTTCGGCAAGGAGACCGCCGGGCTGCCGGAGGCCTTCCGGGAGAAATACCGCCAGCGCTGTATTCGTATCCCAATCCGGGCGGAGGCCCGGTGCCTCAATCTTTCCAACTCAGCGGCGATCCTAGCGTACGAAGCCCTGCGACAACTGGATTTTCCCGGATTGACCGGGGAAGGCGAGATGAAAGGAGCTAGTATAGTATGAACTACAACAAGAAGACCGTGAAAGACATCGACGTAGCCGGCAAGAAGGTACTGCTTCGCTGCGACTTCAACGTGCCCCAGGACAAGGCTACCGGCGCCATCACCGATGACAAGCGCATCCGCGCGGCCCTGCCCACCATCCAGTACCTGCTGGATCAGAATGCCGCCGTCATCGCCTGCTCTCACCTGGGCAAGCCCGTGGCTACCTTTGACTCCTATGTGAAGAAGCAGGCCGAGAAAGGCAAGGACCCCGCCTCCATTACCGAGGAGGAGTGGAAGAAGTCTCTGGCCAAGCTGTCTCTGGCTCCCGTTGCCAAGCGCCTGAGCGAGCTGCTGGGCCGCGAGGTCATCATGGCCGCCGATGTGGTGGGCCCCGATGCCCAGGCCAAGGCCGCCGCTCTGAAGCCCGGCCAGATCATGCTGCTGGAGAACACCCGCTTTGAGAAGGGTGAGACCAAGAACGATCCCGCCTTGGCCAAGGCCATGGCTGATATGGCTGAGGTGTATGTGTCCGACGCCTTCGGCGCCGTTCACCGCGCCCACGCTTCCACCGCCGGTGTGGCTGCCTACCTGCCCGCTGTGTCCGGCTTCCTGATCCAGAAGGAGCTGGAGATCATCGGCGGCGCTCTGGCCAATCCCAAGCGTCCCCTGGTGGCTATTCTGGGCGGCTCCAAGGTGTCCTCCAAGATCGGCGTCATCAACAACCTGCTGGAGATCGCCGACACCATCATCATCGGCGGCGGCATGACCTATACCTTCCTCAAGGCTCAGGGCGGCTCTGTCGGCAAGTCCCTGCTGGAAGAGGACTGGCTGGACTACTGCAACGACATGATGAAGAAGGCCAAGGAGAAGGGCGTGAAGCTGCTCCTGCCCGAGGATACCATCTGCGCCAAGGAGTTCTCTGCCGACGCCGAGCCCATCCTGGTGGACAGCATGAATATCCCCGACGACTGCATGGGCATGGACATCGGCCCCAAGGCCATTGCCGCCTACGCGGACGCTGTGAAGGATGCGGGCACTGTGATCTGGAACGGCCCCATGGGCGTGTTTGAGTTCCCCGCCTTTGCCAAGGGCACCCAGGCTGTGGCCGAGGCCCTGAGCAACAGCAACGCCATCACCATCATCGGCGGCGGCGACTCCGCTGCCGCTGTGCAGCAGCTGGGCTATGCCGATAAGATGACCCACATCTCCACCGGCGGCGGCGCTTCCCTGGAGTTTATGGAGGGCAAGGAGCTGCCCGGCGTGGCTTGCCTGCTGGACGCTTAAATAGATAAGCGCTGCTACAGCGTGACATCAGGCCCAACCGGGTCAAAACCTAAGAGAGAAGATTTGAAGAAAGGGGCCCATTTACCCATGAACAGAAGATATCGCAAGACCATCATTGCCGGCAACTGGAAGATGAACAAGACCCTCTCCGAGACCCGCGCCTTTGCTGAGGAGCTCAAGCCCCTCATCGGCAAGCCCAAGTGGTGCGAGGTTGTGCTGTGCGTGCCCTCTGTGAACCTCCAGGCCGCTGTGCGCCTCTTCAAGGAGAGCCGCGTGGCCATCGGCGCCGAGACCTGCCACTATGAGTCCCACGGCGCCTTCACCGGCGAGGTTTCTCCTGAGATGCTCAAGGAGATCGGCGTGAAGTACGTCATCATCGGCCACTCCGAGCGCCGTCAGTACTACAATGAGACCGACTTCACCGTCAACAAGAAGGTCCACGCCGCCCTGGAGGCTGGCCTGTACCCCATCGTGTGCGTGGGCGAGAGCCTGGAGCAGCGTGAGCTGGGTGTCACCATGGACCTGATCTCCTATCAGGTGAAGGCCGCTCTGGCCGGTGTGCCCGCCGATAAGATGCGTCATGTGGTCATCGCCTATGAGCCCATCTGGGCCATTGGCACCGGCAAGACTGCCACCGCCGAGCAGGCCAACGAGGTGTGCGAGGCCATTCGTGCCGTCATCCGCAAGCTGTACGGCGCCCGCGTGGCCCGCTCCGTCACCATCCAGTACGGCGGCTCCATGAATGCCAAGAACGCCCAGGAGCTGCTGGCTCAGCCCGACGTGGACGGCGGCCTCATCGGCGGCGCTTCCCTGAAGGCCCCCGACTTCGTGCAGATCATCAACGCTGCCAATCAGGAATAAGCCCTCGCTTTTGTGCAGAGAACAGAGGTAAACTATGAGTAAAACACCGACTACCCTCATTATCATGGACGGCTTCGGCCTGCGGGGCGACAAGACCGGCAACGCCATTGCCGCCGCCCACACCCCCAATCTGGACAAGATCTTTGCCGAAAACCCCGGCTGCAAGCTGGCGGCCTCCGGCATGGATGTGGGCCTGCCTGAGGGACAGATGGGTAACTCCGAGGTGGGTCACACCAACATCGGCGCGGGCCGGGTGGTGTTCCAGGACCTGCCCCGGATCACCAAGTCCATTCAGGACGGCAGCTTCTTTGAGAATGAGGCCTATATCGAGGCCATGGACGACTGCAAGGAGCGGGACGGCGCGCTGCACGTGTTCGGCCTGCTGTCCGACGGCGGCGTCCACAGCCACATCACCCACATCTTTGCCCTGCTGGAGATGGCCAAGAAGCGGGGCCTGCACAAGGTGTTCGTCCACTGCTTCCTGGACGGCCGCGACGTGCCCCCCGCCTCCGGCAAGGAGTATGTGCAGCAGCTGGTGAACAAGTGCAAGGAGCTGGGCGTGGGCCAGGTGGCCACCGTCATGGGCCGCTTCTATGCCATGGACCGTGACAAGCGCTGGGACCGCCTGCAGCGGGCCTATGACGCCATCGTGCTGGGCGTGGGCACCGAGAACGCCGATCCTGTGGACGCCGTTCAGAAGTCCTATGACGCCGGTGTCACCGACGAGTTTGTGGAGCCTGTGGTGTGCACCAAGGAGGGCAAGGTGAAGGAGGGCGACTCCATCATCTTCATGAACTTCCGCCCCGACCGGGCCCGGGAGATCACCCGCTGCTTTGTGGACCCCGCCTTTACCGACGTGGAGCGGAAGAAGGGCTATTTCCCCGTCACCTACGTCTGCACCACCGAGTACGACGCCACCATGCCCAATGTGCTGATTGCCTTCCCTCACCGTGAGCTGGTCAACATCTTCGGTGAGTATATTGCCCGCCAGGGCTACACCCAGCTGCGCATCGCCGAGACTGAGAAGTATGCCCATGTGACCTTCTTCTTCAACGGCGGCGCCGAGCAGGTGTTCCCCGGCGAGGACCGGTGCCTGATCCCCTCTCCCAAAGTGGCTACCTACGACCTGCAGCCCGAGATGAGCGCCCCCGAGGTCACTGAGGAGGCCGTCAAGCGCATCGAGAGCGGCAAGTACGACGTCATCATCCTCAACTTCGCCAACTGCGACATGGTGGGTCACACCGGCGTGTTTGACGCCGCTGTGAAGGCCGTGGAGGCTGTGGACGAGGGCGTGGGCAAGGTGGTGGAGGCCACCACCAAGATGGGCGGCGTGACCCTCATCACCGCTGACCACGGCAACGCTGACCGGATGCTGGACGACGACGGGGTCACTCCCTACACCGCCCACACCACCAACCTGGTGCCCTTCTACATCGTGGGCGCCGATGTAAAGCTGCGGGACGGCCGTCTGGCCGACATCGCCCCCACCATGCTGGATCTGATGGGCCTTGAAAAGCCCGCAGAGATGGATGGCGAAACTCTGATCCTCAACTAAGCGGTATCCGGCGGAAGTTCCGCCGTACCAAATATTGACCCGGCGGGCCGAAGGCCCGCCCCCCACAATCCGATACCCCTGTATGGCGGGGGTCATCCCCCGCCGCCAATACGAAAGGAGTTTTTTACCATGAAGCAGATCATCGAGATCGTTGACGTTCTGGGCCGTGAGATCCTGGACAGCCGCGGCAACCCCACCGTTGAGGTTGAGGTTTATCTGGAAGACGGCACCGTGGGCCGCGCTGCTGTGCCCTCCGGCGCTTCTACCGGCATCTATGAAGCCTGTGAGCTCCGCGACGGCGACAAGAGCCGTTACCTGGGCAAGGGCGTGCTCACCGCTGTGAAGAACGTCAACACCGAGATTGCCGAGTGCCTGGTGGGCATGAACGTGCTGGATCAGACCGCCATCGATAAGGCCCTCATCGCTCTGGACGGTACCCCCAACAAGACCAAGCTGGGCGCCAACGCCATCCTGGGCGCCTCCCTGGCCTGCGCCAAGGCCGCTGCCGAGAGCCTGGGCACCTCCCTGTACAACTACATTGGCGGCGTCAACGCCAAGGTCCTGCCCGTGCCCATGATGAACATCCTCAACGGCGGCGCTCACGCCACCAACAACGTGGAGATCCAGGAGTTCATGATCATGCCCGTGGGCGCCTGCTGCTTCCGTGAGGCTCTGCGGATGTGCGCCGAGGTCTTCCACAAGCTGAAGACCACCCTGAAGGAGAACGGCACTCCCGCCGCCGGCGTGGGCGACGAGGGCGGCTACGCTCCCAACCTGAAGAAGGACGAGGACGCTCTGAAGGTTATCGTGAAGGCCATCGAGGAGGCCGGCTTCAAGCCCGGCGAGGACTTCATGATCGCCATCGACGCCGCTTCTTCCGAGTGGTGGAACGAGGAAGAGAAGTGCTATATCCAGCCCAAGTCCGGCAAGAAGATGACTCAGCAGCAGCTGGTCAATATGTGGAAGAAGTTCGTGGAGACCTACCCCATCATCTCCCTGGAGGACGGCATGGCCGAGACCGACTGGGAAGGCTGGGCTATGCTGACCAAGGCCATCGGCGACAAGGTGCAGCTGGTGGGCGACGACCTGTTCGTCACCAACGTGGAGCGCCTCTCCACCGGCATTGAGAAGAAGGTGGCCAACGCCATCCTGATCAAGGTCAACCAGATCGGCACCCTGACCGAGACTCTGGACGCCATCCAGATGGCCAACCGGGCCGGCTACACCGCCATCGTGTCTCACCGCTCCGGCGAGACCGAGGACGCCACCATTGCCGACATCGCTGTGGCTCTGAACGCTGGCCAGATCAAGACCGGCGCTCCCAGCCGTACCGACCGCGTGGCCAAGTACAACCAGCTGCTCCGCATCGAGGAGGAGCTGGGCGATGTGGCTCAGTACCTGGGCAAGGACGCTTTCTTCAACCTGAAGTAAGTTTCGATAAGCACAAGGGGCCGCTGCCAATGGCAGCGGCCCCGTTTTTTGTATCGCCCGGCTCCTCCACCCCATCAAAGTTGGGGCGGCGCTTTGCGCCGTACAAGCGTTTTGGGCTTGCCCAAAACCTTGGCGCAGGGGCAATTCATTTGCCCCGAGCAAGTAAAATCAATTTGGGCCCCCGCAGAAAGCTACAGCTTTCTGTGGGATTGCTGGGCGATGTGGCTCAGTACCTGGGCAAGGACGCTTTCTTCAACCTGAAGTAAGTTTTGACAAGCACAAGGGGCCGCTGCCAATGGCAGCGGCCCCGTTTTTTATATAAAAAAGCGGCTGCCGCATCTGCGGCAGCCGCTTTCATTGTTTGCATCAGACCTCCATAATGACCGGGAGGATCATGGGGTTGCGCTTGGTTTTCTTGTACAGGAAGTTGGACATGGAGTTTTTGATCTCCGACTTGATGGCGGCCCAGTCGGTGAGGCTATCCCGCTGGCAATTCTCCAGGGCGGTGACGGCCACCTTCCGCAGTTCCTCCATCAGACCCTCGGACTCCTTCACATAGACAAAGCCGCGGGTAATGATATCGGGGCCGGACACCACAGTGCCGTCCTCCCCGGACATGGACACCACCACCACGATCATGCCGTCCTCGGCCAGATGCTTGCGGTCCCGCAGCACCACGCTGCCCACATCGCCTACGCCGTAGCCGTCCACAAATACACGGCCGGCGGGCACAGTGCCGTTGATCTTGGCTGAGTTGGGAGTCAGCTCGATCACCTTGCCGATGTCGCTGATGATGATATTCTTGGGGTTCATGCCCATCTGCTGGGCCAGCTTGGCGTGGATCTTCAGCATCCGCTGCTCGCCGTGAACGGGGATAAAGAACTTGGGCTTCACCAGAGCGTGGATGATCTTCAGCTCCTCCTGACAGGCGTGGCCGGAAACATGGAGGGCACGCTCACGCTCGTTCACCACTTCGGCATCCTTGCGGTAGAGCTCATTGATCACGCTGCCAATGGCATTTTCATTGCCGGGAATGGCGGAGGCGGAGAGGATCACCCGGTCACCGGCCTGGATATCCACCTGGCGGTGGGTGTTGAAGGCCATACGGGTGAGGGCCGACATGGTCTCGCCCTGGCTGCCGGTGGTGATGATGCAGATTTTGTTCTTAGGCAGGCTCTTGATATGAGCCAGATCCACCAGAACCCCGTCGGGGATCTTCATATAGCCCAGCTCGGTGGACACCTTCATGGCGTTCTCCATGGAGCGGCCGGTCACGGCAACCTTGCGGCCATACCGGGCGGCCACATCGATGATTTGCTGGATGCGGTCCACATTGGAGGCGAAGGTGGTGATAATGATGCGCTGCTCACAGCCCCGGAACAGGGCGTCGAAGGAGTCGCCTACGCTGCGCTCGCTCTTGGTGAAGCCGGGACGCTCCACATTGGTGGAGTCGGCCAACAGGGCCAGAACGCCCTCCTTGCCCAACTGTCCCAGACGGCCCAGGTCGATCATACCGCCCTGGATGGGGGTGGGATCGATCTTGAAGTCGCCGGTATGGATGACAGTACCCACGGCGCACTTGATGGCAAAACCGCAGGCGTCGGCAATGGAGTGGTTCACATGGATGAACTCCACGGTGAACTTGCCCGCCTTCACGGTCTCTCCAGCCTCACAGGTGATGAGCTTGGTCTTGTTCACCAGACGGTGCTCCTCCAGCTTCAGCTTCACCAGGCCGGCCGTCATCCGGGTGGCGTAGATGGGTACGTTCACATCCCGCAGAAGGTAGGGGATGGAGCCGATGTGGTCCTCGTGACCGTGGGTCAGGAAGATACCCCGAATACGGTCCTTGTTCTTGATCAGGTAGGAAAAGTCGGGGATGACCACGTCAATGCCGTACATATCGTCATCCGGGAAGCCCATACCTACGTCCACGATGATCATATCCCCGCCGTACTCATAGACGGTCAGGTTCTTGCCGATCTCGTTCAGACCACCCAGAGAAATGATTTTCAGTTTTTCAGCCATAAAAGTCTTACTACACTCCTTTACAATCAATCCGTTTTCCGTATTTATTAGTGGGCACGGTCCGGATCTGAGCGCACAAAAAGAAAAGCGGTGGTATTCCGCTCTTTCCGGCCCTGCCTCGCCGGAAAAAGGGAACGGCCATGCACCGCTTGGCGCCTCTATCCATGCTGTGTCCTTGCCTTATTCAAAGCGCAATATTGCGCATAAAGCCATAATTAGCATCTGTATTATACCACGCAAACCGGGGAAAGTATACCATTATTTTGCGACAGGGTTCCCCTTGGTTGTTCTGGAGGTGCGGATATGATACAATACCGAAGAAAATGGAAAGGAGCGTGGAATGAATGGAAGAGGCGCAGCTGCGGCCTGGCCGTTACCGCCACTTTACGGGCAACGAATATCAGCTGCTCTATGTGGCCCGCCATTCGGAGACTCTGGAGCCCATGGTGGTCTATCAGGCCCTCTATGGGGAGCGGGGCATCTGGGTGCGGCCGGCGGCCATGTGGAATGAGATTGTGGAGCGGGACGGCTATCAGGGCCCCCGGTTCACCTATATAGGAGAGTAAGCCATGAACATTCAGATTTTTGGAAAGAACAAATGCTTTGACACGAAAAAAGCGGAGCGCTGGTTCAAGGAGCGACGCATCAAGTTCCAGGCGGTGGATCTGGGTAAGTACGGTATGAGCGCCGGGGAGCTCAAAAGCGTGGTCAATGCGGTGGGACTGAATAACCTCATTGATCAGAAGCATCCGGACGCCGCCCTGCTCAACTACCTGGCCTATGACTCTGACAAGCTGGAGAAGCTGCTGGACAATCCCAAGCTGCTCAAGACCCCCATCGTCCGCAACGGCAGGCAGGCCACCGTGGGCTACTGCCCGGAGGTATGGGAGAGCTGGAGCTGAGTCAGCTCTGGTACAGTCCGGTTACCGCAGACAGCTGCTGCTGAAGGGCCTCCACCGCCCACTGGGGCCGGAGCAGCTGCACCCCATCCCCCAGGCCGAAGAGCCAGCCTAAAAACTGGGGGCTGACCACAGCAGAGACGGTAACGGTAAAATGATCCTCTCCGTCGGGCACCAGCATGGCCTCCATGCCGAACCGGTCCAGCACCACGCCCACCAGGCTGGAGCGGCAGCGGAGCGTGACCTGTCCCTCCCGGCCGGAGAACATACCGAAGTGTTTTCCCGCATAGGCTGCCATATCAAAGTGTTCCGGCACCCCGGTGAGGGGCAGGCAGGTGACGGCCAGATCGGCCATTTTGTCTACCCGGTAGTGGCGCAGCTCCTTTGAGCGGTGGTCATAGCCGGCCAGATAGTAATTCTCGTTGTCCCAGATCAGACCGGCGGGGGAGACGGTATACCGGCGGCCATCATGGCGGAACACCTTTTCCTTGCGGACGTTATACTCAAAGTAGAGAAAAGTCACAGTTTTCCGGTTTGCAATGGCGGTATGGAGCTTGTCAATGGTGTAGTAGATGCTCTCGTTCATGGTCTTTACCCGACGGTCCACATAGACCTGGCGCTGGAGCTGGCGGGCCTGGTGGATGCTGGCCTGGGACTCCAGCTTGTGGATCAGCTGGCTGCTCTTCCGCTGGGTGATGAAGCGGGAGGATTGGACCGCGTCCACCAGCAGCTTCAGCTCCGCCAGCTGGAAGGGGCGCTCCCCCAAAAACCAGCCCGGCGAGCGGCCCTTCCGGCACTGCACATCCAGCCCAAACTGACGCAGGGCTTCCATATCGGAGTAGATGCTCTTCCGTTCGGCCTTGATGTCCCACTCCTCCAGACGGGAGATGATTTCAGGGACGGTAAGGGTGTGCTCCTCGTCGGTGCTCTCCCACAACAGCTTGCACAGACAGAGTAGTTTCAACTTTTGATTGGCGCTTTTCGGCATGGAAGCGACCCCCTTTATTACCGTGTTACCGGTTAGACTATCACATTTACTGTCCCATAAACCGTACATTCAGCATACCACAAATAGGTGGAGATTGCGAGGGCCTATGATATATGTTGCAGCAGTTCCCCTCTGCCCCCTTCATGCGGGACCGGGTGGGGAGAAAGAACGGGTGGACGAGATCCTGATGGGTTGGCCGGTCTATGGACCGGAGGAAGCCCAGGGGGATTGGTGGCGGGTCCGTACCCACTACGGCTATTCCGGCTGGGTGCGGCGGGAGCAGCTGGCCCCGGCGGGGGAATGGCCCCTTCAGGGGAAAATGGTGGTGACCGCTCCCTTTGCCGATGTACTGGCTGGGCCGGAGGTGGAGCGGCCGGTGCTGACTACCCTGCCCCGGGGCAGTCTGACCGCTGCCATAGAGGAAGCTGTTCCGGAGGGCTGGCGGCTGATCGAACTGCCAGATAGACGGAAAGGCTATACAAAAGGTAGTTTCCTGGAGGAATATTGCGCTAAACCCTGTGATTTGCCGGAGGAACAGCTCCGGGCCAGGGTGGTGGAGCGGGCCAGGAGCTATCTGGGCACCCAGTACCGCTGGGGCGGAAAGTCCCCCATGGGAATCGACTGTTCGGGGCTTACTTTTATGTCCTGGTTTTTCAGTGGAGTGCTCCTCTACCGGGATGCTCGCATTGTGCCGGGGTACCCGGTCCGGCCCATTCCTCTGGAGGCCTGCCGGCCTGCCGATCTGCTCTATTTTCCGGGGCACATCGCCCTCTATCTGGGGGAGGGAAGGTATATCCACTCCACTGCCCGAGCGGGCAGCGACGGGGTGGTGGTCAACAGCCTGGACCCGGCACAGCCTGACTACCGGGCGGATCTGCGGGAAAAGCTGCTGACGGCGGGCACTGTCTTTCCACTGGGAGGGGAGAATCTGACAACTTGATAAAAATTTGCGGCAAACACTTGCCAGATGGGCCATTCTCCTCTATACTGATACTGTTTGTTGACATAATGCGATTGGAGAAAGGGGCGCGCCTCAGTGGCCCAGACACACCGAAAGAAACGTCGCCGCCGGACTTCCCCGGCACGGCGGGCGGCGAAGATTTTTTATGGAATCCTTGTGGTCATCTCAGCTTTGATTGTAACGCTGTTCTGCGTCTACAAGCTGCTGGCCAAGGAGCCGGAAATGGCGGCGGAGCCTACGCCGGAACCTGCTCAGCCGGGGACCAGTGCCGAGCCCACCACAGGCCGGCAGAGGAAACTTTATACTTATACCTTTCTGCTGGTGGCCAAGGACCAGGTGGGCAGCAATGCCGATACCATGATTGTCTGCACCTATGATACGGTGGCGCAGACGGTGGGCATGGTGTCCATCCCCAGAGATACCCTGGTGGAGAGCGGCAAGCTGAACGCGGTCTACCAGCAGGGGATCGAGGTTCTGCGGGATACCATTTCCGATATGCTGGGTATCCCCATTGACTTCTATGTGGGCATCAACATGGATGGCTTCAAAGAGCTGGTGGATGAGTTGGGTGGCATTGAGTTCAATGTGCCCGTCCATATGTCCTACGACGATCCCGCCCAGGATCTGCACATCCACTATGAGCCGGGGCTCCAGCACCTGGACGGACAGGATGTGCTCAACGTGGCCCGGTGCCGGAAAAACTCCGATGGACCTGGTACCTATCCCAACAATATCTACTCCGCCTATCCGGACAACGACATCGGACGCACCAGGACCCAGCAGCAGCTGATCGGCACCATTCTGAAAAAGGCGCTGTCCAATCCTCAGAAGATCAACCGCTATATCGAGATCTTCCTGGAGTATGTGAACACCAACCTGGAGTTCGGTGAGATGCTGTGGTTTGCGGAGCCTGCCCTGGGCTTTGACTTTGAAAACGGCATGACCAGCGCCACCCTTACCGGAGACGGAAACACCTACTATCCCGGCTGGGGCCAATACTGCTACCAGCTCTACCCGGAGGAGACCCTGGAGACCGTCAACCAGCTCATCAATCCCTACGACCAGGATCTGACTCTGGATGATATGAATATCTTCCAATACCAATAATCAAAAAGGACGTGCTTCAAAGGCACGTCCTTTTGATTTACTCCAGCAGATCGGGGCCGGGCAGGTCCATCTGCCGCTTGCGGGCGGCGGAGAAGGCCAGCTTCTCTGCCAGGGCCTTCCGGTCGCCGGTGGCCAGCACCTCCCGGTAGGACTGGAGGTTGCCGATGAGCCGGTCCAGCACCTCCAGCAGAGCGGGCTGGTTGAGGGAGAAAAGCTGGGTCCACAGTCCCACATCCAGAGCGGCCACCCGGGTACAGCCACGGAAGGAGGAGCCTTCGTAGCCCTTGCAGTCAAAGAGGGTAGGGTCATCACACACCGCCACGGCGATAATGTGCATCACCTGGCTGGTATAGGCGATGAGGGCGTCGTGGGCCTGGGCGGTGGTGCGATGCACGTCCTTGCAGCCCATATAGGCGGCCAGACGTTCCAACAGGGCCAGGTGCTCCGGCTGGCTGGTTTCCCGGGGGATCAGCAGGAAGTGAGAGCCCTGAAACAGCTCGGCAAAGGCGTGTTCCACGCCGGAGAACTCAGTACCAGCCATAGGATGGCAGCCAATGAAGTCCACCGTGTCGGGCAGACAGTTTGCTCCCTCCAGAATGGCCGACTTAACGCCGCACACGTCCCACACCAGTGCGCCGGGCTTGAACTGGTCTTTGTAGGTGTTCAGAAAGTCCAGAATACCCTGGGGGTGGAGGGCCAGGGCCACCACGTCGGCCTGGGGGATCACATCGGCGGCGTACTCGGTGACCCGGTCGCCCACGCCGTGTTCGCTGGCGTAGCGCAGGGTGGGCTGGGACACGTCCACGCCTACGATCTCATAGTCCTCAAAGCCCTTTAGGGCCAGAGCCATGGAGCCGCCGATTAAACCGAGGCCTACGATAACAAGTGTTTTTTTCATGTTGCGGCCTCCTTTTACAGGGTGCGGCCCACGCAGGGGGCCAGAATACGCAGCTTGTCCATCAGAGCGTCAAACTGGGCGGGGGTGATGGACTGAGCTCCATCGCACAGGGCATGGGGAGGATCGTTATGGACCTCCACAATGAGGCCGTCGGCCCCGGCAGCCAGGGCTGCCATGCTCATCCGCTCCACCATCCAAGCCTTGCCGCAGGCGTGGGAGGGGTCCACCACAACCGGCAGGTGGGACAGCTGCTTTACCGCCAGCACCGCCGACAGGTCCAGAGTGTTGCGGGTAAAGGTCTCAAAGGTGCGGATGCCACGCTCACACAGGATGACCTTTTCGTTGCCGCCGGCCATGATGTACTCGGCGCTCATGAGCCACTCCTCAATGGTGGAGGAGAGGCCCCGCTTGAGCAGGATGGGCTTGGTGGTCTTGCCCAGCTGCTTCAGAAGGTCGAAGTTCTGCATATTCCGGGCCCCTACCTGAATCACGTCCACGCACATCTCGAACATCTCCACGTTGTCGGTGGACATGATCTCGGTGACGATGGGCAGGCCGGTGACTGCACGGGCCTCCTGGAGCAGCCGGATGCCGTCGTTGCCCATGCCCTGGAAGGCATAGGGGGAGGTGCGGGGCTTGAAGGCGCCTCCCCGCAGGGCGGCGGCTCCGGCGGCCTGGACGGCCTGGGCCACGCCCACGATCTGCTCCTCGCTCTCCACCGAACAGGGACCGGCAATGACGGCCAGCTTCTCGCCGCCCACCAGAGCGCCGCCCCCCAGGTCAATGATCGTATCCTCCGGGTGGTACTTCCGGTTGGCCTTCTTATAGGGCTCGGTGACCCGCATCACCCGGTCCACGCCGGGCAGCAGGGACAGCTTCTCCTGGTCAATGCCGTCGGCATTGCCTTCGGCACCCAAAATGGTGGTCTCAGCGCCCTTGGACACCATGACCTTGACGCCGCCCTCCTCCATGGTATGGATGGCTTTTTCCAGTTCCTCGGGGGTAAAGCCCCGTTTCATAATAACGACCATATGTGTTCTCCTTTCCAAATACAAAAGATCCGCAGCCGCCCAAAGGCAGCTGCGGATCTTTTCCGTCCGTTATCAGAACGAAACCCGGTCAGCCGGTTATGGGCAGGCAGAAACACCGCTGGCAAAATAGCAGCGGTAATAGCCGTATCCATAACCGGTACGCTTCAGCATAACGGGCACGCTCCTTCCTTTGAAAGAGACTTTAGCACTTTTTGGTGCGAAAGTCAAGGGGAAATTTTGCTTGAAATCCTACCAGTATTATGGTATTATATTTGAAAAGTCAGGAGGGATCGTATGAAAATTTCTACCAAGGGACGATATGCCCTGCGGCTGATGCTGGACGTGGCGCTCCATAGCCACGGTACTGCGGTGCCTCTGCGGGATGTGGCCCAGCGGCAGGATATTTCCGACAAATATTTGGAGCAGATTGTGACCCAGCTTTCTCGGGCTGGTCTGGTGCGCTCGGTGCGGGGCGCCGGCGGCGGCTACCTGCTGACCCGGGAGCCGGAGGAATACACGGTAGGCGAGATCCTGCGGGTGCTGGAGGGCAATCTGGCTCCGGTGAGTTGTGCCGACGCCGACGATGTGTGCCGGTGCGGACGGGCAGACAGGTGCGTTACCGTGGAGATTTGGAGGGAGATCCAGGCCGCGGTATCCGGGGTGGTGGATCATGTGACCCTGGCCGATCTGGTCCGCCGGCATCAGGAGAAGTGTCCGGAGAGTTGCGAAAACGCCGACTGAGTTCCTATGTAAAAGGTTCTTTGCGTGACAAATCCGAAGGTCCGGCTTATCCTGTAGACGAGGTGAGCGGATATGCGGGATATTGGAAAGAACATCAGGACGCTGCGGGAGAAAAAGGGCATGACCCAGGAGGAACTGGCGCAAGCTCTATTTGTTACCCGACAGACGGTGTCTAACTACGAGACGGGCAGGAGCAGGCCGGATATTGAGATGCTGGCCAGGATCGCCCAGGCGCTGGAGGCCGATGTAAACCAGGTGCTGTACGGCCTGCCTGTGGACCAGGACAAGCAGCGGGAGGCCAAGCGGCTGGCAGTGGGCTGTCTGACCCTGGCGGCGATTTTTCTGCTGCTGATGCTTCCTGCACCGCTGCTGAATGAGATGCTAAAGCGTGGCAATGTAGGGGCGGTGCTGGTGACCGCCCTTACCAACGGTTTGCTGAGGCCCGCCTTATGGCTGATATTGGGCTGGTGCGCCCTTCAGGGGCTGTGGCTGCTACGAGTGATCCGGCCGCCGGAAGAGCGGACGTGGATGGCCTGGGCCCGGCGGGGTGTGTTGCTTCTGATGGCGGTATATGTGGTGCTGCTGCTTCCGCCGCTGGTGGTGGGACTGATCCAGGTGATCCAGACCGCATTGGGCGTGCCCTATGATGCGCTGGTAGAAGTTCCTCAGATCCCGGCGTATATATGGCTCATGAATCGCCAGTTGGTATTCCTTGTGCTCCGCCCTCAGATATGCGCCATCCCTGGCGCAGCCCTGTGGCTGCTGGGGGTTCCAAAACGCTGAGAAAAAGAAAAAGACGCTGCTTACGCAGCGCCTTTTTTCTTATGCGTAGATGCCGGTGGAGAGGTAGCGCTCGCCGGTGTCGGGCAGAACGGCTACGATGGTCTTGCCCTGGAAGTCGGGCCGCTTGGACAGCTCCCGGGCCGCCCAGGCGGCGGCACCGGAGGAGATGCCCACCAGAATACCCTCGGCCCGGCCAAGTTCCTTGGCGGAGGCAATGGCTTCTGCGCCGGGGACGGGGAGGACCTCGTCTATCACCCCCATATCCAGAGTACCAGGGACGAAGCCGGCGCCGATGCCCTGGATCTTGTGGGGGCCGGGCTTACCGCCGGACAGGACAGGGGATTCAGCGGGCTCTACCGCCACTACCTTGATGTTGGGGTTCTGTTCCTTCAGGAAGCGGCCCGCGCCGGTGATGGTGCCGCCGGAACCTACGCCGGCCACCAACACGTCCACCATGCCGTCGGTATCCCGCCAGATCTCAGGGCCGGTGGTCTCATAATGGGCCTTGGCGTTGGCGGGGTTGTTAAACTGGTCGGGCATCCAGGCGGAGGGGTCGGCCTCCAGCAGCTCCTTGGCCTTGGCAATGGCACCGCTCATGCCCTTAGCGCCCTCCGTGAGCACCAGCTCCGCCCCCAGGGCGGACAGCAGGGAGCGGCGCTCCTGGCTCATGGTCTCAGGCATGGTGAGCACCACCCGATAGCCCCGCTGGCGGCCGATATAGGCCAGGGCCACGCCGGTATTTCCGCTGGTGGGCTCCACGATGGTGGCACCCGGCTTCAGCAGGCCGGCTTCCTCAGCGGCCCGGATCATATACAGTCCCGCACGGTCCTTGGCGGAGGACAGGGGATTAAAGCTTTCCAGTTTGCCCAGGATACCGCCGCCGGGGGCAAAGCGCTCCAGACGGAGCAGGGGGGTATTGCCAATCAATTCAGGAATGGAATGGGCGATTTTCATGGTAGATTGCCTCCCATCATTTTTCTCAGGTTGCTATCAGCATACCACATAAATCCCACGAATTCAATAGGAATTTTGGACAATAAGCAAGGCCCGCCATCCGGCGGGCCTTGCTTAGATGCTGGAAAGATTAGAACATGGGGACAACGGCGCCCTCGTAGGTCTCATCCATAAAGGTCTTGACCTCGTCGCTCTTGAGGGCCTCCACCAGGGCCTGGATGGCGGGATCGTTCTCGTGGCCCTCCTTGACGGCCAGCACGTTGACGTAAGCCTGGGCGGCCTCGCCGTCGGCGGACTCAACGGCCAGAGCGTCGGAAACCTTCAGGCCGGCGTCGATGGCATAGTTGCCGTTGATGACGGCCATATCCACATCGCCCAGACGGACGGGCAGCTGGCTGGCTTCCAGCTCCACGATGTCCAGATTCTTGGGGTTCTCAGCGATGTCGGCCTTGGTAGCGGTGATGCCGGCACCCTCCTTCAGGGTGATCAGGCCCTCCTGCTGGAGCAGGAGCAGGGCGCGGGCCTCATTGGTGGTGTCGTTGGGCACGGCGATCTGAGCGCCGTCAGCCAGCTCGTCGATGCTGGCGGTCTTGCCGGCATACAGGCCGAAGGGCTCGTAGTGGATCTCGGCGGCGCTGACCAGGTGGGTACCGTCGCTGACGTTAAACTCGTTCATGTAGGTGATGTGCTGGAAGTAGTTGGCGTCCAGCTCACCGCTCTCCACTGCCAGGTTGGGCTGGATGTAGTCGTTGAACTCCACGATCTCCAGGGTGATGCCCTGCTCAGCCAGGATGCCCTTGGCTACCTCCAGAATCTCAGCGTGGGGGGCGGGAGTGGCGCCGACCTTGATGGTGGTGCCCTCCAGAGAGGCGGTGTTCTCCACAGCGGGGGTCTCGGAGTTGCCGGAGGGGGTCTCGGAATTACCGGCGGGGGTGTTGGCGGAGCCGGAGTTACCGCCGCCGCAGCCGGCCAGCAGGCCGAAAGACAGAGCGCCGGTCAGGAGCAGAGAGACAAGCTTCTTCATGGTACATTTCTCCTTTTCATTTTGACAGGTGTTACCCAAATCAGAGTACAAAAAAACGCCCTTGAAGAATGTTCAAGGACGAGAGCTTTCCGCTTCGTGGTACCACCTTGTTTCACCTCTGCCTCACGACAGGGGCCTTATGGAGTACAGTCATACTCCTGCGCGCTGACGGGCGCACCCGTCGCAGCCTATACCAAACGGTAGTCGGTGCGCCGCTCCAAGACCATCTTCACCAAAACCTTCCGTACCCGTTCCCACCATACCGGGCTCTCTGTGCCGTATCTTTCTGGTTACTCTTCTCTTCATTGCGTTTGAGGGGCGTTATTCAGTTCCCTTTGGGTTGCATTTAGTATATGCCTCCCTCACTCATTCGTCAAGTAGACAGTTTCGACAAAAGAACGGGGTGCGCATACCAAAAAGTTTGCGCACCCCGTCCAAACAGATGATTAATGGATTCCGGACTTTTCTGCCCGGTTGGTCTTGAGCTTCTTCTTCCGGTCTGTGCTGCGAATCCGCTTATCCAGACGGACCGAGGCCCGGGTACCAATGGACTGGAAGATCTGTACCAGAATGACCAGCACCACCACAGACACCCACAGGATGATATTCATCCGGCGCTGGTAGCCCAGATTGAGGGCCATGGAGCCCAGGCCGCCGCCGCCGATGGCGCCCGCCATGGCGCCGTAGCTGAGGATGGTGATGAAGGCGGTGGTGAAGCCGGAGATCAGGGAGGGACGGCTCTCAGGCAGGATCACCTTGGTGATGATCTGGAAGGGAGAGCAGCCCATGGACTGGGCGGCCTCCACCACGCCGCTGTCCACCTCACGGAGAGAGGCCTCCACCAGACGTGCTACAAAGGGGAAGGCAGCCACGATCAGAGGCACAATGGTGGCCACCGTGCCGATAGAGGTGCCCAGGATCAGCCGGGACAGAGGGATAACCACCACCATCAGGATGAGGAAGGGCACCGAACGCAGAATGTTGATCACAAAATTCAGCACCGCCATCACCGGACGGGGCAGGGGCAGCACGCCATTGGGCTCACCCACCACGGCAATGACACCCAGGGGCAGACCGATGACATAGGCAAAGAAGGTGGAGATCACCGTTACATACAGGGTCTCCCAGATGGCGAAGAGCAGGCCGTTTTTGCTCAGCTCCAGCAGACGGAGGACCTCTTCATTTTGCAGCAGATCAGCCATGGTAATCAGGCACCTCCTCCACAGTCACGTCCTTCTGGGCGCGCAGATAGTTCATGGCCTTAGCGGCCTCGGTCTTGTCCTCAGGCAGGCCAAGCAGCATGGAGCCGAAGGCCTTGCCGTTCACGTTGCGGGTATCGGCACCCAGAATGTTGACCTTGACCCCACAGTCGATGGCCAGAGAGGCGATGAGAGGCTCATAGGAGGAGCCGCCGTTGAACACCACCCGCACCACGCTGGCCACGGGGAACTGGTCAATATGGGCGCCCTCGGGGAACACCAGCTTGCGGCCGGCCTCGGTCTTGGGGTTGGAGAAAACCTCCTCCACCGTGCCGGTCTCCACCATATGGCCGTGGTCCAGAATGGCTACATGGGTGCAGATTTCCTCCACCACCGCCATTTCGTGGGTGATGACCACCACAGTGATGCCAAGGCGCTTATTGATGTCCTGGATCAGCTTCAGGATGGAGCGGGTGGTGGTGGGGTCCAGAGCGGAGGTGGCCTCATCACACAGCAGCATCTTGGGGTTGGAAGCCAGAGCACGGGCGATGGCAATGCGCTGCTTCTGGCCGCCGGACAGCTGAGCGGGGTAGGCATTGGCCTTGTCAGGCAGGCCCACGATATCCAGGTACTCCAGAGCCCGCTTTTTGGCCTCCGCCGCCGGAACACCGGCGATCTCCATGGGGAAGCAGATGTTCTTCAGGCAGGTCCGCTGCATCAGCAGGTTAAACTGCTGGAAGATCATGCTGATGGACCGGCGGGTCTGGCGCAGACGGGCAGGGGAGAGTTCCATCAGGTTCTCTCCGTCGATGAGGACCTCTCCCTGGGTGGGCCGCTCCAGCAGGTTGATGCAGCGCACCAGGGTGGATTTACCCGCGCCGCTCATGCCGACGATACCAAAGATATCCCCATCCCCAATGGTCAGGTTGATATCTGACAGGGCCTCAAAGTCCCCGTCCGCCGTGGGAAAGACCTTGGATAAGTGTTTCAGTTCGATCACAGGTCTGTTCTCCTTCGTCTGATTTGTATGTAATACCTCCGGTTTTGACAAAACACCGGGATGTTTGCATCGGGAATATTCTATGACAACCGGGACGGGCTGTCAAGGTGTTTCGGGAGGGAAGAGACGGGCCGATGTGGGCATCGGCCCCTACAGAGGTACTGGAGGATGGTCAGAGCAAAAAGAAACAGCCGGGCCATTGGCCCGGCTGTTCAATGACGCTATTAGTCGGTCACGAAGGGCAGCAGCGCGATCTGACGAGCACGCTTGATGGCCTCAGTGAGCTGACGCTGATGCATGGCGCAGGTGCCGGTGGTGCGGCGGGGCAGGATCTTGCTCCGCTCGGACAGGAACCGACGCAGCTTCACGGCGTCCTTATAGTCGATGTGCTCCACCTTGTCCACACAGAAGGTGCAGACCTTGCGGCGCTTGCGGCCGCGGGGGCGCTCTCTATCCATAGCCATAACTGGAAAACCTCCCTTGTTCCGGGCCTATAGTCCGGCTTGTTTTATGATGCGGCATCCGCCGCTGTGTTCGGTTTAGAAGGGCAATTCGCCGTCATCCTCAGTGAGTTCGGCAAACTGGTCGCCGCCGGCAGGGGCGGAATAGCCGCCGCCAACAGGGGCCGCGGGGGGCGCATAGCCGCCGGGCGTGCCGTAGCCGCCGGAGGGTGCGCTGTATCCGCCGCCCTCGGCGTCCCGCTTGGAGTCGCCAAAATACACGTTGTCGGCCACCACCTCGGCAGTGCGGCGCTTGTTGCCGTCCCGGTCGGTCCAGTCACGCAGCTGGAGCCGGCCCTCTACCACGGCCATACGGCCCTTGGTGAGAAAACGGGAGACAAATTCCGCCGTCTGACGCCAAGCCACGATATCAATGAAATCGGTGGCCTTTTCGCCGGTGGTCTTGTCCTTAAAGTCCCGGTCCACAGCCAGAGAGAAGGAGGCCACAGCCGTCCCGGTCTGAGTGTGCCGGAGTTCAGGGTCACGGGTCAGACGACCCATGAGAATAATACGGTTCAGCATGAAGCCTCTCCTCTCTTACTCGTCCTTGCAGACGATCAGGGAGCGCATCACGCCGTCAGTGATCCGCAGGATACGATCCAGCTCGCGGGGGAACTCGGGCTTGGACTCGAAAGTCATCAGCACGTAGTAGCCCTCAGTCAGGTCATTGATGGGATAGGCCAGGTGGCGCTTGCCCCACTCGTCGACCTCAGCCAGGGTGCCGTTCTGCTCCACCAGAGTCTTGAACTTCTCCACCATGGCAGCAGTGGCCTCCTCACCCAGGTTGGGATTGAGGATGTAGACCACCTCGTAGTTACCGCTGAGTTTTGCCATTTTCTTTGCACCTCCTTATGGACATATGGCCCCCGCCCTTTGCGGGAGCAAGGATGGCTTGTCACAAACAAGCCCTATTATTATATAAGATATTTGGAAAAAGTCAAGATTTTTTCGCGGGAAAATAAAAAATAAAAAACTTTCAGATTCTGTGCAATATTTGGGCGGGCTGCACCATTGTATAGGCAGAAGGGCCGGTGAGGCCCATGAAGTAAATCATAAATTTCATTGTAAAGGAGTTTTTCAGATGAAAAGAGGTTTTGGAAAAGGTTTTGTGTCCGGTATGTTGGTTGTGTCTCTGGCAGTGGGATTGGGAGTTACCGCCATGGCGGCTACCAGAACCATCAAGGTTGAGGATGATATTCAGGTGACCCTGAACGGCGCACGGTTCCAGCCCAAGGACGCCGATGGAAATGAGGTACCCCTCTTCTCCTATAACGGTACTACCTACGCCCCCGTTCGGGCCATCTGCGAGGCCGCCGGTCTGAAGGTGGATTACGATTCCGCCACCTATACTGCTGTGCTTACCACGCAGGACCAGTATATTGCATCCACTCCCGGCGCCTCCAACTATATTACCGTGGAACAGGCCAAGAATGCGGCCCTCAATCATGCGGGCGTGAAGGCCAGCGACGCCATCTTCGTGAAGGCCGGTCTGGATTGGGATGACGGTCGGGTACACTATGAGGTGGAGTTCTACGCCGGCAACACGGAGTACGACTACGATATCGACGCCACCAGCGGCGCGGTGCTCTCCTATGACCGGGAGTGGGATGACTTTTCCCTGAAGGGCAGCGGCAGCAGCACCGCCACCCAGGACGACCTCATCACTGAGGCCAAGGCCAAGGAGATCGCCCTGGCCAAGGCTCCTGCCGGCACCACCGTGGTCAAGTGCGAACTGGACCGGGACGACGGCCGGTATGTGTACGAAGTGGAGATGCGCAACGGCAACATGGAGTACGACTGCGACATCAACGCGGTTACCGGTGTAATCATCGACTGGGATGCCGACCGGGACGACTGATCCGGTAACACAGACAAGTAAATAAACCAAAATTTGGGGCTGCTCCGGGATGACCGGAGCGGTTCCAAATTTTTTTTGACTTTTTTTCTCCTTCGGTGTACGCAAACATCCAACTTTTGGCCCTGGGACGCCAAGGGTGAGGAGTGAGTGCGGTGGACAGTGAGAGGGGCAGGCTGTTAAAGCAAATAGAAAGATTGGCCAGATGCAAGGCAAACGACGTGGTCAAACTGGCCTTTTTAAAAGAAGGAGAAGCGAAGGAGATCGATAGCCTGGACTTGACAGCGCTCACCGGATTCAAACGTACCGACAAAGGAGCTGTGGAAATTCAGTTGGTGGACCGGTTGACGGTGTTTAGATTGTTGATGGAATTGGCTGGAGGGCAGGAGGAACAGGCAGTGGAGTTCTTTCGGACGTGGGAGCGGAAGGCGGAAGAAGGGATACAGGAGGAGACATGAAGTTTCGGACGTTTTCCCCCAAGCAGAAGCAGGTACTCACCTGGTGGTGCGACCCGGAAGTGCGGGACAGGGAAGCATTGATTTGCGACGGGGCGGTACGCAGCGGCAAGACCATGTGTATGGGGCTGTCTTTCTTCTGTTGGGCCATGCGGACCTTCCATGGTCAGGCCTTCGGCCTGTGCGGCAAGACGGTCACCGGTCTGCGGCGCAATCTGCTGGGCGGGCTGCTGCCGGTACTGAAGGAGCTGGGCTTTCAGTGGGAGGAGAAGGTGTCCAAAAATTTGATCATCGTCCGCTTCGGCGGGCGGGAGAATACCTTCTACCTCTTCGGCGGAAAGGACGAGGGAAGTGCCGCCCTCATCCAGGGCATCACCCTGGCGGGGGTGCTGCTGGACGAGGTGGCCCTGATGCCCCGGTCCTTTGTGGAGCAGGCCTGCGCCCGGTGCTCGGTAGAGGGGAGCCGGATGTGGTTTTCCTGCAACCCGGAGGGGCCGGAGCACTGGTTCTACAAGGAGTGGATCCAGAAGAAGGAGGAACACAATGCCCTCTACCTCCACTTTACCATGCAGGACAACCCAGCCCTCTCCCCCAGAGTCATCCGGCGGTATACCCGCAACTTCAGCGGGACCTTCTACCGGCGGTTCGTGCTGGGAGAGTGGGCGGCGGCAGAGGGGCGGGTATACGACTTTTTTGATGAGAGCTATGTGAAGCCTGTGCCCCAGGGGGAGATGGAACAGTGGTGCATCTCCTGCGACTACGGGACGGTGAATCCCTCTTCCTTCGGCCTGTGGGGTCTGCGGGATGGCGTGTGGTACCGGGTCAAGGAGTTTTACTACGACTCCCGGCGGGAGGGCAGGCAGAAAACCGACGGAGAGTATGCCCACGATCTGGAACAGCTGGCAGGAGGAAGGACCATCCGGCGGGTGGTGATCGACCCCTCCGCCGCCAGTTTTATCGAGCTGCTGCGGCGGCAGGGCTGGCGGGTAGAAAAGGCCAATAACGACGTGCTGGCCGGTATCCGCGTGACCGCCGATCTGTTACGGCAGGGCAAGTTGGTGATCTGCACGCCCTGCGCCGACGCCATCCGGGAATTTTCCCTCTATTGCTGGGATGAGAAGGCTGTGGGGGACCGGGTACAAAAGGTTCACGACCACGCCATGGACGACATCCGGTATTTCGCCGCCTCGGTGACGGCGGGAGGCGAGGGCGGATTTTTCGGAGGGCTGTGCGTGGAGCGGGAGCGGTTTTGAGAAAAAGGAGTGTGGTTATGGGACTGTTCCATAAGAAAAGTGGGCCGGAGGGCGGTGGACTGGCGGTCCAGATCCGGGAGGGCGGCAGGCATCCCTTTGGCGTATTGGACGGCTATGTGCCCCTGCAGCAGGGAGAGATTGCCCTCTACCGCAGTATTCGGGAGGCGGTGCCCATTGTGGATGCCGCCATCTGGAAGCTGATTCGGCTGGCGGGCGGTGTAAAGGTGGAGTGCGGAGACAAACGGGCTCAGAAGGAGCTGGATTGGTTTCTCCAGCACGTGAACACAGGCCGGGGCCAGCGGGGCATCCAGTCCTTCCTGGACTGCTATCTGGACTCCATGCTCACCTGCGGCCGGGCGGTAGGGGAGATCGTGCCCGACCGCAGGCGGAGAGACATTGCCGCTCTGCTCTGCGGCAATGTGGCTGACATTGAAATCAAGGAGGGGGCCACCCCCATGGAGTTTGCCATCTGGGGCCGGGGGACCGACGGTACCATGCGGGAACTGCCCCGGCAGGAGCTGCTCCTCTTCACCCCCTTTCAGCCTGAGACGGACAGCCCCTATGGGGTGAGCCTGCTGCGGTCCATGCCCTTCCTGACTGAAATTTTGCTCAAAATTTATCAGGCCATGGGCATGAACTGGGAGCGGATGGGCAATGTCCGTTTTGCGGTGGTATACAAGCCGGGGGACAATCCCCTGGATCAGAGCATGGTGCAGGAGCGCAGCCGCCAGATCGCCCGGGAGTGGTCCGCCGCCATGCAGGCGGGCAAGCACGGCAATGTCCGGGACTTTGTGGCGGTAGGCGATGTGGACATCAAAGTGATCGGCGCGGACAACCAGGTGCTGGACAGCGAGGTGCCGGTACGGCAGATCCTGGAACAGCTGGTATCCCGCACCGGCATCCCGCCCTTCCTGCTGGGATTGTCCTGGTCCTCCACCGAGCGGATGAGTACCCAGCAGGCTGATATGATGACCAGCGAGATCACCGCCATCCGCCGGGGACTGGAGCCGGTGGTGGAGCGGATCTGTGAATTATGGCTCACCCTCCACGGTTACCGGCCTCAGGTAAGTGTGGACTGGGAGGATGTGAACCTCCAGGACCTGGTGGAGGAGGCTCGGGCAGAGCTTTACCGCCAGCAGGCCAGGACCGTGGAGATGGACAACGAGGCCAGAGAGAAGGGAGAGACGGTATGAACATCAACAAGCAGGCGGGGGTGGATCAGGGTACCGCCCTGGATCAGACTGAACTGGGGCTCATCAACGCCATGAGCCGCAAAAAGCTGACAGAGGAGGAGGTATACACCTTCGCCGTGCGGCTGTGCGACAATGAGGTGGATCGGGACGGGGAGCGGTTCCCGGCGGAGACTCTGGAGGAGCTGGCCCCCCTCTTTGTGGGTAAGAGCGGTATTTTCGACCACCAGTGGAGCGCCGCCGGACAGACCGCCCGCATCTACCGCACCGAACTGGTGCGGGATGAGAGCGTCCTCACGGCGGCGGGGGACGCTCTGTGTTACCTGAAAGGTTACGCCTATATGCTGCGGACCGAGAGCAACAAGGACCTGATTGCTGAGATCGAGGGCGGCATCAAGAAGGAAGTGAGCGTGGGCTGCGCGGTGGAGGAGGCCAGATGCTCCATCTGCGGGGAGAACATTCATGACAGAAGCCGGTGCGCCCATGAGAAGGGCAGGGAGTACGGCGGCAAGCTGTGCTGGGCCGATCTGGTCCACGCCACCGACGCCTACGAGTGGTCCTTTGTGGCGGTGCCGGCCCAGAAAAACGCGGGGGTGATGAAGAGCATGAGACAGGATATGGAACAGCTGGAGCGGGAGGCCGCCCTGGGGCGCAAGTACCTCCAGCAGCTCAAGGATGAGGTGGTGCGCCTGGGCGGCGTGGCCGGGCTGGCCCTGGAGCAGGAGACGCTGAAGGGCATTGTCCGGAAGCTGGAGGAGCCGGAACTGGACGCGCTGAAGAAGGCCTTTGAGGTCCAGGTGGACAAGGCCTGGGGCGTGGAGACCCAGCTGCCCGCCTGGGAGCGGCAGGTCCCGGCGGAGGGACGGGACGGGGCATTTTTGATCTGAAACCGACGATAA
This sequence comes from Flavonifractor sp. An112, assembly GCF_002161085.1. Classification (GTDB taxonomy): domain Bacteria; phylum Bacillota; class Clostridia; order Oscillospirales; family Oscillospiraceae; genus Flavonifractor; species Flavonifractor avicola. Next base: position 3,330 of record NZ_NFLU01000001.1, on the reverse strand, counting down.
CGGATTGCCGCGCCAGTGTGCGCACTGGCGCGCAATGACGGGGATTGGCCCCGACAAAAAGAAAGGAGTAGAAACATGAGCAGCAAGATTTCCTTTGAAGGCATTGGCGAAGTGGTGGCTACCTTTGCCTGCGGCGAGGGTGTGGCCGCCGGTCAGGTGGTCAAGGTAACGGAGGACGGCACGGTGGGTGCCTGCTCCGCAAGCGAGAAGTTCTGCGGCGTGGCCCTGTCCGCGGAGGACGGCTATGCCGCCGTCCAGCTGGGCGGACTGGTAAAGGTGCCTACCAGCGGCGGCAGCATTACCGCCGGCTGGTGCAAGCTGTCCGCGGACGGCTCCGGCGGCGTGAAGCTGGACACCTCTACCGGGACCGAGTATCTGGTGGTGCGGGTAGAGACTGACGCGGCCGTGATCTGTCTGTAAGAAAGGGAGGATGGGAATATGAGCTATCGGTTTGACAATCTGAGACTGGAAAAGGGTATGTACAACGAGGCGGGCCGCACCTTTACCCAGGTGCTGGAGCGGGAGGATCCCTCGGAGCAGTACAAGGGCACTCCTCTGGAAGGCCTGGACGCCTATCAGCGTCAGCTCAAGCGCTTTGACATCAAGGTGAAGGGCGCGGGCAGTGACGTGGTGGAAAAGTTCTTCTCCACCAGCCAGTCCGCCGTCCTCTTCCCCGAGTACATCGCCCGGTCGGTGCGCCAGGGTATGGAGGAGGCCGACCTGCTGCCCCACATCACCGCAGCCGTCACCCGCTTCGATGGCATGGACTACCGCTCCATTGCCTCTGTGCCCGAGGATGACCAGAAGGCCCTGCGCCATGTGGAGGAGGGCGCCACCATCCCCCAGACCCAGGTCAAGACCCAGGAGAACCTGGTCAAGCTCCACAAGCGGGGCCGGATGCTGGTGGCCTCCTACGAGGCTATCCGCTATCAGAAGCTGGACCTGTTCTCCGTCACCCTGCGGCAGATCGGCGCCCACATCAACCGGATGCACCTGGAGGACGCCATCGATGTGCTGCTCCACGGCGACGGCAACGAGAACCCCGCCAAGGAGTATACCGTGGGCTCCGACCCCATCGGTGGCTCCTCCGGTACCCTGACCTACGACGATCTGGTGGACTTCTGGGCCCAGTTTGACCCCTACGAGATGAACACCCTGCTGGTGTCCGGCGACATGATGCGCCAGCTGCTCAAGATGGACGAGTTCCAGAATCCTCTTACCGGCCTTAATTTCCAGGGCACCGGCAAGCTGGCCACCCCCCTGGGGGCTACCCTGCTGCGCACCTCCGCTCTGGAGAGCGGCAAGCTCATTGGCCTGGACAAGAACTACGCTCTGGAGATGGTGCAGGGCTCCGACGTGATGGTGGAGTATGACAAGCTTATTGACCGCCAGCTGGAGCGGGCTGCCATCACCAGCATCTCCGGCTTTGCCAAGCTGTTCACCGACGCCGCCAAGGTGCTGAAGCTGAAATGATTGAGGAGATCATGGCGATGGCCCAGACCCTGGGTCATGTAGAGGACAGCCAGGGTCCGGCGCTGGAGGCTCTGTGCCGCATTGCGGCGGAGGAGATGACTGGGCGGCTGCGGGAGGGCGTGACGCCGGAAGACTGCGGCCCGGCCTTCGTGCTGGGGTGCGCCTGGGTGGCGCTGGCAGGGCTGGCCGGAGGCCAGTACGGCGGCGGGACCGAGTTTACCGCCGGAAGCGTCACCATCCGAGAGGCAGACTGCGTTCAGGATCGGGAGCGCTCCGCCGCCCTCCGGCTCCAGGGCGAGACGGTGCTGGGGCCCTATCTGAAGGACCGGGGATTTCTGTTTCAGGGGGTGGAGGGATGACTGACCGCTGGAGACAGATTTTATCCAGATATGGTCAGACCGTCACCCTCTACCGGCAGGGACAGGAGGAGGGCACGGTGTGCCGGGCCTTCCTCCAGCCCGTTCAGGAGAAGGGGGCAGATTTCTTCCAGCGGCAGCCTACCCCTCTGGGGCTGGTGCGGCAGGACCGATGGATCTGCCTGGGCGGACCGGACATGGCTCTGGATGAGCTGGGCGATGGATACCTTGCCTGGGGAGACCAGACCTTTACGGTACGCAGTGCCCAGCCGGTATACCTGGGGGAGGAACTGGTGTACTGGTGGGGACTGCTGGCGGTCAGGGACTGAGCGTAACTTGGAGTGTTTTTGACGAGCGGAAAGACTGTGGGAAGCGGGGGAGAGCAATGGAGTTTGGAACCATCCGGGAGCGGATGGCGGACTATTTGCAGGAGCAGGGCATTGATGCCCAATGCGCCTACCCGGAGATGAGGCGGGCCCGGAGAGATGGGGTGGTGGCTGCTGTCTCCCTCCGGGCCTGCCAGGGGGGACCGGAGGGATTCCGGGACTACCTGGGAGAACGGTACGACCAGGAGAGCGGACAGTGGCAGGAGCTGTACGGGAGGAAGATCGTCCTCACCTTCGGGCTGGACCTGTACGCTCCCCAGGGCTGCGGCGCGGCGGGCATTCAGGAGACCTTTGACCGGATGGCTGAGGCCTTGCAGCGGGAGGGACCACCCGGCCTCACCCTACAGGAGCTCTCCTGCGGAGAGACGGAATTTGACCAGAGGGCCGGCCTCTACCACCGGACGGTGGAGGCGGTATGCCGGGGCTACCTGTACGCGGTGGCCCAGGAGGGCGGCACCTTCCTGGACTTTATTGTGAGAGGAGAGAGCCGGATTTGAGTATGACGATCCATGAACGGCCTGGAGTATACTCCAGCTACGACGCATCCACTGTGATCAGCGGCAGCGGCGGCAGCAGCACCGTAGGCTTGGTGGGCCTGGTCAGTGAGGGGGAGAGCGGCAAGCTGTACACCCTTAACCGCTATGAGGACGCGGTCACCCAGTTTGGTCAGGAGGAGAACCTGACCAAACTGGTGCAGGTGTTGTTCCGCAACGGCGCGGCCAAGGTGGTGGCAGTGCCGGTGAGCGGAGAGGAGGACTATCAGGGGGCCTTTGACCTGCTGGCGGCAGAGGGGGATATCTCTGTGGTGGTGTGCGACAGCACCCAGCTGACCGTCCAGCAAGCCCTGCGGCAGAGCGTCTGCGACGCGTCCCAGGCCAGACGGGAGCGCATTGCCGTGGTAGGCGGCGCCCAGAACGAGAATGTGGAGGCCCTGGTCCAGCGGGCGGAAGGGCTCAACAGCGAGCGGGTGGTGCTGGTGGCCCCCGGCGACGACACCGGCCTGGCAGCCGCAGCGGTGGCGGGGGCCATTGCCGGGGAGAGCGACCCCGCCATCCCTCTGGGGGGCGCGGAATTGAGGGGCCTGGAGGGGATGGAGGCCCGGTACGCCGACACCG